>NZ_JAEBEE010000037.1:0-518 GCF_046548835.1 Streptomyces sp. cmx-4-9 | reverse complement strand
ACGGGTGATGTGGCGCGGTGGGGTGCGGGGGGTGTGCTGGAGTTCGTCGGGCGTTCGGACGAGCAGGTGAAGGTGCGTGGTTTCCGGGTGGAGCCGGGGGAGGTGGAGGCGGTTCTTTCGGCGTTGCCTGGTGTGGGTCAGGCGGTGGTGGTGGTTCGGGAGGATCGTGCGGGGGATCGGCGGCTGGTGGGTTATGTGGTGCCGGTCGGTGGTGTGGTGCTGAGTGGTGTGGTGGTGCGTGCGGGGGTGGGGGAGCGGCTTCCGGAGTACATGGTGCCGTCGGTGGTGGTGGTGTTGGAGGGGCTGCCGTTGACGCCGAATGGGAAGGTGGACCGGGGTGGTCTGCCGGTGCCTGAGGTGGTTGCGGGTGGGGGGCGGGTGGTGCGGTCGGCGCAGGAGGAGATTCTGTGCGGGCTGTTCGGTGAGGTGCTGGGTGTGGAGCGGGTGGGGGTGGATGACCATTTCTTCGAGTTGGGTGGTCATTCGCTGCTGGCGACGCGGTTGGTGTCGCGGGTGCG
>NZ_JAEBEE010000036.1:0-533 GCF_046548835.1 Streptomyces sp. cmx-4-9 | reverse complement strand
TACCATTGTCCACGCCTTATGCCACGTGAGCCTTTCTGCTTTTCCCACCACTCCGGTGGTTTCCCTCTCTGTATGGTCGATTTTTAGGCACTGTTGCAAATATTCGGTGGTGATAAACTTATCATCCCCTTTTGCTGATGGAGCTGCACATGAACCCATTCAAAGGCCGGCATTTTCAGCGTGACATCATTCTGTGGGCCGTACGCTGGTACTGCAAATACGGCATCAGTTACCGTGAGCTGCAGGAGATGCTGGCTGAACGCGGAGTGAATGTCGATCACTCCACGATTTACCGCTGGGTTCAGCGTTATGCGCCTGAAATGGAAAAACGGCTGCGCTGGTACTGGCGTAACCCTTCCGATCTTTGCCCGTGGCACATGGATGAAACCTACGTGAAGGTCAATGGCCGCTGGGCGTATCTGTACCGGGCCGTCGACAGCCGGGGCCGCACTGTCGATTTTTATCTCTCCTCCCGTCGTAACAGCAAAGCTGCATACCGGTTTCTGGGTATAATCCTCAACAACGTGAAGAAG
>NZ_JAEBEE010000035.1:0-534 GCF_046548835.1 Streptomyces sp. cmx-4-9 | reverse complement strand
ACACCCACGGCAACCTCCACTACACCGGCCGCACCGACACCCAAATCAAAATCCGCGGCTTCCGCATCGAACCCACCGAAATCGAAACCGTCCTCACCACCCACCCCCACCTCACCCAAGCCACCCTCGTCCACACCACCCGCCTGATCGCCTACGTCACCGCCGTCCCGGGGACCGCCCCGACCGGTGCGGAGCTGAAGGCCTGGCTGCGCGAGCGGCTGCCGGAGCACATGGTCCCGGAGCAGTTCGCCGTCCTGGACCGGCTGCCGCTGACCCCCAACGGAAAGATCGACAAGCGGGCCCTGCCTGCGGTCGAACGTCCGCTGACGACGGGCGGCCGCCAGCCGCGCACGGAACTGGAGGAGATCGTCCGGACCCTGGTCACCGAGGTCCTGGAGGTCCCCGCTCCGCTGTCCATCGACGACAGCTTCTTCGACCACGGCGGCCACTCCCTCCTCGCCGCCCGCCTCACCCACCGCATCTCCACCACCCTCGGCGTCACCCTCACCCTCCGCGACGTCTTCCAGCACCCCA
>NZ_JAEBEE010000033.1:0-588 GCF_046548835.1 Streptomyces sp. cmx-4-9 | reverse complement strand
CACGCGGTAGGTGCGGCACGCATCTACCCGCCCGCGAGGAACGCACCGCCCCGGAGGGATGGTGCAAGCAAACCCAGACTCTAGCCAGCACCCGTTTACGAAACACCCCCTGACGGAGCGCCACCCAAAGCCCCGTCAGGGGCACGGCCCGACAGGGCCGAAAGGCATCGGTCACGCAATCGGTCACCGGTCACGGACCGGCTAGCCAGCAAGCAGGCGAGCGGGCAAGCTAGCTAGCCGAGCCCCTGAAAGGTGCTCCCACCAGCCACATCACCGGCCAACGGCCGGTCACACCCCCAACCGGTCACCGGTCACACCGACTTGACTGGCACGCCCCGACAGGGGCGAGCCAAGAAAGCCTGAAAGGCTTTCAAAAACTGCCAACCGGAATTGCCGGAAGGCAATTCAATTCCGCCCAACATAAGCCCCGAAGGGGCTTATTCCTAAGCCACCCCGAATTCCCCGAAGGGGATGCTTCCTGCTCGTTGTAGATCGGGATTACCACCGACAACACGGGAACCGGCGAGGAGGCTTCGTTGCGTGCCGGGGCTACTGCGTTGTGCATGCTGTCCGCTTGTCTCAATCTGC
>NZ_JAEBEE010000032.1:0-588 GCF_046548835.1 Streptomyces sp. cmx-4-9 | reverse complement strand
GGGTCGGCTCAGTACCAGTGGTGGGACTGCCAGAAGTTCCAGGCGCCGACGGGGCTGCCGTAGCGGGAGTTCATGTAGTCCAGGCCCCACTTGATCTGGGTGGCCGGGTTGGTCTTCCAGTCCGAGCCCGCGGAGGCCATCTTCGAGGCCGGCAGGGCCTGGACCAGGCCGTAGGCGCCCGAGGAGGCGTTCTTGGCGGTGTGGTTCCAGCCGCTCTCACGGGACACGATGTTGTTGAACGCCGCGAACTGCGCCGGGTCCTTGATCATCTGCTGGGCGATCGCCTTGGCGCTCGTCGGGGCCGCCTGCGCAGGGACCGTGGCAAGCATGGAACCGGCGACGCCCAGGGCGAGGGCGGTGCCCACGAGGGACTTCTTCGAAGCGGCGATGCGGCGGATGACGGTGTGGGACACGGAGGAGCCTTCCGAAGGGGACAAGGAAGTCGCCGCACGCCGAAGGCATGCGTGAGCCACTCACGCAAGGGAGAGGGGTTCGTCAGCGGGGGTTCCCACCGGGTGCAGCACCCGTACCGCCTGGCGACTCATCCAGTTCTACCGACGCCCCGCCCCCCTGGCAACGAGCCCCGGT
>NZ_JAEBEE010000031.1:0-652 GCF_046548835.1 Streptomyces sp. cmx-4-9 | reverse complement strand
CCACACCCGCCACCGGCACCACATACGCCACCAGACGCCGCTCCCCCGGCACGTCCTCCCGCACCACCACCGCCGCATGCCCCACCCCCGCATGCCCCGCCAAAACCGCCTCCACCTCCCCCACCTCAATACGGAAACCACGAATCTTCACCTGCGAATCCGCACGCCCCACAAACTCCAGAACACCCCCACGCGACCACCGCACCACATCACCCGTGCGATACATCCGCCCACCCCCACCACCAAACGGATCCGCCACAAAACGCTCCGACGACAAACCCGGACGCCCCAAATACCCCCGCGCCAAACCCGCCCCCGCCACATACAACTCACCCGCCACACCAGGCGGAACCAACCTCAAACCAGAATCCAGAACATAAACCCGCAGATCATCGATCGCCTCACCGATCACACTCCCCACACCCGGACCCCCACCCGGACCCCCACCACCCGGACCCGCCCCGCCCGGACCCGCCCCACCCGGACCCAACGCCACATAACTCACATGAACCGTCGTCTCCGTGATCCCATACATGTTCACCAGCACCGGCCCCCCGACCCCATGCCGCTCAAACCACTCCCCCAGACGCCACACATCCAACGCCTCACCACCGAACACCACACACCGCAACACCAGACCGGAACCCAACCC
>NZ_JAEBEE010000030.1:0-666 GCF_046548835.1 Streptomyces sp. cmx-4-9 | reverse complement strand
TCGATACCTGGCTACGGGTGCCACGGTTTATCGATTCGTAGTAGTGCTGAACTGTCTGATGCGTGGCGCGGCTTCCCTCGATGCCGCGCTCAAGACCCAGTTTTTTTACTGATTCAGCGTAGGTGCTCTGATCTTCACGCATCTTTGACCGCCCGCCAATAAACTCTTTCGCGGACAGCCGTCCATCCTGCGTCAATGGCACCACGAACGCAGACAGGTGCGGGGTGGCCTCGTCCCGGTGAACCACCGCCGCCACAACACGATCCTTCCCGTATTTCTTCTCCAGCCATTGCTCAGAGCGGGCGAAAAACTCCGCCTGCTGCCGTGGTGTGGCCTCTTTCCACCACTCAGGGCTTGCTGTCATAACGTATTCAACGGCCAGTACCGCATCTTTACGGCGTTTTTCCGGCAGCAGCTCCCGCACACGCCCCATTGCCTGATCCGTTGATTTGGACACAGAGCAGTAGTTTTCTGGTGTCCGTTCAGCGTTAGCGTTCGGCGTCTCACGCTCTCGGTAGCAGTGCTGCAACGCGCTGGCCACGCTTCCCATTCCCGTCAGCTTTTTGCAGCGCATTATCGCGTAAGTCGCCATGCTTACCCCCTCGTTCTGGCGTACATCCAGCCAGTCGGGGGATCGCATTGCGATGCCTCCGGCGGGCCACTATC
>NZ_JAEBEE010000029.1:0-775 GCF_046548835.1 Streptomyces sp. cmx-4-9 | reverse complement strand
CCGCTAAGCCTAAATATTCCCTGGTGACCGATAGCGGATAGTACCGTGAGGGAATGGTGAAAAGTACCGCGGGAGCGGAGTGAAATAGTACCTGAAACCGTGTGCCTACAAGCCGTGGGAGCGTCGCTCATTGGGTTTACCCAATGGGTCGTGACTGCGTGCCTTTTGAAGAATGAGCCTGCGAGTTAGCGGTGTGTAGCGAGGTTAACCCGTGTGGGGAAGCCGTAGCGAAAGCGAGTCCGAATAGGGCGTTTGAGTTGCACGCTCTAGACCCGAAGCGGAGTGATCTAGCCATGGGCAGGTTGAAGCGGAGGTAAGACTTCGTGGAGGACCGAACCCACCAGGGTTGAAAACCTGGGGGATGACCTGTGGTTAGGGGTGAAAGGCCAATCAAACTCCGTGATAGCTGGTTCTCCCCGAAATGCATTTAGGTGCAGCGTCGTGTGTTTCTTGCCGGAGGTAGAGCACTGGATAGGCGATGGGCCCTACCGGGTTACTGACCTTAGCCAAACTCCGAATGCCGGTAAGTGAGAGCACGGCAGTGAGACTGTGGGGGATAAGCTCCATGGTCGAGAGGGAAACAGCCCAGAGCATCGACTAAGGCCCCTAAGCGTACGCTAAGTGGGAAAGGATGTGGAGTCGCAGAGACAACCAGGAGGTTGGCTTAGAAGCAGCCACCCTTGAAAGAGTGCGTAATAGCTCACTGGTCAAGTGATTCCGCGCCGACAATGTAGCGGGGCTCAAGCGTACCGCCGAAGTCGTGTCATTGCAGCAA
>NZ_JAEBEE010000028.1:0-875 GCF_046548835.1 Streptomyces sp. cmx-4-9 | reverse complement strand
CTCGGCGTGGTCCTGACGCCCTCGGACGTGGCATGCGTGATGTTCACCTCCGGCTCCACCGGCCGACCCAAAGGCATCCTCTCCACCCACCGCAACCTCGTCTCCACCCTCACCGCCCAGACCTACGCCACCTTCGGCCCCACCGAAACCTTCCTCCAGTGCTCACCCGTCTCCTGGGACGCCTTCAGCCTCGAATTCTGGGGAGCCCTCCTCCACGGCGGAACCACCGTCCTCCAACCCGGACAACGCCCCGAACCCGCCCTCATCTCACACCTGACACAACAGCACCACATCACCATGCTCCAACTCTCCTCCAGCCTCTTCAACTACCTCACCGACGAACACCCCGACACCTTCACCACCACCCGCATCGTCTACACCGGCGGCGAACCCGCCTCCCCCACCCACGTCCACCAACTCCACCAAACCCACCCCCACCTCACCATCACCAACGGCTACGGCCCCGCCGAATCCATGGGCTTCACCACCACCCACACCACCCACCCCGACCACCCCGCCCAAGGCCCCCTCCCCATCGGCCGCCCCCTCACCAACAAACACGCCTACGTCCTCGACACCCACCTCAACCCCACCCCACCCGGCACCACCGGCGAGCTCTACCTCACCGGAGACGGCATCGCCCACGGCTACCTCGCCCAACCCACCACCACCGCAACCACCTTCATCCCCCACCCCTACGGACCCCCCGGCAGCCGCCTCTACCGCACCGGCGACCAAGCCCACTGGGACACCCACGGCAACCTCCACTACACCGGCCGCACCGACACCCAAATCAAAATCCGCGGCTTCCGCATCGAACCCACCGAAATCGAAACCGTCCTCACCACCCACCCCCACCTCACCCAAGCCACCCT
>NZ_JAEBEE010000027.1:0-1397 GCF_046548835.1 Streptomyces sp. cmx-4-9 | reverse complement strand
AGAGGGCGGTTCGTGAGTCTTCGGGCGGTTCTGTCGTCGCTTGATGGTGTGGGTGTGGACTGAATCCCGCGGTCCGCAGTCGTCGTTCTGGTGATGTGATGAGGTGACTGAACGCAAGCCGTACCCGAGTGACTTATCGGACGGGCAGTGGGCGTTGATCGAACCGGTGATCACGGCGTGGAAGAGCCGGCATCGCTCGGTCAGCGGCCACCAGAGCGCCTATGCAATGCGGGAGATCGTGAACGCGATCCTCTACCAGGGCCGGACCGGCTGCCAGTGGGCCTACCTCCCGAACGACCTCCCGCCCAAGAGCGCGACGTACTACTACTTCGCCGCCTGGCGGGACGACGGGACCGACCAGGTCATCCACGAGCTCCTGCGCTGCCAGGTCCGAGAGAAGGCCCGCCGATTAGAGGACCCGACCCTGGTGGTGCTGGACACCCAGAGTGTTCACGCGGCGACCGGGGTCCCCGCCTCCACGACCGGCCACGACGCCGCGAAGCGAGTCCCGGGCCGCAAGCGGGGTCTGGCCGTGGACGTGCTCGGGCTGGTCATCGCGGTGGTCGTCCTCGCCGCGAGCGCACACGACAACGCCGCCGGCATCGCTCTGCTCGGCCAGGTTGCCGAGAACACCGGCAACACCGTCGAGAAGGCCCTGGTCGACCAGGGCTTCAAGACCGCCGTGGTCGCCCACGGCACCACGCTCGGTATCGACGTGGAGATCGTCCAACGCAACCCTCAGGACATCGGTTTCGTCCCGCAGCCGAAGCGCTGGAGGGTCGAGCAGACCTACGGAATCCTGATACTGCACCGGCGCCTGGTCCGCGACTACGAACACCGCCCGGCCTCCTCGGCCTCCCGCGTCTACTGGGCCATGACCCACGTGATGGCCCGCCGGCTCACCGGGGAGAACACCCCCACCTGGCGCGACCCGCGAGTGGTTGCCGCGTGAACCTCCAGCCCCTCCTCGATGCCCTCGGCATCCAGGAAGACGCTGCCCGGGCCCTGGCCGACGACCTCCGCGGGCAGATCACCGAACTGCACAACCGCCTTCGGGAAGCCGAGACCCGTCTCGAACACCTCGTGATCACACGACAGACCGTCACCAGCCTCACCGACCGACTCCCGGCCGGCCCACCGGACCTGCCCGAGCACCCGGACTACCCTCGCATCCTCAGCGTCTTCAACAATGCGACCGGCCCTCTACGAGCCCGGGACATCTGCGAAGCCCTTGAGCACGAACCGCTGCCGAAGAACATCGAGGGCACCCGCGCAAAGCTGAAACGCCTGGTCAAGCTCGACATCCTCACCGAAGCCGACACCGGCAGCTTCACCAGGAAGCAGTAGCCCGCACCAGCCTCATCTAGAAACGGACATCACCTCACGAACCGCCCTCT
>NZ_JAEBEE010000026.1:0-1590 GCF_046548835.1 Streptomyces sp. cmx-4-9 | reverse complement strand
ACAGCTTCTTCGACCACGGCGGCCACTCCCTCCTCGCCGCCCGCCTCACCCACCGCATCTCCACCACCCTCGGCGTCACCCTCACCCTCCGCGACGTCTTCCAGCACCCCACCCCCGCCACCCTCGCCCGCCTGATCGGCGCGGCCTCCGGCGGGCCCGTCCTGCCCCCGCTCACCCGGACCGAGCCGCGGCCCGAGAGGCTGCCGCTGTCCTTCGCCCAGCAGCGCCTGTGGCTGGTGGCCGGGCTCGGGGGCGAGGGGACCGCGTACAACGTCCCGATGGCGGTCCGCCTGGAGGGCGATCCGGACGTCGACGCGCTGCGGGCCGCCTTCGGCGACCTCATCGCCCGTCACGAGCCGCTGCGGACCCGCTTCGCCACGGCGGACGGGGAGCCGTACCAGGTCGTCGACCCGCCCGCGGCGCCCTCCTTCACGCTGCGGAACGTCGCGCCCGAGGAGCTGGACGAGGCCCTGCTCGCGGAGTCCCGGCACTCCTTCGACCTGGCCGGCGAACACCCGCTGCGGGTCTGGCTCTTCCGGAGCGGCGAATCCTCGTACACCCTGCTGGTCCTGCTGCACCACATCGCCACCGACGGGCTGTCGCTGGGCCCGCTGTTCGCGGACCTGTCCCGTGCCTACGCCGCCCGGCTCGCCGGGGACGCCCCGGAGGCCGCGCCGCTGCCCGTCACGTACGCGGACTACGCCCTGTGGCAGCGCTCGGCACTCGCGGGGCGCCCCCTGGAGGACCACCTCAGCTACTGGAAGACGGCGCTGGCCGGCCTGCCGGAGGAGCTCGGGCTGATCCACGACCGGCCGCGCCCGGCGGTGGCCGGGATGCGGGGCGGAGCCGTGCCCGTCGACTTCGGTACCGAACTGCACAAGCGGGTCGTGGAGTTGGCGCGGACCGAGCGGTGCACCCCCTTCATGGTGCTGCAGGTGGCTCTCGCCGGCATGCTGACCCGGCTGGGGGCGGGGACGGACATCCCGCTCGGCTCCCCCGTGGCAGGGCGGTCCGACGAGGCACTGGCCGACCTGGTGGGCTTCTTCGTCAACACCCTGGTGCTGCGCACGGACACCTCCGGCGATCCGAGCTTCCGTGAGCTGCTGTCCCGGGTGCGCGCCGCCGACCTGGACGCCTTCGCCCATCAGGAGGCCCCCTTCGACCTGGTGCTGGAGGCCGTGAACCCGGTGCGCTCCCTGGCCCGGCACCCGTTGTTCCAGGTCTGCCTGGCGCTCGAATCCGGTGCGGCGACGACCCCGGAGCTACCGGGCCTGCGGGCGGGCGCGGCGGAGCCGCTGGCGACGGGCGCGGTCAAGTTCGATGTGGAGTTCCTGCTGCGCGCCCATGAGGACACCGGCTTGACGGGTGCGGTGCTCTACAGCTCGGACGTGTACGAGCGGGCGACCGTCGAGCGCATGACGGCCATGCTGCGGCGCACCCTGGAGCAGGTGGTGGACCGGCCCGAGCTGCCGTTGTCGCGGGTGGAGCTGCTCGGGGAGGCCGAGCGCCGGCAGGTACTGGAGGAGTGGACCGGCTCCCGCGCCGACATCGGGGAAGGGACCCTGGCGGAACTCTTCGAGGAACAGGCCC
>NZ_JAEBEE010000025.1:0-1981 GCF_046548835.1 Streptomyces sp. cmx-4-9 | reverse complement strand
TCCGTCACCAACACCAACGACGGACCCGCATCCCCCAGCACATACGCCACCCGATCCGCCGGATAATCCGGATCCACCGGCACATACGCACCCCCCGCCTTCAACACCGCCAGCACCGCCACCACCAGATCAACCGACCGCGGCAACACCAACCCCACAAAACACTCAGGCCCCACCCCACGCCCCACCAACACCCGCGCAAGCCGATTCGCCCGCGCATTCAACTCCTCATACGAAACCGAAACACCCCCACACACCACCGCAACACGATCAGGAGCCCGCCCCACCTGCTCCTCAAACAACCCCGACAACGTCACCGACCCACCCGAAACACCCCCAGACCTCACACCCCCAGACCCACCCCCATTCCAATCCACCAACAAAAGCTCCCGCTCCACCCCACCCAGCAAATCCACCCCACCCACCGGCAGATCGGTGTCGGCGACAACGGCTTCGAGGAAGCGCACGAACCGCTCCGTGAGGGAATCGGCAGTGGCACGGTCGAAGAGGTCTTCGCTGTACTCGAGGACTCCGCTGATGCCCTGCGGATCTCCGTCGGCCGTGTGCTCGGTCAATTCGAAGGAGAGGTCGAATTTCGCCGTACGCGTGCGCACGCCTTCGGTCCGGACGTCCAGTCCGTCCAGCACCAGGCATTCCTCGGCGTTGTTCTGGAGGATGAGCATGACTTGGAACAGGGGGTGGCGGGCCAGGGAGCGCTCCGGGTTGAGCACCTCCACCAACCGCTCGAAGGGCACGTCCTGATGCGCATACGCCGCCAGGTCCGTCTCCCGCACCCGCGCCACCAGCTCACGGAACGACGGATCACCCGACACATCCGTGCGCAGCACCAGCGTGTTCACGAAGAACCCCACCAGATCGTCCAACGCCTCATCGGTACGCCCCGCAACCGGCGTCCCCACCACGATGTCCTCACCCGCACCCAACCGCGACAGCAACGCCGCCAGGCCGGCCTGCACCACCATGAACAGACTCGACCGGCACTCCCGCGCCAGCGAGACCAACCCCCGGTGCAGCTCCGGATCCAACCGGAACCCCACCGCACCACCCGCACCGCTCAGCGCCACCGGCCGCGGCCGGTCCACCGGCAGCGACAGCTCCTGCGGAAGCCCCGCAAGCGCCTCCTCCCAGAAGGCGAGCTGCCGCGCGACCGCACTGGCCGGATCCTCCTCACTGCCCAGCACCTCCCGCTGCCACAACGCAAAATCGGCGTACTGCACCGGCAGTGGCGACCACCCCGGAACCCCGCCCCGCACCCGCGCCCCGTACGCCACCGAGAGATCACGCAGCAGCGGAGCCAACGACCACCCGTCCGCCGCAATGTGGTGGAAGACCAGGGAGAGCACGGTCTCGTCGGATCCGGCCGGCTCGAACAGCGCCGCGCGGAAGGGCAGGTCGTTCTGCAGGTCGAAGCCGCGGGCTGCCTCCGCCGCCAGGTCGCCGGCCAGCTCTGCCTCGGTGGTCCGGCGTCCGGCGAGGGCCACCTCCCGTGCGTCCTGGACCAGCTGCCGGGGGGTTCCGTCCTGCTCGGGGTAGACGGTCCTGAGGATTTCGTGGCGCTCCACCAGGTCCGTCAGCGCAGCCTGCAGCGCCGCCCGGTCCACCGCCCCCGTCAGACGCACGGCGAACGGGACGTTGTAGGCCGCCGCACCCTCCTCGAAGCGGTTCAGGACCCACTGGCTGCGCTGCCCGAAGGACAGCGGTACGACCTCGGGGCGCTCCTGGGCGACCAACGCACCACGTGGTGCGCCCGCGGTGGCCAGCCGAGTGGCGAGCCCGGACGGGGTGGGGTGCTCGAAGAGTTCGCGGATCTCCAACTCGACGCCCAGCGCGGACCGCACCCGCGACACCAACCGCGTCGCCAGCAGCGAATGACCACCCAACTCGAAGAAATGGTCATCCACCCCCACCCGCTCCACACCCAGCACCTCACCGAACAGCCCGCACAGAATCTCCTCCTGCG
>NZ_JAEBEE010000023.1:0-3173 GCF_046548835.1 Streptomyces sp. cmx-4-9 | reverse complement strand
CACGCTGTTGAGTTCTCAAGGAACGGACGCTTCCTTTGTACTCACCCTCTCGGGCTTTCCTCCGGGCTTCGTTCTTCGTTTCCGACTCTATCAGACTCTTTCGTGTCCGATTCCCGGTCGAAGCGGGATTCGCTTTCCAGGATTCCGCTTTCGCGTTTCCCTTTCCGGCGAGTCCGACTCTATCAGAAGTTCTCCACCGGTTTTACCGGCTTCGGATTCCCGAATGGTTGAGACGGAGGGTCCCTGTCTGGAATTGCATTCCTCAGGGAGTGCTGCCGAACGTGCAGTTCGAGGCAACCGCTCCACTCTACAACTCCCCGGGCGAGGCACCAAATCCGCCCCGGAGCGCTCCCGTGACCAGCCATCAGCCGCGCCGGCAACCCGAACCACAGCCGGCCGACCCCGGAGCAGGTGGTCCACAGCGAGCACTACTAACGGGCTGGCGGACAGACCGTAGGACACCTGGCACAAGGCATGTCCCTGCTTCACCCCGAGACGCAGGGCCGGCTTCAGCAAGGCTCCGCGGCCCTCCACCACCACCCGCACGTCCCGCCGGCAGCGTTGTCCTCCCAGAGGCACCCCAGTGCCCGGGCTCGCCACCACGGGGAACCGATCTGCCGCGGACGGCGGTCCCCCGCGAAGTCAGCGGTTCAGGTGTGCGTTGAGGCGGGCGGCCTGGCGGGTGAGGTGGTCGCGTTCGGCGAGGTTGGTCGCCTTCGCGGCCGCTTCGGCGTACTGCCGTGCCGCCGTCGCCAGGTCGCCGTCCCGTTCGTGCAGGTACGCGGAGACTGCGGTGTGGCGGGGCAGTGTGTCCTCCAGGGTGCCGAGGGCGGCCAGGCCGGCGCGCGGCCCGTCCGCCTCCCCGACCGCCACCGCACGGTTGAGCCGGACGATCGGGCTGTCGGTGAGGCGCGCGAGCTCGTCGTACCACTCCACGATCTGCACCCAGTCCGTCTCGTCCGCCGTCGGCGCATCCGCGTGCAGCGCCGCGATCGCGGCCTGCGCCTGGAACTCACCGAGCCGGTCCCGTACGAGCGCCCGCTGGAGGATCGCCACGCCCTGGGCGATCAACACGGTGTCCCACCGGCTCCGGTCCTGCTCTGCCAGCGGCACCAGGCTGCCGTCCGCCGCGGTCCGGGCGGCGCGCCGGGCGTGGTGGAGCAGCATCAGTGCGAGCAGCCCCGCCACCTCGGGGTGGTCGATCGCGGCCGCCAGCCGGCGGGTGAGCCGGATGGCCTCGGCGGCCAGGTCGACGTCGCCGGTATATCCCTCGTTGAACACCAGGTAGAGGACGCGCAGCACCGTGGCGACGTCGCCGGCCTGATCGAACCGCACCCCGCTCACGGTGCGTTTCGCCCGGTTGATGCGCTGCGCCATGGTCGCTTCCGGTACCAGGTAGGCCTGGGCGATCTGCCGGGTCGTGAGCCCGCCGACGGCGCGCAAGGTGAGCGCCGCCGCGGAGGACGGTGTCAGCGACGGGTGTGCACACAGGAAGTACAGCTGCAGCGTGTCGTCCACCGCGGACGCGGGGCCCGGCGCCGGTTCCTCGTCCACCAGGTCCTCGCGCCGCCGGCGGGCGGTGTCCGCCCGGGTCGCGTCGAGGAACCGGCGCCAGGCCACGGTGACCAGCCAGCCCTTCGGGTCCCGCGGGGGAGCGTCCGGCCAGACCCGGACCGCCTCGACCAGCGCGTCCTGCACGGCGTCCTCGGCCGCGGCGAAGGGCGCTCCGCGGCGGACGAGGATGCCGAGCACGTTCGGCGTGAGGCTCCTCAGCAGGACCTCGTCCATCTCAGTGGCAGTCGGTGACGTTGGGGGACGCGGCCAGGAACGGGCGCACCTCCACCCATTCGTGGATGGGCTTGCCGCCCGACCCGGGTGCGGCCGACAGTTCACCGGCCAGTTCGACGGCCCGCTCGTAGGTGTCGACGTCGATCGTCATCCAGCCGGCGATGAGGTCCTTGGTCTCGGCGAAGGGGCCGTCGGTGACCGGCGGCCGGCCCTCACCGTCGTAACGCACCCACGCTCCCTCGGGGGCGAGGGCCTGACCGTCGACGAACTCCCCGGTCTTCTCCAACCGAGCCGCGAAGTCGATCATGTACTGCACGTGCGCCGTGATCTCCTCGGGCGTCCACCGGTCCATGGGTACGTCGTTGGCCGGAGCCGGAGCGCCGCGGTAGTGCTTCAGCAGCAGGTACTTGGCCATGGTGTTCTCCTCGGTCCTGGTGCGACCCGTGCCGGCCGCGTTCACTGCAGGGACGGAGCCGGCCGCGCGTTCTCGACATCGGAAGCGAACTTTTTCCGCTGCCTTTTTCCGCCTGCGTGCCGCGGCCCGTCGGGGCGGGGTCTCAGAGGTTCACGCGCTTCAGGTACACGCGGCTGCGGTGCGGGATCGTCTGGTACCAGACCAGCAGGTGTTCGTCCTCGTACGTCCGCAGCCGCATCGGGTGGGGGTCCTCGTAGAGGCTGCCGTCCTTCGGGTCGATCGCCATCGACGCCAGGTCCACCAGGCCGTCCATGACCGCATCGACGAGTGCCAGCTGCTCGGCGGGCATGTCCCCGAGCACCCACGGGCGGCCGGGGCCGCACTCCCAGGCCCAGCCGCTGTCGTTGAGGACGCCCTCGCCCCTCGGGGTCACAGGCCGATGTCCTGCTGGGCCTCGGCGAGGATGCGGCTGCTGGTGGCCATGGCTTCCCGGAACTGCTGCTCGGAAGCCTCGGGGTCGCCGGTGATCCGTTCCGCTTCGTGGAGGGCGGCGGCTCGGGCCGGCCAGCGGTGGATGGCTACGTGTGTCGCCCACTTGATCAGGAAGAACCGCAGCGGATTGATCGCCCCGGTCTCCGCGGCGCGGTCGAAGGCCTCGTTGCATTCTTTGTCGAGCACGGCCAGGTTGGCCATGTCGATACGGCGTACGGCGTCCCGCAGGGCCTCCCGCGTCATGGCCGGCTGCGGGATGAGCGGGCCGCCGTCGTCCAGCTGCTGTGCTGTCATCGCGTCCTCCTGGGGAACGCTCGCCAGGATACCCAGCCGGCCGTTCGTATCCGGTCCGGAACGCAGAAAAGCCCCGCACCGTGCCCGTGAAGGGCTGGTGCGGGGCTTTCCCACAATGATTGTTCGGCGGCGTCCTACTCTCCCACAGGGTCCCCCCTGCAGTACCATCGGCGCTGAAAGGCTT
>NZ_JAEBEE010000022.1:0-4698 GCF_046548835.1 Streptomyces sp. cmx-4-9 | reverse complement strand
GCAACGCCGAAAGAACCGCCTCCACCTCCCCCGGCTCCACCCGGAAACCACGCACCTTCACCTGCTCGTCCGAACGCCCGACGAACTCCAGCACACCCCCCGCACCCCACCGCGCCACATCACCCGTGCGATACATCCGCTCACCCGACCCACCCCACGGATCAGCAACAAAACGCTCCGCACTCAAACCCGCACGACCCAGATAACCCCGCGCCAACTGCACACCCGCCACATACAAATCACCCGCCACACCCGCACCCACCGGCCGCAGCGCCCCATCCAGCACATACGCCCGGGTGTTCCAGACCGGCCGCCCGATGGGCACCGTGCCGGTTCCGGCCGGTTCGGTGCAGTGCCACGACGTGACGTCCACAGCGGCTTCGGTCGGGCCGTAGAGGTTGTGCAGTTCCGCCCCGAGCACCCGGGAGAACCGCTGCGCCAGCTCGGCCGGGAGGGCCTCACCGCTGCAGATCACCCTGCGCAGGGTCGTGCAGCCGGCGGCGGACGGTTCCTGGAGGAACACCTGGAGCATCGAGGGCACGAAGTGCGCGGTCGTGACCCGGCGGGTACGGATCAGTTCGGCGAGGTAGGCCGGGTCCTTGTGGCCCCCGGGCCGGGCGACGACGAGGGTGGCGCCGACCACGAGCGGCCAGAAGAACTCCCAGACCGACACGTCGAAGCTGGACGGGGTCTTCTGCAGGACCCTGTCCTCGGCGGTGAGCCGGTAGGCGTCCTGCATCCACAGCAGGCGGTTGCCGATGGCCGCGTGGGAGACCACCACGCCCTTGGGACGTCCCGTGGACCCGGACGTGTAGATCACGTAGGCGGGACTGTCGGGCGAGAGTCCGGCCGGCCGGTCGCCGTCGCGTACCCCGGTTGCCGGGCTGCCCTCCAGGGCGGCCAGGGTGACGGGGTCATCGAGCCGGAGGACGGGGACGCCCGGGTCCGCCGGCAGGCCTTCGGCGGTCGCGGCCGTGGCCAGGACCAGGGCCGGAGCGGCGTCCTGGAGCATGTACGCGATCCGCTGCGCCGGGTACTCGGGGTCCACCGGCAGGTAGGCGGCGCCGGTCTTGAGGACCGCCTGGAGTGCCACGATCAGCTCCGCCGAGCGGGGCAGGGCGAGGGCGACCCGCTGCTCGGGCCCGATGCCCAGCCCGATGAGGTGGTGCGCGAGCCGGTTGGCCCGGGCGTCGAGTTCGCCGTACGACAGGGAGCCGTCCTCCAGGACCAGCGCGGTGCGCTCCGGGGTACGGGCCGCCTGGGCTCCGAGGAGTTCGGGCAGGGTGCTCGGGGGGACCTCGTGCGCGGTGGCGTTCCACTCCGCGACCACCTGGCTGCGCACCGCGGGGTCCAGTGTGTCGAGCAGGGCCAGCGGCTGGTCCGGGTCGGCGAGCACGGCGTGGAACGTGCGCTCCAGGCGGTCCGCGATCCGGGCGACCTCGTCGCGGTCGAGGAGGTCAGGGCGGAAGCCCAGTTGGAGGCGGAGCCTGCGGCCGGGCGTGGCGATCAGGCTGAGCGGGTAGTGGGTGGCGTCGTGTCCGCGGAAGCCGGATATGCGGACGCCGTCGACGGTCCGGTCGAATCCCTGGGGGTCGTCGGGGTAGTTCTCGAAGACCAGGAGCGTGTCGAAGAGCTCGCCCGTTCCCGCCAGTCGCTGGAGTTCCGTCAGGCCCAGGTGCTGGTGGGCGAGCAGACCCGCCTGCTGGTCCTGGAGCCGGGTGAATGCGGCGGCGACCGGCTCGGAGGGGCTGTCCGTACGGACGCGGACGGGCAGGGTGTTGATGAAGAGCCCGACCATCGTCTCGACACCGGGGAGCTCCGGCGGCCGTCCGGCGACGGTGGCGCCGAACACCACGTCGTCGCGGCCCGTGAGCGAGCCGAGCAGCAGCCCCCACACCCCTTGGACCACGGTGTTCAGCGTCCAACCCCGACTGCGCGCCAGCTCGGCCAGGGCGGCGGTGCGCTCCTCGGACAGCTCGGCGAGGAAGGTCTCGGGCACGGCCGCGCCGCTCTTCCGGTCGGCGACCAGGAGGGTGGGCCCGGACACGTCGGCCAGGACGGGGCGCCAGGCCTCTTCGGCAGCCTCCCGGTCCTGCTTGGCCTGCCATTCCAGGTAGCTGCGGTAGGGCGTCGCCCGGGGGAGCCCGCCGCCGTCGCCGTGGCTGCCGTACAGGGCGCAGAGCTCTTCCAGGAGGACCGGGAACGACCAGCCGTCGATGAGGATGTGGTGCATCGAGAGCAGCAGGCGGTACTGGTCGTCGGCGAGCCGGACGAGGGTGAACCGCAGCAGCGGCGGCCGGGTGAGGTCGAAACGGCGGCCGCGCTCCGCTTCCGTGAGCCGCTCCAGCTCTGCTGCGCGCGCGGCAGCGCTGCACTCCCGCAGGTCCACCTCGTGCCACGGCAGCTCGACGTCGTACGGGATGACCTGTACCGGCCGGCTGAGCTTCTCGTGCCGGAAGCCGGCCGCCAGGTTGGGGTGGCGCCGCAACAGGGCCTGTCCGGCCGCTTGCAGCGCCTCGGCGTCGAGCTTGCCCTCCAGGTCGAGGGAGAGTTGCACGGTGTAGGCGTCCACTGCCTCGGTGTCGTAGAGGGAATGGAACAGCATTCCTTCCTGCAACGGCGTGAGCGGCAGTACATCAGCGATTCCAGACGTGCCCATTACGACATCCTCCAGTCAGATTCCAGCAGGTCGATTTCAGCCTGGGACAGCGACACCAGTGGCAGATCCGACGGGGTCCTGCTCTGCATTTCAGAATTCTCGGCGCACGCCGTCAGGGATTTCAGTGCCCGGAACCAGAGGGTGCCCAGCTCCTTTACGTCCGTTTCCGACAGGACCCCTTCCGGCCACGACCAGTTGGCGACCAACCGGGGGCCTTCGGGGTGGTCCTGCGTCACCGCGTTGATCTCCAGCACGTGTGCCAGCGGCATGTCCGGGTCGGCGTCCGCCGTGATGACGTCGGCGCCGGCGGCCGCGCCCCAGTCCGCTGCTGCGACCGCGTCCGGGGCGGCGAAGCGGCCCAGGTAGTTGAAAGCCAGCTCGGGAGCGGGCCGGCCCGCCAGCAGCTGCTCCGTTTCGGGATTCAGGTGGCGCAGCAGGCCGAAGCCGAGCCCGTTGTCGGGCAGTTCCCGTACCTGCTCCTTGACCTGCTTGAAGGCGTCGGCAACCGTCGGACCCCCGTCCCACACCCGGGACCAGTCGATGCGCCCGGGGTCGAGCCGCAGCGGGTGGATGCTCGTGAACCAGCCGACGGTCCGGGAGAGGTCGACACCGCTGGTGAACTCCTCCCGGCCGTGTCCTTCGACGTCGACGAGGACCGCGTTCCCACCTCCGCCGGCGCTCCGGTGCCGCCGGTAGCCGACGGCGAGGGCCAGAGCGGTGAGCAGGACATCGTTGACGCCCGCACGGAAGGCTGCCGGCACCGTGGTGAGGAGCGGGGCCGTCTCCTCCTGCGGCAGCGTCAGGGTCAGGGTCCGTACGGTGGCCACCGTGTCCCGCGCCGGATCCAGCGGCCTGCTCCCGAGCAGCGGGCCCGCGGCGCGCAGCCGGTGGGCCCACCTCTCGGTTTCGGCCCGGCGGTCCGGGTCGTGCGCCGACGCGGCCAGCAGTTCGGCCCAGCGGCGCAGCGATGTGCCGACCGGTTGCAGTGCGGGGGCCTGCCCGGCGGCGGCCGCCTGCCAGGCGGCGGCGAGGTCCGGCACCAGGATGTGCCAGGACACTCCGTCGACCACGAGGTGGTGCAGGGCGAGCAGGAGCTGCCCGGGCCGTCCCGGGCCGGCGTCGAACCAGACGGCCTGGACCATCACGCCGCCGTCGGGGTCCAGCCGGAGCCGCGCCGCGCGGGACCCCTCCTCGGTCACCGCCCGCAGGGCCTCCCCTTCGAGGCCGCTCACGTCGACCCGCTCCACGCAGTCGGCGGCGCGCACCGACCCGCGCCCGCGGATCTCCAGCTCCCATTCGCCGCCGCTGACCGCGCGCTTCAGCGTCATGCGCAGCGCGTCGTGGTGGTCGAGCACCGCCTGGAGGGCGTCCGCCAGCCGTTCCAGACCCAGCCCCGCAGGGACCCGGAGCATCTTGGACTGGCTGTACCGGCCGATCGGACCGCTCCGCTCCCGCAGCCAGGACGCGATGGGGGTGCGGCCCAGCGGGCCGGTGCCCTGGTCCGGGACCACCCCGGTCGTCCCGGTCACCACCTCTGCGGCGGCGGCCAGCGCTTCGACGGTCCGGTGCCGGAAGACGTCCCGGGGCGAGACCAGCAGGCCGGCGGCGCGGGCGCGGCTGACGAGCTGGATGGAGACGATGCTGTCGCCGCCGAGGTCGAAGAAGTTGTCGTCGATGCCGACCCGGGGCACGTTCAGCACCTCCGCGAACAACCCGCACAACACCTCCTCCCGCGGCGTCCGCGGCGCCCGACCCCCCACCACACCCACCACCTCGGGCACCGGCAACCGCCGCACATCCAACTTCCCGTTCACCGTCAACGGCAACACGTCCAACACCACGAAAGCCGACGGAACCATGTACTCCGGCAACACCGACCCCGCAAAAGCCCGCAACTCCCCCACCCCCACCTCCACACCCGCCACCGGCACCACATACGCCACCAGACGCCGCTCCCCCGGCACGTCCTCCCGCACCACCACCGCCGCATGCCCCACCCCCGCATGCCCCGCCAAAACCGCCTCCACCTCCCCCACCTC
>NZ_JAEBEE010000021.1:0-7299 GCF_046548835.1 Streptomyces sp. cmx-4-9 | reverse complement strand
AATCTGACGGACAGTCAGTGAATCCAGAATGGGTTTATCGAATACCGAATACAGCCGGTCACCCCACCCCGGGGCCGGGCGTGACCGGCGGGCGACCCGTGACGGCTGGAGCCCCTTCCGGGGCTCTTGGACGGGGGGACTGAGAGTCACCCCGCGCCCCACAGAGAGGGCTGGCCACCGGTTCGCCGCACAGGCGAGAGCAGGGGTGGCGGGGGGACTCTCAGTCCCCCCGCCCGAGAAGGCCGGCCGCGCCAACCGGTGGCGCTGTGCGCCTGCCTGACGGCCTGTCCGGGGCTCGCTGGATGCGAGAGGCCCGGACAGGCTCCGGGGCGCTCAGACGGACGCTGAGACGCGCTCCGGGTGGCAGTCCGGGCACTTCTCCCCGTCCAGCACCCGGAAGCGGGGGTTGAACTGGGCGGCGGGGTTCACCGGCTCGCCCGACCAGTCACGCCCCCCGGCGCACTTGCCGCACCACTCCGGGACGCCACGGGTTTCCAAGGAAGGCGACGGCGGCGTCACCTTGGGGTGATCGACGTGCATCAGCAGATCCTTCCAGCCGTTGGCGGCCATCACCCGCACCTGCTCACACAGCCAGGCTTCCGGCAGCCCCCTGCCCAGCAGCTCGACCGCCTGCCCCTGGAGCCTGGCCCGGGTGCCGTTGTCCACCGACTTCCCGAGGGCGGTCACGTACGCGAGCACGATCCGGGCCCCCGCTGCTGCTGCGTCTTTGTCTGAGCCCTCGCGCTGCCCCGGCACCTCAGCCCCGGCGGGTTCCGGCTCGGCCGCCTGCTGCCGGAGTGGGGTGGCGTCAGCCATGACGCCACCCTTCGCAGAGGGGGCGGGGCTTGTCCGCCTCTTCAGCGGAGCGATCTTCTCTCTCTCCACTCCGGCAGCAGCGCCCACGGCGGCGCGCGTGCGCACGGAGGGATGAGAGAGAGGGATCTCTTCGGGATAACTACGGGATTGAGAGTCAATCTGACTCGGGGTCGGCGTCATTTTGACTCGGGGTAGGAGTCGATTTGACTCAGGGTATGAGTCAGATTGATGTGTCAGCAGGTCAGAGGGGGTTTCTGGATCGTCCGGCGTGCCGCGCAGGGTGGCTTCCGGGTCGCCCTGGGTGTCGTCGTCGAAGGTGATCGCGTCGATCAGGTTGTCGTCGTACGCGGTCCGCTTCCGGGCCATCGACGCGAGCATCGGCAGGTTCACCCGCGACAGGTTCGAGATTGGCTCGCCCTTGCTGTTCACCCGGCGCACCGACTTCAGCAGCTTCCTCTTGATCAGCTTGCGCTTCACCCGCTGCACCGTGCTGCGCGACGTCCCGCAGGAGTCCGCGAGGCGCTGCTCACTGGGCCAGCAGTAGCCGTAGGGGTCGGTCCAGTTCGTGTAGCCGATCAGCAGCAGTTTCTCGCTGCCGTCCAGCCCCTCGGCATCGAGCACCATGCCCATGTGCTGCGCGCTCACTCGGCCACCGCCGTCAGGTAGCCGTGGCGCTCCAGCTCCGCGAGCGCGGCCTCGATGTCCGCCACGCTGTGCGCGGTGCCAGCCGCGAGCGATTCCGCGGTGACGGTCTCCCACTCCGCGTCGCTGAACGAACTCATCAGCGCGAACACGCCGCGCGCCGTGAACGTCAGCCGCGCGTCGGCCAGGAAGGAGTTCCGCAGCGTCGTGTAGCCGTCCGACGCCATCCGTCCGGTGAAGCTCATGCGGCCACCCCCGACGTGATGTTCAGGCGGTGTGGTGAAACCACTGGGTGTACACGTACGCTCTCCATGAGCGCACCTCCACTTCAGGTGCTACCGGCACCCCGGGGGGGCAACCCCGGACCGGTCCTTCGGCCCCGTCTTCTGGCGGGGCCGTCGTGCTGTCCGGCCCATGCTTGCGCACTGTGGGCCGCTGACACGCCCAGACAGCCGCGCGGGCAAGCCTCCAATCTGGATGGGCAAGCCTGCCGGGGTGCTGGGCAAGCCCCGTGGGCAAGCCTCAGCCGCGCTTCTCCCGTACGGGCAAGCCCGCCTCCTCCAGCCACCGATAGAGCATGGCGGGGCCGACGTGGGCCAGCTCTCGGATGCGGTTGCGGCCGGCCCCGAGCCGCGCGGCCTCCACCGCGCGCGGCTGGATCTCCTCCACCAGGATCCGATCGGCCTCAGCCAGCAACTCGGCGCGTCTGGCGCCTGCGTCAGCAACGGCGCGCAGTGCCGCCGCCCGCTTCTCCTCGGGAATCTCAGTCACGGCAGGAGCCTACCAGAAGAACCATTGGCGATGTCTTCATTGCACCGCCGATGGTTTTCTGGCAGGGTGGCGTCTGCACCCGGAAACGGGAGCGGCCCCCGGTTAGAGCCAGGGGCCGCTTGGTGGCCTGCCGTTAGAGCGGCCGGCCACCGGTTGCCCCGGCGTATCAGCGCCGGAGCTGAGTCGGATCACTCTGTGAAGGAAAACCCGACATGGCCATTGTGGCAGTGCAGGAACGCATCTCGGCACCGGCTCCGATTCGTCCGGAGCGCAAGCGCGGGAGCAAGCGGGAGGAGCGGGCGCGGGGCGCGCTGCTCACGGGGAACGGGCCGGGTGGCCGACGGTTGCACAAGGGCGAGATCGTGCCCCTGTCGGTGGAGGAGTCGACGCAGCTCGGAGAGCTGTACGAGCGGCACGGGGCGTGGATGCGGGCGGCGGCCCGCAACCGGCTGACCCGCCAGGGGCTGACGTTCGCTGAGGCGGAGACGCTGGCCGACGACTTGGTGATGGACGCGTGGGTGCGGCTGGCCCGCAAGCGCGGCGAGCTGCTGGCCGGGGCGCTGGATGAGGAGACGGAGCGCCGCTTCCTGGCGACGGCGGTAAAAGCCGCGGTGGCCGACTACTACGCGCTGCGCCGGGCTCATGAGCTGCCGCAGGACTTCGGCACGCCGGAGTACGAGGACGTCGCGGCGCCGCCGATGATCCTGCCGGGGCAGGAGGATCTGTCGCCCCGGTGCCGGGAGCTGCTGGCCGACCTCTCGCCGGAGCTGCGGGAGGTGATGGTCGAGTTCTGCTACGGCGCGCCGCAGCGCGCCATCGCCGAACTGCTCGGCGTCAACGTGGCCGTGGTCAACCGGCTGGTGAAGCGCGCGGTGGCCGCGCTGCGGGCGCAGGACCCGGACGCGCAGCCGGAGCCGGAGACGGCGCCGGTCGCGCTGGAGTCCCTGCCGGAGCAGCAGCGCCGGGCGCTGGAAGCACTGGACGAGCACACCCGCATGGTGCTGCTGCTCCGGCTGGCCGGGGTCACCTACCAGGCCATCGCGGACCGGACGGAGCGCAGCATGTCCACCGTCTTCCGGATGGCGAAGCAGTACGGGCACCTGCTGCTGGCGGACGCGGCGTAGCGAGTACGGCACGGCGTCCCTGGGGGCGGTCGGCGGACATCCGCCGACCGCCCCCGACGCGTTCCGCGCGGACGTTTCCACGGACGGCGTTTGCGCTGGTCATCCCGTCCGTCCCCCCGTCCACCGCGACGGCCGGTTGCGCCGGGCGGGGGTGTCCGTGCGGCTAGCCTGCTAGCTGGCTTACTGGCGAGCGGGCAGGAGCGGTGATGGCGAAACGGGTAGCGGTCGGCAACAACAAGGGTGGGGTGGGCAAGACCACCACGGTGGTCCGGCTGGCGGAGGCGCTGGCCAAGCGCGGGTGCCGGGTGCTGGTGGTGGATCTCGATCCGCAGGGCAACGCGTCGCGGCGGCTGGGGTGGACGTTCGACAAGGACGCGCCGCAGCTGACGATCTCGGAGGCGATCCGGGCGGATGAGCCGGGGGCGGCGGCCCAGGTGATCCAGCCGATTGGCTGGGAGGTGGAGTACGCGGACCGGATCGCGCTGTGTCCGGCGCGGCTGGAGCTGGAGAACCGGATGAGCGAGGCCGGTGTCGTGGGCGCGCACCGGCGGCTCGCGAAGGCGCTGGACGGGGCGGACGGGCACTTCGACTACACGCTGATCGACTGCCCGCCCAGCCTGTTCCACCTGACCCAGCTTGGGATGGCGGCGGCGGACGTGGCGGTGGCGGTGACGTCGCCGGAGTACGACGCGGTGGAGGCGGCGATCCGCTACCGCGACTTCATCGCCAACCGGGCGGCGGATCTCTCGAACCCGGGGCTGGAGCTGGTGGGCGTCGTCGTCAACGGCCTGCAAGCCCAGCTCGGCTCGCACGCCTTCCAGCGCGACGGGCTGCGCGAGACGTTCGGGCCGCTGGTGTGGGATCCGATCGTGCCGCGCCGGTCGGTCGTCTTCGACGTGGACGAGTCGGCGCTGCCGCTGGCGGACTTCAAGGCGGACAAGGCGCCGGAGGTGCGCGCGGTGTACGAGCTGCTGGCCGAGCGCTTCGTGAAGGCGGTGCCGGCCGAATGACTCCGCCCCGCGAACGACGGCGCCCGTCGGGCACGGCGACGAACACGGAGCTCACCCCCAGCACGGAGCCGCTGCGGGTGGGCGACGGCACCGCCCCGGGCAAGCCTGCCAAGGGGGCGGGCAAGCCTCGAAAGGCCACGTCAGAGCCGGGCAAGCCTGCCCGAGTGCCGTTCGGGACGTACCTGCCGCCGGAGCTGCAACGCGAGTTCAAGGCCCGCTGCGTGCTCCTCGGCATCGAGATGCAGGACGGCACCGAACAGGCGATCCGGGAGTGGCTGGCCCAGCACCCGGCCTGACCGGCGCGGCCCGCTTCCCGCCGGGCGGCTGGCTCGTTGGGCCGGGCATGACGACCCGGAACGTCCCGGCGGTGGCCGGGCAGGCGGACACCCGCAGCAAGTACACGCTGCTGCTGGACCAGGACGACGCGCTCACCCTCGATGAGATCGCGCTCGCGCTGCGGCGGCGGACCGGTCGGCGCGTGGAGAAGGCGGAGATCCTGCGCGATCTGATCCGGCTGACCGGCAGCGATCCGGTGGTGGCCGGACTCCTCGCGGCGGGCGTGCTGCGCCGCGACGCGACCGGCTGACCGCCGGGAACACGCAGGCCAGCGCGCCGGAACAGCGGCGGAACCGGCCCGGAACCGGGGCCGGTCCACCGGAACCCGTTCCCGGCCTGCGTCGGTGTTCCGGCCCGGTTCCGGTACATGTACCCCTCGCTGGCCTGCGCGTTCCCCCGCGTTCCCGGCCGGTTCCGGCGCCGCGCGGGCCAGTCCGGGCGGTGGGCAAGCCTGCCGGGCAAGCTGCCCGGATCGGGCCCGCGAGGGTTGCACCGGAGGGGGGCTGGAGGGTTGCTTGCAGAGGTGTACTAGGGGTTGCACCGGAGGTGTGACCGTGAGTGGGACCCCCTGTTTTCGGATCATGGGCGTTTGTGCAGGTGGGGCCCGGTGGGCAAGCCCCTTCGCCGCGACGACACCTCTTTGTACGCGTAGCCGGACGAAGAGGTTGGGCTTCTTGGCCGGGGCGGCGGCGGCCGTTTGCTGCTCTGGCCTGGAACTCCTGTGACTGCCCCCTCGCTTGGCGTTACGGTGCTCGTGATCTGTTCGCGACTGCACGGGGGTGGCCCGATGGTGACGGCTCGACACAAGCGGCGCGCGGCGGTGCTGAGCGGCGCTGTGGCGCTCGCTCTGGCCCTCGCCGGATGCGGGGGAGGCGGCGGAGGCGCGAAGGCTCCAGCGGCCGCCACAGCGGCTCCCAGCCCCAGCAAGAAGGCCGACCCGGACGCGGCGGAGAAAGTGGCGGTCCTGGAGGCGTACCAGGGGATGTGGGAGGCGCGGAACCGCACCTACGCCACGGCCAAGCTTGACCCGCAGTTGGAGACGTACGCGGGGAACAGGGCGCTGTCCAACATCAAGGTGACGCTGCTCTACCACCAGGAGCACGGCACCGTGATGACCGGGACGCCGGTCAACGCGCCGGAGGTGGACGGCTTCGACGACGCCAAGACCAAGGCCGTGCTGAGGGACTGCGTGGACACCACCACCTACAACGAGGTGGAGGCCAAGACTGGCAAGGCGGTGCCGGTCGGCACCGGGCCGCGCCGCCACGTCTACAACGCGAGCGCCATCAAGACGGGCGGCAAGTGGGTCATCTGGACGACGGACATCGACCGGGCCGCGACGTGCTGACCATGCGCCGCTCGACGGCGGCCGCCGTGCTCGCGCTCCTCCTCCTGGGTGCGCCGGCCGAATCCGCGGTGGCCGACCCCGGTCCCGGCGGCGGGGTGATCTGCCCGCCCGACAAGCTCGACTGCGACATCCACGCGGGCGACAACAAGCCGGGCAAGCCTGGTGGCGGGGGCAAGCCCGGTGGTGGGGGAGGCGGCGGGAAGGCGAGGTGCGAGATCGACGGGGCGGAGGTGCCGTGCTCCCGCGACGACATGGGCGTCTTCAACCCGGCAGACCACTGCTACTGGCAGGTGCTCAACCCGCAACCCGCGCCGACTGACCCGATCTGGACGTACTCCAACGGCGTCCCGGCGGACTGGAAGCCGGGTGACCCAGGGCAGCTCTGGAACGTGATCTGCCCTGGCGTCGGCAGGGAGCTGGCGGGCGGCACCTACTTCTCGGTGACCGGCCCGGCCGGGGGCGGCGTGGACATCCAGGCGCTCGCGCAGCAGGCGGTGGAGAACCTCCGTCTGGAGGGCGCCGACATCGGGATCGCGCCCAAGCCGACCGGCGTCGGCGTCGTCGGCATGCCGGTCTGGATCTGGAATCGGCCCGCGCCCACCCGCACCGGGCCGGTCACGGCCTCGGCGTCGGCAGGCGGCGTGACGGTCACCGCGACCGGCAAGGTGCGCAAGGTGACGTACACGATGGGCGACGGCGCCACGGTCGTCTGCACCGCCCCGGGCACCCCGTACGCGCCGGAGTTCGGCAAGCAGATGTCCCCGGACTGCGGGCACCGCTACACAGGCCCCAGCTCCACCGTGGCGGGCGGCCGGTACAAGGTGGCGGCCACCACCACATGGGACGTGGATTGGGCCGGAGCGGGCCAGACAGGCACGATCACCACCACCCGTGACGCTGCGACCTCAGTGGAGATCCGGGAAGTCCAGGTGCTCAACTAGGGCACACTGGAGGCCCAGCCTGGCAAGCGCTGAGCGGCCCCCGGTCCAATCGGACCGGGGGCCGCTGTGCGTCCGTGAGAGGACCGGTCAGGGCCTTTCACCAGCGCTTTGACCGATCAGCACGGCCCGATCGGTCACGGCCGGACGCCGGATCGGTCACCGGTCACGGCACCTGCCCGCCCGTGACCGATCGCCCCGCCCGCGACAGGTGTCCGGTCGCTGCGCGTCCGGTGGGCGGTCCCGGGTGCCGTGACCGGCCGCATTCGGTTTTCGATAAACCCATTCCTGATTCACTGACTGCCCGTCAGATC
>NZ_JAEBEE010000020.1:0-11290 GCF_046548835.1 Streptomyces sp. cmx-4-9 | reverse complement strand
CCCCTCTGCAGCCCCACTCAGGCCGGTGACCGAGTGCGGGCCGGTGAGGCTCTGGACTGCCGCGTACGGGACCTTGACGGCCGCGCGGAGTCCAGAGAGCGAGCTATGGCCCAGCGCTTCGCTTATGGGCCGCTCGCCCGCCGCTCCCTTCGGTCGCCGCGGGGCACGGACCGGCCCCGAGGGGGCCGATCCGCTGCCCTGTCCCAGGCCTGCGGCCGGGACAAGGCAGGGTGGTGATCAGAGATCACCACCGAGGAGGGGACGGCCTGATGGTCCGGGGGACGCAAGGGGAGAAGCGCACGCACTGCGTGTCCGTGCGGCTGACGCCGCAGGAGCTGGAGCGGTGGCGAAAGGCGCAGGCCGCGACCGGCCGGCGCGAACTCGGCGCCTGGGTGCGGGCAGTGGTGACCGAGCGGCTGACCGGCCGCCGCGGAGTACCCGGCGACATCCCCGTCGTGCCGGAGGTCAACCGGCAGGCCTTCGATCAGCTCGCCGCCGCCGCCAACAACCTGAACCAGCTCACGCGGTACAGCCATGAGCAGCGCGAGCTCCACGCCGCCATCCAGGCCGCAGCCGAGGAGGTCGGCCGCGCAGCACTCGCAGTGCGCGGGCTAGGTCCGGACCGGGTGACCGCGGACGACATCGAGGCCGACCATTGATTGCAAAGGTCACCAAGGGGAAGCGCGCCGGCGGAGCGCTCCGGTACGACTTCGGGCCGGGGCACCGCGAGGAGCACCAAGACGCCCGGATCGTGGCCGGGTCGGTGCCAGGGACCCCGCAGCAGGTGGCCCGGATCATGGACCGGCACACCAGGCAGCGGCCCGACATCGGCCGGCCGATTTGGCGGTGCAGCCTCTCCCTGCCAGACGAGGACGGCGTCCTGCCTGACGAGCAGTGGGCGCAGATCGCCGCCCAGTACGTCGAACGGATGTGGGGCGCCGATGTGCCCTGGACCGCCGTACGCCATGGTGACGACCACATCCACATCACGGTGTCCCGCGTCGCGTGGTCAGGCGAAGTCCTCTCCGACAGCCACGACTACGCCCGCTCCCGGCCGATCGTCCGCGCGCTGGAGCGCGAGCACGGCCTGCTCGATGCCGAGACCCGCAGCGACAGGGTCTCTCCGCAGGTCTCGGGACCCGAGCGGGAAGCCGCCCTGCGGCGAGGGGCCGCGCGGCCGGAGCGCGAGCAGCTGCGCGACCTGGTCCGCGCCGCCCGCGACCAGTCGGCCGGCGGGGGTCGGCAGGCCTTCGAGGCGGCCCTGACAGCGGCCGGGGTCGAGTTCCGGGCCAACACCAAGGCCGGCCGAATGTCGGGCTACTCGTTCAGCCTGCCCGGGTGGCGCGACGCAGCCGACGTACAGGTGTGGTCCTCCGCTTCGAAGATCTCGCGGGATCTCGCCTGGGGCCAGCTCCGGAGCGTGCTGGGGCAGCCGGATCCGCGACTTGCGTATGCGCTGCCCGCCCGACCGGCCGTCGTCGCGCAGGCCCCGCCCGCCACCGCTCAGGACCGGATGGCCGCCGCAGCACGGGCGAAGAGCACCACGGTGCCGGGCAGTCGACGGTCACCGGGGCCGTCCTTCGGTGCTGTGCCGGGAACGGCGCCGTACCGGCCGGGGCAGCAGCAGGAGCCCCGGAAAGGCCGGGGCCGGTAGGGGCGCGGGGCCGCAGAGCGGAGCAAAATAGTGGTTACCGGGCCCAATAACTCAGCCCAGTCGCGAGACCCAGGTCTATTACGAAAAGGTCACGCCGGGCACGGCGGCAAGAGGATCCCGGGCACCGCACCGACCGGCAGACTGCCACCATGAGCACCCCCCGCCGCGCACTCGGCACCGGTCCGACGACGAGCACCAGGACCACGACCACGACCCCAGCGCCGCGGCTTCTCCCCGCCGAACGAGCCGAGCACGACGAGCACCAGGGCGACGACATCGAGGACCAGGACGCGGGAGTCTTGCGGGGCCGGCGCACTCTCGGCACCGGCCCCGTAAGCGGAGCAAGTTAGGGGATGCGGTGCCGTTAGCCGGGTCGGCGCCCCGTGTGCGGGCGGTCGGGGGAGGTCAGGACTTCGCGGGTCGGGTCCACGCCCAAGTCCAGCCGTCCCGGCCGGAGCGGTGGTCGAGGGCCAGGAGCACGAGCGCGAGGCGGAGGCGGTCGGGCAGTGTCTCGCGGGCGCGTTCGCGTCGGCGCCGGGCCACGGATTCCTCCCGGCGACGGGCCTGGTTCTCCAAGATCGTGGCGTACGCCTCCCCGACCTGCATTGGCGACAGAGGCTCCACCCATCCGGCCGCGGTCTGCTCGGTAGCCCCGGCCGCCGTGGCGACGGCGACCATCCGGTCCCGGATCGCGTCCGAGTTGCCGTCCGTGCCCTCGGCGGCCTGAGTCGCCTCGAAGTCGAGTCCCTTGCGCGCCATGGCCTTCCATCCGTCGTCCGCGACGCGGACCCCGGCCCGGAACTCGGAGGCTTCGTCGTCCTCAAAGAGCTTGTCGAGGTCGTCTTCCTCGGTGTCGCCGCCCTCGATACCGAGCAGCTGGCGCAGCCCTCGGGTCCACTCGATCGCGCGACGGCCTGAGACCGCCTTCTCGTACTCGTGCCAGATCGCGATGCACCACTCCATCGAGCCGTGGCCGCGCACGCTGTCCGGGTCGACGCCGCCCATCAGGTCACCGATCCTGCCCAGGACCTCGAAGGGGGTCATGTTGCCGTTGCGGCCGGTCTTGAGGTCGCCCGCGGCGAGCTCGTAGGCGGGGCTCTTGCCGTCCTGCGTCTTGGCGATGTACTCGCCCGCCTGCTGGGCGTCCTGGACGGTCTCCAGGCGCTTGAAGTCGACGCCGTGGCCCTTGCCGTCGCACTTGCAGCCCTCACGGCTGCACTCGTCGGTGGGCCGGTACTTCGGGTTGATGCCCTCCAGGTGGCCCGTCCAGACCGTGCGCCAGTGCTCCTCCCACGCCTGGAGGTCGTCCTCGTCGGGGGCGAAGACGTCGCCCAGGACGCGCTTCCCGTCGAGGTCGGTGGCGAAGGAACCGCCGACCAGGACGATGACGTGGATGTGCGGGTGCCACAGGAAGGTGTCGCCCACGGTGACCTCGGTGGCCCGGATCATGCCGATGTAGCCGATCCGGCCCCGGATCCCGATCTGGCCGCCCTCGGTCAGCGCGCGCGCGTCGCCCGCCCACTGGCCGCCGGTGATCAAGCGTTGGTAGGCGCCTGCCTGACGGCCCGTGGCCGACAGCGCGGCCTGTGCGTCAGCCAGGACACGGCGGGCCTCGGCGAGTCGGGGAACGTAATCCTCACGGGCGGCGGCCATAGCCCGGCGCTTCACTCCCTTGGGAGCGTCCCGGCGCGCGGCGTGGACGGCGAGGGTTTCCTCGGCCTCGACCAAGCCGTACGCGGCGTCGGCCTCGGCACGGACCCGGCGGGCGGCGCGGATCTCCGCGTCCGTGCCCTTCCGGCTGCCCTGTAGCGCGTCCATCAGGTCCGCGAGGCGGTCCTCGAAGTCGTGTCGGGCGGTGAGCGAGATCAGGAAGGCCATGCCGCCGCGCCGGATCCAGTCGCACACCCCGAGGGTGATCTCCTCGGTGCGCTTCTGGCGGATCTTGCGGGAGCAGACCGGGCACAGCCAGATCCGGGCGCACTTCTCGACGCCGAGGACGAGCGTGCCGCCCTCGGCGGTCTGGACGACCAGCGCGCCGGAAGACGGGTCCAGGACGTTACGGCCGCAGCCGCGGCATTTCGGGTCGCCCGTGATCCGCCACAGCGTGCGGCGCTGGCCGTACCGGGCAGCCTTCCGCCGGGCCGCATCCCGCTTGCGCTTGGCCTCGGGATCCTCCGGCGTGGCGACCGCAGCGGCCTTCGCCACGCCCCCAGAACCGGCTGCCAAAGGAGTGCCCCGAAACTCTGTTGGTTCAGTACCAAGTTGTCCGGGGTTGCCGCCGGACGTCTCCAGCGCCTTCGCGATGGCGCGCTTCGCGGCCTTCCGACAGCGGTCCGAGCAGTAGACCTTGGGAACTTTGCCCCGAATGTGGGCGATTTTCGTACCGCAGTGGCATCGGGGTCCGGGTACACGAACGGCCCCGGTCCGCGACGCGTCCGAAGACGCGGTCGCGGTCGAGGCCGGATGTCCTGCATCATGGGAAAGCACTACGTGAGCACCAATCCGGAGTCCGTGAGAAGTCTTTTGGGTTGTGGTGTTCGCGATCTGGGCCCCGGCGTGCAACCGCCGGGGCCCTTCGCGTTGTCTAGAGCGTCCTGCGGGTCGAGCCTGCCACAGGTGGCGGGTCATCAGGCGACGGACGCCCGCGCCGTACTGGGGCTGATGAGGTTTCAAGGGCCGAGTAACGCCCGCCGGTCGAAAGGCCGGCGGGCGTTCGCGTTCGGTCAGTTCTCGGCTGCGGGGTCGAAGAGGCTCCCCTGTCCGCTCATCGCGGGGATGCCGCGCCGCCGGAGGGCTGCGTACTCCGAGGTGACCCAGGCCTGAGTGGCCTGGCCGGTGAGGAGCTTTGCAGCGGCGGCCTGGGGGAGTCCGGTGGTGTACGCGTCGAAGACGATCTGCCGGGCCTGGTCGACGGTGATGGTCCTCTGCGTGGTCATGCCGCAATCCCTTCAAGCTCTGTCTGCTGGGGGAGGGACACCTCGTCGCGCTCGGCGTCGAGCTGGGCGTACACGCGCTGTACCTGGGACGGGGACCGGGTGGAGAGGCGGGCCGCGTCACGGATGGACAGGCCCTCCTGCCAGGCCTGCTCGATCGCGGCGCGGGCGGTCTCGGTGTCGAGCTTGGGGCGCGGGGGGACAGGCGGCACGGCGAGCTGTCCCCCGCAGATGACCAGCGGTTCTACCGGGGCCAGGGCTGCCGTCGGCACCTCAACGGCGGCCGGGCGGTACACCTCTTCGTGGAGGTGGGACAGCGGGGGGACGGTTCCGGCCCCCGCGGTGTCCTTGTCGGCGGCGGGGGTGATCTCGGCGTCAGCGACGAGCTGGTGGACCTGTCGCATGAGGACGCCGAAGGCGAGGAGGGCGGCGGTCGGGGGGACAGCCGCGACGACGTAGTCGAGGAGGGGGACGGTCGCGGCGTCCCGCGAGCCGGTGACCCCTGCGACGTTGAGGACGATTGAGCCGACAGACCCGGCGGCGGTGAGGCCGATGGCCCAGCCGTCGGTGGTCCGGCGAAGGCCGGCACGGAGCATGAGGAGTTCGCCCGCGACGATGAACGCGTCAAGGGTGGCGGGCCAGGCCCACTGGCGGACAGGGGACCGGCCGAGCCCGTGGAGGCCCGCGACCTCGGCGAGGTGGGCGTAGGAGAGCCAGAACGCCCCGGCGGTGAGGGCAACGATGACGACCCCGGCCGCGATCAGGGCCCAGCGCTCTGCGGTCCGCTGGCTCATCGGCCACCGCCCTTGACCGTCTGCGTGATGGTCTGGACGACGGTCTGCGTGACCTCGAACCCCCCGTTGTCCTTGCCAGACCGGCGGCCAAGGAGGGCTGCGACCAGGACCGCACCGAGGAGCAGCATGGGCGCGGCAGCGGTGATCCCGGCCGCGAGGGCGGCGGCCCCGGTGGCGAGCAGGTCGAGGGCGAACCCGAGGAGCGTCCCGCCGACCCCGATGCCGACAGCGGCCACGGCGGTGCCAACAGCCCACCGAGGCACGATCGGCCCGGACTTCTCCGGGACGGCGGGGAGCGCCGGAGTCTGCTGGGCGACCGCGACTTCGAGGGCGCCCTGTCGGCGGGCGAGTTCCAGGAGCGCGGCCACGTCGAGGACGGGGGAAGCCGCGGGGGCGGCCGGGGCCGGGGCGGTCGGCTGGGCGCCGGCGGGGGAGTCGGGCAGGAGCGCGGCGAGCAGGTCCTCGGTCGAGATCTGGCGGCCGGTGTCGGGATACTGGGGGTTGGCGTTCACGGGTACCTCCGTGGGCGTCGGGGCCGCCCCGGTCGCTCGGGGCGGCCCACTGCGTTTCGGTGTGCGGGCGGTGTGCGGTGGGGGTGTGCGGGCGGGTGTGCGGCCCTATTCACACGCCGTGTGACGTGGGGATTCGCGGTGTGCGGGTGTGCGGGTGTGCGGGGGTCGTCAGATCCCGGCGAGGACCGGCAGGAGGCGGTAGACGCCCTCCTCGCCGGTGGGGGCGAGCAGGCCCGAGTCGGCGAGTTTCTTCATCTCCTTGGAGACCCAGGACCGGTCCCGGCCAAGCTGCTCCAGGTACGGCTTGACGTCCTTCACGGCGACCGTGCCGGGGCCGACCGAGGCGAGCATTTCCACGAGCTCCCGCAGCAGCTCCCGAGCCTCTTCCGTCGAGGGCTTGGCCGCCGGGAGCGCGACATCGGCGTCCACCGGCTCCAGTTCGGCGGTCGGGTCCAGGTCGACGTCCTCGGCGTCCAGGAGTGCGCCGACCTCCCGGGCCGACTCCTGCTCCTCGGTGAGCTCCACCGGGGCAGCCGGGGAGCCGACCAGGGCACGGCGGTTGGTGAACAGGTCACCCGCGACCCGGGCAGCGGCGCCCGCGGTGACTGCGTCGAGGCTGGAGCGGATCCCGGCGAACTGGTTGACCACCCAAGCGGCGGCCTTCTCGTACTCACCGGACGGGCCGGTCCAGAACGTCCGCGCCGGGTTGGCGTACAGGTCCTCCTCCACCCCGGCGGAGACCAGGTACACGTACCCCTTGCGCTTGTTGCCCCAGGCGGCCGGGTTGGCGCCCGCGTCCAGGACCTCCTCGGGGAGCGCGAACCCAGCGTCGTCGCCCCGGACGCCGAAGCACATCGCGGCCGGGAGGGACGCGCGGGTGTCGGTGGAGAGCTGGTAGCCGGAAGCGCGCTGCATGGAGACGACGAGCGAGACCCCAGCAGAGCGGGCCTCTTGGGCGATGCCGGTGAAGACGTCGTCGCCCAGGTCGCGCAGGAGCTTGGCCGCCTCCTCCATCCACGCGATCAGGTACGGCATGCCGGGGCAGCCACAGGCGCCGGAAGCTGCGCAGGAGTGGGCGGGGTTGGTCTGCGGCTCGGCGGCCGCGGGCTCCCAGGCCCGGTAGCCGTGGTCACGCAGCCACCCGGTCCGGGCGGGGATGACGGCCTGGACGGCCGCGACCATCGCGCCGGCGGACGGGGTGTCGAGCGCCGCCCAGTCGACGGCGGGGAGCAGCGGCTGGAAGTCCTGCCCGGCCTTGGCCGCGTCGGCCAGCCAGACCACGACGTCGCTGCGGGTCAGCAGTTCGAAGAGGACGTCGAGGGCGCCCTCGGTCTTGCCGGAGCCGGTCATCCCCATGATCAGGATGTGGATCGCGTCGAGGAGCGGGAGCACGAGGTCGGAGCCGTCGTCGTAGACGCCGATCCGCAGCGGGATCGCCACGGACTGGGCAGGGGCGAACGGGCCCGGCCACATGGTCGGCGTCTTGAGCATGTCCTCCGGGACGATCACGAACTGTCCCTTCCGCGCGGAGTCGGGGTCGTGCTGGACGCGGATCGCGGTGGTGGGCACGTCGAGCGCGGAAGCGATCCGGGGGATGGCCTTGGCGACGTCGTCGTTGGTGAGTTCACCAGCAGGCAGCTCATAGGGGACGGTGACCCGGTTCGGCTCGACCTTGACGTCCTTGAGCTTGGTGCGGGCAAGCCCGACCTTCTCCAGGAGGCCCTTGTCCGAGTCGGAGCCGGACGTCTCACCGGCGCTGGAGCGCATGACCTGGCGGATGTTCCAGGACAGGGCGAACGTCGCGCCGCCCATCAGGTAGATGTCGGGGAGCGGACCGGTGAGCGGCCCGGCCAGCGCGGCGGAGGTGAGCCACGCCGATCCGGCCGCCACGGTGATCGCGGAGTGCAGGCGGCGCTGGGGGCCGGTGGACTTGCCCGCCCACCAGGCAGCAGCCGTCAGGCCGACCGAGGCGAGGGTGAGGCCCACCCCGGCCGGAGCCGAGTCGGCCCACATCAGGTTCGCGCCGCCACCGGCGAGGCCGACCGCGCCCGTGACGACCCAGGCCGGGGCAAAGGGCTTGGCCCTGTGCGCGAGCCAAGCGGTGAGGCTGGTGGAGGAGCCGGAGTTGAGGCGGTCCTCGTGCTGCTGGACGAGATCCTTGCTGGGCATCGGGCGCCGCCTCTCAGTACTTGAACGGGTTGGTGGAGGCGGTGCGCTGGGGGCGCGGGCGCATCAGGTCGGCGTACTCGCGGGTGAACGCGCCGTACGCGGCAACCGCACCCTTCGCTGAAGCGGTGGCGCCGTCGGCGGCCTTCTTGAGCTTCCGGCCGACCTTCCGAGCCCGCATCCGACCCTGGATCGGGTTGTCCCCGGGCAAGCTCTGGGCCTGAGCCAGGCGGGCCTCCAGGATCTTCGCGGCCATCGCCATCTCGATCGCGACCTGGAGCATCAGGGCTCGGACGTGGTTGCAGTAGTTCCGGATGTCCTCGGAGCTGTTGAACTCAGGCTCCCCGAGGATGAAGTGCGAACCGCCGCCCTGGCCGCTGGCCGCCGTGCCGCGCTGGCCGCCACCGCGGCCGCCCCCGTTGACGTTCACGTTCAGCCCGAACGACGGGGCAAAGCCCGTGAACTGCGCGGAACTGTTCTTCGTGGTGTTCCGCTTCGCCTGCGTGCCGTTGGCACCCGCCGCCGGCGCGGTGAACGGCTGCTCCGCCTGCCGCTGCCTGAAGTTGTTGACCCTCTCGGCGCTCATCTACGTGCCCTCCGAGCATGGAAGAGATGGCCCGTCAGGAGAGGTCTCCCCGGGGCCAATTGGCTCGCCCAAGGTAAAGCACTAGACCCAGACGAGTCCAGCACTGGATCCAGTGCTGTACCAAATTCGCTGAGTGGTCTACCGTCGGGCGTAGACAGCTAGACCCACAGGGGGTCAGCACCCGCACGGAGGAGAGGCCAGGATGAGCGAGGGTGAGGGGTACGCGGGCATCGCCGCGTACTACGCCGACAAGATCCGCACAGGCGAGATCCCCAAGGGCGAGACGCTTCCCTCACTCCGGGACGTCTGCGAGACCCACGGCGTGTCCATGAAGACAGCCAATCGGGCATACGCCCAGCTCAAGCAGTGGGGACTCACCACTGCCAAGGTCGGCGTCGGCACAGTCGCCGCCGCACCTATCAGCAGCAACATCAAGAGCCGTGTGGACACATACGCCGCGACCGGCAAGGCCCTCTCAGAGGGGGAGGTCTCCCGGATCCTGGAGGTGGGCACCGTGGCCGCTGACGAGATCGTCGCGGCCCGCCTGGACGTCGAGCCGGGGACCCCTGTCGCCGTCCGCCGACGCGTGGTGAGCCGGGACGGCGTACCGGTGCACTACTCGTCCAGCTACTACCCGGCATACGTGATCGCGGTGACGCCCGAACTGACCGAGCCGGTCAGTACAGGCGCCTCCCGCGAGCTTGCCGCCGAACGCCTTGGCAGCCGCCAGCGGGGTGTGTTGGAGGAGGTCAGCCAGCGCAACGCCACCGACGTGGAAAAGGCCGCCCTCGGCCTGACCGGAACAGTCGGCGTGAGCCAGGTCGTTCGAACCGTGTTCCTTGAGGACGACCGCATTGTCGAGGTGGCCGTCAAGGTCGTAAGCGGCGCCACCATCCTGAAGTTCTACACCCCCCTCTAGCCCTCCCAGGCACCACAAAGCCCCCGCCAGTGATCCGGCGGGGGCTTTCCCATGTCAGGGCCGCAGGAAGCCCTCACGCCACAGACACGTGGGCTCCGCCCACACCCGGCCACCAGTCCCAGAGGGGCCGGGAGCACCGCCGGTGCCTGCGGGCCCGTGGGTGGGTCTGTAGAGGGTCGTGGGCGCCCCCTCCGCCCTGGACGGCACCGGAGGTCAGCACACCGCCACAGGGGCCGCCAAGGCCGAGCGCAAGCGTGCCGGAGGCAGCCTTGGCGGCCCCTGCGTCGGCGCGCTCAGGGCAAGCCTGCCGCCCAGACCGGAGGGACCACCCACTCAGGCCCGACACATGGCGCGGGGCGCCGGCACTACTCGCCACCCAGGCCTTCCCGTTCGATGTGCCCACTCACCCGACGCTCTATCTCCGGGTCTTCCCACGACGGCAGCACGACCCGCTCGTCGTCCTCGGCGGACGGGGGCAGCGGCATGGGCGACGCCGTCATGCCACTGCGGTTGCGGTTTCGCCTCTTCCACGCCTCCGCAGCCTCGACCGCCTCCTGCCGCCTCCTGGCCAGCTGAGCCTCGGACAACACAGGCCTCACCACCGGAACCGCCGCCGGAGGATCAGGATCAACAGACGGAGCAGGAATCGGCGCTCTGACCTGCACAGAAACCGTTTCGTCAACTGACGGTTTTGGGGCCGGCACTCGATCGTCAGTTGACGAAACGGAGTGATTGTCAGTTGACGAAAGAAGCGCCGCGGCGACGGCCTCCTTGATCAGTCGCTCCTCCTTTCGCGCCCGGTAGGCCATCTCCCGGCAGCCCTGCTTGCAGTACTCCTTCGCCCGGCCGACGCCGGACTGTACGACCGGATCGCCGCACCACGCGCACAGGCGGGTGCCGTCCGACGATCGGGGTGTCTCGTAGCTCATGGCGCCGACCGTACGCGGCCGATCAGCTCCGGTAGGGAAGCGGGTGGTGCTGATAGCTGGCATGGATCCCACACCCAAAAGTGCCGGCAGTTTTCGCGGCTCGACTCCGGCCGCGCGAGCCGTCAAATGTGCCGGCACTTTTCGCGGCCCGGGCGGCCGGAGTCGAGAGTCGCCAAAAGTGCCGGCACTTTTTCACGGCTCGGCTCCGGCCGCCGCCAGCGTGTACGTCACCGACTCCGCCCGTACGTCTCCGAGATGACGTACGCCGACGAGCACCAGGAAGACGGACACCTCCATCACCTATGAAGATCCCGCCCCCGGCGAGGCACACCTCTTGCAACCCGGCGATCTTGACCCTGCGGGACCGCAGCCGACCTCCATCCGCCGACCGATCCCCGCGCCCCGCAACCCCACCCCCACAAGACATGTCCGGGACTCACCAGTCACCAGCAGCGCTCTCACCTGCACGGCGTCCGAAGTCACCGGAAGGAGGTTCACCCCTAGGGTCACCTCCCCGGCTCACCCCTAGGTTCAGCTCACCAGAACCCCTCCAACGGCCTTGGTTCACCCCCAGCAGCACCCAGGTATCACCGGACCGGCGGTCGTCGGGACCGCCCGGATTCGGGGCGTGGGGCTGCACCGGGGCACCAGGGCCTGGCGGCCCTGAGCGCCCCTCTGCAGCCCCACTCAGGCCGGTGACCGAGTGCGGGCCGGTGAGGCTCTGGACTGCCGCGTACGGGACCTTGACGGCCGCGCGGAGTCCAGAGAGCGAGCTATGGCCCAGCGCTTCGCTTATG
>NZ_JAEBEE010000019.1:0-14663 GCF_046548835.1 Streptomyces sp. cmx-4-9 | reverse complement strand
TCCCATACATGTTCACCAGCACCGGCCCCCCGACCCCATGCCGCTCAAACCACTCCCCCAGACGCCACACATCCAACGCCTCACCACCGAACACCACACACCGCAACACCAGACCGGAACCCAACCCCGGATTCTCCCGATCCGCCTGCATCAACTGATAGAAAGCCGACGGCGTCTGATTCAACACCGTCACACCCTCCTCAACCAGCAAACCCAAAAACTCCACCGGAGACCGGCTCACCGAGAACGGCACCACCACCAACCGCCCCCCGACCAGCAACGGCCCCCACAACTCCCACACCGAAAAATCAAAAGCAAAAGAATGGAACAACGTCCACACATCATCCGCGCCGAAACCGAACCACCGATCCGTCGACCCGAACAAACGCACCACATTCCCATGCGGCACCACCACACCCTTGGGACGCCCCGTCGAACCCGACGTATAAATCACATACGCCGGACTCTGCGACCACACCCCACCCAAAAGCTCCCCCGCCACCAGATCCGCACCCGACCCGCCGGCCACCTCCCCCACCACATCCACCGCATCCACCACCAACACCGGAACCCCCAAACCCTCCGGCAAACTCCCCGCACACCCCTCCGTCACCAACACCAACGACGGACCCGCATCCCCCAGCACATACGCCACCCGATCCGCCGGATAATCCGGATCCACCGGCACATACGCACCCCCCGCCTTCAACACCGCCAGCACCGCCACCACCAAATCAACCGACCGCGGCAACACCAACCCCACAAAACACTCAGGCCCCACCCCACGCGACACCAACACCCGCGCAAGCCGATTCGCCCGCGCATTCAACTCCCCATACGAAACCGAAACACCCCCACACACCACCGCGACACGATCAGGAGCCCGCCCCACCTGCTCCTCAAACAACCCCGACAACGTCACCAACCCACCACCCACACCCCCACCCCTTACAGACCCACCCCCATTCCAATCCACCAACAACCGCTCCCGCTCCACCCCACCCAGCAAATCCACCCCGCCCACCGGCACATCGGTGCCGATGTTCGTGAGACGCGTGAGGAAGCGCAGGAAGCGCTCCTGGTGGTCGGCGAGTTCCTCTTCGCCGTAGAGACCGGGGTTGCCCTCGAAGTCGATCTGGAGGCCCTCGCCGTCGGACTGCGGGTAGACGACCACGGACAGGTCGTCCGCCGGCCCCAGGTTCAGGCTGTGCACCGTGGACGTGCAGTCGCCGAAGGCCAGTCGGGCGCCGAAGGTCATGATGTTGACCTGCGGGCCCACCAGGCGCTGGTCGTCCTGGAGGAGTCCGAGGTCCCTGCGGATGTCCTCGTAGCGGTACCGCTGGTGCCGCATCGTGGCGCGCATCTCGTGGGAGGTGTGGGCCAGCAGCTCGGGCAGCGTCATGTCGGGCCGGACCGTGAGCCGCAGCGGGAGCACGTTGGAGACCATGCCGGGGGTCCTGAGGGCCGTCCGTCCGAGCCGGGTGGTCACGGGCAGGCCGAGGACGGTCTCCGTGCCCCGGGTCAGCGCCTGGTGGTAGGCGCCGAAGGCGGCCGTCACCGCCACCACCCACGGCACCCCAGCGTCACGGGCTGCCGTGCGCAGGGCCTGCGTGGCCGGCCCGTCGAGGTGGCCGGTCCGGCGCAGCAGCCCGTGCGGGGTGACGGGGCGGCTGCCGGACAGGCTCACGGGTACCGGCCTGTCGCCGAAGCTCTCGGTCCAGTGCGCCTTGTCCTGGACGTACTCGTCCGACACCCGGTAGCCGGCGTCGGCGTCCACCAGGTCCCGCAAGGACCCGAAGGGGCGGTCCCCGCAGGGCTCGCCGGAGACGAGGGCGGTGTACAGCTCCGCGACCCGGCGGCCCACCAGGGCGCTGCTGAATCCGTCGAGCGCGATGTGGTGGCAGCGGTGGTACCAGAGGGACCGGTCCGGCCCGGTGCGCAGGAGTGCGTGGGCGAACAGCGGGTCTGCCAGGAGGTCCACGGGGCGGGACAGTTCCTCGCGCATCCAGGCCTGGGCGGCGCCGTCCGGGTCGGGTTCGGACGTGAGGTCGAGCCGGGTGAAGTGCCAGTCGTCGTCGGGTCCGACGCTCTGGCGGGGGCCGTCCGCATCCTCGCAGAGCCGGATCCGTGCCGCCTCGGTCTCGGAGACGGTACGGCGTACCGCTTCCTCGAACCGCTCGGCGTCCAGCCGGCCGTGGATCTCCACGTACTGTCCGCCGTTGTAGATGGGGTTGTCCGGGTCCAGCCGCTGGGCGAACCACATGCCCCGCTGGGCGGCGGTCAGCGGGAACCAGGCTTCCTGTCGGTCAGACATGGCGTTTCATCCTCGGTCGGATCCGGCGGTGCAGAGGGAGCGGGCGGCGCGGGCCGGGGGCCGGTGAGGGGTTCACCGGCCCCCTTGCGGGCCCGGGTTCAGACGGCGGCGTCCATCGCCGCGGCGAGGCTCTTGGGCCGCATGTCGGTCCAGTTCTCGTTCACGTAGTCCAGGCAGGCCTGCCGGTTGTCCTCACCGTGCACGGCGGTCCAGCCGTCCGGGATCGCGACGAAGGCGGGCCACAGGGAGTGCTGGCCCTCGTCGTTGACGAGCACGAAGTAGGAGGTGTCCGGGTTCTCGAACGGGTTGCTCATGTCGGGTGCCTTTCGGTGTGGATGCGCACGCGTTCCGGGTCGGAGCGCGTGAGGTTCAGTGCAGGGACCGCAGACGCGCGGTCAGGACCCGGCCGACCTCGCCGATGGGCCCGGGCTGGGTCATCTGGCCGTGGTTGCAGTCCATCCGGACGATGTCCAGCGGCTGCGCCACGTACGGCTCCCAGGAGGCGACGTCGGGGGGCATCTCGCCGCGGTCGACGGCGGCGAAGAAGTACAGGACGGAGCCCTGGTACACCCCGGGGACGTACTCCCGGAAGATCGTGTTGATGTTGCTGTAGGCGACGTACATGCTCTCCAGCTGGTCCTTGTCGAGGGCGCCGAGCGCCATGCCCGACTCGCGCAGCAGCACGGCGACGGTGGCCGCGTCCACCGGCCCCTCGTACCCGGTGATGCCCGCGCCTTCGAGCAGGCCGAGCAGCCACTGGTGCTCCGTGCCGAGGCCGCGCCGCAGGTCGCCCTCGTAGTCGTTCTCCGCGGGGTACGAGTCGAGCATGGCCAGCAGGGCGACCTCCTCGCCCCGTGCCTGGAGGATGGTCGCCATCGCGTGTGCGGCCACCCCGCCGAAGGACCAGCCCAGCAGGTGGTACGGGCCTTCGGGCTGGATCAGTTTGATCTGCTCCAGGTAGTCCTCGGCCATCTCCTCCAGCGTCTGCGGCAGGTTCTCCCGCCGGGTGAGCCCGCGGGCCTGGAGGCCGTAGACGGGGCGGTCGGGCTCGATGTGGCGGAGCAGCCCGTAGTAGTCCCAACTGGCGCCCATGCCCGAGTGGATGCAGAACAGCGGCGGCAGGTCGCCCCGGGAGCGCAGCGGCAGCATGACCTCCAGCGGGTCCCCGTCGCTCCCCTGGACCATGCGTTCGGCCAGGCGGGCCACGGTGGGGGCTTCGAAGAGGCTCCGGATCGTCAGGTCCACTCCGAACGCGACCCGGATGCGGGCGGCCAGTTCGGTGGCGAGCAGGGAGTGTCCGCCGAGGTCGAAGAAGTTGTCGTCCATCCAGACCCGGGGCAGGCCCAGGACCTCCGCGAACAGTTTGCACAGCGTCTCCTCGCGGGGCGTGCTCGCACCGCGCCGGTTCGAGTCCTCCCCGAACGCCGGCAGCGGCAGGGCCCTGCGGTCGACCTTCCCGTTCGCCGTCAGCGGCAGCTGCGCCAGCACGACGACGGCGGACGGCACCATGTACTCGGGCAGTGCCCCGGTGAGGTGGCTGCGCAGTTCGGCGGATCCGGCGGTGCCTTCGGGCCGCAGGGTCGCGTAGGCGATCAGCCGCTGGTCCCCGGGGGTGTCCTCACGGACGACCACCACGGCCTGGTGCACGGCCGCGTGCCGGACCAGCGCGGCCTCGATCTCGCCCGGCTCGATGCGGAAACCGCGCAGCTTGACCTGGTCGTCGGCGCGGCCCAGGAACTCCACCTCCCCGTGGGAGTTCCAGCGGGCCCGGTCCCCGGTCCGGTACATCCGCGCGCCCGCCGCGCCGAAGGGGTCGGCCACGAAGCGCTCGCCGGTGAGGGCGGGCCGGCCGAGGTAGCCGCGGGCCAGTCCGGCTCCCCCGATGTACAGCTCTCCCGCCACCCCGACCGGGGCCGGGCGCAGGGCGTCGTCGAGGACGTAGACGCGGGTGTTGTCCAGGGGCCGCCCGATGGGGAGGGCCCGGCCCGGCTCGGGCGGCCGGGACATCCGGTGGCCGGTGGCGAAGGTCGTCGTCTCCGTCGGCCCGTACCCGTTGACCACGGTGAGGCCGGGGTGCGCCGCCAGCAGGCCGCGCACCGCGGCCGGCGAGACGACGTCGCCGCCCGCCCACACCTCCCGCACGTGGGCGAAGCTCTCGGGGGCCTCCTTGGCCATCAGGGAGAAGAGGCCCGCGGTGAGCCACAGCGCGGTCACCTTCCCCCCTTCCAGGGCCGCACGCAGCACGTCGGCATCGAACTCCCCCGGGGGCAGCAGCACCGACTGGCCTCCGTTGAGCAGCGGAACCCACATCTCGTAGGTCGAGGCGTCGAAGGCGTGCGGGGAGTGCAGCAGCACCCGGTCGTGGCTGCCGCCCCGCCATCGGGAGTCGAGGGCCAGGTGCGCCACGTCGCGGTGCGTGGTGACGACGCCCTTGGGAGTGCCCGTCGAACCCGAGGTGTAGATGGCGTACGCGGGGCAGTCGGCGGAGAGGGGTGCGTGGCGGTCCGTCGGGCCCGGGTCGGTGTCGGCCAGGGCTGCCACCCGGGCCATGACCGCCTCGTCGTCGAGGAGGATGCGGGGGACCGCCGGGGTGAGGTCCGGGTGCACCCCGCGGGTGGTGGTGAGGACGGCGGCGGGCGCCGCGTCCGCGAGCATGAAGCGGATGCGGTCCGCCGGGTATCCGGGGTCCACCGGCAGGTAGGCGGCGCCGGCCTTCAGCACGGCGAGAACGGCGACGAGCAGGTCCGCGGTGCGGGGCAGCGCCACGGCCACGTACTGCTCGGGGCCCACGCCCTCTTCGATGAGCAGCCGGGCGAGGCGGTTGGCGCGGGCGTTGAGCTGCGCGTACGTCTCCTCGGTGCTCCCGGCCAGCACGGCGGTGCGCTCGGGCGTCCGGCGGACCTGGGCCTCGAAGAGTTCGGGGAGGCTGCCCGTCGTGACGGGGACGGCGGTGTCGTTCCATTCCTCCACGACCTGGCTGCGCTCGGCGGCGTCCAGCAGGTCGACGGTGCTGCACGGTGCGTCCGGGGCGGCGGCCACCGCGGCGAGCAGTCGGCGCAGACGGGCGCCGAGTCGTGCCACCGATGCCCGGTCGAAGAGTTCGGTGCTGTAGCGGATGGCCCCCGCGATGCCCTCGGCGGAGCCGTCGGCGGAGAACTGCTCTGCGAGTTCGAAGTAGAGGTCGAATTTGCTGGAGCCCGTGTCGACCGCTTGCGCGGCCACGTCCAGGCCGGGCAGGTCGACCTCGGGCTCGGCGTTGTCCTGCATGCTGAGCATGACCTGGAAGAGGGGGTGGCGGGCCAGGGAGCGCTCCGGGTTGAGCACCTCCACCAACCGCTCGAAGGGCACGTCCTGGTGCGCGTACGCCGCCAGGTCCGTTTCCCGCACCCGCGCCACCAGCTCACGGAACGTCGGATCGCCCGACACATCCGTCCGCAGCACCAGCGTGTTCACGAAGAACCCCACCAGGTCGTCCAACGCCTCATCGGTACGCCCCGCAACCGGCGTCCCCAACGCGATGTCCTCACCCGCACCCGACCGCGACAGCAGCAGGGCGATGGCAGCCTGCACCACCATGAAGACGCTGGCCTGCGCACCGCGGGCGAGCAGCTTGAGTTCACGGTGGAGGGCGGCGTCCAGCCCGATCTCCAGGGTGTCGCCGCGGAAGCCCGACATGGCCGGGCGGCTGCGGTCCACCGGCAGCTGCAACTCCTCCGGCAGGCCGGTCAGTGTCTCCTTCCAGTAGGCGAGCTGCCGGGAGATCGCACTCTCGGGATCGTCCTCGCTGCCCAGGACGTCCTGTTGCCACAGCGCGAAGTCGGCATACTGCACCGGCAGCGGGGGCCACTGCGGCGCCTCTCCGCGCAACCGCGCCGCGTAGGCCACGGACAGGTCGCGCGCCAGGGGCGCCATCGACCAGCCGTCCGCCGCCACATGGTGGAGCACCAGGCACAGGACGACCTCGGCGGACCCGACCGGTTCGAACAGGGTGGCCCGGAAGGGCAAGTCGGTCAGCAGGTCGAAGCCGCGGCTGACTTCGGCCGTCAGAGCGGCCGGCAGGCTCGCCTCCTCGGTCTCCACCACGGTCAGCTCGGCGCCGTCGGCCGACAGGTCGACGAGCGTCCGCACGGGCTTGCCGTCCGCTTCGGGGAACACCGTCCGCAGGGTCTCGTGCCGGTGGGTGACATCGGTCAGTGCGGCACGCAGCGCGCCCCGGTCGACATCGCCGGCCAGCCGCACCACGAAGGGGATGTTGTAGCTGGCAGCGTGCTCCTCGAAGCGGTTGATGATCCACTGCCGGCGTTGGGCGAAGGACAGCGGCACCGTCTCGGGGTGCGGTTGCGGGACCAGGGCCTTGCGGGCGGCGGCCGCGGTGTCGAGCCGGCCGGCGAGCGCGGCGGGGGTGGGGTGCTCGAAGAGCTCCCGGACCTCCAGCTCGGCCCCCAGTGTGGAACGGATGCGCGACACCAGCCGGGTCGCGAGCAGCGAGTGGCCCCCGAGCTCGAAGAAGTTGCCCTCCGCGCCGACCCGGGGCAGTTTCAGCACCTCGGCGAACAGGCCGCACAGGATGTCCTCCTGCGGCGTCATCGGGGCGCGTCCGGCGGTCAGGGACGTCAGGTCGGGGGCGGGCAGCGCCTTCTTGTCCAGTTTGCCGTTGGGGGTGAGCGGGAGCGCGTCGAGGAGGACGAAGGCTCCCGGGACCATGTGGTCCGGCAGGTGCCGCGCCGCCCCGCGGCGCAGCTCCGCCTCGCTGAGCCGCCGCCCCTCGACGGGTACCGCGTAGCCCACCAGCCGCTTGTCCCCCGCACGGTCCCCCTGGACCGTCACGGCGGCCTGGGCGACACCGGGCAGGGCTGCGAGGACCGCCTGGACCTCGCCCGGCTCGATGCGGAACCCGCGGATCTTGACCTGCTCGTCCGAACGCCCGATGAACTCCAGGACGCCCTCGGCCCGCCAGCGGGCGGTGTCGCCGGTGGCGTACATGCGCTCCCCGGGGGGTCCGTACGGGTCAGCGACGAACCGCTCGGCCGTCAGGGCGGCCCGGTGCAGGTACCCCCGCGCCAGTTGGCCGCCGGCCAGGTACAGGTCGCCCGGGACACCGGGGGCCACCGGGCGCAGCGCAGGGTCCAGTACGTAGGCGCGGGTGTTGGCCGCCGGTCCGCCGATCGGCGGGACTCCGCCGTCGGCCGTGAGCGGCGCGCTGAACGTCGACACCACGGCCGCTTCCGTCGGACCGTACGCGTTGACCAGGCGGCGCCCGGCAGACCAGCGTGCGATCACCTCGGGCGGGCAGACCTCGCCCCCCGTGACGACGGTCTCCAGCAGCGGCAGGCGGGCCGCGGGCAGCGTGGCCAGCACCGAGGCGGACAGCATGACGTGCGTGGCGGCCTGCTCCTCCAGCGCCGCGGCCAGGTCCTCGCCGACCAGCTGGCCGACGGGCAGCACCAGGGCGGCGCCGGAGAGCAGCGCCATCAGGACGTCGCCCACGGACGGGTCGAAGTTCGTGGACACCGCCTGGAACACGCGGCTGCGCGGACCGACACCCAGCGTGTCGATGTGCGCCGCGGCCATGCCTGCCGCGCCGGCGTGCGGCATCACCACCCCCTTGGGGCGCCCCGTGGATCCGGAGGTGTAGATCACGTAGGCGGGGTGGCCGGCGTCCAGCGGGGCGGTGCGCTCCGCGTCGGTGACGTTGCCGGCGGTGAAGGCGGCGAGGTCCGCTTCCGGCACGGGTGCGGAGAGCGTCAGGGCGGGTGCGGCGTCCTCCAGCATGTACGCCACCCGGTCGGCCGGGTACTGCCGGTCGACCGGGACGTAGGCGGCCCCCGCCTTCCACACGCCGAGCACGGCAGTGATCCAGTCCGGTGAGCGCGGCAGTGACAGGGCCACCCGCTGCTCGGGGCCGACCCCCTGCCCGATCAGGTGGCGGGCCAACCGGTTGGCCCGGGCGTTGAGTTCCGCGTACGAGAGCCGTTCCTCGCCCTGGACCACCGCGACGGCTTCCGGGGTCCGGGCGGCCTGCGCTTCGAACAACTGCGCCAACGTGCCCCGGGGGACCTCGCGCGCCGTGTCGTTCCACTCCGTCAGGACCTGGCGCCGGACGGCCGGTTCCAGCAGGTCGAGCCGGCCCGCGGGCCGTTCCGGGTCGGCGGCGACGGCCTCGAAGATCCGGACGAGTCGGGCCAGGCAGTTCTCGGCGGTGGCCCGGTCGATGAGGTCGGGCCGGTAGGCGAGCCTGAGCATGAGTTCGCGGCCCGGCCCGGCGGCGAGCGCCAGCGGGTAGTGGGTGGCGTCCCGGCCCGAGCCTCCCGAGACCTGCGCTCCGGTGGTGGAGGACTCCAGGGCCTCGGTGTCCACGAACTGGTTCTCGAAGACGGTGGCGGTGTCGAAGAGGTTGCCGAGGCCGATGGCGCCCTGGATGTCGGTGAGGCTCAGGAACTGGTGGTCCATCACCGCGATCTGCTGTTCCTGGAGCCGGGAGACGAGGGCGCCCAGCGACTGCTCCGGGTCCAGGCGCACCCGGACCGGCAGGGTGTTGATGAACAGGCCGACCATCGTCTCGACACCGGCGATCTCGGGGGGACGGCCCGAGACCGTGGTGCCGAAGGTGACGTCGCTGCGGCCGGTCAGGGCGCCGAGGAGCAGCCCCCAGGCCGCCTGGACCAGGGTGTTCATCGTCCAGTCCCGGCTGCGGGCCAGGCGGGACAGGGAGGAAGTGAGTTCCTCGGACAGCGATCCGACGACGTTCTCGGGTTCCGCCTTCACCTGGGCCGGGGCATCGGGCACGAGCAGGGTCGGTGCGCCGACCCCCTCCAGTACGGTGCGCCACGCCTGCTCGGCGGCCGGCCGGTCCTGCTTGGACAGCCACAGCAGGTATTCGCGGTACGGAGTGACCGGGGGCAGCTGCGAAGCGTCGCCGCGGGCGGCGTACAGCGCGAACAGCTCGCCGATCAGGATCGGGGAGGACCAGCCGTCCGTCAGGATGTGGTGGCGGGTCATCACCAGCCGGTGCCGGTCCTCGCCGAGCTTGACGTGGGTGAACCGCATCAGCGGCGGGCGGGCCATGTCGAACCTGCGGGCCCGGTCCTCGTGGAGGACCCGTTCCAGTGCGGCGTCGCGCTCGTCGGCGGGCAGAGCGCCGAGGTCCTCCTCCTGCCAGCGCAGCGGCACCTCGCGCCGGATCACCTGCACGGGGCGCTCCCCCTGCACGCGGAACCCGGCCCGCAGCACGGCGTGCCGCTGCTGCAGGGCCCGGGCCGCCAGCTGCATGGCGCCGGCGTCGAAGTCGGCGCCCAGGTGGAAGACGCTCTGCACGGTGTAGAGGTCCAGGCCCTGCGTGTCGTACTGCGCGTGGAAGAGCAGGCCCTCCTGGAGCGGGCCCAGGGGCAGGACGTCTTCGATCCGGGACTGCTTCACCGTGAAAACTCCTCGTCGTCCTCGTCCAGCTCGTCTTCCAGCTCGTCTATCTGCGCCTGGGTGAGGCTGACCAGGGAGAGGTCCGACGGCACGGTGGCGCCTGCGCCCCCCTGCGCCACGTGGACCACCAGCGCATCCAGCGCCCGTGCCCAGCCCTCGCTGATCTCCCGCACCTCGCTCTCGGTGAAGAGCGCGCTGGGCCACGACCACACGGCCGTGAGGCGCGGACCCGACCGGTGGTCCTCGGTGAGGGCGTTGACCGACAGGGCGTGCGCAATGGGTGCGTCCTCGTCCAGCAGGCCGGGGATCTGGTCGGCCGCCGGGGACCAGTCGCCCGCGGCCGAGAGATCGGCGGGAGCGAAGCGGCCGAGGTAGTTGAAGCCGACCTGCCGGGGCAGGTGCTCGGCCAGGACGGTGCTGGTGTCCGCGTTGACGTGGCGCAGCAGGCCGAAGCCCATGCCGTTGTCCGGCAGCGCCGCGAGCTGCGCCTTGACGGTGCTCAGGGCGGCCCCGACGGCCGGACCGCCGGCCCGGACCTGCGCCCAGTCCACCTCCCCCGGGTCCAGCCGGACCGGGTGCACGTCGGTGAACCAGCCGATGGTGCGGGACAGGTCGACGCCGTCGACGAACTCCTCGCGGCCGTGCCCTTCGAGGTCCACCAGGACCGCATTGTCCTCACCGCCGCCCCGGCTGCGGCGCCAGTCGGCGACCGCCAGCGCCAGGGCGGTCAGCAGGACGTCGTTGACTCCCGCGTTGAAGGCGGCGGGGACCGTGGTGAGCAGGGCGGTGGTGCACTCCGCCGAGAGCTTCTGCGTGACCAGGCGCAGGGTGGCCATGACATCCTGCGTCGGGTCCAGCGGCCGGTCGGTCAGCAGCTCGTCCGGCACGTCGAGCAGGTCGTTCCACAGGTCGAGCTGCCGGGTCCGCTCTGCGGTGTACGCGGCCTCCTGAAGGTGCTCGGCCCAGCGCCGGAAGGAGGTGCCCACCGGTTCCAGGACGGGCTGCTTGCCGTCGGCCAGTGCCTGCCAGGCGGCGGCGAGGTCCGTCTCCAGGATGCGCCAGGACACCCCGTCCACCACGAGGTGGTGCTGCACGAGGAGGAGTTCGCCCGAACGGTCCGGGCCGGCGTCGTACCAGACCGCCTGGAACATGGCGCCCTGCTCGGGGGAGATGCGGTCCCAGGCCGCGTCGGAGCGCTCCTTGCGGACCGTGCGCAGGGCCTCGCCTTCGAGGCCGCTCACGTCCACCCGCTCCACGCAGTCGGCGGCGCGCACCGACCCGCGCCCGCGGATCTCCAGCTCCCATTCGCCGCCGTTGACCGCGCGCTTCAGCGTCATGCGCAGCGCGTCGTGGTGGTCGAACACCGCCTGCAGGGCATCCGCCAGCCGCTCCAGACCCAGCCCCGCAGGGACCCGCAGGACCTTGGACTGGCTGTAGCGGCCGATCGGACCGCCCCGCTCCCGCAGCCGGTGCATGACCGGCAGCAGCGGCATCCTGCCGGTCCCGGTGTCCGCCCCTTGCACCTTGGGGGCCTTGACCCCGCCTGCCGCGGCGGCCAGCGCCTCGACGGTCTTGTGCTGGAAGACGGCGCGCGGGGTGACGGCAAGGCCTGCCTTGCGGGCGCGGCTGACGAGCTGGATGGAGACGATGCTGTCGCCGCCCAGGTCGAAGAAGCTGTCGTCCACACCGACCTCGGGCACGCCCAGCAGCTCCTGGAACAGCCCGCACAGGATCTCTTCCGCCGGTGTGCGCGCCGCGCGCGCCGCGCTCTCGGCCCCGTACTCGGGCGCGGGAAGTGCCGCGCGGTCCAGCTTGCCGTGCACGGTGAGCGGCAGGGCGTCCAGGACGACCACGGCCGCCGGGACCATGTACGCGGGCAGGTGCTCGCCGAGGCTCTTGCGCAGTGCGGCCGGGCCGGGCCTGCCGCCGTCCGCGGCCACCACATAGCCGATGATCTTCCGGTCGCCGGGTGTGTCCTCGCGGACCACTGCGGCGGCCTGGGTGACGGACTCCTGCTGGAGGAGCGCGGACTCGATCTCCCCGAGTTCGATGCGGTGGCCGCGGACCTTGACCTGGTCGTCCACCCGTCCGAGGTATTCGAGGTTGCCGTCCGCCCGCCGGCGGGCCAGGTCGCCCGTGCGGTACATGCGCGCGCCGGACGGCCCGTACGGATCGGCGACGAAGCGTTCGGCCGTCAGCGAGCGCCGGTTGAGGTAGCCGCGGGCGATGCCGGCGCCGGCGATGTACAGCTCGCCCGCGACGCCGGGGGCGGTCGGGCCGAGCCCGGCGTCGAGGACGTAGAGCCGCGCGTTGGCCTGCGGACGGCCGATCGGTACCGGCCCGGACGGCACCTGCGCGCCCGGCTCGATCCTGAACTCCGCGCAGTTGACCGTGGCTTCGGTCGGTCCGTACACGTTGAGGACAGCCGCCTGCGGGTGCCGGGCCCGCCACTCGGCGAGCATGTCGCCGAACAGCGCTTCGCCGCCCATCAGCAGTTCACCGGTCGGGGAGAAGGCATCGGGCAGGGAGCCCAGCAGCGGCAGGTGGCTGGGGGTCGCCTTGAGGAAGGTGCACGGCGCGTCCCGCAGCCCCTCCGGCACCGCCGTTTCGTCGCCCTCCTCCAGGGCGGTCAGGTGGACGGTCCCGCCGACCACCAGCGGCGTGTACAGCGCGGTGACCGTGAGGTCGAAGGAGAGCGTGGAGTGCAGGATCGCGGCGCCGCGCGCGCTCGGGTACGAGGCTCCGGTCCAGGTCAGGTAGTCGGCGACGGAGCGGTGCTCGACCACGACTCCCTTGGGCGCTCCGGTGGAGCCGGAGGTGTAGATCACGTACGCCGGATGGGACGGGCGCAGCGGCGCGCGCCGGTCGCCGTCCACAGGGGCACGGGCGGAGCGTGCCGCGATGGCGGCGGCGGTGTCCTCCTGGTCCAGGACCAGGAGCGGCGCCGTGGCGGACCGCAGGGCGGGAGCGGTGGCGCCATCGGTGAGCACGAGGGCCGGCGCGGCGTCGTCGGTCATGAAGCTGATGCGCTCGGCGGGGTACTCCGGGTCGACGGGCAGGTACGCGGCGCCGCTCTTGAGCACGGCGATGGCCGCGACGACCTGTTCCGGGGAACGGGGCAGGGCGATGGCCACCAGCTGCTCGGGGCCCGCGCCCAGGGCGATGAGGTGGTGGGCGAGCCGGTTGGCCCGGGCATCCAGCTCGGCGTACGTGAGGGAGTCCTGCCCGTGCACCAGCGCGGTGCTTTCGGGTGTACGCCTCGCCTGCGCCTCGAACAGCTCGGGCACCAGCAGGTGCGGAACCTCGCGGGCCGTGTCGTTCCACTCCACCAGGACGCGGTGGCGCTCGGCCTCGTCGAGTACGTCGATGCGGCCGACGGCCTGCCCGGGGTCGAGGACGGCGGAGTCGAGGACGCGGACGAACCGCGTCAGCAGGTTCTCGGCCGTCTCGCGGTCGAACAGGTCGGAGCTGTAGCGGAGGTAGCCCTCGATGCCCTCGGGGGCGCCTTCGTCGCCGAAGCGCTCGGCCAGCTCGAAGGAGAGGTCGAACTTGCTGGTCGCGAGGGCGACCGGCTCCTCCGTGGAGGCCACCCCGGGCAGGTCGGCCTGCGGTTCGGCGTTGTTCTGGAGGATGAGCATGACCTGGAAGAGGGGGTGGCGGGCGAGGGAGCGTTCCGGGTTGAGCACCTCCACCAACCGCTCGAAGGGCACGTCCTGGTGCGCGTACGCCGCCAGGTCCGTTTCCCGCACCCGCGCCACCAGCTCACGGAACGTCGGATCACCCGACACGTCCGTCCGCAGCACCAGCGTGTTCACGAAGAACCCCACCAGATCGTCCAACGCCTCATCGGTACGCCCCGCAACCGGCGTCCCCAACGCGATGTCCTCACCCGCACCCAACCGCGACAGCAACGCCGCCAGGCCGGCCTGCACCACCATGAACAGACTCGACCGGCACTCCCGCGCCAACGCCACCAGCCCCCGGTGCAGCCCCGGCTCCAACCGGAACCCCACCGCACCGCCCGCACCGCTCAACGCCACCGGCCGCGGCCGGTCCACCGGCAGCGACAACTCCTGCGCAAGCCCCGCCAACGCCTCCTCCCAGAAGGCGAGCTGCCGCGAGACCGCACTGGCCGGATCCTCCTCACTGCCCAGCACCTCCCGCTGCCACAGCGCGAAGTCGGCATACTGCACCGGCAGCGGCGACCACCGCGGCACTCCGCCCCGCACCCGCGCCCCGTACGCCACCGACAGATCACGCAGCAGTGGAGCCAGCGACCACCCGTCCGCCGCGATGTGGTGGATCGTCAGCAGCAGGACGCACACGTCGGCTTCGAGCTCGAACAGCCGGGCCCGCAGCGGGGTCTGCGTACGGAGGTCGAAGCCGAGGGCCGCCTCTGCGGCGAGGGCGCCGGCCAGCTCCGACTCCGTGGTCTGACGTGTCTCGATCCGCACGTCCGTGCGGTCGAGGAGGGTCTGGCAGGGCGTGCCGTCCTGTTCGGGGTAGAGGGTCCTGAGGATTTCGTGGCGCTCGACCAGGTCCGTCAGCGCAGCCTGCAGCGCCGCCCGGTCCACCGCCCCCGTCAGACGCACGGCGAACGGGACGTTGTAGGCCGCCGTCCCCTCCTCGAAGCGGTTCAGGAACCACTGGCGGCGCTGGGCGTACGAGAGGGGTACGGCATCGGGGCGGGCCCGGGGGGTCAGCGCGATGCGTGCGGCGCCCGCTCCGGACACGACGGCGGCCAGGCGGGCAGGAGTCGGCGCCTCGAAGAGTTCGCGGATCTCCAGCTCGACACCCAGCGCGGAACGCACCCGCGACACCAACCGCGTCGCCAGCAGCGAATGACCACCCAACTCGAAGAAATGGTCATCCACCCCCACCCGCTCCACACCCAGCACCTCACCGAACAGCCCGCACAGAATCTCCTCCTGCG
>NZ_JAEBEE010000018.1:0-25423 GCF_046548835.1 Streptomyces sp. cmx-4-9 | reverse complement strand
CGCGCAACCCCGGACCAACCCCTCGCAGCCAGAGCTCAGTGCGCGAGCCGAGGAGGACCCTCCGGAGGGGCACCGCCCCCCCACCCCCGACCCGGCCCCCCAAGCCCCGCCGGCGCTTGAGGCGAAAAGCCCCGGCGCAGCCAGGCCCGAACAGGCAGGCCCCCGGCCCACAAACCCAGCCCCGCCGGCGCTTGAGGCGATAGCCCGGGCGCAGCCCAGGCCCAGCCGCCAGGACGCCGCCCCGCAAACCCAGCCCCGCCGGCGCTTGAGGCGAAGAGCCCCGACGCGGCCGGGCCCGGCCGCCAGGCCTCGGCTCCGGCCAGGCAGCCCCGCCGGAGGCGAAGGGCCCGTACGGGCAAGGCCCGGCCCGCAACCCAGCCCCGCCGGAGGCGAAGGGCTTCGCCTCAAGCCTGACCCGGGATGCCACACGCCATTCACCACCCATTAAGACGCGCTTGCGACTCTCCCCCCATGCAGCCGCCCCGCCTCCGACTGACGGCCGACGCCTCCGACGCGCCTGTCCTTCCGCGCGCGCGGAACAATGGAGTCATGAGCCACAAGCCCAGCGCAGGCCCCACCGAGGTCCCCGCCCAGCAGCCGTCTCACACCTCCGCCGCCGCCTCCCCCGGCGGCCCGTCCGGTCTCGCGGTCACCGGAGCGCACGCCCGCATAGGCTCCATCTCCGCGCACCGCCCCCACGTCGACCTCGAGCCTGATCTTGACGCCGATCTGGACGCCTACGACGACAAGGACGGCGACGAGCTGCCCCCGGGCCGCTTCCTCGACCGGGAGCGCAGCTGGCTGGCCTTCAACGAGCGGGTGCTGGAGCTCGCCGAGGACCCGACGACCCCGCTCCTGGAGCGGGCGAACTTCCTGGCGATCTTCGCGAGCAACCTCGACGAGTTCTTCATGGTCCGCGTGGCCGGCCTCAAACGGCGTATCGCGACCGGTGTCGCCACCCGTTCGGCCTCCGGCCTCCAGCCCCGTGAGGTGCTGGACCTGATCTGGACGCGTTCGCGCGAGCTCATGGCCCGCCACGCCGCCTGCTTCCAGCAGGACATCTCCCCGGCGCTGGCCGAGGAGGGCGTCCACCTGATCCGCTGGCCCGACCTCACCGAGAAGGAGCAGGCCCGGCTCTTCACGCTGTTCCGGAACCAGATCTTCCCGGTGCTGACCCCGCTGGCCGTGGACCCCGCGCACCCCTTCCCGTACATCTCCGGCCTGTCCCTGAACCTGGCCGTCGTCGTACGCAACCCGGTCAGCGGCCACCGCCACTTCGCCCGGGTCAAGGTCCCGCCGCTGCTCTCCCGCTTCCTGGAGGCCTCCCCGCAGCGCTACGTCCCGCTGGAGGACGTCATCGCGGCGCACCTGGAGGAGCTGTTCCCCGGCATGGAGGTGCTCGCGCACCACATGTTCCGCGTGACCCGCAACGAGGACCTCGAAGTCGAGGAGGACGACGCCGAGAACCTCCTCCAGGCCCTGGAGAAGGAGCTCATGCGGCGCCGCTTCGGGCCGCCGGTGCGCCTGGAGGTCGAGGAGTCCATCGACCCGGGCGTCCTGGACCTCCTCGTGCAGGAGCTGAAGGTCAACGCCTCCGAGGTGTACCCGCTGCCCGGCCTGCTGGACCTGACGGCCCTCTTCGGCATCGCCGCGCTGGACCGGCCGGAGCTGAAGTTCCCCAAGTTCGTCGCCGGCACCCACCGGGACCTGGCCGAGGTCGAGTCCGCCTCCGCGCCCGACATCTTCGCCGCGCTGCGCGAGCGGGACGTCCTGCTGCACCACCCGTACGACTCCTTCTCCACCTCGGTGCAGGCCTTCCTGGAGCAGGCCGCGGGCGACCCGGACGTCCTGGCCATCAAGCAGACCCTCTACCGGACCTCCGGCGACTCCCCGATCGTGGACGCCCTGATCGACGCCGCCGACTCCGGCAAGCAGGTCCTCGTCCTGGTGGAGATCAAGGCCCGCTTCGACGAGCAGGCCAACATCAAGTGGGCGCGCAAGCTGGAGGAGTCCGGCTGCCACGTCGTGTACGGGCTCGTCGGCCTGAAGACCCACTGCAAGCTGTCGCTCGTCGTGCGCCAGGAGGGCGACCAGCTGCGCCGCTACTCGCATGTCGGCACCGGCAACTACCACCCCAAGACCGCCCGGCTGTACGAGGACCTCGGTCTGCTCACCGCGGACCCGCAGGTCGGCGCGGACCTCTCCGACCTGTTCAACCGGCTTTCCGGCTACTCCCGCCGCGAGACCTACCGCCGGCTGATGGTCGCCCCGCGCTCGCTGCGCGACGGGCTGATAGCGCGCATCGACAAGGAGGCCGACCACCACCGGGCCGGCCGCCCCGCGTACGTGCGCATGAAGATGAACTCGATCGTCGACGAGGCCCTGATCGACTCGCTGTACCGGGCCGCCCAGGCGGGCGTGCCCGTCGACATCTGGGTCCGCGGGATCTGCGCGGTACGGCCCGGGGTGCCCGGGCTCTCGGAGAACATCCGGGTCCGCTCGGTCCTCGGCCGGTTCCTGGAGCACTCGCGCGTCTTCGCCTTCGGAAACGGCGGCGAGCCCGAAGTGTGGATCGGCAGCGCCGACATGATGCACCGCAACCTCGACCGTCGCATCGAGGCCCTGGTCAGGGTCGCCGACCCGGCCCACCGGCTGGCCCTGGACCGGATGCTGCAGACCGGCATGTCCGACGCCACCTCCTCCTGGCACCTGGGCCCGGACGGGGAGTGGACCCGGCACAGCACCGACGCAGAGGGACAGCCGCTGCGGCACGTACAGGAGACGCTCATAGACGCCCGGAGGCGCCGGCGTGGCTCAGCCAAACCATGACCTGAAGGCCCGCGCGGGTGACGTGCTCGGTGCGTACCTGCGCAGCCAGGCCACCGCTTTCCTGCGCGCGCTGCGTCTGCACGGCGAGAGCGCGGCGGGCGGGGCGGACGCCGCGGACGGCGGTGATGCGGGGCGCAGCCTGCGGGGGGCTGCGCGCCGCATCAGCGGATCCCTGGCCACGTTCCGGGCGGTGACCGAGTCGGCCTGGGCCGACGGGCTGCGCACCGAGTTGGTGTGGCTGTCCTCGACCCTGGCCGACGAGCACGCCCACGCGGCCCGGCTGACCCGTCTCATGGAGGCGCTGCACCGGCTGTCGGGGTCCCCGGACGTCCCGGCGCCGCGCGGTACCGCGGGGGCCCTGACGGTGGGCTCGGCGCGGGCGGGCGCCCTGCTGGAGCGCCAGCTGACCCTGGCCCGCACCCGCGCCCATTCGGCGACGCTCCAGGCCCTCGGTTCCGCCCGCTTCCACGCGGTCGCGGACGCGGTGGCGGTGCTGGCCTCGGAGGTCCCGCTGGACGTGGTCGCGGCCCGCGGACAGGTCTCGGAGGTGCTGGTTCCGCTCGCCGGGGTGGCCGAAACCCGATTGTCGGCGGCGGTCTCGGCGCTGCCACCGGTGGACGGCGGCGCCCACCCGTACAACTGCGACCACGACGGCCTGTGGCACGAGGTACGCCGCCTGCTGCGCATCCACCGCTACGCCCGGGAGGCGCTCGGCGAGGACGTGGCCCGGCTGGCGGCGGCGGGCCGGGCCCTGGACCTCCACCGGGACGCCGCCGAGGCCGCGGCGGCGTCGGCGACGGCGGCCCGCACCCCGCGGATCGCCCCGGCCACGGCGTACGCCCTCGGGGTGCTGCACGCCGACCAGCGGCACGAGGCGGAGGCGGCCCGGTCCGCCTTCCGGGGGCTCTGGCTGCCGCAGGCCGCAGCCGTTCCGGGGTAACGGAAGGGTAACGGCCGACGGCGTCCGCATGGCCTGGCCACGGGTCGCACCGGGCCGTCCGCCACGGTTCACCGTCCGTTCACTCGGGCCCGTCGGCGCCTTCACTTGATCTGACTAGTTTCGGCTGTGCACGGTGAGAGCGGCCCGCAGTTCGGGCGGCTCGGCCACGCAGACGACGCAGTCCTCTTCGCACGCCGCCCCGACACAGAAAGCGGCCGGCGGCTTCTGGAAGGAACACCCGAAAGTGAAGCTTCAGCGCAAGAACATGCTTCGTGCCTCCGCCCTCGGGGCGCTTGTCGTGTCCGGCGCCCTGGTCCTCACGGCGTGCGGCTCGGACGACAACACCAAGGACAACGGCTCCGCCTCCAGCAAGCCGGCGGCCGCCGCGGGCGACATCACGTGTGGCGACGCCAAGGGCAAGCTCCTGGCCTCGGGCTCCTCCGCCCAGAAGAACGCGGTGGACCTGTGGGTCAAGAACTACATGGCCGCCTGCTCGGGCGTCGAGGTGAACTACAAGTCCTCCTCCTCCGGCGAGGGCATCGTCGCCTTCAACCAGGGCACGGTCGGTTTCGCCGGCTCCGACTCGGCGCTGAAGCCGGAGCAGGTCGAGGAGTCCAAGAAGATCTGCACCGGCGGCCAGGGCATCGACCTCCCGATGGTCGGCGGCCCGATCGCCCTCGGCTTCAACGTCGCCGGCGTGGACAAGCTGAACCTGGACGCCGCCACGGTCGCCAACATCTTCAACGACAAGATCAAGAAGTGGGACGACGAGGCGATCAAGAAGCTGAACCCCGGCGTCACGCTCCCCGGCACCGCGATCCAGCACTTCCACCGCTCCGAGGACTCGGGCACCACCGAGAACCTGGGCAAGTACCTCAAGGCCACCGCCGGTGACGCCTGGCCGCACGAGGCCGCGAAGAAGTGGCCCGCCCCGGGCGGCCTCGGCGCCTCCGGCTCCGCGGGCGTCGCCACCCAGGTCAAGCAGGTCGACGGCTCCATCGGCTACTTCGAGCTGTCCTACGCCACCTCGCAGAACATCAAGACGGTCGACCTGAACACGGGCGCAGCCGCCCCGGTCAAGGCCACCGGCGAGAACGCCTCCAAGGCCATCGCCGCCGCCAAGATCGCCGGCACCGGCAGCGACCTGGCCCTGAAGCTCGACTACACCACCAAGGCCGAGGGCGCGTACCCGATCGTCCTGGTGACCTACGAGGTCGTCTGCGACAAGGGCAACAAGGCCGAGACCCTGCCGACCGTGAAATCCTTCCTGAACTACACCGCGTCCGACGCGGGCCAGAAGATCCTCCTCGAGAACGGCTACGCGCCGATCCCGGCCGAGATCAACGCCAAGGTCCGCGACATCATCGCCTCGCTGGCCTAGTCCGAGCCCAGGGGCCCGGTCCGCTCCCCCGTCCGGGGCGCGGACCGGCCCCGGGACCCTTCCCCTCCACCCGGGGAAATCCGGTGCACCGCCGCCCGGGGGCCCGCCCCCCACCCAGACCGGAAAGACCATGGCTTCCACCACACCCACCCAGATGGACCAGGCTCCGCCTGTCTCCAGGAGCACGAGGTCCACCGGCCGCGCCGGTGACAAGATCTTCGCCGGGCTCTCCCAGGGCTCCGGCATCCTCCTCCTGGTGATCATGGCGTCGATCGCCGTCTTCCTCACCTACCGCGCCTCGATCGCCCTGTCGAAGAACGAGGGGAACTTCCTCACCACCTTCGACTGGAACGCATCGGCCAACCCGCCCGTCTTCGGCATCGCCGTCCTGCTCTTCGGCACCGTCGTCAGCTCCGTCATCGCCATGGCCATCGCGGTCCCGATCGCCGTCGGCATCGCCCTATTCATCTCGCACTACGCGCCGCGCAAGCTGGCCGCACCGCTGGCCTACGTGGTCGACCTGCTGGCCGCCGTGCCGTCGATCATCTACGGCATCTGGGGCGCCCTCTTCCTGGTGCCGCAGCTCGCGGGCCTGAACCTGTGGCTCGACCAGTACCTGGGCTGGACCTACGTCTTCGACAAGTCCCAGGCCGGCGTGGCCCGCTCGCTCTTCACCGTCGGCATCCTGCTCGCGATCATGATCCTGCCGATCGTGACCAGCGTCAGCCGCGAGGTCTTCCTCCAGGTCCCGCGCATGAACGAGGAGGCCGCCCTGGCCCTCGGCGCGACCCGCTGGGAGGTCATCCGGATGTCCGTGCTGCCCTTCGGCCGCTCCGGGGTCATCTCCGCCTCCATGCTGGGCCTCGGCCGCGCCCTCGGCGAGACCATGGCCGTCGCGACCGTCCTGTCGCCGAGCTTCCTCATCTCCCTGCGCATCCTCGACCCGGGCGGCGGCACCTTCGCGCAGAACATCGCCGCGAAGTTCGACGAGGCCAACGAGTTCGGCCGCGACGCACTGATCGCCTCCGGCCTGGTCCTCTTCCTGCTCACCCTGCTGGTCAACGGTGCGGCCCGCCTGATCATCGCGCGCCGCAAGGACTTCTCGGGGGCGAACGCCTGATGAGCCACGCACTCCAGGACCAGCGCCCCGCGCGGGCCGCCACGTCCGCCGCACCCGCGGGCCTCACCCGGGGCGGCCTGCCCCGCTGGGCCCCCGCCGCCATCGGCGTCCTCTCCGTCGCCCTCGGCGCCGGCGCCGGTCTCGTCTTCGGCCTCCAGAGCAAGGTCCAGTGGGGCCTGCTCGCAGCCCTGCTGTTCGTCCTCGTGACGTACACCGCCAGCGCGGTCGTCGAGAACCGCCGCCAGGCCAAGGACCGCGTCGCCACCTCCGTCGTGTGGGTCTGCTTCATCCTCGCGGTGATCCCGCTGCTCTCGCTGATGTGGACCACGGTCAGCCGCGGCCTCACGGTCCTCGACGGGGACTTCCTCGGCCACTCCATGAACGGCGTGACCAGCTTCGAGCAGGGCGGCGGCGTCTACCACGCCCTGATCGGCACCCTGGAGCAGGTGGGCCTGGCGACCCTGATCGCCGCTCCGGTCGGCCTGCTGACCGCCGTCTACCTGGTCGAGTACGGCCGGGGCTCCCTCGCCAAGGCCGTCACCTTCTTCGTCGACGTGATGACCGGCATCCCCTCGATCGTCGCGGGCCTGTTCATCCTGACGACGTGGAACCTGATGCTCGGCTTCGGCCCCTCCGGATTCGCCGGCGCCATGGCCCTGTCGATCCTGATGATGCCCGTCGTGGTCCGCTCCACCGAGGAGATGCTCAAGCTCGTCCCGAACGAGCTGCGCGAGGCCGCCCTCGCCCTCGGTGTGCCCAAGTGGCGCGTCATCCTGAAGGTCGTACTCCCCACGGCCATCGGCGGCATCTCCACCGGTGTCATGCTGGCGGTGGCCCGCATCGCCGGCGAGACCGCCCCGATCATGCTGCTGGTCTTCGGTTCGCAGCTGATCAACAACAACCCCTTCGAAGGTGCCCAGTCCTCGCTCCCCCTCTACATCTGGGAGCAGTACAAGGTCGGCAGTGACGCCTCCTACGACCGGGCCTGGGCCGCAGCCCTCGTCCTGATCGCCTTCGTCATGATCCTCAATCTGGTGGCTCGCGGCGTAGCCCGCTGGAAGGCCCCGAAGACCGGTCGCTGACGCGACTTGAAAGCGATGTGACCCCTCATGGCCAAGCGAATCGACGTCAGCGGCCTCTCCGCCTTCTACGGCGCCCACAAAGCGATCGACGACATCTCGATGACGGTCGAGCCCCGCTCCGTGACGGCCTTCATCGGCCCGTCCGGCTGCGGCAAGTCCACCTTCCTGCGCACCCTGAACCGCATGCACGAGGTCACCCCCGGCGGCCGCGTCGAGGGCAAGGTCCTGCTGGACGACGAGAACCTGTACGGAGCCGGCGTGGACCCCGTCGCGGTCCGCCGCACGGTCGGCATGGTCTTCCAGCGCCCCAACCCCTTCCCCACCATGTCGATCTTCGACAACGTGGCGGCGGGCCTGCGGCTCAACGGCAGCTTCAAGAAGGCCGAGCTCGCCGACGTCGTCGAGAAGTCCCTGAAGGGCGCCAACCTCTGGAACGAGGTCAAGGACCGGCTGAACAAGCCCGGCTCCGGCCTCTCCGGCGGTCAGCAGCAGCGCCTGTGCATCGCCCGCGCCATCGCGGTCGAGCCGCAGGTCCTGCTGATGGACGAGCCCTGCTCGGCGCTCGACCCGATCTCCACCCTCGCGATCGAGGACCTGATCGGCGAGCTCAAGGAGCGCTTCACGATCGTCATCGTGACGCACAACATGCAGCAGGCCGCCCGCGTGTCGGACCGCACCGCCTTCTTCAACCTCTCGGCGGTCGGCCAGCCCGGCAAGCTCGTCGAGATCGACGACACGGACCGGATCTTCTCCAACCCGTCCGTGCAGGCGACCGAGGACTACATCTCCGGCCGCTTCGGCTAGACCCTGTTCTACACTGCGACGCCCTGGGCCTGCCAGACCTCACGCGGCCCCGCCGCGTGACCCGGACGTCCTGCGGTGCTGCATGGCGGTGCCACCGCAAGGCGGAAGAAAGAAGCGGGCCGGCTCCCCCTGGGTGGGGGGAGCCGGCCCGCTTTCGTCACCGTTGCGCGCCGTGCGCGGGCGCCGTCCCGCGGCGCGTACGGCTACGGGACGAAGGCCAGGTCCACGACCCAGAAGCTCAGCGCGGCCACCAGGGCGGCCGCCGGCATGGTGATGAACCAGCCCAGGATGATGTTCTTGGCGACGCCCCAGCGGACCGCGTTCACCCGCTTGGTCGCCCCGACACCCATGATCGCCGAGGTGATCACGTGGGTGGTGGAGATGGGCGCGTGGAAGAGGAAGGCCGAGCCGAACATGATCGACGCGCCGGTGGTCTCCGCCGCGAAGCCCTGCGGCGGGTCCAGCTCGATGATCTTGCGGCCGAGGGTGCGCATGATGCGCCAGCCGCCCGCGTACGTACCCAGCGACAGCATCACGGCGCAGGCGATCTTGACCCACACCGGGATCGCGTCGCCCGCGGCCTGCACGTCGGCGATGACCAGGGCCATCATCACGATGCCCATGGTCTTCTGGGCGTCCTGCAGGCCGTGGCCGAGGGCCATGCCCGCCGCGGACACCGTCTGCGCGATACGGAATCCACGCTTGGCCTTGTGCGGGTTGGCGCGGCGGAACATCCACAAGATGGCCACCATCACCAGGTAGCCGACCACCAGGCCGACCACCGGCGAGATGAACATCGGGATGACGACCTTCTCGACCACACCGGTCCAGATGACCTCGGTGCCGCCCGCGAGGGCCGCACCGACCATGCCGCCGAACAGGGCGTGCGAGGACGAGGAGGGAAGGCCGAAGTACCAGGTGATCAGGTTCCAGACGATCGCGCCGACCAGCGCCGCGAAGAGGATCCACATGCCCCGGTTCCCGTGGGGCGTCTCGATGAGGCCCTCACTGACCGTCTTGGCGACCCCGCTGCCCAGGAAGGCGCCGGCGAGGTTCATGACGGCGGCCATCGCGAGCGCGGCCCGCGGGGTCAGCGCCCGGGTGGAGACCGAGGTGGCGATGGCGTTCGCGGAGTCGTGGAAACCGTTGGTGTACGTGAAACCGAGCGCGACACCGATGGTCACGATCAGAGCGAAGGTGTCCACGTGGTTCAGGACTCCTTGACCGCGATGGTCTCCACCGTGTTCGCAACGTGCTCGAACGCGTCGGCGGCCTCTTCGAGCACGTCGACGATCTGCTTGAGCTTCAGCACCTCCATGGCGTCGTACTTGCCGTTGAAGAGCTGGGCGAGCAGCTTGCGGTGGATCTGGTCGGCCTGGTTCTCCAGGCGGTTGACCTCGATCCAGTACTCGGTCAGGTTGTCCATCGTCCGCAGGTGCGGCATGGCCTCGGCCGTCAGCTCGGCCGCCCGCGCCAGGACCTCGATCTGCTGCTCGACGCCCTTGGGGAGCTCCTCCACGTTGTAGAGGACGACCAGGTCGACCGCCTCCTCCATGAAGTCCATGATGTCGTCGAGCGACGAGGCCAGGTTGTAGATGTCCTCGCGGTCGAAGGGCGTGATGAAGGAGGAGTTCAGCTGGTGGAAGATCGCGTGGGTGGCGTCGTCCCCCGCGTGCTCCGCCGCCCGCATCCGTTCCGCGATCTCGGCCCGGGCGGAGGAATCCGCTCCGAGCAGTTCCATCAGGAGCTTGGAGCCCGTGACGATGTTGTCCGCGGATGCGGCGAACATGTCATAGAAGCTCGTCTCCCTGGGGGTCAGACGAAATCGCACGTGAGGTCCTCGGGGTGCATTGGGTTCGGTCAGGCTGATGCTAGGCGCATCCCCCTGCCACGGCTAACCGGCAGTTCCCCAGTGTCCTCCATCGGGCACAGTGAGGACCACGGACCCCTGCCCCTGCCGGCAGAGCCCGGTATTCTATACCCATGAGGGGTATGCACCCCCTCGTTCCGGACCACGGGAGGACGCATGACGGCCATCGAGACGGAAGGCTCCGGAGCCGGCCCCGGCCCCGCCCCCGCCGCGGACGCGCACACCGGCACCGCCCCGGACGCCGACCCGGGCGCACAGGGCGCGGTGCACGGCTACCACCACAGCAAGGACGAGCACCTCAAGCGGCTGCGCCGTATCGAAGGCCAGATCAGGGGCCTGCAGCGGCTCGTCGACGAGGACGTGTACTGCATCGACATACTCACCCAGGTCTCGGCCAGCACGAAGGCGCTGCAGTCCTTCGCCCTCCAACTGCTGGAGGAGCACCTGCGCCACTGCGTGGCCGACGCGGCCGTCAAGGGCGGCACCGAGATCGACGCGAAGGTGGAGGAGGCCACCAAGGCCATCGCCCGCCTGCTGCGCACCTGACCCGCCCCGGGTCGGACGCCCGCCCGCCGCCTGGCCCGCCGCCCCGCCCGCCGGCTACGGCCCCAGCAGGACCTCGTCGATCCGGTCGAGGCTGAGCCGCTCCTCGTCGGCCGCCGAGGCCGCGATGATCAATTCGCCGCACAGCTCGATCTCGGCGAGAGCCACGTGGTCCTGCACCGTCATGCCGCCTGCGGGAGTCACGCGTGTCACCTCAATCTGCCGCCATCGCCCGTCGGCGCTCGGCTTCCCAGCGTAGGGAGGGGGCAGTGCGGCGCGCATGACACGGATGGACCATTTCCGGATACCCGGCATGGCCCGATCGCGCTGCCGCGGGGCCGCCGGGTCGGCTATTCGGCGATCCTCCCGGCGTAGATGTCCCCGTTTGCGGGCAATACGACGCGCACCGGCGTGCCGAACCCGTACAGCAGCGTGGTGGACGAGACATCGATCACGCCATTGTTGACGTAACTGAAGCGGTGCCGGACCTTCCGCAGGCGCCCCTCCTCGTCCAGGTAGACGTCGAAGGGCACGGTGTCCTTGCTGAACCCTTTCGCCGCCGCCTCCAGCGCCCCCTTCACCTCCGGTGAGGCACTCTGCGCGGCCCGCCCGATGTCGGTGGTCCCCCGGTAGTGCCGCACCGCGACACCCGCCACCTCGGTCTTCCCCACGTACACCGCCTGCTCGACGCCGCGCAGCAGCTCGGCCGCGGTCATCGGGTCGGTGGCCCCGCCGGTGACCAGGTTCCCGTCGGCGAGGGTGGTGGTGTCGACCCGCACCCACTTGTCGTCGGGGACGCCGGCGCCGCGGTTCTTCATGTACAGGGCGCCGGGCGCCAGCAGCTCGGTGATCGGCCGGTGCCCGGGCTTGCCCGTCACGTCGGCGGGCAGCATCACCAGGAGCTGGCCCATCCGGTGGGTGAAATCGACGCCGCCCTCGCCGTGGATCGTGACCCGGGTGCCGCCCGTGGCCATCTCCATCGCCGTCCGGGCCTGCGCGCTCCCGGTCCGCGCGAGCACGTCGGCGGCCCCGCGCACGGCCGCCACCGCCTTCGCCGCGTCCGCGGGGGGCGGGTCCGCGCCGCCGCGGCCGTCGCCGGCGTCGGCGCGGCCGCAGCCGCCCAGCGCCGCGAGCGCGAGGCCGAAGGCGAGCACCGCCCCACCCGGATGTCCGCGCCGCCGCCTGTGCTGGTGCACCACCATCGCCTGCCAACCCCCAACGCGTGACCGCTGTTTGCCCGAGGCCCCCACCCGCTCCGCTTAACGAGGTCCGGGGTTTCCCGTCACGGGCCGCCGTGTCCCGGCGGCCGCGCCGCGCCGGGTACCGTGGACGGGTGGAACCGCACACCGAAGCGACGTGGAACCCTCCGCTCACCACCGTGCCGCTCCCGGGGAAGTCGCCCGAGCAGGGCGGCGGGAGTCCCCCGCAGCCGCCCGGGGGCCCGCACACCACCTCCACCACCGAACGCGGGGCCTTCTGCCTCGCGCTCTGCAGCTGCGGCTGGTCCGGCCCGGCCCGCCGCTCCCGCGACCTGGCCCGCAAGGACGCCGCCCGGCACACCGACCGCGGGCAGTAGCCGCCCGGCGCGGGCGGCGGCGCGTACGGGCCCGGCGCCCGGCGTGTCGCCCGTTCGGACGGCCCGGCTGGCCGGGCCGCCCGGGAGCGGATGCCCTGGACTCATGCCAGGACCCGCAGCCCGCCTCACGGCCCTCCTCTGGGCCCTGCTCATCGCGCTGGGCCCGGCCGCACCGGCCTGGGCCCGACCCGTGGGCTCGGCGGACGGCCCCGGCGACGTGGCCCTGGCCATCGGGCTGACCACCGCCGCGGCGGTGGCCACCGGCCTGTGGCTGCGCTCCCGCCACCGCCGCGACGACCCCGGGGGCCCGGGCCCCGGCGGGCCCGGCAACGAACCCGGTGAGCAGTGACACCCCGCCCGCGCACGCGCCCCCGCCCACACGCCCGTCCGCGCACCCGCCCGGCGGCGGTGCGCCTGTGCTTCGGCGCGGCGGGGCTCTGCCTGGTGGTGGCGGTCCTGCTGGCGGTCTGGGGCTCGTACGCGAGTGCCTGAACCCCCGGCAGACCCCGTACGCCCGGGCACTCGGGCGGCCGGGTGCCTCAAGGGCGTACTGCTGCCTCAGGCCGGCGCGGCAGGGGCGTACGGGTGCCTCAGGCGGCCAGGTCGCTCTCGTGGGGCAGCTGGTCGGCAGCCGGGGCCTGGGCCTGGGGCAGGTCGACCGGCCGGGGCAGCACGCCCCCGCGGGCCCGCACCAGGAACGCGGCGCGCGGTGCGCGCGCCACCGCCCGCACCACAGGGGCCAGCAGGGCCATCGCCAGCGGCGCGAGCAGCAGCACCACGGCGGTGCCGAGCGCGAACCCGCCGATGACGTCCGTCGGGTAGTGCACGCCGCTGTAGACGCGGCAGAAGCCCTCGGCGAGGGCGAGCCCGATGCCGATGAGCCCGAGCCTGCGGTTCGCCACGAACAGGCCGACGGCCAGGGCCATGGCGAGGGTGGCGTGGCCGCTGACGAAGGAGAAGTCCGTGCCGCCCGTCAGGGCCCCGCCCTGCAGGCCGGGATCGAGCACCTCCAGCCCCGCGTACTGCCGGAACGGCCGCGGCCGCGCCACGAACGCACGCAGCGGCACATTGACCATGAGGGCCAGCGAGGCGGCGAGCGGGGCCCACACCAGGGCGGCGAAGGACTCGGCGGCGGTGGCCTCGTCCTGGCGGCGCGCGCCGCGCCAGCACCACAGGACCAGGACCACCAGGGCGAGCAGAATTCCGTACCCGCCGGCCAGGCCGACGGCCCGGTCGATCCAGTCCGGGGCGTACCGCGCGATCCCGTTGACCTCGTACAGCAGGCTGACATCCACGTTCGGCCCACCCGTCGTGAGTCCAGCCATGGTGATGCGGCCCCTTGCTCTTGCCGTGGTCCCCTTCGGGCGCACCGCTGCGCGCGCCCCTTCGCCCCCCACTGTGATCAACCTCTGTGCCCATGGAACGCAGGTTCCGACAACTACGTTCCACTCTCCACCGAATGATCACCCCAACGTTATCGAAGAGTGACTCATCGTCGCAGCTCAGGGCCTTTGGTTTACGGTGAGTTACCGGCGGCCGGGCCCGCGGCCGCTCGTTCCGGCAGGGCGGCCGCGCCGTCCTTCGTCACGCGCGTCGCCCCGAAGTAGTCCGGGGTGTCGATCTTGTCGAAGCGGATCACGGCCCCGGTGTACGGGGCATTGATCATGTATCCGCCGCCCACGTAGAGCCCGACGTGCCGGATGTCCCGGGAATTCGTCAGATCGTCGGAGAAGAACACCAGGTCGCCGGGGAGGAGTTCGCCCCGCGAGGGGTGCGGGCCGGCGTTGTACTGGTCGTTCGCCACCCGCGGCAGCTCGATGCCCACCGTCTCGTACGCCGCCTTGGTCAGCCCCGAGCAGTCGAAGCGCCCGTTCTGCTCGGGGGTCCCGTTCCCGCCCCACAGGTACGGAGTCCCGAGCTGCTTCTGCGCGAAGTAGATCGCGCCCGCGGCCTGTTGGGAGGGGGCGACCCGGCCCACCGGCCGCGCGAAGCTCTTCGCCAGCGTGGTGATCGTCTTCACGTACCCCTGGGTCTCCTTGTACGGGGGCACCCCGCCGTACCGGATGACCGCGTACGCACCCGCGTTGTAGGCCGCGAGCATGTTCGCCGTCGCGTCCCCCGGAACGCTCGCCACGTCCTTGGCCAGCTCGCAGTCGTACGAGGCCGCCGACGGGATGGCGTCGGCGGGGTCCCAGATGTCCCGGTCGCCGTCCCCGTCCCCGTCGATGCCGTGGCCCGCCCAGGTCCCCGGGATGAACTGCGCGATGCCCCGCGCGTCCGCCGGACTGACCGCGCTCGGGTTCCAGCCGCTCTCCGAGTACAGCTGGGCGGCGAGCAGCGCCGGGGTGATCGCCGGGCACAGGTTGCCCCACTTCTCCACCAGGGACTGGTACTTCGCGGGTACGGCACCCTTCACCAGCCCCACCGCACGGCCGCCGCCCGCGCCCCCGCCCACCAGGCCCGCCGCCGCCGAGTACGTCCCCACGACGAGGAGAAGGAGGAAGCTCAGGAACACCCCGAACCCGATCCCGCCGAACTTCCAGAATCTGCGCACCCGTCAACCCTCCCCCATGGCCACCGGTTTCCGCCGCGCATTGCCCGTGTCGCCTGTCCTACTAGCCCACTTGCTGCGCGGCGAACCCGCCGCACCGGCAATGCTTTTGTCCTTCTTAGGATCATCTTCAACGCGGCGGAAGACCGCCGTCCAGCCCCCCGGCCCGCCCACCAGGGGCACGCCCGCCCACCCCCTGCGCCCCCGCACCGCCGCGGCCCCCGGGGCGGAGCGCCCGGCCGGCCCCGCACCGCCATCTCCCGCCCCATGGAACCGGGTTGGCCGTGCCTAGCGCGGGGCGACGAACAGGCTCTGCGCGCTGCGCCCGACCGGGCCCTTCTCGTCGTGCAGCCGGGCGTCCGCCAGCCCGATGCCGGCCGCGTCCACGCTCGTCCGCGCTTCCACACAGACCCACTCCCCGACCGGGTGGCGGTGCAGGTGCACCGTGAGGTCCCCGTTGACGAAGACGTACCGGCCGACGTCGAGCACCGAGCTGATGCCGTTCCCGGAATCGGCGGCCGTCAGCACCCGGTCCAGCGGCCGGATCCCCTCCCCCGAGACCAGCGGCACCCGCATCCGCAGCCAGCACGTGCCCGGCCCCGGCTCCGTGAACGCCCCCTCCGTGAACCGGGCCTCCATCGCCGTGTGGTAGCCGGTCTCCCACGCCACCGGAAAGAACGGCGTGCCCACGGCCTCCCCGGGCGGCGGCACCTGCGGCCCCGGCGCCACGGCCGGCACCCCCTGCGCGGCCACCCGGATGCGCAGCGCCCGCGCGAGCATCACCGGAGCCTGCGCACCCGCCGGGGTCAGCGCGGCCTCGACGACCTCGGTGCCGCAACCCGACCGCAGCACGCTCGTGGCGACCTCCAGCACCCCGATCGGCACCGGCCGCAGGATCTCGTACGTGATCCGGGCGATCCGCAGGTCCGTCCGCCCGCCGGGCCGCTCCTCGACAGCCCGCCCGAGCAGCGCCGCCGGCGGCCCGGCATGCTGCGCGCCCGCATCCCAGGGGCCGCGCGTGAAGGCCGTGGCCCGGAACCGTCCGGCGTCGATCCGCTCGTAGAACCCCTCGGCAGCACCCATGCCCGCACGCTACCCACAGGTAACCCGCTCCACCAGCCCGCCACCGCCAACCCCCGCCCCCACCGCCGTACTTGATACTCGTCCCATGACGGACCAGCCCGCACTGACGCTGCGCCCCTTCCACCCGTCCGAGGACACCCCCCTGCTGCGCACCTGGGTCACCAGCCGCACCGCACTCTTGACCTGGGCCGGCCCCTCCTTCTCCTGGCCGCTGGACGACGCCGAGCTGACCGCGTACGCCGCCGAGCCCGGCCGCCGCACCTGGACCGCCGTCTCCCCCGGCGCCGGGCCCGTCGGACACTGCTCCTTCCTCGGCACCCGCCTCGGCCGGGTCCTGATCGCCCCGGCCGCCCGCGGCCGCGGCCTCGGCCGACACCTGGTGTCCCTCGCCGTGGAACGCGGCTTCGGCGAGCTCGCCCTCCCGGAGATCAGCCTCGGCGTCTGGGCCCACAACACCGCCGCCCTGCGGATCTACGAGAAGCTGGGCTTCCAAACGGTGCAGGTCGTCGAGGACGTGGAAGAGGTCGACGGCACGCCCTGGTCCGCCGTCCAGATGACGCTCCGCTCCCTGCACGGGTGACAATGGAACGTGTCCCCGCTCCCCGCCCTCCCGCCCCCCGTCCCCCTGCCCGTCCTGCAGGCGGACTGCGGCAACTGCTTCGGCCTCTGCTGCGTCGCCCTCCCCTTCGCGAAGTCCCGGGACTTCGCCGCGGACAAACCCGCCGGAACGCCCTGCACCAACCTCCGGGACGACTTCCGCTGCGGCATCCACACCCGGCTGCGCGACCAGGGGTTCCAGGGCTGCACGGTCTTCGACTGCTTCGGCGCCGGCCAGCAGGTCTCCCAGACCACCTTCGGCGGCCGCGACTGGCGCGCCCACAGCGGGACGGCCCGGCAGATGTTCGAGGTCTTCCCCGTGATGCGCCAGCTGCACGAGCTGCTCTTCCACACGGCGCAGGCCCTGGCCCTCCCGGACGCCGCCCCGGTCCACGCGGACCTGCGCCGCGCCCTGGCCGAGACCGAGGAGTGGACCCGCGCCGAGGCGCAGGCCCTCACAGGACTGGACGTGGGCGCACTCCGCGGACGGATCAACCCCCTCCTCCTCAGGGCGAGCGAACTCGCCCGCGCGAAGGTGCCCGGCCGCAAGAAGAACCACCGCGGCGCGGACCTCATGGGCGCCCGCCTCGGCGGAGCGGACCTGCGCGGCGCGAACCTCCGCGGCGCCTACCTGATCGCCGCCGACCTCAACCGCGCCGACCTGCGCACGGCCGACCTGATCGGAGCGGACCTCCGCGACGCCGACCTCGGCGGCGCCGACCTGCGCGACGCGCTCTTCCTCAGCCAGGCCCAGCTGAACGCAGCCCGGGGCACCCCCGCCACCCGCCTCCCCGCCCCCTTCACCCACCCCGCCCACTGGACCTGACCGCGCCCCCACCACCCGGCCCGGACGAATGACTGACGGAATGTCGGACATATGTACGCGGGACGGCCCAACGACACGCGCACCCGCTGCGCCGAACAGCCGCCCGGCGTACCACCCCCCGTACGCCGGGACGACAATCATTGCCCGGGGTCACCCCCCGTGATACACAGAGTGACCATACGTTTCTCGCGCCCGCACACCGCCCCGCCCCAGGTCAGGACGCGGAGACGGGGCCACGAGCCGGGAGATCGGGTAAAGAGAGCCGTCAAGTCGACGACGGCTGCGGTTTCATCAGCGAAGATAGTGAGTGACCCCTGCCGTTGGGCACGGGCTACCCGAACTACCCATATTGGGGCGGTGAGTTACATGATCCTGGCAGCCGAAAAGGGCGACATTACCACCATCATCGGCGGAATCGCCCCGAACTGGGGGCCGTTCGGCAGTCTCGGCAACGAAGCGAAGGTCATGATCGAAGTGGTCATGGCCGTGGCCATCCTCCTGTGCCTCGGCATCGCCATCTGGGGCGCGGCCAAACAGCGCATCGGAGCGACAGCCCTGCGCGACACCTTCAGCGCGGAACAGGGCAAGGGCCTGATCGTGGCCGGCCTGACCGGCGTCTTCATCATCGGCTCCCTCGGCACGCTCTTCACGATCGTCTACGGGATGGCCGTCTAGCCCTGTCCGGGCCGCCGCGGCCGCACCTGATGAGGACTCACCACACCGCACCTACGCGGGAACCAGCGCTACCGTCGGACGACGCGGAGGGGGCGGACACGCAATGAGCAGCGACGATCAGTACGGCGGCGGCAGCGGCAGCCACGGCGAGGTCGGCGGCACGGGCCAGACCCGCACCCGCCTCCCGGACTCCCCCACCGACCCGTACGGCCCCACCCGCCGCACCCCCCGCGCCTCCAAGAGCCTGGTCACGGTCGTCGGCGTGGTGGTCCTCCTGATCGCCGCCATCGCGTTCGCGAACCAAAGCCCGGACACCCCGCAGAACGAGTCCTCCGACAAACCACCGGCATCCTCCGCCACCTCCCCCACCGGAACCACCCCGGTCACGGACAAGACGGCGGGCATCCCGAAGGGCTTCGCCCACGACGAACAGGGCGCCCAGTCGGCAGCCGCCAACTACGCGGTCGCCCTCGGCTCCGACGGCATGTTCAAGAAGGACACCCGCCACGTCCTGGTCGACGGCATCTACGCACCCGACGTGGCCGCCCGTATGAAGGGTCCGCAGGACGCCGTGTACTCGGCGGAGTTCCTGTCCAAGCTCGGCCTCGACCCGAACGGCAACCCTCCGCAAGGCAGCACCTTCGTCACCCGCACCGTCCCGATCGGGACCAGAGTCGAGAGCTACACCCCCGCCGGTGCGAAAGTCGCCGTCTGGTACACGGGCCTGATCGGCATGTCCGGCGCCAAGTCGACCGACCCGGTCCGGACCCTCTGGAGGACCTGGACCTTCGAGCTGGGCTGGGTCGGCGACGACTGGAAGGTCCTGGACGACACCCAGCAGGACGGACCCGCTCCGGTCCCCGGCGATGTCCCCGTGTCGACGTCCGACGACATGAGCAAGGCCATCACGGACTTCGGAGGATTCACCTATGCCCGCTAGCCTCCGGCTCCCGGCCCGGCTGGGCGTCATCACCTCCGTCCACTTGGCCGTCGTGGCACTCGCCACCCGCGCCAACGCCGCTCCGACGCCAACGCCCACCCCCGGCGGAACCCCGAGCCCCCAGACGAGCAACGACCCCTGCGCCCTGCTCGACGGGCCCTCCAAGCAGTACTGCGAGAACGACGCAGGCACGACCGGCGGGGGCCCCAGGACAGGTCTGGCACCCAGTGACGGCGCCGACGCCCTCAACCCCCTCGCCTCCCTCGCCAAAGGCTGCGCCGACGCCGCCGCCTGGATCGTCGGCAAGCTCAGCGAAGCGGTCAAAGGCACGGCCGAAGTCGACTTCACCAACCCCACCTTCCTCAAGCAGTACGCCGTCGTCTTCGCCGCCTCCACCATCCTGACCCTCGTCCTGTGGCTCTTCGCCGTAGCCAAACGAGCCGTCCGCGGCGTCCCCTTCACCACCGCCATGTCCGAAGCCATCGGCTTCCTCTGGCTCACCGTCCTCGCCTCCGCCTTCACCCCCCTGATCCTCTACACCGTCGTCTCCGCCACCGACGGCGTCACCGAGGTCATCGCCGCCGCCACCGGCGGCCAGACCGACGTCTTCTTCGGCTCCTTCTCCGAGGCCCTCAAAAAGGGCGACGACATCGGCGGCGGCCCGATCATGCTGATCGTCGTCGCCCTCGTCACCGTCCTCGCCGCCGGCATCCTCTACCTGGAGCTGTTCATCCGGGCCGCGCTCCTCTACGTCGGCGCCCTCCTCGGCGTCGTCGTCTACGCCGGCCTCGTCGACCGCAACCTCTGGGGCCACGTCCGCCGCTGGGCCGGCATCATGATCGCCGTCATCCTCGTGAAGCCGGTCATCGTCATCGTCCTCGGCCTCGCCGGCGCCCTCGCCGGCGAAGAAGGACCGAACGCCTTCTCCGCCGTCGTCACCGGCCTCGCCATCATCCTCCTGGCGATCTTCGCCTCCGCGATGATCTACCGCTTCGTCCCCGGCTTCGGCGACGACATCGCCTCCGCCCGCTCCCACCGCAGCAAGGCCACCGACGGCGCCCAGGCAGCCGCCGTCATCAGCTCCCCGGCCTCCCTCGTCTCGCAGGGCATCAAGACCCACAGCAGCCGCGGCGCCCACCGCGGAGGCGAAGGCGGCGGCGGCTCCCACGCCCCCCGCCCCGCCAACCCCCTCTCCGGAGGCGTGGCCGCCCACAGCAGCCGCCCCTCCGGCGGCGGGGCCGGCGGCGGATCTGTCCCCTCCGCCGCACCCCCGCCCCGCACGAGCTCGAGCACGAGGAACACAGGAGGTGACGGGCGTTGACGACCCAGTCCCACCAGCTGCACCCGGTCGCACCCCGCCGCACGTATCTCATCGGCCGCGCCCGGCCGAACGCGATCGTCGGCAAGAACCGCGAGACCGGCGAGATCGCCCTGATCATCGCGGGGGCGTTCCTCGGCATGATGAGCGGACTGCTCGTCCCCGCCCTCACCCTGCGCATCGTCAGCCTCGTCGGCTTCCCGATGATCGCCCTCGCCGCCGTGTACGTCCCCTACAAGGGCCGCACCTTCTACCGCTGGTTCGAGATCAGGCGCAGCTACAAGCGCATCCTGCGCCGCGGCACCGCCTACCGCTCCACCGCCATGGAAGCAGGCGTCCGCGCCAACGACGGCCGCGAAGTCGAAGTCGGCCCGCCCCCCGGCATCGGCCGCATCAACTGGCTCGCCGCCCCCTTCGGCCCCGACGAGATCGCCGTACTCCTGCACGCCGACCGCCGCACCGTCACCGCCGCCATCGAGATCGAGGGCCCCGGCGTCGGCCTGCGCGACAGCGAGGACCAGGAAGCCCTCGTCGACCGCTTCGGCACCCTCCTCAAGCACGTGGCCAACGGCGACGGCTTCGTCACCCGCCTCCAGATGCTCGCCCGCACCCTGCCCGCCGACCCCGACGCCCACGCCAAGGACGTCGCCCAACGCGGCGACACCCGGGCCCCCGGCTGGCTGCGCGACTCCTACGACCAGCTCCAGTCCATGGTGTCGACCTCCTCCGAACAGCACCGCGCCTACCTCGTCGCCTGCATGCACTACACCCGCGACCTCGCCGCCGAGGCCCACACCATCGCCCGTGCCGGCACCCCCCACAAGGGCCGCAAACCCGACCGCGACGCCGGCCTCGCCATCGTCATGGCCCGCGAGCTCACCGACATCTGCGCCCGCCTCGCCGAAGCCGACATCCGCGTCCGCCAGCCCCTGGGCCAGGGCCGCCTCTCCTCCCTCGTGCACTCCATGTACGACCCGGACCACCCCATCGACCACATCCAGGCCATGACCAAACGCAACGCCTGGCCGGCCGAACTCGACGCGGTGGAACCCACCTACCTCCAGGCCAAGACCCGCGAGTCCTCCACCCGCGCCCCCTGGTGCCACGCCACCGCCTGGGTGAAGGAGTGGCCGATGACCCCCGTCGGCGTCAACTTCCTCGCCCCACTCCTCGTCCACACCCCCGACGTCATCCGCACCGTCGCCGTCACCATGGACCTGGAGCCCACCGAGATCGCCATCGAGCGCATGCTCACCGAGAAGACCAACGACGAAGCCGACGCCAGCCGCGCCGCCAAGATGAACCGCACCGTCGACCCCCGCGACATCGCCGCCCACGGCCGACTCGACCAGAGGGGTGAAGATCTCGCCAGTGGTGCGGCAGGAGTCAACCTCGTCGGGTACATCACGGTGTCCTCGCGTTCACCCGAAGCCCTCGCCCGCGACAAGCGGACCATCCGGGCCTCGGCCGGCAAGTCCTACCTGAAGCTGGAATGGTGCGACCGCGAGCACCACCGCGCCTTCGTCAACACCTTGCCGTTCGCCACCGGCATCCGACGCTAGCTGGAGGGAAGTGCCGCCCATGCGAGATCCCATGTCCGCCCTGACGGACGCCTTCACCAGCTTCCTCTTCGGCAAGGTCGAAACCACCCGCCTGCCCGTCCGCACCTCCACCGGCCAGGCCCAGGCCGTCTACCTGCCCACCGCCGCCCCCGGCCTCGGCGACTCCGGCGTCATCATCGGCCGCGAGGTCTACAGCGGCAAGGGCTACATCTACGACCCCTTCCAGCTGTACGGCCAGCAGCTCCCGGCCCCGCACTGGCTGGTCCTCGGCGAATCCGGCAACGGCAAGTCCGCCCTGGAGAAGACGTACGTCCTGCGCCAGCTCCGCTTCAAGGACCGCCAGGTCGTCGTCCTCGACGCCCAGGGCGAAGACGGCGTCGGCGAGTGGAACCTCATCGCCCAGCAGCTGGGAATAACCCCCATCCGCCTGGACCCCATCGCCGCCAAGGACGACGGGATCCGCCTCAACCCCCTCGACCCGGCGATCACCACCACCGGCCAGCTCGCGCTGCTGCGCACCATCATCGAAGTCGCCATGGGACACGGCCTCGACGAACGCGCCGGCTTCGCCCTGAAGGTCGCACACGCCTACGTCGTCGACTCCATCCGGGACCGCCAGCCCGTCCTCACCGACATCGTGGAACAGCTGCGCCACCCCGAAGCCGAATCGGCGCTCGCCATGAACGTCGACATAGACGATGTCCGGGCCTGGGGCCTCGACGTGGCCCTGGTCCTCGACCGCCTCGTCGACGGCGACCTCCGCGGCATGTTCGACGGCCCCACCACCGTCGGCATCGACCTCGACGCCCCGCTGATCGTCTTCGACCTCTCCCACATCGACCGCAACTCCATCGCCATGCCCATCCTCATGGCGATCGTCGGCGTCTGGCTGGAACACACCTGGATCCGCCCCGACCGCAAGAAGCGCATCTTCCTGGTCGAAGAGGCCTGGCACATCATCAACAGCCCCTTCGTGGCCCAGCTGTTCCAGCGCCTCCTGAAGTTCGGCCGCCGCCTCGGCCTGTCCTTCGTCGCCGTCGTCCACCACCTCTCCGACGTCGTCGACGGCGCCGCCGCACGCGAGGCCGCCGCCATCCTCAAGATGGCCTCCACCAGAACCATCTACGCCCAGAAAGCCGACGAGGCCCGCGCCACCGGCCTCGTCCTCGGCCTGCCCCGCTGGGCCGTGGAAATCATCCCCACCCTCACCCCCGGCATCGCCGTCTGGGACGTCAACGGCAACGTCCAAGTGGTCAAGCACCTGATCACCGAAGCCGAACGCCCCCTCGTCTTCACCGACCGCGCCATGACCGAGTCCTCCACCCCCGCCACCCGACTCCCCGACGACCTGCTGGCCGCCGAACTCGAGGCGGAGGAACGCGCCTTGACCATCGAACGCAGCCGCGCCGGAAACGGCCCCGGCTCCGCCACCACGGTGGCCTGACCATGCACGACGCACGACGTACGGACCCCCCCGCCCGCGGCGGGGTCCCGGACGGCCTGCTCGTCGGCCTCCTCGCCTTCCTGCTCGGCCTCGCCCTGCTGGTGTGGTCCGCGACGGGCCTCGCCGCCTGGTTCGCCAAGGGCGCCTGGCCCGACACCGTCACCTTCACCCGCACCCCGGACGCCGTCCGCGCCCTGATAGCGCAACCCCACGATCTCCCCGGCGCCTGGCCCGAGACCGACCCCGCCGCCCTCTCCGGCTGGGGTCTGTTCTGGGGCCTGTTCCTCAGCCAACTGCTGATCATGTTCGTGGTCATCGTCTTCGCCATCGGCGTCTTCGCCCGCACCAAGTCCCGCCGTGCCCTGGCCCGGCAGACCGCCCTGGCCGCCGCAGCCACCCCCGCACCGCAGCCGGCCGCAGCAACGCCCACCCCCCAGCCCGCTCCCCAACCCGCGCCCCAGCCCGCCCCCGCACCCCCGGCGCACGTCCCGGCCCCGGCCCCCGAACCCTCGGCCGCCCAGCACCCGGACACCACACCCCGGGCACCCGCCCCGGCCCCCGGCCCCACCCCCGTCACGGCCTTCCTGGCACCCGCGTCCACCCCGCTGACGGCCCCGACGCCCCGCATGGCGTACGGCGGCCCCCAGGACCGCTTCCAGGCAGCCGCAGAACGCATCCGCGAGGCGGACGGCGCGGCGCTGGTCATCACCTCGTCCCCCACCCTGTGGGCCGAGACCAAGGACGCCCGCGCCAAACTCGGCCCGGTCCTCCTCTACGACCCCTCCCACCTGTGCGACACCCCGGCCCGCCTGCACTGGAACCCCGCCGCGGGCTGCGCCGACCGGGACACCGCCGCCTCCCGCGCCCGCGCCCTGCTGGCCCCCGTACGCCCCCAGGCCCGCATGGACGCCGCCGTCGCCGACACAGCGGAAACGCTCCTGCGCAGCTGGCTGCAGGCCGTCGCCCTGGAGGACCGCCCCTTCAAACAGCTGCACCGCTGGACCCAGGGCAACGGCGCCCAGGACCCCGTGCGCATCCTGCGCACCCACCCGCAGGCCGCCCCGGGCGCGGCGGGAGAGCTGGAGAGCGCACTGACGGCGCACCCCGAACGCCGTGAACTCGCCCAGAACCTGACGGCCCGGGCCCTGTCCTGCCTCACGTCGATCCACATCCGCGAGGCCTGCAACCCCAACCGGACGGATTCCCTGACGCTGGCTTCGTTCCTCGACGAAGGGGGCAGCCTGTACGTGGTGGGTGAACCGCTCGAGGACCCCCGTACCCACCCGGGTGCGATGCCCCTGCTGACCGCACTCGCCTCGCACGTGGTCGAGCACGGCCGTCGCATGGCCGCACGGTCATCCCACAGTCGGCTCGACCCACCACTGTCCCTGATCCTGGACGACGTGGCGGCGGTCGCGCCCGTCCCGCAGCTCCCGGACCTCCTGGCAGACGGGACGCTTCCGCTGCTGGCCCTGTGCCGCAGCCGTGAACAGGCCCGCTCCCGCTGGCCGGACGCAAACCTGCCCCACCCCGTGTCCTAAGCCGGCCGCACCAGCGCGTACTCGAGCTCCCGGGCCGAGGGATCCGTCGGCATCGGCACGACGAACCCCGTGGCCTCGAACCCGAACCGCCGGTAGAAGGCCGCCGCCCGCTCGTTCTTCTCGTGTACGAAGAGCCGTACGCGTTCCAGCGCCGGCCCCTCCAGCGACCAGGCCCACTCCAGCGCCGCCTCGAACAACGCCTCCGTCAGCCCGGTCCCACGGTGCTCGGCCGCCACGAAGACCCCCACCAGGTGCCCCTGGTGCACCTCGATGACCTCGTCGAAGATCCCGACCTCTCCGGCTTCCTCGACCAGGACCACCACGTTCCCGACCCAGGAGCCGTCCGGCGCCTCGGCGATGAACTGCCGTGCGGACCGCCCCTCCGCAGCCCCCAGCGTGCGTTCCTGCCAGAAAGCATCGGGCCGGCCGGCGGCGGCCTGCTCCGTCTCCAGGAAAGCGAGCGGTGCCGCAGGATCGCGCAGTGCGGCGATCCGCAGCGCCTTCACCTTTTCCCACTCGTCGGCTCGTACCGGGCGTATCACGTGCTGGTTCATGGCAGATGATCATAGTGCCTTGCCCGGTCCGGAACGCAGAAAAGCCCCGCACCATGCCCGTGAAGGGCTGGTGCGGGGCTATCCCACAATGATTGTTCGGCGGCGTCCTACTCTCCCACAGGGTCCCCCCTGCAGTACCATCGGCGCTGAAAGGCTTAGCTTCCGGGTTCGGAATGTAACCGGGCGT
>NZ_JAEBEE010000017.1:0-39292 GCF_046548835.1 Streptomyces sp. cmx-4-9 | reverse complement strand
CCCGCGGAGCGGGTACCTGAGCGCTGCGCGCTCAGGACCGAACGGCCTCGCTGCGCTCGCCCGGGGCCCTTCGGGCCCGGCTCTCCGCTTCGCTCCGAGCCATGGCCGGCCCTTCGGGCGGAGTCCTCCGCTTCGCTGCGGACGGCTTCGGGTCCGCTGCGCTCCCCCGAAGCTGACCCCGTTTCACGGGGTCCGGGCCTTTGGCCCGATGCGGTGTCCGCTCCGCTCCCACCCCGGTCCCTCCGGCTTCGCCTCCAGGACAAGGGACCGCTTCGCGGTCCAGCCAGCGGGAGCGGAGGGGCCGGGTCCCGCTCGGCCTGCTGGCCTGCGGGACCAACAGGTCGAGCGAAAGGGGTAGTCAGCCCGTCTCATCCCGCAATGGCTTCACGATCGTGTGCGTGATGACCTGCCCTTTGATCGTCTTTTTCTCCAGTGTCTGACTGCCCTTCGGGGCTGCTGGCTCCTTCGACGCCTGATCCTTCGCCTGGGCCATAACCTCGTCGTCCTCCATGTACAGCTCCTCTTCTCTCCACACGGTTGCTACCTGTTCAGCCTCCCCCACCGGTCTCACAGAAGAACCAGCGATTACACGCCGCCGAGACAGGCCACAACCAGGCTTTCGGCCCGTTGGGATGGGTCAGCTTCGCTTTTTCCACCCTGGCCATTCCGGCCTCGCCGCAAGGACGGCCCGCCGCCCGGACGGCTGGCTATGGACGGACTCCGGGGCTCTCCATTTCTGTTAACCGCCCTGAAGGGACGCACACGGTGGCGCGGACAGGACCGGATTCGAACCGGCGTCAGGCCCCGTTGAAGGGAGGCGCGTTGTCCACTGCGCTACCTGCCCCGCCGTTATCGCGCACAAGCTACCCCGCCGGGCCCATCGTCCCTGGCAAAGGCCCGGGCTATCGCTTCACTCTTGGTGTGCGCTTCGCTTCCGCCCAGCTTCCGGTCCGGCTTCAGGGCTTGAAGGCCTGCTCCGTGATCCAGGCTAGGGGGACGTCGGCTCTGCTTCCTGGGCCTGGGAACTGGCACCGGCCTGGCATTGAGGCGGGCGAGGCAGGAAGCCACGGACGAACGCGCCCGGGGGGAACCATCTCCAATGCTTCATTTTAGAGTGATGGATAGATTCTGGAGCCAGGGTCGTCTGGGTCCGAACTGCCTGCGCCCCGACATCTCCCCCGATGCCGTCCGCTCCCGCCTCCGCCACGCCAAAATTGCCCTGCGCCATTGCAGCTGCATACGGCTGTCCACCCGGCGCCACCCGTACGACGGCTGCCCCGCACACAAGGGCGGCCCGCCGCGCTGCACCCGCCCCCGACGAGGAGCAGCACTGTGACGGAATGCAGGTGCACCGGGACGTGGCCGTGCTTGCACAGCCAGCGGATAAGACGGTACGGCTGCGCAGCCTCAGAGCAGTTGGAGTCTGTAGCTGATGTCGTCTTTGGGGTCCATGAGGAGCGGTCGGGCTCGGCCAGCGAAGCCCGGGGGCGGGCGGGCTTATGGGAGCTCGCCCGACCCCGGAGGGGGGATCAGCCGGCGGCGACCTCGTTCACGATCCATGCGCCGAGTTCTTCGGTCATGGTGGTATGGCCCTCGTTGCGGCCGGCGGCCAGGAAGGCGTCGAGCTCGCTGTTGTCGGGCGTGATCGGCTGGTAGAGCGCCTTCGGGTCGCTGATGTCGCCGGCGGCGAGGGCGCTGATGGACGGGATGAAGCAGGACGTGGTGATGACGTCTGGGTCCACGGTGTTGCCGAGCAGCCTGCTGAGGAGCGCGACGAGGCCGAAGCTGCCGGGGTCGCCCTGCTCGGAGGGGGCGGTGAACAGGCCGCCGGGGGCGCCGTCGATGTCGGGCAGTCCGCTGGTGCGGACCAGGAGCGCCTCACCGCCCTTCTTCTGTAGGCGGGCGACTTCCTGGTCGCCGGTTGCCTGGGTCTTGAGCCACGTGTCGACGAGTGTTGTACCGTCGGCCCGCACGGCGGTCATGTCGGGCTTGATGCCGTTGCCGTTGCCGGTCTCCACGCCGTTGGCGACGCCGATCTTACGGACGGACCGCGGCCAGCCGCCGAGCTCTTCGAGCGCCCGGAGGAACTCGATCCGCTCGCGGTCCTCCTTTACGGTGCCGCTGGCCTTCTCCAGGTGCCAGCGCGCCATCTGGCGTGCGGCGGGGCTGTTGAGCAGCGCCGAGAACTGGCGCAGCTTCTCGCCCACGAGGGGGACCTCGCCCCAGTTGTCTGCTGCGAAGTGGGTGAATGCCTGCAGGGAGACAGGCAGCCATGCGCCCTGGTGCGGGGTGTCGTAGGAGAGGTACAGGGACGTCTCGTGGTCCGGGAGGGCGGGGTCCTGCTCCATCTTCGCCAGCGCGTAGCGGGTGACGAGTCCGCCCATGCTGAAACCGCCCACGACCAGTTTCGACCGTCCCACCCGCTCGGCAAGGGTGCGGCGGATGCAGTCGATGACGATGTCCGCGTTCGCCGTGATCGATGCCGCCCGGTTGTCGTAGCCCAGGATGATCACGTCCCGGCCGGTTGCGTGGAGCTCGGAGACGAAGCGGTAGTCCCCGTTCTCCTCCAGGCCCGCCCAGAGCTGGTCCAGGCTGCTCGGGCCGCCGGAAAAGCCATCGGAGAGGATGACCGGCCGGATGAGCTGCCTGCGGTTCAGCGGGCTGTAGAAGACCCAGGCCGTCCCACCGGGGAGCTCCCACTCATCGTGAGGCTCCGGGGCGGGGGAAACGGATCGGGGTTCGGGAGCGGTAGGACCCCAGATGTCGACGACAGGCGTGGTCATGATCAGTTGACCCCTTGGAGGACGGTGTGGGGTTCGCCGAGTGACTCACCCCTCAAGCCGCACCCTAAAAAGCAGAAACGTTACGGAGAGTGACGAATATGTGAGTTCATGCGAAAGTGGGCGCATTCGCTCCAAAAGGTGTGACCGGATGGGAGCGTGGGTACTACATCGGCTCCTCGGCCGGGATCCGGTCCTGATCGCGAAGTGGATCAGCTACCAGGTCTTCAACACCGGGCGGCAGGACTGGCGTCAGGACATCGAGGCGGGCCCTCCATACCGAGAGCGCGAGGGAGACCTCCAGGTCTCCTAGGAGCACACCAAGGGGACGTACCCGCTGGGGCGATCGCCGGCCAGCGCCGGACGTTCAGGGTCGGGCAGATAAACGGAGCGCGGCGGCCGAGCTGAAGGGTTCGGGATCGTGTGGGACACCGCGGACGTCGCCTTCGAACAGAGCCCGCCGCCGCGCAGGCGTACTCCGCGCGCTGCACGGAACCTTGGCGCCACGGAGCGCGGCCATCCTGGACGTGCAGATCGGGCAGTGGCTGACGAACGTACGCCGGTCCGGTGGCTCGGGAAGGGACGCGGTGCGCGGCGAACGACGGGCCGCGGCCCTGTCCGCATCGACGAGGACGGGAACCCCGCCACTTCGGGGTGGCCAGGAGACTGGCCGGGCACTGCGCCTACCTCGCCCAGCTCCTGGACGAAAGCGCCCACCTGGCCTCCCCGACGGGGCCGCCCACCGCACCGGAGTATGGCTCTCCAACGAACGCCGGCGCCGCGACCGGCTTGATGACGGGCAGCTCGCCGCATTCGCTCAGCCAGGAGTGGAGTGGGCGAGCGCCCCCTGGTGAGTGCGGTCGGCGTTATGCGATCTGGACCTCTTCGGCCTGCATGCCGTTCTGCCCTCGGGTAGCGACGAAGGTGGCGGCCTGCCCTTGACGAAGAGGTCATCACCCGACTGGGGCGTGATGAACCCGTACTCCTTCTCTTCGTTGAGCCACTTTCACAACGCCGCTCTGCCGACCGCTCAGGCTTCCACCAATCTCTCCGAGGATGATCAACACCGCCATCCCTGTCCACCCCCCGCCTCCAGGGAAACCCAAGGCCGTGAGCAGCTGACACAACCGTCATCGGGCACGGGGATGTCGAAGGCCTCGCGCGGTACCTGAAGGGGGCCGGGCGCGGCGGTTATGCCCGGGCGCGGGCACGTGGAGCAGCTCCTGAGGGAGGTGGCTACCGATCCGGGGTGGTGGATGGGAGTAAGCGACCATCCATTTGGTTGCGCTGTCTGACTGCTGGGCTGGCTCTGACGCCGAGCCTGGGGGCTGGAGTCTGCGCAGGCCATAGTCGGGCGGCTACCCGTGCATCCGCTCAGGTCCGGGTGCAGCCCATGGGCGCCGGTAGTGGACCGTGCACACAGGGCGGGGTTTGGGGCGAGGCGGACGTAGCTTGCAGCTGTGGGCGAATGCGGTCAAGCCGGCAGATGGCTACCGTTGAACGCAAGGAATGCTTGCCCAGGGATGGGAAGAATTACTTCACGTGCCTTCCCGGCGCCCGCTGGTCTTCATCTGTGCGCTGCTCACGGTCATGGAAAACATTCGGTCGTTCGGCCATGGGCATTCCGTGGGTCGAAGCGTCACAGAAGGTCGGTCGTGTCATATAGACGCCAGTGCCACCAGCCTCCCCGCCGATGCGACTGCCGGTAGGCGAACGGATCCGGGAGGGTCCTGCGCCACAGCTCGTCATCCAGTCGTGCCAACAAGGCTTCCAGGTCCCGACGCGGACGGGGAGGGAGCCTGTGCACGGTGAGCTCCAAGAGATCCCGTGCCAAAGCAACGTTCGTCCCGCGATCACAGTCCTGACAAGGACAGTAGGCATGTCGCAGATACAGATAGCGGCCCGGACGGGTCAGGAACCCACGGTAGGTTTGGAGTGCGGCGCTAGTCGCTCCAGGCCACAACCCCTCGTCATATGGGCGCCGGCATTCCTCGCGATGAATCGCGGAAACCGTCCGGGAAGAAAGCCCCTCTATGTGCGAGGGCCACAGCGTGGGGAACTCTTCCCACCAAAGTCCGGCTCCCCCACACAGCGGTCGCGGTACCACTCGATGCGCGCGCAGCGCGCCAGGCCGCCTACGCGGCATAAGCCTTTCGGATAGCACTCATGAAACTGATCATCACATGAACATGAGGAGACGTCCAGAGTCCCCCGGTCTCTCTCAGGGCGCCTGGAATGCCGGCCTCCTCCGGTGTGTAGGAGTCCGCCACCCTTGACGGTTGGGGCGAGCGGGGTGACGGTGATGCGGTCTTGAGGGGCGGGGCCGGGGGTGTCGAGGACGGCGTGGCTGTTCGCCTCCTTGAAACCGAAGGGGAGATCGCCTCCGTTGCTGTGTGGATTCCAGGACGCCTTGGAGCGGGCAGGGGTGTGGGGGCTTCAGCTGATTTCTTCGGCCAGGGCCAGGAGGATGCCTGAGGGGCCGCGGAGGTAGCAGAGGCGGTAGATGTCCTGGTACCGGGCCACCTCGCCGATCAGTTCGGCGCCGTGGGGGCGCAGGCGGGCGAGGGTGTCGTCGATGTCGTCGACGGCGTACATGACCCGGTGCAGGCCCAGCGTGTTCGGTGGCGGGTCGTGCGGCGTTGCGGTGATCGCCGCGGGGGCGTGGTACTGGGCGAGTTCGAGCTTGCCGTGGCCGTCCGGGGTCCGCATCATCGCGATGTCGCTGCGGACTCCGTCGAGGCCGACGGACTGGTCCGCGAAGAGGCCCTCGATCTGTGCTGTGCCTTCGACCTCCAGGCCGAGTTCGGTGAAGAACGCGACGGCGGCCGCCAGGTCCTCGACGACGATGCCGACGTTGTCCATCCGCTGGAGCGTCATGACGGTTCTCCCTCTTTTTCGGTGTCACCGGCCATCGGTTATAGCGGGGACGGAGCCGGTGGCGCGTTCTCGACACCCCGGGGAGGGCTGGTTTCCAAAGTGCCCGCCGGTGGGTGGAGTTCCATATGGACCGCCCACTCGGGGTTGGCGGCGGTGGCGGGGTGGTGTTGAGGGTCAGGGGTGGGGGTCCGGGCGGTGGGTGGTGAGGTCGCCGTAGGCCACAAGTGTGGCGGGGAGGTCGATGTCTTGGTGGCGCAGGGTGGTGTTCAGGAAGGCGAGTGTGGTTGCGGCGACGGTGCGGGGGCTTTCGGTGCGGCCCAGGGTGCCGGCCAGGGAGGGTATCGGGGGCAGGTACAGGGGGGCGTCGGTGAAGGTGAGGTGGGCGGCTCCCGGGATGGTGAGCCGGTAGCTCGTGGCGGTGCTGAGCTGGAGTGTTTCGGTCAGGCGGGGCAGGTAGCGGGGGTCGGTGTCCGCGGTGATGGCCTGGGTGAGGGCGAGGGCAGGCTGGGGGAAGGGGCGGGGGTCGGGGTCTCGGGGGTAGCCGTCCAGGTCGATGACGGCGGCGAACCGGGGGTCTTGACGGGCGGCTTGGAGGGCTGCGCCGCCGCCGAGGGAGTGGCCGGTGACCGCGGTGCGTGTGGTGTCCAGGCGTCCGGTCAGCGGGTCCGTGGTCTGGCCCTGGCCTTGGCCGTCCGCTCTGTTCAGGTGGTCGAGTTGGGTGAGCGTGAAGCTTAGGTCGGCGGCGCGGATGGCGGTGGTCTCGGTGGCGCGTCTGTTGTCTTCCCCGTCGTCGCCGGTCGCGGTGATCCGGGTGTTGATCGTGCGGCCGTCGGTGAGGACGACGGCGGCGGAGTCGTAGGGGTGGTCGAGGGCGGCGACGACGTAGCCGTTGGCGGCCAGTTCCTCGGCCCATGCGGTGTTCTGGGTGCGTACTCCGCCCAGCCCGGGAGAGAACAGGACGACGGGGAAGCGTTCGCCGGTTCGGGCCGGTGGGGCGTTGAAGACCGAGTGGGTGCGGGCGCGTGGGACGCCGTCGATGAGGAAGGCGGGAAGGCCGGTGTAGCGGGCCAAAGCCTGGGAGACGGTGCGTGCTTCCTGGGGTGTGCGGCCGAGGTAGGGGGCCCGTGGTGCGTTTGCGGGGTGCTTGTCTGCGGGGTACCAGAGTTGGGTGACGACGGTGCGCCGGTCGTCGGGGTCGTCGGTTGCGGTCTCGGGGCGCTGCGGGTCGGTCCACTGCATGACGCGGGTGCCGACGGCGAAGCGGCCGGTGGGTTCGGGGAATGCGGGGACGGGGAAGGCCCAGGCGGCTGCCGGCCCGGTGGCGATCAGGGTGGTGCAGAGGAGGGATCCGGGCAGTGCCAGCCACCAGGGGGCCCGCCTCGCCGGCCGGCCGGGGCGGCGGCGCAGGAGGGGGAGGGCGGCGAAGGGCAGGGCGAGGGCGGCGCCGGCCGCCACCGGCAGCATCTGCCAGCGAATGCCCACCGCGTCTGCCGTGCCCAAGACGCCGGGGCCACCCAGGGCCAGTGCTCCCAGGGCCAGGGTGCAGAGGGAGCCGGCCGTGATCGTGAGGGGCGTGCGGGCGGCGGGGGGAAGCCAACGCGCTGCCACCAGCGCGAGGGCTCCCAGTACGGCAAGGACTTCCAGGGGGGACAGGTGCAGCCCTGTGATGGTTTGGCTCACCCGGTCATCCTCGGCGCGGGTATGCGCTGCCGCGTCGGCCCCTGGTCGCTCTCGTGTGCGACTGCAGGCTCGTCCGGGGCGTGTTCCGTGTGCGACCGAAGTCGTAGTCGGGGTGTGGTCGGGGTCGAGTCAGCCGTCGTGGGGCGGGGCGGTGGCCGGGGGCTCGGGGTGGGTGGCGGGCGGGTGCCGGGTGGGTGCCGGGTGGGTGCCGGGTGGGTGCCGGGTGGGTGCCTTGGGGTGGCGGGTCAGGTGGTGAGGGTGGCGAGGAGGGCGGCGGCGGCTCGGGGGTGGGTCAGCCAGTGCAGGTGGCTGCCTTGGAGTGTGCGGACGTCGAAGGGGTTGTCTGGGGTGAGGGCGTCGGCTTCGCGGATCATGCGGTCCTGTGCGGCGGGCGGGATGCTGGCGTCGGCGGCCAGGCGTACGTACGTTTTGGGGATCCGGCCCCAGGTCGCGGCCTGGGCGCGGTCGGCTGACGTTCCGGTGTCGAGGTTTTCGTCGGGCTGGAAGGTGTTCAGGAAGGCCCGGAACTCGTCGTCGGTGAGGTCGGCGGCGAGGGCGCGTTTGAGCGCGGTGAGTGCGGCCGGGTCGGCGGTGCGGAAGTTGGTGCGCAGCACGCCGAGTTCGGCCGGGTTGGCGACGAGGGCGCCGGCGAAGCCTGCCATGTCGACGTCCGCCATCTCGGGCTGGGCGTAGTAGGCGTTCACGTCCAGGTCGACGGGGCACCAGGCGGAGACGTAGACGATGCGGTCGATCAGTTCGGGGCGGGCGTTGGCGACGGCGGTGGCGGTGATGCCGCCCCTGCTGTGGGCGACGAGGAGGGTGGGGCCGTTGCGTCGGGCCCGCTCCAGGACGTCGATCACGCGGGCGGTGTTGTCGGCGAGGGTCACCCCCTTGAGGGTTCCTGGTTCCGCGGCGAGTTCGTCGGGCAGTTGGGGAGCCTGGTAGGCCGCGGGGAAGGTGGCTTCGAACCCGTGGCCGGGGAGGTCGACGGCGACGGAGCGGTGGCCCAGGAGGGCGAGTTCGCCTTGCAGGGGTGCGAAGGAGAACGAGTTCGCGAAGGCCCCGTGAACGAGTACGTAGGTGGGAAGGCTCTGACTCTGCATGCTTCACCCTGCAACACGATGATCTTCGGATCAAGGACGGGTGTTGCCGCACCTGTTGTCCTGGCGACTGGTTCGGCGGGTGTTTGTGGGTGAGGTGTCGTCGGGGCCGTGCGGGGTGCGCTGCTCCGCTGGTTCGGTGCTTGTGCTCGTTCCGGCGGGGATGCGGCGAACCCCCGGCGGGGTGGGCCGGGGGTTCGGGGGCCTGCTGCAGGGGCGGGGGTCAGCCGCGGGTGGTCTTGCGCCAGCCGAAGGGGCCCGGCAGGTCCATGGAGGTGGTGCGGCGTCCGGTGCTGCTGTGGGTGTGGCGGGGTCCGTGCTTGCCGCCGCCGGTGGTGATCGACCAGGACTTGCGGTTGATGTTGAGCCGGACGCCGGGCAGGATCTGGAAGCTCTTGCGGAAAGTCAGCGGCATGACGTCTCACTTCCTCGGTGTGCGTCGGGCGGATGGGCTCGACTGCGGTGGTGTGCGCGTTAGTTGGCTTACGTGTGTCCGGCCGGGGCTGTTCCATGCATCGGGGCCGGCCGTGTTCCGGCCCCGGCCGATCTTTGCCGGGTGCCGTGCGGTGTGGGGTTCGGGGGTTTGGGGTTTGGGGTGTGGGGTGTGGGCGGGTGTGGTGGCGTTCGTGTGAGCGCGTTCAGCGTCCGGTTGGCCGGAGCGGGCGTGGGCGCGGGCTCGTGCGTGGGCGTGCCGGCTGCTGTGGTGTGCGGCTGGACGGTTGCCGGTGTGGCGGGTTCAGAGGCGGCGGGCGGCGTCCACGCTGTCGACGACGGTGAAGAGGTCTCCGGCCTGGGTGAGGTCGAAGACCCGGTTCAGGCGTCGTGAGGCGGGGCCGACGAGGACGAGGCGGCCGGTGTGCAGCAGGCGCAGCATGAGGGTGAGGAAGGTGGAGTCTGCGAACTCCACGGCGGTGACGTCCAGGACGATCCGCTGCACGGTGGGGTCGTGGACGGCGGCTTCGACGGCCGTCTCCAGTGGGCCGAGGGTGTCGGCGTCGAACTCGCCGCTGCAGATGACGACGCGTACGCCGTGCTCGTCGGGTGGTACCTGGACCCTTTGTTCCATCGGCCACCTCCTGTGTCCGCCGGCCGCCGGTGGTACGGCCCTGGTGAGGCTGCCCGTTCACGGCGGCCGGCAACCGGGGGCTGGTAGCCGGGGGTGGGTCAGGGTCGGGGCAGGGGGTGGTCGGCGGCCGGTGGCTGGGCCGGCGGTCGTTGGTCGGTGGCCGGGCCGGTGGTCGGTGGGGCGGGGGTGGTGCCGCGGGGGTGGGCGGGGGCGGGTTCGGGGTCGATTGTCAGTGGTGGCTGGGAGGATTGGAGTATCAGTTCGGGAAGAGGGGGAGCATTCATGTCCGGGGTTCAGAATTACATCAACCACGTTGCTCTGGTGCTGGATGCGAGTTCTTCGATGTCGCATCTGAGTCGCAAGGTCGTCGAGGTCGCCGATCAGCAGATCTCGTATCTGGCGCGCCGGTCGAAGGAATTGGACCAGGAGACCCGCGTCACGGTGTATGTGTTCGCGGACACGGTGGAGTGCGTCATCTACGACAAGGACGTGCTGCGGATGCCGTCCTTGAAGCAGATGTACCGGACGGGCGGGATGACGGCTCTGCTGGCGGCGACGCTGAAGTCGCAGCGGGAGTTGGCGCAGACGGCGCAGCTCTACGGTGACCACAGCTTCCTGACGTTCGTGCTGACCGATGGTCAGGAGAACGCCAGTCACCGCTGCCCCGATGCGCCGGTGAAGAGTGCGCGTGCCTTGGTTCAGGCGGTGGCCGAGCTGGTCGAGACGCAGCAGGACAACTGGACTCTGGCTGTTCTCGTGCCGGATCAGATGGGCAAGCGGGAGGCCATGCAGTGCGGTTTCCCGAAGAACAACATCGCCATCTGGGATGCCACGAGCACGCAGGGGCTGGAGGAGGCTGGGCAGGTCATCCAGCAGGCCACCGAGAAGTTCATGGTGGGCCGAACCAAGGGCATCCGGGGATCGCGGGCGGTGTTCTCCACGGGTGCCGAGACGGTGAACAAGAAATCCATCGAGGCGGCCGGCCTGACGCCGGTGAATGCGGCCGAATACCAGTTGATTCCGGTGGCCCGGGAAGCGGCGATCCGGGACTGGGTCGTCGAAAGTGGACACACGTACCGCACCGGTTGCGCGTTCTACCAGCTGAGCAAGTCGGAGAAGATCCAGGCGCAGAAGCAGATTGCGGTACTGGAGAAGAAGACGGACCGGGTGTATACGGGTCCGCAGGCGAGGGCGGTGCTCGGGCTGCCGAATACGGAGGTCCGGGTCAAGCCTGACCACAATGACGAGTTCACGATTTTCGTGCAGAGCACGAGCGTGAACCGGAAGCTGGTGCCGCAGACGCGGCTGCTGGTGATGGTCTGAGGGTGCGGGGCGGGCTGCCCGGGGGTGCTCCCTTCGGGTAGCCGGGAGGGGGCAGGGGGCGCCCGGGGCCGGCCGGGGGGCTCGGGGGGTGGGGGGCGGGGGCGTCCTGGGGGCCCTGGGCGATGTCCTGGGCGGCGTCCTGGGCGGCGTCCTGGGGGTGGGTGCGGGCCGGTTCCCGGTGCGGGGGGGGTGGCGGGTGCGGTGGGTTAGGCGTCGACGAGGGGCTGGGGGGTGAGTTTGTCCTGGGCGAAGGCCAGGTTGCGGCTCACGCGCTCGTGTTCCCCGGCGGGGAGCCTGCCCTCCTCCAGCAGACGCCGGGCGCACTGGGCGGACTCCTCGTACGCGCCGGTCCAGTAGGCGGCCACGGCCAGTTCGTCCAGGGCGCGCCAGTCGTAGCATTCGTGCTCGACGAAGAGGACGTCGGCCGGTCGGGGGATGCGGGCGGCCTGGCGGGCGAAGAGGTAGTCCAGGGGCCAGCGGGGGCCGTGGAGGCGGCAGCGTGGTGGCGCTGCTGCGGCGCCCCAGTACCTGCTACATCGCGACGTCGATGCCCGACGGCTCTCCCCAGCTGACCCAGACGTGGATCGACACCGACGGGGAACACGTGTTGATCAACAGTGTGGCCTCGCATCAGAAGACCCGGAACATCGCCCGGGATCCGCGGGTGGCCGTCGCGGTCGCCGACCCGGCGGAGCCTGCCTCCTACGTCCAGATCCGGGGGCGGGTGCTGCGCGTGACCACCGAGGGAGCCGACGCCCACATCGAGGAGCTCGCGCAGAAATACCTCGGCGGCCCCTACCCCTGGTACGGCGGCCGTGACCAGGTCCGTGTGGTGTTCGTGATCCAGCCCGAGCACATCAGCAGCCCCCGCGGCTGAAGCTCCCGGGCGGGTAGGCGGGCTGGTGGGTAGGCGGGTAGGTGGGTTTGCGGGGGCGGGTCTGTGGCAGACGGGCTGAACATCACTGCTTTGCAGGGAAGTTGCCCACCGGCCGATCGATGAAGGGACCCATCCATGTCCGACGCGTACCGTTCCCCGGACGGCACCGGCACCAGTGCCCACCCCTCCCCCGCTTCCGCGCCCGCCACGGGGCGCAACGGCCTGGCCGTGGCCGCGCTGGTCACCGGTATCGCGTCCCTGTTGCTGCTGTGGCTGTGGTTCGTGGGCATTCCGCTGGCCTTGGTGGCCATCGGTCTGGGCATAGCCGCCCTGCGCAGAGCCCGCGGGGGTGCTGGGGGCCGCGGTATGGCCATCACCGGCCTGGTCCTGGGCTCGGTGAGCGTGGTCATCGCGGGCATCCTGGTCGGCGTCGGGGTGTCCATCCTCAACTCCGACGAGGGCAAGGACCTGCGGTCCTGCCTGGACAGCGCGCAGACGCAGCAGGAGAAGCAGGACTGCTCGAACAGGTTCAACGAGGACGTCCAGAACTGACGCGCAGCTTCTCCTTCTCCTCTCCCTCCCCCGTTCCGCTCTCCCCTTTTTCTTGCAGTTCCCCTGGCCCGTCTGGACCGGCTCTCGTAGCCGGCCCAGACGGGCCGGGGTTCGTCGTGGCGGCTCCGGCGGATCAACCCGCTTGTGCGGTATGGGGTCCGGCCGGTGCCGTCCGCCGCGGGGGCGGTGCCCGCTACCGCGGGGCCGGGGCGTCGAGGATGTTTCCCTTCTCGTCGAGGGTGTGGGTGTGGGTGCGCCAGTAGCGGTCCCAGGTGTCGTCGACCGTGCGGGGGAGTTTGCCTTCGGGGTGGCGCGTGTAGCCCTCAGATGGTTCTTCGCCGTCCGGGACGCAGGCCGAACCGGTGTCCCCCACGGTCATGACGGGGTACTCGCCGCCGCGGCAGACGGCCTCCTGTATCGAGCAGCCGGCCACGGCGGCGGCCGCAGTGACGGCGAGCACGGCGGCGGCGGTGAGAGGGGTGCGGACGGCACCGCGGCTGCCGGTGCAGGGTCGGCGGCGGGGCCGGGATCGGGCCATGGGTGCCTCCTGTTGTCCCGGGGCGTATGCCCCGAGGCGCACCCTGGCACGCGGTTCTGCCCCTCGCCCGGCTCCCGTCCTCTGCCGTGCGTACGGTCGGCCCCGTCCCCCGTCCCCCGTCCCCCCTCCCCCGGCCCGTCGCGTGCGGTCGGTCTCGCCCCGACGGTCGGTCCCCGGTCCCGGTCGACACCGGTGTGGCGCGGCGGGACGATGGGAGGGTCACTGCCCTTGGTGAGCGGGATGGCTGTTCACCGCAGAGGGGGTACGGGGGCGCCGCCTGCGCGCCCGCAGTGGGGCTCGGCCCTGTGTGTGTCTGCGTACCGGGGGCGGGTGTGTGCGGCTGGGTGCCGGGCACCGGTCCGGTGCGCGGCGGCCCGGTCCGGTGCGGTGCGCGCCGGCGCCCATTCTTCTCGGCAGCTCCGCTTCAGAGCGGGAGGAACTACAGATGAACACCCGGACTCGACTCGCCGTGCTCACCCCCTTGTTGGTCTCCTCACTCGGTCTCGGGGCGGTGGGGTTGGCGGTGTCCTCGGCACATGCCGCCGTGCCCGACGCAAGCTGCCTGGTCAAGACGCAGCACAACGGCGCCAAGGTCACGGTGAACGGCTCGGGCTTCAAGCCGAAGACCAAGGTCCTCGTCGAGGGTTCGACGGGCAAGACCTTCACCGCCAATGTCACGGGCAGTGGCAGCTTCGGCGTCGCGAACCTGCCGGCCGGCTCGTACACGGCCACGCAGAGCGGCACCGGTGAGGTCAGTTGCGGCTCCGCCAAGGAGTCCGGGCAAAAGGACGCCCAGGGCCAGTTCCGCAAGGGCTTCAAGGACGGCTTCGCCGACCTGCGCCAGGACTGCAAGCAGAAGGCCAACCCGGGTCTGACCGCGGTCGACCCGAACTACGAGAAGGGCTACACCGCCGGGGCCGCGCAGGCGGTGAAGCAGTTCTGCTGAGCGGCCTCGCGGCGGCCTCGCGGCCTCGCGTGGCGGTGTGGTCGTGCGGTGGGGCGGGCGGACCGGGGAATGCGGGGCGCTGGACGCCGTACGGTACTGCTCCCTGCCGCGTCGGGATGCTTTCGCCGTTCCGGCGGGGTGTCAGCCCGCAGCCTCGTGGGCGGCGGCTTTCCGGGAGACCGTGTCGTAGAGCGGTTTCATGCGGTCCACGAGTTGCTGGAAGTCGGCGGTGCGGCCGTCGGACCACTGGCCCATGGACACCACCATGACCCGGCCGTGGCCGGTGAAGGCCTGGACGAGGCCGCTGTCCGCGGGCAGGGCCGGCAGACCCGATCCGGGAGGCGGGGCCTGTGCGGCGACCTGGTAGTCGTCGAAGGCCATCGTCAGCTCCGTCATCACGGTCACGGTGTCCTGGGGGTCTTTCATCGTGAAGACGGCCAGGTTGAACTGGTTGTTGCGGTCGTCCTTGTAGAGGGCGATCTGCTCGCCGATGCAGCCGGCACTGTCATCGATCATGGCGGCCAGTCGGGGGCCGACACTGCCCGGTTCGGTGCAGGACTTCATGACGGTCGAGCCCAGGCGGGTGAAGGTGGTACCGGAGGGGTCCTCGACCCGGGCCGGGAACAGGTCGGCGAGCGGCGCCATCGGCCGGGTGCCGGCGGGCCCGGCAGGCGCCGCGCTGTAGCTGTCGTGGTGGTCGGTGTTGTCTTGGCTGTTGCTGTCGGCGCCTTTGCTGCTGGCGCTGTCGTGGGTGGGGGCTTTGGTGTCGGTGGGGGTGGGGGTGTCGGTGTGGGTTTGGGCGTGGGTGTGGGGGCTGCTGGCCGGTGGTGTTCCGGTGTACTGCAGGATTGCGAAGGCGGCGCCTGCGGCTACCAGCGCGAGCGTCAGGTGCAGCGGCCACACCCGCCGGGACCGGGGTGCGGGTACGGATTCCGGTGCCGGTGCCGGTGCGGGCTGGGCGGGGAGTTGCTGTTCCTCCCAGCGTCGGACGAAGTCGTTCCACTCGTCGTCGTCCGGTCCGGTGCCGCCCGCGGGTATCTGATCGTTGTTCGACACGGACGAACCCTAGTGATCAGCAAGGGCCGTACTGAATGTCGGCAGGTCACAGCCTCATTACTGTCTCTGCCTGCGTGGCGTCGCCGGGCGGCGTCGTCCGTGCCCCGGCAGCGGGTCCTTCGGGCGTTGAGGGGCAGTCCGGGGTGTCCGGCGTCGCAGAGGGCGTGCTCCAGGGGGGTGGGTTGTCCTGGCCTTCGAGGAGGGCAACCACGGTGGGTTGGCGCCGGTTCGCCGCCTTGTTGGCCGTCGCCGGTGGGGGTGGTGGCGGGCGGGGGTCTCGTGCACGTCGTGCGCCTGCCGGGCGTGGACGATGTCTTTGCTGCCGAGAGGCTTGCTGACGGTTGGTTGGGGGCGCGCGGCACCTGAGCCGAGTTGGCCGACGGGCGGTGGTTGCATCCGTCGGCTGTCCTGGGGCGGCGGGTCAGTCGCGGTCGACGTGTTCGCGTACGACGGTGCCCTTGGCTGCGTCGATGTCGTAGGTGGTCTTGTTCCAGTCGTCGGGGGTGACGATGTCGACGGACCACTGGTCGTCGTCGAGTTCCACGGCGGTGACGGTGCCCTGCTTGTGGCTCGTGGCGGTCGTGACGGCCTGGGGTGCGGGGGTCGTCGCTGCCTTGAGTTGTGCGGCGAGTTCGCTCTTGTCGTCGGCGTCCTGTCCGGGCTCGACCCGCGAGCGGGTGACCTTTCCCGTGACGGCGTCGACCTGGACATCGTGCTGGGTGCCGTCCGCGGTGGCGACCGTGACGTCCCAGACCGGGGCGGCAGCGGCCTGTGACGGGGAAGGGCTTGGCGTCGCGGGGCTTGGCGTCGTGGCGGGGCTTGGCGTGGTGGGGTTTGCCGTCGTGGCGGGGGCCGTGGTGGCGGCAGGGGTGGTGCGGGAGGTGGTCAGTTCGATCTCGACGAGTCTGCTCCCGGCGACGTCGCGTACGGCGGTGTCCGCGGCCTGGTTCCACTGGATCTTGGCGGCGGGGACCAGGAGCATGCGTTCGCGCTGGTCCTGGGTCAGCGAGGCGCTGCCCGACCGGCTGGCCTGGGGGGAGGAGGGTGCCAGGGGGGCGGAGGTGACGGGGTCCTTGCTGTTTCCGCCGCAGGCTCCGGCCAGGAGCGCTGCGGAGAGGGCGAGGCAGACGGCGGGGCCGCGGCGGCGGACGACGGTGTTCATGTGCGCCACGCTTGTCCCGTTCCCGGGGATCGGGTGGGGGCGCGCCGCGACCCACCCGATCGTGGGTGGCCAGGACGCCCGGTCAGCGCAACCCGGCGCCTGGATACGGCGACAGGCGGGACACGGCCGACAGCCGGGGTCCTACGGCCGGGGAAGGTGGAAGGGGGAAGGGGGATGGGGCCGGGGCGGGGGATGGGGCCGGGGTGGGGGTGCGGGCGGGTGGGCGTGGGGTGGGGGTGGGGTGGGGGTGGTGGGGGTGCGGGCGGGTGGGGCGCGGGCGGGTGGGGTGCGGGCGTGGTGGTGCGACCCGGCGCTGACCGTGTCAGCCGATGCCGGCCGAGGCTGGCATCCAGGTCGCAGGTGGCGTGTCGCACGGCTGCGGGCTCCGTGGCGGTGCCGCGGAGCCCGGGCCGAGCGTCAGGTCGCCCGGGGTCACCCGCCGGGAGCGGGAGCCGGGGCCGGCGGGGCGGGCGCCGGAGCCGGCGGCGCGGGCGCGGGGGCGGGGGCGGGGGCGGGCGGGGCGGGTGCCGGGTTCGGCGGTGCCGGGGCCGGGGCCGGCTTCGGGGCTTCGGGCTTGTGCTCGCAGTAGACCTTGCCCTTGTAGAACTTGCAGCCCGGCATGTTCTTGACGTCCTTGGGCTTGCTGCTGTTCTTGCCCTTCTTGTTGTGCTTGGTCTGCTTCTTGTGCTTGTCGTCCCACTTGCTCTTCTTCTTGTGACCGTCATGGTCGCCGTGGTCGCCCTTCGCGTACTCGACGTGACCTGCGGTCTTCGTGGCGACCGAGCTGGCGGCGGCCGGCGATGCCGCCGGGGCGGCGAACGCGCTGCTGGGCAGGAGCGTGCCCGCTCCGACGAACGCGGCCGATGCGGCGACCAGGGCGAAACGCTGCGTACGAGAAGTGCGGAACATGGGTTTTTCTCCTTCAGTGGGAGGCGGTGGAGCGGGATGACTCCATTAAGGCCTCCGCACCCCCGGGGGCACATGTCCCCAAAACTCGGGACTTGACAGAGAACCGCCGACGCATCACCCTGCCCGCCCGCCCCTCCCCCGCAGCCTGCCCGGGCCATGCCTCCCGCGAGCGCCGGGGGCGGGAAGCGCGGTGGGGCCGGGGTGGGGCGGGGCCGGGGTGGGGGCGGGGCCGGGGTCAGGGCATCGGGTCCGGGTCGCAGCTGGCCCGGCGCAGCCCGATCGCGTGCAGGGCCCGCATCAGGGCTTCGGCGTCGCTTTCGCGTACGACGTGGACGGCTCCCTCGGCGGCGAGGCCCGACACCGCCCGGGGTACGCGGGTGGCGGAGGTGCGCAGTACCACTGCGCTCGGGGGGTCCAGGGCCCGTACCCCGTGGAACACGTGCAGGACGTCAGGTGCGGCGTCGAGGCGGTCGAGGCCGGCGGGCAGCGACAGGACGGTGATGTCGGGGAGCAGGACGCGGGCGTGTGCGAGGGCGACAGCGGGGTCGTGGGCGTGCGATACGACGCGGAAGTGCGGGTTGCGCTGGATGCCCGAGCGCAGCAGTTCGAGCTGCTCGCCGTCGGGCACACCGACCACCAAGACCGTCATCACCTGCTCCATCCTGCGTTCCGGTACGCCGTGGGGCGACTCGGGGGCGGCGCCGGGGCGGCCCGGGCGTAGCCGTGGGCGGGTCAGACGCCGACCGCTTCCTCCATCTCCTCCTCCTGTTCCTGTTGTTCTTGTTCTTGCTTCTGCTTCTGTTCCTGCTTTTGCTTCTGCTTCTGTTCCTGCTTTTGCTTCGGGGTGGTGGTGCGGTGGCGTTCGGTGAGGGCGGCCGCGCTGGTAAGCAGCAGGCCCGGGAGGAGCCACAGGAGGAGGGTGGCCAGGTGGCCGGAGAGGCCGTCGTGGCCGAAGTAGAGGAGGCTGCGCAGGCCTTCGAGGTATCCGGCGCCGTTCCAGAAGGCGTGGAGGGAGCCGAAGAAGCCGTTCTGCAGTTCGGGGCGGAAGAGTCCGCCGGAGCTGGTGAAGTTGAGCATGACGAAGAGCAGCATCATGGCCAGCGTCGTCCAGCGCTTGAGGAAGGTGTGCAGGCCGACGCCGATGAAGAGGATGCCTGCGGAGTAGAGCCAGCTCAGCCCCCATACGGCGGCCAGACCGTGGTGGGCGAGGTGGAAGACCGGTCCGGCGAGCAGGGCGCCGATCGCGCTGACGACGCCCGAGACGGCGAGGACGAGCAGGGCGCGGCTGCGCATGCGCAGTGCGGCGCCGGCGCCGCCGAGGACCGCCACCGAGGCGTAGGAGCCGATGCTGACCGCGACGAGCAGGAAGAACAGTCCCTGGCCGGTCGGGTCGTCGTCGACGGTGGGGACGACGTCGGTGACCTCGAGCGGGGCGCCCTGGCGGGCGGCGACCGGGGTGAAGATCTTCTGTGCCACGGTGGCGCCCGTGTCGGAGGCGGCGGTGGCGACGATGAGTTCGGGCCGGGTCGGGCTCGGCAGGTAGGCGGCGGTGATGCGGCGGTCCTTGACGGCGTCCACCGCGTCGGCGCGGTGGGCGAGGGTGCGTACGTCGAGGGCGTCACCGGCGTTGTCCTTGACGGTCTGGGCGAAGACCAGGGCGCCGGGGCCCTCACCGACGACGGCCACGGGCAGGTGGTGGGGTTCGGGGTGGACGAAGGCGCCCAGGTAGGCGAGCCCCATGCCCAGGCACATCAGCAGCGGGGTCAGCAGGTGCGTCAGGACGTGGCGTAGCGCGGGGTGCGCGGCAGCGGTGGGGTGGGCGGCAGCGGTGGGGTGGGCGGGCGCCGGGGCGGGGTGAGCGGGGGTGGGGGGTGCGGTGGCGGCTGCCGGGGCGGTGGTGGGGTGGGCGGGTGCCGGGGTGGGGTGGGCGGGTGTGCGACCGGACATGCGGGGAGGACCTTCGGTATCGGCTGGCCTGGGCGGGGAGTGGCGGGCAGCGGGTGGCGGGCAGCGGGCGGGCGGGGCGCGGGGCGGGCGGGCTGGTGTTGGAGGACGCCGCTTGTCCTGCCGGCCCTGCGCAGGGCCGCCCGGCTCTGTCCGGGTCGTGCCGGGGTCCTGCCCGGGTCCTGCCCGGCCCTTCCGGGTGCCGCCGGGCCCGCCACACATGGTTGGCATATACAACTTCTCTTTAAGTTGTATCATACAACTAGATGCGAGCGGAGAGGAGGTCGCCGTGGCCACGGACCCACCCGGCACGGCCTGCCCGGACGGTGAACGCCGGGAGGCTGCCATCGAGACGATCCAGCGGGAGATGACCTCCTTCGCCCGGCGCGCCCGGTCGGCGGCCGCGCGGATGCATCCGGAGCTCTCCCTGGTGTCCTTCACCCTCCTCAGCCACCTGGAGGAGCGGCCGAACTGCCGGGCCTCGGCCCTCGCCGCCCATTACGCGCTGGACAAGTCGACCGTCAGCCGCCAGGTCGCGGCGCTGGAGCGGGCCGGGCTCATCCGGCGCCGTCCCGACCCGGAGGACCACCGGGTGCACGTGCTGGAGCTCACCCCGGCGGGCGCCGCGGCCCTGGCCCAGGCGGCCGAGAGCCGGCGCGTGATGTTCCACGAGCGGCTCGCCGACTGGCACGGCGAGGACCTGGACCGCTTCGCCGCCTACCTGCTGCGCTACAACGAGCACCAGGACGGCCGGGAGCGCGCCGAAGCCCCGGGGCACCGCGGGGAGCCGGAGCGCCACCCGGAGCGGGCGGACTGACGCCCCCGGGCCGGCCGGCACAGGCCTGAGCCGCCCCTTCTTCCGCGCGTGCGCTCTACCCGGCTCAGCCCTGCCGCCGGCCATCCGGGGAGGATCGAGGCGGGCCCGCCCCGCCCGCGGGGCTGCGGGGAATGCCGCCCACCCGATAGTTGCTATATACATCGAATGGCGGGGTGTCTTCGTTCTCCCCGCCGCGCACCCTCTCAAGGAGCCATGCATGTCGGACCAGCCCGCACCCCAGCCCGCCGACCTCGTCGCACGGCTGCGCGCCACCTTCGCCACCGGCCGCACCAAGCCGCTCGCCTGGCGTACCGGGCAGCTGGAGGCCCTGCGGCGGCTGCTGACCGAGCGGGGCGAGGAGCTGGCCGCGGCGCTCCACGCCGACCTCGGCAAGAGCCGGCAGGAGGCCTACCGCACCGAGATCGACTTCACCGTGCGGGAGATCGACCACACCCTGGAGCACCTGGCCGGCTGGCTGCAGCCGCAGCCCGTGCCCGTACCGGAGCGGCTGAGTCCGGCGGCCGCGCACACCGTGCAGGACCCGCTCGGGGTGGTCTTGGTCATCGCCCCCTGGAACTACCCCGTCCAGCTGCTGCTCGCCCCGGTCGTCGGTGCGCTGGCCGCCGGCAACTGCGTCGTGGCCAAGCCCAGCGAGCTGGCGCCCGCCACCTCCCGTGCCGTCGCCGGTCTCCTGCCCCGCTACCTGGACCGTGACGCGGTCGCCGTGGTGGAGGGCGCGGTCGCCGAGACCACCGACCTGCTTGCGCAGCGCTTCGACCACGTCTTCTACACCGGCAACGGGAAGGTCGGCCGGATCGTCATGCGGGCCGCCGCCGAGCACTTGACGCCCGTCACGCTCGAACTCGGCGGGAAGTCGCCCGTCTTCGTCGACCGCGGCACGGACCTGGACGTGGTGGCCGCCCGCCTGGCGGCCGCCAAGTTCATGAACGCCGGGCAGACGTGCGTGGCCCCCGACTACGTACTGACCGACCCGGCGACCGCCCGGGAGCTGGAGAGCGCCCTCGTCCGGGCGGTGGCCGCCCTGTACGGCGAGGACGCCGCCCTGTCGCCCCAGTACGGGCGGATCGTCAACGAGCGGCACTTCGACCGGCTGACGGGCCTGCTCGGCTCCGGGCGCACCGTCACCGGCGGCGCCCACGACCGCGCCGCCCGCTACATCGCCCCGACCGTGCTCGCGGAGGTGGCAGCCGGCTCCCCCGTCATGAGCGAGGAGATCTTCGGCCCGATCCTGCCCCTGGTGGAGGTCGCCGGACTCGACGAGGCCATCGCCTTCATCCGCGACCGCGACAAGCCGCTCGCCCTGTACGCCTTCACCGAGTCCGACACCACCCGCGAACGCCTGACCCGGGAGACCTCCTCGGGCGCGCTGGCGTTCGGCCTGCCCGTGGCCCACCTCACGGTGTCCGACCTGCCCTTCGGCGGCGTCGGCGAGAGCGGCATGGGTAGCTACCACGGCCGCTACTCCCTGGAGGCCTTCAGCCACCGCAAGGCCGTACTGGACAAGCCCCTGGCCTGACCCGCCGCCCCCCTCCCAGGCCCTCCCCCGGCTGCCGAACCCCGCCTTCCGACCGGCTGCCCGGCCTTCCATGTCCGGCTGCCGCACCCCGCCGACGACCGGTTGCCGGGCGTCCGGGACTGGGCGGTCCCGGGAGGCGGGTGCGGCGGGCCGGGCAGGCGGGTGCGGTGGGCCGGGCGGTCATCGCCTGGGCGGGGAGGTGATCGTCGGGGGGGGCGGGAGGTGATCGCTCGGGCCGGGTGGTGATCGTTCGGGGCGGGTGGTGATCGTTGGGGTCGGGTGGTGATCGTCGGGGCCGGGCCGGATGGACCGGCCGAGCCGGGGCAACAGCGGGGCATGGCTGTCCTTCGAAAGCTCGCCCGTCCCCTGCTGGCCGCCCCGTTCGTCACCGGCGGGCTGCGCACCCTGCGCCGCCCCGATGCCGTGGCCGACCTCGCCGGACCCGTCGTCAGGGCCGTCGGGGAACGCATCCCGGCGCTGGCCGGAGACCCGCTCAAGCTCGTACGCATCACCAGCGCCGTCCAGGCCGGAGCCGGCCTGCTGTTCGCAACGGGCCGCGCCCCGCGCCTGTCCGCGCTCGCCCTCGCCGCGACACTGGTGCCGACCACCCTGAGCGCCCACGCGTTCTGGACCGTGGAGGACCCGGAGGAACGCGCCCGCAGCCGGGCCCACTTCCTGACCGACCTCTCCGCACTGGGAGGGCTGCTCATCGCCGCCGCCGACACCCACGGCAAGCCCTCCCTGGCCTACCGCTCCCGGCACGCCCTCGACCACCGGCACCCGGTACGGGCCGTCCAGCGCCCCGTCGAGGCAGCCACGGCGAGCACGGCCGCCCGCGTCAAAGCCATCACGCGCACCCTCTGACCCGCCCCCTCCCTCCCCCGGAGGACGGCCACCGGGCCCCCCACGAGCCGTCCTCCACCCGATCCACCCAACCCGCTGACCCGCTGACCCGCTGACCCGCTGACCCGCTGACCCGCTGACCCAACGATCCACGGCACCCGGCCCACCCGACCGACGCTGCCGGCCCCGCAGCCACATATACGGCTGGGGCTGCAGGTACGGCCATGCGTACCGGTACGGGTACGGCTGCGGGTGCCGCCGGGAACGACGAGGAGCACCATGGCAGACGCCCGTCACGACCCCGGGCGCGCCTGCGCCGGTCCCCCGCTGCGCCTGCTCGGCCTATTGGCGCCGGACGCGGCCGGGCCGCGCCTGCTGGCGCAGACCTGGGCCGCCGTCACCCGCCGCACCCGGCGCCGCCCTCTGGCGGGCCCGGGCGCGGTGTGCGCGGGCGCCTGCGAGCACCGCTCGTACCCGGGCCGCAAGGGCGGCCGGCCCCGGCGCGAGGAAACCGCCTCCCCGGGCGGCGCCCTGCACCGCGAGCGGGCGGCCCACGGAACGGTCGCCTCCCGCACCACCGGCCCCGACGACCTGGCCGCGCTCCTGGACATGCTGGACCTGCGGCCCGGCCCCGACGGCAACAGCCACAGGCGCGGCGATGCAGGACCTGGCGGGCGCAGCGGCGCATGAGCCCGGCCCTGCCCGGGCGGCGTACCGGGGCGGCGGGGTGCGGTGGCGGGGAAGGAGGCGGCCCGGCCCTGGCAGCGATGCCCGCATTCACACGTTCTGGCTGTACGCCCACCTTGAGGAGCAGTGCAACCTGTGCGCCATGGGCTGGGGTCCACGTGGTCACGGCCGCACACTGCCCCGGCCACCAGGGGCGTCTGCTGGTCGCCGACGCCGCTCCCACGCTGTGTACCGGTCGGGCCCGCCGGTCCCCGAGCACGGCACCTACTTCTCCGCTGGCATGGACGCACCGGATCCGCTGCCCATCGCCTCCGCCGAACGCCGCCGACGCCACCGCGGCCGCCACCGCGTAGACCGCGTAGACCGCATAGACCGCGTAGGAAGCTTTCACTGCCCGCCTGCAGACCCCTCTGCACCCAAACGCCCCTGCCCTACCGCGCCGAGACCGGCAAGGACTACGAACACGACCGGTCCTGCGCCCGACGGCCCGCCCTCACATCGGCGGCCTCGAAGCCACGAAGCACATGAGGCAAGTGGCGCGCGGGAAGCGGTCGGTGCGCACGCAGCGGGTGGCGCGCGGGAGGGCGCCGGCCGGTGAATCCGGCAGGCAGCCCCGACCGGGCACAGCCCACGACAGCCCCGCACCACCATTCCCAGGATCGTCTTTTGACGGCAAGCCAGTTCTGCTGGTGCTGACGGCTTTTGATGAACTTCCACTGGTGTGGTGCTGGCTGTCGCCGCGGGCTGATGGTCAGGTGGGCGGTACCGGGACCACGGGGAACAGGCCCCGGGCCCCGGTCAGCTCCAGCAGGCGCAGCATCTGCGGGGAGGCGCCCGCCAGGCACAGTACGCGGCCGGAAGCCAGCGCGTGCAGACGGGCGTTGAGCAGGGCGCTCAGACCGGAGGAGTCGCAGAAGGCCAGCGCGCTGAGGTCGATCACCACCTCGCCCGGGGCCCGGTCGATCACGGACTCAAGCTCGCTGCGCAGCTGCTGGGCGCACGCCACGTCCAGTTCCCCCGACACCCCGAGGACCACCAGGGCCGGTTCCCGGGCCTGACCATCGTGCTGCACGTCCCTCGCCCCTGTCTGTGGCCCACTCTCGCTCTTCAACCGTACCCAGCCCGGTGGAGGCGACCCGCGGTCCGGCCCGTACCGGTCCCGGAACAGCAGTGCAGGAGTCACCCACACGAGACCCTCCCCGCCCCACAGCCACCTACCGACTGACGAGGGGCGGGGGGCGGCGAGGAGTGGGCGGCGTTGGTGTGGGCGGTGTTGGTGTGGGCGGGCGGTGGGCGGCGGGTGGTGTGGGCGGGTACTCAGGGGGCGCTGTGGTCCGCGGGCCCGTCCCTGGCGGTTCGCCGGTGTTCAGGACGAAGTTGCGCCCCTCCCCTCGGGCAGCCGCAGCCGCAGCCTCGTCGTGAGGCAACGGTGCCCAAGCCACTGGTTGTGCGAGCTCGGCACGACCCGGTCGGCGCTGTTGTGCAGCAGGAGGGCCGGCACGGTGATCCGGCCGGGGCCGAATCCCCACGGGGTGGTGAAGGCCGGGTCGTCGTCGATCCCCGCCGTCCGAGCCGGCCACCACGGCTGCCACGGCCGGCGCGACGAGGCCGCCGCACGACGGCCACCCCGCGCCGAGCGTGCCACGGTCGGCGGGGGTGAACATCTGCCGGTCGCACCCGGCAGGCCGCAAACCGGGCGAACCGGCACACGCCAGCGCGCCGGCGCCCCCAGCCCGGAGGCAACGCCGCGCCCCGGAGACGGACTCGGCCCGCCGTAACCGGGACGGACACAGGGGGAACCAGCGGCCCCCAACCCCAAACGGGCCGCAGCCGGGAGGGCGGCCCAGGAGGGCGGCCCCGTATTCGGTGTGTGCCGTGATGCCACGACACGGCACGGCACCACGACCATCCCTCCCTCCCCCGGCACCGCATGACAACCCACGGCCAACCACCCCCACCCTGCCCGCCGCAACCGGCGGTGGACGGCGGAGACGGCGGCCGTGCGGGCCCGGCTGCCCGGGGGACTGGCGGTGGGCGGGACCGTGTCCGGCGACCTCGGGCGGCTCGGTGGCATCCGAACGGGGCAACAACCGTACCCGCACACCACCCCAGGACGTTGAGGGGACGAGTTCAACGTTTCAGCACCTCATGAAGGAGATTCCCGTGAAGAAGACCGCCGCCGTCATTGCCGGTACCGCCGCCGTCCTCCTCGGCGGAGCCGGTATCGCCTCCGCCGACGCCGGCGCCGAGGGCCTGGCCGCGGGCTCCCCCGGCGTGCTTTCCGGCAACCTCATCCAGGTCCCGGTCCACGTCCCCGTCAACGTCTGCGGCAACACCGTCAACGTGATCGCCCTCCTCAACCCGGCCTTCGGCAACACCTGCGTCAACGCCTGACCCCCGGCATACCGGCATACACGGCACACCCCCCTGCCCCTGCGGGCACGGACGAGCGTGGCGCCCCGACTCTCCCCCGGGCCGCCACGCTCACGCATACCCGGACACCACCGCAGCCACAAACCCGAACCCGGGACCGGGACGCCCCCTCCCCCACCGTGCCCGAAGGCCCACCCAGCCCCGGGGCAGGGCGCATGGATCCGGGGAGGGCGGTGAGAGAACTGCGAGCCCGCTCCCACCCGGCCGACGGCAGCAGCAAAGACCCAAATCAACCAGGCATAGGCCTGGACACGGCACGGCATGGGCGCTCAAGCCGGCGCCGGGAGCTGGAGGGCGGGGCCGGGTGTGGGGGTGGGGCCCTCAGGCCATCAGGAGAGCCCTCCCTCCCCCCGGACCACGACAGTGTCGGCACCGGCATCGCGCCCGCCCGGCCTGATACGACACCGTCGACCATCCGCCGCGGTCCCCGGGACGTCAGACAACCAGCCAAGCACCCAGACACCAGGCACACCGCGCACCGGGCACCGGGCACCGGGCACCGGGCACCGGGCACCGGGCTGACGTAAGCCGAAGGCGGAGGCCAAGCACCGAGAGGTCCCGGGTGGCGAGAGGTCCGGGAGCCCGAGAGCCGGGGGCCAGGGGCCTGGGCAGCCGCCAGTGTGCGGGCGGGGGCCGAAGCCGGAGGGATTCCCGGCCTGCATCGCCCCTCCCTCCCCACCAGGCTGCGGGCCCACCCACCGGCATCGCCTTCCCCGTCCCGCATCACCACCCCGTACGCGGGCTGCGCGCCCGCTGCGGCACCGGACACCACCCGCCCTGCCGGCCTCGGGACATCCTGCCGCGCCCCCGGCCAGGGCAAAGGGCCGCGTACGCGAGTCGGCGCGGGGGTCCTGCCCCGTCCGGCCGGTCACCGCAGCAGTCCTCACCCCACCATCCGCAAGCCGGGCTGAAGGGAGGGGTGCAGCCCTGCGCTGCACCGTCCCGTACCTGCCAGACGGCGGACCAGGCAGGCCCGTACGCCCGAGGCAGGACGGCGGAACAGCAGGACGGCGGACGGCGATGGGTGTGGACGGTGATGGGTGTGGGCGTCGGGCGGTCGGGGGTGGGCGGTCAGGCGATGGGCGGGCGCAGGGTGTGGGGCTGTTTGCCCGGGGTGGGGGCTGTCAAGCCCCGAGAAATCGCGACGTGACGCAAGCCGGTGGCCGCGGGCTTACTCAAAGGCACAGGGCCACGGGCCCGCACACCACAGGCGCCCCCACCCTGCCGGACCGCAGCGAGCGGATGGCGGCGGCACGGGGGCCCCGTCCATGATCCACGCCTTCGGCAGGCGCAGTCCATAATGGCGACAAGGAGCGAGCAGATGTGGATAGCCATCGTTTTCCCGATGTCCGACGTCGGGAGGAGAGTGTCGTGAGTTCCCTACCTCCTCCGTCCGAGCGCCCCACCGGGCCCCCGTCCGGCCCGCTGTCCGGTTCCTCGTCCCACTCCTCATCCTCCGGCCGGCCCACCAACGCGCAGCCACCGCCGGCAGGACCACCCCCGCAACCACCACCCCCGCCCCCGCCGTCGGTGCCGCCGCTCTCCCCGGACGGCGGCGGCCCCGACCGGCAGCACCCCCGACCGGGCAGCCGATGGCGCTCACGCAAGGCGCTGGTGGGCGCCGGCACCGCGGTGGCGGTGGCGACCGCGGTGGTCCTGGCGTTCACCGTCGCGGGCGGGGAGAAAGCCGCCGGCGGAGAGGTCTTCCTCCAGGCCGCCTCCGCGGCCGGCCCCGACCCGTTCACCCCCTCCGCCGCCGCCGAGTCCCAGAACACTGCGGTCACCCCCGCAGCCGCCGCCGGCCGCGCCACGACCGGCGCACGCACCCTGGAAGTCAACGGCGCCTACCCCGGCCTGTACGGGGGCACCCGCAACGTCGCCAGCTGCAACGTCGAACAGCAGATCGCCTTCCTCGCACAGCACCCCGCCAAAGGACAGGCATTCGCCGCTCCCCTGAGCATCCGCCCGCCCGACGTCCCCTCCTACCTGCGCTCACTGACTCCCGTACGGCTGGGCTGGGACACCCGGGTCACCAACCACGGCTACCGCAACGGCACACCCACCAGCTACCAGGCCGTCCTCCAGGCCGGCACCGCCGTCCTGGTCGACACCCGGGGCGTACCACGGGTGCGGTGTGCGTGCGGGAACCCGCTGGCACCGCCCGTGGCCGTCAAGGGCACACAGACATACAGCGGGAAGCAGTGGTCGGCTTTCCGGTCCTTCGACCTCGTCGCGGTCAAACCCGCCGCACAGCCCGTGAAGGCCGTCACCCTGTACGACCACGACCACAAGGGCTGGTACGAGCGTCCCAGCGGAGACACACAAGGCCGCCACGACCACAAGGTCCCACCGCCCCCGGGCCGTCACACCGACGCCCCGTACCCGGTCCTGCCCCCCACACACGAAAAGCCCCTGGAACAACCACCCCCCGCACAAGACCCCGCCAAACAGCCCGACGGCCAACACCCCGAAGAGCCCGGCAAACAACCCGGCGACAAGCAACCCGACCAGCAGCCGGAGAAGGAGCCAGGCAAGCAGCCCGGCGACCAGCCGGACAAGGACCCCGGCAAGCAGCCCGGCCACGACCCGGCTCAGGAACCCGGCAAACAACCACAGGACCAGCCCGGCAAGCAACCCGAGAAGGACCCCGGAAAGCAGCCGGACAAGGACCCCGGAAAGCAGCCCGCCGACGAGCCCGGAAAGGACCCCGGCAAACAACCCGACAAGCAGCCCGAGGAACCCGGCAAACAGCCCGAGAAGCAGCCTGAGGAACCCGGGAAGCAACCCGACAAGCAGCCCGGCGACCAGCCGGACAAGGACCCGCAAAAGCAACCGGACAAGGACCCCGACAAGCAGACGGAAAAGCAACCCGACCAGGAACCTGGGAAGCAGCCCGGCGACCAGCCCGGCAAGGATGCCAACCCGCCGGACAAGGACCCAGGAAAACAACCGGACAAACAGCCCGAGAAGCAGCCGGAGAAGGAGCCAGGCAAGCAGCCGGAGAAGGAACCGGGCAAGCAGCCGGGCAAGCAGCCGGGCGACCAGCCCGGGGAACCAGCTGACAAGGACCCGGGAACCCAGCCGGAGAAGCAGCCCGGTGAAGAGACCGGCAAGCAGCCCGGGAAGGACCCGGGAAGCCAACCCGGTCAGGACTCGCAGCAGGACCCCGGAAAGCAACAACCGGAAAAGAATCCCGGGCAGGACCAGAACAGGCAGCCGGACTCAGACCCACAACCCGGCAAGGACCCCGGACAAGACTCCGGAAACCAAAACAACCTCCCGAACCCACAAAACGGAAGCCAACCCGGACAACACCCCGGCCAAGCCCCCGACAACCAGCCGCAACCGGGCACCCAACCCGACACCACACAACCCGGCTAACCCCCCTGCCCCACAGAACAAAAAACGACCAACCCCCGCCCCCGACCCCACCCGGCCGACACCGAAAACCCCCACCAGAAACCGAACCTGGGAACTCAAACGGCCCGGGGGCGGCAGGCGGAACCCTGGGGGCTGGCTTTGTTCACGGGTTGTGAAGTCAGTTGTTCACGGGTTTGGGAGGCGTCCAGATCCACGGTCGGGTGATGTTCACGAGTTTTGAAGTCACCAGGGTGCTTGCCAGGGCAGCATCGGGATGCTCCTGGTGAAAGGGCCTGGTCATGCCGCAGATGTCGAAGGTCGAGCTGTACGCGGCGATCCGGCGCGACCACCGCAGCGGCATGAAGATCCGGGAGGTCGAGCGCAAGTACAACGTGTCGTGGCGGACGGTCCGCAAGGCCGTCGACTCCGTCTGGCCGGAGCCCAGGAAGCAGTTGCCGCCGCGGCCGACGGCCCTGGATCCTTACAAGCCGGTGATCGACGGGATGCTGCAGGCGGATCTGGACGCGCCGCGCAAGCAGCGGCACACAATCACGCGGATCTTCCATCGCCTGGTCGAGGAACACTCGGCGGACGTCTCCTACCAGATGGTCCGGCGCTACGTCGCCGACCGGAAACCGCAGATCCTCGTCGAGTCGGGGAAGGCACCGGTCGAGGCGTTCGTGCCGCAGACGCACCAGCCCGGCATGGAGGCCGAGGTCGACTTCGGCGACGTCACGATCCGGCTCGCCGGCGAGCTTGTGACCTGCTATTTGTTCTCCTTCCGCCTGTCCTACTCGGGCAAGGCCGTCCATCGCGTCTTCGCCTCTTGCGGCCAGGAAGCCTTCTTCGAAGGGCATGTTCATGCGCTACGGACGCTGGGCGGAGTCCCCCGGAGCAAGGTCCGCTACGACAACCTGAAGGCCGCCGTCGCCCAGGTGCTGGGGCTGAGCCGGGCCAGGGTGGAGGCCGACCGATGGATCGCGTTCCGGTCGCACTTCGGGATCGAGAGCTTCTACTGCCGCCCTGGCATCGAGGGCGCCCACGAGAAGGGCGGAGTGGAAGGGCAGATCGGCTACTTCCGCCGCAACCACTTCACCCCGGTGCCCGAGGTCGACTCGCTGGCCGAGCTGAACGAGCTCGTCGAGCAGTGGGACCTGCGTGACGGGCGGCGCCGGATCGGTTCGCGGCCGCGGACGATCGACGAGTACTTCCAGGTGGAGCGTCCGTTGCTGATGCCGCTGCCCGAGGAGCCGTTCGAGACGGGCAGGCTCTTCACTCCGAGGGTCGACCGCTACAGCCAGATCGCGGTCCGCACGAACCGGTACTCGGTGCCGGTCCGGCTGATCGGCAAGCGGGTCAGGGTCGTGCTTCATGCGTCTCACCTGGTGGTTTACGACCGGAACGTAGAAGTGGCCCGGCACGAGCGTTTGATCGCGAAGGGTGGCTGCCGCCTGGATCTGGACCACTACCTGGAGGCCCTGATCCGCAAGCCGGGGGCCTTCCCCGGCGCGACGGCGCTTGAACAGGCTCGCTCGGCCGGCAAGTTCACACCGGTCCACGACGCCTGGTGGGCCGCGGCGGTCAAGGCCCACGGAGACACCGCCGGCACCAGAGCCCTGATCGAAGTGTTGCTGCTGGCCCGCCACGTCTCGCACGAGCACCTGGTCGCCGGCCTCGCGATGGCTTTGCGGGCCGGGGCTCTGACGGCGGACGCGGTCGCGCTGGAGGCCCGCAAGGTCGCCCAGGCCGAGGACGAACCCGCCGGGCATCCTTCGCCGGCGGCCGCTGGCGGCGCGGCCACCGTGACGTTTCTGCACGAGTGGCGGCTCGCGCATCTTCCCCCGGACACCAGGCCTCTGCCCTCGGTGACCCACTACGACCAACTGCTCCGACGCCGTCGCGCCAGCGGCGGTGAACACCGCGAGGGAGAAGCACAGTGACCCTGCCCCGCCAGCGAGGACTGACCGAGCAGGCCGCTACCACGGCCATCGACACCGCCTGCCGCCTGCTGCGGCTTCCCTCGATCAGAAACGAGTTCGCCGACATCGCCGACCGGGCGTTGAAGGACCAGATGACCTACCGCGGGTTCCTCGCCGAGCTGCTGATGGCCGAGTGCGACGACCGGTCCCGGCGCCGGTCGGAGCGTCGGATCAAGGCGGCCGGCTTCCCCGGGACAAGTCGTTGCGGACCTTCGACTTCGACGCCAACCCCAACATCGACGCGGCCACCATCCACACCCTCGCCAGCTGCGAATGGATCAAGAAGAGCCAGCCACTCTGCCTGATCGGCGACTCCGGGACCGGCAAGTCCCACATGCTGATCGCCCTCGGCACCGAGGCCGCGATGGCCGGCTACCGGGTCAAGTACGTGCTGGCGACGAAGCTGGTCAACGAGCTCGTCGAGGCTGCCGACGAGAAGCAGCTGAGCAAGACGATCGCCCGCTACGGCCGCGTCGACCTCTTGTGCATCGACGAGCTCGGCTACATGGAACTCGACCGCCGCGGCGCCGAACTCCTCTTCCAGGTCCTGACCGAACGCGAGGAGAGGAACAGCGTCGCCATCGCCTCCAATGAGTCGTTCGGCGGCTGGACCAAGACGTTCACCGACCCCCGCCTCTGCGCGGCCATCGTCGACCGCCTCACCTTCAACGGCACCATCATCGAGACCGGCACCGACTCCTACCGCCTCGCCAGCACCCGAGCACGCGCGGAGCACGCTGCAGCCAGCTGACCGGAGCCACTGCTGGCCCGCTGCCCCTTGGGGCAGCGGGCCAGCCAAGCCTCTGACCTGCTTCATTCTCCAAGTGCGAACGACGCCCGTTCCTGCCACTTCACGCCGTCGTGCACCATCAGTTCAACCGACGCGACATGAGACGTGAACGGGAGCTTGTCGGCGAGGTCGGCCTCGATCTCCTCCAGGACGGCGTCTTCCTGACCTTGAGCGATGGTCAGGTGCGGCACGATCTCGGCGAACCGGCCGCCATACGGCGGAGCCTCAGGCCAACGATCAGCGATCGCCTCCGTGAGCTGCCGCAACTGCGTGTCAGGCTCGGGGACGAGATACAGCACTTCCGGGAGCCGTCCACACCTCTCGAACCGCAGATCAAAGGCCTGGTGGCTGCCCAGCACGTCCGCGAGAGCGGAGTAGACGAGCGCATCTATTCGGCTCTCATCGAGGAACGGGAAGAGCACGGTGACGTGGGCTGGAACCCCAGCCTGGGCTGAGGGGTCGAGCCGTTCACGCCACCCGCGGACGGACGGCTCCGCCTCCGGGATCCGAACGATGAGCCCCGTCTGGCCCGCCTGAAACGTACTGGTGCTGTCATCTGCCATGACACCGAATGGTGTCACCTCTGTCGCAGACAGCACGGCTCCTTTTCCGCCGAACGATCATGACCGGTCTCCGAAGCCGGTCGACGGGCGGGACGACCAAAGTGCTGCCGTTATTTCCCGTGAACATCCAGAGTGCCGGTGATCACTGAACGCCGCCGGAACTCACGAATAAACGCTGTCGGTTGACGTGAACGAAGCCAGGGGGCGGGCCGACGGGAGCCGAACGGACCAGGCGAGTACCGCACAGGCCCGGGAACTCACCGCATGAGACCCGCCGGCCCTGCCACGCGCTCTGCCACAAGCCAGGAACAACTCGACGGCCCGACACCGGCACACCCACCACCCGCACACCGGCGAACACCCCGCCACGACTGCGACTGCGGCTGCCCGTGCCCAAAACCCGCCGCAAGCCAGGCGGGCAAACCGGCGGACACCCGCCCACCGGCCGCACCCACCTTCACCCCCTGCACCGGCCAAAGCCCATGCACCAACCGAGACCGCCCCAACCCACCTACCCGCGCACCCGGCACCCGGCACCCGGCACCCGGCACCCGGCACCCGGCACCCGGCACCACCCTGCCTGCTGTTGCGGCATACCAACGAAACGCACATGTCAGCCGCCACCTGTACACCCGCCGTACCAGTGCCCGTGCCCGGTTCCCGGCGGACCGGTGGACCGGTGGACCGGTGGACCGGCGGCCCGGCGGCTCGGCGGCCCGGCGGATAGCCGTGTACCGGCCGAGGCCGCCCGTGCTCACCCACCCCGACACCCGCGCACCGGCGACACCGAGCCCCGTTGCCGCGTGCCAGCCGATACCCGCATGCCAGCCCACACCCCGTACACCCGCGACCGCCCGCGACCGCCCGCGACCGCCCGCGACTAGAGCCTGTCTCCTTGAAAAGCTGTGGGCGCCACCCCTGACGGTAGGCAGGGTGCTCGGCATAGGACCGGGTAAGGACCCGAAGCGCGTATGCCAGACCAGCCGAGCGGAAGTCCGAGGGTCCATGGCCTTGTAGTCGCGCGCCAATTGCCCGGTCAGGTCGAGCATGGGGAGATGGCCGGCGAGAAGAGCCTCGCCGCCCAGGGTGTCGGCCAAGCAGGCATAGGCATGGTTGTCGTCCATGACGCGGGCGACGAGGAACTCGACAAGGTCATCCCTGCGGTCATCGCTTGTTGTGCAGGTAAGGCACTTCGACGGTCAGGCGACTGACCAGATGAGAATGGCCGCCGGGTGGAATACGGCCTGCCAGGCGAGGGCGACCGTGTCCGCGCATGGCCAGGCCGCATCGCGCCACTGCTTAAGCCGGTCGATGCACCGCTCGACTACGTTGCACTGCTTGCATCCCTCACCATCGAAAGCGGGTGCGCGGCCCCCGGCGCGGCCTCGCCGCAGCCGGCGGCCGGCCCGGTCGGACGGCTGGGAAATGACCGCGCGGAACCCGCGCCGACGAAGGTGATTTCGGATCGCGCGGGACGAGTACGCGCAGGGTCCGCCAGAACAGCTCCAGACGGGCCCCCGGTCTGATCCGCTTCACCGGAACACGGACGCGGAACACGGATGCCTGCCATGACGCTCTCAGGGGCTGGGGCGGCACCCGTTTGGCCTGGGGTGACGCTGACAGCCCAAAGCCCCGCTCTGCTATGGCCGGCGAGGTGGATTCCACGCGCTCAGACCGCCGCGGGAGTGTCCAGTGGCCGAGGGCGTGTCGCCGGGTCCGGGCCCGGCCCGGCGCGCCCCCCCCCCTTTTTCCTGGCTCCGGCGGCTGCTGGTGAGCGCGGCAGGGGTGGAGTCCACCGACGGTCCAGCCGATGTCGGCATCAGCGCCGGCCTGCCAGGACTGCAGCGAAGATGCGCTCCCAGGTGCCGTCCACGGCCGCACCTGATCAGGCGTTTGCGGGCAGTCTGGAACGAGCCGAGCCGAGCCGGTTCATTCGGCGGGTCCCGCCAGAGCGACAGGTGCGGTACTTCCACGCGACTGGCTCCAGGGTTCGGCGGCGATCAGCCCCACAGCAGGCCGCGGACCGGACCGGGCTGGCCCGGACCGCCTCAGCGGCTCGATCCGGGCCCATCACTTTAGTGATCACCAGCCGGACAGCACATCCGATCAACTGATCAACCCATCAGAGAGACGCACGCTCCCGGCCCCGGACGCCCGCGTACCGGCGGATGACCGCGTACCGGCCGACACCCATACCCCCGCCTTCAGAGTTCCACGGGCGGCTGCGGGACTCATACCCGCCCCACACCGGCGGGTACCGGCGCTCTGTACGGCCTGACGTCCCCGTCCCCGTCCCCGTCCCCGTCCGCGTCTCCGTCTCCGTCTCCGTCTCCGGCACCACGGACACCCGCGCGTCTGTGTGCGTCCATGCCTCCACACCACAATGCCCGGCACCCACAACCCCCGCACTGCCCGCGGTGCCAGTGATGCCCGCAGTGCCCGTGGTGCCGCGGTGGGAGTGATGCCCGTGGTGGGGTGATACCGGGTGCCCAGGGTGCCCGCAACCCCCGCACTGCCCTTGCGCCCGCTGCCCGCAGTGCCCGTGGCGCCCGGCTTCCCGTGGTGGGGGTGATGCCGTGGTGCCCGTAGCCCCGCTGGCGCCTGTGGTGCCGCGGTAGGAGTGATGCCGAGGTGCCCTTGGTACCCGTAGCTCCCTCAGTGCCCTTGGTGCCCGCGGCCCGCGGCGCCCTGGTTGCCCTGGCGCCCGCTGTGAGGGTGATGCCCGGTGCCCGTGGTCGGGGTGGTGCCGGGGTGCCCTCGGTACCCGCAGCCTCCGCAGTGCCCTTGTGCCTGCAATCCGCGGCGCCCTGGTGCCCGCGGTGGGGGTGATGCCCGGCGCCCGTGGTCGGGGTGATGCCGGGTGCCCTCGGTACCCGCAGCCCCCGCAGCGCCCTTGTGCCTGCAGTCCGCAGCCCGCAGTGCCCATAGCCCCAGTGCCCGTGGTGCCTTGGCGCCCGTGGGGGTGCCCGTGGTGGGGGGGTGCCCGTGGGGGGGGTGGGCTGTCTGTCCGTGCGGACTGCGGCCGGGTGGATACCCGGCGGGCGGCTTTTAACGGCTGGGGTGGCTCGATGTCAAGTCACGGGTTTCCGGAACGTGACCCGCAGCCACACGGTCGGGCCTACTGGTGATGCGGGCCTCACCAGAAACCGAAAAACGGAAAAACGAGGCACCACGGGAAAGACAGAAAACCATTTTCCCAGGTTTCCTTTCCGATCATTCCCGTAACCGTAGCGTCCCGGATTCCCCGGAACGACTTCCCGAAAAGCTTTCCCTGACCGTAGGAGAACACCATGAACAGCACCACTCGCACCACCGCCACCGGCCGCTCCACCCGGCGAGGATTCCGCCTCGCCACACTGGCCGCCTCGGCCGCGGTCATCTCCGCCGGAGTCCTCCTCCCGGCCTCCGCCGCGACAGCCGCCCCCACACCCGCCCACATCACCATGACCCTCCCCACCGCCGGCGGAGCCGGAGGCGACGGCGGGGACGGCGGCAGCGGCCTCGTCGGAGGCGGCGGCGGCGCCGGCGGCTCCGGCGGCGGCAGCGTCCTGGGCACCGGCGGCGACGGCGGCAAGGGCGGCAACGGCGGCACCGGCATCCTCACCGGCGGCGGAGGCGGCGGCGGCGGAGGCGGCGGTGACGGCGTCATCGGCGGCAACGGCGGCAAGGGCGGCAACGGCGGCGCCGGAATCTTCCAGGGCGGCAACGCCGGCGGCGGAGGCGGCGGCGGCGACGGCGTCCTCAAGGGCGGCAACGGCGGCAAGGGCGGCGACGGCGGCTTCAGCATCTTCCAGGGCGGCAAGGGAGGCAAGGGCGGCAAGGGCGGCTTCGGAGGCCTCTTCGGCGGCGCCGGAGGCGGCGGCGGAGCCGGCGGCGCCAGCGTCTTCTAACCCACCCACCCCACACCCACCAACAACCCACCACACCAGACACACCAGACAGTCACACCAGGGGGGTGGAGACCACCACACCACCACACCTCCACCCCCCCCACCCCCCCCCGCCCCCCGCCAACACCCGCGGACACACGGAGACACCCCCATGTTCACCCACCCCTGGCAGCGACTCCTCATCCTCGCCGCAGCCTCCCTCACCCTCACCCTCACCGCCACCGCCACCGCCTACACCGCACAAGCCACCCCCCACCACACCACCACCGCCAGCCCCGAACACTGCACCCCACACCACCAAGACAACCGAGGAGGAGAAGGCGGCGAAGGAGGCGAAGGCGGAGAAGGCGGAGAAGGCGGCAAGGCAGGCAAACCCGGAAAGCCAGGACAACCCGGCAAACCCGGAAAGCCCGGCACCCTCCCCTGCCTCCCCCTCACCAACCTCCCCAACAAACCCGCCAACCAACTCACCCCCCTCGACAAACTCACCATCACCCTCACCCTCCTCACCAACAACAACACCACCACCACCCACCACATCACCAACAAATACAAAATCACCCCCCAACAACTCACCACCTGGACCCAACACCTCACCACCCTCCTCCTCACCCACACCACCACCCCCTAACACCCCCCACCCCCACCCCCGCCACCCCACCCCCCGCCACGCCACGCCACGCCACGCCACGCCACAAGGGAAAACCCACATGCCCACCCACACACACCGCGCCACCCACACCCACACACTCCGCGCCACCCTCACCCTCACCGCCACCCTCCTCACCGCCGCCACCCTCACCACCACCGCCAACGCCACCCCCACCACCACCAACGCCACCACCACCGTCAGTGCCAGCACCACCACCAACGCCACCCCCACCGTCAGTGCCAGCACCACCGCCAGCCTCACCAAGGCCACCAACACCAGCGCCGCCACCACCAGTGCCAGCCAGGCCCGTACCCCCCACCCACACAAACCCAGCCCCCCACACCCCACCCACGCCATACCCCGCCTCCACACCACCACCATCCACATCACCAACGGAAGCGTCCGCATCGGCGACCACATCTGCGCCGGCAACTGCAACAACACCGTCAACGGAACCCACGCAACCAACAACGGCAACGGCAGCAACGGAGGCATCTGCGCCGGAATCTGCAACAACAGCGCCAACGGAGGCAACGGCAGCAACCCCACCAACACCAACCCCGGCAACCCAGCCAACGCAGGCAACGCAGGCAACGGCGGCAACGGAGGCAACGGCGGCATCTGCGCCGGCCAATGCAACAACAGCACACACGGAGGCAACGGCGGCAACGGCGGCAACGGCGGCAACACCAACCCCTACCCCTGGCACCCCAACCCACCAACCCCACACCCCAACCCCCACCGGCACACCACCACACCAACACCCCAACCCCCGGCACCCCGCCACCCCGGCACGCCCCACCGGCACCCGACCGGCCTTACCTCAACGGCACCACATACCCCGCACTGGAACGACCCGACTGGGCAACTACGGCAGACGGCTCCGTCCAACTCGCGACATGGCGCCATGCTGACGAAATCTGCATGTTTCACGACTCAGCGGCGCGGTGTTCTCCAGTGCGCGAGTCCACTACGACGAGTCGAGGCCCTTGATCCCGTCACTCATAAAGCATGGCCAACGCTGCCGCACCGACCGGGCGCCTCGCCCTAATTCCTAAGGCGCCCGCCGCTCGGACATCCTTGATCATCGGTCGCGCACAATCGGTACACGAGAAGGTCGTGCGTGCACTTGCCGTCAGTACGCGCGACAGCGTCCTGTTCACCGACGGCCTCCGATACCGTGCACGTCACCGACCTCGACGCCGCACTCATGGAACTCGCCGCCGCCGTCGACGCAACCGACCTCCATCACTACGCAGGTCGGCGATGCTGTGAGCCGTCACGACCACGCGTCCTCATTGCCAAGCGGAATGGGCTCGCTGCCTCCCAGCTGCCGCCCCTCACCTGCAGGCCGACAGTACGCTTCCCGGTTCTCTCCATGTATGCTTCGGCAGCCGTGTTACCCCCGCCGGGTCTGCGCACCACGCTTCGCGACGCTCGGCAACTTCCGTCTCGCACTGACGCAACAGCCCGGCCTGTAGGCCCATAAAGGCGCGGCCGGGCCCAATGCGGAGAGGTAATTCCTGCATATTTTCGCGATGCCCTGCTACGGACTGTCCCGCAAAAGCTGGCGGGGCCGCCGCGACTCGGACCTCGCGCCTGTGGCAGCCTGCCGTCATGCCAGCCGAGCTGCGAGAACATGCAGGACGTCACTACGCCATCCAGTTCCACTACGCCTTGCCCGACGATGCCTGGGCTGTGGAGCTGAGTGAGGCCGTGCTGGCGCCAGCCGCGTGGGACGAGAACCCCAGCGCCGAGAGGCACCTGCCCGGAGCCGCTTTCTTGGTGGCGTCCGTCCCCGACGAGGATCCGGATCTGGAACCGACCGTCCACATCCACAGCCATGATGAACACGTCATCCCCTACGAGATCATGCTCTGGTTCATGGAGCAGGTGGCCGACCAGGTCGAACGCTGCCGTATCGCGTTCGAGCAGGACGGGCGGGAAGCGGTGGAATGATCTTGCCGTGGCTGGTGTGATCACGGCGTCCGAGCCGTCCTGGATAGCCCCGTTCAGCGGGCTGAGCCCGCGTGCGTTCGGGAAGCTGGTGACGGTTCTGCGGCGCGGGGGCGCGGATGCGGTCCGCAGGGGCCGGCCGTGGAGCCTTCCGCTGGAGGACCGGGTCCTGCTGGTGGCTGCGTACTGGCGCACGAACTTGACGATGCGGCAGCTCGCGCCGCTGTTCGGGGTTCCGAAGTCGGCGGCGGACCGCGTCATCGACCATCTCGGGCCGATGCTCGCGCTCCAGCCCCGCAAGCGGTTCGCCAAGGGCACCGTGCTCATCGTGGACGGCTCGCTGGTTCCCACCCGCGACCACTCCGTGGCGGAGCAGTCGAAGAACTACCGGTACTCCACCGCCCACCAGGTCGTCATCGACGCGGACACCCGTCTCGTCGTAGTGGTCGGCCGGCCTCTGCCGGGCAACCGGCACGACGCCCGCGGCTGGGAGGAGTCCGGCGCCAAGGCCGCCGTCGGAAACACCACCACGATCGCCGACGGCGGCTACCAGGGCACCGGACTGCTCATCCCGCACCGAAAGGCGAAAGGGCAGGCCGAACTCCCGGACTGGAAGAAGGAACACAACCGGTCCCACAAGCAGGTCCGAGCACGCGTCGAGCACGTCTTTGCCCGCATGAAGACCTGGAAGATCCTCCGCGACTGCCGCCTCAAAGGTGATGGCGTCCACCACGCCATGCTCGGCATCGCCCGGATGCACAACCTTGCCCTCGCCGGATAGGGAAGCGGGCCGCACGACGATTCGCCATGCCCGAGGCGACCAGAAGATCATTTACGGGACAACCCTTAGAGGGCGGTTCGTGAGGTGATGTCCGTTTCTAGATGAGGCTGGTGCGGGCTACTGCTTCCTGGTGAAGCTGCCGGTGTCGGCTTCGGTGAGGATGTCGAGCTTGACCAGGCGTTTCAGCTTTGCGC
>NZ_JAEBEE010000016.1:0-39530 GCF_046548835.1 Streptomyces sp. cmx-4-9 | reverse complement strand
GCGCAAAGCTGAAACGCCTGGTCAAGCTCGACATCCTCACCGAAGCCGACACCGGCAGCTTCACCAGGAAGCAGTAGCCCGCACCAGCCTCATCTAGAAACGGACATCACCTCACGAACCGCCCTCTCAGACGTGCTGAACGTCTACTTGGAGACCTTGCGGGTGCGGATGCCTCCGGGGCAGCTTCGCGCCCTGGTGAAGGCCGTCCAGACGACATGCAGCCTTTTGCCCGCGGAACCTTCCGACGTAGTAACAGTGCCCGTGGCTGGCCTACTTTCCGATGATCTACGCCGGGAGTATCTGTCCCTGCTTGCAGTCATGATCACGGGCCGTATGGGCCACCGAATGGTCGAGGTCCCTGTTTTGAATGGTCAGCCGGGATGGATGGTCCTCCATGCCGAAGTCGATCACACTCCAGCCGTCGTGAAGCTGCCACTTCAACACTCCCCCATTACCAGTGGATGCTCTTATCGAGCCTAGTCGCCTCATGCAGTGCGATGCCTGCGAAGTCCATAGCCGCCGCATTCCGACCGCTCAGAAGGGATGGCTCCTTTACGCCCCCCATCGGGCAATACCTCAAGCGAGAGCGCCGCTAGTGTGATGCGCCAGAAATCCCAGGGTTAAGTCTGCGGCTGGTCGGTGGTGGCTGATGGGGTGATTTTGGTGAGGTAAGGGGTTGTCCCGTGTATGATCTTTGCGTCGCCCTGGGCAGGGGTCGGTCGCGGTGTGATCCGGTCGCCTATCCGGCGAGGGCGAGGTTGTGCATGCGGGCGATGCCGAGCATGGCGTGGTGGACGCCGTCGCCTTTGAGGCGGCAGTCGCGGAGGATCTTCCAGGTCTTCATGCGGGCGAAGACGTGCTCGACGCGGGCGCGGACCTGTTGGTGGGACTTGTTGTGCGCCTGCTTCCAGTCGGGCAGGTCTTCGTCTTTGCGGCGGCGGTGGGGCATGACGAGTCCGGTGCCGAGGTAGCCGCCGTCGGCGATCGTGAGTGTTCTGCCGATGGCGGCTTTGGCGCCGGATTCCTCCCATGCCTTGCAGTCGTTGCGGTTTCCGGCAAGCGGCCGGCCGACTACGACGACCAGGCGGGTGTCGGCGTCGATGACGATCTGGTGGTTGGTGGAGTATCGGTAGTTCTTGGACTGCGAGGACCGGGCACTGCTGGTGGCGGCGTACTGGCGCACGAACTTGACGATACGCCAGCTCGCCCCGCTCTTCGGGGTCTCGAAGTCGGCGGCCGACCGCATCATCGACCACCTCGGGCCGATGCTCGCTCTGCAGCCCCGCAAGCGGTTCGCCAAGGACACCGTGCTGATCGTGGACGGCACTCTCGTGCCCACCCGCGACCACAGCATTGCCGTCCAACGGAAGGCTCCACGGCCGGCCCTTGCGGACCGCGTCCGCACCCTCACGCCGCAGCACGGTCACCAGCTTCCCGAAACAACGCGGGCTCAGCCCGGTGAACGGGGCTATCCAAGACGGCTCCGACGCCGTGATCACACCAGCCACAGCAAGATCATCTCATCTGTGACCAGCAGTTACGGGACAACTCTTACTGTAGGACACCCCTGTCAGAAAGACCTGCATGATGGACGTCATGCAGGTCCTCGACGTGCTGCACCGTCTTCGCGCGCACATGAGAGGCGAAGGGCCAGGAGCCGGCGGACTTCTGCCACGGTGAGTGGGAACCAAGGCGCTGGAACCGGTTCTGCACCTCCCTTTGCTGCCGCGTGGGCCATAACCGTCTTGTCATTGCGTCGGCTCGTCCAGCGCCCGGCAACAAGGCCGACGCTCACGTCTGGCGTGAGTCGGACCTGCCGGCCGCAGCGGCCGGGACAACGGTCATCGAAGACGGCGCCTACCTCGGCACCGGGCTGATCGTCCCGCCGCACGAGCCGGACGCCCGCTCGCGATTCCGGCCGGCGCCAGCCACGAGAGGACGGGGCTGGTGCGGCCCACCGCGAGTGCCACGAAGGAGTGGCGGAAGACTTCGGCCCGTGACGGGGGCCCGGCCGTTCTCCTGTGGGGGAAGTGCCGCAGTTCGCGGAAGTCTCCAGCGCCCGGGTGGAAGGAGAAGCCGTCGACTCGTCGCCCGGGAAGCAACGCGACGTTGTCCAGGTCCAGGGTGCGATGGCGAACGGTGGTCTCCCGCGCGCCCGCGGCTGAACGACTGGACGTCGATGCCGGAGGGGACACGGGGACACCAGCCAGTCGGCAGGAGGTGGGGAAGTCCCTGCCCCGCCGACCGGTCGGGCCCGGCCTCAGCAGGCGTCGCGACCACCCCGGCGTCACGCCCCCGCGATCAGCGGGTCGAACGCCGTGGTGCGCTGCCGGCCAGACATGAAAGACAGGAACTCTTTCACGAAGGCACTGCGCGTGTACGTCACACCCCCGGCCCCCGACGTGTCGCGTTGGAAGGCGGTGCGGAACAGCGCCCGGTACTCCGCGGCATCGATGTGCCCGCTGCCGTCCCTGTCGGTGACGTCGAAGAGGACTTCGGCGACCCTGATGAGCGCGGGCCCGGCGAGGGAGGGAGCGGCGGCGGCGTACTCCTGGGCGCTGATGCTGCCGTCGCCGTCGGTGTCCAGGGCCGCCTGGAGTTCGCGCCACCAGTCCGCGTAGGCGTGGTAGAGCCGGGTCTCCTCGGGCTCGTCCAGGTCGAGGCGGCTGGAGAGCTCACGGGCCATGGCGGCGAGGTCGGGCCAGTCCAGGGAGCCGTTGCCGGTCTGGTCCAGTACCTGCCGGAAGAAGTTCTCCGCGTCCTGCCGCTGTTCGGTGCCTGCGGCCGTGGCCGGGCGCGTTGCGGGTTCGGGCTGGTCGGGGAGTGGGGTCAGTAGCCGGAGCAGCGCGCCGGCCCGCTTCATCCTGGACTGCAGTTCCGCGAGGGTCCTGGCGCGCGGATCGTCGCTGTCGGGCGTCATTTCCAGGAGGCCGATGATGTTCGCGGGCTGTATCCAGCTCGCGGGCAGGAAGCGGGTTAGTCCCACGGCCAGGTAGGCGCCTTGCATCAGGGTCTGGGCACCGGGCATCTCGGGCAGCCCGGCACGGCGGCGGAACGGTTCGGGCAGTGACGCCACGGCGATCGCCCCGACGACCGGGCCCGCGAGGGCACGGCCGGCCGCCCACACCGTGGGCAGTCCGCTCAGCAGCGGGGGAGCGGGGAGGTGGTCGAAGAGCTTGTACAGGATGACGCGCATCGCCTCCGTGTTCTCCAGCTCCTCCGCCACGACCCTGTCGTAGTACTGCCAGAACTCGGGCAGGCTGTCGGGCAGGTGACCGGGTTCGTCGCCCATCTCCACGAGCATGGCCTGGAACTCGGCGTAAAGCGCCTCCATGAACCCCTGTTCCAGGGGCTGGCCGCTCAGTCGGCACATGGTGACGGAGCTTTCGAACAGGGTGGCCACCACCCAGGCGCGGGCGCCGGGGTCCATCGCGTCGTAGGGCCGGTGGTGCGGATCCGTTCCCTTCAGCCGCGCGTGCATGCGGTTCAGCCGTGCCGCCTCCCGGCTGCGTGCCTCCTCGTCGGCGCCGGTCATGCGCTGCATGCTGAGGAAGGTGTTGCGCAGGCGTCGCCAGGGGTGGGTGACGAACGTGGAGTTGTCGACGAGGGCCGCCCCGATCGTCGGGTGAGCGGCCTCCAGTACCGTCGCCCGGACCATGGCGAGCGCCCACCGAGGGTCGTTGAAGAACGTCTCGAAGCGCGCGTCCGGACTCCTCAAGGGCCTGTGCGGCGCACCGGTGTCCGATACGGGTGTCCGGGTCCCGGCGTTCTGGCGGTCGGCGTCGTCGAAGGGGAGGCCGTCGGGGCCGGTTGCGTCCGGGATGCTCACAGTCGGGGTTCTCCGGTCTGGTTCGGTAGTACGCCGCCGAAGCGGCGGTCGCGCTGCTGGTAGGAGTGCAGGCACTCCAGGAAGTGGGAGGCGCTGAAGTCGGGCCACAGGACGGGCGGGAAGACCCACTCGGCGTACGCGACCTGCCAGAGCATGAAGTTGGAGATCCGCTGTTCTCCAGAGGTACGGATCACCAGGTCCACGTCGGGCGTGTCGGGGTAGGGAAGGTGCCCGGCGAAGGTCTGCTCGGTCACGCTGTCGGCGGGGGTATTGCTGCGCAGCAGCGAGCGCGCCGCCTCGACGATGTCCCTGCGACCGCCGTGGTCGAAGGCCACGGTCAGTGTCATGCCGCGATTGTCGCCGGTCAGTGTCATCAAGTCATTGAAGTCCCGAGCCAGTTCAGGCGGAATGCGCGGGTCGGTCGCGCCGAGGAAGCGACAGCGGATACCACGTGCATGCAGGAACAAGGCGTGTTTGCGCACCACGCGCCGTACCAGCCGCATCAGGAAGTCGACCTCATCGCTCGGCCTGCCCCAATTCTCGGTGGAGAACGCATACAGGCTCAGCCATCCCACCCCGGACCCCCGCGCCGCCTCGATGACGTCGATCACGGTGGCCTCCGCGGCACTGTGCCCGGAGGTACGCGGCAGGGCCCGTGATTGCGCCCACCGGCCGTTGCCGTCCATCACGCAGGCGACGTGGTGCGGTACCTGGCCGCGCCCGTCGTCGGCGGGCTGGGGAAGGTCCGGGGACGACGGGCCGGGCCCGTCTGCCGTCTGCTGCATGGTCATGCCTTCTCTGGGGCCTCTCCTGTCTCCCCTTCCGCCGCGCGCAAGGGGAGACACGGGAACGGGACCCTGGCGCCGCACCGGGACGGCCAACCGGTGCTGCGCGGCGGGCCGCGTCGTCGGTGATCACTGGGGCGGTGCACTGATCCGATCAACACGAACAGCTTGGCATCGGGCGGCCACGCCGAGCGCCGGAAGGCCGGTGGGCTCACCCTTGGAACGCCAGTCCGACAAAGAAGGACGTGCGGTCGCGGCCGACGCCGGGGCACGGCCTACGGCCGGGCCCCGGCGCCGAAGGGCTACTCAGCCTCCTACAACCTCATGTTGAGATGTGGTGGAGGACGAGGATGGTCATCACGATGCCGGTGATCAGGTTGGTACCGCCGCGGCGTTTCCGCAGGATGCGCCAAGCCTTCAGGACGGCCATGGCCAGCCCGCCGACGCAGCGGAACTTGGCGTGGCTGCAGTTGCGCGTCGTTTCCATCGCTGGAGCCGGCCGCCCCGGAAGGAGACTCGCATATGTCGGCCGGCGACTTGGTATGCCTTGTCCGCCCAGCACCGGGCGGGCGCGCGCAAGAGCTCCGGAAGATCGCCCGGGCCGAGGGTGCGGCAGAGAACCGCACCATCGACAAGGAGGCTGACCTCAGCGACCGGATTCCCGTCCACGCACCGGGCAGCCGTGTGCCACGGAACCGCCGGCCGCGCTCGAGGATGGCGTAGCCGCCCTCATCGAACCAGAACGCCCCGCAGGAGATGCGCCGCGAATTACGGCGTGGTGAGAAGGATGGCCGAGTTCCGGCCGCCGAATCCGAACGAGCAGGTGATCGCGGTATCCATGGTGACGGGGCGAGAGGCTCCGGAGACAATGTCGAGTTTGTGGTCACCGTCCTGGACGGCGAAGTTCGCGGTGGGTGGGACCTGCTGGTGTTGGAGGGCCAGGATCGTGTAAGCCGCCTCGATGGCTCCGGCGGCGCCGATGGCATGGCCGATGATGCTCTTGGAAGCGGTGACCGGAGGCATGTCCGGGCCGAAGACGTCGGCAAGGGCTGCTGCTTCCGCGGCGTCGTTGTGTCGGGTAGAGGTGCCGTGCGCATTAATGTGCCCGATGTCGCGAGGGCTGCAGCCGCTGTCTTTCAACGCGATGCGCAAGGCTCGGGCGGCGCCGTCCCCGGTGGGGTGCGGTGCGATGGGGTGGTGGGCGTCCGTCGTGGTGCCACAGCCGCGCAGGAGCGCTTTCACCGGTGCGCGTCGAGCCTTGGCCGCGGTGGGGCGTTCCAGGACCAGGACGGCGGCGCCCTCTCCCAGGACTAGTCCGTCGCGGGCGGCGTCGAAGGGCCGGCAGGCCAGGTGGGGCTGGTCGCGGCGCCGGGAGATGGCTCCCATCTGGGCGAAGCAGGCCACGGTCATCGGGGCGAGGGGGGATTCGCTGCCTCCGGCGAGGACGATGTCGCAGGCGCCCGAGCGCAGGAGGTCGCGGGCGGTGCTCAGAGCAACGGCGCCGGAGGCGCAGGCGGCGGCGGTGGCGAAGGAGGGCCCTTTGGCGCCGAGGTCGAGGGCGACTTCGCCTGATGCCGTGTCGGGCAGGCTGCGGGGCAGCGCCAGCGGTGAAACCCGGGAGGGATAGCCGTCGAGGAGTTGGGAGAACTCGCTGTTGTAGTTCTGCATGCTGTTGGAGGCGGCTCCCAGGACGACGCCTACCCGTTCGCCGTTCCACGACCGCGGGTCCAGGTGGCTGTCGATGACCGCTGCGCGGGCGGCGATCAGCGCGAAATGACCGAAGCGATCCAGTCGCCGGGCACGGGAACGGCCGAACAGTGCGGCGGCGTCGAAAGGCGGGACCTGGCAGGAAAAGTCGCAGGGCAACCCGGACAGGAGCGGGTCGTGTGCGGCGAGTGACCGGCCTTGACATAGCGCGGCCCAATTGTCCTGGGCGGTGAGTCCGGCTGGCGTGACCAGGCCGATGCCGGTCACCGCGATGGCATCAGAGCGCATGCCCGGCAGCTTGCTGAGCCGCGACGGCTGGGGTGGAAAGGATGCTGGGCGCTTTGCTACGAGGTCGGCCGGCATGTCGGCAGCGGCGGTCGCGGCTCGTCCCGCCGACCGAGCCGAGCTTGTGAAACACGCTCCGAGGGCGGGCCAGTGGCATCAAAGACTGTGAGTGTGTGGCGGTGGGATTCATCGCAGTGGCTTTCATACCGCCGCCCCTTCGGCCGCAGCTGAAACCCGGGCGGGGTAAGCGCGCTGCTCAAGGACGGCGGCGACCTCGCCGATGGTCAGATCCGAGCGGAGGTCCACGCCGAGCTCGGAGATCGTCACGCCCAACCTTTGATGGATAACCACCAGCATTTCCATCAGGCCCAAGGAGTCCAGTCCGAGGCTTTCGAACGTGGCGTGCGGAGTCAGCATGCCGGGATCGACATCATCGAAGTGCGCTGTCAGGAGTTCGCAGATCGTCTCAAAACCGTTCGGATACGGAGCCATGGTGAGGTTCTTCCAAGCGGGAGGTAAGGGCATGGTGTGCTGCGCGGGGTGCGGGTTACAGGCGGAGGGCGAGAGCACCGAGGCTGACCCCGCTCGCCATGCCTAGGAGCACCACCATGTCACCGGGATGCACGTGACCTGCTTCGACTTCCATAGCGAGTTGCAAGGGGAGTGTGGCGGCTGCGGTGTTGCCGTGAGTTCGAATCGTGGTGAGCACCCGGGAGGCGGGGATGTCGAGCGATTCCAGGATTCGGTCGGTCCAGCGCTGCGTAGGCAAGTGCATACAAAAGCGTGCGACATCGTCGAAGGACATCCCAAGAGCCCGCTCCAGGACTGCCCGGTCGATGGCCAGGGAGCGGCCCGCTCGCATCATGGCCTCCAGGCTATTGGTCCACTCCCATTCCGGGGCGGAGGGGATAGGGATGACGGTGGCGTCCCAAGCCTTGGACTGGGCGAAAAAGTGTGAGCCGAGGATGCCTGGTTCGGGGGCGGCTTCGAGCCACATGGCCGCCCCGGCGTCGGACATGGTGTAGCTGACCATGGCATGCGCGAATTCTCTGGGCTTGGTGACATGCATGCGTCTGGTCTTCTGCCAAGTCTCGCCGCAGCACACCAGGATCCGCTCGTAAGCACCTTGCCGGATCAGCGAATCGGCGACTTCGAGGGCGTTGAGGAAACTGTTGCAGGCGTTCTTCACGTCGAAAACCGGACACTGTGCGCCGAGTTTGTACGCCACGATGTGCGCGGTGGCAGGCTCCAGCACATCCAACGATGTCGCGGCGAAGATGATGAGATCAGCGTCCTGAATGCTCCGCCCTGTGTCGGCCAGGAGCTTGTGCGTGGCGGCGACCGCCAGATCTGAGGGGCACTCATGGGACGGACTGATGTACCGGTGCTCCACGCCGGTCGTAGTCTCGATCGCCCCAGCCGGGACGATGAAGTTCGGGCTCTCGCCAGCGATCTCTTCCTCGAGAGATGCTGTCGAAATCCGCTTCTCCGGAAGGTATGCGGAAACGCCTGCCATGCGGCTGGATCGGGTCGGGTTCACATCGGAAAACGTATCCGGCGACGTCGCAACTCGGCGGCTCCACGTCGCTCTCAGGTCGTGTGCCTAAGGCGGGTTCACCAGAATGGTCCCGTTCCTACCCCCGAGCACGTCCAACACAGGCAGACGGCCCCGACTCCGACGACAGCTGCTCCAAGCGTCCGACCGACCCCAGACACCGGGGCCCGCCTACATACCCTGCTGATCTGGGCGGGTGAATCCCGACCTCCACCGGTTGTGTTGGCCGAAGGCACCGCGAGCGTGCGTACCAAAGTGCTCACCTGAACGGTCTTCAGCAGCGCGTACCCGGGAGGCACACCATGGGCACCCACCCCACAGCGGCGCCGGCGGAAGGCACATCGCACGAGGTCGCCCGGCGCCTACTGCAGGTATCCCCGCCACCGCTCGACTCTCAGGCGTCCATTGCATGGGACTCGCCCGCCCCCGATGATGTCTGGTACTGCGTGCCCGAGCGCATGCCACTTTTCGGAACACCCCTATGGCAGCGCATGGACGACAAACAGCGCCTGGAGATGTCCCGCCGCGAACTCGCCAATATGGTGGGCTTGGCTTTGTGGTCGGAGCTCCTCTTGATGGAGACCTTCGCCCGGGCTCTCACCCGACGTGACCCCAGGGACCCCCGCACCCAGTACGCACTGACCGAGATCTCCGAAGAAGCCCGGCACTCCGCCATGTTCAGCCAGCTACTGGACCGGCTCGGCTGCCCCGACTACCGCCCCTCGGCAGCCCTCCACCGTGCAGCCGTATGCTTCCTCCCCTCCCGTCACGACCTCAGATTCGCCACGCCGCTGATCTTCGAAGAAGTCCTCGACCGCTTCCAGCGCGAGGCAGCCCGCGACGAGCGGGTCCACCCGCTAGTCCGCCAGGTGTGCCGGATCCACGTCGCCGACGAGGCCCGACACATCACCTTCGCGCGCTCCGCCATGCGGGACTCCGTCAGGTGCATGCCGCCCGCGCGCCTAGCCGTGCAGCGGCAGCGGATGGGTGTGCGCGCCATGGCAGTCACCAAGCTACTGGTCAACCCTCGCGTCTTTCGCGACATGGGCCTGGATCCACGACAGGCCCGCAGCGAAGCTCGTGCCAATGCACACTTCCAAGGAACACTGCTGTGGAGTGGAGCCAAGGTCGTTCCGTTCCTCACAGACATCGGCATGATCACATCGACCGAGAAGCTCTGGTGGAGGCACGCCGGCCTTCTCCAATAGCCGAAATATCCCGGGCACCGTTGACATCACTCCCGTACGAAAGCTTCCAGGCTGCGGCCCCGCTGACGGCGATGGCGACGATGTCGCGCCCGACCAGCCGGAGACCGGCCACTGGTGACCGGCCACATAGGCCAGCGCCCCGGCCCACCGCCGGGACGCCTGCACACCGGTCCCCATCGCAACCTGCGGAGCATGGAGCGGCCAGCTCGCCAGCCCGACCGCCAGCCGACCGGTCCACGCTGCGCTCGAACTGAAGCATTTCCCATGCACCACCAGACGTGTCGCGCTCCGTGCCGGCGCCGAGGTCGCCGAGCTGACCGGGATGGCCGAGCTGACCGGCTATCCGGCCGGCACGCGCATCATCGCGCGCCGCGAGCGACCACACCCCGGCGAGCCGTCCTGGTCCAGGGCGGGATGCCAGAGGTGGTCGGCCCAGCTGTCCCTGTTCGACCAGGACGAGGGCCTGCGGCACCAGGTGTTCCTCACCGACACTCCCTACACCGGCGAGGTGCCCCGCACGCCGGACAGGTCGCGGTCTCCTTCGGAGTCCGGGCCCTCACCACGACCCGCTCGCCCTCGTCGGCACATGCTCGATGACCAGCGGGGGTATCCCTGAAAACGCGATCTGCACAAGCTCGTTGACATCCTTCACGCCGATATCAACGACACTCCGCCACCTGCTTTACCACCGAATGTGAGACAGAGCCGGAATCGCGGACTGAACCAAAATCGCCGTCGTTCACACGGCCGGCCTAGTTTACTGGCGGGCTGTAAAGGTGACTCCTTAGATGGTCTCGACAGTCCCTCTACAAGAAAGGCATTGAAATATGCGCATCATCAGCCGTCTGGGCTTGATGGTCGGAGCTGTGCTCACGTCGTGCATGCTCCCTCTGACCTCGGCGCAGGCTGCCGCACCGCATCATTGCCAGGAGCAGAGCGGCCCTGGGCCCATCCGCCTGAAGATCTGCGACCCAGTGGAATTGAGGCTCGTAGCGAGGAGGGTATGCCGAAGCTATGGGCTGGAGGTGCCGGATCCTGCAACCCTCGAAAACCTGAGGAAAGAGTGCTGCTACGAAGGCTGTTCGACCGAGGAGATCGGCCTCTACTGTCGACCGGCGGACTACTGACCTCTTACAAGTGGCCACTGATCGGGTAGCGGGCTTACCTGCCGCTCCGCGCGAGGATCCTGCGCCGTTGCGAGAGGTGCTCGACATTTCCCTGTGGCCTACGCCGGCAGGCCACAGGCGAGACCGTCGACACCCCGAACGGGGAGCTGGTGGAGCTTGCCCGCGACCATCAGCCATGTTGCTCCCCCGTTGGTTCAGGTGGTGCGCCAGGACCGGATGCGGTCGGCTGTGTCGTAGACGTCCGCGTGGCCGGAGTCGATGTGACCCGGAAGACCAGGACCTCGACGAGCGGATCCTGGCACAGACGGCAGCGCTCTTTTCGGCTCGTGGAGGCACCGCCGCCGTGGCCCTGCTGCGCGCCGTGCAGCGCCTGGAATTTGAGCAGACCGACAATGGCTTCGTGACCGCGACGAACTGGCACGACTACTACTGGGCGGCGGTCTTCTACGTCGACCGCCGACATCCGTACCCGGACCGGCGTCCGATGTGCTCACCTCGCGCCGTTGGCCGTGCCTTCCCCGGCATGGCCAACGGCGGTGCGGCCTTGGCGGTCGCCCGGTCCTTGCAGAGTCGGACCGCTACACCAGTGCTGCGGCCACGGTCTCCAGCACAGCACACTGCTGCGGGTCGATGGGCACGTCAGCCTGGCGGTCGCCGACGGATGCAGCTTTCCCTACGGTGCGAGTCGTGAGGGGAAGGGGCGTAACCCGGGGCCGGCGTCACTGTGTGGGGGAGTGCTGGGGAAGCAGGGTTCGGGCAGCCGCCGTGGAGCGTAGTTCCTCCAGGGTGGCGCTCTGCTGCTCGGCGCGTTCCAGTAGCGCGTCCAGCTGGTCGGCGGCGAGGCGCTCGTCGGTTTCGGCCAGGGCGCGCAGGGTCCGCCAGCAGGCTGTCTTGCCCAGGACGCCCAGCAGCATGGACTCTGCTTCCAGGACGTCGCTCAGCGCGGAGCGGGAGAGGAGGTGCGCGTTGGGCTTGGGGCGACCCGCCTTTTCCGCGAGCCAGCCCACAGCGGCCTTGGACTGGCTGGTGGACACGCCCAGATCCCCCATGATCCGGGCCAGCGCGTCACGGTCCTCGTCGATCTGCCGGGCCAGTTCGGCCAGGGCCGTGGCCTCCTTCGCATCGGTGCGCCCCTTCGCGGCCCGCCGGAAAAGCTCGCGGCCCCCGGTGGCACCGGCGTAGTGGTCGTTCAGGTAGATCGCCAGCAGATCGCCACTTTCGGAGCCGCCGTCCTCGCTCCTGTCAGCGGCGTTCGCAGCGCCTGCCTCGGCGTTCATTTCGCGCTGGACCGACTCACCCAGTTCGGTCCAGCTGTCCTCGAACTTGGTCAGCCCCTCGCGCTCCAGGCTGTCGGTGACGTCCGCGAAGTCGATGCCGGTGCGTTCCAGTGCCTCCAGGTGGGCGGCGGCGGCCGCGAAGTCATCCCCGGTCGGAGCGTGGGCGGGGAGGGTGCCGTGGTCGGCGAACGCGGCCAACGTGGCGCCGGGCATCGTGTTCACGGTGCCCGCGATGACGAGTTCGCTGACGTACATCGTGTCCGGGTAGGACGGGTCCTTGACCCCGGTGGACGCCCACAAGGGCCGCTGGACCCGGGCCCCTGCGGCGGCGAGGCGCTGCCAGCGGGGCTCGGTGAGCATCTGCTGGTACGCCTGATAGGCGAGCCGGGCGTTGGCGACCGCGGCCTTGCCCTTGAGTGCCCGGGCCTGCGGGTTGCCGAGGGCGTCGAGGCGGCGGTCGACTTCGGTGTCGACGCGGGAGACGAAGAACGAGGCGACCGAGTGGATGTCCGACAGGTCGCGGCCTGCGGCCAGCGCCTGCTCCAGGCCGCTCTGGTAGGCGTCCATCACGTCGCGGTAGCGGTCCAGGGAGAAGATCAGAGTGACGTTGACACTGATGCCCTCGGCAATGACGGCGGTGATCGCCTTCAGCCCTTTGCGGGTGGCCGGGATCTTGATGAACAGATTGGGTCGGTCGACCGTGTCCCACAGCCTGCGGGCCAGGGAGGAGGTGGCATCGGCGTCCTGCGCCAGCCGCGGGTCCACTTCGAGAGAGACCCGCCCGTCGACGCCACCGGTGCGTTCGTAGACGGGGCCGAAGACATCGCAGCCGTCTCGTACGTCGTCCGTCGTGAGGGCGAAGACCGCCTCGTCGACGCTGGTCCCCGCGGCGCCGAGGCGGCGCAGCTGCTCGTTGTAGCGGTCCCCCTTGGACAGGGCGGAGGCGAAAATCGTGGGGTTCGTGGTGACCCCGACGACGTGCTTGTCAGTGATCAGCTTCTTGAGTTCTCCACCGGCCAGGAGCTCGCGGGAGAGGTCATCGAGCCAGATCGACACTCCCGCGGTGGACAGGGCGGCGAGCGGACCAGTGCCAGCGGAAACAGACATGCCAAACCTCCAGAACGGTGCGGCGCCGCCCACGATGAGGATGCATGTCACCCGGCGGGCGAAACTGCCGACCGCGGCGCTCGACACGGTGGTTCCCCCTCCGCCTGCCCGCATCGTCCAGAGGCACGCGCACAAACAGAAACGACCCGGCTTCGGCTACTTACGCATCGGACGAGTACAGCATCTGGCCCGGCCGGCGCGCGGCGCTGGAGCTGGAACGCGAAAGCTGTGGGCGATCTTCGCCGGCCGGCACGAGTGCTGAAAGCCAAGGGAACGCGACACCGCACCCATCCGGACCACTGGCCAAGCTGGGTGGGCGCGATTAGCCACCTCAGAGATCCAGCGTGATGGCGTAGGCCAGGAAGAACAGGGCGGTTACGAAGGCGAGGAGGCAGATCAGCACCAGGGGTCCCTTTCCCCATCCGCGGGTGAGGGGCCGGTACGGGCCGGTTCCTGTACCCGTGCTCGATTCACCGGGCGGAGTCTCGCCTGGCGGGACCCCGGTCCCCGCGCCGGGTGAAGGCGTACGGCCCGATTCTGGTTCCGAATCCTGTGCGGACATGACGTGGCCTCCTGACTCGGCAACAGCCGTCAGTTGTCCTGCGGCGCACGCGGCTCGTGCAGGGTTGTCCAGCACCTACCCGGCGCTGGACGCACCACGCCGCAGGGCTGCTTCGGCGGCAGCGGCCGGGGGTTTATCCGGCGCTTCGGGTCTCGCTCTCGGGTGGGTCCTGGGGGTCGACACCGGTAAAGGCAGAGGCGTCCTTGGTTCCGCTGGGACGCTGCGAGCGGCCTCGGGGGCCGGTGTCGTGCACTCCCTTGTCACCGGAACCCTTGCCCTGCTCCTCGCCGCGGCTGCTCATGCTCTTGGTGGGGGTGCCGTGGGGGTTGCCCGATTCTTCCTTGGAGACGGTCCTGCCGGGACCCTTGGCGGGTGCGTACTTGTCCGGGTGGAAGGAGCGGTGAGCGCTGGGATTGTCCTGTTGCCTGGTCTCGTCCATGTCCGGCGACCAGCCGTGCTGCTCGGTGCCTTTGTGTGGGCTCGGGCCCTCACCGTGCGTGGGCTGAGAAGGCTTGTGTTGCTGATTGGCCATGGTCTGACCTGCTGTTCTGTATGCGGGAAGGCTTAAGGCTGCTCGGACGCGCCCGCCTCACCGCTGGCAGTCCTATTGTCCCACCGCGGGTCCTGGGCCGCCGAAGGCTGTGCCGTGGCGGGCCGACTGCGCGGACTCCTCCGCGGCGGCGTAGACCGCAGTCATGGCCAGGTGACTGGAGGCGGGTGTCGGCGTACACATGAACGTTGATGAGTACGCCGACAGCGGGCGCAGAACTTGCTGAGGGGCAGGTCGTTGGGGTCCTCGAAGTCGCACTCTGGACCGGAGGGACCGTCGTGGGCCGTGGTATCGCCGTGGATGATAGCTGCATTCGGGCATTCTGGGAGTTGAAGGGCAAACCCGATGTCAACACCGTGATCTTCCGGCTCGGTGATTCCGCGGATTCCCTGCTCGTCGAGGATCAGAGCAACCTGACTCACGACGAGCTTTTGCTGGCACTGCCTGCGGATCAGCCCCGGCTTGTCCTCTATGACCTGCCTTTCGCCAGTGCGGACGGAACGCGGCATAACAAGATCGTGTCCATTTGCTGGCTACCGGCAGCTACCGGCCCCCGGGACGGGTCCGCCTACGGCCAAGCTCAGGCAGCACTGGCGGATGCTCTGGACGGGGACCAGGTGGCCATCGTCGCGACAGCTCTGTCGGACCTTGATTACCCCCGCCTCGTCGCCCAGGCCGGCTGAGCCGGGGCCCGCCGGATCGAACAGCGCCAACCCGGGAAGGCCACAGCGCAGTGCAGGCCGAGACCTCTGACCAGGGCCAGGGCCGGAAGGCCACGGGAGAAGGGCGGTGTCAGGGCGCGGTGTGGGCTCGTGCCGGGTGTCGGAGCGGATGTCGTCGGCGCGGCGCACCAGCGCGCCGGGGGCCCCTCCGGCCCGGTAACCGTCTCGGCCACCGCGGGGGCGCCCGTCGTCGGCAAACGGGTACACCCCAGGCGCGTGGCGCGGCTGTGTCCGCGCGGTGGGGAAGCGATGGACGGTGAGGCCGGGATCAGCCCGGCACGCCGTGAGAGAGGAACCGTGCGATGGAGCAGTCTGAGCTGGAGACCAAGGTTCAGCAGCTGGAGACGGCTCTGGCTGTCCAGGAGGCGACCATGGCCGGGGCGCAGGCCACGCAGGCCGCGACGCAGGCCGGGATGACCTCGACGTTCGGCGCGACGCACGCGGGAACGTGGTCCGTGATGGCTACCGGCAGCGTCGCGCTGCTTGTGGGGATCTTCCTCGGTATGGCCATCGCCAAGGACTGACGCCGGTCCCGCCCTACCGGGATCCGCCGTCCGGCTTTGCGCCGCCCTCTGCCCGGCCTGATGGTCGGGCAGAGGGCGGCTCGCTGCAAGGTCACCGTGGCCCAGTTACCTCGCACGGTGAAGACTTTCCCCCAGGCGGGCTGGAGAAGGCCGTGGTGGTCCCGGGATCACCCGGTTGCGGATCGGCGACCTGCGCGGGAGACGAGGCAGGAGCGGGGCCCGGGCCGGCTGGGCAGCCAGGCTTCGCGACCGTGCGGCTCGGCTTCTCCCCGGTGGCGCGTGGGGTCAGGAGCCGTTGTCGTCGTAGTTGTCCCGGCTGCCGGACTTGGCCAGCCCGCGGCTGAGCATGTAGCCGACGGTGAGGATCACGATGTACAGCCACGCCTTGTCGGCGCGGAAGTAGTCGAGGTGGCCCTCTTCGGTGCCCACGAGCATGGAGGCGATCAGGACTGCGACGACGGCAGCGATGTAGACGAAGAACTCCGTCGTCTTCAGGGCCGACTTCGTCTCGGTCGACAGGCGCCGTGTCCCGTGTCCGGAAACGTCGGTCCGGCGACCTGTGGGGGTGCCGCTCGGGTTCGCGGTGGTCATGGCAGGTGTCCAATCCGTTGTGCGGAGCACGGAGGGCTCCACGGGGCGGGAGCCGCCAAGATCGAGGCGGTCCCATCAGGCGACTACCCGAAAACCGGAGAATAAGCATCACGTAAAGCGCGAATCACGCAGATGGCCCGTGTTGGCGCTCTGCCCGGGGTTGACGGTGGAACCGCCCGTCGACGGCGCTCGGCGGCAAGCCTCGAAGGCCTCCCTGCCCCCGAGAACACTGACCGGGCTGGGGCCGGCGTTCATGTTCAGGGGCAGGCGCGGAACGCGAACAAGGCGCGTGCCGGTGAGCCGAGCACGCGTAGTGCCTGGCGGGCCCCGGTGCGGGTGCGGTCATTCGGGGCGAGGCGTCGTCACATGCTGTGGCAGGTCCCGCCGCGGACCATGTCCAGATGCGTGGCCACCACCGGGCGGGCCTTCTTCGCCGCAGTGGTGGTCTCGGTGTCCTTGCCCTGGCTGATCTGCTGGTCGATCAGCGTGAGCGTCTTGGTGTGGCCGGCCTCCTGGGCCGTCAGCCACGCCTTGTCGTAGTCGGGGCTACCGGCCTTGGACCGGACGTCGGCGAGCGTGGCCTGCTGCTCAGGGGTCGGGGCTTCCGGCAGGGAGACGTCGCCCTTCTTCGCCAGGGCGGAGAGTTCCGCGTCGAGCTTGGTGTGATCGCTGACCAGAGTGGCACCGGCCTGCTTGACGCATGTCGTGGTCGCGTTCTTCTGGGCGTCCTGACCGGCGGCGATCTCCGCCAGGTTGCTCTGGTGGGCCATCTGCACGAAACGCGCATCGGCACTGTCCGGAGCCGGGGCGGCGGCGACTGCCGACACCCCGGAACACGCCAGGGAAGCTGTGAACACCGCAATCGTCAAAAATCTTGCATGCATGGTTCCTCCCAGACCGCGGGCGGCCCGAGCGGGCCGGCAAGACCGCGGCACCCGGCGTCTGTCCATACCGTCCGAGAGCAAACACACACGCTGGCGCGGCAGTCCTGCGTCGGCGGCATGTGCCAGAACAACGCCGGAAACGCCTTCACGGTCTACGGACAATCGACATACATGCTTGGCACGTCCAACCGCACCTGCTCGCTGGGACCCCCTTCGAGGGCACGTCGCGAAGCTCACCGGCGCCGGGCTACGGCGCGAGTACGGAGCGGTGTGCCAAGGCTGGAGGCCCTCAGCATCCCGGCGATCCAGTCACCCTGCCAGTTACGCCGCGGAGCTCGAACGCAACCGTTCGCCTCCATCCGCAGGTCCCCGCCCCTCGCCCGTCACAGCGGAGTTCACCTCAGGGCCAAGACGGGTATAACGGCCGTCCGATATGCGGCCTGCGGCGGGTCCAGTCAGCCCGTGGCTACAAGGCGGTGACCAATGTCCCAATGCAAGATCCCCGACTACCGCACCGGCCGACGTGGCCGCCACTGGACGCACGCCCTGCGCAGCGCGCAGAAGGCCGGAGCCGTCATCGTCACCGACGACACAGGCGAATCAGTCATCTACACCCACGACCACACAACCCCCGCACGTTTCCGCCCCTGGATCACCGCCGCCGGGGTCCGCTACGACAGCCACGACGTACATCCCGAATGGTGACCTCCGTCGGACACGGCACAGGCGGCCTTCACCCAGGCACGCCTGGGTGAAGAGCCTTCTCCCGCCCGCGGGCGCTGGGACCTGCCGGGGCGGTGTGGAACTCAATGACGCCCCCGCTGCGATCGGGGCAGCGATTGCTATCGGCGTACAGGCGCAGACCCAGCAGCGGATTCGAAGCCCGCCTCGGTGCAGCGCTGCCGTCCGGCCGGGCCCTGGGGGTGGGGCTGCTACAGCTCGTCGCCCTCGACGTCTCCCTCGCTCACCAGGTCTTCCTCGCGGCGGCGTTTGGTCTCTTCGTCCAGGCCGCGGGAGGTTTTCTCCGGCTGCTGCTGGCGCGCCGGGGCCCGGCCCGCAGACTGCCGACGCTCCGCCTCCGTCTCCTCAGGCCCCTTGCCCGACTGACCCGGCTGCTGCCGCTTGTCCTGCTCGCTCATGACGATGGCTCCTCGCGGTGTGGAAGTCGTACCGGCACCACGCTGACACGATCAATGACCCGCTGCATCATTTCGGTCACGCAGTGTCGCAAGAGTGAAGGCGGTCCCGGTCGCAGGCGCGTCCGGCAGCCCGGCCCGACAGCCGGCCTGAGGATGAGGCGCAACACCCCCGAGCCGTCAGGAGCCTTTCCATGCTGGAGCGCAAGCAGCTCAAGGACCGTACCAGGTCACGTTTGCCCTGCCGGCCGAGACGCCGCCCGGCCCGGTCAGCGTCGTCGGCGACTTCAACGACTGGCAGCCCGGCACCCACACCCTGGAACCCCGGGAGGACGGCATGCGTGCCGTCACCGTCGCCCTCCCCGGCAAGAGCGTCCACTCCTTCCGCTACCTCGCCGCGGGCGACCGCTGGTTCGACGAGGACCACGCGGATGGTCACGACGGCACCAACAGCCGCCTGCACACGTGATCCGGAGTTGCCCGGTCGGGTGAGAGCTCACGCGCCGAGCAGCCCCGCCCCTGCCAACTCGAGCACGGCCCATACGCAGCCACAGACAAGGAGCACGACCGCATGACCACGGCCCGCGACATCATGACGGAAGACGCCGAGTGCATCGGCGCGCAGGAGACGGTCCTTGAGGCCGCGAAGAAGATGACGCAGATGGGTGTCGGCGAAGAAGATGACGCAGATGGGTGTCGGCGCGCTGCCGATCTGCGGCGAGGACGACAAGCTCAAGGGCATGCTCACCGACCGCGACATCGTGGTGAAGGTCCTGGGTGCGGGCAAGGACCCCAGCCAGGTGAAAGCCGGGGAGCTGGCGCAAGGTGAGGCGGTCACCATCGGCGCCGACGACGACGCCGCCGAGATCCTGGCCACCATGAACGAGCACCAGGTACGCCGCCTGCCCGTCATCGACGGCCACCGCCTGGTCGGCATCGTCGCCCAGGCGGACGTCGCCCGCGCCCTGCCCGACCCCCAGGTCGCAGACCTCCTGCAAGCACTCTCCGTCGAGTGATACCCGTCTGGCCACAGGTCACCTCCGGGTTCAGCCCGCCCGGACAGTGACCTTGGGCCAATATGCGGCGTAGCGATTGGCCGGAGTGGTGTACCTTCCCGGGCTGCCCGCTCCGGCACTCCTCCGGCGGCTCGTTCGAACCAGACGAGATGGCGATGCCCAACTCGACGCGGGGCGTCGGCGACGGTCGACTACGCGACCCGCACTACGGCCCGCAGGATCCGCCCGGGGCCCGTCCACTGTGCTCTGCGTTTCCCGCGGTTCGATTGGGCTGCACTGCTGTCGAGCTGCGGCGGTCCGGCTTCCCTGAAGGTGGGGGGGGGGGGGGTAGGCCGGACCGCTCAGGGCGTGCGCCCTGCGGCTGGTTCAGAGGAGGGCGTGATCTGCTGGTTTCGGTACTGTGGCGGGCGCTCGCGGTCAGCTTTGTGGTGCTTAGTACTTGTCGCCGTGGTGGTCGGACTTGTGGTGGTCGGCCTTGTCGTTGTCGCCGCCGTTGTTGATGCAGGTGTTGCCGAAGGCGGGGTTGAGGAGGCCGATGACGTTGACGGTGTTGCCGCAGATGTTGACCGGGATGTGGACGGGCACCTGGAGGACGTTGCCGGACAGGACGCCGGGGGAGCCGATGGCAGCGCCCTCGGCGGTGGCGTCCGCGGCGGCCATGCCGGCGCCGCCGGCGAGGACGGCGGCGGCTGCGGCGGTTACGGCTACGGCCTTGGCGATACGCGACATCAAAATCTCCTTGAAGTAGTGGCCCTGCCGCAGGGAGCACGGCACGTGCTCCCGCCCAACAGCACGAACACGTAGCTGGTTACGCGGATTCAGCCGTACCGGTGGCCCCTGGCAGCCTCGCCCTGACCACTGCTCACGCCCCCGGGTCCGTAGATTCCGCAGTTGCATGGACCGGTCACGCCACTGACGTGCGGTTTGACCGATGGCGGGGCATCGATCGGTCACGCCGGTGGCTGTGACCGTGGGTGGTGGTGCGGGCGAGGACGGCATCCAGGTGGCGGACGGCGTTCTCGGCGTCGGTGAACTCCTCCAGCGTGGGCAGGACGGTGCCCAGCGCGTGTTCCCGGTCGGCCTCCAGGGCGCGCCGTTGCAGGACGGGGGCGAGGGCGGCGGCGGCGCGGCCGAGGAACCAGGCGAGCTGGCCGTGGGTGTGGGCGGTGCCGACGGCCAGGACCGCGAGGGCTTCGCGCAAGTACTCAAGGCGCTCGATGCCCGGCAGTGCCTCCTGCGAGGCAGCGGTGCCCACGAACGCCTGGAGCCGGGTGGCGGTGGTGCGGGCCAGAGCGGTGTCGGCCTCGGACAGCTGCCATTGGCCGGCGTCGGCCTGCCTCTCGACCTGCGCGGTCAGCACGGCGACCTGCGCTCCTATACGCGTACTGGCCGGCGCAGCGTCGGGGGTAGGACCCGGCTCGCCCGCGCCCTGGGGCCATGAGATCTGCCCTGTGGGCCCAGCTTGCCCCCGCGTGCGGGTCCTGGCCGGTACCGCGGACGCGGCGGCCACAACATCGAAGACGGCACGGGTGCCGGTGAGGTCGAGGAGACGGGCGACCTGCGGACTCAGGTCCGCGAGGGCGAACAAGACGTCCGCCTCGGCGGCGGCGCGGCGGACTCGCAGAAGCTGGTTGAGGCCGGCGCACCCGCAGAACCGCAGGCCGGAGCAGTCGACCGTAAGGGCGCGCGGAACGGGCAGGTCATGGAGGGCGGCGTTCAAGGCCTGCGCGAGGGCCGGTTCCGTGTCGATGTCGGCCTCGCCCGCCACAGTCAGCACACGCGTTCCCGGGGGGCCTATCCGCCGGTGGAAGCTCAGTGTTGACATCGCCAGGTCAGGCACGAGGTTCGCCGGGTCGTGCGCATGAGTCACCGGGGTGATGCGTTGCATGGTGCCCGTCCTGTCGGTCGGAGCCCTCCGTCCCCCCTGCGCGCGGCAAGGGCGAAAGTGCGCGGCCGAAGGGCCGCACGTCGAGGAGGTCCGTACCGGAAGCGCCCTCTCCGTGGAGGACGCGGCAGCGCGGGGTTCACCAACGGCTACTCCCAAACTACCCCTGAAACGAACACCTGATCCCGGTCGCCGCCATCCCCCCGCCCCACGGTCCGCCGCCGGCCGGCCGCGACGTCCCTGAGCCTCACCCGCAACCTCTGACCGAACGACCCTCTGATCACAGAGCGTTACTTTTCACTTCGTGGCAGCTTCGGAAGGATTGGGCCGTCCCCCAGCGACCCGGTTCCCGAGGACGCTCGACCGTCGGCGCTACGTCTCGGCGCCAGGCGGTGCCGGCGAACGTCATGAACAACGGATCGGCACGGACGGCCAGGGTGGCGCCCAAACTGCTGTCAAAACGCTGCTCTTCGACGCGTACAAAGCCATGATGGTGCTGGCCGGGACGCTCGCCGGGTCCTCGCTCGGGCTGGCGCTGTTCTCCGGACGGATCCTGGCCGTGGTCGGTGCTGTGGCCGGCGTTCTTGGGACGGGGCTCTGGGCGCTGCTTTCCCGCCGGCAGGTCGTCGGCTTCTTTCAGGAGTGCTTCGGTATCTCGGCTGCTCGATGAGAAGGCGGAGGCTCACACCGGCAACGTGGTGGCGGGTCTGTACATGTACCAGGCCGCCGGTTTCCCCTGGCGCAGGGCGGGGTGAGTGCTGCGGAGTGCGAGGCTCGCCGGACGGCCGCTTACCGGCTCTCCGCGTACGAGGGCCTGCCGCGCCAGGTCCAGGTGGCAGCGGCCGCAGCCTTGGAAGCCATAGACCAGGGGAAGGATGCCGAGATGGTGGCCGAGGCGATGAGTGAACTGCGGGTCACGGTCTACGAGCACCGCGGCGGTCTGTAGGAGCCACGGACAGGGTTGCACCGCAAGGGGGCTGGACCGTTGTCTGGACGGTTGCTTTCAGCGGGGGACCGGGAGTGTGACCGGAGGTGTGAACCTCCCAAACCGGCGACCGCCCGTTGATGCAGGTCAGGCCCGGTGGGCAAGCCTGTTTCGGAAAACGACACCTCTAATTCGTAGCAATTAGAGGTTCTGGATCTCTAATGGGCCCGGCGGACGCTGTCTGCCAGGGCAGGACGTGGGTGGTCCGGTCGGTGCCGTGGTGACCCCTACGACACCTCCGACCGATCAGGTCTGTGGATAGACCGGTGGCGCCGTGGTGCCGGCCGGTCCTCGCACGTTCTGCTCCCACGAGCCCGTCGGATTCGGGATCCTCGACGGATGAGCTGCCGTACGGTGACGCGTTTTTCCTCTCGAGCTTCGAGCTCTGGACACGGCGTGCGCCCGTGCGGTCCAGCGGTGCCGCGCACGGCTGATGAGGTGGCGGGCCTTGGAGCCCTGGAATTAGTGCGCCGTGCGGCCCCGCGTGCTCGCCTTCGAGAACAGCACGGGAGAAGGGGCGGGATCCATGGACGTGTTCTGCGGGATCGACTGGGCGGAAGGGCACCACGACGTCGCGATCATCGACAACACCGGCAAGCTGCTGGCCAAGTGCCGAATCGACGATGACCTGGACGGCTACCGGCTGCTGCTGGACCTGATGGCCGACCACGGCGACAGCGCCGAGACGCCGATCCCGGTGGCCATCGAGACCAGCCGTGGCCTGCTGGTCGCCACCCTGCGGACTGGGGCCCGGCAGGTCTTCGATCAACCCGATGGCGGCCTCCCGCTACCGTGACCGGCACGGCGTCTCCCGCAAGAAGTCCGATCCCGGCGACGCCCTGGTCCTGGCGAACATCATCCGCACGGACATGCCTATGCACCGGCCCCTGCCCGCCGACAGCGACCTGGCCCAGGCCATCGCCCTCCTCGCCCGCGCCCACCAGGACGCCGTCTGGAACCGGCAGCAGATCGCCAACCAGCTCCGCTCTCTCCTGCGCGAGTACTACCCCGCTGCTCTGGAGGCATGGCGCCACAAAGCAGGCGGACTGACCCGGCCGGACGCGCGGAAGATCCTCGCCGCCGCACCCACCCCGGCCATGGCCGCTGAGCTGCCGCTCTGGAAGCTCCGGGTGATGATGCACAACGCGGGCCGCCAACGCGGCATCAACGAGGACGCCGAGCGGATCCACACGCTGTTCCGGCAGCCGACCGCCCGCCAGCTGCCCGCAGTAGAGGAAGCCATGGGCATCCAGGCCAAGGCCCTGCTGGTCCAGCTGAACGCAGTCTGCAAGGCCGTCGACGAGCTCGCCAAGGCGGTTGAGCGGACCTTCCGGAGCCACCCCGACGCGCCGATCATGCTCAGCTTCCCCGGCATCGGCCCCGGGGTCGGAGCACGTCTCCTGGCCGAGATCGGCGACGACCGCACCGCCGGCGGACTCAAGGCATACGCAGGAGCGGCCCCGATCACCCGGGCCTCGGGCAAACGCAAGTACGTCGGACGGCGCTTCGTGAAGAACAACCGGCTCAACCACGCCGGCTACCTATGGGCCTTCTCCACCCTCACCCACTCGAAGGGCGCCAACGCGCACTACCGGCGACGACGCGAGACAGGAGACTGGCATGCCCAGGCCCTGCGGCACCTGTTCAACCGCATGCTCGGACAGCTCCACCACTGCCTCCAGACCCGCGTCCCCTTCGACGAATCCATCGCGTTCCCACAGCCCGCTGGGACCTGATGGGGCACGTTGGAACTCTGATCACGTTGGCGTGAATCCTCAGGTCAGCGGCGGGCACCCCATACGCGCAGGATCCTGCTTGCTTCGTTGCTGATCGAGTCGTCGGCATCCGATACCAGCACCGAGGACAGTTCCTTGAGCTGTGCGAGACCTTCCTCGGACTGACAGCAGACGTCATTGATTGCACCATCGAGGTAGTCACTGGTGCCGTCGTCCGCGCTGCTGAGCGCCACCAGGACCATGCGCAAACCGCAGATGTCCCCCCGCTCGAGCAGAGCCTCCGCCGTCTCGCGAGTGACAGCGGTGTTTTGGCTGTCCAGTAGCAGCCGATGCAGTACGTCAGCCACTCCGGCTTCCTCTGCCGAGCCTGCCAGACGCCGACCTGCTGCCGCTCTGACGGACCATGATGCCGAGCGAGCGTCCTGAAGGGCTGAACTCAACTCGTTGTCGATTTCGGAGAGGGTCATGGCCTCCATCCTGGCACGACAGCTCGGACGCCTCGGCTCGCCTTCACGATGGCGGCCAGAGCTGCCTCCGGAGGCCCTCATTTCACCCGCTGTCTTGACCTCTTAGCCGCATGAGGTGTCTTTCCCACGCAGTAGCCATGGGAAAGATGTGCGCTTCACTGCCCGGCCGGCGGCGAGGACGAGACGCTAACGAAGCCCGTGCCCTACGTTCCCGCTCGCCCGGTCCCGTGACCGCGTCTCCATCCGGGAGACGGCACCCGCCCGGGCAGAGAGGAAGAGCACCATGACGTACCTTGAGGACGGCCTACGCGTACGGAACGGCTTCGCCGAAGGGCCGCTCGCCGATGCGGCGCTGGACCGTGCGGCCCGCGCCGGGCAGCTCCTGGACGAACTGCAGGAGCGGCCGAAGACGATGACGGACGCGGAGCTCCGCGACGGGGTCAGCCGCGCCCTGCGCCGCTACACGAGGCGCCAGCCACGCCGGCCAGGTCTACGGCATCGCCCAGCAGATCCGGCGCGGGGTGCGCGTCGAGTGGCTCGTGACCGACCGGCTCGTCTGCGCCTGACGTCCTGCCCGCTTGAACGGGAGTGAGGGGCCCCTGGCCGGGAGGAGGCTGGGGCCCCTCAGCGCGCTCCGCGGGGGACGGATCGTGCACGCCCACGGACAACGACACCGGAGTCGTCCGGACACGGTGGTCCAGCCGGAGGGGCCGCCGCGCGCGATAGCGGGTGCTGAACTAGCGCCCGCGTCCGGGTGACCGAACCTCCCACGGGGAGTTGCACGGGTCGGTCACGCCGCTGAGCTGCGGTTTGGCCGATGGCGGGAGACGGATCGGTCACGCAGACGCGGGTGACCGGTCACGGGCTCGGTCACCCGGCCGGGCAAGCCCAAGGCTTCCCTTGGCAAGCTCACCGGCGGGCAGGCTTGCCCAAGAGGCCGACAACCACGACCGCCGAGAAGGCCCGCGGCTGGCTTGCCCGCTTCCGCCTCGGGCAAGCCCCTTGATGTCTGGGTAAGCCTCCCGCCGACGGCATGGGCACGCCCAAGGTGACCCCTGGGCAAGCCCCGCTGTCGGGTTGGTCCTACTCAGGGTTGGGAGCGGGATCCGGATGTTCTTGACGGCTCTGGAGCCCGTTTCCGTGATCGTCGGACGAACCTCAGGGACCGCCGCTTTGGTTTCTTGACGGCAGGGGGCTGGTCTACGCTGCCGAGGCGCGGACCGTCCGGGTCGGCGGGCAAGGAGAGGCAGACATGCCGCAAGCGGGACACGCCGCGCCCCCGGCCGGGGAGCCGGTGCGGCGGGCGCTCAGCGTGGCGGAGGAGGCCGGCCGCTTGGATGCGGTGCGGCGCTACGACATCCTCGACACCCCTCCAGACGGCGCGTTCGACCGCGTCGCGGCGATGGCGGCCCGGCTGTTCAAGGTGCCGGTGGCGAGCGTGACGATCGTGGACGAGGATCGGATCTGGTTCAAGGCCATCCACGGCCTGGAGGGCGTGAGCGAGATCGGGCGGGAGCCGGGCCTGTGCGGCTCGGCAGTCCTGTCGGATGAGACGTTGGTGATCCCCGACACTCTCATGGACCCGGTCGCCTGCGACAACGCTCTGGTCACCGGTCCGCTGGCGGTCCGGTTCTACGCCGCCGCGCCGATCATCACGGGCGACGGGCACCGGCTGGGCACCGTCAACATCCTCGACACGAAGCCGCGCCTGATCACCGAGGAGGACACTGCCACCCTCGCGGATCTGGCCGAGATCGTCCTCGATGAGATGGAGATGCGCCTGGCGGCTCTGAACACGCTGCGCACCGAGCAGGAGCGGCGCATCGAACAGGAGGAGGCCCGGCAGCGCGCGGAACAGGACAAGGTGTCCATCGCGGCGTTCGCCGCCGCGTTGCAGCGCACTCTGCTGCCGCCGGCGCTGCCGGTGGTGCCGGGCCTGGAGCTGGCCTGCCACTACGCCACCGCCTCCCCGCAGGACGTCGGCGGCGACTTCTACGACGTCTTCCCCCTGGACGGCAAGAGGTGGGCGTTCTTCCTCGGGGACGTGTGCGGCAAGGGCCCCGAAGCCGCCGCCCTGACCTCCCTGACCCGCTACACCCTGCGGGCCGCCGCCCTGATCGACCCGGACCCCGACGTGGTCCTCACTTCGCTGAACACGGCGCTGCTCCTCGATGCGGCTGTCGGCAGCCGGTTTTGCACCGCCGTCTTCGGCGTCCTTGAGCCGCACGAGGAGGGAGGTTTCACCGTCACGGTGGGCACCGGCGGGCACCCTCCGGCCTACCACCTGCGCGGGCAGGGGACGGTGGAGGCGGTGCAGCCCAAGGGCGGCATGCTCATCGGCGCCGTCGCGGGCGCACACTTCGCCTCCCGCAGCATCCACCTCGCCCCCGGCGAAGGACTGCTGCTCTACACCGACGGGCTGACCGAGGCCCGCCGTGCGGACGGCGAGATGATAGGTGATGAGGGCCTGACCGGCTTCCTTGCTGCCCGCACCGCGCCCGTCAGCGCGACGGCGGTCATCGAGGACACCATCGCCCTCCTCGACGCCACGCCCCACGGCGCCGGGGACGACGTCGCCCTGCTGGCCCTGTCCGTCCCCCTCGCCGACGCCGCGGTGGACGGTTTCACCGCCACGGCCACCGCCCACACCATCGCCCCCGCTGGCGAGATGCCGGAGAGCCGACCGTGACCGACTTCCGCCTCACCGCCCAGCACACCGACGGTGACCTCGCCGTGGCCCACGTCTCCGGAGACCTCGACTTCGACACCGCCCCCCGCATACGCAGCCAGGCACTGGCCCTGATCGAGCAGGGCCACCGCCACCTGCTTCTGGACCTTGAAGCCGTCACCTTCTGCGACTCCTCCGGTCTCAACGCCCTGATCGGCATCTACCGCTGCGCCAAGCAAGCCGGGGGCAGCGTGACCCTGGCCGCCCTCCCCGACCGGCTCGAGCGACTGCTCGACCTCACCGGCCTCGGCACCCTGCTGCCCGCCTACCCCACCACAGCCCACGCCCTCAACGCCCACACCTCCAGCCGGAACACCGCCATCGCGTAACCCCATGAGGTGGCCGCCGCAGACGACGGCGGCCACCCCGGCCGTACGGGGGAACAACACCCGGCCTTCTCCGCAGCCGGGTCGCCGGTGGCACCCGACGCTGTGCGAGCCGTGCGAGGACAAGGCCGAGCGCGACCGCCTGGAAGCGGAGGCCGCCGCGACCGCCGAGAAGGCCCGCGGCTGGCGCTCCCGCCTCCGCCCCGGGCAAGCCTCCTGATGCCTGGGTGGTAAGCCTCCCGCCGCCAGCGCGGGCAAGCCCAAGGCGAACCTGGGCAAGCCCCCGCTGGCGGCTTCTGGAGACTGGGGCACATGTCGCTGGGGTGGCGGCCGCGGCCACGACCACCACCGCCATCCCGGTAGGTCGTCTTTCGTGCCGAGCGCGAGCACTGGGAGCAGGAAGCGGTCGGGACCGCGAAGGAGGCCGGCGGCTGGCTCTCGTGCTTCCGGCTCTCCTGAGCACAGCGGTCTGGATCTCCCCGGCTGTCGACTGGAGATCACAAACCTCCTACGCTGCGTGGTCGGGGAGTAACGAGATGGGGGGGCGGATGGCCGATCCGATTGAACTCGAAGCACCGGATGACACAGGGTCAGGCACGGTGCGACGGTTCGAATACCAGGTACACATCGCCGTGCAAGCAGTCCTGGAAATGCTCGCGGGCGGAACGGTCATCCACGTGACCTGCGAGCACATCGAGGACATAGTCGTCGCCCGCAGCGGCGACCCCCGGTGTACCGACGGTGGTGCGTTCTGGGATTTCCAGCAGATCAAAACCAGAGATGCCGTGGAGCCCTGGACGCTCACGGACGTGATCGCCAAGAAGCCCCTCAAGAGCCTGTGGCGCACGCACAAAACCGTGGCGGGCACCGAACTGACCTACCAACTGACCGCCGGCATCGAGGGCCATCTCGACCCAGCCGACGAGGCAGTCGTGGCCCTGTCCAAGGGGCAAGGCGGAGACAACGCGGCGTGCCGGAAACGGGTCGCGAAGCACCTGGAAGTCAAAGAGGACGCACTCATCGACTTCCTTCCTCTGGTGCGCATCAGGCCGCTGCCCCGACGCGGCGACATCGAGCTGCGCAACACCCGAGTCCTGGCCGATCTCGGCCCAGGGCTCACCATGGCGACGATCGACGCCCTCTACAACGAGTTGCTCCGGCGTACCCGCGATGCCACCCAAGGTCTCCCCATAGCCCGGTGGACAGAGCTCTTGGTCCTCGACAGTCCGCCCCCGGCCGTGCTGAACAAACGCCTCACCGCGGCGGCGATTGCCGACGTACGCCAGCGCCTGACCCGCCCCGACCACGTTCTACTCGAAGATCTTTCCCAGCAACTGAATGGTCCCGAGACCGCGCTTGTTCGCAAGCTCCGAGCAGGCGCGGCCTCCAGGGAGGTCATCGAGGAGGCACAGATGCTCCGTGCCCACGCTGAGCGCCACCGCTTCAAAGAGCTGGCCCTGGGAGCCTGGCCCGGCGACCAAGCCATCGAGACCGACCTCGACCAGCGTCTGCTGCTGCTGGCCCGCCGCACCGGCCGGTCCCACAGAGGACAGCCCCAGCCCGCGGACGCCATCTTCGACGAGCTGCAGCGCATGCTCGATGCCAGCCCCGGCACGTACGACCGCCACCCCCTCTACGCCCAGGACGGTGTCCTCCTGATGGGCAGGGCATGCGGGATCTCGGACGAATGCAAATTCGACTGGGGGAGCGATCGAGATGCCTCCTAGCCCTACCTCGCCCACCACCGCCGTACCGCCTACAAGGCCGCCCTCGGCCGATGCCCAAGCGCGCCTTCTGCTTCTCATCGACGTCTTCTCGGAAACCAAGGCCGGCAAGGGCATCGAGGGGCGCATGAAGCTTGCCAAGCTTGACTTCCTGCTGCGCTACCCGGACCGCTTCAACACGCTCATGGCTGTTCGACGGCCCAACGTCGATGCCGGCGAGAACCCCTGGCTGACCGGAACGATCGAGCAGAGCATGATCCGCTACAGGTACGGGCCGTGGGACCCCGCGTATTACGCGCTGCTTGGCGCCCTCACAGGCAAGGGGCTCATCGAGCCCAAGCACGAGGACGCCGTTGCGACCTACTGCACTACCCAGATCGGGCATGAGGTGGCGCGTGCTCTCGCTGAGAGCGAGAGCTGGAGCCCGGTGCGTGATCGGGCAGTGCTGTTGCGCCGGTACTTCAACCTGAGTGGCATCACCTTGAAGAACCTGATCTACGAGACGTTCCCCGACATTGTCGAGGCGGACTGGGGGACCCACCTATGAGACTGCGTATCGAAGAGATCACCCTGGTCGGCACCAGCCGTACGATCCGCTTCGAGCCCGGGATGAACGCGATCGTGGGTTCCATGAGCGGCGGCAAGACTGCCACCGTCAGCTGTCTCCGGGCCCTGCTGGGTGCCGACGTGAGCGTCGTTCCCGAGCTTCGTGGACGGACGATCGCCGGCACCGTGCTGGTCGGAGAGCGCCGATTCCGCATCGTCCGCCCCCTGGTCACGACAGCGAACGCCATGGTGGAGATCGCCGAAGTCGAAGGCCGCCGGGAAATGTGGCGGCTTCCTGCCAGCCAGCTCCAAGCGGGGTACGACGAGACGTTCCGTGACTGGTGGCGCGACGTACTGAAGCTGCCCCGACTCCGCGTCCCGCGCGCTCCCAACGACGACAGGAGCCCCCTGGTTCCCGTCACCATCAGCGACTACCTCATGTACTGCATCCTCAGGCAGAAGGAGATCGACTCCTCCGTTTTCGGAACCCCGGACAACTACTCCAAGAACATCAAGCGCAAGTACGTCTTCGAGATCCTCTACGGCCTCTACGACCCCGAGGCAGCCGGCCTACGCGACCGCCTGCGCGAAGTCACCACAGAGCTGGCAGCCCTCACCGCAGATGCGAACACCCTGGAACGGATCCTCCTGAGCACCGCCTTCGCCTCCCGCGCCCAGCTGGAAGTCCAGCGCCAGGAGACCGAGCGGGAGCTCACCCACGCTCGCCAAGCCGACGTCAGCCTCACCGGCAACATCAACCTCACCGGGCCGACCACCGTCACGCTCCGCGAACGGATCGCCGAGACAGAGGCAGAGATCGCCCGGATCGCCGGTGCGACCGAAGCCGAAGCCGTCTCCATCACCAACCTCCGCGAACTCCACGGACAACTCATCGCCCAGAGCCGTCGACTCACCCGCGCCCTGGTCGCCGAGCGCCTCCTCAACGACTTCGAGTTCCACACCTGCCCCCGCTGCGGAGCTGGCGTACCGGACAGGGGAGACGAGCACACCTGCCGCCTCTGCCTCCAGGCCCCACCCAACCTGCCGGCGCCGTCCTCCATGGCCGCGGAACAAGACCGGGTCATCGAGCAGGTCACAGAGACCGAAGAACTCATCGACCGGAGCAACAACCGCCTCGCTCAACTCCAGACAGCCCTAGCTACCCAGACCCAGCACCGGACAGACCTCGGTGCCCAACTGGACCGAGCGACTTCCACCTACATCACCGACCAGGCAGACCGCATCCGAAGTCTCGCCGCCCAGCAGGCCCGACTCGAGGAGCACCTCGCCCGCCTGGACGACGGTCTAGCCCTACACGACCGGCTAGCAGGACAGGCCGAACGCGTTGCGGAACTGGAACGCGAGCAAGAAGACCTCAACAGCAAAATCGACGCCACCCGCCACAGCAACCAAGCCGTCAGCGAACGCCTGCGGAAACTCGACGACGCCTTCGAAACAGCCCTCCGCAGCTTCGACGCACCCCGCTTCGACGATCAGCCAGGCTCCTACATCAACAAGAAGACGTACCTGCCTGTCGTGGACGGCCGCCCCTTCGCTGACCTGCAATCGCAAGGCGTCGAGGTACTGGTCAACGTCGCCCACGTCCTTGCGCACCAACACGTGGCACTCAACGACCCCAACATCCCCATGCCCAACCTCCTGATCATCGACGGGATCAGCAGCAACGTCGGCCACGAAGGTGTCGACCTTGAACGTCTTCGCAAGATGTACGCGAGTCTCCTGCGCACCGCCACCGAACACGTCGACCGTCTGCAGATCATCGTCACCGACAACGACTCCCCTCCGATCGAGGGCATTCACCGCCCGCTGGAGCTGTCTGACACAGACCGACTCGTCCCTATGCCCCCTGCCGAACCCGGTGACGAGCAGCCTGCAGACGTGCCGCTAAGGGAAGCCGGCGCGTGACGACCGCAGTGGGGCCGGACAGGAGAACTCTGTCCGGCCCCGCTGCGCGTCGTACGGCTATGCCCACCTCATCCCGACCTTGGACAGCTGCTCCACCCGCTCCGGTGTCAGGGTGGCGGCACGGCGGCGCTGGTTGTCGACCCACGTCCCGAGCTTCAGCGGGACGTCCCGCTGCGCCTGGCCGTCGCCGATGGCGATGGTCTCGACGTGCTTGCGCGGCACCGTCAGGTGGCCCTCTCGCGCGAAGAACTGCTCAGCGGCGGTGAGGTGCATCGCCCACTTGTCCGCCTGGCTGGTGCGCGGCTTCGGCTTCTCCTCCTCGGACGCGGGTTCGATGCCGAGGACCTGCTCGCACATCCACTGCTGGACCCCGGTGAGCTGGTCCCACCCGTGCCGGACGGAGGTGACCCACCGGCCGAGGTCCTCGCCCTGGCGCACGACCTCGCCCGCCGTGGTCGGCAGACCTTCACCGCCGTCCAGGTGCAGGCGGACGAGGTGGAAGCAGCGCTGCCACGTCACCGGCCACGCCGGGCACCAGGACGGGTCGATCTCCTCCAGCTGCTCGCGCCGTTCCCGCGTCATCGCCCCCGCCGACGACTCCACCGGCAGCCCCTCCGCCCGCCGCTGTTCGATCTCCTGCGCCTTCCGCGCAGCGACCCGGGCGTTCTTCAGCCAGACCCCCACCGGAGCGCCCTGGTAGGCGGCGTCCAGCGGCGCCAGGAGGTGCCCGTGCTCGGCCGCCCACCCGCGCGCGGCCGACAGCCCCTCCGCCCAGGCGACGTCGAAGTGGGACCAGACCATCCCTAGCTTCTCCAGCTGCGCGACGCGCTCCTCGTCCATGTCGCCGCGGCTGTAGAACCGGCGGGCGTCGGCAGTCCACTGCCCGAGCGGGAAGTTCGCCAGCGAGGCCGGCCACCCCGCCTTCTCCGCGTCCTCGGCGGCCGGGACGCGGAACGTGAACGGCACCTTGAGGTCGCCGTGGGCGCGGGCGTAGATGACGGCGGCCTCGACCCCGCGCCGCCAGTGCTCGTGTTCCGGGTTGAGGACGCGCAGGTTGATGAACGCGGCGAGCGCGGCCGGGTCGCGGGGCGTGGAGAACTTCAGCAGGGCCTTGGCGGGGCCGCTGACGCCTTCGGAGCCGTCGCCGGTCCCGTTGCCGCTCTTGCCGCTGCCGTCCTCGTTGACGGGCTTGTAGCGGCTCGGGGCCTGCTGCTCCGCGAGGGTCTCCACGATCCGTGCGTCGTGGGCCCGGAGTGCTTCGAGGAGCTTGGCGAGCCCGCCGTACGCCCGGCTGGTGAGCATGTTGTCCGCCGTCTCGCCAGGGCCGAGCAGGATCGGCACCACCAGTGAGGCCACCTTGCCCTCGCCGGGCTGCATCCGCAGGGCGCGCCCCACGGCCTGGACGAGGTCGGGCATGGAGCCGCGCACGTCGGCCCAGTAGACGGAGTCGCAGTTCTTCGTGTCGACGCCCTCGCCCAGCACCTTCACCGACCCCAGGTAGCCCTTCTCCACCACGGTGCCGTCGGTGGCGATCCCCTCGGCGAACTCGGCGAGGACCCGGCGGCGGTGGAGCGGCTTGTGCTCGCCGCACAGCCAGTCCGCCCACACGGTGGCCGGATACAGCTCGCGGTCGCTGGCGTGCAGCTGCTCGGCGACGTCGGGAAGGCCGGCCGCGAACGCCTCCGCCTCCTTCACCACGTGGTGGAAGACCAGCGTCCTGCGGAAGCCCTCCTCCGCCGAAGCCTTCACCAGCGCGGTCTGCAGAGCGGCGAGCCGCGCCCCGCGGACCTCGGTGGAGCGGCCCTCGGCGCCCAGGAGCTGCGCGGCCTGGAGCTGGGTGCGATGTGCCGGTTTGGTGTCAGTGGGGTTTGGCGGTGACGGGTTATCAGCCGGGGGTGTTTGTGCTGGTGGGGTGACTGGGGGTTTGGCCGTGACTGACGTGTGAGTGGTGTCCAGGGGCTTTTCGTTGTCATAGGCCGGTACACCACCTCGGTCTCCACTGCCATGGAAACGGTGCTTCTTATCCATGTCCGGGTCTCGGCCGTGAGGCTTGGCCCTGGTGGCGGTCAGGGTCCGGCGGATGGGTGCGTGATGGCGGGGGAGCGGGGCGGTCTTCCTGAGGCGGCGCGGGTGGGGGTGCGTGCTGCGGCGGTGGGCCGGCTGCTGGAGCTCCGGGGTAACGGGCGCTTGTCCACAGATCATGTACGTCTGGCTGCAGGGGCGTTGGGCGTTTCGGAACGGACCGTGTGGCGGTGGCTTACTGCGCCCGTTTCCGGGCCTGGGATGGTCCCGGGGGCACGGCTGGCGCGGGTGGACCGGTTCGTTGTGACGGACGAGGTACGTGCGTTGCTGGCCTTGTGGGGTGGGAACGTGGCGGCGGTACAGCGTGAGCTGGCCGAGCGCGCCGCCCGGCAGTCGCCTCCGGGTACTGCCCCGTCGTTGACGACGTTGCGTCGTGCGATCCGGCGGGATCTGAGTGCAGGGGAGCGGGCGGGGCTTGCTGGTGGTGAGCGTGAGGCCCGCAGGCATGATGTGTTTCTGGCCCGGCCTCGGGGCTGGCGAAACCAGGTGTGGGAGGCCGATCACGTTCAGGCGCCGGTTCTGGTCGAGGTCGAGGGCACCGCGGGTCGTCCGTGGGTGACGTGGTTCGTGGACTGCGCGACGAACACGGTCATGGGGGTCGCGGTTACGCCCGGATACCCGTCGCGGGAGTCAGTTTTGGCCGCGCTGCGGGCGTCGGTGCTGCGTCAGGAGCCGTTCGGGCCGCAGGGCGGGCTTCCGGAGAAGGTGCGTGTGGATCGGGGCAAGGACTTCTTGTCGAAGACGGTCGCGGCGGCGTTCGGCGCGCTGGTGGTCGAGGTGGAGGACCTGCCCGCCTACACGCCGCATCTGAAGGGCACGGTCGAGGGCCTGAACCGGGCGGTGGAGTCGATGTTCCTCGCCTCGTTGCCCGGCTACGTACGTCAGCCGCGCCCGGGGCGGCGCCCTGGACGGCCGAAGGACGAGGGCCTGCTCGACTTCGAGGACTTCACCGCTCGCCTGCTGGGCTGGGTGGAGTGGTGGAACACCTGCCACTTGCCGCAGCCGCTGCAGGGGAAGTCGCCTCTGCAGGCCTGGGAGGCGGATCCGACTCCGGTGCGGGAGGTCAGCCCGGAGGAGTTGTGGACGTTCACGCTGGAGGACGACGGCCGTGTGCGGGTGGTCTCCACCAGGGGTGTCCGGTTCCGCAGGAGGGACTATGTGGGGCCGTGGATGACGGGTCTGGCGGGTACCGGGGTGAGGGTGCGTTTCATGCCGCACCACGATCACCGGATCGAGGTTTTCGACGCGACAACCGGCCGTTACCTGGGCCCTGCGACCGTCGCGGACGAGGCGAGCCCGGAGCAGATCACCGCGGTCCGCTCCGCGCGGGCCGCGCGGAGCCGGCGTCTGCGCAAGGATCTGTCGGCGGCGCAGCGTGAGCGCTATGCCGCGGTGACGCGGCCGGGGAAGCCGGAGCGGCTGGGCGCGGTGTCCGCGGTGGAGGCCGGGGCGGAGCTCGCGGAGGCTGACCGGGCGGACCTGTCGAGGCTGGCGCTGCCGGACTTGATTCCGCCGGCTGCCGCTCCGCCGGGCTGGCGTACTCCGCCGTCGCTCGCAGCCCGAACCCGGCGGGCCCCTGAGGACGGTGGGCCGGCAGCGCAGCCGGGCGGCAGGGAGCAGGAGCAGGACGGAGGCCTGCGGTGACCACTCCCACGTACCAGTACGTCGATCTGCCGGACGCCTCCATCGTGACCACGAGGGCGTTGCTGACCGGGCGGGAGAACATCGCGGACACGGTCGCCGCGCGGGCGATGATGTGTATCCACGGAGGCGCCGGCTTCGGGAAGACCCTCGCGGTCAACACCTGCCTGCAGGAACTGGAGGACACCTGCGGCGAGGAGGTCTGCCGGGTCACGTTCCGGGTCCGTCCGACCGCCCGCGCGGTCCGCTACGAGTTGTTCGAGACGCTCCGCCTGCCCGGGGAGCCGCCCCGCCACCCCAGTGAGTTCGACCGTTTGCTGAAGACCTCCTTGTCCGAGCGACCCCGTACGTTCCTCGTGGACGAGGCTCAGTGGCTGAACGGGGAGGCGTGTGGATGAGCCGGTTGTTTCGCTGTTGGGGGTTGCCGTTCGGCTGGTTGGTCGTTGAGTTCGTGGGTGGCATGACGGTTGTTCAGGTGCTGCCTTAACCAACGGCTGGGCGGGGTGTTGAAGTGGGTGCGGGGAAGCGGGGCGGTCTACAGCTGGTTGAAGGTGGGCTGGCTGACCCTGACGGTGGGGTGGATCCGTGGGTGTTCCAGGCCGGGTGTGCGGAGGCGTTCGCGAGGACGTGGGTGGTGCGTGGGTTTTCTCCGACGACGGTCCGCGGGTACACCTCGCTCCTGACCCGCGTGCTGGGGCGCTTTGACTGTCCGGTGTGGGAGGTGGTCGCGGAGGACGTGGACGAGATGTTTCACGCCCTTGCCGTGGCGGGTCTGGCACCGGGCACGCGCCGCCAGTACCTGCAGATGCTCCGTGCCTTTCACGGCTTCGTCGCCGGGCGGTACGGCGCCCAGGTCCGTGCCGTGTTCGGGGTGCCGGTCGGTGACGGCGGGCTCGACCGGTTCAACCACGTACGGCATGCCGGTGACGACGCCCCGGTGGGGCCGCCTCCCAGCCGTGAGCGGTTGCAGGCGTTCTTCTCTTTCGTCCGTTCCCAGGTCGCGGTCGCGTCGGATTACCGGGTCATGGCGCGGGATTACGCGTTGCTGCGTACGCCGTATCACTCGGCGGTCCGGGTGAGTGAACTGGTACGCCTGGATCAGGCCGATGTTCATCCGAACCTGGGGCCGTCGGGGAAGCTGCATGTGCGGTTCGGGAAGGCGGCGAACACCTCGGGGCCGCGGCCGCGGTGGGCGCCGATGCTGGAGGGCTTGGACCGGATCCTGGCCTGGTACCTGGCCGACGTCCGACCGCTATTCCCTGCGACCGCGCCGCTGTTCTGTGACGATGACGGCCAAGCCCTGAGGGCGGGGGCGGTCCGGGATCGTCTGGCCCGCGTTCTTGATTTTGAGCTCGTGGGCTGGGACGAGCGGTTCACTCCCCATGCGCTGCGCCGGGCATGTGCGACGCACCAGTACGAGCGCGGGATGGATCTGATCGCGGTCCAGCAGCTCCTCGGGCACCGGCATATCGCCTCGACGATGGCGTACGTGAAGCCGTCGCAGAAGTTCGTCGAGGACGCCTGGCGGCGCGCCACCGACTCCGCCGTTCGAGTGCTGGCCGGCTGAGCAGGAAGGCGAAGCCTGTGACCTCATCCGGACCACTGGTACCCGAGACGGCTGCTTCAGATGTGGCGTGGCGGCTGCGGATGGCCGCGGCGGAGCGCGGCGTGTGGACGGGGACTCAGCTGCGCCGACTCCTGGCTGAGAAGGCGGGTCTGGACTTGTCGCCGGCCTCGGTGTCGGCTCTGTTCACGAAGCGGCCGTCCCAGGTGAAGTTGTCCACGCTGGCTGCCCTGTGTGTGGCCCTCGACTGTGCTCCTGGAGATCTCCTCGTCCTGCGCCCGGCAGTACCAGCCCCGGTGTCGGCGTCGCCCGGGCTGGCGTACAGGCGACCTGCGCCTGGTCCACCGCAGCGGGTCCTTGCGACACGGTCACTGCCGCCGTTGTGACCGGCAGGACCAGCCCCAGTCCACCCACTTGCACCCTGGCAGATCTCATCGCATGGCAGCTTCCGTTCCCGATGCCGTCCAGGGCTGTTGCCCGGGCTGTACGAAACTGCGCTGGCTGCGCCCCGGCACTGGCTTGTGCGCATGGTGCGCGCGTACGTGTCCGGGCTGCGGTGGAGGCAGGCGCTCGGCGGATCCCATGTGCGCGGCCTGTCGCCGCCGTACGGAGGGCCTGTCCGCCCTCGGCCCGTGTCAGCGTTGCGGGCGCCGGCGGACCCTCAATGCCGCCACCCAGCGATGCCGTCCGTGCTCCGATCCGACGAGGGCCGAGCCGCTCGCGGCCTGTTCGGGATGCGGTGTCCTGGCCCAGTGGGCGCGGGGCATGTGCAAGCGCTGTTACGAGCACTCGCCGCACACGGTGGAGACCCGCGCCGCCAGCTGGGCCGGCCGGATGCCTGACCCGCCCGTTTGGTGGGGTTCCTTCACCGCGCATCTGATGACGCACCGCCACACCTTCTACGCTGCTGACGTCCTCACTCATACGGCTCGACTTGTCATCGACACCGGTTCCACCGAGCCGGACACGCTGCTCACTCACGCGCGCAGCACCGTTCCCTGGCTCTCACGGCCGCTCGCCGACTTCTTCCACGCCGACCAACTCCTCGGACCACCGTCCGACACCGAGGACACGCAAGCAGCCGCCCGACGAGAGCGCCGGATCCAGGCCGTCCCGGCCCCGCTGCGCCCCGCCGTCAGAGCCTTCGGCGATGCGCTGGTGGCCCAGCGTCAGAATGCCGAGCGCCTTGGGCTGCGACCGAACCAGCTCAAGACCATCGAGATCCGCCTCGACAGCGTCCGGGACCTGGCACTCCACATCCACGCACGGGGGCACGCCACGTGGGCGGGCGTGAGCGTCACGGACCTGGAGGCATTCCTGGCCCGCAACCTGGCCCGCAGAGCTTCCTGGCTCGCGGGGCTGCGGCAGTTCTTCTCCCACGCTCACCGCACCGGGCTGGTGCTCCACGATCCCGCCGCTGCCCTGGACGCCCCGCAGCAGCGTGGCTTCCAGGGCGCCACGCTCACTCTCGATGAGCAGCGCGCCCTCTACCGCCGCTGGAGTAGCAACGCGGATGTCCTCCCGCATGAGGCGTTCATCGGTCTGGCCGCGCTCCTCCACGCCGCGACCACCACCGAACTCCGCCACCTCACCCTCGACCAGATCAGCATCGGCTCCCGGACAGTTCGCTTCCCAGGGCGTACCGTCGACATCGCCCTCGACAGCGCCACGTGGAGAGCCCTGGAACGATGCCTCGCGCACCGCGACGCCTTGCACACGGCCAACCCGCACGTTCTGGTGACCCGCCTCACGAGAACGACCACCCGTCCGGCCGGCGCCGCGCACATCCGCGACAGCCTCGCCGCGGTCGGCCTCCTCCCGCGCATCCTGCGCTCCACCCGGCTACTCACTCTCGCTGACGAACTCGACGTCAAGCAGCTCACCGTGGCCCTGGGCATGTCCTACGCTGGAACTGCCCACTACCGGTAGCTGCCTGAGTAGATGTCACACCTGACCTGGGTCTTCGTCAGTTGGCTCGGCAGCCTGTGCAGATTGGTTGGGCACTGCGCAGTTTCACCGGTCGACACCGGTTGTCGTCACCCCGGTTTGGTGGACGGGCGGGGTTCCAGAGTCTATCTGTTGACTATTTTGAATCAGAGAGGCTTTAGCCCCTGGGTGCGGTCGGCATGGGGTCGGAGAACGGCTCTGATCGTGGACGGTGTTAGCTTCCTTCCCGTGACGGATCACCAGGAGCAGACGAGGACGGCCTATGACGGGGTCGTCGAGTTGTATGCGTCGATGTTCGCTAATCGGTTGGAGACGCATCCGTTCTCGCGGAACATGATCGGTACCTTCGCCGAACTGGTGTGTGAGACGGGGAACCTGCGGGTGGCCGATGTCGGGTGCGGGCCTGGACATCTGACGGCCATGCTGCACGACCTGGGGCTGGACGTCTTTGGGCTCGATCTTTCCCCGGGCATGGTCGACCATGCCCGGCGGGCCCATCCGGCGTTGCGGTTCGACGAGGCGCAGATGGAGTCCCTGCCGATCGAGGACGGCGCCCTCGGCGGTGTGTTGTCCCACTACTCGGTGATCCACACTCCGCCCGGGGAACTCCCCGCGCTCCTCGCCGAGCAAGTACGCGTCCTGGCGCCCGGAGGCCTGCTCCTGGTCTCCTTCTTCGCGACCGAAGAGCCGGAGCCGGTCCGCTTCGACCACAAGGTGACCCCCGCCTACAGTTGGCCGGCGGACCGCTTCGCCGACTTGCTGACCGAAGCCGGGCTCGTCCCCTTCGCCCGGCTGCTCCACGATCCGGCCTCCGAACGGGGATTCCTCGACGCCCACTTGCTGGCCCGCCTGGGCTAGAGGAGCACAGGGCCCGACGACTGGCCTCCTTACTGCTGCCAGCTCGGTCCGCGGAGCGGGCCGTGGTCTGGAGGCGGAAGACCCAGGGTGGGAGAGCGAAGCAGAGGGTCACCTCCCGCGCGGAGCGCGGGAGCCCTGGGGCCTGCGTAGCAGGCCCGCTCTGGTGGAGCGCAGCGGAACCAGAGCCAGTCCGGAGCGAAGCGCAGGACTCCGGCCCGAAGGGCCGGCCATGGCTCGGAGCGAAGCGGAG
>NZ_JAEBEE010000015.1:0-54722 GCF_046548835.1 Streptomyces sp. cmx-4-9 | reverse complement strand
GCTCGTCCTGCGGGAACCCTCCTGCACGTCCCCACCCCACCGCTCGGGCGTTGACGGGCCAGGGGTGTGGAGCCGTGCAGGGGTGTTCCCGCAGGACGAGCGCGCAACCGCCCTGATGGCGTGGGGTCAGGCTCAGTGCGCGAGCCGAGGAGGACACCCCGGAGGGGCGCCGCACCCCGACCCCCCACCGACCAACCCCCACCACCCCAACCCCAAAATCCGAAGCCCCCGCCCAGCCCCCATCAGCCCAGCCGGCGCTTGAGGCGACAGCTGGGGCGCAGCCCCGCCCCGGCTGCCAAGGCCCAGGCCCAGCCGGCGCAGCCCAGGCCCGGCCGCCGAGGCCAAGGCCCAGCGGCGCAGCCCAGGCCCAGCCGCCAGGGCCCGGCTCCGCCGTCCCAGCCCAGCCGGCGATTGAGGCGACGGCTGGGGCGCAGCCCAGGCCCGCCCGCCAGGGCCGCGCCCGACGCACCCAGCCCAGCCGGCGTTTGAGGCGACAGCCCGGGCGCAGCCCCACCCCGGCTGCCAAGGCCCAGGCCCAGCCGGCGCAGCCCCGGCCCCGGCCGCCCGGCCCCGGCCCGGCCGCCCGGCCCCGGCCAGGCCGCCAAGGCCCCGGCCCAGGCCCAGCCGGCGATTGAGGCGACGGCTGGGGCGCAGCCCCGGTCCAGCCGCCAGGGCCGCGCCCGACGCACCAGCCCAGCCGGCGATTGAGGCGATAGCCCGGGCGGAGCCCCGCCCCGGCTGCCAAGGCCCAGGCCCAGCCGGCACAGCCCCGCCACGGCCCCGGCCCGGCCGCCAAGGCCACGGCCCAGCCATCCCCCCCGGCGCCCGAGGCGAAAGGGTGGGCGCGACACTGCCAAACCGGCGCGCCAGCGCCGACCCGTACTACACCCCGGCTAAACGCCGAATCCCCGACGGAGTCCTACGGTGGAGGGGACAAGGACCACCGCACCCATCCGAAGGGCCGGGATTCGCATGACTTCCACCCACGCCTTCTGGCTCGCCGGCCGCCAGGCCACCGGCGAGGACAGCTTCGACGTCCACTCCCCGTGGGACGGCCGCCTCGTCGGCACCGTCAGCGTGCCCACGGACGCGCAGGTCGAAGAGGCCGTGGCCGCGGCGCACGCCGTGACGGCGGAGTTCTCCGCGACCCCCGCCCACGTACGGGCCGCCGCCCTGGACCACGTGTCCAAGCGGCTCGCCGAGCGCACCGAGGAGATCGCCCAGCTGATCTCCGCCGAGAACGGCAAGCCGATCAAGTGGGCGCGCGGCGAGGTCGGCCGTGCGGTGTCCGTGTTCCGCTTCGCCGCCGAAGAGGCCCGCCGCTTCAACGGCGGAGAGGCCCAGCGCCTGGACACCGACGCCGGCGGCGTCGGCCGCCTCGCCCTGACCCGCCGCTTCGTCAAGGGCCCGGTCCTCGGCATCGCGCCGTTCAACTTCCCGCTGAACCTGTGCGCCCACAAGGTGGCCCCGGCCATCGCCGTCGGCGCGCCGATCATCCTCAAGCCCGCACCGGCGACGCCCCTGTCCGGGCTGATCCTCGGCGAGCTGCTCGCCGAGACCGACCTGCCGGCCGGTTCCTGGTCGGTCCTGCCGGTGGCGAACGACAAGATGCCCGCCCTGGTCAAGGACGAGCGCCTCCCCGTGATCTCCTTCACCGGCTCCGACACCGTCGGCTACGCCATCCAGCAGTCCGTGCCGCACAAGCACTGCACCCTGGAGCTCGGCGGCAACGCCGCGGCCGTGGTCCTGGCCGACTGGGCCTCCGAGGCCGACCTCGACTGGGCCGCGACCCGCATCGCGACCTTCTCGAACTACCAGGCCGGCCAGTCCTGCATCTCCGTGCAGCGCGTGGTCGCCGACGCCGCCGTCTACGACCGCCTCGTGGAGAAGGTCGTGGCGAAGGTGCAGGCGCAGGTCACCGGTGACCCGTCGGACGGCGCCACCGACGTGGGCCCGCTGGTCTCCCAGGCCGCCGCCGAGCGCGTCGAGTCCTGGGTTGACGAGGCGGTTTCCGCGGGGGCCAAGCTGCTCACGGGCGGCACGCGCACGGGTGCCTCGTACGAGCCCACCGTGCTCGCGGAGGTCCCCGGCGGCGTCAAGCTGGCCACCGAGGAGGTCTTCGGACCGGTGCTGACCCTCACGAAGGTCGAGAGCACCGACGAGGCCTTCGCGGCCGTCAACGACTCGAAGTTCGGCCTGCAGACCGGCGTCTTCACCCGGGACATCCAGGTCGCCTTCCGCGCCCACCGCGAGCTCGAGGTCGGCGGTGTGATCATCGGTGACGCGCCGTCGTACCGCGCCGACCAGATGCCGTACGGCGGCGTCAAGCAGTCCGGTGTGGGCCGCGAGGGCGTGCGCTACGCGATGGACGACTACACGTACGAGCGAGTCCTGGTCCTGACCGGCCTCGACATCTGATCTCGTACGGCCAAAGAGCCGACGGCCGGAGCCCACTGTGCGGGGGCTCCGGCCGTCTCCCTTTTCCGCGCCGCCCGGAACGGGTACGTGTCACTGGCAGCACCGGCCGCCAGGCCGGTACCACCGACTCCGGCGGCGAGGTGAGCCCCCTCATGTCCGCAACACAGCCCGCTCAGCCCAACGGCACCCGGCCAGACGGCACCCGGCCCGACAGCGACCGGCCCGACGGCGCCCGGCCCAAGGTGACCGAGCGCGAGGCACGGCAGGTCGCGGAAGCGGCCCGGGAACAGGACTGGCGCAAGCCCAGCTTCGCCAAGGAACTCTTTCTCGGGCGGTTCCGCCTCGACCTGATCCACCCCCACCCGCTGCCCGCCGACGAGGACGTCCGGCGCGGTGAGGCCTTCCTGGCCCGGCTGCGGGAGTTCTGCGAGACCTCCGTGGACGGCGCCCGCATCGAACGCGAGGCGAAGATCCCCGACGAGACCGTGCGCGGGCTCAAGGAGCTCGGCGCGCTCGGGATGAAGATCGACCCCCGGTACGGGGGCCTCGGCCTCACCCAGGTCTACTACAACAAGGCGCTGGCCCTCGTCGGGTCCGTCAGTCCCGCCATCGGCGCGCTGCTCTCCGCGCACCAGTCGATCGGTGTGCCGCAGCCGCTGAAGATGTTCGGCACGCAGGAGCAGAAGGACGCCTACCTGCCCCGCTGCGCCACCACCGCCGTCAGCGCCTTCCTGCTGACCGAGCCGGACGTCGGCTCCGACCCGGCGCGGCTGGCGACCACGGCCGTGCCCGACGACGCCGACGACGCGTACGTCCTGGACGGCGTGAAGCTGTGGACGACCAACGGGGTCGTCGCCGACCTCCTGGTGGTCATGGCCCGGGTGCCCCGGAGTGAGAACCACCGCGGCGGGATCACCGCCTTCGTCGTGGAGGCCGACTCCCCGGGCATCACCGTGGAGCACCGCAATGCCTTCATGGGCCTGCGCGGCCTGGAGAACGGGGTCACCCGCTTCCACCGGGTCAGGGTCCCCGCGGCCCAGCGGATCGGCGCCGAGGGCGCCGGCCTCAAGATCGCCCTGACCACCCTGAACACCGGCCGGCTGTCGCTGCCGGCGATGTGCGTCGGCGCCGGCAAGTGGTGCCTGAAGATCGCCCGTGAGTGGTCGGGGGTACGGGAGCAGTGGGGCCGCCCGGTCGCCCGCCACGAGGCGGTCGGGGCCAAGATCTCCTTCATCGCCGCGACCACCTTCGCCCTGGAGGCCGTCGTCGACCTCGCCTCGCAGATGGCCGACGAGGACCGCAACGACATCCGCATCGAGGCCGCCCTCGCCAAGCTGTATGGCTCCGAGATGGCCTGCCTGATGGCCGACGAACTGGTGCAGATCCGCGGCGGCCGCGGCTTCGAGACCGCCGAGTCCCTCGCGGCCCGCGGCGAGCGCGCCGTCCCCGCCGAGCAGATGCTGCGCGACCTGCGGATCAACCGGATCTTCGAGGGCTCCACGGAGATCATGCACCTGCTGATCGCCCGCGAGGCCGTCGACGCCCACCTGTCCGTGGCCGGCGACCTCATCGACCCCGAGAAGGCCCTCGGCGACAAGGCGAAGGCGGGGGCCCGCGCGGCCGGGTTCTACGCCCGCTGGCTGCCCAGGCTGGCCACCGGCGCCGGGCAGGTCCCGGGCGCCTACCGGGAGTTCCACCCCGGCGGCCACCCCGACCTCGCCACCCACCTGCGCCACGTGGAGCGCAGCGCCCGCCGGCTCGCCCGTGCGACGTTCCTCGCCATGGCGCGCTGGCAGGGCCGGATGGAGACCAAGCAGGGCTTCCTCGGCCGGATCGTCGACATCGGCGCCGAGCTCTTCGCGATGAGCGCGGCCTGCGTCCGCGCCGAGCACCTGAGGGCCCGCGGCGAGCACGGCCGAGAGGCCTACCAGCTGGCCGACGCCTTCTGCCGGCAGTCCCGGATCCGGGTGGAGGAGCTCTTCGGGCGGCTCTGGACGAACACCGACGACCTGGACGGAACCGTCGTCCAGGGGGTCCTGTCCGGGACGTACGCCTGGCTGGAGGAGGGCGTCCTCGACCCCTCCGGCGACGGCCCCTGGATCGCCGATGCGTCCCCCGGGCCCTCCGTGCACGAAAACGTCCACCGCCCCCTTCGCTGAACCGCCGCTGACCTGCGATCATCGCCGCACGCCGGAGAGGCGTACGGGAGCGGCGACGGGGAATCGGATGCATGTGGACGCTGACCGGGAGAGCAGGCGGCTGGCCTGGTGCGTGGCACTGCTGCTGCGCCACGCACCGGACGCCGTCGCGGCCGGCCTGCCGGCCCGACTGGACGCGCGGACCCGCCGCTACCTCTGCCGCGACGAGTACCTCCCGGCCCCGGTCGTCACGCTGCTGCTGCGCGACGGCGCCGAGGAGGACCGCCGCACCATCGCCCGCAACCCCCGGGTGCTGGGCCGCCCGCTGCCGGGCCTGCCCGGGCCTGCCCGGTACGCCGCCCGGCCCGCCCCGGCGCCGGAGCTGCTCGCCGTCTACGCCGCCGAACTGGGCCGTGCGGCCGGGGCGGGGACCGCGCCGCTGACCGGCGCGGAGCTGGTCACCCTGCTGCGCCGGCACGGCAGCCGCCGGCCGCGCGCCGCGCTCGACGTGCTCGCGCTGCCGCACGAATCCGACCCCGGGGTGCTGCTCGCCGAGCACGCCCGCCGCCCGCTGCCGCCCGGCGCGGTCGAGGCCCTGCTGCTCGCGGGCGGCGCGGACCGGCGCACCTGCCTGGCCCTGCTGGACACGCGGGCGCAGACCTCGTACGGGCCGTCCTGGCACCGGCCCGCCGTCCGTGCGGTCCGCACCGGCACCCTGACCTTCGACGAGCTCGCGGCGGCCGTGGCACCGGCCCACCGGGGCCTGCTGCTCGGCGAAGCGCACGCCGTCGGCCGGTTCGCCTGGAACCTCGACGAGTGGGCCGGGATGCGCGCGGCGCTGCGCCGGGTGCTGCGGCCCGCCCTCGGCGACGATCCGCGGCTGTGGGCGGAGCTGCGGCGGCATGCACCCGGCTTCACCGGCACGCTGCCCGAACTGGCTGCCGCGGTGGCGGCGGGGGCCGCTCCGGCGCCGGCGCCCCGGGATGCCGACGGCCCGGACCTCGCCCGGGCCGTCGACGCGCTCGCCCCCGGCTCCCCGGAGGCCGAGGCGGGGGTGCAGCGGGAACTGGCCCTGGCCAGCCTGGCGGTGCCCAACGCCATGGGCGACCTGCGCGAGGACGTCCGCTGGGTCCGGGCCTGCCTGGACTCCGGGCTGCTCACCGGCACCGACGTGGCCGGGCACAAGGCCCCCGCAGCCTGGGCGCTGGACGAGGCACACTGGCTGGGCGAGGTCGACTACCCCGACCGGTTCGACCGGCCGCAGGCGGTGCTGGCCGCCCGGGCCGAGGCGGACCGGCTGTTCGACGCGGTCCTCGGCACGGACGCCGAGGCCTGGTGGCGGGCGGCCCGCGCCCTGCCGGAGTTCGCGGGCACGCTCCCCGAACTGCTCGCGGGGGCGGTTCACGGGGACTCCGTGTCCAACCGCACCTGAGTTGGGGCAAGAATGGGGGCATGAGCGACCGCCCTACCCCCCTCGCCGACCCGCGCCTCCTCTTCGACGCCGCGGCCGGCCCCCGGGACATTGTCGTCCTCGGGTCCACCGGATCCATCGGCACCCAGGCCATCGACCTCGCCCTGCGCAACCCGGACCGGTTCCGGGTGACCGCCCTGTCCGCGGCGGGCGGTCGCGTCGGGCTGCTGGCCGAGCAGGCCCGGCGGCTGCGGGTCGCCACCGTGGCCGTGGCCCGTGAGGATGCGGTGCCCGCCCTGAAGGAGGCGCTCGGCGCCGCGTACGGGACCTCCGAGCCGCTGCCGGAGATCCTGGCCGGCCCCGACGCGGCGACCGACCTCGCGGCCTCCGAGTGCCACACCGTCCTCAACGGCATCACCGGTTCCATCGGCCTCGCGCCCACCCTCGCCGCGCTGCGGGCGGGTCGGACCCTGGCCCTCGCGAACAAGGAGTCGCTGATCGTCGGCGGTCCGCTGGTCAAGGAGCTCGCGCAGCCCGGCCAGATCATCCCGGTGGACTCCGAGCACGCGGCGCTCTTCCAGGCACTGGCCGCCGGGACCCGGGCGGACGTGCGCCGGCTCGTGGTCACCGCCTCGGGCGGGCCCTTCCGCGGCCGTACCCGCGCCGACCTGGCCAAGGTCACCGTGCAGGACGCGCTGGCCCACCCGACCTGGGCCATGGGCCCGGTGATCACCGTCAACTCGGCGACCCTGGTCAACAAGGGGCTGGAGGTCATCGAGGCGCACCTGCTCTACGACATCCCCTTCGAGCAGATCGAGGTCGTGGTCCACCCGCAGTCGTACGTGCACTCGATGGTGGAGTTCACCGACGGCTCCACCCTCGCGCAGGCCACCCCGCCGGACATGCGCGGGCCCATCGCGATCGGCATCGGCTGGCCCGAGCGCATTCCGGACGCGGCCCCCGCCTTCGACTGGACCAAGGCGTCCACCTGGGAGTTCTTCCCCCTGGACAACGAGGCCTTCCCGGCCGTGGAGCTGGCCCGGCACGTGGGCGCCCTGGGCGGCACGGCCCCGGCGGTGTTCAATGCGGCGAACGAGGAGTGCGTGGAGGCGTTCCTGGCCGGTCGGCTGCCGTTCACGGCAATCATGGATACGGTCTCTGCCGTGGTCGACGAGCACGGGACGCCGGACGCGGGAACTTCCCTGACGGTCCAGGACGTCCTCGAAGCAGAGGCCTGGGCCAGGGCCCGGGCACAGGAGAGGGCGGCTCGCGCCGCCGTGGAGGCGGGCGCATGACCATACTGCTGACGGCGATCGGGATCGTCGTGTTCGTGGTCGGGCTGCTGTTCTCCATCGCCTGGCACGAGCTCGGGCACCTCAGCACCGCCAAGCTCTTCGGCATCCGCGTGCCCCAGTACATGGTCGGCTTCGGCCGGACGGTCTGGTCGCGCAAGAGGGGCGACACCGAGTACGGGATCAAGGCCATCCCGATGGGCGGCTACATCCGCATGATCGGGATGTTCCCTCCCGGCGAGGACGGCCGGGTCAGCGCCCGGTCCACCTCGCCGTTCCGCTCGATGATCGAGGACGCCCGCTCGGCGGCGTACGAGGAGCTCCAGCCCGGCGACGAGACGCGGCTCTTCTACACGCGCAAGCCGTGGAAGCGCGTGATCGTGATGTTCGCGGGCCCGTTCATGAACCTGGTGCTGGCGCTGGCGATCTTCTTCGGGCTCTGGATGACCTTCGGGGTCAACCAGACCACCACCCAGGTCGCCTCCGTCTCGCCCTGCGTCATCAAGCAGAGCCAGAACCGCGAGGTCTGCAAGGACGGGGACCCGGTGGCCCCCGCCAAGGCGGCCGGACTTCAGGCGGGCGACCGGATCGTGGCCTTCAACGGCCGCAAGGTCGCCGACTGGACCGCCCTGCAGGAGCGGATCCGCGACACCGTCGGCCCTACCACCGTCACCGTGGTCCGCGACGGCGCCGAGCGGACCCTCCCGGTGGACCTGATCCCCAACCAGGTCGCCCGGACGGACGGCCACGGCGGATACGTCAAGGGCGAGTACGTGACGGCCGGCTGGCTCGGCTTCACCCCCAGGAGCGAGATCGCGGCGCTGACCTTCGGCCAGTCCGTGGACCACATGGGGCAGATCGTCGAGAGCAGCGTCCAGGGCCTGGTCAGGCTGCCGCAGAAGGTCCCCGCCCTGTGGAACGCGGCCTTCAACGGCGCCGAGCGGGAGCCGGACTCCCCGATGGGCATCGTCGGCGCCGCCCGGATCAACGGGGAGATCGCCACCCTGGAGATCCCCGCCGAGCAGCGCGTGTCGCTCATGCTGAACGTGCTGGGCATGTTCAACCTCTCGCTCTTCCTGTTCAACATGCTGCCGCTGCTTCCGCTGGACGGCGGGCACATCGCCGGAGCCCTGTGGGAGTCGCTGCGCCGCAGTGTGGCGCGGCTGTTCCGGCGGGCCGACCCCGGCCCGTTCGACGTGGCGAAGCTGATGCCGGCCGCGTACGTGGTGGCCGGGGTCTTCGTCTGCTTCACGCTGCTGGTGCTGGTCGCGGACGTGGTCAACCCCATCAAGATCACTTAGGGGCGCTCCGGCACAGCGCGGGGACCGGGGGCCGGGCACGTATCGTGCCCGGCCCCCTACGTTCGGGTGGCGTGCCCCCGCGGATGCGTGGCGGGCGCGGTGATTGGCGTAATCTCGGAGCCTGGAGCCCGCCGATCTCGGGACCTTGATCCACACCTTGGGGTTGCACAGCAGATGACTGCCATCTCTCTCGGAATGCCGTCCGTGCCGACGAAGCTTGCCGACCGCCGGGTCAGCCGCAAGATCCACGTCGGTTCCGTGGCCGTCGGAGGCGACGCGCCCATCTCGGTCCAGTCGATGACCACGACCCGCACCTCCGACATCGGCGCCACGCTCCAGCAGATCGCGGAGCTCACCGCCTCCGGCTGCAACATCGTCCGCGTGGCCTGCCCCACCCAGGACGACGCCGACGCCCTCGCCGTCATCGCGAAGAAGTCGCAGATCCCGGTCATCGCGGACATCCACTTCCAGCCGAAGTACGTGTTCGCCGCCATCGAGGCGGGCTGCGCCGCGGTCCGCGTGAACCCGGGCAACATCAAGCAGTTCGACGACAAGGTCAAGGAGATCGCGCGGGCCGCCAAGGACACCGGCACCCCGATCCGGATCGGCGTGAACGCGGGCTCCCTCGACGCGCGGCTGCTCAAGAAGTACGGCAAGGCCACCCCCGAGGCGCTGGTCGAGTCCGCGCTGTGGGAGGCCTCCCTCTTCGAGGAGCACGGCTTCGGCGACATCAAGATCTCGGTCAAGCACAACGACCCCGTCGTCATGGTCAACGCCTACCGCCAGCTCGCCGCCGCCTGCGACTACCCGCTGCACCTCGGCGTCACCGAGGCCGGCCCCGCCTTCCAGGGCACCATCAAGTCCGCCGTCGCCTTCGGCGCCCTGCTCTCCGAGGGCATCGGCGACACCATCCGCGTCTCCCTCTCCGCCCCGCCGGTGGAGGAGGTCAAGGTCGGCAACCAGATCCTGGAGTCGCTGAACCTCAAGCCGCGCCGCCTGGAGATCGTCTCCTGCCCGTCCTGCGGGCGCGCCCAGGTCGACGTCTACAAGCTGGCCGAAGAGGTCACCGCGGGCCTGGAGGGCATGGAGGTCCCGCTGCGCGTCGCGGTCATGGGCTGCGTCGTCAACGGCCCCGGCGAGGCCCGCGAGGCCGACCTGGGTGTGGCCTCCGGCAACGGCAAGGGCCAGATCTTCGTCAAGGGCGAGGTCATCAAGACCGTCCCCGAGTCGAAGATCGTGGAGACCCTGATCGAAGAGGCGATGAAGATCGCCGAGCAGATGGAGAAGGACGGCGTGACCTCCGGCGAGCCCACCGTGGCCATCGGGGTCTGACCCCGGCCCGCTCCGCGGCTCCCGGGCCCCGGCCGCCACCCCCCGCCGCGGGGGCGGGGGCCGGGGCTTTCCCGTACCCGGCACCCGGGCATCCCCGAGCCGCGCCGGGTACAGTGCGGAGATCAGCAGACGTGTACGGTGAGGCCCCAGTGTTGACGCAGACCACCACCCGGGTCCTTGAGCCCGGTGACCTCGAGGCCGCGCTTGACGTCCTCGGACGCGAGCCGGTCGCGAACGCTTTCGTCACCTCCCGGGTCCAGGTCGCCGGACTGGACCCCTGGCGGCTGGGCGGCGAGATGTGGGGCTGGTACACGGGCGGCGAACTGCGCTCCCTGTGCTACGCCGGCGCCAACCTGGTCCCCGTCTGCGCCGGACCCGAGGCCGTGCGCGCCTTCGCCGACCGGGCCCGGCGGACCGGACGCCGCTGCTCCTCCATCGTCGGCCCGGCCGAGGCCACCCGGCTGCTGTGGCAGCTCCTGGAACCCAGCTGGGGGCCGGCCCGCGACGTCCGCTCCCGCCAGCCCCTGATGACCATCGAGCAGCCGTCCACGACCGTCGAGCCCGATCCGTTGGTGCGCCGGGTCCGCAAGGACGAGATGGACGTGATCATGCCCGCCTGCGTGGCCATGTTCACCGAGGAGGTCGGCATCTCCCCGATGGCCGGGGACGGCGGACTGCTCTACCAGGCCCGGGTCGCCGAACTCGTCGGCACCGGCCGGTCCTTCGCCCGGGTCGAGGACGGCAGGGTGGTCTTCAAGGCCGAGATCGGCGCCGCCACCGCGCGGGCCTGCCAGATCCAGGGCGTCTGGGTCGACCCCGCATTCCGCGGCCTCGGCCACTCCGAGCGCGGGATGGCCGCCGTGGTCGCCTACGCCCTGCGGGACGTGGCCCCGGTGGTCAGCCTGTACGTCAACGACTTCAACACCGCTGCCCGCGCCTCCTACCGGCGGGTCGGCTTCCGCGAGGTCGGCGCGTTCATGAGCGTCCTCTTCTGACCGCCGCCGGGACCCGAGCCGACCCTGCGCCCGAGCCCGCGCCCGAGCCGGCGCATGCGCCCGCGCGGGTCACGGCGCACGGACACCGGCGCGTACGTCCGACGCCATATCGGAGCGCCCGTACCCCGCAGTAAGGTCGCCGCATGCTGCCTATCCCCGGGGGCGAAGGCCCCGCCCGCCCCGCCGGCCTCCAGATCGGCCCGCTCGACCTCGCCGCCCGCGTGGACGAGGCCCTGCGCGTGCAGGCGGTGGCCTTCGGCCTCAGCGAGGAAGAGGTCGGCATCCGCCGGTACATCGTCCAGCGGCACATGGACTGCAGCGGCGCCCGCGCCCTCGGCGCGTACACGGAGGACGGGGCGCTCACCGGCTTCGTGTACGGGATGCCGAACGACCGCAGCCACTGGTGGTCCACCGTCGTCGAGCCCTACCTGCGGGCCGACGGCCGCGACGGCTGGCTCGACCACTCCTTCGTGATCACCGAACTCCACGTCCACCCCGGCTTCCAGGGGCACGGGGTCGGCCGCGCGCTGATCACCCGCATCACCGACGGCGCCGCCGAACCCCGCTCGATCCTCTCGGCCATCGACACCGACAGTCCGGCCCGCGCCCTGTACCGCTCCCTCGGCTACACCGACCTCGCCCGCCGGGTCCACTTCCCGAGCGCGAGCCTCCCGTACGCCGTGATGGGAGCCCCGCTGCCGCTGCGCAGGCCCTGAGTCCGGTAACGGCCCCCCGAGCGGCCCCGGTAACCTCCCGGTATGTCTACGCAACACGTGCAGCGCATGTCCCGCCTCATGGCCAAGACCCTCCGGGAGGACCCGGCCGACGCGGAGACCCTCAGCCACCGGCTCCTCGTCCGCGCCGGATACGTCCGCCGCAGCTCGGCCGGGGTGTGGACCTGGCTGCCCCTGGGCAAGCGGGTCCTGGAGAACGTCTCCCGCATCGTCCGCGAGGAGATGGACGGGATCGGCGCCCAGGAGGTGCTGCTCCCGGCGCTGCTGCCGAAGGAGCCCTACGAGGTCAGCGGCCGCTGGTCGGAGTACGGCGACCTGCTGTTCCGGCTCCGGGACCGCAAGGGCGCGGAGTACCTGCTCGGCCCGACGCACGAGGAGATCTTCACGCTGCTGGTGAAGGACCAGTGCACCTCGTACAAGGACCTGCCGGTCATGCTGTACCAGATCCAGACCAAGTACCGCGACGAGGCGCGCCCCCGGTCGGGCGTGCTGCGCGGCCGCGAGTTCCAGATGAAGGACTCCTACTCCTTCGACGTGTCCGACGAGGGACTGGAGGAGTCGTACCGGCTGCACCGCGAGGCGTACGTCCGGATCTTCGAGCGGCTCGGGATGGACCACCGGATCGTCTCGGCGGTGTCCGGAGCGATGGGCGGTTCGGCCTCCGAGGAGTTCCTGGCGCCGGCCCCGGCGGGCGAGGACACCTTCGCGGACTGCCCGTCCTGCTCGTACGCCGCGAACACCGAGGCCGTGACCTTCCCGCTGGCCCCGGTGGCGGGGGAGCACCCGCCGCTGGAGGAGGTGGACACCCCGGACACCCCCACCATCGAGACCCTGGCGGCGCACCTGGGCGTACCGGCCTCGGCCACCCTGAAGAACCTGCTGGTGAAGGTGGACGGCGAGATCGTCGCCGTGGGTGTGCCCGGCGACCGCGAGGTCGACCTCGGCAAGCTGGGCGAGCACCTGGCCCCGGCCGTCGTGGAGCTGGTGACGGCGGAGGACTTCGAGGGCCGCTCCGACCTGGTCCGCGGCTACGTGGGCCCGCAGGGCCTGGAGAAGGTCCGCTACCTCGCCGACCCCCGCGTCGCCCCGGGCACCGCCTGGGTCACCGGGGCCAACCGGGCGGACACCCACGCCCGCAACGTGGTCTGCGGCCGGGACTTCGAGGTGGACCGGTACCTGGACGTGGTGGTCGTGGAGCCGGGCGACCCCTGCCCCTCCTGCGGCGCGGGCCTGCGGCTCGACCGGGCCATCGAGATCGGCCACATCTTCCAGCTGGGCCGCAAGTACGCCGACGCCTTCGGACTGGACGTCCTCGGCCGCGAGGGCAAGCCGGTCCGGGTCACGATGGGCTCGTACGGCATCGGCGTCTCGCGCGCGGTGGCCGCGCTGGCCGAGCAGACGGCCGACGAGCGCGGACTGTGCTGGCCGGCGGCGGTGGCCCCGGCCGACGTCCATGTGGTGGCCGCCGGCAAAGCCGTCCCGCTGGCGCTGGCGGAGCAGGCGGCGGACGCCCTGGCCGCCGCGGGCAAGCGCGTGCTGCTGGACGACCGGCCGGGCCTCTCCCCGGGCGTGAAGCTCACGGACGCGGAGCTGATCGGCGTCCCGTGGATCCTGGTGGCGGGCCGCCGCTCGGCCGAGTCGGTGGTGGAGCTCCAGGACCGCGCGGCCGGCACCCGCGAGGAACTCCCGCTGGCGGAGGCCCTCGCCCGCCTGGCGTAGCCGCCGGCGCCGCGCCGCCCGGGCCGCGCCGCTCAGGCCGCGCCGGGAACGTCCCGGGCCGGGGCGTCCCTGTGCGGGGCGTCAGGGCCCGGGTCCGGGTTCGGGTCGGGGCTGTCCGGGCCCGGTGACGGCCGGCCGTGCGCGTTCGGCCCGTCCGGAGCCGGCAGGGCCGCCGGGTCCGGTGGCGGGGCGGCCAGGGCCGGGTCGCCGCCCGGTGGGGGTCCGGCCCCGTCCGGCCCGGGGCCCTCGGTGGCCGGGCCGGCCGGAGCCGGGCCGTGCGCCGCCGTCCCCGCGGGGGCGGGCGCCGCACGTTCGAGGAAGCGGAGCAGTTCCACCGGGAACGGCAGGACCAGGGTGGAGTTCTTCTCCGCCGCGACCGCCACCACCGTCTGCAGCAGGCGCAGCTGGAGCGCCGCGGGCTGCTCCGCCATGACCCCGGCCGCCTCGGCCAGCTTGTGCGAAGCCTGCAGTTCCGCGTCCGCGTTGATCACCCGGGCCCGGCGCTCGCGGTCGGCCTCCGCCTGCCGTGCCATCGAGCGCTTCATCGTCTCCGGCAGGGACACGTCCTTGATCTCGACCCGGTCGATCTGCACGCCCCAGCCCACCGCCGGGCTGTCGATCATCAGCTCCAGCCCCTGGTTGAGCATCTCCCGGTTGGAGAGCAGGTCGTCCAGGTCCGACTTGCCGATGATCGAGCGCAGCGAGGTCTGCGCCATCTGCGAGACCGCGAAGCGGTAGTCCTCCACCGCCACGACGGCGCTCGCCGGGTCGACGACCTTGAAGTACACGACCGCGTCCACCCGCACCGTGACGTTGTCCCGGGTGATGCCCTCCTGGGCCGGCACCGGCAGCGTCACGATCTGCATGTTGACCTTCCGCAGCCGGTCCACCACCGGGACGATCGTGGTGAAGCCCGGGCCGCGGATCTCCGTGCGCAGCCGACCGAGGCGGAACACCAGGCCCCGCTCGTACTGCTTGACCACCCGTGCGGCGAAGCCCGCGTAGACCGCGAGGCCCGCGCCGGCGGCGACCACTGCTGTCAGCACTTCCTCGACCATGGCAGCCCCCTGCCCGACATACCTGTCTATGTACGGTATGCCCTACAACCAGGCTGCGAACTCCAGCAGCATCTCCGCGTCCCGCCGCCGCCCGGCCGCCAGCGCCCGGTTCCCCGACTCCACGGCCCGGAACACCGTCCAGCCCCGCAGCCGCTCCCGGTCCACCTCCAGGGCGTCGGCCAGCTTGTTGACCCGCCGGCGTGCGCCCGCAGCCCCCGTCGAGGCGGCGACCTGGTCCTCCAGCCGGTCGCGGACCAGCCGGGCCAGGTCGTAGGCCCGCTCGCCGACCAGCGGGTCCGGGCCCACCGTCAGCCACGGCGCCCGTTCGCCCGCCAGCACCTTGCCCTGCCGGAAGTTCCCGTGCAGCAGGAGCTCCTCGGGCGGGGCCGCGACCAGCTCCTCCCGGAAGTCCAGGGCCGCCCCGGCCAGCGCGCTCACCTCGGGCGGAGCCGCGCGCAGCGCGGCCGACTGGGCGTGCGTGCGCTCCGCGACCGTCTCCCACCGCCCGCCGTCGGCCGGCGCGACCCAGAGCCTGCGCAGCGTGCCGCAGGCCTCCAGCAGCGCCTTCGCCTCGGGCAGCGAACGCAGCGAGACCTCCGGGTGCAGCCGCTCCAGCAGCAGCGCCCCGTCCTCGCCGTGGTGGCGGGTGTCCAGGACCCGTACGGCGCCGAACCCGCCCCAGTGGGCCAGCGCGGCCAGCTCCCGGTCGGGCCGGGCGTGCGGCGGCGCGAGCTTCAGCGCAGCCGGGGTGCCGTCGGCGTACCGGACCAGGACGACCAGGCTGCTGCGCCCGCCCGGGGCCTGCACCCGCTCGGCCTGCACCTCGCGCCGGGCCAGCGCGGCCCCCGTGAGCTCGGGCAACTGCCCCAGCCAGTCCGCGTCCTGCGCCGGTCCCGGCGTCTCGCCGAGCGCCCGTACGAGCCGCTGCGGCGGTTCGAAAGCCATGCGTGCGTGATCCCTTTCAGCCGTGCCCCCCACCCCCCGCGCCGTCCTCAGCGCTTTTCCGTGAGCCCAGGGAAGGCTACGCCGACACCGCGCCAGCGCGCCGCGTACAGCGCCGAGGCGCTCAGTGCGTCGGCCGCCATGCGGCGCAGCGGACCCTCCGCGGCCCGCACCAGATCGGAGTACGCCCCGGCGACCCGGTCCTCGATGTCGGCGGCCAGCCGCTCGGCGTCGGCGGGGGTGCGCACCTCGAACGGCAAGGCGTACGCGGCTTCCGCGGGCCGGGGCGCGCCGCCCAGCTCCCGCACCGTCCGGGCGAGCGCGTCCCGCCGGGCCAGGTGGCCGCCGTACGCCTCGCGGGCCTGGGTGGTCCGGGCGGCGTCGGCCCGGGCGCCGACCACCCCGTAGCCGTACGCGGCCGCGTGCTCGGCGGCCAAGGCGGCCTGGGCGGCCTCCAGGGCCCCGCCCGCGGAGGGGGGGTCGGGCTTCACGGCGTGGCTCCGGGGGTCGAGGTCAGCAGGTGGGTGTGGACGGCGCCGCAGGCGGCCACCGAGGCCAGCATGCGGGCCAGCTCCCCGGGGGCGCCGGCCAGGTCGATGGTCCGCGCCTCCGCCAGGCTCCGCTCGGCGTCCGCGAGGGCCGTCAGGGCGTCGGCCGGCTGCGGGGGCACCGCCGCCGCGCTCCCCGCGGGCGGCCCCGCCGGGGTGGCGCCGGCGGGCGCGGGCGACCCCGGCGGGGATCCGGAGGGTGTGGCACCGCCCGGGACCGGGCCGGGGGAGGCCAGGGCCGCGACGTGGGCGGCGACGGAGGCGCGCAGCGGTGCGAGGCGGCCGGCCAGGTCCGGATGGGCCGCCAGGGTGGCGTCGTAACGTTCCAGCAGCCGCTCGCTGTCACGGACGGCCGCTTCCCGCATCCGCCGTTCGGGTGCCGCGCCGGAGTCGGTCCCGGGCGGCTCCCCCTCGGAACACCCGGTGAGCAGCACGGCGCCGGCCGCACCGGCGAGCAGGCTCCGGCGCGAGGGTCTGCTTGTCAGAGTCCAGGGCACGGCGACGTCCTCGGGGGTGAAGGCGGGGCAGGGTGTGATCACCGTACCCGGGGCCCCGCCCGCAGGACGGACGGCAACACCCTCCGCGACCGGATACCCTTTGACCTGACACACGACGGAAAACCACAACAGCACACGCGGCCGAGGAGTCACCCGGATGAGCACCACCCAGAGCGACAGGCTGCGCGGACTGCTGGAGCCGCTCGTCGCCGCCAAGGGCCTGGACCTCGAAGAGATCGAGACGTCCCGGGCGGGCAAGCGCCGGATGCTGCGCATCATCGTGGACTCCGACGAAGGCGTGGAGCTGGACGCGTGTGCCGAGCTGAGCCGCGAAGTCTCCGACCTGCTCGACGAGACCGACGTGATGGGTGAGGACGAATACGTCCTCGAGGTGAGCTCGCCGGGCGCCGACCGCCCGCTGACCGAGCACCGCCACTACGTACGGGCCATCGGCCGCCTCGTGAAGTTCCAGCTGTCCGCCGACGGCGGCAAGGGTGCGGACGAACTCGTCGCCCGCATCCTCGACGTGGGCGACGAAGGCCTGGACCTCGAGGTCCCGGGTGTGAAGGGCCGCAAGGCGACCGCCCGGCGCATCGCGTTCACCGACATCGCCAAGGCGCGTGTCGAGATCGAGTTCAACCGCAAGGACAAGAAGGAAGAGGAGGCGTAGTCGTGGACATCGACATGAGTGCCCTGCGGGGTCTGGTCCGGGAGAAGGAGATCTCCTTCGACCTGCTCGTCGAAGCGATCGAGTCGGCCCTCCTCATCGCGTACCACCGGACCGACGGGAGCTTCCGCCGCGCCCGCGTCGAGCTGGACCGCACCAACGGTCACGTGGTCGTGTGGGCGACGGAGGACCCGAGGGACCTCGAGGAGGGCCAGGAGCCCAAGGAGTTCGACGACACCCCGTCGGACTTCGGCCGGATCGCCGCGACGACCGCCAAGCAGGTGATCCTCCAGCGTCTGCGCGACGCGGAGGACGACCTGACCTTCGGCGAGTTCGCAGGCCGCGAGGGGGACGTCATCACCGGCGTCGTCCAGCAGGGCAAGGACCCCAAGAACGTCCTGGTCGACATCGGCAAGCTGGAGGCCATCCTGCCGGTGCAGGAGCAGGTCCCCGGCGAGGACTACACGCACGGCCTGCGCCTGAAGGCGTACGTCGTGCGGGTCGCGAAGGGCGTCCGCGGTCCGTCCGTGACCCTCTCGCGCACCCACCCGAACCTGGTGAAGAAGCTCTTCGCGCTGGAGGTCCCCGAGATCGCCGACGGCAGCGTCGAGATCTCGGCGATCGCCCGCGAGGCCGGCCACCGCACCAAGATCGCCGTCCGGTCCACCCGCTCCGGCCTCAACCCGAAGGGCGCCTGCATCGGCCCGATGGGCAGCCGCGTGCGCAATGTGATGGCCGAACTGCACGGTGAGAAGATCGACATCGTCGACTGGTCGGACGACCCGGCGGAGATGGTCGCGAACGCGCTGTCACCCGCCCGGGTGAGCGAGGTCGAGGTCGTCGACTGGGACTCCCGTTCCGCCCGGGTGACCGTCCCCGACTACCAGCTGTCGCTGGCCATCGGCAAGGAGGGCCAGAACGCCCGCCTCGCCGCCCGGCTGACCGGCTGGCGCATCGACATCCGTCCCGACACCGAGACGGCCCCCGACGGGGACCGTGCCCGCGACGGGGACCGAGCCCGCGACGGGGAATAAACCCCTATCTCCCGGAGCTGTCCGGGCGGTAGACAGGAGTCACGGCCGGTGCGCCGCAGGGCCCGAACCGGGCCCGGCGGCGGGCCGTGACCCGGCAGAACAAGACAACACGACAGCCGTTCGATCTTTCTCCCGCCACTTGTCGGGGATGAGGTCGGTGCGGGGAGGTAGACTTAGGCGTGTCTGGCCGGACGCAAGCCCGCGCATGCCCCGAACGCACCTGTGTGGGGTGTCGGGAGCGAGCGGCCAAGAACGATCTGCTGCGCATCGTGGCGATCGGGGACGCATGCGTCCCCGATGCACGCGGTACGCTGCCCGGCCGGGGTGCCTACGTGCACCCCGCCGTGGTCTGCCTCGACCAGGCGGTCCGCCGCCGCGCGTTCCCCCGGGCCCTCCGGTCCACCGGACCGCTCGACACGGAGGAACTGCGCAAGGCTCTGGCCCCCGCGGCCGAGGCGACACCGTAAGAAGCAAGAGAACGGCACGGGAAGTCCGTGCGGTCAGGTACCTCGCGAGTTGGAAGTAGGTCGAGATTGCGATGAGCACTCGATGAGTACGCGATGAGTACGCCCATGAAGTAGCGACGGTCCGGCGTAACCCGGACCTAAAAGGAGCGAAGTGGCTAAGGTCCGGGTATACGAACTCGCCAAGGAGTTCGGGGTGGAGAGCAAGGTCGTCATGGCCAAGCTCCAAGAACTCGGTGAATTCGTCCGTTCGGCGTCCTCGACGATCGAGGCGCCGGTTGTACGCAAGTTGACTGACGCACTGCAGGGGCCCGGCGGCAACGCCGGCAAGTCCGCTGCGAAGCCCGGCGCGCCCCGCAAGGCCGCGCCCGCAAAGCCCGCGGCGCCCTCCCCGGCCGCCGCGGCACGTCCTGCCGCACCGAAGCCCGGCGTACCGGCGGCTCCCAAGCCTGCCGCTGCTGCCGAGGCCCCGGCCGCCGGCAACCCGGTGACTCCGGCCGCAAGCGGCCCGCGTCCCGGCCCGAAGGCTCCGGCCGCCCCGAAGCCCGCTCCGGCGGCCCCCGTGGCGACCGAGTTCTCCGCGCCTCCGGCGGCTCCGGCCGCCCCGGCGCGCACCGAGCGTCCCGCCGCGGCTCCGGGTCCCCGTCCGGCGCAGCAGCGTCCGGCGGCCCAGGGCGGCCAGGCCGGCGCCCGTCCCGGCGCCCCGCGCCCGGCCGGCGCCACCCCCGGCGGCCAGGCCCCGCGCCCCGCGGGTGCACAGTCCCCGCGCCCCCAGGGCGCCCGTCCGGCGGGTCCCCGTCCGGGCAACAACCCCTTCACCTCCGGCGGCTCGACCGGCATGGCGCGCCCGCAGGCGCCCCGTCCGGCCGGCGCCCCCCGTCCCGGTGCCCCCGGCGCCGGCGGCGGCCAGGGTGCTCCGCGTCCGCAGGGCGGCCCCGGCGGCGCCCCGCGTCCGCAGGGCCAGGGTGCGGGCCGTCCGACCCCGGGCGGCATGCCCCGCCCGCAGGGCGGCGCTCCGCGTCCGGGTGGTGCCCCCGGCGGTAACCGTCCGAACCCGGGCATGATGCCGCAGCGTCCCGCTGCCGGTGGTCCCGGTCCCCGTCCCGGCGGCGGCCCCGGTGGCCGTGGTCCCGGTGCGGGTGGCGCGCGTCCCGGCGGCGCCGGTCGTCCCGCGGGCGGCGGCTTCGCCGGCCGTCCGGCCGGTCCCGGCTCGCGTCCCGGCGGCGGTGGCGGCTTCGGCGGCCCGCGTCCCGGCGGCGGCGGCTTCGGCGGCGGTCCGGCCGGTGCCGGTGGCGGCGGTCGTCCCGGCTTCGGCGGGCGTCCCGGCGGTCCCGGTGCCCGCGGTGGCACGCAGGGTGCCTTCGGCCGTCCCGGCGGTCCGGCCCGTCGTGGCCGCAAGTCCAAGCGCCAGAGGCGCCAGGAGTACGAGGCCATGCAGGCCCCGTCCGTCGGCGGCGTGATGCTGCCGCGCGGCCAGGGCGAGACCGTTCGCCTGTCGCGCGGTGCCTCCCTCACCGACTTCGCGGAGAAGATCAACGCCAACCCGGCGTCGCTCGTCGCCGTGATGATGAACCTCGGCGAGATGGTCACTGCCACGCAGTCCGTCTCCGACGAGACGCTCGAAATGCTGGCCGGCGAGATGAACTACGTCGTCCAGATCGTCAGCCCGGAGGAAGAGGACCGCGAGCTCCTCGAGGGCTTCGACATCGAGTTCGGCGAGGACGAGGGCGGCGAGGAATACCTCATGCCGCGTCCGCCGGTCGTGACCGTCATGGGTCACGTCGACCACGGTAAGACCCGACTGCTCGACGCCATCCGCAAGACGAACGTCGTTGCGGGCGAGGCCGGCGGCATCACGCAGCACATCGGTGCGTACCAGGTCGGCACCGAGGTCAACGGTGAAGAGCGCAAGATCACCTTCATCGACACCCCGGGTCACGAGGCGTTCACCGCCATGCGTGCCCGTGGTGCCAAGTCGACCGACATCGCGATCCTCGTGGTCGCGGCCAACGACGGCGTCATGCCGCAGACGATCGAGGCGCTCAACCACGCCAAGGCCGCCGGCGTCCCGATCGTCGTCGCGGTCAACAAGATCGACGTCGAGGGTGCGGACCCGGTCAAGGTGCGCGGTCAGCTCACCGAGTTCGGTCTGGTCGCCGAGGAGTACGGCGGCGACACGATGTTCGTCGACATCTCCGCCAAGCAGGGTCTGCACATCGACTCCCTGCTGGAGGCCGTCGTCCTCACCGCCGACGCCTCGCTCGACCTGCGCGCCAACCCGGAGCAGGACGCTCAGGGTATTGCGATCGAGTCCCACCTCGACCGCGGCCGCGGTGCCGTCGCCACCGTCCTCGTCCAGCGCGGTACCCTCCGCGTCGGCGACACGATGGTCGTGGGCGACGCCTACGGCCGAGTGCGCGCCATGCTCGACGACAAGGGCAACAACGTCGAGGAAGCGGGTCCGTCGACCCCCGTCCTGGTCCTGGGTCTCACCAACGTCCCCGGTGCCGGCGACAACTTCCTCGTCGTCGACGAGGACCGGACGGCCCGTCAGATCGCCGAGAAGCGTGCTGCGCGTGAGCGCAACGCCAACTTCGCCAAGCGCGTCCGTCGTGTGTCCCTCGAAGACCTCGACTCCGTGCTCAAGGCCGGTCTGGTCCAGGAACTCAACCTCATCATCAAGGGCGACGCGTCCGGTGCGGTCGAGGCTCTCGAGTCCTCGCTGCTCCAGCTCGACGTCGGTGAAGAGGTCGACATCCGGGTCCTGCACCGCGGTGTGGGTGCGGTCACCGAGTCCGACATCTCGCTGGCGATGGGCTCCGACGCCATCGTCATCGGTTACAACGTCCGTGCGGCCGGCCGTGCCGCGCAGATGGCGGACCGCGAGGGCGTCGACGTCCGCTACTACTCGGTGATCTACCAGGCCATCGAGGAGATCGAGGCGGCCCTGAAGGGTCTCCTCAAGCCGGAGTACGAAGAGGTCGAGCTCGGTACGGCGGAGGTCCGCGAGATCTTCCGCTCGTCCAAGCTGGGCAACATCGCCGGTGTCCTCATCCGGTCCGGCGAGGTCAAGCGCAACACCAAGGCGCGGCTCCTGCGCGATGGCAAGGTCATCGCGGAGAACCTCAACATCTCGGGTCTGCGCCGCTTCAAGGACGACGTCACCGAGATCCGCGAAGGCTTCGAGGGCGGTATCAACCTCGGCAGCTACAACGACATCAAGATCGACGACGTCATCGCGACGTACGAGATGCGCGAGAAGCCCCGCGCGTAAGCGCGAGGCGGTTTGCACCGTGTCGTAACTCGTGGTACCGGGGCCGGTCGGCGGAATATCCGTCGATCGGCCCCGGCCGTTGCGTGTACGGTTCTGGTGACCCTGCCGAGCGACGGCCGGCAGGCCACCGAACCCGCACCGGCGGGATATCCGGATCTGCATGTACGTGGGGACTCTGTCCTTCGACCTGCTCCTCGGCGACGTCCACTCGCTGAAGGAGAAACGCTCCGTCGTCCGGCCCATCGTCGCCGAGCTCCAGCGCAAGTTCTCCGTGAGCGCGGCAGAAGTGGGCGATCAGGACCTCCACCGCAGGGCCCGTATCGGGGTCGCTCTGGTGAGTGGGGACACGGGGTTCCTCTCGGACGTACTGGACCGCTGCGAGCGGCTGGTCGCGGCGCGTCCGGAAGTGGAGCTGCTGTCCGTACGACGGCGCCTCCACGGTGATGAAGACTGACTTATGGCTTGTCTGCACGACAGAAGAAGGAGACGGACCAGTGGCCGACAATGCGCGGGCGAAGAAGCTGGCGGACCTCATCCGGGAGGTGGTGGCCGAGAAGCTGCTGCGCGGAGTCAAGGACCCCCGCCTCGGCACGCACGTGACGATCACGGACACCCGCGTCACCGGCGACCTGCGGGAGGCCACGGTCTTCTACACGGTCTACGGTGACGACGAGGACCGGGCCAGCGCGGCAGCGGGCCTGGAGAGCGCCAAGGGCGTGCTGCGGTCCGCGGTCGGCCGGGCGGCGGGGACGAAGTTCACCCCCACCCTGACCTTCGTCGCGGACGCCCTCCCGGAGAACGCGAAGACCATCGAGGACCTCCTCGACAAGGCGCGCTCCTCCGACGCCCAGGTGCGCGAGGTCTCCTCGGGCGCCAAGTACGCCGGCGAGGCCGACCCGTACAAGAAGCCGGGCGAGGACGAGGACGACGAGGACGCAGCCGCGGAATGAGCAACGACGCAGGGAAGACTCCCGGGGGCCCCTCCCGGCCGGAGGCCGGGGGAGGCCTCGTCATCGTCGACAAGCCGTCCGGTTTCACCTCGCACGACGTGGTCGCGAAGATGCGCGGCATCGCCAGGACCCGCCGCGTCGGCCATGCCGGCACCCTCGACCCGATGGCGACGGGCGTGCTGGTCCTGGGCGTGGAGAAGGCCACCAAGCTCCTCGGCCACCTCGCGCTCACGGAGAAGGAGTACCTCGGCACGATCCGCCTGGGCCAGAACACCCTGACGGACGACGCCGAGGGTGAGACCACCTCCTCCACGGACGCCTCCGGGGTCACCCGGGAAGCCGTGGACGCGGGCATCGCCAAACTGTCGGGCGAGATCATGCAGGTCCCCTCCAAGGTCAGCGCCATCAAGATCAAGGGCGTGCGCTCCTACAAGCGCGCCCGCGACGGCGAGGACTTCGAGATCCCGGCCCGGCCGGTGACCATCTCTTCGTTCCAGGTCTACGACATGCGCGAGGCCCGGGCCGAGGACGGCACCGAGGTCGTCGACCTCGTCGTGTCGGTGGTCTGCTCCAGCGGTACGTACATCCGGGCCCTGGCCCGGGACCTCGGCGCCGACCTCGGCGTCGGCGGGCACCTGACCGCGCTGCGGCGCACCCGGGTCGGCCCGTACAAGATCGACCGGGCGCGGACCCTGGACCAGCTCCAGGAGGAGCTGACCGTCATGCCGATCGGCGAGGCGGCCGCGGCGGCCTTCCCGCGCTGGGACCTGGACGCGCGGCGGGCCGCGCTGCTCGCCAACGGGGTCCGCATCGACATGCCGGAGGTGTACGAGGCCGGCAAGGCGGTGGCGGTGTACGGGCCGGACGGGCAGCTGCTCGGGCTCGTGGAGAGCAAGGGCGGCAAGGCGAAGTCCCTCGCGGTCTTCGCCTGAGCCCGGCGCGCCTGAGCCGGGCGCGCATGAGCCCGGCGCGCCTGAGCCCGGCGCGCCTGCGGGCCGGGCCCGCGGCGGCCCGGCGGCCGGCCCCTTCGGCTGCTTCGACGTGGAGCGGTGAGCGCACACCGACTGCTGCTCACCGCTCCACGACCCCCCTCGGGTAGGTCTCTATCCACCCGGACCCCGGTATTCACCCGTCCGAGCAGGCGCTCGGAGTGAATGGAGGGAGCGTAGGGGGGCGCGTTCGTCCTGCGTTCTTTTCCCGCTGATCTTCACCTGCCTACCGTCGTGAGGACGGAGCGTGGCGGGGGAGTGATGCGGCTGTGGCGACAGACGGGGCCGGCGGGGCCTGCGGGACCTGCGAGCCTGATGAGGACACCGGCAAGACCGGCGGCGTCGTGGAACTCCTCGGCATCGCCGACGCCGACGGGCTGCCCCGAGGCAGCGGATTCCTCGCCGACCACCAGGGGACGGTGGTCACCAGCCACGCGGCCGTCGCCGGGCTGCCCCGGGTACGGGTGCAGGCCCCCGGGCCGCACGGGCGGACCTGGCTGGCCGGCGCCGAGGACGTGGTCCTGCTGCCCGAGCTGGCGCTCGCGCTCGTACGGACCGACGGACTCGGGGTACGACCGCTGCCCGTGGCCGTGCGCGAGCCCGTCGCCCCGGGGACGTACGTGCGGATCGCCGCCCGGGGCTGGCGGCAGGCGCGGGTGCTGGGCGCCGTCCGGGCCGCCCGTCCGGCGCAGGACGCCGGTGGGGAACCGGCCGCGGTGCCGGCCGTGGAACTGGTGATGGGCACCGACGGGCGCGACGCCCTGCGGACCGGCGGGGAGGCCTGCGGAGGCCCGGTCCTGGACGCCGCCACCGGAGCCGTGCTCGCGGTGCTGAACACCGCCCTGCAGACGGAGCACCGCAGCGCGGACCTCGCCGTAACGCTGCGGGCAGCCGCCGCGGCCGACCCGGCGGGCCCCCTCGCCGCCCTGCTGGAACGCAATGCGGCGACCGTGCCGGGCCACGGCGCGGACCTCAACCTCGCCGGCGCCCTGGAGCTCACCGCGACCACCCTGGGTGCGGCCTTCCCGCCGTCGACCCGGCCGGGCCACGCCCTCCCGGCGGCCTTGCGCACCGCCGCCGGACCCGAGGTCCGCCCCGGTCTCCCGCCGGTGCATCCGCCCGCCGGGCCCGCGGCCGACCCCGTGGAGCGGCCGGACCTCGCCGCCGCCCTGGACGCCTTCACGGCCGGGGACCGGCCCGTCCTCGGCCTGGTCGGCGCACCCGGCAGCGGCCGGACCACGGCGCTGGCCGCCCTCGCCGCCCGCCGGGCGCAGGGGGCCCGCCCCGCCCCGACCCTGTGGCTGCGCGGGGCCGACCTGCTCGCCGGGGACGGTTCGGTGGCCGCCGCCGCGGCCCGCGCCCTGGCTGCGGCGAGCCGCACGGTCGCCGCCTCCGGGCCGGTCCCGGACGGGGTCGGCAGCCCCGGCGCGTGGGCCGCCCTGGACCCGGCCGGGGGACCCTGGTCGGAGCGTGCGCACCCCGCGGCCGCCGGATCCCCGAGGGCCGTCCCGGGCGGGGACGGGGCCGCGCGCGCGGAGGGGGACGCCGAGGGGCTCGCCGGACGGGTCGCCCGGCTGGGCGCGGGAGCCGGGCGGGCGCTGCTGATCGTCCTGGACGCCCCGGAGGAGATGCCGCCGGAGCAGGCCCGCCGCCTGCGGCCCTGGACCGAGGCCACCACCGCCTGGCTCCGCGCGACCGGAGCACGCATGGTCGTCGCCACCCGCCCCGAGCACTGGGAGCGGGCCGGGGCCCTCTACCCGCCCGGCGCCCTCTGCACCCCGGCCCGGGCACCCCGGCGGATGCCGCCCGCCCTTCCGGTCGGCGACCTCACCCCTGCCGAGGCCGAGGAGGCCCGCAAGCGTCTGGGCGTGCCCGCCGAGGCCGTGGTTCAGGCCGATGCCCGCCACCCGCTCACGCTGGGCCTGCTCGCCGGGATCCGCGCCGCCGGGGTAACCGCCGGCCGTCCCGGACGCGAGGAGGTCTTCGCCGCCCATGTGGACCTGCTGTGCCTGCGCGCGGCCGTCCGCATCGCCGCAGCCGGGGCCGGCCCCGCCGGGGTGCACGGCCCGGGGGTGCGGCGGCTCGCCGCGCGGGTGGCGGGCCGGGTGCACGAGGCCGCCCGGCGGTGCCTGGGGCCGGGGCAGGGGCAGTTGGACCGGGACTCCTTCGAGGAACTGTTCCCCTGGCGCACCGGCTGGGCCGCGGCCGTGCTCGCCGAAGGACTGCTCGTGCCCGCCGGGCCCGGCTACCGCTTCGCCCACGAGGAGCTGTCCGACTGGCTCCAGGGCGGCCGGCTGGACGTCCCGACGGCCCTGGCCTCGCTCGTCCGCCACCCCGCCGACCCGGTACCGGTGCCCCGGCACCGGACCGGACCCGTCCTGGAAGCCGTGCAGCGGCTCCCGGCGGACGAGCGGCACCGGACCCTCATGAACCTCGTCCACCACCTCAACGCCCTGGCCGAAGCCCCGCCGGACGCCGGCCCGGCCCCCGGGAAGGAGGCCGAGGAGGACGACGCCGGACTCGCCGGCCGGGCGTGGTGGACGGCCCGGCTGGTGCGGGACACCCTGCTGAGGGCGTCCGACGCCCGGCCGTACCTGCCGGTCCTGCACGCCCTCGCCGAACACGTGAACCGGGCCGGGCCGGGCGAGTTCGGAGGCTGGTTCTGGAACCGGCTCCGGCTGCCCGAGCCCGACCGGCTCGACCTGCTGCGCCGGCTGCTGCCCGCCGACCCCGCCGAAGCCGTCCCCGGAGACCGCTACCTCGACGCCGCCGCCCGCCGCCTCGCCCGGGACCCGCAGCGCGTCCAGCCGCTGCTGTGCGCCTGGTTCACCGACGGGCGCCGGCTGCGCGGCCGTCCCGGCGCCACCGTCGCCGCCGCGGCCCAGGCCCTGCTGCACACCCACCGCCGCCTCGCCGTCGACGACCTGACCGAGGCGCTCGTCGCCGCCGCGCACCCGGACGCCGACGAACTCCTCGCCGTCCTCGCCGAGGAGGAGCCCTCCGCACTGTGCCGGGCCGTCGACCGCTGGGCGCACGACGAACGGCCCGCGCGCCGGGTCGCGGCCGCCGTCTACGGGCAGGCCGCCGCCCCGCACGTGCGCACCCCCGCCGACCGCGACCTGCTGCGCCGCGCCGCCCAGGCGCTGCTGGCCCGTCCCGCCGACGCCGCCCTGCACGGCAGCGCCCTCGCGGTGCTGCTGCGCGACCCGCAGGTGCGCGGCCGGTACCTGCCCCAGGCCCTGGACTCCTTCCGCGGAACCGGTCCCGGCCCCGGCCCCGCGGCCGGGCAGGGGTGCCGGCTCCCGGCGGCGACCCTGGTGGCGGTCCTGCCCGTACTGCCCGACCAGGACGCGGTGTTCGCCGCGCTGCGCGAGCGCGCCGACGGCGAGGTGCTGCGCGCCCTGGCCGCGCTGACGACGCCCGCGCTGGCCCGCCGAGCCGGTGACCTCGTACGGGAGCACCTCGGCCGCCGCCCCGAGGACGCCCCGCACGGCGCCGCCTTCGTGGACCGGCGCCTGGAGCAGGGCCCGGCCGCGGAACCGGTGCTGCGGCCGCTGGTGCTCGACCTGCTCCGGTCCGCCCCGGCGGGGGTGCGCGCCGAGCTGGCCGTGGTGCTGGGCGCTCCCGGCGGCGAACCCTCGCACCCGCTGCGGGGCGAGCTGGCCGACGTCCTGCTGCGGGAGGAGGGCGACCCGCAGGTCCTGGACGCCTTCCTCGGGGCGGTGTCGGCCGGCGCCGGCGTACGGGCGCCCGGCCGGACGCGGGACCTGCTGCAGCGCACCGGCCGCCAGCTGATGCGGGTGCCCGGCGGGCCCGCGGTCTTCGAGCGGCGGACGGTGGAGCTGGCCCGCAGCGACCCGGCTTTCGGCGCACTCGTGGCCCGCTGGATGGCTGAAGCCGCCGCGGAGGCGGCCGCGCTGCTGGGTCCCAGCGCGCGCCGGACGGTGGAGACGCTCCGTACGGCCGCCGCGGACGTGACCTGAGGCGGCGGGCGGGCCCGGCCGCGGCCCCGGGCCCGGCGGACGGGGCGGGCGGGCCCGGCCGCGGCCCCGGGCCCGGCGGACGCCGATGCGGGCCACCGGCCACCGGCATGGCAGTCTTAGACCTGCAATCGGCAATCAGTTCAAAGACGACACGGTTCGGGCGAGGAGCGGTCACAGTGCAGCGCTGGCGTGGCTTGGAGGACATCCCCCAGGACTGGGGACGCAGCGTCGTCACCATCGGCTCGTACGACGGCGTGCACCGGGGCCACCAGCTGATCATCGGGCGGGCCGTGGCCGCGGCCCGCGCGCTGGGCGTCCCGTCGGTCGTCGTCACCTTCGACCCGCACCCCAGCGAGGTCGTCCGCCCCGGCAGCCACCCGCCGATCCTGGCCCGCTACGACCGGCGCGCCGAGCTGATGTCGGGCCTCGGGGTGGACGCCCTGCTGATCCTGCCGTTCACGGCGGAGTTCTCGCAGCTGTCCCCGGCCGACTTCATCGTGAAGGTCCTCGTCGACAAGCTGCACGCACGCGCCGTCATCGAAGGCCCCAACTTCCGCTTCGGCCACCGGGCCGCCGGGAACGTCGACTTCCTGCGCGAGCTGGGTGCCACCTACGACTACGAGGTCGAGGTCGTGGACCTGGTCGAGCGGGGCGAGGCGGGCGGCGGCGTGCCGTTCTCCTCGACGCTGGCCCGCAGGCTGGTCGCCGAGGGCGACATCGAGGGGGCCGCGGAGATCCTGGGCCGGCCGCACCGGGTCGAGGGCGTCGTGGTGCGCGGCGCGCAGCGGGGCCGGGAACTGGGCTACCCCACGGCCAACGTCGAGACGCAGCCGCACACCGCCATCCCGGCGGACGGGGTGTACGCGGGCTGGCTGACGGCGGACGGCGAGCGGATGCCCGCGGCGATCTCGGTCGGGACGAACGTCCAGTTCGACGCCACCGAGCGGACCGTCGAGGCGTACGCGATCGACCGCATCGGGCTGGACCTCTACGGCATGCACGTGGCGGTGGACTTCCTGTCCTACGTGCGCGGGATGGCGAAGTTCGAGTCCCTGGACGGGCTGTTGGAGGCCATCGCGGACGACGTGAAGCGGGCCCGGGTGCTGACGGACGCCTACGACGCGCAGCGCTGACGCTCCACCGCAGAAGCACCAGCAGAAGCAGAGGTGACGGGTGAGGGCCCGTACCAGCCCCGATCGGGGTCGGTACGGGCCCTCGCCCGTCTGCGGTCGCCGGTCCGCTCAGCCGAGGCGCGGGTCGCGCGCCGGCGGCGGAGGCTGCTGCGGGTGCTGCCCGGGCTGGGGGGCCGGGGGCTGCTGCCAGGGCTGGCCGGGCTGCGGGTAGGGCCCGCCGTACGGCTGCGGGGGCTGCGGCTGCTGCGGGGGCTGCTGGTACGGCCCCGGCTGGCCGGGGTGGCCCTGCGGGCTGCCGTACGGCTGCTGCGGCGCCGGGTGCCCGCCGTGCGGGGGCTGCTGCGGAGCACCCCAGTGGTGCTGCGCGCTCTGCTGCTGGGCCCGCACGAAGTCCTCGGCCACGAGGGCGGACAGGTTGAAGTACGCCTCGCGGGTCTTGGGGCGCATCATGTCCAGGTCGACTTCGGCGCCGGCCGCGAGGTGCTCGTCGAAGGGCACCACGACGACGCCGCGGCAGCGGGTCTCGAAGTGCTGCACGATGTCCTCGATCTTGATCATCTTGCTGGTCTCGCGGACCCCCGAGATGACGGTGAGGGAGCGCGAGACCAGATCGGCGTACCCGTGCGCCGAGAGCCAGTCCAGCGTGGTGCTGGCGCTGCTGGCGCCGTCCACCGACGGGGTCGAGATGATGATCAGCTGGTCGGCGAGGTCCAGGACGCCGCGCATGGCGGAGTACAGGAGCCCGGTGCCCGAGTCGGTGAGGACGATCGGGTACTGGCGTCCCACGGTCTCGATGACGCGGCGGTAGTCCTCGTCGTTGAAGGTGGTGGAGACGGCCGGGTCGACGTCGTTGGCGATGATCTCCAGCCCGGACGGGGCCTGCGAGGTGAACCGCCGGATGTCCATGTACGAGTGGAGGTACGGGATCGCCTGGACCAGGTCCCGGATGGTGGCGCCGGTCTCGCGGCGCACCCGGCGGCCGAGGGTGCCGGCGTCCGGGTTCGCATCGATGGCCAGGATCTTGTCCTGGCGCTCGGTGGCGAGGGTGGCGCCCAGGGCCGTGGTGGTCGTGGTCTTGCCGACGCCGCCCTTGAGGCTGATGACGGCGATGCGGTAGCAGGACATCACCGGGGTGCGGATCAATTCGAGCTTGCGCTGGCGCTCGGCCTCGGCGGCCTTGCCGCCGAAGCGGAACAGCCCGCCGCCCGCGCCGGCACCGCCGCCGTTGTTCTTGGGCTTCTGCTTGGTGCGCAGCAGGCGGTCGGAGGACAGCTCGACGGCCGCCGTGTAGCCGAGCGGCGCCCCACCGGTGGCCTGGCCGGCCGGGTAGGAGTCGTGCGGCTGGTGCGGGGCCTGCTGCTGCGGCGCACCGGACCAGGAGGCACCGCCGCGGGGATCGAACTGCGGCTGCGGCAGCGGCTGCTGTGCCTGCGGCGGGAGCCCGTACCCCTGCGGGGTCTGGGGCTCGGGCTGCGCGGGGCCTTGGGGCGGGAAGCCGTAGCCCTGCGGGGCTGGGGCCTGCGGCTGTGCCGGCGCGGGGCCCTGGGGCGGGAAGCCGTAGCCCTGCGGGGCCTGGGGCGGGGACCCGTACCCCTGCGGGGCCTGGGGCTCGGGCTGCGCGGGGCCCTGGGGCGGGAAGCCGTAGCCCTGCGGGGCCTGCGGCGGGGACCCGTACCCCTGCGGGGTCTGGGGCTCGGGCTGCGCGGGGCCCTGGGGCGGGAAGCCGTAGCCCTCGGGTGCGCCGGAGACCGCGAACGCGGGGGGCGGAGGTGGGAGTTCGCCCCCGGCGCCGGTGAACGGGGAGACGCCCTCGGCGGGGGGCTCGTGCGGGCCGGCGGCCTCCTTCACTCCGTCGGGGCCGGGCGGCACCGCGCCGGGTCCCCCGAAAGGAGTCTCCCCGGCGGAAGCCGCGACGGCCTCCCCGTCGGCCGCAGCGCGCGCGCCGGACGCGGCCTCGGCCGGTGCCGCGGGCGGTGCGTCGGCCGGGGCCGGGGCGCCGTAGGGCGCGGGCGGCGCCGGGTGCGGCGGTGCGTCGGCCGGAGCCGGGGCCGCGGAGGGCGCGGGCGGGACCGGGGCGGGGGCGGCGGACGGGGCCGCCGCGGCCCCGGACCCCTCGGCCTTGACCGCGTAGGGCGCCGGGGGCGCGGGCGGCGCGTCGGACGGCGCCGGGGCCGCTGCCGGCGGGGCCGGGTGGGCCGGGGCTCGGTGGGGCTCCGGGGCCGGGGCCTGAGCCGCAGCCGGGCCGCCGAACGGCGCAGCCGGCGCGTCCGCCGGGGTAGGGGCAGGGGCGGGGGCCGGGTCCGCGTACGGGTCACGGGGAGCCGGAGCCGCGGGAGGCGGCGGCGGGGTCGCGGCCTCCGCCGCCCCGGCAGGCTCGGGCGACAGCGCGGCCGGGCTGCCCGGCGCCGCTCCGGGCGTCCCGTCCGACGGGGTCCGCTGGGCGGGCGGCGCGATCCGCATCGTCGGCGGCGAGGCCACGTCCGAGGGGCGGTGCGGCTCGAACCCGCTGCCCTCGGGCAGCCCCGGCACCGCGGCGGCCGGGGCCGCCGCGCCCTGGGTGTACCAGGCCGGCGGGGTGTAGTCGATGGTGAACTCGCCCGTGACCTCGGGCTCCGCGTCGGACTGATCGTCCGTCGGGACGTCCCACGTCCCGCCGCGCCTCTCGTTCCGATCGCCGTTCACTGGTCCTCCTGGTCTGTCGAACACCGGTCCGGCGTCCACCTCGACGCCACGCCCGCACCCAGCCTAATCGCGACCGCGCCGCGTCCGCCCGCACCCCGGGCCCGGGTCAGTCGATGCGGCGCGCCGGGCCCAGCAGTCCCGTCTCCGCCTCGGTCCCCTGGGTCATCACGAACTGCCGGTCCCGCCGGGTGCACCAGAGCGTCACCCCGTCACCCAGGGTCGGCAGCGAATCCACCGCGGGCCGCGGCAGGTTCATCAGGCCGCCGATCCGCTCGGCCTCGTCGGGGGACACCCGCTGTACGCCCACCAGCGAGGACTGCTGGAGCAGCCGGGGCGCCGTCGGGCTCAGGTACGGCAGCAGAGTCAGCACGGACTGCCAGGGGCCGGCCACCATGCGGCCGCGCGGCGGCCGCATCCCGCAGTCGCGGACCACCAGCACCGGGCTGCCCGCGGACGCGCCCTGCGGAGGCACCCGGCCCACCTCGTGCAGGGTGACGCACTGCTGTCCGCCGCCGGCCGCCCTGGCCAGGCCCGACCAGGCCGGCCCGCGGCCGGTCTCCACCGCCACGCGCGCGCCGGTGGCCGCCGTGCGCAGCGCCAGCACCTGCGCCGTCCACAGGCCGCCGATGAGCGTCACCTCGTACGCCGTGGGCCGGTTGACACCGAGCACCGCCGGGCGGCCCTCGGCGTCCACCCCGATGACGACCCCGTCGTCCCCGACGGGCACCGCCAGCAAGTCCAGGTCCGCCGCGGGCACCACATGGCGCTCCCGCCGTGGTCCGACCAGTCCGAAACCGCCCCTCATCGCGCCCCTCCCAGCGGCAGCGAGGCCAGCAGCCCCGGTACCTGCTCGCGGTCGAGCCGTACCAGCCCGGCCTTCACGCCCCGTGCGGTGCGTTCCAACTCGCGCCGCGCCGCGACCAGTTCCTCGTCACTGCGTCCGGTCACCCGGATGTGCCCGGTCAGCGTCACCCCGTGCCGCTCCGCCGGGGCGAGCGTCAGGCTGAAGGTGGTCGCCAGGGCGGGCAGCGAGGTCAGCAGCGCCACGAACTGCGGCAGCCCCGCTCCCGCGCCGCCGAGCCGGGGCCAGCGGCCTATCCAGTAGGTGGTGTGCCGGCGGTCGTCGCAGCGCCAGGTCCGCGGGGTCTCCTCGGTCCGCCGGCCCGTGCCGGCCGAGCGGCCCGCCTGGGTGATCGCCATCGGGTTCGCGCACGAGGAGGTGGCCAGCGCTCCCGTCAGCTCCTGCTCCGTCAGCACGGTGGCCGTGTACCCGGCCCCGGCCAGGCGGCTCGCCAACTGGTCGGCGGCCCGCACCAGGCAGCGCTGCGCTCCCGCCGCCCCGCCGCCGCGCGCGGCGACCGCCTCGGGGCACAGCTCCGGGTCGAGCTTGAGCGCGATCCAGGTCAGCCGTACCGCCGGGGTGCCGGTCCGGGCCTGCAGCGGCGCGTAGTTGCGGGCGGCCGTCGACTGCGCGGGCAGGTGCGGAGCCGGCGCGGGCTGGGTGTGCTGCACCAGCTGTGCGGACTCCAGCCGGATGCCGTCCACCTCCAGGACGTCCCGGACCAGCGCCAGCGGCAGCGGCTTCGCGCCGCGGTCGGGCCGCAGCGCGGTGGCCTCGGTGTCCACCTGGACGACCGCGGACAGGAAGGTGCCGTCGCCGACCATCCCCACCGGCCGGCGCTCCCGGTCGCTGAACGTGAGCGTGCGCAGGGCCGGATCGGCTTCGACGAGGGGGGCCAGCCCCGGCTCGGTGCCCGCCGGCACGGTCAGGGCGTCGGCCCGGCGGCGCCGCGCGCGCAGGGCGAGCGCACCGCCGATCCACTCGGGCAGGGAGCGCTGGTGGCGGCGTACGACCGCGAGCAGGACGAGGACGACGGCCAGCACGCCGGCGGGCACCAGCAGCAGGGGTTCGACCACCCAGGCCGCCAACAGGGCCGCGGCGGCCACCTGGAGGAGTACGAGCTGTTGCAATCGGAACGGTCCGAACCGCCCCGGACTCGACCTCGGATGCGGTGTCACCCCGCCCCGTGCGGGTGCGGCCGCGCCCGCGGCCGGCTCGGTCGCCGTGGCCCTCACTCGCGCTCTTCCCCTTTCCGGGGCCGGGCCCCGTGGGCTCCGGCGCGGCGGGACACCCGCCGCACGGCTCCGGAGCCTTCCCCGTCCACCCCAACAAGACCTGACTACCCTGGTCCGGAAGCCGCCGAGCGGCACCCTCACCCTACCCGGGCCGTGCATACCGTCCGTCAAGAGGCATAGTAGGTGCCCGGTCCGACAATCGAGGCCCGGGGACCGTACCCACCTACCGGGCCGTGCGGGGGAGAAGCAGGCGGTCATGGCATCACGACGCGATGAGCTCAACGCGTACACCTTTGCGAAGCGGCGCACGGTCGCCGCGTTCCTCCAGCCCTCCGCCGCAGGGACCGAGGAGGGTGCGCCCAGGCCGCTGCGCACGATCCTGCCCGGAGTGGTCGTCGGGGCGCTGGTGGTCGCCGGGTTCGGTGCCTGGGGCATGTTCAAGCCCACGGCCCCCAAGGGCTGGGCGGACCCCGGTGTGCAGGTCATCGTGGGCAAGCAGTCGACGACCCGCTACGTGGTGCTGACGACCAAGGTCGACGGCAAGGAGCAGACCCGGCTGCACCCGGTGCTCAACCTGTCCTCCGCCCGACTGCTGCTGGACCCGCAGAAGTTCAAGGTGGTGCAGGTCGACGACAAGGTCCTGGACGCGGGCAGGCCCCCGCGCGGCCCCATCATCGGCATCCCGTACGCCCCCGACCGGCTCCCCGCCAAGGAGGACGCCGGCAAGGCCAAGCGGTGGGCCGTCTGCCAGCAGCCCGGCGGCAACGGCCAGGGGGTGCAGACCGCCACCTTCGTCCTCGCCGACCGCGAGGCGCACCTGACCGACGACGGCCGCCGGGTCACCGAGACCCAGTCGCTGTACGTCCAGAGCACCGGCGCGGGCAAGGAGCGCTACCTCGTCGACGCCTCCGGCACCAAGTACAAGTTCCCGGAGGGCACCCCCGCCGCGGGGACGATGACCACCGCCCTGGTCGGAACGGGCGCCGCCCCGCAGCAGGTCACCGAGCAGTGGCTGGCGACCCTGGACTCCGGCGAGGACCTGTCCTTCCCGCAGCTGCCGGGCAAGGCGGGCGCCGACGCGGGCGTCCAGGGCCTGGCCACCCCCGACAACAAGGTGGGCATGGTGCTCGTGGCGCAGACCGGCTCCGGCACACAGCACTACGTGGTGCTGCCGGGGAAGGTCGCGCCGGTCTCGGAGTTCGCGGCCTGGCTGCTGATCTCGGCGCCCGCCACCGACGGCCTCAACATGCACGGCAAGGCCCGCGAGGTCGACCTCCAGTCCCTCAACCCGGATCCCGCCCCCTTCCTGGGGGACGTGCGGTGGCCGCAGCGCAAGACGGAGCGGATCAACCAGAGCGGGCCGGCCGCCGCGACGGCCGCCACCGGATCAGGCAGCCGGGACACCGTCTGCAACGTCCTGCGCGCGGTCGACGGCCAGGGCAACCAGACCCTCAGCACCTGGGCGGGCACCGGCTTCCCCGTCGACATCACCGCCAGCGGTACCGGCGCCTACGTCACCCCGGGCTCGGGCCTCCTCTACACCCAGGTCCAGGGCAGGCAGACCACCGCCGGCGGCTCCCTCTTCCTCGTCACCGACACCGGCCTGCGGTACGCCGTCCAGGCCAACGGCGACAGCGACGCCGAGCAGTCCAGGATCGGCGCCCCCGACCAGCAGGCGAAGGGGGAGGGCGGGGACGCCCGCCCCGAGGCCAGCCAGGCGCAGATCCGGCTCGGGTACGCAGGCACCGTCCCGGCCATGGTGCCCATCGCCTGGTCGGAGTTCCTCTCCAAGGGCCCGCGCCTGGACACCAACGCGGCGCGCCAGCCGCAGGGTTCGTGACCATGGCCCAGCTGCCCCCGCTGCCGCGCCCGGCAGGGCTGCGCCCGGCCCTGCGCCGCACCGCGCTCCTCACCGCGGCCCTCGCCCTCCTCGCGGCGCCCACGGCGGGCGCCGCCGCCGCGGACGCCCCGCCGCGGCCCCCGGACGTGCTGCGGCTCGCCGGGGCGGGCGAGTGCACCTTCCCCATGAAGCAGCAGATCGAGGACCGCCCCTGGGCACTGCAGCGGCTGCTCCTGGACGCGCTCTGGGTGCAGACGAAGGGCAAGGACAAGGACGGCAGGAGCGTCCGGGTCGCGGTCATCGACACCGGGGTCGACCGGACCAACCCGCAGCTCAGCGGCGCCCTCGACACCGGAGCGGGCAAGGACCTCCTCGACCCCGGGGGCGGCGACGGCACGAACGACACCGTGGGCCACGGCACCAAGGTCGCGGGTCTGATCGCGGCCAGGCCGCAGAAGGGCACGGGCTTCGTCGGCCTGGCGCCTGAGGCCACGATCATCCCCATCCGGCAGAACGACGGGCAGGGCAAGGGCACCGCCCTGTCCCTGAGCCAGGCCATCGACCACGCGGTGGCCAAGGGGGCCCAGGTCATCAACATCTCCCAGGACACCGACACCCGGCTGGCCGCCGACTCCGCGCTCGCCACATCCGTCCGCAAGGCCCTCGACGCGAAGGTCGTGGTGGTGGCCTCGGCGGGCAACGACGGCCTCAGCGGGGAGAAGCGCAAGACCTACCCGGCGGCGTTCCCCGGGGTCCTGGCCGTGGCCGCCTCCGACCGCAACAACGAACGGGCCGCCTTCTCCCAGCCCGGTGACTTCGTCGGGGTCGCGGCGCCCGGCGTGGACATGGTCTCCACCGTCCCCGGCTTCGGCCAGTGCATCGACAACGGCACCAGCTTCTCCGCGCCGTACGTCGCCGGGGTGGCGGCCCTGCTGCGCGCCGAGCACCCGGAGTGGACCCCGCAGCAGGTCGTCTGGCAGATCCAGAACACCGCCGAGCGCTCCGTCAACGGCCGGGACGACTACGTGGGCTGGGGGGTGGTCGACCCGGTCCGCGCCGTCACCCAGGACCACGAGGCCCCCAAGGCCCCCGTACCGGACCCGGGCCCGCCGCACGCGGCGGCTCCGCAGGCCGCCGCCCTGCAGCTGACCGAGACGGCCCAGGAGCGCGAGGAGCGGTTCGGCACCTACGCTCTGGGCGTCGCAGCCCTCCTGATCGCCGTCATCACCGGGACGGCCACCGTCGTCCGGGATGCCCGAAAGCGCGGGCGCCGTTTGCTGTGAACGGTCACGGTTCACCAACGGAAGCGACCGGCCGGTGTTGGGCCAGGGCGATGAACTGACTAGAGTGACGGCAGACTTCACGAGTGTGATCGGGGGATCGCGTGAAGCGGAGGGGATGCCCGGGGCGCGTGGACCACACCGCGCCGGGGCCGGCCGATCCGCTGCGCAATCCGCCGGTTCTGCCGGCGAATTGAGAAGTGAGGAGCTTCGATGAGCACGAACACCTTCGGACTTGCGGACGATCCGGTCGTCCAGGCCAAGAACAAGATCTCCGAGACGGCCACCGCCGTGAGCAAGCAGGCTCGCGAACTGGCCGACATCCTCGCCACGGTGAGTGCGGGCTGGACCGGTGTGGGTGCCTCGGGCTTCCAGGACGCGCAGCGGGTCATCAACGAGGACCACGACGACATCCGCCGGCTCCTCGGGATCCTGCACAACGCCGTGTCGAAGACCAAGAACCTCAGCAACGCTCAGGACGACGACGTGCGTGCGGCGTTCAACGCCGTCCGCAACGACAGCCCGGGCAACACCTCCGGTCTCAACGCCCTCTGATCCAGGCCGTTTCCGCGTCACGTCCACCCCGCACGAAGGAGAAGAGCATGGCTGCCAACGACGGCCACACCAAGGTCCAGTACGAAAGCGTCCAGGCGATGGCGAACCGCATCCGCCAGGTCTCCAAGAACATCGTCGACGACCTGGTCGCGATGGACCAGGCGCTGAAGGTGGTCACGGACACCTGGGACGGTGAGGCCCACGCCGCGTACGAGGACCTCCAGCGCAAGTACAAGGGCAAGGCCGACCACATGAAGGACCGGCTGGAGAAGACCGCCGGCCTCATCGAGCGGGGCAAGGACGACTACCGCGCCACCGACAAGAAGGCCTCGCAGCTGTTCACCGAGGCCTACTGAGTCCGGCGGCCGGCGGCCCGTCCGCCCGGCCACGTGCGAAGGGGCGCGCCCGCACCGGGCGCGCCCCTTCGCCGTTGCCCTGCGGTACGGGCGGCCGCCCGTACCGCAGCGGCCTCAGGACTCCTGGCGGTCGAGGTCGAACTCGCCGTCCCTCGCGCCGAGGACGAAGGCCTCCCACTCGGCGGCGGTGTAGCGCAGCACCGTCTCGCGGTCCAGCGAGGACCGCATCGCCACCGCCCCCTCGGGGAGCCGCGCGATCTCGACGCGCTCCTCGTCCGGACTGGTCCCGGGCGGGCCCTCCCACTCGACGCCGCTGATGTCCAGCGCGTACAGCTCGTCCTTCTCCTGCTGGGTGCCCATGTGCGGCCCTTCCCTCGGTGGCGCGGTCTCCCCCCGAGTATCGGTGCTGTCGCCGCGCACCGGGGGCGATTCCCCCCGGTGCGTGCGCCCGACCGACGGCCCGGCCCGGTGTGGCCCCCCGGTGCGCCCTACACCCCCGGCATGCGCCCGAGCTGCACCAGCGACGTGCCCCGCCTGCGCGTGGCGAAATGGGCCCGGCCCGGAGGCATCGCCCGCGGCCGCACATTGCCGACGAGGTCGCCCTCGGACGGGTCGCCGGACAGCACCACGCCCTGCGCGCCCAACTCCTTGATCCGCTGCATGAACGGCTCGTACATCGAACGCGAGGCGCCCGCCGAGTTCCGCGCGATGATGAAGCGCACGCCCGTGTCCCGGGCGAAGGGCAGGAACTCCACCAGCGGCGCCAGCGGATTGCCCTGGCTGGTGGAGACCAGGTCGAAGTCGTCGATGACGATGAACACGTCCGGCCCGGTCCACCAGCTGCGGTCCCGCAGCTGCTGCGGGGTGACGTCGGCCGGCGGCTGCCGCCGCGAGAACACCCCGGCCAGGGCCTCCATGTGCATCTGCAGGGAGCTCGCCATCGGCGCGTACTCCAGCAGGTGCTCCTCCGGCAGGGCCCCGAGGAGGCCGCGCCGGTAGTCGCCCACCACCAGGCGGGCCTGGTCGGGGGAGTAGCGCTCCGCGATCTGCCGGGCGATGAGCCGCAGCAGGTTCGTCTTGCCCGACTCGCTCTCGCCGAAGACGAGCAGGAAGGGATCGGTGTCGAAGTCGATGAACACCGGCTCCAGGGCCGTCTCGTCGATGCCGATCGCGATCCCCCGCTCCGGGTGCTGCCCGCCCCGGGGCAGCTGGTCGGCGTGCAGCAGCCGCGGCAGCAGCCGCACCCCGGGCGCCGAGGGACCCGGCCAGTGCTGCTTGACCGCGGACACGAACGCGGCCGTGCCCTCGGACACGTCCCCGGCCTCGTGCGAACCGTCGATCCGCGGCAGGGCGCTCAGGAAGTGCAGCTTCTCCGGCACCTGCCCGCGGCCGGGCATCCCCGGGGGCACGTTGGCCGCGACCTTGCGGTCGAACTCCGAGTCCATGACGTCGCCCAGGCGCAGCTCCAGCCGGCCCAGCATCTGGTCCTTCAGAGCGGGCCGCACCTCCATGTACCGGGCCGCGGTGATCACCACGTGGATGCCGTAGCCCAGACCGCGGGCCGCGATGTCCGTGACGACCTGGTCCAGGCCCTCGTACTCGTTGCGGAAGCCGCCCCAGCCGTCGATGACGAGGAAGACGTCGCCCCAGGGCTCGCCGGGCAGCTCGCCCGCCGCCCGCCGCCGCCGGTAGGTGGTGATGGAGTCGATGCCGTGCGACCGGAAGAACTCCTCGCGGCGGTTGAGGATCCCCCCGACCTCCGCGACCGTGCGCCGCACCCGCTCCGGGTCCAGCCGCGAGGCGATCCCGCCCACGTGCGGCAGCTCCGCGACCGCGGACAGGCTGCCGCCGCCGAAGTCCAGCCCGTAGAACTGCACCTCCCGCGGGGTGTGCGTCAGCGCGAAGGACGCGATCAGCGTCCGGACCAGCGTCGACTTGCCCGACTGCGGTCCGCCGACCACCATCATGTGGCCCGCCGCACCGGAGAAGTCCCGGTAGAGCACCTCGCGCCGCTGCTCGAACGGCTTGTCGATGAGGCCGAGCGGGACGACCAGCCCGCCCAGGCGCGTGTACCCCTCGGCCTGCAGTCCGCGCTCCGCCGAGGGAGCCGGCGCGGGCAGCAGCTGGTCCAGCGGAGGCGCCACGTCCAGCGGCGGCAGCCACACCTGGTGCGCCGGCACCCCCTGCCCCTCCAGCCGGCCCACGATCACGTCCAGCACCGTGTCCGCGAGGGCGTCGTCCGCCCGCGCCGGCTGCGCCGCCAGGTACGCCGGGTCCGGGGCCGCGTACACCACCGGCACCGGGGACGCCGTGAACAGCACCGGCCGCCGCTCCAGCGGGAACAGCCCCACCGACAGGTCCGGGCCGCCCGAGCGGTAGGTCCCCGACACGTACGCCGCCTTGAAGCGGGTCATCTCGTCCGTGCCGAACTTCAGGTAGCCCGAACCGGGCACCGACGGCAGGTGGTAGGCGTCCGGTACGCCGATCGCGGTCCGCGACTCCGCCGCCGAGAACGTCCGCAGACCGATCCGGTACGACAGGTACGTGTCCAGGCCGCGCAGCTTGCCCTCCTCCAGGCGCTGCGAGGCCAGCAGCAGGTGCACGCCCAGCGAACGGCCGATGCGGCCGATCTGGATGAACATGTCGATGAAGTCGGGCTTCGCCGTCAGGAGCTCGCTGAACTCGTCGATCACCAGCACCAGGGAGGCCAGCGGCTCCAGCGGCGCACCCGCCGCGCGGGCCTTCTCGTAGTCGTGGATGTTCGCGTAGTTGCCCGCCGACCGCAGCAGCTCCTGCCGCCGCTGCAGCTCACCGCGGATGGAGTCGCCCATCCGGTCCACCAGCGTCAGGTCGTCCGCCAGGTTCGTGATGACCGCCGCGACGTGCGGCATCTGCCCCATGCCGGTGAAGGTCGCACCGCCCTTGAAGTCCGCGAGGACGAAGTTCAGCGTCTCCGAGGTGTGCGTGACCGCCAGACCCAGCACCAGCGTGCGCAGCAGCTCCGACTTGCCGGAGCCGGTCGCGCCCACGCACAGGCCGTGCGGGCCCATGCCCTCCTGCGCGGCCTCCTTCAGGTCCAGCATCACCGGACTGCCGTCCTCGCCGACACCGATCGGCACCCGCAGCCGCTCGCCGGCCGACCGCGGACGCCAGGTCCGCGCCACGTCGACCGCCGCCGCGTCGCCCAGGTTCAGCAGGTCCGTGAAGTCCAGATTGGCCAGCAGCGGCTCGTCGTCGTCCCCGCCGCCGGTGCGCAGCGGCGCCAGCTGACGGGCCAGCGCCTCCGCCGCGGGCAGCGACAGCGTGTCCGGGGTGCCCTCGTACGCGAAGCCCGCCCCCGACTCCAGACGCAGCCGGCCCGGCCGCACCACGACCGACAGGGCGCCCCGCGGCTCGTCCAGCTCGCCCGCGACCACCTCGACGATGGTGACGCCCTGCAGCCCCTCGGCCGCGGCGAAGGCCGAGTCCGGCGGCACCATGCCACCGTCCAGCACGACGACCAGGTGCGGCTGGTCCAGCACCGGGGACACCTCGCGGCTGAACCGCGGCCGCCCCTCCAGGCGGGGTCCCAGCAGCGCCTCCAGCTCGCCCAGGTCGTCACCGAACAGCCGCTTCGTGCCGGCCCCGTCCACCTGCCCCGGCACCTGGGTGTGCGGAAGCCACTTCGTCCAGTCCCACGACGGCACGGCCCCCGGCGCGGCCACCACGGCCACCACCAGGTCCTCGGGGGAGTGCAGGGTCACCAGCTGGGCGAGCAGCGCCCGCGCCGCCCCCCGCGCGGACTCCGGCTCCCCGGACACCGTCACGTGGTAGAACGCCCGCAGCGACAGCGCGACCGGCAGCCCGTCCAGCGAGGAGTGCACCTTCAGGAAACGCTGCATCGCCCCGGCCGTCAGCGGCTCCAGCTCGTCGACGGGGGCGGTCTCCGGCGCCACCAGCGGGGTGGCCAGCCGCTGCGGGCCCAGCCCCAGCCGGACCTGGCCGAAGTCACCGTCGCCGACCCGCCGCTCCCACAGCCGGGAGCCCTCGGCGACCACCGACCACAACTGCTCGGGCGCCGGGTTCAGGTACAGCTGAGCGTCGCGCTGCGCCCGCGCCGTGCGGCGCACCTGACGCCGGGTCTGCGCCAGGTACTTGAGGTAGTCCCGGCGAACGTCCGCCATTTGCCCCTGCGTACCGCGACGGAAGCGCACCAGCTGGGCGATGACCATGCCGACCGTCGACACCAGCATCAGCACACCCATGATGCGCATGAACGGCGCCGCACCCGGCATGAAGAAGAAGACGACCGACGAGCCCATGCCGAGCATCGGCAGGAGCTGCATCAGCATGCCCTCCTGCTGCCCCCGCGGGAGTTCGGGTGGAGCCTCCAGTCGCAGCTCCTCGGAGGGAACTTCGGGCGGCAGGGCCCGCGGCGGGCGTTTGACGACGATCTGGCTCACGGGAGCATCAATCCCTCGAAAGCGGACGGGACGTCGCAACCGGCGCCCCCAAGTCCCGGACACGGAGGGGGTCTCCTCCATGCGACGGTGATCCTACTTGCCGACAGTCGGCCATATGCCCGGTAGGGTGTCGCGCGCAGCATGCGCATCCGCGAACGACCGGTGTCAGGACGCACCGCTCCCGGAGCGCCGCACCGTCGCCAACCAGGGGGTCACACAGGTGAGTACGGCCGCAACGACGGGCTTCTGCAGGGTCACCGTCGTGGCTCCCGACAGCCGGATCGACGTCGCCCTCCCCGAGGACATCGCCGTCGCCGACGTCTACCCCGAGCTGCTGCGCCTCACCGGCCAGACCCAGCCCGTGGGCGCACCCGCCGGCTTCCACCTGGTCCGCCGCTCCGGCACCGTCCTCGACGGCGCCCGCACCCTCGCCGCGCAGCAGGTCCTGGACGGCGAGGTCCTCAGCCTCCGCCCCTTCGCCGAGTCCCTGCCGCCCGCCGTCTTCGACGACGTCTCCGACGCCGTCGCCTCCGCCGTCGTGCGCGACCGGCACCGCTGGAGCGACGACATGCTGCGCGGCGCGGGCCTGGCCGGCGCCGCGGTGCTCCTGGTCCTGCTGGGCTTCGTCCTCTGGTACGCCGACCCGGTCCGGCACGACATGCACGGCCTGCCCGGCGTCATCGCCGCGGCCGCAGGCGTCCTGCTCACGGCCGTGGCCGCCGTGCGCGCCCGGGTCTACCGCGACCGCGGCTCCGCCGTGGCCCTCGGGCTCGGCGCGCTGCCGCTCCTGCTGATCGCCGGCTCCGGCATCGTCGCGCCCGCCGCCGGCCACGGCCCCGGCCGCCTCCAGTTCCTGCTCGGGTGCGTCTGCGTGCTGATCGCCTCCGTCGCCCTGGTCGCGCTCACCCCCAGTGGCGACGCCCCCTTCGTCGCCGCCACCTTCCTGGCCGCCACCGGCACCCTGGCCACCTTCCTCGCCATCACCGCCGACGAGTCGGCCACGGCCACCGCCGCCGTCTGCGCGCCCGTCGCCATCGGACTGGTGGCCTTCCTCCCCGGCCTCTCCGCCCGCTTCGCCCGCCTGCCCATCGGCTACGACGCCCCGCAGAGCGCCACGGACGAGTACGTCGACCACGCGGGGACCCCGGACCGCCACGAGCCCGAGCCGTACGGCGAGCCCGCCGGCGCCGACGCCCACGACCCCGGCGCCCACCTCGACGCCGAGGCCATCGCCGCCCAGGCGCGCCGCGGCCACGAGATGCTGCTCGGCCTCGTCGGCGGCTGCGCCGCGGTCGCCGTCGGCTCCGCCGCCGTCCTCGGCTTCTCCGACCACACCTGGGGCCGGCTCCTCGCCCTGGCCACCGGCCTCGCCATGCTGCTGCGCGCCCGGCTCTTCCGCTACACCTCCCAGGTCGTGTGCGCCCTCGCCGCCGGCCTCGCCGCGCTCGCCCTGCTGATCCTCGGCCTGTCCCTGAACCCGCCGGACGAGCTGGTCCGGGCCCTCCTGGCGGAGCACGACCGCAGCGGCCTGGACCTGCGCACCATCTGGCTGTCCGCCGCCGTGACCGCCGGCGCGGCCCTCCTCGCCGGAATTGCGCTGGTCATCCCCCGCAAGGGTCTGTCACCCTTCTGGGGGCGACTGCTCGACCTCACCGAGGCGGCCGTACTGCTCAGCCTGGTGCCGCTGGCCCTGGCCGTGCTCGACGTCTACTCCCGGGCCCGCTCTCTCACCAGCTGAGACGCGGCACAGCGGCAGCCTGGTACGCTGTGTGACGGCCGTTTGTGTACGCGCCTCCGGAACGCTCTGGGGGCTGCGCTCAGCGGACCCCGCCTCCCGAGTCACGGAAGATCCCCAGAGAATTCGACCTGGGGCACTCGATGGCAACGAAGACCTATTACGAGGAGTACGCGTGCCGCTCGACGCCGCAACGAAGAAGCAGCTCATCGCAGAGTTTGGTGCCAAGGAGGGCGACACCGGCTCCCCCGAGGTCCAGGTCGCGATGCTGTCCCGCCGCATCTCGGACCTGACCGAGCACCTCAAGACGCACAAGCACGACCACCACTCCCGTCGTGGTCTGCTGATCCTGGTCGGCCAGCGCCGCCGCCTGCTGCAGTACCTGGCCAAGAAGGACATCCAGCGCTTCCGTGCGCTGGTGGAGCGCCTCGGCATCCGCCGCGGTGCGGCCGGCGCCAAGTAACACGCGTGAAGGGAGCGGTTCCCACACCCGGGGGCCGCTCCCTTTGCTGTACGTGCGGGACCGCCCGGACCCTTTGTAGTCTGGGAAGGACGCACGCGCGCGTCCCACACGACGTGCACAACTGAAGAGGAGGAGCGCCCTCCCTACGCCGCCGGTCCTCGGTAGTGGCACCCGGAATGCCCCAGCGGGCACCGAACCGGATGCTTCGATCGAAGACCGGCCCCCAGGCAAGGAGCGCTTCTCCGCAACCGTCCGCCGCCACACGGGCTGCGGACGGAGACGACGAAAATGGAGAAAACGCTAGTGGAGAACGAGACCCACTACGCCGAGGCCGTCATTGACAACGGTTCCTTCGGCACCCGCACCATCCGCTTCGAGACGGGCCGTCTGGCCCGCCAGGCCGCCGGCTCCGCCGTTGCCTACCTGGACGACGACACGATGGTGCTTTCCGCCACCACCGCGTCGAAGAAGCCCAAGGACCAGCTCGACTTCTTCCCGCTGACGGTGGACGTCGAGGAGCGGCAGTACGCCGCGGGCAAGATCCCCGGCTCCTTCTTCCGCCGCGAGGGCCGCCCCTCCGAGGACGCGATCCTCACCTGCCGCCTGATCGACCGCCCGCTGCGCCCGTCCTTCAAGAAGGGCCTGCGCAACGAGATCCAGGTCGTCGCCACGATCATGGCGCTCAACCCGGACCACCTGTACGACGTCGTCGCGATCAACGCCGCGTCCGCGTCCACCCAGCTCGCCGGCCTGCCCTTCTCCGGCCCGATCGGCGGCGTCCGCGTCGCACTGATCCGCGGCCAGTGGGTGGCCTTCCCGACGCACACCGAGCTCGAGGACGCCGTCTTCGACATGGTCGTCGCCGGCCGCACCCTCGACGACGGCGACGTCGCGATCATGATGGTCGAGGCCGAGGCCACCGAGAAGACCATCGCCCTCGTCAAGGGCGGCGCCGAGGCGCCGACCGAGGAGATCGTCGCCGCCGGCCTGGAGGCCGCGAAGCCGTTCATCCGGTCCCTCTGCAAGGCCCAGTCGGACCTCGCCGCCAAGGCCGCCAAGCCCGAGGGCGAGTTCCCGGTCTTCCTGGACTACCAGGACGACGTGTACGAGGCTCTCGCGGCCGCCGTCAAGGGCGAGCTCTCCCAGGCGCTGACCATCCCGGGCAAGCAGGACCGCGAGGCCGAGCTGGACCGCGTCAAGGAGATCGCCGCCGAGAAGCTCCTCCCGGCCTTCGAGGGCCGCGAGAAGGAGATCTCCGCCGCCTACCGCAGCCTGACCAAGGCCCTGGTGCGCGAGCGCGTCATCAAGGACAAGGTCCGCATCGACGGCCGCGGGATCACGGACATCCGTACCCTCGCCGCCGAGGTCGAGGCCATCCCGCGCGTGCACGGCTCGGCGCTGTTCGAGCGTGGCGAGACCCAGATCCTGGGCGTCACCACCCTGAACATGCTCCGCATGGAGCAGCAGCTGGACACCCTCTCCCCGGTGACCCGCAAGCGCTACATGCACAACTACAACTTCCCGCCGTACTCCGTCGGTGAGACCGGCCGCGTCGGTTCGCCGAAGCGCCGCGAGATCGGCCACGGCGCGCTCGCCGAGCGCGCGATCGTGCCGGTCCTCCCGACCCGCGAGGAGTTCCCGTACGCGATCCGCCAGGTGTCCGAGGCCCTCGGCTCCAACGGTTCGACGTCCATGGGCTCGGTCTGCGCCTCCACCATGTCGCTGCTGAACGCCGGTGTGCCCCTCAAGGCGCCCGTCGCCGGCATCGCCATGGGCCTGATCTCCCAGGAGATCGACGGCAAGACCCACTACGTCGCCCTCACCGACATCCTCGGTGCGGAGGACGCCTTCGGCGACATGGACTTCAAGGTCGCCGGCACCAAGGAGTTCGTCACCGCGCTCCAGCTGGACACCAAGCTCGACGGCATCCCGGCCTCGGTCCTGGCCGCCGCCCTCAAGCAGGCCCGCGACGCCCGCCTCCACATCCTCGACGTGATGATGGAAGCGATCGACACGCCGGACGCCATGTCCCCCTTCGCCCCCCGGATCATCACGGTCAAGATCCCGGTGGACAAGATCGGCGAGGTCATCGGGCCCAAGGGCAAGATGATCAACCAGATCCAGGAGGACACCGGCGCCGAGATCACGATCGAGGACGACGGCACCATCTACATCGGTGCCGCCGACGGTCCGGCCGCCGAGGCCGCCCGCGCCACGATCAACTCGATCGCCAACCCGACCATGCCGGAGGTCGGCGAGCGCTACCTGGGCACGGTCGTCAAGACCACCACCTTCGGTGCCTTCGTCTCCCTCATGCCCGGCAAGGACGGCCTGCTGCACATCTCGCAGATCCGCAAGCTCGCCGGTGGCAAGCGCGTGGAGAACGTCGAGGACGTGCTCGCGGTCGGCACCAAGGTCCAGGTGGAGATCGCCGAGATCGACCAGCGCGGCAAGCTCTCCCTGATCCCCGTGATCGACGGCGAGGCCGCCGGCGACGACGCTGACAAGGACGACTCCGACAAGTGATGTCGCGTAGTTCCCGTGTGACGGCCCGCCCCTCTTCGGAGGGGCGGGCCGTCGCCCGTACCCAAACCCTCCTCAAGGGGACCAACGGCATCGGCACCGTCCGGCGCACGGTCCTCCCCGGCGGACTGCGCATCGTCACCGAGACGCTGCCCTCCGTCCGCTCCGCCACCTTCGGCATCTGGGCCCACGTCGGCTCCCGTGACGAGACGCCCGCGCTCAACGGCGCCACGCACTACCTGGAGCACCTCCTCTTCAAGGGCACCGGCTCCCGGAGCGCCCTCGACATCTCCTCGGCGATCGACGCGGTCGGCGGAGAGATGAACGCCTTCACGGCGAAGGAGTACACGTGCTACTACGCACGCGTGCTCGACACCGACCTGCCGCTGGCCATCGACGTGGTCTGCGACATGCTGACCGGGTCGCTGATCCGCGAGGAGGACGTCGACGCCGAGCGCGGGGTCATCCTCGAAGAGATCGCGATGACCGAGGACGATCCGGGCGACGTGGTCCACGACCTGTTCGCGCAGACCATGTACGGGGACACCCCCCTGGGCCGCCCCGTCCTCGGCACCGTCGACACGATCAACGCGCTGGGAGCCGAGCGGATCCGCCGCTTCTACAAGAAGCACTACGACCCGACGCACCTGGTCGTCGCCGCGGCCGGCAACGTCGACCACGACAAGGTCGTACGGCAGGTCCGGGCCGCCTTCGAGAAGGCCGGCGCCCTCGGCCGCACCGACGCCGAGCCGGTCGGCCCGCGCACCGGTGCCAAGCGCATCCGCACCTCGGGCCGCGTCGACCTGGTGAGCCGCAAGACCGAGCAGGCCCACGTGGTCCTCGGCATGCCCGGCCTCGCCCGCACCGACGAGCGCCGCTGGGCGCTCGGCGTGCTGAACACCGCCCTCGGCGGCGGCATGTCCTCCCGGCTCTTCCAGGAGGTCCGCGAGAAGCGCGGCCTGGCCTACAGCGTGTACTCGTACACCTCGGGCTTCGCCGACACCGGGCTCTTCGGCGTGTACGCGGGGTGCCGGCCCAGCCAGGTCCACGACGTCCTGCGGATCTGCCGCGACGAACTCGACAAGGTCGCCTCCGACGGGATCAGCGACGAGGAGATCAGGCGGGCCATCGGCCAGCTCTCGGGCTCCACGGTCCTCGGCCTCGAGGACACCGGCGCGATCATGAACCGCATCGGCAAGAGCGAGCTGTGCTGGGGCGACCAGATGTCGGTCGACGACATGCTGGCCCGGATCGCCGCCGTGACCCCGGACGAGGTCCGTGCGGTGGCGCAGGATGTACTCGCCCAGCGGCCCTCGCTCGCGGTGATCGGCCCGCTCAAGGAGAAGCAGGCCGCCCGTCTCGACGAAGCGGTCGCCCAGTCCCGTACGTAGGTAAGGAAGCAAACATGAGCAAGCTGCGCGTGGCGGTCCTCGGTGCTCAGGGCCGCATCGGCGCCGAGGCCGTGAAGGCCGTCGAGGCGGCCGAGGACATGGAGCTGGTGGCCGCCCTCGGCCGCGGCGACAAACTGGAGACCCTGGCCGATGCCGGGGCCCAGGTCGCCGTCGAGCTGACCACCCCCACCTCGGTGATGGGGAACCTCGACTTCCTCATCCGCCACGGCATCCACGCGGTGGTCGGCACCACCGGCTGGACCGAGGACCGCCTCGCGCAGCTGGACACCTGGCTGGAGGGCTCCCCGGAGACCGGCGTGCTCATCGCCCCGAACTTCTCCATCGGCGCCGTCCTCACCATGAAGTTCGCCGCGCAGGCCGCCCGCTACTTCGAGTCCGTCGAGGTCGTGGAACTCCACCACCCGAACAAGGTCGACGCCCCGTCCGGTACGGCCACCCGCACGGCGCAGCTCATCGCCGCCGCCCGCGCCGAAGCCGGCTGCGCCCCGCAGCCCGACGCCACCGCCACCGCCCTCGACGGCGCCCGCGGGGCGGACGTCGACGGGGTACCGGTGCACGCGGTGCGCCTGCGCGGTCTGCTGGCCCACCAGGAGGTCCTCCTGGGCAGCGAAGGCGAGACCCTGACGATCCGTCACGACTCCTTGCACCACAGCAGCTTCATGCCGGGGATCCTGCTCGGCACCCGCCGCGTGGTGCGCACCCCGGGCCTCACCTTCGGCCTCGAACACTTCCTCGACCTGGGCTGAGCCATGCGCGCGAAGATCACCTACTTCCTCACGGCCGCAGTCCTGGTCGTCTACTTCGTCCTGGCCGGCAGCCGGGGGGTGCTGCTGCTCCGGCAGGGCACCTGGCTGACCGTCACCTTCGGCGTGGCGGTACTGATCCTGCCGGTCATCGGCATCTGGTTCCTCTGGAAGAACACCCGCTTCGTCGCCAAGGCCAACCAGCTCGCCGGCGAGCTGGAGGCGGAGGGCGCGCTGCCCGTCGACGAACTGGAGCGGGACCGGTACGGCCGCATCCTGCGGGACTCCGCGGACGAGGTCTTCGCGCGCCGCAAGGCCGAGACCGAGGACGCGCCGGGGGACTGGCGCAGCTGGTTCCGGCTCGCCATCGCCTACCACGACGCCCGGGACACCCCGCGGGCCCGCAAGGCCATGCTCCGGGCCATCGCCCTGCACGACGCGAAGCCCGCACGGGTCTGATCCCCGTACGGGCTCCTGCCGGCCTCCTGCCGCCGCTCAGGCGGGCAGGGGCCGGTACTCCTGCGCCCAGGCCTCGACCGCGTCGGCGGCCCGGTCGAATGCCTCGGTGCGCGACAGGAAGTCGGCGTTGTGGTCGGTCAGCAGCACCGGCAGCTCCGCGCCGCCCCGCCCCGCCACGGTCAGCGCCTGCCCCTGCACGGTCCGCGGCAAGCCGAGCCAGCGCACCGGCTGCTGCACCGTGCGCACCTCGCCGACCTCGCTCCACGCGATCGACCGGGTCCCGAAGAAGCCGACCCGGCGCAGCCCCGTACGGTTCACCCAGACGCCCGCGCGCAGCATCTGCACGGCGGCGCCGATGACGGCCAGCGCGGCGGCCATACAGCCGAGGGCGCCCGGCCAGGTGCCCGCGAAGGCGATGATCATCGTCGCGAGCAGCATGAAGGCGGACAGCAGGAGCAACAGCGCGGCGATGGCCACCCGCCAGGGACCGGGCCGGTAGGGCCGACGCCACCGGTCGCGGTCGTCATGGGCCAGTACCTCGTCGCCGGTGTCTTCCGTGTCGAAGACGCCGTCGGCCGTCAGGAAGGGCAGGGGCACGGCTGGACCTCACTCACATGCACGTTCGGTTGGGCTGTGCCCGTGAGGCTACCGCCCCTGAGCCGCCTCCGACTGCTGCGACGTCTCCGGTGCCTTGCTCGGCTGCAGTGCGGGCATGCCGAGGAGCAGCGATCCGACGAGCCCCGCCACCACGGTCAGTCCGACCAGACTACGGGCGGCCATCTGGGACGGGCTCAGGCGCTCGCGCGGCGGGGGAGTGACGTTGCTGCGGAAGCGGTCGGCCTCGGCGACGAAGGCAAACGGAACGGGTTCGCGCCGGCTGAACATGGAAGCGGCTCTCCTCGGGTTCGGGGCCCCTGCGGGCCGGTGGAGGCGGGATGCTGGTGGTCCGCGTCTGCCCAGTAGGACGTACGAGTCACTCAATCGGTGCCAGAATTCGGGACATTCACCAAAATTCATGGCGCAGCGTCAGCTGCGTACCGCCCGCGCCGGGGCGGCGGGCACCCGGCGGGTGCGATCCGGGCAGCGGGGAGCGACGTAGAGTGGGCGCGCCCCACGTACAGCACGTTCGGAAGGACCCCCGGTGAGCGAGACCGCCGCTTCAGACCTGAAACCCAGCTTCCGCAGCGACGTGACGGTGGAGCTGGTGAAGCACTCCGCCTCCGACTCCGACGTGCTGTGGGCGGCGCGCGTGTCCACCGCCGGCGAGCAGTCGCTGGAGGAGTTGCAGAAGGACCCGGAGCGCTCCAAGGGGCTCATCAACTACCTGATGCGGGACCGGCACGGCAGCCCCTTCGAGCACAACTCGATGACCTTCTTCATCAGCGCGCCGATCTTCGTCTTCCGCGAGTTCATGCGGCACCGCGTGGGCTGGTCCTACAACGAGGAATCGGGCCGCTACAGGGAGCTCCAGCCGGTCTTCTACGTCCCGGACGCCGAGCGCAAGCTCGTCCAGGAGGGCCGCCCCGGCAAGTACGTCTTCGTCGAGGGCACGCAGGTCCAGCAGGAGCTGACCGGACGCGTCATGGAGGACTCCTACCGCCAGGCCTACGAGGCCTACCGGGAGATGCTCGCGGCGGGCGTGGCCCGCGAGGTGGCCCGTTCGGTCCTGCCGGTGGGTCTTTTCTCCTCGATGTACGCCACCTGCAACGCCCGCTCCCTCATGCACTTCCTCGGCCTGCGGACGCAGCACGAGCTCGCAGCGGTGCCGTCCTTCCCGCAGCGGGAGATCGAGATGGTGGGCGAGCAGATGGAGCGGCACTGGGCGCAGCTCATGCCGCTGACCTACGCGGCCTTCAACGGCAACGGACGCGTTGCCCCATAAGGGCCGTTGCACCTACGGCGTACTGATGTGCTGAGGGAAGTCCCAAGTGTCCGTATTGCGACGTTTCGGAAAGTTCATCTAGGCTGATCAAACGGACCCGGCACTGCTTGAACCCCCGAGCAGGCAGTGCCGGTGTCCAACACTCTGTTGACGTCCCCCGAGGGGACACTGCGAGCGTGGCAGCGAGTAGCGTGTTACCCATGGCTCCGATCTCGACTCCGCAGACCCCCTTCGGGCGGGTCCTCACCGCTATGATCACGCCGTTCACGGCGGACGGCGCACTCGACCTCGACGGCGCGCAGCGGCTCGCCGTCCACTTGGTGGACGCAGGCAACGACGGCCTGGTCGTCAACGGCACCACCGGTGAGTCGCCGACCACCACCGACGCGGAGAAAAACGATCTCGTACGAGCCGTCCTCGAAGCCGTCGGAGACCGAGCGCACGTGCTCGCGGGCATCGGCACCAACGACACCCGGCACACGCTCGAACTCGCCCGCGAGGCCGAGCGGACCGGGGCCCACGGCCTGCTGGCCGTGACCCCGTACTACAGCAAGCCGTCGCAGGAGGGCCTCTTCCAGCACTTCACGGCGATCGCCGACGCCACCGGGCTCCCGGTCATGCTCTACGACATTCCCGGGCGCAGTGGTGTCGCGATCGACACCGAAACCCTGGTACGACTGGGCGAGCACCCCCGTATCGTGGCCAACAAGGACGCCAAGGGCGACCTCGGCCAAGCCAGCTGGGCCCTCGCGAAGAGCGGCCTGGCCTGGTATTCGGGTGACGACATGCTGAACCTGCCGCTCCTGTCGATCGGCGCGGTCGGCTTCGTCTCCGTGGTCGGCCACGTGGTCACCCCCGAGCTGCGCGCCCTGCTCGAGGCCCACCTGGGCGGCGACGTCCAGAAGGCTGCCGAGATCCACCAGAAGCTGCTCCCCGTCTACACCGGCATGTTCCGTACCCAGGGTGTGATGACCACCAAGGGCGCGCTGAACCTGCAGGGCCTGCCCGCAGGCCCGCTGAGGCTCCCGCTGGTCGCACTGGACCCCGAAGAGACGGCGCGGCTCAAGCTGGATCTTGCCGCCGGCGGGGTACAGCTCTGACAACAGACTTCACAACTGAACAAGCACAACCGAAACAGACAACAGCAAGTGCACGAATGACATGCGCGCCACGTGCCTTCCGAGGTACGTGGCGTGTGTGGTGAGGAGAGACTTTTGAGCCATCCGCATCCTGAACTCGGTCCCCCGCCGAAGCTCCCCAAGGGCGGCCTCCGGGTCACCCCCCTGGGTGGTCTCGGTGAGATCGGGCGAAACATGACCGTCTTCGAGTTCGACGGCCGCCTGCTGATCGTCGACTGCGGCGTCCTCTTCCCCGAGGAGGAGCAGCCCGGCATCGACCTGATCCTTCCGGACTTCACGTCCATCCGGGACCGCCTCGACGACATCGACGGCATCGTGCTCACGCACGGCCACGAGGACCACATCGGCGCGGTCCCGTACCTGCTGCGCCTGAAGCAGGACATCCCGCTGATCGGGTCCAAGCTGACGCTGGCCCTCATCGAGGCGAAGCTCCAAGAGCACCGCATCCGCCCCTACACCCTTGAGGTGAAGGAGGGCGAGCGGGAGAGCCTCGGGCCGTTCGACTGCGAGTTCATCGCGGTCAACCACTCCATCCCGGACGCGCTGGCCGTGGCCATCCGCACGCCGGCGGGCCTGGTCGTCGCCACCGGCGACTTCAAGATGGACCAGCTCCCGCTGGACAAGCGGCTCACCGACCTGCACGCCTTCGCCCGGCTGAGCGAGGAGGGCATCGACCTCCTCCTCTCGGACTCGACGAACGCCGAGGTCCCGGGCTTCGTCCCGCCGGAGCGCGAGATCTCCAACGTGCTGCGGACGGTCTTCGCGAACGCCCACAGCCGGATCATCGTGGCCAGCTTCGCCAGCCACGTGCACCGCATCCAGCAGATCCTGGACGCGGCCCACGAGTACGGCCGCAGGGTCGCCTTCGTCGGCCGCTCCATGGTCCGCAACATGGGCATCGCCCGCGATCTGGGCTACCTGAAGGTCCCGGCCGGCCTCGTCGTGGACGTGAAGACCCTCGACGACCTCCCGGCCCACGAGGTCGTCCTGGTCTGCACGGGTTCCCAGGGCGAGCCGATGGCCGCCCTGTCCCGCATGGCCAACCGCGACCACCAGATCCGGATCGTCCCCGGCGACACCGTGATCCTCGCGTCGTCCCTGATCCCGGGCAACGAGAACGCGGTCTACCGCGTGATCAACGGCCTGACCCGCTGGGGCGCCAACGTCGTGCACAAGGGCAACGCCAAGGTGCACGTCTCCGGCCACGCCTCCGCGGGCGAGCTGCTGTACTTCTACAACATCTGCAAGCCCCGGAACCTGATGCCGGTCCACGGCGAATGGCGCCACCTGCGGGCCAATGCGGAGCTCGGCGCACAGACGGGCGTCCCGAAGGACCGCATCGTCATCGCCGAGGACGGCGTGGTCGTCGACCTGATCGACGGCAAGGCCCGCATCTCCGGCAAGGTCCAGGCCGGCTACGTGTACGTGGACGGCCTCTCGGTCGGCGACGTCACCGAGGCCCACCTCAAGGACCGCCGCATCCTCGGCGAAGAGGGCATCATCTCGGTCTACGTCGTGGTGGACAGCACCACGGGCAAGGTCGTCAGCGGCCCGAGCATCCAGGCCCGCGGCTCCGGCATCGAGGACTCCGCCTTCACGGCCGTCCTGCCGAAGATCGAGGAAGCCATCGCCCGGGCCGGCGCCGACGGCGTGGCGGAGCCGCACCAGCTGCAGCAGCTCATCCGCCGCACCATGGGCAAGTGGGTCTCGGACGGCTACCGCCGCCGCCCGATGATCCTTCCGGTCGTGGTCGAGGTCTGACCTCGTCGGCAGCGACCACCACACGGTGCGGGGCCCCCGGATTTGCATCCGGGGGCCCCGCTCCAGTACGTTTACGTCTCCACCTCGCACGGACCCCGGCACACACGTGTGCCCGGACCTGTCGTGCGGGCGGGCGGGAATGAAGACCCGGGGAAACCTGATAACGTCTGACCCGCCCGAAAGGGAAAGGCCCACCGAAGGCCGTCGGAATTCCAATCCAGCCGGAAGCGGCAGGAAAAGATTCTGATAGAGTCGGACTCGCCGGAAAGGGAAACGCGAAAGCGGAAACCTGGAAAGCGAATCCCGCTTCGACCGGGAATCGGACACGAAAGAGTCTGATAGAGTCGGAAACGAAGAACGAAGCCCGAAGGAAAGCCCGAGAGGGTGAGTACAAAGGAAGCGTCCGTTCCTTGAGAACTCAACAGCGTGCCAAAAATCAACGCCAGAAGTTGATACCCCGTCCATTTCGGTGGATGAGGTTCCTTTGAAAAAGAC
>NZ_JAEBEE010000014.1:0-113578 GCF_046548835.1 Streptomyces sp. cmx-4-9 | reverse complement strand
CCCACCCCCCACCCACCCCGTCCACGCAGGTGAGCACCCATGCAGCCGACCCCCACCAGGGCCCCGCAAACTACTAGCCCGGCTCGTATGTGACCTGGGTCCTATGGGGCGGCTCACCCCCGCCCACTCCGAAACTCACCCACCGTGACCACCCATACCCTTTCAAGGGAGTGGCGCAACCGGCACGAAACCCCCAAAAACAAGGCAATCCTCAACCCGAAGCTGCGATGTCCAAAGGGGCTCCGTAGGCGGGCCCGAGGCGCGGGCGGCTACCGCACCAGCGCGAAGGTGGCGGCCGCGACGGCCCCGCCCATGGCTGCGCCCGCGAGGACCTGGGCGCGGGTGTGGTCCCCCAGCTCGACGCGGGACCAGCCGACCACCGCGACCAGCGGGGAGGCGAGCAGCAGCCAGGGCCCGTAGGTCATGGCCAGCAGGGCGACGCTCCCGGAGGCCACGGCAGCGTGCACGCTGATCTTCCAGGCCGGGGTCACGGCGAGGAGGGCCGCGAGGGTGGCCAGCATGGCGGCGATCAGCGCGGTCACGGTCTGCGGGGCCCCGAAGGCCCGCAGGACGAGGATGCCGGTGGCGACCGAGACGGTGATGAAGGCCATCACGACCAGGCGCTGCCGCCGCCGGCCGACGTGCCGGTCGGCCCAGCGCCCGCGGCGGATGCCGTACCTGATGAAGGCCAGCGGGATGACCGCGGCGAAGAGGCAGCCGAGCAGGCCCCAGCCGATCCCGGCGAGAGCGCCGGTGTGCCAGCCGACGAGGACGGTGTCGGCGATGATCCACGTCTTGGGGTCGAGCCCGTCGGTGATCCGGCGTGCCATGCGGGGCTCGTCGGGCCGGGTGAGGGTGGCCGTCACGCCGTGGTCTCCTGCCTGGTCGTGGAGAGGAAGTCGTCGGCCGCCGCGGAGTGGTAGACCCGGGCGAGCTGGAGGAGGCGGGACACCTCGGCGGTGAAGTCGAGGTCGTCGATCCCGACGACGGCCGGCTGCTGCGGGCCGGCGGCGGGCAGCTCGCCGCGGGCCCTGGCCTCGCGCGCCGCCCGCAGCCAGAGGGCTTCCGCCGCCGGGCTCGTGGCCGGGTCGAAGCCTGCCTGCCGTGCGGCGGCCCGCGCCTGCGCCCGGACCTCGTCGCCGGCGTAGGCGTCGAGGGCCAGGGCGGCGTCCCGGATCTCGATCACGCGCCGGTACAGCCGCAGCCGCGGGCGGCGCAGGACTCCGGCGCCGAGGACGATGTCGGGGGCGACGGCCGTCAGGTCCTGCCAGAGGGGCTGCAGCTGCCGGTGGTGCCGGCCGTCCTGCACGGTGCGCCAGGCCACGCCGAACGCGGGGATGCTGCTGCCCACGAGGATGGAGCCGATCGCCAGGTACTTCAGGGCGTCGGTGGCGTTGCCGACCGCGATGTCGCTTCCGCTGTCCGTGAGACCGGCGAGGCGGCTCGTCATGTACGCGGCCCGCAGCAGGGTGTAGAGGACGCCGATGGCGGTTCCGATGGCCATGAGGCGTACGCCGGTCCGCAGCCAGCGGGCGCTGGCGTGCCGCGCACTGTCCCGGAAGAGCCGGGTGGCGGTGGCCATGGCGATGCCGAGGTAGACGACGAAGACGAGGTAGTAGGCGGTGGCCCAGCCGTCGCCCGCGTTCTGCTCGAAGAAGTCGGTCACTTCGCGGGGCCGAGGGACGAGGAAGAAGAACAGCACCCCCATGGCCGTCATCGCGGCCAGGGCGACGTAGTGGCGCGGCCGCAGCCGGCGGCCGGTCTCGGGCCGGGCGATGGCGACGACGAAGTCGACGACCGCGCCGGCCGCGATCATGCCCAGCCAGTGCTTGACCAGGGTGGAGAGGTTGTTGACCCCGGCCCGGTCGTCCAGGGCGTGCATCACGCCGGGAAGGCGGAGCGTCATGGAGAGGGTCAGGGCGGCGAACGCCGTCCACAGGGCGCGCTGCTTGACGGTGCGCAGGGCCGAGGGGAGGCGCCAGAGCGTCACCGCCCAGAGCATGGCCAGCACGGACATCTCAAGGACTCTCACCGTCACGACCAGGTGTTTCGAACGGGGTGCCCGAGGGCGTCGTGGAGGCGCGCGAGGCGGTCCTCGGCCTCGTCGGAGGTGGACTGCGGGGTGTAGCGGCCGGCTCGTTCGTGGATGAGCGTGGCCAGGGTCTCGGCCTGGCGTTCCTGGGGGCTGGCGAACTTGCTCCGCCCCATGAGGTGCGCGAGTCGGTCGATGTCGAGGCCGAGTTCCTCGTCGATCGATTCGGTGAGGCGGGCGACGCTCCTGATCCGGGCGGCCTCGGCGCGGATGACCGAGGCCACCGGGAGGTCGGGGCGGTCGAGGCCGGAGACGGCGGTCTGCGTGCGCGTCAGCAGGCGCTGGACGTGCTCGGAGGCACGGGCGATCTCGTGGGCGGACGGCTGGTGCGGCATGTCGAGTTCGGGGGCGACATGGCCGAGCAGCATGTGGGAGATCTCGTGGAGGACGATCTGCACCTTGAGGATCTCGGCCGCGACCGCGTCGTAGAAGACGAGGTCGGCGACCTCCAGGCCGAGCCAGATCCCGCACGGCAGGGCCGGGTCGGGCGGACCGTCGAGAGGCAGCAGGACCAGGGGCCGGCCGCGCTGTTCGGCTATGCCCGCGCAGAAGGCTTCGAGGTCGAAGGGCTGGGGGATGACGAGCCGGTCGGCGACGGCGGCGCACTGCGCATCGGCGCGCTTCCACCACCGCATGGTCACCTTTCCCATCGGTCGGCCCGTGGGGAAGCCCGACTGCTTCCCACCGCGCGCCCCCTGCGAACTCCTGTGCGTTGCGAGGGTATCGGGATGTACCGCAGGCGGCTGGAAAGAGCGCATCGGCCGACCGGATCACCCGTGTTGACGCGGGTCACATGGCTGATTCGCGTCCTACGGTTCCTTGCGGCGGCGGCGGCGCGGATGCACGTCCGGCAGGCCCTCGGCTTTGCGGAGCTGCTTGATGAGGCCGGTGACGGACCTCATGGATCCGGCGGACAGCCCGTTGAGGCGGAAAGCCGCGGCCTTGACCTGCTCGTCCTCCAGCACCTGCGCGAACTCGTCGGCAGCGGCCGCCTTGCCCATCTCCTCACGGAGCCGTGCGATCCGCTCCTCGATCCGCTGCTCGATCGCCTGGGCGTTCTCGCCGTCGGCGAGGTAGCCGACCGTGACGCCGAAGAAGTTCGCGATGGCGCGGAGGGAGTCGATGCCGGGGTTCGGATTGCTGTTCAGGCGGATGGTCTGGACCGTGCCGTGGGAGACGGAGGGGCCGGGCAGTTTCCTCGTACCGTCGGCGATCTCCTGGTACGTGTACGGTCCGCGGCCCGCCGGGTGGATCGTCTCGATCAAGAAGCCGAGGCGGTCGCCCAGGGTGTCCCGCCGGCCGGCGGGCGTTCCCTCACCCTTCACCGTCAGTGCTCCTGTCTCCTGCTGGACGTTGCGGTTCGCTGCCGAACCGCCGCTCATTATCTACTGGCCTAGACGGATCTCGTCCCACAGTGCAATGAAGTGCGTCTACCGGGCTAGCGAGCGCCCTCGAAAGTGACCCACGCCACGCTGCCGCTTGATCCTCCGTCAGCTGCTTGACAGACCACCCGCGCGGCAACGTATGTTCATCCAGCCATCTAGCCCGCTAGATGAACTGGTGTTCATCCACTGGACATTGCACGTCTAGTTGACTGCATGCCGGTGCTGCTGTGGGCGGGAAGGCGACGGGGAGGGGCCGCGGTTCCCGGGAGCGGGGCGGCCCCGGCCGTGGGCTGGGGTACGGGGGTCCCCAGCCCACGGAAGCCCTGCGCCACGCCGCGCGGCGCGGTCCCGCGGGAGACGCCGGCCGGCGGCCGCGTCACGGGGACTGCGGGGCCCAGCCGGGGTCGCGCCCGCTCAGCCCGACGGCCCGCGCCAGCAGCGGGGCGTCGTCCGGTACGGGCACGGCCGGTCCGAAGATGTCGCCGCCGCCCCCGTCCTCGGCCGACGCCAGCAGGAAGCCGTACGCGGCGTCCAGCGCGGCCTGGTCGGGGGCGTACTCCTGGCCGGTGGCCCGCGCGAGGTCCCAGCCGTGCACCACCAGCTCGTCGGCGGCCACCAGGCCGGCGATCTCACCGGGCAGGTCCACGCCGCCCGCGCGGGTCATGCCGGTCCAGGCGGCCGGATCCCGCCAGGCTTCGGCCAGTTCGCCGAGCACCCGGGGCAGCTCCTCGCGCCACTGCGCGGGCAGGGACGGCGGGGCCGAGTCGGGGGCCGTGTCCGTGGTCGGACCGAGGTCCTTGCGGGCGGCGTCACGGAAGGCCGTGGCGAGGCCCGCGAGGTGGCCCAGCAGGTCGCCGACCGCGTACCGGGGGCAGGGCGTCCGGCCGGCGAGCGCCGCGTCCGGGACGCCCGCCACGAGGCGGGCCACGATCAGGGCCTGCGGTCCGAGGTCGAAAGTCGTCGTACCGGTCATCTGCCGCTCCTCCGCACGATGGGTCTGCAGGGTAGACCGGCGGCGGAGCCCGGATTCATCGCGACGCGGCCTGCGGCGTGACGGCCGCGCGGGCCGCCGCGGAGCCCGTCCGGCCGCGCCGGAGCGCCCCGGTCCGCCGGCGCGGCCGGGAGCGGCTGGTCGCCTGCTGCCGGGAGGCGGCGGAGGGACCTGACCGTCTGACGGCCCCGGGGCCCGGGCGCCGCCACCGCCGACCCACGCCGAGGAGGCGGCGTACCCGGCGGGTGCCGGGTACGCCGCCCCGGGGCGGGCGGGCGGGTGGGGCGGGGGCGCGGGGCCTGGCAGCCGCGGGTCCCGCTACTTCGGGTTGCGCTGGAAGGCGGCCTGCGACCAGCGGTAGCCGAGGACGGAGAGGCCCAGGCACCAGGCGACTGCGATCCAGCCGTTGTTGCCGATCTCGCTGCCGAGCAGCAGCCCGCGCAGGGTCTCGATGGCCGGGGTGAAGGGCTGGTAGGCGGCGATCGGCTGGAACCAGCCCGGCATCGAGTCGACCGGGACGAAGGCGCTGGAGAGCAGCGGCAGCAGGATCATCGGCATCGCGTTGTTGCTGGCGGCCTCGGCGTTCGGGCTGACCAGTCCCATCCCGACGGCGATCCAGGTGAGCGCGAGGGCGACGAGCGCGAGCAGCCCGAGGGCCGCCAGCCACTCCCAGGCCGTCGCGTCCGCGGACCGGAAGCCGATGGCCACGGCGACCGCGCCGACGAGGACCACGCTGGCGATCGACTGGAGGACACTGCCGATGACGTGGCCGATGAGCACGGACCCGCGGTGGATCGCCATCGTGCGGAAGCGGGCGATGATGCCCTCGGTCATGTCGGTGGAGACGGACACCGCGGTCCCCACCACGGTGCCGCCGATGGTCATCAAGGCGATGCCCGGCACGACGTAGGCGATGTAGGCGGAGCGGTCGGCCCCGCCGCCCATGCCCGCGCTCATCACGTCGCCGAAGACGTAGACGAAGAGCAGCAGCAGGATGATCGGGGTGAGCAGGAGGTTCAGGGTGAGGGAGGGGTAGCGCCGGGCGTGCAGGAGGTTGCGGCGCAGCATCGTGGACGAGTCGCGCACGGCGAGGGCGAGGGAGCTCATCGGAGGTCCTCCTTGGGTCGGTCGGTGCCGCCGGTCAGGGCGAAGAAGACGTCGTCGAGGTCGGGGGTGTGCACGGTCAGTTCGTCGGCGCCGATGCCGGCGGTGTCCAACCGGTCGAGGATGGCGCGGAGTTCGCGCTGCGTGCCGTCGCTGGGGATCTGCAGGGTGAGGGAGTCCTCGTCCCGGGCCACCTCGGGGAGCGCCGCGGCGGCGTGGCGGTAGAGGGCCGGATCGGAGAAGCGGAGTCGGACGTGCCCGCCGGGGATCAGCCGCTTCAGCTCCGCCGCGGTGCCCTCGGCGGCGATCTTCCCGTCGTGGAGGACCGCGATGCGGTCGGCGAGCTGGTCGGCCTCCTCCAGGTACTGGGTGGTGAGGAAGACGGTGACGCCGCCGGAGACCAGTTCACGGATGATCTGCCACATGGTGTGGCGGCTGCGCGGGTCGAGGCCGGTGGTGGGCTCGTCCAGGAAGATGATCCGCGGGTTGCCGACCAGCGTCATGGCGATGTCCAGGCGGCGCTTCATGCCGCCGGAGTAGGTGGACGCGGGCTTCTTGGCCGCCTCGACCAGGTCGAAGCGCTCCAGCAGTTCCGCGGCGACCCGCCGCCCCTCCCGCTTGGACAGGTGGTGCAGGTCCGCCATGAGGAGCATGTTCTCCTCGCCGGTGATCAGGCCGTCCACGGCGGAGAACTGCCCGGTGACGCCGATCGCGGCGCGTACGGCCTGCGGAGCGGAGGCCAGGTCGTGGCCGGCGACCTGGGCCTGTCCGCCGTCGGCGGGAATCAGGGTGGACAGGATCTGCACGGTGGTGGTCTTTCCGGCGCCGTTCGGGCCGAGCAGGGCGAAGACCGATCCGGCCGGGATGCTCAGGTCGATGCCGTCGAGCACGGTCTTGTCGCCGTAGGACTTGCGCAGACCGAGGGCGGAGACGGCGGCGGCCGCCTGCAGGGCGCCACCCCGCCGAGGGGCAGGCATGGGCATGGACATGTCAGAAATAGGCATGGAGCCCTCCGTTCGGAGGCTGTAGGGACAAGGGGTGTGCGGGTTCGCGGAGGGGCTGCGGGGGCCGTACTCAGGCCTGGGCGCGGCGCACGTCGATGTTGCCGTAGCGGGTCCGGGCGCGGACCTCGACCGTGTCCGAGGTCCCCTCCGGCGCCTCGGAGGCCATGAGCGTGTTGCGCACCTGGCCGCGTTCGGAGTTGACGTCGAGCCAGGCCGCCGTGCCCTCGCGGATGCCGACCTCGATGGTGCCGTAGGAGGTCTCCAACTGGACGGTGCCGCGGGCGACTTCGGCGACGCGCAGGGCCCCGTGCGCGGTGGTGGCGGCTACCGACCCCTCGGCGCGCGCGATGTCGATGTCGCCGTTGGCGCCGCTGACCCGCAGGTCGCCGGTGGCGGCGCCGACGGTCGTGGTGCCGTGCGAGTTCTTCAGGACGGCGGAGCCGTCGACACTGCCGACGCGCAGGCTGCCGGAGCTGGTGGTGATCTGGGCGGTGCCTTCGACCCGGTCGACGGTGATCGAGCCGTGCGAGGCGGTCAGCTGGAGGGGTCCGGTGGTGTCGAGGCGGACGTCGCCGGAGGAGGTCTTCACACGGACCTCGCCGAGCCGGCCCTCGCCGAGCACCTGGGCCCAGGCGCCGGTCATGTCGATGCGCGATCCCGCGGGCAGTTCGACCGTCACGTCGACGGTGCCGGTCCGCCCGAAGAGGTATCGCTGCTTGGGCGTCCGGATCGTGAGGACGCCGTTCGCGTAGGTGACCTCGCTCTGGTCGGCCGCCCGTACGTCCTGGTCCCGCTTCGGGTCGCGGGGCAGGACCTCGACGACCGTGTCGGGGCGCTCCGCCGCGCTGAACCGGATGGAGCCGGCGTCCACGTGAGCGGTGACCGAAATCGGTGCGGGGGTGTCGAAAGAAGGCATGGCTGTACCGTCCTCGTGAGTCCTGGGGTCGTCCCTGCTGGTGGGACGCGGTGGATGCGAAGCGGGGCGGGTGGGGGCGCGGTCAGCGGACCCAGCCCGTGAAGCCCTGCCCGGTGGTACGGGGCCGCTCCGCCGTGCGCGGCGCGCCCCCTGCGTCGACCGCGGCCGACACGGCCCGGACCAGCCAGGCGTTGACCGACAGGCCTTCGCGGCCCGCGGCTTCCTCGGCGCGGTTCTTGAGGTGGGCCGGCAGCCGCAGGTTGACGCGGGCGGTGCCGCCCTCGTCGCCCTCGGCGGGCGCCTGCACCGGGCGCGGCTCGGCGGCCGCGGCGGGCTCGGCGGAGCTGCCCCCGGCGGGCGGCAGCGTCACCACGAACTCGGGGTCGAGCCCCCGCAGCCGTACGTCGACCGAGCCGGGGGCGACCTCGCGGGTGATCTCGTCCATTGCCGCGGAGAGCACGTTGAGCATGATCAGTCGCGCCGCCGACTCCAGCGGAGCGGTGAGCCGCTCCGCCAGCTCGCGGGCGTCCGCCCCGCCGGCCTCGGCGGCCACCGCCAGATCGCGGCGGAGGGTGTCGACATAGGGGGTCAGGTCCATGACGCCATCATGGCACCAATGTGGTGCCATGAGCAACCCCGCAGGGGTCCCTCAGTGGCACCGCTTGCCATGAAACGGCCCTGACCTGCACCGATGCCGATTATTTACGTGGCGCCGCGGCGCCCGCCACGGCCACTCTCCTGTTCCGAGTGGCCCCAGATGGCGCCGGGTGGCACCACATGGCACCGTGTGGCGTCACGTGACGCCCCATGGCGCCGGGTGACGCCACGGTGCCGTCAGGCCGGCAAGGCGTTGATGGCGTCCTCGACGGTGGGCCGGAAGGTGAAGAGCTGGTCCAGGCCGATGATGCGGAAGACGTGCATCAGGCCGTCGTTCAGTCCGACGAGGAAGAGGGGGACCTCACCCTCGCGAGCCCGGTGGTAGGCGCCGACGAGCACGGTGATGCCGGTGGAGTCGCAGTAGGTGAGCTCGGAGAGGTCGATCAGGACCGGGACCTCCGGGCTGAACGTCGTCTCCCGGATGACCCGGGTGAGCTCCGGCGCGGTGTGGTGGTCGAGTTCGCCGACCGCCGCGAGCACGGTGGCGCCGCGCGAGTGGGTGTGGCGGGTGGCGGTCAGAGTGCGGTCGGTCACCTGTGCTCCAGGGCGGGGGCGGGTGTGCGGCGGGACGGTACGGACAGGGCGGTCGGGGCGGTCGGGCGGCCCGACGAGGCGGTTCGCGTCCGGGTGGAAGGCGTACCCGGCCGTCATCGCGCCTCCTGCGTGCCCTCGTCGGCCGTGCCCGCGGATACCAGGCGTGGCGGTCCCATCCTACGGATCACGTCAACGAACCGCTCCGGGCGGACCGGCGGCCCTGCGGGTTCCTGCCGGGGCGGGCGCCGGGGCGCTCCCGGGGGGCAGCACAATGGATGCGGGCACGTGGTGCCCGGCCATCGGCTGTCGTGGATGAAGGGGTGGGCAGTGACGCGTTCCGAGAATGCCGGACCGGAAACGGCAGCCGGAGCGGGAGCGGCCGCCGGGGCGGAAAGGGCAGCCGGAGCCGGGGTGTTCGCCGCCGATGCGGTGGTCGGCCGGGACCTGGCCCTGGTGGACTGGGCGGGCGCCACCCCGCTCGGGGACCCCGAGAACTGGCCGCAGAGTCTGCGCACGACCGTGAGCGTCCTGCTGTCGTCGAAGTTCTCCATGTGGATGGCCTGGGGGCCCGAACTCACCTTCTTCTGCAACGCCGCCTACCGGCGCGACACCCTGGGCCGCAAGTACCCGTGGGCTCTGGGCCGGCCGGCGCGCGAGGTCTGGGCGGAGATCTGGGACGACATCGGCCCCCGCATCGACACCGTGCTCACCACGGGCGAAGCGACCTGGGACCAGGCGCTGCTGCTGTTCGTGGAGCGTTCCGGGTACCCGGAGGAGAGCTACCACACGTTCTCCTACAGCCCGCTGCGGGACGACGACGGCCGGGTGGTCGGCATGCTGTGCGTGGTCAGCGAGGAGACCGAACGGGTCATCGGCGAACGGCGGATGGCCACGCTGCGCGACCTCGGCTCCGATCCCAGCGTGGTGCGCACGGAGCAGGAGACCCTCGACTTCACCCGCCGCCAGCTGGGCCGCAACCCGCGCGACCTGCCGTTCACGCTGACCTACCTCTTCCGCGCCGGGGCCGGCGACGGCGCCGGTGTCGCCGCCGGTGACGCCTCCGGTGACGCCTCCGGTGACGCCGCCGCCCCCGGCGCCGAGCTGGTCGCCGCCACCGGGATCCGCCCCGGCCACCCGGCCGCCGTGGAACACCTCCCGCCGGGCTCCGACACGGTGTGGCCGGCGGCCGCCGCGGCCCGGGGCGAGTCCGTGCTGGTGGCCCTGGACGACGACGCCGTGTTCGTAGGCCTGCCGGCGGAGGAAGGGGTCGGGGCGCCCCTCCAGGCCCTGGTGGTGCCGCTGCGGCAGCAGGGCGGAGCCCCGTACGGGTTCATGGTGGTCGGTGTGAACCGGTACCGGGCCCTGGACGACGGGTACCGGGGCTTCGTGGAACTGGTCGCCGGGCACGTCGCCGCCGGGGTGGCCAGCGCCCGCAGCTACCAGGCGCAGCAGCGGCGCGCGGAGGAACTGGCGGAGCTGGACCGGGCGAAGACGGCGTTCTTCTCCAACATCAGCCACGAGTTCCGCACCCCGCTGACCTTGATCATGGGGCCGGTGGAGGAGCTGCGGGGGCGGCTCGCGGACGCGGACGCGGACGTGCGCGAGGAGCTGGAGGCCGTCCACCGCAACGGGCTGCGGCTGGGCAAGCTGGTCAACACGCTGCTGGACTTCTCCCGCATCGAGGCGGGCCGGATGCAGGCGCACTACGAGCCGGTCGACCTGGCCGCGGTGACCGGTGAACTCGCCAGTGTCTTCCGTTCCGCCGTGGACCGGGCGGGCCTGGACTTCCGTGTCGACTGCCCCCCGCTGCCCGAGCCGGTGCACGTCGACCGGGGCATGTGGGAGAAGGTCGTCCTCAACCTGCTCAGCAATGCACTGAAGTTCACCTTCGAGGGCTCGATCCGGGTGGCCGTGGAGAGCGCGGACGGCGCCGCGGTGGTGACCGTCGAGGACACCGGGATCGGTGTCGCCGCGCAGGAGATGCCCCGCCTGTTCGAACGGTTCCACCGCATCGAGAAGGCTCGTTCCCGCTCCAACGAGGGCAGCGGCATCGGCCTGGCCCTGGTGAAGGAACTGGTCGCCCTGCACGGCGGCGAGATAAGCGCCACGTCCACCGAAGGCCGCGGCACCCGGTTCACCGTCCGGATGCCCTTCGGTTCGGCGCACCTGCCCGCCGGCTCCGTCCTGGCGAAGCCGGGCTCCGCCGCGGCCCCCGCCGCGACGGGCCCCTTCGTACAGGAGGCCCTGCGCTGGCTGCCCGGCGAGGGGGACGCGGCCGGGCCGGAGGCGGCCGCGGAGACTGCGGCCGGGGTCGCCGGCGCGAACGTGGGCGCAAGCACCGGAGGGAACGCCGACAGGAAGGCCGACGGGAGTGACGACGGGAGCGCCGCCACGGCGCCGGCGGCCCGCGTCCTGGTCGCTGACGACAACGCCGACATGCGCGAGTACCTCGTGCGGCTGCTGCGCGGCGCCGGCTACCGGACCAGCTCGGTCGCCGACGGCCGGCAGGCCCTGGCCGCCGTACGCGGGGGCGGCTTCGACCTGGTGGTCAGCGACGTCATGATGCCGCACCTGGACGGGCTCGCCCTGGTCACGGCGCTGCGGTCCGATCCGCGCACCGCGGCGGTCCCCGTGCTGCTGCTGTCCGCCCGCGCCGGCCAGGACGCCTCCATCGAGGGCCTGCAGGCCGGCGCCGACGACTACCTCGTCAAACCGTTCGCGGCCGCCGAACTCCTGGCCCGGGTACGGGCGAACATCGAGCTGGCCCGGCTGCGCGGCCGGCACGCCCGTTGGCGCACCGCCCTGGTGGACTCCCTGCAGGAGGCCTTCTTCGTCTGCGACGAGGACGGCGCCGTCATCGAGATCAACACGGCGTTCACCGACATCCTCGGCTACGGACCCGAAGGCCTGCCCTACCGGCCGGTCCACCCGTGGTGGCCCGACGCCGTCACCGACTCCGAAGCCCACCAGCAGGTCGGCGAGGCCTTCGAACTGCTGCTCGGCAGCCCCAAGGGCTCCTACACCATCCCGATCACCCATCGCGACGGGCACCGGCTGTGGGCGACGGCCACCTTCAACCAGGTCGTCGACCCCGACTCCGAGCGCCGGGTGACCGTCGGCACCTTCCGCGACGTCACCGCCGAGCACTACGCCATCCAGCGCGAGAGCGCCCTGGCCGCCCTCGGCACCTGCCTGTCCCGGGCCGCCAGCCTTCCGGAGGCGCTGGCCGGCGCGCTGGAGGAGCTGCGGAAGCTGTGGCGCGCCCGGAGGGTCCTGGCCGCGGTCTTCGACCACGGCGACGAACCCTCCCTGACCTCCACCGACAGCTCGCTCTCCTGGTCGCGGCTGTCCGCCGCGCGTCAGGAGTCGCTCGATGCGCTGCGCCGGGGGCCGGTGCTGACCCCGGCCGCCGACCCCACCGGCGCCGGCATCCTGCTGGAGTTCCCCGACGGCCCGCTCGCCCTGTGGATCGACCTGGGCGAGAACCGGCCCTTCACCGGCGAGGACCAGCTGCTGCTGTCCCTGCTGGCCGGGCACCTCGCGCAGGGGCTGCACCGCGCCCACCAGATCGACCAGCAGCGCGAGACCGCCATCGCCCTGCAGCGCGCCATCCTCGGCCCGGCCCGGCTGCCCGACGGCTTCGCCGTCCGCTACGAGCCCGCGACCCGGCCCTTGGAGGTCGGCGGCGACTGGTACGACACCGTCACCCTGCCCGACGGGCGCATCGGCATCGTCGTCGGGGACTGCGTCGGCCGCGGCCTGGAAGCGGCCAGCGTCATGGGCCAGCTGCGCAGTGCCTGCCGGGCCCTGCTGCTCCAGGACGCGAGTCCCGCCCGGACGCTGATGGCCCTGGACCAGTTCGCCGCCGGCGTTCCGGGCGCGGCCTGCACCACCGTGTTCTGCGGCGTCCTCGACGCCGGCACCGGGCAGCTGACGTACTCCAGCGCCGGCCATCCGCCCGGCATCCTCGTCCACCCGGACGGCGCCACCCGGCTCCTGGAGGACGGCCGCTCCCTGCCGTTGGCCGTCCGGCCCGGCAGGCGGCGCCCCGAGGCCGCCTGCACCATACCGGCGCGGTCCACCCTGCTGCTGTACACCGACGGGCTCGTCGAGCGCCGGCGCCGCCCGCTCAGCGCGGGCATCGACCAGGCCAGCGCAGCCCTCCAGGACGGCCGGGACACCTCGGTCGACGACCTCGCCACGCACGTCATGTCCCGGCTGGCGCCCGCCGACGGTTACGACGACGACGTCGCCCTGCTGCTCTACCGCCACCCGGCCCCACTGGAGATGTCCTTCCCCGCCGAGTCGTCCCAGCTGGCCCCGGTCCGCAAGACGCTGCGCGACTGGCTCGGCCAGTGCGACCTGCCCCCCGCCACCGTGCAGAGCATCCTGGTCGCCGCGGGCGAGGCGTGCGCCAACGCGATCGAGCACGGCCACCGCGACGCCCCGGGCGACGCCATCCGCTTCCGGGCGGAGGCGTACGTCGACAATGTGCGCCTGACCATCGCCGACACCGGTTGTTGGAAGGCCCCGCAACCGGAGCTGAACCCGCATCGCGGCCGCGGGATGGGCCTGATGCGCGCCCTGATGCAGGAGGTCACCATCACTCCCGGCCCGTCCGGCACCACCGTCGACATGCATACGAGGATCGTCTGATGACCACTGCCCTGACCCTCACTCCCGGACGGCGGCCCGACGGCACCGCGCTGCTGACCGCCGTCGGCGAGATCGACATGAGCAACACCGGGGAGCTGGCGGCCGCCCTCGCGGGCACCGCCGGACCCCTGGTCCTCGACCTCACGGGCGTCGAGTACCTGGACAGCGCCGGGCTCAGCGTGCTGTTCACGCACGCCGAGCGCATCGAACTCGTCGCCAACGCCCTCCTGGAGCCGGTCCTGGTCATCTCCGGTCTCGCGGACCTCACCACCGTCCATGCCCCCTAGGGGGCGTCCTGGCCGGGCGGCCGCCCGGCGGCGGCGCGGTCCGCGGCGAGCACCGCGTTGAACTGGGCGCCCGTCAGGAGCGCCAGGTTGGTGAACCACAGCCACACGAGGAAGACCACCGTCCCGGCCAGCGACCCGTACAGCCGGCTGTACGTCCCGAAGCCCGTGTAGAGGGTGAAGAGGGCGGAGGCTCCGAGCCACAGCAGTGCGGCCAGGACGCCTCCCGGCAGGCCCCGCCGTATCCCGCGCGTCCGCGCCGGCCCCGTCCCGAAGAGGATGAGGATCAGCGAGGTGACGACGGCCAGCAGCACCGGCCAGCGCAGGACGGCCATCGTGTCGGCGCTCGCGAATCCGAGGGCGGCTCCGGCGCGGCGGGCGAGGGGCCCGCCCGCCACCAGCGTCGCCGCGCCTGCCACGAGCAGCGCCAGCAGTCCGGCCGCGGTCAGCAGCAGGATGTGCGCGGCGCGCAGGGGCGTACGGGTGTCGGGGACGCGGTGCATCGTGTGCAGGGCGCGGCGGAAGACCGCCAGGTAGCTGGAGGCGGACCACAGGGCGCTCAGGGCGCCGCTGATGAGGAGCATCCACATGGAGGAGCGCTCCGCGGTCAGTCCCTCCAGTGCCTCCCTGAGCACTTGGGCCGACTGGGGCGGCGCGTACGAGGTGAGGTGGGTGATCAGGCTCGCGCGGGTGCCGGCTCCGGCGAGGCCGACGAGGGAGACCGAGACGAGCAGGGCGGGGACCAGGGCGAGCACCGCGTAGTAGGTCAGGGCGGCCGCCGAGTCGGCGACGTTCTCCTCCCAGACCCGCACCGCGGCGCGCCGCAGGGCCCGGTGCGTGCGCACCAGGAGGGTGTCGGTACGTCCCCGGGTGCTGCCGGGCGTGCGGAGGGTGTTCGTTGCCACACCGCCCTCCTGCCCGGCCGGGCCTGCCTCACGCGGAGTCCGCGCGGGCTGCCCGGCCCGCGCCGGCGGGCCACGGTTCGGGCAGGGGGCCCCGTCGGCGGCCTCAGGGCCGCTCGGCGTACTGGAGCACGCCGCCGACGCTGAAGCAGAGGGCGCCCAGCAGGGTGCCCCAGTCGGCGATGCCCGCGTCGAGTTCGCTGCCCGTCGCCCGGGGGGTGAACGCGGCGAGCGCGGCGACCATGAACAGCACGGAGCCGAGCTGGTTGACGGCGACGACCCACCAGCCGAGGTCGCGGGCGAGGATCCGGATCCGGCCGTGGCAGACCTCCACGAACGACAGGTGCCCGGAGGTCAGGAACAGCACGCACCCGATCACGTCGGGGGCCCAGACCAGCCGGTTGGCCTGCTGGGCGCTCAGGCCCTGGAGGAAGGAGTCCAGCAGGTTGACCGCGAACACCAGCGTGCCGGCGAACAGCACGAACACGCACATCCAGTCCAGGTGCATCGGTTCGTAGCTCCACCACCGCCAGGGCCGGGTGACGAGGGTGTCCGCCCCGGACGGCACGTGCCGGGGGGCGTTGACCACCTGGAGCAGGCCGAGGTAGCCGCCCGTGTTGAAGAACAGGCCGCCGGCGAAGTAGATCGCGGCGCTCGTGGTCGGGCTGCCCGACCCGAACAGGGCGACGGCCGCGCCGGCCGCGAAGAGGGCGCCGCCGATCACGAAGGCGAGGGAGGCCAGGGAGTTCAGGCGGCGCAGCCGGGCCAGCGCCACGGCGTCGGCCCGGGTGCGGCGGGCGGTCGGCGCTCCGGGCGCGCGGACCGCAAGGACGCCCCGGCGGCGGGCCGGGCGCGACTCCCAGACGGCCTCGCCGCCGTCGGGCAGCCGCCAGGTGCGCCTGGTGGTGAAGGGTCCGGCGCCCTCGGCGGTCCGCAACTCGGCCTGTGCCACGGTCCCGAAGCCTAGGCGGTGGCGGCCCGATCGGGCCGGATCCGCCCGGAGTGTCCGGCCCGCGGGCCGAAGGGCCGGGAGGGCCGGACCCCCGGCGGGCGGGCGCTCAGGCCGAGGCGTTCCAGGCGGTCGTCAGGCCGTCCAGCCAGGCCGGCGGCAGCTCCGCGGCGTCCCATTCCTCCCGCAGTTCCCGGGGGGCGGTGAGGAGCCGTTCCAGCACGGCGAGGCTCGTGACGGAGTGGACGAGCGAGTAGCGGCCGTGCATGGTGATGGCGCTGCCCGGCCCGAAGGCCGCGAACAGCCGTTCCAGGCGGGCCCGGTGGGCGTCCGCGAATGCGGTCAGCCGTCCGGCGTACCCGGCCCGCTGCCGGGGGCTCATCGTGCCGAGGACGGCGACGAGCACGTCCTCGGTGACCTCGGGGTCCAGTTCCGAGTCCACGGTGAACGACAGGTACAGGGGCGTGAGCGCCACCCGCGCCCGCTCCACTTCCATGCGCCCGGCCCGCGGGTACTCCCCCGCCGGTCCCTGGTGTCCGTCCGGGCCGACGACCCGGACCAGGGCCTGTTCGGCGAGCGCGCCGAGCTCGTCCAGCAGGCCGCCGGCGCCGTCGAGCCAGCCCGACTCGTACGCCGGCCCCTTGTCGCCCGGCGCGCTGCGGCCGCCGGTGCCCAACTCCTCGTGCGCGAGGGCCAGCGCGCCCGCCTCCACGAGGCCGATCAGCTGCCGCGCGTCATCGGAGGGAACGCCCGCCCGTGCGAGGAGCTGCAGCAGCGTCGTCCTCGCATTGTCGACACTGACCTCGTCCGGCCACTGCCGTCCCTCGTCGGCGGCGCTCATCGGATCCTCCTCATTGCTCGGACAGTGCGCTGTGTACCACGAGCGGGCCCCCTTCGACGGCGCCGCCACCGCGCCGCCACCGCGACGCACCGCAGAACCCCTCCCGCGACCGACCCGCACCCCGGCCGGTCCCGGGGCCCGGCCGCGTCCGCGGGCTCCAGGGGTCTGCGGTCTCCGTCGCCGTGGGCCTGAACGGCGCTGCCCGCCCTGTCGGGCGGGTGCTCATGATTCTCGCGTACGTGCGCCGGCCGCTCCGCGCCCCGTCCCGGTCGCGTCCGCGCACGGCGGCCCGGGACCGGGACGGCCGTCGATCGTTGGAGGTGAGCAGGTCCCCTGCTGCGTCACGGCGACCGTCCCGGCTGTGCCCCTGCTACCCCGGATATCCGCTTTCACCCGTTACCGAAGAACCTCCCGGACCGGACGACGCGGCGGTGGCCTGCCCCGGTACGGGGTCGGGGCGGCCGGATCAAGCCGCCGGGCCCGGCCGCCGGGAGGCACCCGCGGCCGTGATGCCGAGGTGCAGGGCGGCGAGCCCGGTGGCCAGGGCGCGCCGGTGTTCGGAGGTCATCGAGTCGAGGGCCTGCATGAGGGCCTGCTCGCGGTTCTCCCGTATCCGCGCGAGGTGCGAGGCCCCGGCCGGGGTCAGCCCGAGCGCCCGCTCCCGGCCGCTGTCCGGGCAGGGGTGCCGCTCCAGGAAGCCGATGGCCTCCAGGCGGTCGCACAGCCGGGTGACGGAGGGGGCTCCCGCGCCGAGGAGCCGGGACAGGGCGCGCATGCGGATGCCGGGCTGGCGGTCGACCAGGTACATCAGGCGCAGCTGCGAGGGGGAGGCCGGCGCGGGGGCGGTGGCCTGCCGGGCGTTCTCCCACATGACGTCGAGGAGTTCGACGATGTCGCTGACCGACCGTGCCGCGTCGGGGTGGGTCCCGGGCGGTTCGGGGACCGGTGGCGCCATCTGCGTTCCCTCCGCACGGGCGGCGTGTCCGGCGGCGCCGGAGCGTTCCGTCCTCAGGTCCTGGTGTCCGTACTGCCGGAGCGGGCGGGTATCGATTCCTCCGGTGCGGCGGACTGTCTCTCTGCCGTGCGGGAGCCGGCCTGCCGGTTCCCCGCGTCCGGGACGGTGAAGTGCCCCAGCGTACCGGTGACCTGCAGCATTCGTTCCAGGCGAGCGGGCCGGTCGTCGAGGTGCAGGCGTACGCCTGCCGCGGCGGTGTGCCGTCGGACCATCAGGAGCGCCGACAGCCCGCTCGAGTCGATCGTGGCGAGGCCGGCGCAGTGCAGGTGCAGTTCCTTCAGGCGGGGCTGGTCGGCCAGTGCGCGGCTGACGGCGTCCAGGAGGACGTCGCCACCGTGGTGGTCGAGGTCCCCGCGCAGCTCGATGCGCACGGTGTCCTGCGTGTCGACGCACGTCAGGTGGAGCCGGCCGGAGGACAGGTCGGTCATGGGGCGATCCCTGCGGCGGTGGGAGGGGTACAGGTCAGGCCGGCCACACCCGATCCGAGGGTGTCGACGGCGCGGGGGAAGTCCTTCAGCTCCCGGCCCAGGAGGTCCAGGGCCGGGAGGAGGGACTCGGAGGGGACACCGCGGGCGGACAGGACGCCGGCGGTCCACTGCAGGAACCGGGAGAACAGTTCCTCGTCGCCCGTGTAGAGGGCGGCGCCGAGGAACTCCACGATGTGGGAGAGGTCTTCGGCCGTGCGCTCGCGCTGCACCTCGTCGTAGGCGCGCATCGCCGGGTAGGCGCTCTCCAGCCCGCTGAAGACCGTCCGCACGAGCTGGGGCCGGGTGCGGGTGACGAGCGTGTACTCCTGGTCGGTCAGGTGGGGCAGGTCGTCGATGGGCTGGTGGTCCGGCTGGGGGCGCGGCAGCGGGCGGCGGGCCAGGTCGTCGGCGGCGGTCCGGGCGTCGGGGGCCCAGGCGTCCGCGCCCAGCAGGCGGGCGTAGCGGCCGCCGGGCCCGAAGGCGGCCCCGCCGACGAGGACGGGCGTACCCGCGGCCTGGCAGGCGGTGATCGTCGCGTGCGCGGTGGGCAGGCGGGTGGGGAGGGAACTGGAGAGGGCCACGACGTCCGGCCCGGTGCGGTGCAGGTGCGCGATGAGGTGGGGTGTGGGGACGTGGGCGCCGAGGTAGTCGACGCTCCAGCCGCGCAGCCGCAGCGTCTCGGCCAGGAGCCGGGCGGGCAGGGCGTGCCATTCGCCGTCCACACAGGCGACGGTGACCCGGCCGCGGGTGGGGGTCGTCCGGGCCGCGGGGTGCCGGGCGACCGCGGCGACGGCCCGCTCGTTGATCGCGGTCGCGGCGTGCTCCTGGGCGACGGTGATGCGGTTGGCGGCCCATTCCTCGCCCACCCGCCCCTGGACGGGGGCGAGCACGTCGAGCAGGGCGCTCTCCGGGTCCAGGCCCTCGTCCAGTGCGTGCAGCACCGCCGTGATCGCGGCGGCCTCGTCGAGGCCGATGACCGTCTCCCACACGTGCTGCACCAACTGCTCCGGGGCGGTGGCGGCGTCCGGCCGGCTCATGCGGTGAACTGGCCCCGGGTGCGGCCGTCGACGGCGCTGAGGTGGTTGGTGCGGGGGGCCGAGACGACCACGACGGCCATGTCGTCGTGCCCGCCGCTCCCCACCCACTGGGTGGCGAGCATCTGCACCCGCTCCACCACCGCTTCGGCGGGCATGCCCGTGCATTCCGAGAGGGTCCGGCGCAGGCGTTCCTCGCCGAACATCGCCCCGCCGAGCGGGCCTCCGCGGGCCTCCGTGATGCCGTCCGTGTACAGGACGCAGCACTCGCCTGGCGCGAGCGTCACCTCCGCCGTGTCGGCGGTGACGGCGGGCAGCGCCCCGACCAGGGTGCCGCGGGTGGCGGCCTCCTCGATGCGGCCGTCGGAGCGCAGGATCAGCGGGGCGGGGTGGCCGGCACTGGTCAGCCTCATGCGTACCGCGTTCCCCTCCCGTACCGCCGAGGCCAGCACCATGGTGGCGAACCGGGCGTTGTGGGTGTTCAGGAGCGAGGTGTTCAGCAGGCTCAGCATCCGCTGGTGGTCGTCGGCCATCGGCAGCAGCGCGTGCAGGGTGTTGCGGATCTTCCCCGTCATCACGGCGGCCTCCAGGCCCTTGCCGCACACGTCGCCGAGGACGACGAGGGAGGCCTCGCCCTCCACGGCGGCGGGGTGGACGTCGTAGAAGTCCCCGCCGACCCGCTCGTGGTCCTTCGAGGGCCGGTAGCCGCCCGCGTACTCCACACCGCAGACCTGGTGCAGGGCGGGGGGCAGCAGTTCCCGCATCAGGGTGTCGGTGATCGAGGACTGCTCGGCGTAGAGGCGTGCGGCGGACATGGCGGCGCCGGCGCGGGCCGCGTACAGGCGGGCGAAGACCTCCTCGTCCTCCGTGAACGCGGCGGCGCCGGTGCGGCGCAGCAGGACGAGGGCGCCCGCGGGCACGCCGTGGCCGGGCAGCGGGGTGATGACGATCGAGCCGACCGCGCCGAAGCCCTCGGGGATCAGCCAGGCCGGTGCGGTGGCGGGATCGATCCAGCGGGAGGGGACGGGCGGGAAGCCCTGGAGCGCCTCTTCCAGTCCCGGTACCTCTTCGGGGTGGGCCCTGACGCGGGTCGCCGACGGTGTTCCGCCCCGCAGGCAGCACACCACCGGCAGCTCACGGCCGTGCGAGGGGGCGATCACCAGCGCGGCGTCCGCGAGGTGTTCCGCGGCCATCTGTGCGGTGACGTCCATGCACCGTTCCAGGTTCAGCGAGGAGAGCAGCAGGTTGGAGGCCCGGGTCAGGAACGCGGTGCGGGCGCGCTCCATCTGCAGGGCCTGCCGGGCCAGTCGGTGGTCGGTGTCGTCGACCAGCCACCACAGCACCGTGCCGTCGTCGCGCAGGGTCGGATGGGCTTCGTAGGCGCGGTCGCCGACCGGGCCCTCGGCCATCGGGGCGGGTCGGTCGTCCGGCCGCTGCCGGGCGCCGGCCGGGGAGGCGCTGTGCGCCCGGGTGCAGCGTTCGTGTGCCGAGGACAGCCAGGCGGGGACCGCGTCGGCCATCGGCGTCCCCGGGCGGGCGCCCGGGAAGACCAGGCCCGCGGCCTCGTTGGCGTACACGAGGTCCGACCCCGCGTCCGCCACGAGCACCGGGTAGGGGGCCTCACTCCACGGGATGGCCACCGCGGTCGGACCGGAAGTTGCCTGGTTGGTATTCACCAAACGTTGAAGGCTCGCTGCGCGAACCCCTCACCTCTTTACGTCGAAGGAAAAACCCTTGCCCTCCGGCAACCATCCTCCATCGGTGACGCCGCTGGCAACCGTGCCCCGCTCGCCGCGCCGTCCGCCACGGCTCGCACACGGAACGGACACATCTCCTCCTCAGGTCGGTGCGGTGGGGCGGCCGTCCGCCTCTCGGGCGACAATCCGGCCCCCGATGTAGGAGGATGCCGAGGTGATCGGAGACGAACCGGTGGTCACCGCGACCACGCACGAAGGCACGGCCGTCGTCCACCTGCGGGGTGATTTCGACGAGGAGAGCGCGCTCGACCTCGCCCGGGTGCTCGCCGAGGCGGCGGCCGGCGGAGCACCGCGCACCGTGGTCGACCTGTCCCGGACGTGCTTCGCGGACTCCTCCGTCCTGCACGCCCTGCTCGAAGCCCAGCAGGCCCATGCGGCGGCGGGGTCGGTCCTGGTCCTCGCCGGCCCGCTGCAGATGGCCGTCCGACGTCTGTTCGACGTCACCGGAACAGGTGCCGCGTTCCGGATGGCGGACAGCCTGAAGGCCGCGCTGGCATGCTGAGCCGGGCGCTGCGCTCCGGATGGGCGAACGACGGCATGGCCGGCCCGACCGCGGGCAGGCGATGACGGTATGAACCCGCTCACAGCAGCCGGCGACCCCGGCGGATCCACCCGCGAGAAGGGCGGCAGCCCCCCGGCCGCCGCCCCGCCGGCCAGCGCTGTCCCCGCCCCGCCGGCCAGCGCTGCCGCCGCCCGCGACCGGGTCTGCCGCCTGCTGGAGCACGCGGGCATCGGCCTGGACAGCGTCACGGCCGCGGACGCGCTCCTGGTCGTCTCGGAGCTCGTCACCAACGCGGTCCGCCACGGCGGCGGCATCACCGCCTTCCACACCGAGATCGCGGACGACGCCCTGTACCTGTCCGTGAGCGACGCCAGCCCCCGTGCCCCCTCCTCGCGCACCGGCAGCCCGGACCATCCCGGCGGCTACGGCTGGCCGCTCATCCAGCGGCTCACCGAGCACATCGGCATCAGCAGCCGCCCGGACGGCAAGACCATCAGCACCGTGCTGCGCCTCACCTGATCCGCGGGGTCAGCGGCCGGGCGCCATGTCGTAGGTGACCCACATGGTCCGCGCGGCCACCTGGTCGTACTTGGACCGCGCCCGGTGGTTGTCGTCGGCGGTGATCCACCGGACCACGCTCCAGCCGCGCTCCGCGGCGATCTCCCGCAGCGCGCCGAGCAGCAGGTCGGCGGCGCCCGAACCGCGGTGCTCGGGCGCCACGAACAGGTCGTCGAGGAAGCCTCCGACCGTCGCCGACAGCGGCCGGGCGAACGGACGGTAGTGGGCCAGGCCGAGGAGCCGGCCGCCGGCGTCCTCGGCGACGAGCGCCTCGACCTCGTGGCCGGGGTCGTTCACCCAGGTCCAGACGGTCTCGGCCGCCTCCTCGGTCTGCTCCACCCGGTAGAAGTCCGCGTATCCGCGGTAGAGGGCGCGCCACTGCGCGAAGTCCTCGGGCCGGGCGGCACGGACGGTGATCTGGGACATGGTGCGCTGCTCCTGTGACGAGGTGCGGGTCGGTCTCCGGCCGCCCGGTGGCGGTCGGGACCTTGACCTGCATGTTCTCAGCGGCGCCGGAACGCCGGGCGCCCGGCCCCCGCCCTGCCGTGCCCGCCGGGCCCGGCCGCACCCTCCGCGGCGCAGCCCGGTCCGCCGGCCGCGGACCCGTGACGGGCGGTCAGCCGCCGCGGAGGGGGCGGACGGACGGGGCCCCGCGGGCGTCTCGGCAGGCGCTGGCGGCCCGAGCGGTACATCGGCCCGGATACGCCGCTGGTGGTAGTCGGCCGCCCCCTCCGGTGGTAGGCAGGAAGCACCTTCCGGTGGGCCGCCGCGGGCAGCGTCCGGCCCCTGCGTCGGCGCCCGTCCCGCACCACCCCATGACGGAGGATCACTGCATGCAGACCCGTTCGGCTGATGGCCCCCGCACACGAGTGGCGTGGGCGATATCCCTCGTCCTGGTCGCGGTCACCGCGCTCGTCGGGGCCGCCCCCGGGGCCGCCACGGCCACCGCCCCTGCCGCCCCGCCCGTTCCGGTCCTGTCCTGGGGACCCTGCACCGGCGACCAGGGCGACGGCTTCGAGTGCGCGACCGCCCTCGTGCCGCTGGACCACCGCCGGCCCGCCGGCCCGACGATCCCGCTCGCGGTCACCCGGCGGCCCGCGGCCGATCCGGCCCACCGCACCGGTGTCCTGCTGCTGCACCCGGGCGGGCCCGGCAACCCCGGTGTGGACTTCGCCCGCAACAGCTACGACGCGCTTCCCGCCTCGCTGCGCGACGCCTTCGACGTCGTCGGGTACGACATGCGCGGCGTGGCGCGCAGCGGGCAGGTGGAGTGCTGGAACGACCAGGAGTACGCGGCCGCCGTCGACTCGGCACGCGGGGTCCCCGGCCCGGGGGCCCTGGGCACCGCCGTCCGGCAGGGCCTGGACTTCGCCACCGCGTGCCGGCAGCGGTCGGGGGACCTCGTGCCGTTCCTCGGCACCGGATCGAACGCGAAGGACATCGACCTGCTCCGGCAGGCCCTCGGCGAGGAGGTGCTGTCCTTCTACGGCCGCTCCTTCGGCAGCTACGTGGGGACCGTGTACGCCGCGCAGTTCCCGCAGCGCGTCCGCGCCATGGTCCTGGACGGGGCCTACGACCCGCGGCGCTACGCCGACCTGCCGTACGCGTACGACACCGGGCAGTTCGTCGCCCTGGACGCGGCAGTCGGCCGGTTCCTGGACTGGTGCGCGCGGGAGGCCGCAGCCTGCGGGTTCGGCGACGGCAGGCCGCGGGAGGCCTTCGAGGAGCTCAAGCGGGCGCTGGACGCCGACCCGGTCGTCACGGCGAGCGGACGTCCCGCCACCGGCTACACCCTCGCCTACCGCCTGATGTTCAACATCAACTCGGGGAAGGAGGTCTGGCCCTACCTGGGAGAGGCCCTGCGGGCGGCCCAGGCGCGCCAGACCTCGTTCCTGCTGTCCCCGCCCTCGCCCGCGTCCTTCGACTTCCTCAACGTCAACACGGCCGTCGAGTGCGCGGACCGGGTCTACCCGACCAGCCGGCTGCTCCTGGGCACGCTGGTCGGCGCCCACGTCGCCGCCGCTCCGCTGCTGGGACCGGCGATCGGCCTGGGACCGCCCACCTACGACCACAACCACGCGCCCACCTGCGCCCAGTGGCCGGCGGAGCGTCCGAGCCGCTTCGAGGGTTCCTACCGGGCGGCCGGCTCGGCCCCGATCCTGGTCCTCGGCACGACCGGGGACCCGGACACCCCGTACCAGGACGCCGTGGCCCTCGCCGGGACGCTGGAGAACGGACGGCTGCTGACCTTCGCCGCCGAGGGGCACACCGGATACAACCGCAGTGCGTGCATCAGCGCCCTGGTCAACGACTACCTCGCCCACCGGGCGCTGCCCGCGCGGGGCACCGTCTGCGCGGACGAGGCGCCGCCGGGTGCGTTCGGCCGCCGCGCCACGGGCGTGGCGGCCGACGAGACGCGCGAGGTGATCCCCGCGCTCCGCTGACGTGCCGGGCCCGCCGCAGGCCGGGGCCGCAGCCGTCCACGGGCTGCGGGCCCGGCCTGCGGCCCCTCAGGCGGGCGGGGCCGGGGCGTGCGCGCCGCCGCCGGCGCCGATCGCGGCGAGGGCTGCCTCGTGGAGGCGGGCCAGTCCGGCCTCGGGCAGCGGCACCGGGCTGCCGGCCAGGGTGTACCACTCCTCCGCGCCGGTGTACTGGACGGTGAGGGCGGCGGTGCCGTCGGCCAGGTCCTCGGTGGCGAGGGTGAGTTCACCGGTGATGACGCCGACCTCGTCGGTCATCGCGCCGCCCGGTCCGGCCGTGGTGAACCCGACCAGGCGCACCCCCTCCTCCGCGGCGGGCGCGAACCCGGGTACGGGGGCGGGTGCGCCGGCGGCTGCGGTGGCGGCGGCGGCTGCGGGGGCGGGTGCGCCGGCGGCTGCGGTGGCGGCGGGGATGACGGGCCGGGTCTGCTGCGGGTGGAGGGGAGTCATGCCGTACGGGTGCCCAGCATTTCGCCGAGGTTGCCCCCGCGCGGCGGACATCCGGCCGACGGGCTTGCGGCCACGGGCGCCGTTCACCGCCGGCAGGGCGGGTGGGGGCCGTGGCCCAGTACGTAGGAGAGGGACACGATCGCGGCGATCCACACGACCACCCCGGCCCAGACCAGGCGGCCTTCGCCGCTCATGCCGGCGGCGAGCAGTACCACCAGGGCGGCGCACAGCAGGATTCCCAGCACCAGCAGCAGCCCGACCGGCAGCTGCTGCCCGGCCCGCCTGCCCGGCCCCTCGGCGCCTGCGCCGAGGGACTCGTCCCGCAGGCCCGCGACCAGCTGGTCCCAGGCGGCCGCCTCCCGGACCGTCAGCCGTGCCCTTGCCACACCGCACCCCCGTGCCACACCCGCCGCCGCTCTTGCGCGTGCGCGCGTACCCGGCAGGGCCCGTTGCATGCGCGGGGGTGACCGCCGCGCAGGGCCGGGCCGGCGAACCGCCCGCCCTGCACGGTGAGGTCGGGGGCCGGGCTGCGTGGCGCCGTCCCGGCAGCGGCCGTGCACGCTTACGGTGCCTCCATGACGACAGAACCCGAACGGGACCCGGGCGAGCCGGCCGACGTCCGCGCGGCACGGGCGGCCATCGACGCGTACCTGAACCGTACGGATCCGTCCGCGCGGACCCGCTCGGCGGACGGCCGCATCGACGACCGGACGGCGGAACTCGTGGCCCGTGAGGCCTGGGACGCGGTGATGGCCGTCACCCCTCCCCCGCCCGACCCGGCGACCGACCCGGGCCCCGCCGTGGAGCCCCCCGAGGTCGCCGAACGCCGCGAGCGGGCGGTCGCCGTCGTCCGCGGCCTGCAGAAACTGGGCCACCACCTCGACGAGACCCTGCTGCCCGGCCCCGACCTGGCCGCCGGTTAGTGCTGTGACCGGAAGGGTTTGCCGGGTCGCGGTGTCCGGCGCGGTGGATCGCAAGGCGGAGGGCACGTCTCGTACCGGACGTACGGGCGTGGTCTGACCTCGCCGCGAGGCGCCGTGCCGGGCGCCGCGACCCGGTGAACCCTTCCGGTCACGGCACCGGCGGCGGGCCGCGGACCGGGCCCGTGCGCGGGAGGGTCCCGGTCACCCGCCGGCGGAGCCTGCGGAGGGCGCGGCCCCGCCCTTCCCGGCGGCCTCCTCGCCCGCCTTCCGCAGGGCCTCGTAGTACGCCTCCACGTAGGCGGCGTCCTCCAGCCCTTCGCAGCCGGCGGGCCGGGGTTCCGTCCGGAGCAGGCCGGGGTCCTGCGCGGCCTGGTCGGCGACGGCCTCGATGCAGGCCTTCTTCTGCGCGTCGGCGCCCGGCCCGGGCGCCCCGCCGGGACCGGCCCCCGAGGCGGACGGCGAACCGGACGCCGGGTCGGACGCCGGGTCGGACGTCCGGCCCGGCGCCGGGCCGGACGCCGGGCCGGACGCCGACGGGCGCGCCGGCTCCGGCCCCGGGTCGGAACTGCCGCCGGAGCAGCCGGCCAGGGCTGCGCACAGGACGAGGGCCGCGGCCAGGACGCGCACGGTACGCATGGTCCCCCCAAGGGTTCGATCGATGGGCGGCATCATGCCGCGCACCCACCCGGCCTGGCGAGAGCGCCGGCGCCCCGCCCTTCCCGCCGGCATCGCGGCGTGGCGTACGGGGCCGGACGCGGCTCAGCGCACCCGCAGTTCGCGCTGGAGGGCGCGTTCCAGGGGGGTGAGGGGGATGTCGGGCCGGACCCGTTCCGGATGGGCGGGGCCGGGGCCGGTGAGGCCGCGCGGCGGGGCGGGGGGCGGGGGCGGCTCGGGGAGCCCGCCGACCGCGCCCTTGGGTTCGCCGCCCGTGTAGAGGGTGCCGTAGGCCACCAGGCTCCCGTAGAGCGAGCGCAGCAGGCGGCGGGCAAGGGAGGGTCGCATCGCGGGCCTCACTCCGATCGGTCGTCGCGGTGGCGCGGGTACGCGGCACAGGGCGCACCACTGACCTTTCGGCACGCCGGCGGAGACCGGGCCGAGAACGGGTCGCGGCGGGCTCGGGTCACGATCGCGGCGGGCTCGGGGCGGGATCGGGGTGCAGTCGCGGCGGGGTGGGGCGGGGGGCGAGGACTGCCGGAACGCGCAGGGGCCCGGGGCGGATGCCCCGGGCCCCTGCGGATGCCGTCCGGCCCCGCCGTCAGCTGATCTTGAACTGGCCCATCATGCCCATGGCCGAGTGGTCGATCAGGTGGCAGTGGTAGAGGTACTGGCCGCGGTAGGTGTCGAAGGTGGCCTGGATCTTGACGGTGTCCCCCGGCATCAGCCAGACGGTGTCCTTGAAGCCGGCCTCGTCGGCGGCCGGGGGGCGTCCGTTGCGCTCGATCACCCGGAACTGCACCAGGTGCAGGTGGAAGTTGTGCGGCATGAACGTGTTGACGTTGCTGATCGTCCAGACCTCGCTGGCACCGTGGCGGACGTACTCGTCGATGCGGTTGGGGTCGTAGACCTTGTCGTTGAGGAAGGCGAGGGCGTCCGCGGCGCCGCTCTCGTCCATCCGCATCACCACCGACCGCTGGGCCGTGGGCGCCGGCAGCGCCGGCATGGTGCGCAGGACCGCCGGGACCGAGCTGTTGTCCGCGGCGGTGCGGACCACGTCGAAGCGCAGGACCTGCCCGAAGTCCTCGGGCAGGCCGCCGCCGAGGTTGGTGTTCTCCAGGACGATCCTGGTGCCCACGGGGTAGCGCGAGAAGTCGATGACGACGTCGGCGCGCTCACCGGGCGACAGCGGCACCTCGGCGGTGCGGTGGGGCTTGGGGAGCAGTCCGCCGTCGGAGGCTATCTGCACCAGTTCGCTGCCGTCGGCCAGCCGCAGGCTGAAGGAGCGCAGGTTGGCGGAGTTGAGGAACCGGAAGCGGTACTTGCGGGCGGCCACCTGGAAGTACGGGTAGGCCTTGCCGTTGGCCAGGACGGTGGTGCGGCCGTCGAAGTCGTTCATCGCGTAGCGCAGCTGGCCCTGCCCGTCGAAGGCCGCGTCGCGGACGGCGATCGGGACGTCGTACGCGCCCGAGGGCAGCGGCAGGGCCTGTTCGACGGGGTCGGTGATCAGGTAGGAGCCGGACAGGCCGCGGTAGACGTGCTCGGACTCCATGTGGTGCGCGTGGTCGTGGTACCAGAGCGAGGCGTGCGGCTGCTTGTTCGGGTACGTGTACGTCCGGTTGGCGCCCGGGGCGATGGTCTCCATCGGCGAGCCGTCGTCCTGCGGGAGCACGGAGGCGCCGTGCAGGTGGACCGAGGTGGGCATGTCGATGCCGTTGTGCTGGCGGACCGAGACGGTGCGGCCGGTACGGGCCTTGATGACGGGACCGGGGAAGTGGCCGTTGTAGGTGAGGACCTCGGTCTGGAAGCCGGGGATGATCTCCTTGCGGGCCCGGCGCATCGTCATCACGTAGCGGTCGACGCCGTCGGTGGTCGAGGACGGCGCGAGGACCGGCATCGTGGGCATCGCCAGCTTGAACTTCTCGATGGGCGGGGGCCCGGCGGGGACCGCCGCCTGCGCGGCGGGGGAGGTCGCCTGCCCCTTTTCGGACCTGCCCAGCAGCGGCGTCAGGGCGGCACCGGTGAACGCGCCCGTGCCGGCCGTCACAAGGGCTGCGCCGAGCACGGTACGTCGGGTGGCCATGGCCTTCTCCTCGGTCGGAGGTCGTGCCGTACGGCCGGACGGCCGCGGACTGCGCCGACTCCAGCACAGGCCGCTAGAGCTGCACTGGTGGGGCCGGTGAGACGGCGCGGCTCAAGGCCGGGGGCGGGCCGGGGCAGCCGATCCGGCCCCGGGTCTGTCCAGCGGGCCGGAGATCAGGGCGCTGAAGACGCTCCGCCCGCCCTGTGTACCGGTGACCTGCACACTGGCCCAGTCGGCGGCCCGGGAGGGCAGGGCCGCGGCCTGGATGCGGACCGGGGAGGTGAACTCCGCGTACTGGTGGAAGTCGGTGCAGACGGAGGCCGGGGTCAGGGCCGCCGGGTGGCAGAGGGCTCCGGCGGCCTGCCGGGCCGCTTCGAGGAGGACCATGCCCGGGAAGTGGTCTCCGCCGTGGTCGAAGAGAATGGGGTGTTGCGGGTCCGGGTCGAGCAGCCAGCTGTGCGCTTCCTCCGTCGGGGACAGCACCACGTCCCGCGGCAGGGCCTTGCCCACGACGGCCGGCAGGACCTTGGCGAGGGGCCGGGTGCGGGTGGTCCGGGTCGCCGACCCCGCCGCTCCGCGCAGCCGGCGGTACGTCAGGTCGGAGATGCAGGCGAACCGGCCGCCACCGACGGCGCACAGGCGTCCGTCGCGTTCGACGCTGATCTCCATGCGGAACTCCGCGAGCCGCTTGCCCTTGCGCACGACATCGGTACAGGTCGCCCGCAGGGTGAGGTCGCTGGGACCGGAACCGATCGCCATGTTCTGCTGATATGTGGTGACGTTCAGGTCCCACAGCAGGAAGTGGTGGCCCAGGGGGACCCCGAGTTCGGCGTGGGCGAGGAACAGACCCGCCTGACGAATGGTTTCCGCGGCCTGCATCGAGTCGTGCTGGGTGCCGTCCACGCTGGTGAAGAACGTGTGGGCGCGGGGCCACTGGCCGGTGAGGGCGAAGGTGTGCTCGTCGAGCTGTTCGCAGCCGGTCAGGAACACCTCGGCGTGGCTCGCCCGGTGGACGTATTCACGGGGGACCGTGGTGGTCAGGCGCGGAAGGACGTCAAGCCCCGTCGGGGACCGGAACCTGCGCCCCTGCCCCGGTATGCCGAGGTCTTCCTCTTGAATCGTCAGGAGGGTCATGCTCGCTCCACCTATCTCCACACGCCGCTCTGTGGTTGTCGGATGACGCAGGAAGTCAGGAGCCATAAGATACAGACGCCCCGGTTTTTTTTCTACGTGGTGTGACGGAAAAATGTGCGCGGTGTGAAGGCGCGGACGCACCGCGCAACCGGCGGCGATCCTTCCGGTACCAGGGATCCCCGCCTCCTCGGGTCGCGACATCGCATCCCCTGTGTGAACGCCGTTGTAAAACCGGGTCGCCGGTTTTATTCTAGGGTCGGTCCCGGCCCCGCCCGTTTGGAGACGTTGATGCCCCGTCAGCAGCAGTGCCCGTACGCCATCGACCCGGCGGGCCGGGACATCCAGGGGGAGGCGGCGCTGCTGCGCACCCGGGGGCCCCTCACCCGGGTGGTGCTGCCGGGGGACGTCGAGGCCTGGGCGGTGACCGATACAGAACTGATCAAGGAGCTGCTCACCGACCCGCGCGTGTCCAAGGACGCCAACCGGCACTGGCCCGCGTGGATCGACGGGGAGATAGCGCAGACCTGGCCGCTCGCCATCTGGGTGTCGGTGCAGAACATGGTGACCGCCTACGGGGCGGACCACACACGGCTGCGCGGGCTCGTGGCCTCCGCCTTCACCGCGCGCCGCACCGCCCTGCTCGCCCCGCGCATCGAAGAGATCACCCGCCTGCTGCTCGACGAGCTCGAACAGCAGGCAGCGGACGGGCCGGTGGACCTGCGGCAGGCGTTCGCCGAGCACCTGCCGGCCCGGGTGCTCGCCGAACTGTTCGGCATCCCGGAGGAGTTCCGTGCGGCGCTCCGCCGGATCATCGGCGGATTCTTCGACACGGCGGCCTCACTGGAGGACATGCAGCGCAATGGCATCGACCTCTACGCGACGATGACGGCGCTGATCGCCGGCAAGCGCAGCCGACCCGGGGACGACCTGACCAGCGCCCTGATCGGGGTGCGCGACGAGGACGGCAGCCGGCTGACGGAGAAGGAGCTGCTGGACAACCTCATCCTGCTCTACACGGCGGGCTACGAGACCACCGTCAACCTGCTGGGCAACGCGGTGCGCCTGCTCCTGGAGCACCCGGAGCAGCTCGCACTCGTCCGTAGCGGTGCAGCCACCTGGGAGGACGCGGTCGAGGAGGCCCTGCGGGCGGAAGCCCCGGGGGCCAACGGAATCCTGCGTTACGCAGTACAGGACCTGGAGATCGGCGGTACCACCGTGCGCACGGGGGACCCCCTCGTCATCTCCTTCGTCTCCCCCGGCCGCGACACGGCGGTGCACGGGCAGGACGCGGACCGCTTCGACGTGACGCGCCCCACCCGCCGCGCGCACCTGGCCTTCGGCCACGGCACGCACTACTGCCTCGGCGCCCCGCTCGCCCGGCTGGAGGCCCGGATCGCCCTGCGCGAGCTGTTCGCCCGCTTCCCCGACCTTGCCCTGGCCGTTCCCACCGCGGAGCTGCGCCCGCTGGAGTCGTTCATCTCCAACGGGCCGCGCGAACTGCCCGTCCACCTCGGGCAGTCGGCGGCCCGTGCGCTCACCGCGAGTGCAGCAGCTCCCGGTACCACGGCAGGTGCGCCGGCAGGCCCGTGAGGGGCGACGGGCCCGGATCGAGGTCCAGGAGTTCCCAGAGGGCGGCGCCTTCGAACCAGTGGTCCACCAGGAGCATGTCCAGGTGGTGCAGAGCCTGAGGGACCCCGTCGACGCGGGCCCTGGCCGCGGCAGGGTCCAGGAGCTCCCGCACGGGCAGGTCCAGCTCACGGTGCACGAGGTCCATCAGCGCGGCGCCGCCGAGGGGCACTGGATGGCCGGCGTGGTGGACCCCGGCCGGGTCGCGGTCGGTCATGGCGGCGGCGACCACGGCGGACGCCAGCGCCCCGGCCTCGACGGCGGAGTGCACCGACGGCGTGTCGACCGCGGTGCCCAGATACCGCAGGAGTCCGGCGAGGCCCGGCACCACCCACCGGTCCCCGGTGCCGTACACGAGGTGCGGCCGCAGGACGGCGCCGCCGGCCTCCAGGACATGGGCTTCGGCCGCGGCCCGGGAGGCGCTGGTGGGGGATGCGGGCCGCAGCGGCAGCTCATGGACCTCGGCTTGGCGGAACGGCCCGCGGCCGTGCACGGATGCGGTGCCGACGTGTACCACACGCCGTACGCCGTGGCGGCGGGCGTCGGCGAGCAGGTGGCGCGTGCCGAGGTCGTTCACGGCGCGCAGGGCGTCCTCGTCCCCGCCGACGGCCGAAGCGCAGTGGAGGACCGCGTCGACGCCCTCGCAGACCCCTCGCAGGGAATCAGGGTCGGTGAGGTCGGCCACCACGGTGTGGATGCGGTCGGTGGGGGGCTGCGGAGGGCCGCCGGGGCGGCGCATCAGCCGGAGGTGGAGGTCGGGCCAGGCCAGCGCCTCACGTACCACATGGCTGCCGATGAACCCCTGGGACCCGGTGATGAGGACGTTGTACGGCATTTCGGACTCCTGAAGCTGGGTGGGAGCGCTCTGGGATGCCCGACTTTTGACACGCGCACGACCACCCTGCAAAAATACGGACCAACTGGTTTTGTTTCCAGGGGGGGCCAGCCATTTCTTCGTAATGCTCACGGCAACGACCTCTGGAGGCATCGTGGCGCGACAGGAGCGCGCGATCCGCACCAAGCTGGCCATTCTGAACGCGGCGGCATCGGTGTTCGACGAACGCGGCTACGAGGCCGCCACCATCGGCGAGGTCCTGACCCGGGCTGGCGTCACCAAGGGAGCGCTCTACTTCCACTTCCCGTCCAAACAGGCGCTGGCCGAGGGTGTGCTGCGTCAGCAGTTCGCGACCGTGGCCGTGGCGCCCAGTCGCTGCAAGCTCCAAGAACTGGTGGACACCGGGCTGGTGGTCGCCTACCAGATGCGGCGGAACCCGATGGTCAGCGCCGTGGCGCGGCTCTCCCTCGAACAGGACATGCGGGCGGTCTTCGGAACCACGGCCCTCACCGAGTGGATCAAGGCGACCGAGTACGTGCTGACCCAGGCCAAAGAGCAGGGTGAACTGCTGCCGCATGTGGAACCCGCCGAGAGCGCATGGCTCTTCTCGGGCGCCTGGACGGGCGTGCAGATCTACTCGCAGATGCTCTCGGACCGCAAGGACCTGGAGGAGCGCGTCGTCTCACTCTTCGAGCACCTGCTGCCCAGCATCGCCGTGCCCGCCGTGCTGAACAGCCTTGTCGTCTCCGCCGAACGGGCTGTGCAGCTCGGCGAGGAGAGCGAACGCCTCACCGCTGAACGGGACGCGGCCGAGACGGACCCGGCCGCCTGAGCCCGACGCGTGGCGCCCCGCCCGTCCGGCTGATGCGCCGCGCCCGGGGCCCGGCGGGCTTCGGGCGCCGCGCGGCGGGACGGGGCGGCAGGGCGTGAACGAGGACTCCGCGGCCCGTCGGCCGCGGAGTCCCGCCGTATTCCCCTCCCAGCACTTCTCCAGCGGCTCTTGAGTCGGTTGGCCGACGGTGGGCACAGGCCTGAGGAGGTGCGGGAATGAGCGATGCGGACACCGGGATGCTCGCGCTGCGTATCGAGCGCGGCCGGGCCGAGGATGACGAACTGGCTGCGGTCACCGTCGTGCTGTGCTCGCTGCTCGCCGCACGGGGAGCCGATGAGGACGACGGGGAACTGCCCGGCAGTCCATCGTGGCGCCCCGAGCGGTCTGCCGCGGCATACCGCTCCCCGTACAGCTGGCAGTAAGGCCGGCAACAGCGCCAGTTCCATGGCTGATTCGTGTGCGCGCCATGCTCCCGTCTATACAAACCGCGCCGACGGTTTGTTACGGTGAGGTCGTCGGTCGGGCCGCACCTTGAGGAGGGACGTGTCATGACAGTGGTGAAGGACATTCCTCGGGCTTCCGTGAAGGCCGCGGACACGCACGGACGGGTGGCAGAGCTGCACGCGGTCCGCGCCCAGGCCCTTGCGGGGCCGAGCGACCGGGCGACCGAGGCGCAGCACGCCAAGGGCAAGCTGACGGCGCGCGAGCGCATCGCGCTGCTGCTCGACGAGGGCTCGTTCAGCGAGGTCGAGCAGCTGCGCCGGCACCGGGCGACCGGTTTCGGGCTGGAGGACAAGAGGCCCTACACGGACGGTGTGATCACCGGGTGGGGCACGGTCGAGGGCCGGACGGTCTTCGTGTACGCGCACGATTTCCGGATCTTCGGCGGGGCGCTGGGCGAGGCCCACGCGACGAAGATCCACAAGATCATGGACATGGCCATCGCGGCCGGTGCGCCGCTGGTCTCGCTGAACGACGGTGCGGGCGCCCGCATCCAGGAGGGCGTGTCCGCCCTGGCGGGCTACGGCGGCATCTTCCAGCGCAACACCCGGGCTTCGGGGGTGATCCCGCAGATCTCGGTCATGCTGGGCCCGTGCGCCGGCGGCGCCGCGTACTCCCCGGCGCTGACGGACTTCGTGTTCATGGTCCGCGACACCTCGCAGATGTTCATCACCGGGCCGGACGTGGTCCGTGCGGTGACGGGTGAGGAGATCACCCAGAACGGCCTCGGCGGCGCGGACGTGCACGCCGAGACCTCCGGTGTCGCGCACTTCGCGTACGACGACGAGGAGACCTGCCTCGCCGAGGTCCGCTACCTGCTGTCGATGCTCCCGCAGAACAACCGCGAGTACCCGCCGTGCACGCCGTGCACCGACCCCCAGACCCGGCGCTCGGACGTGCTGCTGGACCTGGTGCCGGCGGACGGCAACCGCCCGTACGACATGCTGAAGGTCATCGAGGAGCTCCTGGACGACGGGGACTGCCTGGAGGTCCACGAGCGCTGGGCCCGCAACATCATCTGCGCCCTGGGCCGGCTCAACGGCCAGGTGGTCGCGGTCGTCGCCAACCAGCCGTCCGCGCTCGCGGGCGTCCTGGACATCCACGCCTCGGAGAAGGCGGCGCGCTTCGTCCAGCTCTGCGACGCCTTCAACATCCCGATCATCACCCTGCTGGACGTCCCCGGCTTCCTGCCCGGCGTCGACCAGGAGCACGGCGGCATCATCCGCCACGGCGCCAAACTGCTCTACGCCTACTGCAACGCCACCGTCCCGCGGATCTCCCTGATCCTGCGCAAGGCCTACGGCGGCGCGTACATCGTCATGGACTCCCAGTCCATCGGCGCCGACCTCACCTACGCCTGGCCCACCAACGAGATCGCCGTCATGGGCGCCGAGGGCGCCGCCAACGTGATCTTCCGCAAGCAGATCGCGGACGCCGACGACCCGGAGGCCATGCGTACGCGCATGGTCAAGGAGTACAAGGCCGAACTCATGCACCCGTACTACGCGGCCGAGCGCGGCCTCGTCGACGACGTCATCGACCCCGCCGAGACCCGCGAGGTGCTCATCAGCGCCCTCGCGATGCTCCGCACCAAACATGCCGACGTGCCCTCTCGCAAGCACGGCAACCCACCGCAGTAACGGAGCACTTGATGGCCAAGCAGGAACGCGCGGTGCGCACCCGGGAAACCCTGATCAGGTGTGCGGCCGAGATTTTCGACCGCGAGGGTTTCACGGTGGCGTCGCTCACCACGATCAGCACGCAGGCCGGGGTGAGCAACGGCGCACTGCACTTCCACTTCGCCTCGAAGGCCGCACTGGCGGACGCGGTGGAGGACGCGGCGCTGGTGCGCCTGCGGGCCGTCGGTGAGCATGTGCGGCAGGCGGAGAGCGGCCTGCAGCAACTGGTCGACGCGACCCACGGGCTCACCCGCGGGTTGCGCGAGGACGTGGTGCTGCGGGCCGGTTTCGTGCTCAGCGGGGACACGGCCCGCCCGCCCCAGACCGATCTGCGGCTGCACTGGCAGAGCTGGGTCGAGGGGGCCATCGCGCGGGCCGGCGGCGCGGACGAACTGCGCCCGGGCGTCGGCCTCGGGAGCGCCTCGGCGGCCGTGGTGGCCGCCACGGTGGGCTTCGAGGTGCTGTGCGCCCGCGATGCCCGCTGGATCGCCCCGGAGACGGTCACCCAGTTCTGGCAGCTGCTTCTGCCCTCGCTCGCCGCGCCGGGGCTCCTCGGCGCCCTCCAGGCGTCGGGGACCATCCTCGCCTGAAACAGCCCGACCGGTCTCTTTTCGGCCCTCCTGGGGCCCTCAGGGCCTGCCCCGGCCCCTTCAGGGCCTGTCCCGGCCCGTCCCGGCCCCCCTACGGCCCCTCACGGCTGCTCACGGCCCCAGCGGCCCTTGTGCCCCTTGCGGCCCGCCCGGAGATCACTCGCCGGGCGGGCCCTCGTGCTGCCCCGGTACGCCCGCCCTCGCGGCGCCGGGGCGTTCGTCTGCCGGGGCTCAGGAGAATCCGGCCAACTCATGGCGATTTTCCTTCGGTTGCTGGTGTTCATGACGCCCGGAAATGGATCGTGGCCAGCGCAATCGTCCCCACCGGGACGGGGCGGAAGTGGCCGCCGGGGAGTGCTCTTGGCCGAAATTAACCCGCCTGGTGTTGACAAACCGACTGTGCTGTTTTTTTATCAAGTGGTCCGGTGTAGCTGCGCACCGGGCCCTGGCGGTCGGAAACGCGTAGGCCGGGAACCGGCCTCCGGGCTGAACTTTGGGGGAGAACGTGGACATCGAAGTGCTGGGTGCGCTGTCGGTGCGCGAGAACGGGGTGTCGATCACTCCGACGGCGCCGAAGCCGAGACATGTGCTGGCCCTGCTCGCGCTCCACGCCGACCAGGTGGTCCCCGTGGCCGTCCTGATCGAGGAGCTCTGGGGCCAGACCCCGCCGCGCAGCGCCCGCACCACGCTGCAGACCTACATCCTTCAGCTGCGCGAACTCATCGCCGGGGCGCTCAGCCGCGACGAGAACGAGCGCTGCAGCGCCAAGGACATCCTGGCCACCCTCCCCGGCGGCTACCGCCTGGAGACCCGGGGCGGCACGGTCGACTACCGGGAGTTCGAACGCCGCGCGGGGGCCGGCTACCGGGCCATGGACGCCGAGGACTACAACGGGGCGGCCCGGCGCCTGGCGGACGCGCTCTCGCTGTGGACCGGACCCGCGCTGACCGACGTACAGCCGGGCAGCCGCATCGACATGGAGGCCAAGCGGCTGGAGGAGGCCCGGCTGTGCGCGCTCGACCAGCGCATCGAGGCGGACCTGCGGCTGGGGCGCCACCGGGAGCTGCTGTCGGAGCTGACGGTCCTGGTCAACCAGTTCCGGATGCACGAGAGCCTGCACGGCCAGTTCATGCTGGCCCTGCACCGCTCGGGCCGCCGCGGCGAGGCGCTCAACGTCTACCAGCGGCTGCGCACGACGCTCGTGTCGGAACTGGGCCTGGAGCCGTCCGCGGCGCTCAGCAGGCTGCAGCGCTCGATCCTGATGGCCCACCCGGAGACCGCGGCGCCGGCCGGCGCGGTGGCGGCCGGTACGGCTGCGGCAGCGGCCGCGGCGTCCGGCGGGCGGCTCGTCGCCCGGGTGAACTGACCCGGCCCACCGGGTCGGGACGACTGCGGCCCGACGGCCTCCTGGCGCACACCCTTCCTCCTGGACCTGCCCGACGGCAGGGCGGAGGGAGGGTGTTCTGCTGCTGCGGGCCGCCCGACCCCGCCCCCCGCGCCCGGGCGGTCCGGTCGGGCGCTTCGGTCGGGAGCTCCGGTCGGGCGCTCCGATCGGGCTGTCCGGTCGGGCGGTCCCGTCGGGCGCTCCGATCGGGCGGTCCGGTCGGGCGGGCGCTTGCTAGAGTCCCGCCGCGCGGGCGGTGGTGAGCCGGTCGAACCGGCTGACCAGCTCCCGCTGTTCGCGCGAGAGCCGCTCCACGTGGCGCCGCAGCCGGACGATCTCCTCCCGCAGCAGGCGGACGCCCGCTTCCCCCGCGTCGGCGCCGGGCAAGCCCCCGGCGTCCACGGCGTCGAGGACGTCCAGGCCGGGACCGGACCCCCACGGCGACCGCCCGGCGTCCGCGGCCGGTTCGGCCGCGGACCGGGCCTCGCGCACGGCGTCCGGATCGTGGTGGTGGAGGATCGCCTCCATCCGGCCGCGCAGCACGGGCCCCGGCTCCAGGCCGAGGTCGTACACCAGCCGGCGGCGCGCCCGGTCGTAGACGCCGAGGGCCTCCGCCTGCCGGCCGCTGCGGTAGAGCGCGGTCATCAGCAGTTCGTAGAACCGCTCCCGCAGCGGGTGGCGGATGGTCAGCTCTTCCAGTTCGCCGGTGATCTCACCGAACCGGCCCGCGCGCAGGCAGACTTCGAAGAGGGTCTCCAGGGTGACGAGCCTGCCCTCTTCCAGCAGCGAGGCCTCGGCGGAGCAGATCGTCCCGTGCTCGCTGCCCTCCAGTGCCGGACCGCGCCACAGCGCCAGCGCCTCGCGCAGTACGTCGGCGGAGCGGGCGGGGTCGGTGGCGGCCAGCGCGCTGCCCTCGGCGGTCAGCAGGCGGAAGCGCTCGGCGTCGGTCCGCGAGCGGCCCAGGCGCAGGACGTAGCCCAGCGGGCGGGTCACCAGCCACTCGTGATGCGCTTCGCCCGAACCGGGCGCGGAGACCGGCAGCAGCCGGCGCAGCCGCGCCACGTGGGCCTGGAGGGCGTTGGCGGCATTGGCGGGCGGGTGTTCGCCCCACAGCTCGTCGACGAGCCGGTCCGCGGAAACGACCTGTCCGGCCTTCACGACGAGTGCGCCCAGCAGGGCGCGCTGTTTGGCGCCCGTCGGCACGATCCGCACATTGCTGCGCTCGTCGTAGATCTGGACGGGGCCAAGAATGCGAAACTCCATCTCATCCTCGCACGGGACATTCGACGAGTCTGCGGCCGGAGATCCGTACTCGGCATTCCCCCCGAATAGCCGCGGGTCTTTCCTCCCGTATACGACAGTAGCCGCCCCCCCGAGCGCGGCGGGATTTTCACCAGCGACTCACAGGGCGTTGTGGAAGGTTTCTCAAGTACGGGATCGGGGGCCGGGTCGAGTACGGGATGGGGGCGGGGTCAGGGACGGCGTCCGGACAGCTCCGGAAAGCCGACCTGCACGCCGCGCCCGTGCCAGGCCCCCAGCAGCCCGAGCAGGGTCTTGGGGTCCGGAAGTCCCGGCAGGTCCGCGGCTGCGCTCAGGCAGCCGAGCGGTCCGCGGGCCGCCGGGCCGGCGGCGTCGGGCCGGTCCGGCTCCCCACACACCACCGGCTCCACCGCCCTCACCGGGCGCAGCGCGACCGAGACCGGCGACGGCACGGGAACGGCCGCACCGGCAGCCCCCGTCGCCTCCGCCGCCCCGGCCGCCTCCGCCGGATCCCCGGCCCGTACGCACCCCGCCGCCTGCACCTTCGTGTTCCGCGTGCCGTACACCCCGCCACCCCCTGCGACCGGGACCGCCGCCCGGTCAGGCGGCCGTCACGAAGGGGCGAGGCTAACAGCGCACCTTCGCGGGGAAAAGGATTTTCCCCGCGCGGCACCGGTCCGCACAGTTTTCGTCAGCAGTTTGTCAGCGGCCCGTCAGCACCGTTTCGGGCGGTTTCTTGGAAGGCCGCTCAAGACGGGGTCGATTTTCGGATGTGGGCGGATCGCCGGAAGATATGGTGCCCCTCGTCTGCGGTCGACGGCGATGACAAAAAAGGCCGGAAGGCGACAGTATCGAAAGCCTCGGAACCGGCTCGGAAACGACGGCGGCCGGCAAGGCGCGGAGGGAATTATGAAGATAAAAGTCCTGGGTCCGTTGAATGCCGAAGTCAACGGGGTGTCGATCGTCCCCACGGCCGGCAAGCCGCGCCAGATCCTGGCGCTGCTCGCCCTCTACCCGGGTCGGGTCGTGCCCGTACCCACGCTCATGGAGGAGATCTGGGGCACCGACCTGCCGCAGAGCGCACTGACCACCCTTCAGACGTACATCCTGCAGCTGCGCCGCCGCCTGGGCACCGCCATGGGCCCGGACACCCCCGGCACGGCCAAGGACGTGCTCGTCACCCGGTACGGGGGCTACCTGCTGCAGGTCCCCACCGAAGCGGTCGACGTCCACACCTACGAGCGCCTGGTGGCCGAGGGCCAGCAGGCCTTCGAGGACGGCGAGGACGGGCAGGCGGCCAAGTGCCTGCGCGAGGCACTCGACCTGTGGGAGGGGCCCGCCCTGGTCGACGTCCGCGTGGGCCCGATCCTCGACATCGAGGTGATGCGCCTGGAGGAGAGCCGGCTCGTGGCCCGGGAGCGCCGGATCGACGCCGACCTGCGGCTGGGCCGGCACGTCGAGCTCATCGCCGAGCTCACCGACGTGATCGCCCGTCACCCCCAGCACGAGGGGCTGCACTCGCAGGCGATGGTCGCGCTCTACCGCTCCGGCCGGCAGGCTTCCGCGCTCGACGTCTACCGGCGGCTGCGCCAGCGGCTGATCGAGGACCTCGGGGTGGAGCCCTCGCCGCAGCTGCAGCGGCTGCACCAGGCGATGCTCGCGGTCGACCCGCGCCTCGACGTGATCTCGGGGCCGCGGCGCACCTCGACCTTCGACCTGTACGCGGCCTGAGTCCAGTGGTGCTCAAGGCGGGCGGGTGAGGCTCGGGCTGCGACTACTGTGCCGCGCGGCCGCCGTGCCGTGCGCACAGCTTCCCAGGAGGAGAGCGGCGGATGACTTCCCCGGCGGAGCTCGACGAGACGGTACGGGTGACGGGCGCCCGGGAGGCGGTGGAGCCGGCGGACCGGCGGGTCAGGCTCCACTGCCTCGCCCACGCGGGCGCGGGCGTGTCCAGTTACCGCCGCTGGCCCGCCGCGGTCGGTGACGCCGTCGACGTGGTCCCGCTGCCGTTGCCCGGCCGGGAGCACCGCCGTCGCGAGCCGCGCGTCACGGACCGGGCCGCCCTCCTGGACGACCTCCTCGGGCCCCTGCTCAAGGCCGCCGAGGAGGGCCCGTACGCGCTGTACGGGCACAGCCTGGGCGCGCTCGTCGTCTACACGCTGACCCGGGCGCTGGCGGACGCCGGCGCCCCGCCGCCGCTGTTCCTCGCGGTGGGCGCCTGCCTCCCGCCGCACGCGACGACCGCGCTGATCGGCGCGGCGGACCTGCCCGACGAGGAACTGCTGCCGCTCCTCGGCGACCTGGGCTCCCTGCCGCAGGGCCCCGTCGCGGACCCCGGCGGACTGTGGCGGCGCAGCGTCCTGCCCGTGCTGCGCGATGACCTGCGGCTGGCCAAGGCCCTGCGGCAGGCGGCGCTGGACCCCGCGACCGGGGGCCCCGTCGACGTCCCCCTGCTGGCCTTCGCGGGCAGCGACGATCCGCTGGCCGTGCCGGCGGCGCTGCGGGAGTGGCGGCAGTGGACCACCGGGCGGATCGAGGCGCGTACGGTCGCCGGCGACCACTTCTTCGCGGGGGACGAGGCCCTGCCGCGGCTGATCGGCGAAGCCTGCCGGGAGCGCGTCCTGCCCTGACGGGCCCCGGGCCCTGCCCGGGGCAGGGGCCCGTCCGCCGCGGGTACGAGCCGTTCCGGGTCTCCCGGGGCGGCTCGTCGGCGTGCCCGGCCCGGGCCGGCAGGGCAGCCCCGAGCCGCCCACCGGCACGGGGGTGGCCTGGTGGACGGCTGGGGCCCGGGTGGGTCCGTACCGGTCCGGGCGGTCTCACCGGCCGGCGGCGGAACTCCCCGCGCGCCGAGTCTGGGGGCCGCGGGTGGAGGGCCGCTGGAGCCCGCCGCCGCCCTCCCGCACCCCCGCGCATCCTCCGGCCGCCCGGTGGCCTGGGGCTGCGTCCCCGGGCGCCCTGCGACCGGGGCAGCCGGTTCGAGGTCCGGTCAGGCTGGGCTCCAGCACCGGGCGAGCGGACCACGAGCCGTTCCGGACAGGCTCGTGGACACGGCCATCGAGCGCAGGACCGTCGGCAATGCCTGCCGGTTCCGGTGTGAGCGGCACCGGTACGGGCGGCATCGGGCCGGCCGCGGGCGGACACCCGGCCGGCACGGCGGCGCCGCTTCGAATGATGAAGGGTGTGGAAGATGTCGGACGCGCGAGTGCACCACACGGTCCACGAGGCAACCGCGGCGGCTCCCGCCGGGGTGCTCTACGGGCTGATCGCCGACGCCACGCAGTGGCCGCTGTTCTTCCAGCCCTGCGTGCACGTCGAGCAGTTGGACTTCGACGGGACGCGGGAACGGCTGCGGATGTGGGCCACCGCGAACGGAAAGATCAAGTCCTGGGTCACCAGCCGCCGCCTGGACGTCGAGCGGATGCGCGTGGAGTTCACCCAGGACGTGCCCGCCGCCCCGACCGACTCCATGAGCGGCGTCTGGACGGTGGAGTCCCTGGGCGACCGCTCCAGGGTGACCCTGGAGCACACGTTCACCGTCCCCGGGGACGATCCCGCCGACGTGGCGTGGGTCAAGGAGGCGATCCGGGCCAACAGCCGGGCGCAGCTGCGCCAGCTGACGGCCCCGTGGGCGCAGTTGGGCGAGCTCGTGCTGTCCTTCGAGGACACCGTGCGGATCAACGCCCCCGCCGAGCTGATCTTCGACTTCCTGTACCGGGCCGCGGACTGGCCCGGCGCGCTTCCCCACGTACGGGAGCTGGAGCTGACGGAGGAGCAGCCGGGCGTCCAGGTGATGCGCATGGGGAGCCTGTCCATCGACGGCAGCGCGCACAGCACCGAGTCGGTGCGCATCTGCTTCCCGGCCGCCGGCCGGATCGTCTACAAGCAGACGGAGACCTCTCCGCTGCTGGCCGCGCACACCGGCGAGTGGTCGGTCGAACCCGACGAGTCGGGCGTCGATGTCACGGCCCGGCACCAGGTGCTGCTGCGCGCGGAGGCCATCGAGCAGGTGCTGGGCGAGGGCACGGACACGGCGGCCGCCGGACGGCACGTGCGCGACGCCCTCGGCCAGGCCGGGCTGTCCGTCCTGCGGCACGCCGCCCAGCACGCCGCCGGCGCGGTCCGGGTCCTGTGACCACGGTCCTGAGCACGGTCGCGGATGCCGGCGCGGCCGCGGACGCCGGCGCGGTCGGGGGCCCCGGCGCGGGCGCGCGCCCACCGGCGGCCCCGGCCGCCGCCGCGGCGGGCGCGGTCGCGCAGGCGGCCCCCCGCGGGCCCCGCACCGCCCCGGCCGCCGCCCCGGCGGCCCCGCAGGCCCCCGTACGGGACACCCGCGCACCCGTACGGGACATCCGTGAACCCGAGCGCGCCGCCCGCCTGGAGGCGCTGCTCGGGGATCCCTACGATCCGGGCAACCCGCACGGGCACCTGGCGCTGCTCCGGGCCGACGAGGCCCGCGAGATGCCCGCGGCCACCGAGGAGCTGCTGACCCGGACCGGGCTCGCTGCCGAATTCGTACCCCGGGACCTCGGCGGGCGGCTGACGGACCTGGAGGAGCTGGCCCGGGTGCTGCGGCCGCTGTTCCGCCGCGATCTCTCGCTCGGCTTCGGCTTCGGCCTGAGTTCCCTGTTCGCCGCCTCCTCCGTGTGGACCGCCGGTGACGTGCGCCAGCGCCGGGAGCTGGCCGGCCTGCTGCTCGGCGGCGGCCGGGTGACGATCGTGCACCGGGAGCTGGCGCACGCCAACAGCGTGCTGCGCGACGAGTTCCGGGCCGTCGCGGCGCCCGGCGGCGGGTTCGTGGTGGACGGGCGCAAGGCGGTCGTCATCCATGCCGACCGGGCCGATGCGTTCGTCATGTACGCGCGGACGGGCGAGGGCGGCCCGGCAAGCCATTCCGTCCTGCTGCTGGGCCCGCAGGGGCCCGCCTCCGGCGAGGTCCGCCGTCTGGCGCGCGTGGAGCTGCCGGGGATGCGCGGGGTGCGCTTCTCCGGTCTCGAACTGGCGGGTGCGGCCCTGCCGGAGAGCGCGCTCGTCGGCGCCCGGGGCGCCGGCGTGCCGCTGGCGCTGCGCAGTTTCCAGATCAGCCACTGCCTGGTGCCCGGCACGGTGCTCGCGGGTGTGGACAGCGTGCTGCGCCAGGCGGTGCGCGCCGCCACCGAGGGCCGCCCGGACGGGCAGCCGGCCCGACGCTGGCGCAAGGTGCTCGCCGGGGTCTTCGCGGACCTGCTGGCCTGCGACAGCATGGCCGTGACGGGGCTGCGCGCGCTGAGCCTGCTGCCCCAGGACGCGTACCTGCTGGCGGCCGCCGTCAAGTACACGATGCCGGACATGCTGCGGGAGAACCTGGAGGAACTGGCCACGGTGCTCGGCGGCCGGGGGTACGACCGGGGGCCGGTGTACGGCGGTTTCCAGAAACTCGTACGGGACCTGCCGGTGGCGGGGCTCGGACACGCCGGGACGGCCGTGTGCCAGGCGGTGCTGGTGCCCCAACTGCCGGTGCTGGCACGCACGGCGTGGTTCCGCACCCAGGAGCCGCCCCCGGAGCTGTTCCGGCCGGGGGCGCCGCTGCCGCCCTTCGACCACGCCGGGCTGGCCCTGTCCGGCAGGGACGACCTGCTGACGGCGACGCTGCTGGGCGCCGCGGGCCGGCTGGACGCGGCGCGCGGCCCCGAGGGGGGCGTGCGGGCGGCGCTCGCGGACCTGGCGCAGACCTTCGTCGGGGAGCTGCGGGTGCTGCGCACCCGTTGCGCGGCGCTGGGCGACACCGCCACGGGCTTCAGCCCGCAGGCCTGTGCGCTGGCCGACCGCTACGCCCTGGTGCTGGCCGCGGCGGCCGTCCTCGGCGTCTGGGAGGGGCAGGCCGACAGCGGCTCCTTCCTGGAGGACCCGGCCTGGGCCGTGCTCGCGCTCGGCCGGATCGGCCGCAGGCTCGGCGCCTCGGTGGCGGAGGTGCCCGCCGGGGTCGTGGAACCGGTCCTGGAGGAGGTGCTGGGCCGCTGCCGCGAGGGGCGCAGCCTGGATCTGTACGGGACGGGGCTCGCGGGCTGACACCCGCGGCCCCGTCCCGTTGCCGCCCGTCCCCGTCTGGGGGCGGGCGGTTCTGACTACATGCAGGGAGACGACGATGGACCAGGTCAGATGTGCCGATCCCGTCCACGTGTCGCGGCCGGCCGGTCCGTGGCACGGGGTGCGCGAGAATCTGGCGGAGTTCGGCAACGCGGTCGTCCACACGACGTGGAGCGAGTGGCTGCCCAGTGTGCTGACCACGCCCCGGCTGCGGGAACTGCTCGGCGGGGACTGGGACCGCTACGAGCGCACCCCCGACGCGACGGTGCGCTACCGCTTCGCGGCGGCCCGGCTGCTCATCAAGTACACGGCCGCGGCCGCCCTGGGGACCCCGCCCGAGGACCTGGACCTGGCCTACCGGCTGGGCGGGCGCCCGTACCTGCGCGGCTTCGACCAGATCGACCTGAGCCTGTCCCACACCGGGGACCTGATGGCGGTCGGGCTGAGCCGCACCGGCCGGATCGGGGTGGACGTGGAGCCGGCGGACCGGTCGGTGCGCCTGGAGCTGCTGGAGAACCAGATCCTGACCCGGGCCGAGGCCGAGGAGATCGCCGGGCTGCCGGAGGAGGAGCGGATCGCGCACGCGCTGCGGCTGTGGACGCTGAAGGAGGCCTACAGCAAGGCGCTCGGCCAGGGACTGCGGCTCGGGTTCCGGGAGTTCGGGTTCAGCAAGGGGGGTCTGCTGCTCGCCCCGGACGGCAGTGAGGCGACCCGCGGCGAGTGGGGCTTCGCCACGCATGCGGTGCTGGGCCGCTACCTGCTCAGCGTGGCCTGCCACGACGCGGGGCTCGGCTCCTCGGGGGACACCTGCGCGGGGACCATGCTCGACCGCGGCTTCCTGTCGGCGATGAGCGGGACGGGAGCCTGAACGGGACGGGACGCCGACGCGCAGGGGGAGGCTGAACGGGACGGGACGCGCAGGGCGCGCCCGCCGAACGACCCGCCCCGATGCAGCCCGTCCCGCCCCGCCCCGCCCCTCTCCGGCCGTCCGCGAGGTGCCCTCCACCGGATCTCCATCCGTGTCAGCCCCGTGTCAGCGGCGTGACAGCGGGCTGTTTCACGGTGGCCCGGGAGCAGCGCGCCCTCGGGGCGCCCGAGCGGCGCCGCTCCCCGGGTTCCGGCTGGTCCGGGCCCGTACGGGAGCATCCGGGGGCCAGAAGGAGGGCGTGCCATGGCGAGGCCGGACCGACCGCGCCCGGCGCACGGGCGCCGGGGCCGCAGGGCCCCCGTCCGCCGCTCCGCCGTGCCCGCCCACCCGCCGGAGCCGTCCGCGGCGGCGGGCCGGCTGCTGGGCGACCCGCTGCTCGAATCCCTGTCGGGGCGCGGCGGCGGCCGGCACGTGGAGCAGCTGTCCTGGCGCTGGCGGGGACCGCTGGACACCGGCCGGTTCACCGCGGCCTGGCAGGCGGTCGTGGACCGGGAGACGGTGCTGCGGGCCGCCGTGGAGCACGGCCCGCGGCCGCGCGTCGTCCTGCACGAGCACGCCTGCGCCGAGGTGGTGCGGCACCCGGCGGGCACGGTCGACTGGGACGAGCTGCTGGAACGGGACCGGCTGCGCGGCTTCGACCTGCGCAGCCCCGGCCCGCTGCGGGTCACCCTCGTCGACGATCCGGCGCACCGGCCCGGGGCCCGGCCGGGTCCGGGGCAGGGGGCCGCCGCGGACGTGACGCGGGTGCTGGTCACCTTCCACCACGGACTGCTCGACGCCTGGAGCGTGTTCGTGCTCCTGGACGAGTTCTACCGGGCCTACCTGGCGGGCGGCGCCCTGGCCGGCGGCGAGCGGCGCCCCGACATCCGGGACTGGGCGGGCTGGCTGGACCGTCAGGACACCGGTCCCGCCCGGGAGTTCTGGACCCGTGCCCTGCCCGAGGGCGCGCCCGTGGTGCTGCCCGCGCTGCCCGGGCCCGATACCCAGGAGAGCGGCTGCGGCCGTGCCGAGGCGCGGCTGAGCGCCGTCGAGGCGGACCGGCTGCACCGCTGGGCCGCCGCCCAGGCCGTGCCCGACTCCAGTGCGCTGCAGGCCGTGTGGGCGCTGCTGCTGTACCGGGCCGCGGAGGTCACCGGGCCCGCGCTGGTGGGGTTCGGCGTCACCGTCTCGGGGCGGGGCATCGCCCTGGACGCGGTCGAGCGGCTGCCGGGGCCGATGCGCAGCTGTCTGCCGATGGCCCTGCGGGTCGATCCGGGGCACGCACTCGGCCGTCTGCTGAGGACCCTGCGCGACCGGGCGCTGGACATGGCTCCCTACGAGTGGGTGACGTCGGGTCAGATCCACGAGTGGACCGGGCGTTCCGCGGACGGGCGGCTGCTGGACAGCCTGGTCGCCGTCGAGACCGCGCCGCGTGCGCCCGCGGAGCTGAAGGCGCGGCTGGCCGCCGACGGCATCCGGGTGGACCCGCTGCGCGCGAGCGGCGCGCACACCGTCTTCCCGGTGGCGCTGCTGGCGCACTGCGGCAGCGACGGCACCCTGACGCTGGCCGCCGTGCACGACCGCGCCCGGATCTCCGGCGCCGACGCGCGGCGGCTGGTCGGGCACTGCGCCCGGCTGCTGCGCGCCCTGCCGGCCGCGGGAGAGGAGACGACCGTGGCCCAGGTGCTGGCGCTGCTCGCCGACGACGAGCCGCCGCGCATCGCCCGGCGGGACCGGCCGTCCGCCGGGGGCGGGGGCGGCGAGGAGCTCAGCCGGGCCGCGACCGGCGGCCGATCCGTCGTCGAGCGGACCACGAGCCAACCTTGACACCGTGGGCCGACCGACCGTGAAGGAGGCGCCCGTGTACGGCATCAGTGAAGAGTTCCAGGAGGTCGAAATGATCGCGTTCGGAATGGTTCCGGTCCGGGTCGCGCCTCCGCTCCGGCTCGCCGGAGCGGACGAGGACGAGGCCGACTTCACGATCGTGCGGGGCATCGACTAGCCATGCCGTACGAGACCTCCGCGCCCTCACTCGCCGGCCGCCGCTGGGAGCTCCCCCCACTCCCCCAGCTGCCCCCGCCGCGGCCCGCCGCCCGCCGGGCGGCGCCGGCCCGTACGCGGGCGGCGCACCTGCGCCGGGCGGTGTGGCGCGCGGTCTGCGGCCCGGTCGGGCCGGGCCGCCGCACCGCCTCCCGTACGGACTCCCCTACGGGCCCGCGTACGGACTCCCGTACCGGCCCGCGTACGGACTCCCGTACCGGCCGCGGCGCCGGGCGGCCCGCCGCGGCGGCCACCCGCTCCCCGTCCCCCGGCACCACGCTCCAGCGGAAGAAGGATCCACACACGATGTCGCTGTCCGAACAGGGTTCCGCCGCACCGACGGTGTCGGCCGGCGCAGGGACCTTCCTGAACGACCCCCGCCACGTCGGCGCGCTCACCACGGTCCGCCCCGACGGGACGCTGCACACGGCGCCCGTACGGTTCACCTGGGACGCGGCGGCCGGCCTGGTGCGGGTCATGACGGTCGCCTCCTCGCGCAAGGCGCGGAACCTGCTGGCGGACCCGGGCGGCCGGGTCGCACTGTGCCAGGTGGACGGCTTCACCTGGGTGACCCTGGAGGGCCGGGGCACGGTGGTGACGGACCCGGCGCGGATCGCGGACGGCGCGAAGCGCTACGCCAAGCGGTACTGGTCGGCGCCGCCGGACCCGCCGGGCCGGGTGGTCATCGAGATCGAGGTCGACCGGGTGCTCAGCCTCAACGTCTGATCCCCCGCAGTCTTGACGCGCGCGGCGGCGCCGGGGTCCTCCCCGGCGCCGCCGCGCTTCGTGCTGTGGGGCTCAGGCGGCCGGCGGCGGGTTGCCGTCCGCCCACAGCAGCCGGAAGGACAGCAGGTTCAGCCGCCAGCCCTGCGGGGTGCGCCGGGCCTCGCCGTCGACGAAGGTGCCGGTGGCGAAGAGCGGCGGCAGTTCGCCCTGCGGGCGGGCGTGCCGCGCGTGGTGCACGTGCGTGGAGATCAGGTTGGCGCGCAGCACGGCGCGGTCGCCGTCGAGGGTCACCAGGGGCGCGGAGCCGTGGTGCTGGGTGCGCGCGAAGGCCGCGAGGGCGGAGTCGTGGTACTCGACCATGCCTTCGATGCCCTCGTGCCGGCTCATCGGGAACGCGACCACCGCGTCCGGGGTGAACAGGTCCGCCGCCCAGGCGTCGTCCAGTTTCTCTGCATCGATGCTGTCGAGGGACAGGAGGTAGTGGGCGAGCAGGTCCGCGACCTGAGCCCGTGCTTCGGTGGCGGATTCCGCGCCGGACCCGCCGGCGGATTCCGTCGGGGCGGCAGCTTGTGATTCGATGGTGGATTCGTCCGTAATTCGGGTGGAGTTCATGACTGATAATGCCGTCGCGCCTCCCTGCCTGGGCAAGTCCGCTTGTCAAAGATCTGACGTACCCGACGCTTTTCTGTCATTGCTTGTCCAAGGCCTGTACTGAACCCTATTTACGACCCGGGCAAGCCCTCGCAATACTGGCCGAACACCAGCGGGAAGAGGGCAGATGGACACCTTTGATGCAGACGTCATCGTCGTGGGAGCCGGTCCCACCGGACTTATGCTCGCAGGCGAATTGAGGCTCAATGGAGTCTCGGTGACGGTCCTTGACAAACTCACCGAACCCATTCAGCAGTCCCGTGCTCTCGGTTTCTCGGCGCGCACCATCGAGGAATTCTCGCAGCGCGGACTGATCCCCCGGTTCGGCGAGGTCGGAGTCATTCCGTTCGGCCACTTCGGGGGCGTACCGCTCGACTACCAGGTGCTGGAGGGCGGCTCTTACGGCGCCCGCGGCATTCCGCAGGCACGCACCGAGGGCATCCTCGGCGGCTGGGCCCGCGAGCTGGGTGCCGAGGTGCGCCGGGGCGTCGAGGTCACCGGCCTGGAGCCGGACGAGGACGGTGTGACGGTCCTCGCCGACACCGCGGACGGCCCGGTGCGCCTGCGTGCCCGCCACGTGGTCGGCACCGACGGCGCCCGCAGCGCCGTCCGCAAGATCGCCGGGATCGACTTCCCCGGTACCGAGGCCACCCTCGAACTGCGCTTCGCCGACGTCACCGGGATCCAGCTGCGCCCCCGCTTCAGCGGCGAGCGCGTCCCCGGCGGCATGGTCATGGTCATCCCGATGGGCCCCGAGCGCAGCCGCATCATCTACTTCGACCGCAACGAGCCCCTGCGGACCAGCCCGGACCCGATCACCTTCGAGGAGGTCGCCGAGGCCTTCCAGCGGCTGTCGGGCGAGGACATCAGCGGCGCCACGCCGCTGTGGGTCAGCTCGACCACCGACGTCAGCCGCCAGGCCGCCGCGTACCGCAAGGGGCGGATCTTCCTGGCCGGCGACGCCGCGCACATCCACCTGCCGATCGGTGCGCAGGGCATGAGCGCGGGCGTGCAGGACGCGGTCAACCTCGGCTGGAAGCTGGCCCTGGACATCAAGGGCCAGGCCCCCGAGGGACTGCTCGACACCTACCACGCGGAACGCCACCCGGTCGGCGCCCGCATCCTGACCAACACCCTCGCCCAGCGCACCCTCTACCTGGGCGGCGACGAGCTCAACCCGATGCGCGAGGTCTTCACCGAGCTGGTGGAGAACCACGAGTCGGTGCGCCGCCACCTGGTCGGCATGGTCACCGGCCTCGACATCCGCCACGACCTCGGCGAGGGCGACCACCCGCTGCTGGGCCGGCGCCTGCCGGACCGGGACCTGGTGGTCGACGGCGAGAAGACCTCCAGCTTCGCGCTGCTGCACGGCGGGCGCGCCGTGCTCCTCGCCCTCGGCGGCGACGACGGCCTGCGCGAGGCGGCCGCCGGCTGGTCCGACCGCGTCGACGTGGTCACCGCCGACCAGGTCGACTGCGACGCCCCCGTGGACGGCATCCTGCTGCGCCCCGACGGCTACGTCGCCTGGGTCGCCCCTGCCGGCTCCGGTTCCGCAGGCCTGCACGACACCCTCACCCGCTGGTTCGGTCCCGCCAACTGAGCGCGATCCGCCCCGCTCACGTCCGTACTCAAAGGAAGCGAAGGAACCATGCCCACCATCTCCCTCGAGGACAAGCACCTCACCGTCCTCAACCTCTTCACCACCGACGCTCCTGAGAAGCAGGAAAGCCTGATCCGGGAGATGCGCAAGATCGTCGACGCGGCGACCTACGAGGGCTGGATGTCCAGCACCGTGCACGCGGGCGTCGACAGCCCGGGCACCGCCAACTTCATCCAGTGGCGCAGCGGCGAGGACCTCGAAAAGCGCTACTCCGCCGACGAGTTCAAGCACCGCACCCTCCCGGTCTTCGGCGAGATCACCACCTCGATCCGCCTCCTGCAGAACGAGGTCGCCTACGCCCTGCCCGGCCCGGGCTCCGACACCATCGAGATCGGCCCGCACCTGGGCGTCTACACCTCGATCACCGTGTACGGCGTCGAGGCCGAGAACCAGGACGAGCTGATCGACGCCCTCGGCGCCGGCCAGGCCGGCATCGTGGACGCGCCGGCTTTCCGCGCCCACGTCGTCCTCAAGGGCCTGCGCGCCCGCGGCCTGGAGGGCTCCTTCGTCGTCTCCTACTTCCAGTGGGACACCAAGGAGGCCTACGAGGCCCACCGCGACCAGGACGCCCAGACCTGGCCGATCGGCCGCCAGAAGGCCCAGGCCCGCATCGACGCCGTCGCCACCTCCGTGGACGGCAACACCTACAACGTGGTGCACACGCGCGCTGCGGGCGAGTGATCCGCCGCGCCCGCCAGGGCGCGGCCGGCTCCACACCCCCCGGACGCCCGGTTCCCCGTGCGGGGACCGGGCGTCCGGTGCACTGCCCGCTGCCGCGGGCGCGAACACTGCCCGCTGCCGCGGGCGCACACACGGCTCCGGTGGAACTCAGGCATCCCCCGTGCGGGGCGCTATCGCCGGGCCGCACCGTCGAGGGCGACGGCGCACCAATCCAGCCGCCGCGCAGACCACGCCTGCTGCGCGAACCCTCCCACGCAACCGCTGAGGAGCTCAACCGTATGCACAGCACCCTGATCGTCGCCCGGATGGCAGCCACTCAGGCCGATGACGTGGCCAAGCTGTTCTCCGCATTCGACGCGACGGACATGCCCCAGCGCATGGGAACGCGGCGCCGCCAGCTGTTCTCGTACCGGGGCCTGTACTTCCACCTCCAGGACTTCGACGAGGACAACGGCGGTGAACTGATCGAGGCCGCCAAGGGCGACCCCCGCTTCGTCGGGATCAGCGAGGACCTGAAGCCGTTCATCGAGGCCTACGACCCGAAGACCTGGCGGTCCCCGGCCGATGCCATGGCCACCCGCTTCTACAACTGGGAGGGTTCCGCGTGACCCGGCGACGTGTTGTCATCACCGGGATCGAGGTGATCGCCCCCGGCGGGGTCGGCAAGGAGAACTTCTGGAACCTGCTGAGCGAGGGCCGTACGGCCACGCGCGGGATCACCTTCTTCGATCCCACGCAGTTCCGCTCGCGGGTCGCCGCCGAGGTCGACTTCGACCCGTACGCGCACGGCCTGACCCCCCAGGAGGTCCGCCGCCTGGACCGGGCCGCGCAGTTCGCCGTGGTCGCCTCGCGCGGCGCGGTCGCCGACAGCGGCATCGAGCTGGGCGGGATCGACCCGCACCGCATCGGCGTCACCGTCGGCAGTGCGGTGGGCGCCACGATGGGCCTCGACGAGGAGTACCGGGTCGTCAGCGACGGCGGCCGCCTGGACCTGGTCGACCACACCTACGCGGTCCCGCACCTCTACAACCACATGGTGCCCAGCTCTTTCGCCACCGAGGTCGCCTGGGCCGTCGGCGCCGAAGGGCCCAGCACCGTGGTCTCCACCGGCTGCACCTCCGGCATCGACTCGGTCGGCTACGCCGTCGAACTCGTCCGCGAGGGCTCGGCGGACGTCGTCATCGCCGGCTCCTCGGACGCCCCGATCTCGCCGATCACGATGGCCTGCTTCGACGCCATCAAGGCCACCACGCCGCGCTACGACGACCCCGAGCACGCCTCCCGCCCGTTCGACGGCACCCGCAACGGGTTCGTCCTCGGCGAGGGCACCGCCTTCTTCGTCCTGGAGGAGCTGGAGAGCGCGAAGAAGCGCGGCGCGCACATCTACGCCGAGATCGCCGGCTACGCCACGCGCAGCAACGCCTACCACATGACGGGTCTGCGCCCCGACGGCCTGGAGATGGCCGAGGCCATCAACCTCGCCCTCGGTGAGGCGCGCCTGAACCCCGAGGCGATCGACTACATCAACGCGCACGGCTCGGGCACCAAGCAGAACGACCGGCACGAGACGGCCGCCTTCAAGCGCAGCCTCGGCGAGCACGCGTACCGCACCCCGGTCAGCTCCATCAAGTCGATGGTCGGGCACTCGCTCGGCGCGATCGGCTCCATCGAGATCGCCGCGTCGGCGCTGGCCATGGAGTACGACGTCGTACCCCCCACGGCCAACCTGCACACCCCCGACCCGGAGTGCGACCTCGACTACGTCCCCGTCACCGCACGCGACCAGCTGGTCGACGCGGTCCTCACGGTCGGCAGCGGATTCGGCGGCTTCCAGAGCGCCATGGTGCTGGCCAGCCCTGAAAGGAGCCTCGTATGACCACGTCGGTGGTGGTCACCGGTCTCGGCGTCGCCTCCCCCAACGGGCTCGGCACCGAGGACTACTGGTCGGCGACGGTCGGCGGGAAGAACGGCATCGGCCGGATCACCCGCTTCGACCCGTCCGCCTACCCGGCCCGCCTGGCGGGCGAGGTGCCCGGCTTCCAGGCCGAGGAGCACCTGCCCAGCCGTCTGCTGCCGCAGACCGACCGGGTCACCCGGCTCGCGCTGGTGGCGACCGACTGGGCGCTGGCGGACGCGGGCGTCGACCCGAAGGAGCTGCCCGACTTCGACATGGGCGTCATCACGGCCAGCGCCGCGGGCGGCTTCGAGTTCGGCCAGGGCGAGCTGCAGAGCCTGTGGAGCCGCGGCAGCCAGTACGTGTCGGCGTACCAGTCCTTCGCCTGGTTCTACGCCGTCAACAGCGGCCAGATCTCGATCCGCAACGGCATGAAGGGCCCGGCCGGGGTCGTCGTCAGCGAGCAGGCCGGCGGCCTCGACGCCGTCGCCCACGCCCGCCGGCAGATCCGCAAGGGCACCGCGCTGATCGTCTCCGGCGGCGTGGACGCCTCCATCTGCCCCTGGGGCTGGGTGGCGCAGCTGTCGACCGGGAAGCTCAGCACCAGCGACGAGCCCTCCCGCGCCTACCTGCCCTTCGACCGCGACGCGCGGGGCTACGTGCCCGGCGAGGGCGGCGCGATCCTCATCGTCGAGGACGCGGAGGCGGCCCGGGCGCGCGGTGCGCACATCTACGGCGAGATCGCCGGCTATGGCTCGACGATGGACCCGCGTCCCGGCAGCGGCCGTGAGCCGGGCCTGGGCAAGGCCATCCGGATCGCCCTCGCCGACGCGGGCGCCGAAGCCGGCGACGTGGACGTGGTCTTCGCCGACGGCGCCGGGGACCCTGCCCTGGACCGCGAGGAGGCGGCCGCGATCAGCGGGGTCTTCGGAGACCGCGCCGTACCGGTGACCGTCCCCAAGACGATGACGGGCCGCCTCTACTCGGGGGCCGCGTCGCTGGACCTGGCGGCGGCCTTCCTGTCGATCCGCGACGGCGTCATCCCGCCGACCGTGCACACCCAGCCGTGCCCGGACTACCCGCTCGACCTGGTCGTCGGCCAGCCGCGGCAGGCGCCGGTGCGCTCCGCGCTGGTCCTGGCCCGCGGCAACGGCGGCTTCAACTCCGCGATGGTCGTGCGCGCCGCCCGATAGCGCCGCGCCGTACGCCCCCCCTGACACCCCACCACGCAAGGAAAGGGCTTCCACCATGGCCACCAAGGAATTCACCCCGGACGACCTGCGCCGCACCCTGCGCGAAGCCGCGGGCGTGGCCGAGGGCGTCGACCTGGACGGCGACATCCTCGACACCGAGTTCGACGTGCTGGGCTACGAGTCCCTCGCGCTTCTGGAGGCGGGCAGCCTCATCGAGCGCGAGTACGGCATCTCCCTCGACGAGGAGGCCGTGAACGACGCGAACACCCCGCGCGCCTTCATCGAGGTCGTCAACGCGCAGCTCGCGCCTGCCACGGCTGCCTGAGGAGGAACCGACATGGCACAGGACACCACCCCCCGCGTCGCCGTCATCACCGGCGCGACCAGCGGCATCGGCCTCGCCTCGGCGCGGCTGCTCGCCTCGCAGAACCACCGGGTCTTCATCGGCGCCCGCAACGCCGACAACGTCGCGGCGACCGTGAAGGAGCTCCAGGACGAGGGCCTGGAGGTGGACGGCGCGGTCGTCGACGTCCGCGACACCGCGTCCGTCGAGGCCTTCGTACAGTCCGCCGTCGACCGCTTCGGCACCGTCGACGTCGTGGTCAACAACGCCGGCCGGTCCGGCGGCGGCCCCACCGCGGACATCGCGGACGAGCTGTGGGAGGACGTCATCGAGACGAACCTCAACAGCGTCTTCCGGGTGACCCGCGCCGCGCTGACCACCGGCGGCATGCGCCACAAGGACCGCGGCCGGATCATCAACATCGCCTCCACCGCGGGCAAGCAGGGCGTCGTCCTCGGTGCCCCGTACTCGGCCTCCAAGCACGGCGTCGTCGGCTTCACCAAGGCGCTGGGCAACGAGCTCGCCCCCACCGGCATCACCGTCAACGCGGTCTGCCCGGGCTATGTGGAGACCCCGATGGCGCAGCGGGTCCGCCAGGGCTACGCGGCCGCGTACGACACCTCCGAGGACGCCATCCTCGAGAAGTTCCAGTCGAAGATCCCGCTCGGCCGGTACTCCACGCCCGAGGAGGTCGCCGGCCTGGTCGGCTACCTGGCCTCCGACACGGCCGCCTCCATCACCGCCCAGGCGCTCAACGTCTGCGGTGGCCTGGGCAACTTCTAGCCGCCCCGCGCAGTACCGCATTCCCCCAGGAGAAAGAGAGTCAAGTCGTCATGACGACGCGTGAGGTCGAGCACGAGATCACCATCGGCGCCCCCGCCGCCGCGGTCTACCAGCTGCTCGCGGACGTCACCAACTGGCCGCGGATCTTCCCGCCGACGATCCACGTCGACCAGGTCGAGGCCGAGGGCAACGAGGAGAAGATCCGGATCTGGGCGACGGCCAACGGCCAGCCCAAGAACTGGACCTCGCGCCGCACCCTGGACCCCGAGGGGCTGCGCATCACCTTCCGGCAGGAGGTCCCGGCCGAGCCGGTCAAGCACATGGGCGGCACCTGGATCATCGAGGAGCTCGGTGCGGACGAGTCCCGGGTCCGGCTGCTGCACGACTACAGCGCCATCAACGACGACCCGCACGACCTGCTGTGGATCGAGCGGGCCGTGGACAAGAACAGCACCTCGGAGCTGGCGGCGCTCAAGACGAACGTGGAGCTCGCCCACGCCGCCGAGACCGAGGAGCTGACCTTCTCCTTCGTGGACACGGTGCAGATCGCGGGCAACGCCAAGGACGCCTTCGACTTCATCAACGAGGCGGACCGGTGGGCGGAGCGGCTCCCGCACGTCGCCGTCGTGCGCCTCGCCGAGGACACGCCCGGCCTGCAGGAGCTGGAGATGGACACCCGCGCCAAGGACGGCTCGGTGCACACCACCAAGTCGTACCGGGTCGTCTTCCCCCACCACAAGATCGCCTACAAGCAGGTCACGCTTCCCGCGCTGATGACCCTGCACACCGGCGAGTGGACCTTCGAGGACAACGCGGAGGGCTTCACCGCCTCCTCGCAGCACACCGTCACCCTCAACACGGACAACATCGCGCGGATCCTGGGCCCCGAAGCCACCGTGGCCGACGCCCGCGCCTACGTCCACACCGCGCTCAGCACCAACAGCAGCGCCACGCTCGCGCACGCCAAGGCCTACGCCGAGCAGAAGGCCTGACCATGACCGCGGACCTGCTGGAGGCCGATGTCGTCGTCGTCGGCGCCGGACCCGTCGGGCTGCTGCTCGCCGGCGAACTGTGCCGCGGCGGCGCCGACGTGGTCGTGCTGGAGAAGCGGCGCGCCCCCAGCACGGAGTCGAGGGCCTCCACCCTGCACGCCCGCACGATGGAGATCCTCGACGTCCTCGGCCTGCTGCCCGACCTCGGCCGTCCGCCGGTCGAGCCGCGCGGCCACTTCGGCGGGATCCCCCTGGACCTGACCGGTCCGAGCCCGCACTCCGGCCAGTGGAAGGTCCCGCAGACCAAGACCGAGGGCGTACTGGAGGAGTGGGCGATCTCGCTGGGCGCCGACATCCGGTGCGGCCACGAGCTGACCTCGCTCACCCAGACCCCCGGGGCGTCCGGGTCCGTCGAGGCCGAAGCCGCCGGCCGCGACGGGGTGCTGCGCCTGCGCGCCCGCTACCTGGTGGCGTGCGACGGCGAGGACAGCACCGTACGGGCCCTGCTGGGCGCGGACTTCCCCGGTGAGGACGCCGGCCGGGAGCTGCTGCGCGCCGACGTCGAGGGCATCGACATCCCCAACCGGCGCTTCCAGCGCCTGGAGCGGGGCCTGGCCATCGCCTGGCGCAACCCCGCCGGGGTGACCCGCGTGATGGTCCACGAGTTCGGCTCGGCCGCGCAGCCGCGCACCGGCGAGGCGCAGTTCGAGGAGATCGCGGTCGTCTGGAAGCGGGTCACCGGGGAGGACATCAGCGGCGGCACCCCGCTGTGGGTGAACTCCTTCGGTGACGCCTCGCGCCAGCTCGACCGGTACCGCCACGGCCGCGTCCTGTTCGCGGGGGACGCCGCCCACCGGCAGATGCCGATCGGCGGCCAGGCCCTCAACCTGGGTCTGCAGGACGCCTTCAACCTCGGCTGGAAGCTCGCCCTGCACGTGCGCGGCGCGGCCCCCGCCGAACTGCTCGACACCTACGACTCCGAGCGGCACGCCGTCGGCCGCCGGGTCCTGGCCAACATCCGGGCGCAGGCCCTGATGCTGCTCGGCGGCCCCGAGGTGGAGCCGCTGCGCACCGTACTCGGCGAGCTGATCGCCGAGGAGGACGTACGGGCCCACCTGGCGGGGATGATCAGCGGCCTCGACGTCCGCTACGACGTGGGCGGCCCCGGCCACCCGCTGGCGGGGCTGCGGCTGCCGGAGACGGCGCTGCAGGACGACGCGGGTGCGACCAGCACCACGCGGCTGCTGCGCGAGGGCCGGGGCGTCCTGCTCGACCTGCGCGGCGGGGCCGGGCAGCCGCTCGCCGTCGCGGACGGCTGGGCGGACCGGGTGACCGTACGGGCCGGACTGCCCGGGCAGGGCGGCGCCCTGGAGGGCGTCGGCGCGGTACTGCTGCGGCCGGACGGCCATGTCGCGTGGGCGGGGTCCGGCGACGCCGGGCTGCGGGAGGCGTTGGAGCGCTGGTTCGGCCCCTCGGGCTGACCGGCCGCCGGCCGCACGCCGACCGCGCGCCGGCCGCGCCCCACCGCACCTTCGACCGCCCACCACCGCGCAACTCTTTACGACGCATCTCGAGGAAGGGAACACCATGGAAGGGACAGCGGTGGACACCGATGTCATCGTCGTCGGAGCCGGTCCGACCGGCCTGATGCTCGCCGGGGAACTGCGCCTGGGCGGGGCACGCGTGATCGTGATCGAGAAGCTGACCGAGCCCACGATGCAGTCGCGGGGCCTCGGCTTCACCGCCCGCACCATGGAGTCGTTCGACCAGCGCGGCCTGCTGCCGCGGTGGGGCGGGCTCGAAACGATGCCCATGGGCCACTTCGGCGGGGTGCAGTTCGACTACAGCGTGCTGGAGGACGCCCACTTCGGCGCCCGCGGCGTACTGCAGTGGCGCACCGAGGAGGTGCTGGAGAACTGGGCGAAGGAACTCGGCGCGGAGGTCCGGCGCGGCTGGGAGTTCGCCGCACTGGCCGACGGTTTCCTGGACGGGGACACCGTCGAGGTCACCGTGGACACCCCGGAGGGGCAGCAGCGCCTGCGCGCCTCCTACCTGGTGGCGTGCGACGGTTCGCGCAGCACCATCCGCCGCGCGGCCGGTTTCGACTTCCCGGGCATCCCGGCCAGCCGGAAGATGTACGTCGCCGACGTGGTGGGATGCAACCTGCGCCCGCGCTACCTCGGTGAGCAGCTGCCCAACGGCATGGTCATGGTCGGCCCGCTCGGCGACGGCGTGGACCGCATCATCGTCTGCCCGCACGGCACCCCGGCGAGCGACCGCGACGCGATCGTCCCGTTCGAGGAGGTCGCCGACGCCTGGGAGCACATCACGGGCGAGGACATCCACGGCGGCGGCGCGAAGTGGGTGAGCTCCTTCACCGACGCCACCCGCCAGACCTCCGAGTACCGGCGCGGCCGGGTGCTGGTGGCCGGCGACGCCGCCCACATCCACCTCCCGGCCGGCGGCCAGGGCCTCAGCACGGGCGTGCAGGACGCGGTCAACCTGGGCTGGAAGCTTGCGGCCGTGGCGCGCGGCACGGCGCCGGACGCCCTGCTGGACACCTACCACGCCGAACGGCACCCGGTCGGCAAGCGGCTGCTGATGAACACCCGGGCCCAGGGCACGGTGTTCCTCGGCGGCCAGGAGGCCGAGCCGCTGCGCCAGCTGTTCCAGGAGCTCGTGCAGTACGACGACGTCAAGCGGCACCTGGCGGGCATCGTCAGCCACCTGGAGATCCGCTACGACCTCGGCGACGCCGAGGAGGTCCACCCCCTGGTGGGCCGCCGGATGCCGCCGCGGCTGCTGGTCGGCGCCGCCGGTGAGACCCGGATCGCCGAACTCCTGCACGCCGGGCACGGCGTCCTGCTGGACCTGTCCGACGACGCGTCCCTGCGGGGCACGGCCGCCGGCTGGCAGGGCCGGGTGGACGTGGCGACGGTCGTCGCCAAGCCCACCGACGGCCCCGACCCGCTGGAGGGCGTCACCGCCCTGCTGGTCCGCCCCGACGGCTACGTCGCCTGGGCCGGCTCCGCGGGCGGGCAGGACCCGGCGCCCGCACTGGAGCGCTGGTTCGGTCCGGCCGACTGACCCCCTCCCCCCAGGGGCCGCGCCCCTGTCCCCCCGGTTGCGACCGGGAGGGCAGGGGCGCGGGTGCGTTCGACCCCGGGGTGGTCCGGTCAGCCTCCGAGACGCTTCAGCGGCACGACCACCCGTCGACCGGTGGCCTTCTCGCCCAGGCGGTAGAACTTCACCTGCCCCACCTTGTGGGTCAGTTCCATCCACCCGTCCGTCTCCAGCTCACGCCGGGCACGGGAGAAGTGCGACGGGGGGACGCCGACGATCTCAGCCAGCTCGACGGCCGTCATCTCCACCGCGTGCTCCAGCGCCCCGAAGACCGCGTACGTCATCAACAGGTTCTGCTTGAGGTGCGGAAGCCCGCTGATCCGCAGTTGCAGCGCTACGAGCTCCGGGTACGGGCTTTGACGTGGCATTCTTCCTGTCCTTCGGTGCAGCGTCGGGTAGCCCCGGCAGGGTCGGCTTCTGATAGGCGGCTGCCTCTTGTGACTGTTCCTGTCCCGTGAGGCTGGACACGATGTGCGGGCTGGCCCGGTACCTGATGGTGCGCCCCACCGTCTCGGCGACGAGGAACAGTTTGTTCTCGGCCAGCTTCTTGGCGATCCGGCGGGTGCCCTGCGGCGTCAGACCGAGGTGCTGTGCCGTTTCGGCGGCCGTCGCGCCACCTTGTTCATAGGTCTGGATCGCACAGTAGAAGAACACCCGGAAGTCGTCGCCCGTCAGACCCGAGCCCTTGCCGAGCATCGCCATGACCCGCGGAAAGGAAAACTGTCCGAACCTCCCGCCGAAGTCGTACGAGCGCTGGACCGGCCCTTCCTCCCACAGTTCGTGCACCTCGCCGCTCTGTTGGCTGATCAGCTTTCGTCGCGTACCGCGTGTGCCCCTGGTCAACTTCCGGCCCCCGCCCCCCGTGTCGTCCGAACCCCCGACATTACCAGGGGTGACATGTCGCCATGGGTAGGGGAAGGAACCTTGAGGTTCCCTTGATTACCACAGGCGACATGACCATCAGCGCCATGTATAGGCATCCCAGGATGCCGATATAGGCATCCCAGGATGCCATTGCCTCCGACATCTCCGCAGGTCAGAGCGGCGCGGGGGTATCGCCTTCTCTATGACAAGGAGGAACGGCAACCACGAACCGCGCGCCGGCCCGAGGGTGGAGGGCTCGTGCCGACCCGCGGGTGGGCGGGGGTACGGGGGTGGAAAAGCAGGCAGCGTGGCTGATGCCGGTGGGGGCTGAGCGAATTCCGACGGCCGGAGTCCGGCTTGCGGGTATCGCCTGGGCACACCTTCTGTGGCTGAGGTCTTCCAGGTCGGACGGGGCCGGTGCCGTGGAAAGGGCGACGGGTCCGGGGGCGGTCGGCGCGCGGGGCAGGGTGCGACGCCGATGGAGAGCGAAGCCGGGCCGGGGCGCGTGGCCGGGCCCGGGCGAAGGACGGCATGCCGAAGGCCCCGGTGGGAACCGGGGCCTTCGGCGGGGGTCACCGGTACTAGACCGGGATCGCCTCCACGATCGAGACGGGGGAGCCGGTGGGGACGACGCGCTCCAGCTTGAAGCCGGCGCGGGCCACCAGGTCGGCGTACTGGGTGGCGGTGCGCTCCTTGCCGCCGACGAGCAGCAGCAGCCACATGTCGACGAGCTTGCCCGAGTGCGAGGCGTTGAGCTCGTCCTCGGGGATGACCATCTCGACCAGCAGCAGCTTGCCGCCGGGCTTGATGGCGGCGCGGACGTTGCGCAGGATCTCCAGCACCTGGTGCTCGGGCCAGTCGTGCACGATGTGCTTGAGGACGTACGCGTCGCCACCCTCGACCACCGCGTCGAACAGCCCGCCCGCGTGCGTGCTGCTGCGGTCCGCGACGCCCTGTGCGGCGAGGAATTCGACGGCGCCGTTCCCCTCGACACGGGGGTCGGAAAGGATTCCGCGGGTGTTCGGCGCGCTCTGCAGGATGCCGGCGAGAAGTCCGCCCTGGCCGCCGCAGAAGTCCACGACCGTGCCGAATGCGGAGAAGTCGTAGGAGCCGACGACCGGCTGGGTCTCGGTATCGGACATGTTGCCCATGCCCTTGATGAACACCTGCCCGTACTCCGGGTTCTGCTCCAGGTACTCGAAGGCGCCCATGCCGCGCAGCTTCGGCAGGCTCGGCTCACCGGTGCGCACCGAGTCCAGCAGGTGGCTCCAGTCCTCCCAGTGGATGGGGTGGCCCATCAGGACCGCGATGTCGCGCATGGTCAGCGGGTGGTCGGCGCGCAGCGCGTCGGCCATCGGCGTCAGCGCGTACGTGCCGTCCTCACGCCCTTCGAAGATGTGGTGGCTGGCGAGCAGCCGCAGCAGCCGGTCGAGGGCCTCGGCGTCCGCTCCGACCCGTTCGGCGATCTCCGCGGGCGGCAGCGGGCCCTCGTGGAGGACCTCCGCGATCCGCAGTTCGGCGGCGACGTAGATCGCCTGCGTGATCATCGAGCCCATGGCCAGCTCCAGCAGCGCGAAGGGCGCGAACTGGGCGGGAGGGGGCGGGGATGCGGGCATTCTTTTCCTCCAAGGCAGCAGCCTGAATTCTGTCCCAACCGCCGGAAGGGACCCGTCTCTCCACCACGATAAGGAATGTGCTCCAGGTGCCCTGGAGTCGCACTCGAACCTGCCTGGTGCGGGGAATTCCAGGTGTTCAACCGCGGAATTCCTGCAGTCGGACAAAGGCTGGTTTTCCCCTATCGTGGCGCAGGTTTCAATCTGCTCCCGGGGAAAACGGGGGGCGCCGACAAGGGAGAAACATGTCGAGTTCACGCAAGTCCTGGAAGAAGGCCCTCCTGGCAGCGGGGGCGGCCGGCATCGTCGTCGCGCCGCTGGTCTCCGGGCCGGCCCAGGCCGACGCCACGGTCACCGGCGGCACCGCGACGCTGGAGGTCATCGCCAGCGGGCTGAAGAACCCCCGCGACATCACGGTCCTCAACGACGGCACCCTGCTGGTCGCCGAGGCCGGCGAGGGCCAGCCGGGCTGCGCCGTGGGCGCCCAGTGCGCCGGGGCCACCGGCGCGATCTACAAGGTCAAGGGCACCAGCAAGAGCCGTGTGGTGACCGGGCTGTCGTCCGTCGCCGGCGGTGCGGCCGCCGGCGCGCCGGTCATCGCCGCGGGCCCCTCGCACGTCGTACCGGACCCCCAGGGCGGCTTCCTGGTCCTGAGCGCCTTCGGCGGCAACCGCACCACCGCCGACCGGGACGCGCTCGGCGCCAACGCCAAGCAGCTGGGCACCCTCTTCCGCACCCGCGACGGCAAGGTCCTCGGCGACCTCGTCGACCACGAGACCCGCCTGAACCCGGACGCGGGCGACCTGAACGCCAACCCGTGGGGCTTCGTCCGCAGCGGCTCCGGCTACCTGATCACCGACGCGGCGGCCAACACCGTCGTGCGCGCCGCGAGCAACGGCACCACCTCCACGGCGCACGTCCTGCCGAAGAACCAGCTGTCCGCCACCACGGCCGCGGAGAGCGTGCCCACCGGTGTGGTCAAGGACTGGGACGGCACCCTCTACGTCGCCGACATGAGCGGCGGCAACCCGGGTGCCTCCCGCATCTGGAAGATCGAGCCGGGCGGCCAGCCGCAGGTCTTCGTCACCGGCCTGACCAACGTGGTCGACCTGGACTTCGACTGGAAGGGCGACCTGCTGGCCCTCACCTACAGCAAGACCACGCTGGCGGGCCCCCCGTCGGCCGGTGCGCTGTACGAGATCAACCAGTTCACCAAGGCGGTCAAGGAGATCCCGACCGGCGACCAGCTCAAGCAGCCGACCGGCCTCGCGGTCGACATCTGGGGCGACGTGTTCGTCACCAACAACACGGTCGGCACCGGCGGCCAGCTGGTGAAGGTCAAGTTCTGAACCGTGTCCTGACCTGAGTGCGCGCTGCGCACGCTCCTCGACGGCCCCGCCGGTCCCCCAGCCGGCGGGGCCGTCGGCATGCAGCGGGGCGCGCGGCAGGCGGTCGGGGGGCGCGGCAGGCGATCGGGGGGTGACAACAGGCGGTCGGGGGGCCACGGCAGGCAGGCGGGGGCGACGGCAGGCAGGCGGCGGGGCAGCGGGCGGGCCGCCGGTGGGGAACGGCTCGGGCGGCACTCGACGGCCGCCGGAGAGGAGCGTCCGGAAGCCGCCGGGATCGGCATCCTGGCCGGGCATCCACTTGCGAAATACGACGCCCATGGAGGCTGCCGTGTCCCTTCACGCCGAGACCCCCGCCGCCGGACCCCGGACCGGTGTGTGGTTCGTCGGGGCCCGCGGGTCGGTCGCCACGACGGCGGTCGCGGGCTGCGCGGCGCTGGCCGCCGGCCTCGCCGAACCGACCGGCCTGGTCACCGAGTCACCGGCCTTCGCGGCCGGTTCCCTGCCCGCACCGGGCTCCCTGGTCTTCGGCGGGCACGACACGGCCGCCGCCCCGCTGCCCAAGCGGGCGGAGGAGCTGGCCGCCCAGGGCGTCCTGCCGCACTGGCTGCCCGCCGCCGTGCAGGGCGAGCTCGCCGCGGCCGACGAGCGCATCCGCACCGGCGGACCGCTGCCGGGCGACACCCGTACCGGCGAAGAGCTCATCGCCGCCTTCGCCGCGGACATCGCGGAGTTCGCCCGCACCACCGGTGTCGCCCGCGTGGTCGTGGTGAACGTCGCCTCGACCGAGCCGGTCCCGGCGGCCGGCGAGCTGCCCGCCAGCTCCCTGTACGCGGCCGCCGCGCTGCGGGCGGGCTGCGGCTACGTCAACTTCACCCCCTCGGCGGGGCTGCACCACCCGGAACTGGCCGAGGCCGCCCGCGCGTCGGGCCTCCCGTACGCCGGCCGCGACGGCAAGACCGGCCAGACCCTGCTGCGGGCCGTGCTCGCGCCGATGTTCCACCAGCGGGCGCTGACGGTCCGGGCCTGGTCGGGCACGAACCTGCTGGGCGGCGGCGACGGGGCCTCCCTGGCCGACCCGGCGGCCGCGGCCGCGAAGAACGCGGGCAAGGAGCGGGTGCTGGCCGACAACCTGGGCACGGTGCCCGAGGGCCAGGTGCACATCGACGACGTCCCGGCGCTCGGCGACTGGAAGACGGCCTGGGACCACGTGGCCTTCGAGGGCTTCCTCGGGACCCGGATGGTGCTCCAGACGATCTGGCAGGGCTGCGACTCGGCACTGGCCGCGCCGCTGGTCCTGGACCTGGCCCGGCTGGTCGCCCGCGCCCACGAGCAGGGCCTGGCCGGGCCGCTGCCCGAGCTCGGCTTCTACTTCAAGGACCCTGACGGCGGGTCCTCGGCCCTGCCCGAGCAGTACGCCGCCCTGCTGGCCTTCGGTGCGCGCCTGGCCGGGTCCAAGTGACGGCCGCCCTCCGGGCCTGGGCCGAACTCCTGCGCGTCCCGGCGGTGTTCACCGTGCCCGGGGACGCGCTCGCCGGGGCCGCGGCCGCCGGGGTGCGGCCGGGGCGCCGCAGCGCACTGGCGGCGGCCTCCTCCCTGTGCCTGTACGAGGCGGGCATGGCCCTCAACGACTGGGCGGACCGCGAGGAGGACGCGGTGGCCCGCCCGCACCGGCCGCTGCCCTCGGGCCGGATCCGGCCCGGCGCCGCCCTTGCGGCGGCGGGCGCGCTGACGGCGGCGGGCCTGGCCCTGGCGGCGCGGGCCGGACGCCCGGCGCTGGCCGTCGCCGTGCCGCTGGCGGCCACGGTCTGGGGGTACGACGTGAAGCTCAAGCACACCCCGGCGGGCCCCGCGGCGATGGCCTGCGCCCGCTCGCTGGACCTGCTGCTGGGCGCGGCCGCCGCCGCGGGCACCGTCCGCGCGGCCCTGGCGCCGGCGGCCGTCCTGGGCGGCCACACGTACGCCGTCACCCTGGTGTCCCGCAGGGAGGCCGAGGGCGGCTCCACCGCCGCCCCGCTGGCCGCGCTCGCCGCGACGGGCCTGCTGGCCGGAGCGGTCGCCCGGCCGGCCGGAGCGGACCGCCGGCCGGCCGGAGCCGCCGTACGCGTCGCCCTGGCCGCCACCTACGCGGCCACCTTCGCCCGGCCCCTCGTCCACGCGGCCCTGCACCCCTCGCCGCCGCTGACCCAGCGGGCCGTCGGCGGCGGGATCCGGGCCATGATCGCCCTGCAGGGCGGGCTGATGGCGCGCTCCGGCGCCCCCGCGGCCGCGGTGCTGACCGCCGCGCTCGCGCCCGTCGCCGCCCGCCTGGCCCGGAAGGTGAGCACCACATGAGCACGCTGCGCCTGGGATACGGCACCAACGGCCTGACCGACCTGCGCCTCGGCGACGCGCTCGCCCTGCTCGCCGACCTCGGCTACGACGGGGTCGGGCTGACGCTCGACCACATGCACCTGGACACCTTCGCCCCGGACGCGGCCGCGCTGACGGCCCGCACCGCGCGGCGGCTCGCCTCGCTCGGCCTCGACGTGACCGTGGAGACCGGCGCCCGCTACGTGCTGGACCCGCGGCGCAAGCACGGTCCGACCCTCCTCGATGCCGACGCGGACGCCCGTGGGGCGCGCACCGACCTGCTGGTCCGGGCGGTGCGGATCGCCTCCGAGCTCGGCGCGCTGGCCGTGCACTGCTTCAGCGGGGTGCTGCCCGAGGACGTCGACGAGGACACCGGCTGGAAGCGGCTGGGCGAGTCCCTCGGCCCCGTCCTGGAGGTGGCCGAAGAGTACGGCGTACCCCTCGCGATCGAGCCCGAGCCCGGTCATCTGCTGGCGACGCTCGCCGACTTCCACCGGCTGCGGGAGGCGCTGGGCGATCCCGGCCCGCTCGGCCTGACCCTCGACATCGGCCACTGCCAGTGCCTGGAGGAGGCCTCCCCGGCCGACTGCGTCCGGGCGGCGGCGCCCTGGCTGCGGCACGTGCAGATCGAGGACATGCGCCGCGGGGTCCACGAACACCTGCCCTTCGGCGACGGGGAGATCGACTTCCCACCGGTCCTCGACGCCCTGGCCGCCACCGGCTACCAGGGCCTGACCGTCGTCGAACTGCCCCGCCACTCCCACGCCGGGCCCGCGCAGGCAGCGCGGTCCCTTCGGTTCCTGCGCAACGGAGGCACGAGATGACCGCCCGGTCCACCGAGGTCCGCGAGATCCCGTACGCGTCGTACGGAGCAGCCGGCGAGGCCCCGTACGGGGTCCCGTACGAGGAGCTGTACGCACGGGTGCACGCCGAGGCCTACGGGCCGCTCGGTGACGAGGCCCGCGCCTGGCTGGACGCCGCCCGCGCCGCCGCCGCCGACCGGTCGCCCGGCTGGGAGCTGCGCTTCGCGGAGGCCGGCCGGCACTGCGCCGCACCCGATGCGGCGCGGGTGCTGCTGCTCGCCGCCGCCCGGCCCGCCGCGGACACCGTGACCCGGCTCTACCGGCAGGGCAGCGCCGCCGAGCGGCGCGCGGTCCTGCTGGCCCTGCCGCACCTGGACCCGGCGCCCGCCGAGGGCGTGCCGCTGGTCGAGGACGCCCTGCGGGCCAACGACACCCTGCTGGTCGCGGCGGCCCTCGGCCCGTACGCGGCCCGCCACCTGCCGCCGCACGCCTGGCGGCACGCGGTGCTCAAGTGCCTGTTCACCGGTGTGCCGCTGGCCGGCGTCGCGGGCCTGGAGGGCCGCGCCCGCGGGGACGGCGAACTGGCCCGGATGCTCACCGCCTTCGCCGCCGAACGCACCGCCGCCGGCCGCCCGGTCCCCGAGGACCTGCACCGTGCGCTCACCCTGACCGAGGAGCTGTAATGCGTATCTTCGACCCGCACGTCCACATGACCTCGCGCACCACCGACGACTACGAGGCCATGTACGCGGCAGGGGTCCGCGCGGTCGTGGAGCCCGCGTTCTGGCTGGGCCAGCCCCGCACCTCGCCGGCCTCGTTCATCGACTACTTCGACACGCTGCTCGGCTGGGAGCCCTTCCGCGCCGCCCAGCACGGGATCGTCCACCACTGCACGATCGCGCTCAACCCCAAGGAGGCCAACGACCCGCGCTGCACGCCGGTGCTCGACGAACTCCCCCGCTACCTGGTCAAGGACCAGGTCGTGGCCGTGGGCGAGATCGGCTACGACTCCATGACGCCGGCCGAGGACCACGCGATGGCCGTGCAGCTGCAGCTGGCCGCCGACCACGGCCTGCCCGCGCTGGTGCACACGCCGCACCGCGACAAGCTGGAGGGCCTGCGCCGCACCATCGACGTCGTGCGCGAGTCCGCGCTCGGCACGGAGCGGGCGCTGCTGGACCACCTCAACGAGTCCACGGTGAAGGAGGCCAAGGACAGCGGGGCCTGGCTGGGCTTCTCCGTCTACCCCGACACCAAGATGGACGAGGAGCGGATGGTCGCCGTCCTGAAGGAGTACGGCCCGCAGAAGGTGCTGGTCAACTCCGCGGCGGACTGGGGCAGGAGCGACCCGCTGAAGACCCGCAAGGTCGGCGAGGCGATGCTGGCCGCGGGCTTCGGCGAGGACGACGTGGACCTCGTGCTGTGGCGCAATCCCGTCGCCTTCTACTCGCTCAGCGGGCGCCTGCGCCTGGAGGCCGTGGCCCCCGGCGCCACCCACGAGGGCAACTCGATCCTGCGGGGCGCCCCCAAGACCGTCCCCGCCGGGGTGTAGCCGGTGCGCTTCCGTCACGCGGACGGCTCCACCGTCCACCTCGCGTACTGCACGAACGTGCACCCGGCCGAGACCCTGGAGGGGGTCCTCGCCCAGCTGCGCGAGCACGCCGAGCCGGTGCGCCGCCGGCTCGGCGCCGGCCGGCTCGGCATCGGGCTGTGGCTGGCCCGGGACGCCGCCCGCACCCTGGACGGCGATCCGCGCGCCCTGGAGGGGCTGCGCACGGAGCTGGCGCGGCGGGGGCTGGAGGTCGTCACCCTCAACGGGTTCCCCTACGAGGGGTTCGGCGCCGAGGTGGTCAAGTACCGCGTCTACCGGCCCGACTGGGCGGACGCCGAACGCCTGGAGTACACCCTGGCCCTGGCCCGGGTGCTGTCCCGGCTGCTGCCCGACGACGTGGCCGAGGGCACCGTCTCCACGCTGCCGCTGGCCTGGCGCACCGGGTACGACGCGGGGCGCGCCGCCCGTGCCCATGCGGCGCTGGGCGTCCTCGGGGAGCGGCTCGACGCCCTCGCCGAGGAGAGCGGCCGCTCGATCCGGGTGGGTCTGGAGCCGGAGCCGGGCTGCGTGGTGGAGACCACCGCCGATGCGATCGGCCCGCTGACCGCGGTCGGGCACGACCGCATCGGCATCTGTGTGGACACCTGCCACCTGGCCGCCTCCTTCGAGGAGCCGCGGGCAGCGCTCGCCGCCCTGGGGGCGGCGGGGGTACCGGTCGTCAAGTCCCAGCTGTCCGCGGCCCTGCACGCCGCGGACCCCGCCCACCCGGAGGTCCGCGCGGCGCTGGCGGCCTTCGACGAGCCGCGCTTCCTGCACCAGACCCGCACCGGGACGGCGGGCGCCCTGCTGGGCACCGACGACCTGGGGCCCGCCCTGTCGGGCGGCCTGCCGAGGGACCGCGGGCCCTGGCGCTCCCACTTCCACGTACCCCTGCACGCGGCGCCGCAGGCTCCGCTGGCGTCCACCCTGCCGGTGCTGGACGAGGCGCTGGCCGTCCTGGTCGGCGGCGAGCGGCCCCTGACCCGGCACCTGGAGGTGGAGACGTACACCTGGCAGGCGCTGCCGCCGGCGCTGCGTCCCCGTGACGCCGACGGGCTCGCCGACGGAATCGCCGCCGAACTCTCCCTCGCCCGCGACCTGCTGACGCACCACGGCCTGAAGGAACTGCCATGACGACTGCCGCCCCCGGCCCGAGCACGCCCCCGAGCGCGAACCCGCTGCTCGTCCTGGACGTCGTCGGCCTCACGCCGCGCCTGCTGGAGCACATGCCGCACCTGCGCGCCCTGGCGCAGGAGGGCTCGCGCGCCGCGCTGGAGACCGTCCTGCCCGCGGTGACCTGTTCGGTGCAGGCGACCTTCCTGACCGGTTCCACCCCGTCGGAGCACGGCATCGTCGGCAACGGCTGGTACTTCCGGGACCTCGGCGAGGTGCTGCTGTGGCGCCAGAGCCACGAGCTGATCGAAGGGGACCGGGTCTGGGACGCGGCGCGGCGCGCCGTGCCCGGCTACACCGTCGCCAACATCTGCTGGTGGTACGCGATGGGATCGGGCGCCGACTGGACGGTCACGCCCCGCCCGGTCTACTACGCCGACGGCCGCAAGGAGCCGGACTGCTACACCCGGCCGCCGGCCCTGCACGACGAACTCACCGAACGTCTGGGCACGTTCCCGCTGTTCACCTACTGGGGGCCGGGCGCGGGCCTGCCCTCCTCCCGGTGGATCATCGACGCGACCCGGCACGTGATGGCCACCCGCAGCCCCGACCTGACGCTGGCCTACCTGCCGCACCTGGACTACGACCTCCAGCGGTTCGGCCCGGACGACCCGCGCGCGCACCGGGCTGCCGCGGAACTCGACGCGGCCCTCGCACCGCTGCTGGACGAGGCGCGCGCGCAGGGCCGGACCGTCGTCGCCCTGTCCGAGTACGGCATCACCCGCGTCAGCCGGCCGGTCGACATCAACCGGGCGCTGCGCCGCGCCGGGCTGCTGGAGGTGCACACCCAGGACGGCATGGAGTACCTCGACCCGGGCGCCTCGCGGGCCTTCGCCGTCGCCGACCACCAGGTCGCGCACGTCTACGTACGCCGTCCCGAGGACCTGGCGGCCACCCGGGAGGCGCTGGCCGGGCTGCCGGGCCTGGCACGGCTGCTGGACGAGGACGGCAAGAAGGCCGAGGGCCTGGACCACCCCCGTTCCGGGGAGCTGGTCGCGGTGGCCGAACCGGACGCCTGGTTCACGTACTACTACTGGCTCGACGACGCCCGCGCCCCCGACTTCGCCCGGCTGGTGGAGATCCACCGCAAGCCCGGCTACGACCCGGCCGAGCTGTTCCTGGACCCCGAGGACCCCTACGTACGGGTCCGCGCGGCGGGGGCGTTGGCCCGCAAGAAGCTCGGCATGCGCTACCGGATGGCGGTCGTCCCCCTGGACCCCTCCCCCGTGCGCGGCAGCCACGGGAGGCTGCCCGACCACCCCGACGACGGTCCGGTGGTGCTGTGTTCGGCGCCCGCGGCCGTCTCGGGGCGCCTCGCGGCCACGGAGGTCAAGGCCCTGCTCCTGGAGCTGGCCGGGCTGACGGGAGCCTGAGCCCGTCCGGTGGGCCGCCGGGGGGCGGCCCGCCGGACGGACCGGGGCCCGCGGGCGCGTACCGCGGGCCCCGGCTCCACCCGGTTGCGACCCACGCTCCGGAGCCGGTCCAGAGCGGCCCGTGATGATCGGACGCATCCCGTAACAGCTGTGGCCGAGAAGAATCAAAAGGGGTCCATGCCCGTGGAAAACAACGCTTCGTCGGCTGCGCTGTCCGGGCGGGCCGAGCGCATTGCCTCGCGCACCCGCGGTGACAACTGGAAGAAGGCGCCGCGCCGCATCGAGAAGTCCGAGTGCATCACCTGCGACAGCTGCCTGCGCGGCTGCCCCGCGGAGTTCGGTGCCATCTTCGACCGCGGCCTCGACGTCGTGATCATCCCCGAGCTGTGCTCGGGCTGCCCCGCCTGCGTCCTGGAATGCCCGGTCGACTGCATCTACGTCGACGAGGACTGGACGCCGACCGACGACGCGATGTGGAACCACATCGAGCTCACCGCCGGAGGTACGTCATGACCGGGCCCGCCGAGCGGGAGTCCCGCCGCTCCGTCAACGCGCGCAAGCGCATCAGCCGCCGCCCCAGCCGGCTGGGCACGCCCGCCGGGGCCACCCTCAAGCCGGACCGCGAGAGCGAACCCGACGCCGGGTTCCCCAGCCTGCTGGCGCGGGCCTGGCAGCGCGCCTCGCAGGCCCCCGACCTGCGTTCCGCGGTCGAGGTGCTGCTCACCCTGGACGGCTACGTCCCGGCCGACGTGCAGCTGCGCGCCCTGTCCACGGCGGACGAGGCGGCGCTCAAGGTGCTGTGCGGCCTGACCTGGCGCACCGAGGGGGGCGTCGCCCGCACCGACGCCGCCGAGGCCGCCGGGGACGACGCCGAACCCGCGTTCCTCGGTGAGATCGCCCTGGCGACCAGCGGCCGCATCCTCCTGCGCGTCCCCTCGCAGGCTCCCCTCGCCAAGCAGAACCTGGTGGGCGGAGTGCTGCGGGTTCCGTGGAGCGCCGGCCAGCTGGCCGCGTACGCCGAGGAGACCCGGCAGGCCGGCGCCCGGCTCGCCGAGCAGGTCGCCGACTGCCGCGGCTGGTTGGAGGCGCAGGGCGCCGAGGCCCGTGACGAGCTGCTGGAGCAGGCGAAGGAGGCGGCCCTGCGCAACGCCCCCTTCGTGCTCTACCAGGAGCAGAAGCAGTACACGAACTTCCGCGACCAGAACACGCTGACCGGCAAGACGCTGTGGCCCGGGCACCCGGACTGCGCGCTCAGCAGCCTCCAGGGCCTGCCCCTGGACCTGTGGTCGGACAACGACGCCCAGATGCTCGTCTGCCTCACCCTGCTGATCCGCTCGGCCGGCTTCGGCCGGATCGAGGAGGCGAACAACACCCAGCTGACCGTCGACCACGTCGCGTACATGCTGGAGCGGGTCCGCCAGGGCTACAACGGGATCGCGGGCGCCGCGCCGATCGCCCCGGCGGCCTCGCACCGGGTCGGCGACCTCAGCGACCTGGCCGGGGCGCTGCGCGCCCGCCGCCAGGAGCCGGCCACCAACCGGCTGCTGTACCGCGAGATCCACGGTGCGCTGATGCACAAGATCGAGCGGGTGGCGGGCTCCGCGGCCGACGGGGTCCGGGTCCGCGAGGACGCGGTCACCGCACGGCTGCGCGAGCGGCTGCCGCTGGCCGGGTCCACCCTGGAGGAGCTCGGCCTGCACGCCGCCGCGTCCCCCGAGTGGCTTCTCGCCCCGCACGGTGCGTTCGGCACCGGCCTGGAGTCCCTGGTGTACGAGACGGTGGCCGCCACCGCCGAGGCCTTCGAGGCGGACTTCGCGATGAGCCGGGGCATGCGCTCGCTGCCCACGCTGATCAGGGCGTTGCGCGAGGAGAGCTGGGCGGAGATCTGCGACTGGGACATCACCAACTTCTTCTGCTGCGTGGTCCCGCTGCCCGAGGCGCGCCGGCACTTCGCGGACTCGGTCGCCGCGCTCGCGGACACCGCCTGGGCGATGTCCTCGCGGATGCAGTACAACTCCTGGCACTTCGTCCCGGGCAACGTGCCGCGGACCCCCGAGGTGCTCGCCCGCGACCACTTCGTGCCGCCGACCATCCCGGACATCGCCTTCTACTCCGACCAGCACCACCACGGGCACGTCAACAACAAGGTGCGGTTCTCGATCCGCTCCCCGCAGGCCGTCGATGTGGACGGGCGCCGCTTCAACGGGTTCATGGACCTGCGGCTGCTGCGTTGCGACGGGGCGCCGTTCGAGGAGCAGGACATGCTCGCCGCGCACCGCGTGTCGGCGTTCATCGCCCGGGCCACGAGCCTGGTCGCGGCCATGGCCGCCGCCGGGGAGCCCGTCGAGGTCACGTCCTTCGACGCCGCCTGGCACTGGTCGTCCATCGCGGGCGCCGAGTCCGCGCCGGGCGCCGAGTCCGCTCCGGGCGGCTCGGCGGACGCCGGGTCCGCGGCGGCCGAGCCCGCCGTGGCCGGAGCCGCGCCGGGGCAGGCCCGGCACGCGTCCTGAGGCGCACCGGGGGTCGTCCCGCGCCCCGCACCCGCTCGCCCCTCGCCCTGCCGGGGGTGCTCGTGAAGGAGAGCCGATGACCGCCCGCGGCGTCAGCCACACCAAGGAACTCCTCGGCCGGGGAGAGATCACCGCCGTCGAACACGTCCAGGCCGTCCTGACCGCCATCCGCGAGCAGGACACCCTGGGCGCGTTCGTCGCGGCCGCCGGCGACGAGGCCCTGCGGGCCGCGGAGCAGGCCGACGCCCGGATCCGCGAACGCGGCCGGGAGGCCTGGTGGGACATGCCGCTGCTGGGGGTCACCGTCTCCGTCAAGGACCTGCTGCAGACCCGGGACCTGCCCACCACGCGCGGTTCGCTGCTGCCCAACGACCGGCCGCGGGCGGACGCCCCGGCCGTGGCCCGGCTGCGTGCGGCCGGCGCCGTCGTCGTCGGCAAGACCACCACCTCCGAGTACGGCTGGAGCGCCTCCACCGTCAGCCGGGTCGCCCCGCCCACCCGCAACCCCTACGATCCGCGGCTGACCGCGGGCGGCTCCAGCGGCGGGGCCGCCGCGGCGGTCGCGGCCGGGCTGTGCGAGGCCTCGCTGGGCACCGACGGCAGCGGTTCGATCCGGATCCCGGCCGCCTTCTGCGGGGTCGTCGGCTACAAGCCCTCCTACGGCCGGGTGCCCTACTTCCCCAACGGCGCCGAACGCCTCGCCCACCAGGGCCCCATCGCCCGCAGCGTCGCGGACGCCGCCCTGCTCGGCCAGGTCATCTCCGGCCCGCACCCGGGCGACCCCGACTCGGGCCTCGGTTCGCTGGACACCCCGCGCGACCACCGCAGGCTGCGGATCGGCTGGATCGAGTACGAGGGGACCACGGACGCCGTGCGCCGGGCCACCGCCCAGGCCCGGTCCGTCCTGGCCGCGCAGGGGCACCGCGTCGAGGACATCGAGGTCCGCTGCAACGACCTGTACCCGGCCCTGGTCGACCTCCTCGCCGCGTCCGAGGCCGCGGGCACCTCCCCCGAGGCCGAGGAGTGGTGCGACCCCGGACGGCTGGAGGTCGTCCGGTACGGGCGCACCCTCAGCGGGACGGCCGTGATGCGGGCCGAGGGGGTCCGCCAGGAGCTGCGGCGCACCCTGCGCTCGGTGATGGACCGCTACGACCTGCTCGCCATGGCCACCGTGCCCGTCGAGCCGTTCGCGGCCGGCGCCATCGGCCCGTCCTGGGCGGCCGACCCGCGCGACCTGCTGTGGCTGTCGTGGGCGCCCGCCTCGTACCCCTTCAACATGACGGGCCAGCCCGCCGTGTCGCTCCCCGCCGGCCTGACCGGCTCCGGGCTCCCCGCCGGGGTGCAGCTCGTGGGTCCGGTCGGCGCGGACGACCTGGTGCTCACGGTGGCGGGCCGCCTGGAGGCCGATCTGGCGCCACTGCCGCAGCCGCCCGCCGCCGTGCCCGTGCCCCTCGCCGTACCCGCAGCCCTTGCCGAAAGGACGCTCTGAGCCATGTTTGCCCGTTCATGGTCGACCCCCTCCGCGGAGGGCAGCGTCGGGAGCCCCTCGTTCGTCGCCGGCCACGAGCTGTGGGACGGTGCGCAGCTCGCGGCCGCCGAGCGGATCGAGGCCGCCCTGGACCAGGTGGACTTCGTCCGCCTGGTCTTCGCCGATCCGCACGGGCTGGCCCGCTCCAAGACGCTGACCGCCCGGACCTTCCGGGGCGTCCTGCGCAACGGCATGAACTTCAGCCCCGGCCCCTTCCTGAAGGACACCGGCTGCGCGACCGCCGTCGACTACCGCGGCGACCACGGCATCGGCGTCGACGAGATCGCCGGCCTGGGCAACTTCGTCCTGGTGCCCGACCCGCTCACCTTCCAGCAGCTGCCCGGCGACGGGCCCCGCACGGCCTGGGTGATCGGCGACGAGTACCTGCGCGACGGCACCCCGCACCCGCTGTCCTCGCGGGGGGTGCTGCGCCGCACCCTCGCCCGCTACGCCGGGCACGGCCTGTCGCCCGTCCTGGGCCTGGAGGTCGAGTGGTACCTCACCCGCCGCCTCGACGAGGACCCGGGCAACGAGGGCAACGGCTTCGGACTCCAGGGCGAGGCCCCGCGGGTCGCGGCGATGAACGCGGGCTACCAGTTCAACCTGGACCAGGCCTACGACTCGGTGGCCCCGGTCACCGACCCGCTGGCCCTGGACCTCCTGCAACTGGGCCTGCCGCTGCGCTCGATGGAGCACGAGATGGGACCCGGGCAGGTCGAGACCACCTTCGACCCGATGTCCGCCCTGGACACCGCCGACGCGATGCTGCTGTTCCGCACGTTCACCAAGCAGTTCTGCGCCCGCCGCGGCCACCATGCCTCCTTCATGTCCCAGCCGCGGATCGAGGGGGCCGACCCCAGCGGCTGGCACCTGAACCAGTCGCTGGTGGAGACCGCCACGGGCCGCAACGTGTTCAGCGCGGAGGGCCTGTCCGCCGGGATGTCGCCCAACAGCAAGGCCTACGCGGAGGGGCTGCTGTCGTGGCTGCGGGACCTGTTCCTGCTGTCGGTGCCCACCGTCAACGGCTACCAGCGGCTCAGCTCCGCGCACGCCCTGTCCCCCACCCGCGTGGGAGTGAGCCTGGAGGACCGCACCGCGATGCTGCGGGTGGTGGGCAGCGGCGCGGGCGCGCACATCGAGAACCGCATCGGCGAGCCCTGCGCCAACCCGTACCTGAACATCGCGGCCCAGCTGTTCGCCGGGCTCGACGGCCTCACCCGGGACGCCCTCCCCGCCGGGAGGCACCAGGCGGGCCCCACCGCCGAGTTCGTACCGCAGTCCCTGCGCGAGGCCCTGGACGCCTTCCGCGACGGCCGGGCCGCCCAGCTGCTCGGCGCCCCGCTCGCCGCGTGCCTGACCAAGGTGAAGGAGAGCGAACTGCGCCGCTATGAGGCCTGGGCCCTGCAGGCCGCCCCCGTTGCCGGCCGGGTCACGCAGTGGGAGCAGCGCGAGTACTTCGCGGCGTTCTGACCCGGCCCGGCCGACCCCCGACCACCCCACCGACGAAGGACCCTCGTGATTCCTCGCTTCATGCTGCCGCAGATGGCGGAGCTCTTCTCGGACGCGTCCCGCTACGCGACCTACGTCCGCGTGGAGATCCTCGCCTCCGAGGCACAGGTGCGCCTCGGCCGGGTCCCGGCCGAGGCGGTCGAGGACATGCGGCGGGCCCCGGTCCCGACGCCCGCCCGGGTCGAGGAGCTGGAAAAGGAACGCGAGCACGAGGTGCTGGCCTTCCTCGCCGCGTACTGCGAGGGCATGCCGGCGTCATCGGCCCGCTGGGTGCACCTGGGCATGACGAGCTACGACCTGGTGGACACGGCGCTCGGCCACACCCTGGCCCGCGCCACCGACCTGCTCGGCGACGCCGCGAAGCGGCTGCGGCGGGTGCTGGTCGACAAGGCCTTCGAGCACTGGGACACCGTGATGGTGGGCCGCACCCACGGGGTGCACGCGGAGCCCACCACCTTCGGGCACAAGCTGGCCGGTTTCGCCTTCGCCGTCGACCGTTCCCTGACCCGGCTCGCCGCGGCCCGCGAGGCGGTCGCCGTGGGCACCGTCTCCGGTTCGGTGGGCACGTACGCGCTGATCGACCCGTACGTCGAGGAGTACGTGTGCGAGGCGCTGGGCCTCGGCGTCGAGCCGGCGCCCAGCCAGGTCGTCGCCCGCGACCGGCACGCCCAGCTGCTCCAGGCCGTGGCGACGCTGGGCGCCTGCGTGGAGCAGATCGCCCTGGAGCTGCGGCTGCTGCAGCGCACCGAGGTCCGCGAGGTCGAGGAGCGGCGCTCTTCGGCGTACCAGGGCTCCAGCGCCATGCCGCACAAGCGCAACCCGACGGTCAGCGAGCGGCTGAACGGCCTGGCGCGGCTGCTGCGCGGCTATGCGAACACGGCGCTGGAGAACGTGCCGCTGTGGCATGAGCGGGACATCGCCCACCAGGCCGTGGAGAAGGTGATACTTCCCGACAGCCTGGCCGTGGGCCACTACCAGGCGACGGTCGCCGCGGACCTGGTGGCCTCGCTGACGGTGCACCCGGAGCGGATGCGCGAGCACATCGACCAGACCGACGGCCTCGTCTACAGCTCCTCGGTCCTCGCCGAGCTGCTCAGCGGCGGCATGGAGCGCGAGGCGGCGTACCGCTCGGTGCAGGCCGCCGCGAACCACACCATCGCCACCGGCGAGCACTTCGGGCAGTCCCTGGCCGGCAACGGCATCGACCTGGGGGTGCTGCGGCCGGAGCGGTTCCTCGTGAACCACCACGTCGTCCTGGCCCGGCTGGAGAAGCTCCGTAAGCTCGCGGACTGACCCGCCACCGCCACCCCCGCCCCACCGACCACCTCACCACCTCACCTCGTCACCACCTCACCACGTCACGACCGGAGCCTGACCATGACCGCGAACTGGGCCGAGAACGCCTCGACCATCCTGGAGAACGACCACGTCCTGCTGACGCCGATCAGCGAGGCCGACCGTGAAGGCGTCCGCGCCGTGGCCATGGACCCCGACATCTGGCGGTACTTCACCGTCGTCGTCGGCTCCGAGGGCGACTTCGAGTCCTTCTTCGACAAGAACCTCGCCGAGCAGGCCGCCGGCCGGCGCGCCGTCTACGTCATCACCGACAAGCAGAGCGGCCGCATCGCGGGCAGCATGAGCCTGCTCAGCCTGGCCGAGGCCGACCGCCGCCTGGAGATCGGCGCGTCCTGGCTCGGCAAGGACTTCCGCGGCCAGGGCATCAACCACTGGGCGAAGTCCCTGCTCCTCCAGCACGCCTTCGAGACGCTGGAGGCCGAGCGCGTCGAGTTCAAGACCGACGTCCTGAACCTCCAGGCCCGCCGCGGCCTGGCCAACATCGGCGCCACCGAGGAGGGCACCCTGCGCAGCTTCAACTACATGCCGGGCGGCCGCCGCCGCGACGCCGTGTTCTACAGCGTGCTGCGCGCCGAGTGGCCCAAGGTGAAGGAGAACCTCGCCGCGGGCCCGAAGGCGAAGCCGGCCGTCTCGCCGTGAGCATCGCCTTCGTCCCGGCCTCGGGCACGCCCCGCGAGATCGGCCTCGCCCACGGCCGGGCCCTCGCCGTCCCGCTGCGCGCCTTCCTCGCCGACGGCCTGGCCCGGCTGAACCACCTCACCCGCGAGCCCCTGACGATGCCCGGGCTGCTGCCGTCGATCGCCGCGTACCGCGCGGCGGTCGGGGCGGCCCTGCCGGACCTCGCCGAGGAGGTCGCGGGCCTCGCGGAGGGCGCCGGCATCAGCGAGGACGAGGCCTGGCTGCTCCAGCTCCGCCGCGAGATCATCGGCTACAACCAGGTGCCCACGGCCGGTGACTGCACCACCTACGCCCGCACGGCCGGCCCGGCCGCCGCGGACGGTGCGGGGGCCGGCCCGGTGCTGGCGCAAACGGTGGACCTGAACGCGAACCTGGACTCCCACATCAGCGTCCTGCGGATCGCCCGCACCGGATCACCGCGCCGCTCCCTGGTCCTGAGCTTCGCCGGCCTGCTGGGCTACCTCGGCCTCAACAGCGACGGCCTGGCCATCGGCCTGAACCTGGTGACCGACGGGCAGTGGCGGCCGGGCGTCTCCCCGTACCTGGCCATCCGCCACCTGCTGGACACGGCCTCCGACGTGGACCAGGCCCTGAAGATCCTCGCCGGGCTGCCGCTGGCCAGCTCCCGCTCGCTGATGCTGTGCGACAGCGAACGGGCCGTGTACGCGGAGATCTGCGGCAACGACATCCGGGTGACCGAGCCCGCCTCCGGGCGGGCCGTGCACACCAACCACTACCTGCACGGGGACTTCGTGCCGTTCGACCGGCAGAGCGCCGCCGACCGGGTCTCCTCCGACCTGCGTCTGGCGGCCGCCGAGCAGGGGCTGGCCGGCCTCGCCCCGGACGCGGACGCGGAGGACCACTTCGCCGTCCTGTCCCGGCCGCCGGTGTGCATCGCCGACCACGGCGACTTCCGCGTGGAGCGCACGGTCGCCGCCGCGGTGCTCTTCCCGGCGGCGGGCCGGCTGCACCTGCGGCCGGGCGACCCGTCCCGCTCGGCGACCCGGGTCTTCACCGTATGAGCCCCGGGCGGTGTCCGCAGCGCGCGAGGACCCCTGCTCAGCACGGTCTTGGCCACGGCTGTATCAGGTCTCGACCGGGGATGGGTAGGTTCGTCGGCGGGACGTGGTCCGGACCTGCCCCGGCAGGGCCCGGCCGGACGCGTGCCCGCATCCGCATCCCGCAGACGCACCGATGACACGCAGGCCGTGCAGGACCCTCGGGGGAGGCATGACTCAGATTCCGTCACAGGCACTGCTGGAGCCCCACGCACCCGTCCCGCACCCCATCCGCCTGGTCACGGAGGGCGGGCCGGGCGGGACGCCGCGCACCGCGGCCTCGCTGACGGGGCAGCGCATCCTGGTGGTCGACGGGGACGGCGACGTCGCCGACTCCCTGGTGACCCAGCTGCGCCGGCACGGGCACGAGGCCGTCGGCGTACGGCGGGGCAGCGCCGCCCTCCAGGCGTACGAGGAGATGGACCTGGTCCTGCTGGACCTCGAACTGCCGGACCTGGACGGGCTGGAGGTGTGCCGGGCCATCCGCTCCGTCAGCCGGGTGCCCGTCATCATCGTCACCGCCCGCCAGTCCGAGCTGGACTGTGTCCTGGGCCTACAGGCGGGCGCCGACGACTACGTGACCAAGCCCTACGGACTGCGCGAGCTGATGGCCCGCATCGAGGCCGTCATGCGCCGCGCGCAGTGGCAGCCGGCGTCCGTGCAGGAGATCCGCCGCGGACCGCTGCACATCGACGTGAACTCCCGGGAGGTGACCGTGGAGGGCGTCGAGGTGGCCCTGACCCGCAAGGAGTTCGACCTGCTGTGCCTGCTGGCCTCGCACCCGGACACGGTCGTGCCCCGCAAGCAGCTGCTCCAGCAGGTGTGGGGCGACTCCTGGTCGCGGCGCACCGTCGACACCCACGTCAGCAGCCTGCGCGGCAAGCTGGGCGACAGCGGGTGGATCGTGACGGTGCGGGGCGTCGGCTTCAAACTCGGCAACGCCTGAACGCCCGGGGCGGCGGTACACGAAGACGCCCCCGGGCGGCCCTTGCAGGGTCCGCCCGGGGGCGTCTTCGTAGGCCGGGGGGTGTCACCAGGAGCGTGCGGCGCCCACCCGGGCGGCTCCGCGCTCCGGGGCCGACTGCGTCTCCTCGCTCAGGCGCAGCTCGTCGGCGAACAGCTGCCACAGCTCGGAGTAGCCGCTCATCAGCTCCGCCATCTGGCCGGTGCAGTGGGGCGGCAGGTTGGCGATGATCCGCTGCCGGTCGCGCGCCACCAGCGAGCAGGCGTCCAGCATCCGCAGGATGTTGCGGCCCACCTCGTTCAGGCGCAGGGACGGGTCCCGCCGCAGCGCATCGAAGATCCCGAACAGTTCACCGGGCGACCGGGCCTCCGGTCCCCGCTCGTCTGCGGCCGGGTCCCGCTCCCCGCGCTCCCGGTCGCCGCGCTCGCGGTCCTGGCCGGCGCGCTCGGTCCCGGCGACCCCGCGCTGACGGGGCGGCACGGGGTCGTCGCCGCGCAGCAGCCGGTCGCGTACGTCGGCGACGGTCGCGGGGGAGATCCCGGCCTGGCGGGCGATGGTCCGCAGTGAGGCCTTCGGGTCGGCGGCGAGCAGTTGACCGGCGCGTTCGCGCCCCTGGGCGGTGCTCAGGGGCCGGGCCCGCCCGTCGAGGCCCACCCGGCGCTCGCACCGGGGCAGGCCGTCGGCCCGTACCCGTATCTCGGAGACCTTCTTGGCGGACAGGCCCGCGACGACGGCGATGGCCCGGTCCGACCAGTGCGGCCGGGCGGTGAGGATCCGCTGCGCGGCACACACCCGGTCGGTCTGGGACAGCGGCCGGCCCTGGGCCGTGTTCAGCGCCACGGCCAGCAGGGCGGCGTCCTCCTGGGAGCCGTCGAAGAACCGGGCAGCGATGTGCTCGCGCCCCTTGAGGCCGGCGGCCCGCAGCCGGTGCAGCCCGTCGATGACGGTCATGGTCGGCCGGTGGACGAGGATCGGGGGGAGCTCGGTCTCCAATCCGGCGAGGGTCAGCGCCCAGTCGCCGTCGACCCCCGCGGTGCGCGGGGTGAAGGAGACCGTCACGTCGGCGACCCGGACCTGTTCCACGGGTGTCTCCCGCAGGACCGTGTCCCGCAGGGCGAGCAGGCAGTCCGAGCTGCTGTCGTAGGGCACGCGCACGACCTGGTCGGCCATCACCGGGACTCCTCGTTCACGCAGGCGGTCGGGCAGCACGGGGCTGGCGGGCCGAAACGGCCCTCCGCGAACCTGTCAACGCGCGCTGACGCCACGCTGACAGACCCCTGATACGCGCTCCCCCCTGTCCGGGGCGTGCGCGCGGCGACCGCGAGTGAAACGCGAGCGGCCGCTGCTCCACTGCGGACCCGAAGACGGCGGTTCATCCCAGTGAGGGGAAGCAGATGGCGGCGACAACCGTGGCGGCGGCGGACATCGGGACGGAGGCGCGCGGACGCAGCGTACGCCTGCAGCTGCTCCCACTCATGATCGCGATGCTGCTCGCGCAGCTCGACCACATGGTCGTGGGCACGGCCATGCCCACGGTTGTGGGCGACCTGGGCGGGCTGGAGCACCTGGCGTGGGTGGTGACGGCCTACACCCTGGCGACCGCGGCCGCCACACCCATCTGGGGGAAACTCGGCGACATGCACGGCCGCAAGGGGGTCTTCCTCACCGCGATCGTGATCTTCCTGGCGGGTTCGGCGCTCAGCGGCATGGCCCAGGACATGGGGCAGCTGATCGGCTTCCGCGTCGTGCAGGGGCTGGGCGCGGGCGGTCTGATGGCCGGGGTCCTGGCGATCGTGGGCGAGCTGGTGCCGCCGCGCGAACAGGGCAAGTACCAGGGCATGCTGGCCGGCCTGATGGCGCTGGCCATGGTCGGCGGCCCGCTGGCCGGCGGCACCATCACCGACCACCTCGGCTGGCGTTGGGCGTTCTACATCAACCTGCCCGTCGGCGCGGTGGCGCTGGCGATGGCGGCGGTGGTGCTGAAGCTGCCCAAACGGCGCTCCCCGGCGCGCGTGGACTACCTCGGCGCGGGGCTGCTCACGGCCGGGATCACCGCCGTCGTGCTGGTGACGACCTGGGGCGGTACGGAGTACGCCTGGGGCTCGGACGTGATCGTGGCCCTCACGGCGGCCGCGGTGCTGTCGCTGGCCGGGTTCGTGTTCTGGGAGGGCCGGGCGGCCGAGCCCCTCATGCCGCTGTACATCTTCCGCAACCGCAACTTCTCGCTGATGGCGGTCATCGGGACGGCCACCGGCTTCATCATGTTCGGTGCGGTGCTCTTCCTTCCGCTGTACCAGCAGACCGTGCAGGGGGCGTCCGCAACGAACTCGGGTCTGCTGCTGCTCCCGATGCTGGGCACGATGATCGTGGTCGCGGCCGTTTCGGGCCGGGTCACCAGCGGCAGCGGGCGGTACAAGGTGTTCCCCGTGGCGGGCGGTGCGCTGATGTTCGCGGGGATGTTCCTGCTGTCGCGGATGGACACCTCCACCTCGCGGCTGGAGTCGGGCATCGCGATGGCGGTGCTCGGAGCCGGCCTGGGCTGCGTGCTGCAGGTGGTGATGCTGGTGACGCAGAACAGCGTGCAGATGAAGGACATCGGGGTGGCCTCGGCCTCCGTGATGCTCTTCCGCATGCTGGGCAGCTCGTTCGGTGTCGCGATCATGGGCGCGCTCTTCAACCGCCGCCTGCAGGAGGGGATGGCCGAACGCGTCCCGGGCGGCGGGCCGTCGCTGCAGCACGCCCAGCTGGACGCGGCGGGCCTGGGCACGCTGGAGGCCCCGGTGCGGGAGGCGTTCCGGTATGCCACGGCGGCGGGGACGCACGCCGCGTTCCTGGTCGGCGCGGGCGTCGGCGCCGTGGCCTTCGTGGCGGGCCTGTTCGTCCGGGAGGTCGCCCTGCGCAAGGCGATGGATGACGCCGCTCCGCCCGCACCACGGCGCTGACCTGCGGGTTATAGCGGATCTCAAGCGACTCTCATCCGCTGCGTCCGACTCTCGTAAGGCGTGATCACGAATCACGTTTCTTACGTACGGACCGCACACGATGTGGAGTTGACCATGCAGATCACCCGTTCCCGCCTGTCCAAGCTCGGTGTCCTCGGCGCCACCGCCGCCGCTGCCCTCGCGATCGCCGCCGGCCCGGCGTCCGCTGCCGCCACGGTGTCCGTGTCGCCCGCCTCGGGCCTGTCCGACGGCCAGTCGGTCACGGTCACCGGCTCCGGCTACGCCGCGGGCAGCGAGGTCGGCGTCGCCCAGTGTGCCGACGGCATCGTCTGCAACACCGCGGTGGTCGCGACCGCCGATGCCAACGGCGCCTTCCAGCTGAGCCTGCCGGTGAACAAGAACTTCCAGGCGACCGACTGGGCCACCGGGACGGCCATCCCGGTGAACTGCGCCGAGACGCAGTGCCGCGTCGTGGCCTGGCAGGAGACCACCGGTCAGGTCGGCCAGAACATCTCCTTCAACTGAGGGATGACGAGAGCCGGCTGACGCGGGGCACGGCCGACCGCGCGGTGACCCCGCGCGGACCGGGCCCCTCCCGTACGGCGCACGGCGACGGCGCGGCGATCCCGCCCGGACGTCCCTCCGTACGGCGGCTGACACCGCGCGGTGACCCCGCGCAGCCACGGCACCTTTCCCACACCACCTTCTCCACCTTCTCCCCAGCGGCCGTCCGCCCGGCAATCCCGTGCGGACACGGCAGCAGGCACCTCTCGTACGGCGGCCCAGGCACGCGGTGACCCCCCGTGTCCCGGCGCCGGCGCCACGACCACTGCCTGGGCGGTCACCCCGCGCAGGTCCAGAAGGCACCTCCCGCACGACGGCCGCTCCCCGGCCGCGGGAGGTGCCTCTGCCGTTGCCCCGCCCCGCCCGCACGGGCGGCGCCGGCGGAGCCGTCCGCGCCGTGCCAACCCCCGCCGCACCCCCTCCAACCAGCCCCTCTAGCGCCGTCCGAGCCCCGGTTGAGCGCCGCGGCCGACATTTGCGGAGGAAGGAGGCCCTGTGGACGGTACCCACGGAGGCGACCGCGAAGGTCCCGCCGGACCCCCTGCGGGGCCGCCGGAGACGGCGGCTGCTCCGTTCTGCCCGGAACACCGGGAATCCACCATGACCTTCGGGGGCGACGCCGGGCCCGCGGTGCAGCCGACGCGGCGGCGCCGCGGACGAGGCCGTCCCCGTCTGCCGAGCGGAGTGTCCTTGTGAGCAGCGGACGTATGGAAGTCTGCCTCGTCGGCGCCGGACCGCGCGGGCTGTCCGTACTGGAACGGCTGTGCGCGCACGAACGCAAGTCCCCCCGCTGGGACCACGTCACCGTGCACGTGGTCGAGCCCGATCCCCCGGGCTCGGGCCGGGTGTGGCGCCCCACCCAGCCCCGGCACCTGCTGATGAACACGGTGGCCTCGCAGGTCACGGTGTACACCGACGACAGCGTGACCGTCGAGGGGCCGCTGGAGGAGGGCCCCAGCCTCTACCAGTGGGCCAAGGCCCTCGGTCCGAGCGCACTGACCCCCGGCTCGGGCGTGGCCTACGACGACGAGACCCTCGCCGAGGCCCGCGACCTGGGACCGGACACCTACCCCACCCGCGCCCTCTACGGCCAGTACCTGACCTGGGTCTTCCAGCAGGTCACCGCGAACGCGGCCGCCCACATGACGGTCCGCGTGCACCCCGTGCGCGCCGTCGCCTTGGAGGACGGCGGGGTGCCGGGCGGCCCGCAGGCCGTGCTGCTGGAGGACGGCACCCGGCTGGCCGGGCTGTCCGCGGTGGTCCTGGCCCAGGGCCACGTCCAGGTACGCCTCACCGACACCGAGCGGGAGCTGGCCGAGTTCGCCGCCGCCACCGGCCTGACGTACATCGCGCCCGCGAACCCGGCGGACGTGGACCTGTCCTCGATCGCACCGGGCGAGAACGTGCTGCTGCGCGGACTCGGACTGAACTTCTTCGACTACATGGCGCTGTTCACCCACGCCCGCGGCGGCGTCTTCGAACGCGTCGACGGCCGTCTGGTCTACCGCCCCTCGGGCCGCGAACCGCGCCTGTACGCCGGCTCCCGGCGCGGCGTGCCCTACCAGGCGCGCGGCGACAACGAGAAGGGCGCCCACGGCCGGTACTTCCCCCGGCTGCTGACCGCCGAGTACATCGCCGCACTGCGGGCCCGCACCGCACACCGCGGGACGGCGATCCGCTTCGGCACCGACCTGTGGCCGCTGATCGCCAAGGAGGTCGAGTGCGTCTACTACGAGGCACTGCTGGCCTCCCGTACGACGCCGGCGGCCGTCACGGCATTCGCCGCCCGCTACCTGGCGGCCGAGCCCGGCCCGCAGGAGCAGGAGCTGCTGGACGAGGCCGGGATCGGCACGGACGAGCGCTGGGACTGGGAGCTCGTCGCCCGCCCGTACGGCGCGCGGACCTTCCGCGACCTCGCCGAGTTCCGCGGCTGGCTGCGCGGCCACCTCGACCAGGACGTGCGGCACGCCCGCGAGGGCAACGTCAGCGGACCGGTCAAGGCCGCCCTGGACCTGCTGCGGGACCTGCGCAACGAGCTGCGGCTGGCCGTCGACCACGGCGGGCTGGACGCCGCCTCGCACCGCGACGAACTGGACCGCTGGTACACACCGCTCAACGCCTACCTGTCGATCGGGCCGCCCGCGTCCCGGATCGAGGAGATGGCCGCGCTCATCGACGCGGGCGTCCTGGAGGTGACCGGCCCCGGCATGCGGGCCGCCGCCGACCCGCAGGACCCGCAAGGGCCCTCCTTCACCGGGACCTCCGCGGAGATCCCGGGGGTGCGGGTACGGGCCGGCGCGCTCATCGAGTGCCGGCTGCCCGAGATCGACCTGCGACGCACCAGCGACCCGCTGATGAGCCAGCTGCTGCGCACCGGCCAGTGCCACCCGTACCGCATCTCCGGCGCGGACGGCGCGGTGTACGAGACCGGCGGCCTCGCCGTGTCCGAACGCCCCTACCGGCTGCTGGACGCCCAGGGCGCACCGCATCCGAGGCGCTTCGCGTACGGGGTGCCCACGGAGTCCGTGCACTGGGTGACGGCGGCGGGCATCCGCCCCGGCGTCGGCTCGGTGACCCTGGAGGACTCCGACGCCATCGCGGCCGCCGTCCTGGACCTGCCCGCACTGCAGGCCGGAGCCCTGGACACGGCCGCGGCGACGAGCACGGGTGCGGCGGCCACGGCATGACGCACTCCCCCCACGCCGTCCCCCCGGGCCCGGAGCCGGCTCCGGGCACCGGGCCGGCGGCCTGCCCGCCGGACACCGGCCTGCTCTCCCCGGTCCGGGCGGGCACCCCCGTCGAGGCCGCCGTCGCGGACACCGCCTGGATCCAGGCGATGCTCGACGCGGAGGCCGCCCTGGTGCGCGCCCAGGCCCGCTGCGGGACCGTACCCGCGTCCGCGGCCGAGACCATCACGGCCGCGGCGCACGCCGGGCACCTGGACGTGCGGGCCCTGGCCCTGGCCTCCCGCGAGACGGCCAACCCGGTCGTCGGCCTGGTCACGGCCCTCACCGCGGTGGTCGTGGAGCGTTCACCCGAGGCCGCCGAGTACGTCCACCGGGGCTCCACCAGCCAGGACATCTTCGACACCGGCGCCATGCTGGTGGCCGGCCGGGCCCTGCGCCTGATCCTCGCGGACCTGCGGGACACCGCCGAGGCGCTGGCCGCCCTCGCAGCCGATCACCGGGACACGGTGATGGCGGGCCGCACCCTCGCCCTGCACGCCGTACCCACCACCTTCGGCCTCAAGGCGGCGGGCTGGCGCCAGTTGGTGCTGGAGTCCGCCGAACGCCTCCAGCGGATCGCGGACCACGGCCTCCCCGTCTCCCTGGGCGGCGCCGCCGGCACCCTGGCCGGCTACCTCCAGTACGCCGGGGACGGCCGTGAACCGGGCGCCGTGCTCGACGGCCTGGTCACCGCGTTCGCCGAGGAGACGGGCCTGGCCGCACCCGCCCTGCCCTGGCACGCGCTGCGCACGCCCGTCGCCGACCTGGGTGCGGCGCTCGCGCACACCGCGGGCGCCCTCGGCAAGATCGCCGCGGACGTGCTCGTCCTGACCCGCACCGAGATCGGCGAGGTCGCCGAGCCGGCGGCCGCCGGCCGGGGCGCCTCCTCGGCCATGCCGCACAAGCGCAACCCGGTCCTCGCCACCCTGATCCGCTCGGCGGCCCTCCAGGTCCCGGCGCTGGCCTCGGTCCTGACGCAGTGCCTGGCCACCGAGGACGAACGGTCGGCGGGCGGGTGGCACTCCGAGTGGCAGCCGCTGCGCGAGTGCCTGCGCCTGTCCGGCGGGGCCGCGCACACCGCCCTCGAACTCGTCCGGGGGCTGGCCGTGCACCCGCAGCGGATGCACGACAACCTCGCGGCCACCGGCGGCCAGATCGTCTCCGAGCGCATCTCGGCGGTCCTCGCACCCCTGCTGGGCAAGGCACCCGCCAAGGACCTCCTCACGTACGCCTCCCGGCAGGCAGCCCGGACCTCCCGGCCGCTGGCCGAAGTGCTCGGCGAACTCCCGCAGCTGCACGGGGTGTTCACCCCCGCCGCGCTGGACGCGCTGCTCGACCCGGCCGGGTACACGGGCCTGGCCGGGCCCCTCGTCGACCGGGCCCTGGCCGGCCCGCCCGCGTCCGCGGCCACCGCCGCACGCCAACCATCCGTTCACCACCAAGGGGCGAAATGAGCCACACCGATACGGACGTCATCATCGTGGGAGCCGGGCCGGTGGGGCTCATGCTGGCCGGCGAGCTCCGCCTGGCGGGCGTGGAGTGCATCGTCCTGGAACGCTCGACCGAGCCGACCGACCAGTCGCGCGCCCTCGGCTTCACGGCCCGCACCATCGAGACCTTCGACCAGCGCGGCCTGCTGCCGCGGTTCGGTGGTTTCGGCACCATCGACATCGGCCACTTCGGCGGGGTCCCCCTCGACTACCGGGAGGTGCCCGGCGGTTCGTACGGCGCCAAGGGCGTCCCCCAGTCGCTGACGGTCTCCGTCCTGAACGACTGGGTGGAGGAGCTCGGCGCCGACCTGCGCCGCGGCTGGGAGGTCACCGGCATCGACGCCCGCGAGGACGGCGTCGAAGTGGAGGTCTCCTCACCGGACGGGCCGGCCCGCCTGAGCGCCGCGTACCTCGTGGGCTGCGACGGCGGCCGCAGCACCGTCCGCAAGAAGGCGGGCATCGACTTCCCCGGCCACGACGCCCGCATCGAGATGGCCTTCGCGGAGGTCGTCGGGGTGCAGGTGCGCCCCCGGCCCAACGGCGAGCGGGTCCCCGGCGGAATGGTCCTCGCCTTCCAGCAGGGCCCGGACATTTTCCGCGTCACCTACTACGACGCGGGCGTCGTCCCGCGCAAGGGCGACGAGGCCCCCTCCTTCGAGGAGGTCGCGAACGCCTGGGAGCGGCTGACCGGCGAGGACATCCGCGGCGGCACCCCCCGCTGGATCGGCAAGTTCACCGACGCGAGCCGCCAGGCGAGCGAGTACCGGCGCGGCCGGATCCTGCTGGCCGGCGACGCCGCGCACATCCACCTGCCCATCGGCGGGCAGGGCATGAGCGCCGGCGTCCAGGACGCGGTGAACCTGGGCTGGAAGCTGGCCGCGCAGATCCACGGCCACGCCCCGCAGGACCTCCTCGACACCTACCACCGCGAACGCCACCCCGTGGGGGCCCGCGTCCTGGTCAACACCCTGACCCAGCGCAGCCTGTACATCACCGGTGAGGAGATGCAGCCGCTGCGCGACGTCTTCGCCGAGCTCACCCGGTTCGAAGAGGTCCGCAAACACCTCATCGGCATGGTCACCGGCCTGGACATCCGCTACGAGGTCGGCCCCGGCACGCACCCGCTCCTCGGGCGGCGCCTGCCCGAGCAGGAACTGGTCGACGCCTCCGGCCCGGCCGGCGGCGCCCGCGACGGCTCCGCCAAGACCAGCACCGTCGCCCTGCTGCACTCCGCCCGCGGCCTGCTGCTGGACCTGTCCGGCGATGACGGGCTGCGCGCGGCGGCGGCCCCGTGGGCCGACCGGGTCGACACCGTCGGCGCAACCCTGCACGAGGCCGCCCCGGACGGCCCCTTCCAGGACACCGGCGCCCTCCTGGTCCGCCCCGACGGCTACGTCGCCTGGGCCGCCGCCGCAGGGGCGGGCGCCGAAGGCCTGCAGGCCGCCCTGACCCGCTGGTTCGGCGAGCCCGCGAAGGAGGCCTGAGGTGTCCGATCCGAAGGTCGCCCTCGTCACCGGGGCCAACAAGGGCATCGGCCTGGAGATCGCCCGTCAGCTGGGCGAGCGGGGGTACGCCGTCCTGCTCGGCGCCCGCGACGAGGTCCGCGGCAAGGAAGCCGCCGCCGCCCTGGCGGCCCGGGGGCTGGACGCGGCGGCGCTGCAGCTGGACGTGACCGACCCGGCGAGCGCCGAACGGGCCGCCCGGCAGGCCGAGGAGCGCTTCGGCCGCCTGGACGTGCTGGTCAACAACGCGGGGATCACCGGCGACTACTTCGGGCCGCCCTCCGGGGCGACGGCCCGGCAGCTGCAGGAGGTCTACGCGACGAACGTGTTCGGCGTGCTGACGGTGACCAACGCCGTGCTGCCGCTGCTGCGCCGCTCGGCGGCCGGGCGCATCGTCAACCTGTCCAGCAACGTGGGCTCCCTCGCCCTGAACGCCGACCTCGACGGCGAGTTCGCCGCCTACAACCAGGTCGCCTACCAGTCGTCGAAGACCGCCCTGAACGCGCTCACGCTGGCCTACGCCAAGGAGCTGCGGGAGACGGGCATCAAGGTCAATTCCGCCAACCCCGGGTTCACGGCCACCGACATGAACGGCCACCGGGGGCACCAGAGCGTCGAGCAGGGCGCCGTCGTCGCCGTACGGCTGGCCGTGCTCGGCCCGGACGGCCCCACCGGGACCTCCCAGGACGAGCACGGCCCGGTCGCCTGGTAGCCGCAGGACGGAGAGCCGCCCGCCCCCGACCGCGCAGGTACGCGGTCGGGGGCGGGCGGCAGCCTGCTGCCGGGACGGCCCGGCCGGACCTCAGCCGGTGACGTAGTCGACCAGGACCGGGCCGAGGACCTCGGGGAGCACCCGGTGCCACACCCCGGGCAGCTGCAGGCGCCGACCGGCGGGCAGCGCGGCGGCCGTCGCCGCGGTCGCCGCGAGCAGCCAGTCGCTGGTGGAGTCGCTGTTGATGAGCAGCGTCTCCGTACCGGCGCGGCGCAGCCGCTCGACCGGGATCCGGCCGTCCCCCATCACCTGGGTGTCGTACGGCAGCGTGTGCGCCAGCACCTCGTTCGACGCCCACATCGGGCTGGCCTTCCAGTCCGCTATCCACTCGGGCGGGAAGCCGACGTGCTCGGCGAGGAAGTACTCGACGGCCTCGCTGCGCCTGTCCTGGTCCAGCAGCGCCTGGAGCTTGCCCGCGAACGCCTCCTCCGGCGTGCGGAAGCCCTCCACGCGGTAGGGCGGCTCCAGCAGGGCGAGCTTGCGCATCGGCACGCCCGCCATCATCGCCTCCAGCGCCAGGATCGCCCCGCTGGAGCCGCCGAAGACGACCGGGTTGCCGCCGGCCTCCTCGACGACCGCGGCCAGGTCCTCGATCTCCCGCTCGACGGCGTACGCCGGGGAGTCGCCGCTCTGCCCCCGGCCGCGCCGGTCGTAGGCGTACACGGTGCAGTGGCCCGACAGCTCGGGGACGAGCGTGTCGAAGGCGGTGTGGTCGCGGAACCCGCCGCCGAGGAGGACGATCGGAGGGCCCTCGCCGGCCTGCTCGTACGCGATCGTCGTGCCGTCCCGCGAAACGACCTTGCGCATCACACTCTCCTGTCGAATTGACGTGATGTCGTGATGACGTGATTTCGCAGCGCCGGCCGGCCGCCGAATCGGCGGCCTGAAAATGCAGCCACTTCTCGCCATCTTTCCATGTCCGGCTGAAAAAATAGTCGCGCATTTCCGCGGCTGTCAACGCACACCCTTGAGCACGGCGACTGTCCGACTGCACGCCGCGGCACAGTTGAACACCTTGAATGGGATCACGCCGCTCGCCTACCGTCACCCGAAAAGTCAGCCATGTCGCTGGGCGCTGCCGATTCGGCGAATTCGAATGTCGAGACAGGTTCGGCTGACCTGCACCGGGCCGGAACCGACGGCCGGTCCTCAACCGACAGAGGCAGAGACGCTATGACTTCCCAGACCCGTACCGCCCTCGTCATCGGCGGCGGTATCGCAGGCACGATCACCGCCATGGCCCTGCAGAAGGCCGGCATCGACGCCACCGTCCACGAGGCGTACAGCAGCACCGCCGACGGCATCGGCGGCGGCCTGAGCCTCGCCCCGAACGGGGTGAACGCCCTCGACGCCATCGGCGCCGGGGACGTCGTACGCGCCGTCGGCATCCCCATGCGCGGCACCGTCCTCAAGAGCGGCGACGGCGAGGTGATCGGCGAGGTCAGCCTCCCCTCCGAGCTGCCGCCCTCCCGCTTCGTGTGGCGCGGCGCCCTCTACCGGGCCCTGTACGACGAGGCCGCCCGCCGCGGCATCCGCACCCTGCACGACCAGCGCATCGTGGAGGTCGAGCAGGGCGAGGACGGGGTACGCGCCCACTTCGCCGACGGGAGCCACGCCGACGCCGACATTCTGGTCGGCACGGACGGCATCCGCTCCACCGTCCGCACCCTCATCGACGCGGACGCCCCGCAGCCCCGGTACGCGGGCCTGCTCGGCTTCGCCGCCCAGCTCGGCGACACCGGCCTGCCCTCCACCGAGGGCAAACTGCACGTCGCCTACGGCAAGCGCGGCTCCTTCGGCTACCTCGCGCACGCGGACTCCTCCGGCGGCTGGTTCGTGAACCTGCCGCACCCGGAGCCGATGACCCTCGCCGAGGCCCGGGCGGTCGGCAACGAGCAGTGGCTGTCCGTGCTGCGCGAGGCCTTCGCCGGCGACCGCTCCCCCGCCCCCGACCTGCTGCGCCGCTCCGACCCGGCCGACCTGCTGATCACCGGCCCGCTGGAGACGATGCCCACCGTCCCGACCTGGAGCCGGGGCCGTCTGGTGCTGGTCGGCGACGCGGTGCACGCCGCCTCGCCCAGTTCCGGCCAGGGCGCCTCCCAGGCCATCGAGAGCTCCGTGCAGCTGGCCCGCTGCCTGCGCGACCTGCCCTACCAGGAGGCCTTCGCGGCCTACGAGCTGCTGCGGCGCGAGCGCGTCGAGCGGATCATCGAGGGCGCCACCCGCACCAACGCCAGCAAGGCCGGCGCCCGCGGGGCGGGCGAGATCAAGCCCGAGAACATGGACTGGCAGTTCACGTACCGGATCGACTGGGACGCCCCGGTCGCCGCCTCCGCGTCCTAGGACCTGACCGGACGGGACGGGACCGGGAAATCCATTCTCGAATTCCACTCGAATGCGACTCGCATTCAACTCGTCAACCGCTTGATAAAGAGTCGGACCGGGAGCCGGTCTTTCCCCGGTTCAGACAGAAAAGTCTGAGCCAAACCTTCCGGTTCGACTATTGGATACGTTGTACGGCGGCTGCAAGCCCGCTACGCTCACGCTCAATGCCGCAGGCAGCATTGTCTTCACACGGGAGAGCCGGAAAGTGAAAACTCGCGTAATAGTTGTCGGTGCCGGACCGGTCGGATTGATGCTCGCGGGTGAAATCCGGCTCGGCGGTGCGGACGTCACCGTGTACGACAGGCTGCCCGCACCCTCCGGGGAATCGCGTGCGCTCGGTTTCACCCGCCGCGTCGCGGAGGTCTTCGACCAGCGCGGCCTGCTGACCCGGCTCGGCTCGTACCGCACGGGCCAGAACGGCCACTTCGGCGGCGTCGGCATCGACCTCGGCAAGCTCGACGAGAGCCACCACGGCGTACTGGGCCTGCCGCAGGCCCGCACCGAGGAGATGCTCGCGGGCTGGCTGGAGGAGCTGGGCGTACCGGTGGTCCGCGGCCACGAGCTCGTGGACCTGCAGCAGAGCGGGGACGGCGTCGTCGCCGGCTTCGAGGGCCCCGAAGGCCGCGTCGAGGCGGCCGCCGCGTACCTCGTCGGCTGCGACGGCGGCCAGAGCACCGTACGCACCCTGGCCGGCATCGAGGCTCCCGGCTGGGAGTCCACCCGCGGGATGTACATGGCCGACGTCACCGGGGTGGAGCTGCCCCAGCGACCCACCGGCAAGCACGTGCCCGGCGGCCACATGATCCTGTCCGTCAGCCTGGGCGACGGCTACTACCGGGTCCTCATCCACGACCGGAGCCTGCCGCCGCACCCGGACTCCGCCTCCCTGACCTTCACCGACGTCGCCGACGCCTGGCAGCGGATGACCGGCGAGTCCATCCACCACGGCCGGGCCCGCTGGATGGCCGCCTTCAGCAACGGCGCGGGACTGGCCACCGACTACCGGCGCGGCCGGGTCCTGCTCGCCGGGGACGCCGCGCACGAGACTCCCCCGCTGGCGGGCTGGGGGCTGGCCACCGGCATCCAGGACGCGGTCAACCTGGGCTGGAAGCTGGCCGCGGTGGCCACCGGTTCGGCCCCCGACAGCCTCCTCGACACCTACCACGCGGAGCGCCACCCCTACGGCGAGCAGCTGCTGCGCAACACGCACGCCGGGTCGCTGCTGTACCTCAGCGACGAGGGGATCGACCCGCTGCGCGCCGTCATGCGCGAGCTGATGGACGACAAGGACGTGGCGGCCCACTTCGCCGGCATGATCAGCGGGCTCGGTGTCCGCTACGACGTCGGCGCCGGAGAGCACCCGCTGCTGGGCCGTCGCCTGTTCCCCGACCGGGAGCTCGTACGGGCCGACGGTACCCGCACCCGGGTCGCCGAGCTGCTGCACGCGGGACGGGCGGTGCTCATCACCACCGGTTCCTCCGAGGCGGCCTCCGAGGCGCAGCGGATCGCCGCGGCCTGGTCCGACCGGGTCGACGTGGTCTCCGGCAGCTGGGTCCCGGTGGAGGGCGACAGCCTCCTGAACTCCGTTCCCGAGGCGGCCCTGGTCCGCCCCGACGGATACCTCGCCTGGGTCGCGCCCGACGGCGGCGACCTGGCCGGCGCACTGGACCGCTGGCTCGGTGCGGCACGGTCGGCCGTGTCCGCCTGAGGCCGGCTCCGCTCAGCAGCCACACGCACAGCACATCCAGCACATCCAGCACACCCACACACAATGAAAGAGGAGACACGGGAGCGATGACCTCACCCATCCTGGTCACCGGTGGCACGGGCAACCTCGGCAAGCACGTCGTCCCGCTCCTGCGGGCCGCCGGCCGCGACGTACGCATCGTGGCGCGGACCCCGCGCGAGAACACCCCCGGCATCGAGTACTTCTCCGTCGACCTGATGAACGGCGACGGCCTCGACACCGCCCTCAAGGGCATCGACACCGTCCTGCACCTCGCCGGCGGCACCAAGGGCGACGACAAGGTCACCCAGAACGTCGTCGACGCCGCCAAGCGCGCCGGAGTCAAGCACCTCGTCTACATCTCCGTCATCGGCGCCGACACCATGCCCCTCGGCTGGTTCAAGACCCAGCTCGACGCCGAGAACGCCGTCACCGGCTCCGGCATCCCCTGGACCATGCTCCGCGCCGCCCAGTTCCACGACATCGTCCTGATGATGGGCGAGAAGATGGCCAAGATGCCCATCGTCCCCGCCCCCGGCGGCCTCCAGTTCCAGCCCGTCGACTCCCGCGAAGTCGCCGCCCGCCTCGTCGAACTCACCCTCGGCCAGCCCGCCGGCCGCGTCGCCGACATCGCCGGCCCCAAGGTCTACCCCCTCGGCGACCTCCTGCGCAGCTACCTCGCCGCCACCGGCAAGCGCCGCCCCCTGCTGCCCATCCGGATGCCCGGAAAGGCCGGCAAGGCCTACCGCGCCGGCGACAACCTCGCCCTCACCGGCACCCAGGTCGGCACCCGCACCTGGGAAGACTTCCTCGCCGAGCGCGTCGCCTAGCCTGCGCGTACGCCCCGGCGCAGGCCCGGGCCTGCGCCCGCGCCTGCGCATGGGCCCGGCGCCTAGCCTGCGCGTCGGCGCGCGAAGGCCCGTACACCCACTGCCGGGGCCCCCACCAGGGCCCCGGCAGTGTGCTGTCCGCACGCCGGACCGCGCCCCCCGCACACGCCTGTGCCCAGACCCCCGCTCGGGGGGTCTGGGCACAGGCGCGTCAGGGCACCCCGCAGCAGCGGGGGCGGCGGACTCTAAGCTCCCTGGCCGGCCTTCTCGTAGAAGCCGTCCTCGTGGATCGCCTCCACGCGGACCTCCTGGCCGTTCGCCTCCAGCCACTCGGCACGCAGCCGCGCCGCCTCGTCGTCCGCCTGGGACGCCGGGACCAGCCGGCCGTCCGGCGTCAGCCGCTGCGGCGACTCGCCGCACGGCCGCCAGTCGAACTTCGCAGCGATCTTGAACAGGTCCTCCTGCGTGAGCGGGCCGCCGTTGTCCTTCTCGGCCTGCAGCGCGGTGGGGTGGTAGTTCTCGTAGCCGCCCGGCATGTGCAGCGTGAGGAAGTGCGCGCCCTCGCCCGGCGGGGTGGCCCAGGTGTGCCGGGTGCCGCTGGTGATGTACGCCATGCTGCTCGGGCCGAGTTCGACGACCTCGTCGTCCACCTGGACGATGAGCTTGCCGGAGACGACGAAGTAGGTCTCCGTGGACTCGGCGTGCGTGTGCAGCGGCGGACCCGACCAGGCCGGACCCTGGCGCGTCTCCACCAGCGATGCCGCGCCGTCGGTCATGTTGTTCGACAGCACGATCTCGAAACCGCGGCGACCCTCCGGCCGGTCCCCGGGGTGAACGACGTACGTCATCGAGTCCTCTTTCAGCTTGGATGTCTGCGCATCCCCGATCTAACCGAGACCGGTGCCCGTCCGACTGCGGCCCCGTTCCCGCAGTTGAACGGGGCCGCGCAACGGCTCCGGCGCCCCCTGAGGGCGGCACGGGACGCCGGCAGGCCGCTGGCCTGGGACGGGCCTCAGAAGGCGAAGTCGACGTAGTCGATGTCGGTGAACTCCACCAGCAGCCCCTGGGCCCGGGCTCCACCGTCCTTGAAGTAGACCTCTTGCAGTCCTTCAGCCGCGATCCGGCGGAGCTGGACCTCGGAGGCCCCCGCCTCCTGCGCGGCGAGCAGACGGCCCGCGTACTCGGGCGGCAGGTGCTGGGTGATCCGGCGCATCCGCCCGTCGTCGCTCGTACCGGGGGCGGCGGTGAACCCGAACCTCGCCCGCGTCTCGATGACCAGGCCGGTGCTCTTCGCCGCCCGGTCCCGGGCCCGCTTGCGGACCAGGGGCTGCCAGCGGCTGCGCACCTCGCCCGACAGACGGGTCGCAAGGGCCGGTTTCGGCTGCTTGATCTGGTCCTTCACATACCGTTCGACGGTGCGCTGGGAGATGCCGAGCAGAGCGGCCACGGCCTTCGTGGACTTGAGCTGCTTCACCAGGAACCGCATCTGCGCACCCGCCGACTTGGGGACGGGGCGGGTGAAGTTCATTTCATCGGCCTTGGTGAGGCTGTCGCTGATCTCGGACATGGGGGGAAGCTACTCTCCGTCGGCCGCTGCGTCGTGGCCCTTGATGTGGCGGGCGGGGTTGTGGCGTTCGTCGAGCATCCGGACCGCCCACAGCAGGGGCTGGGTGCCCTCGTGCTTGACCATGCCGGGGCTGACACCGAGCCGGAAGCCGCCGGGCAGCGGCTTGCCGTCGGGGGTGCGGGGCAGAAAGTCGAGCGGTCCGGGGCCGTTGGAGAGGTACACCGCGCAGTCGGACAGGACGGCGACGGGGTACTCCCCCGCCGCGGCGAGCTTGCGCATCTTGCGGTGCATGTTGACCCGGGCCGTGGAGATGACCGCAGCCCTGATGTCGGGCCGCCAGGTGGGGCGTTCCAGGGCGGGCCAGGGCTCGCCGGACCGGTAGGCGGCGCCCTGGGGGCGTTCGCGGAGCTTGCCGATGCCGCCCTTGACCGTGGACTTGATCGCGGCGAGGACCGCCGTGCGCGCCGGGTCGTGCTGCTTGTGGGTCTCCATCGCCGCCAGGTATCCGGCTTCGTCGAGGTCGGGGTGCACGCCCAGGTCGGCCATCGTGGCCAGGTACGCGTCGCGCAGGCGGGCGTACCAGGCGTCGAGGTAGGGGCCGTGGTCCGGGCGCAGCCAGGCCTCGCTCGGGAAGACCTCGTGCCCGAGCTCCTGGGCGTAGGCGAGGGTGGGGGTCGCGTACCAGGCGGGGCCGGCCGGGGCCTTGCCGTGCGGGGTGAACGGGCTGGGCAGGCGCGGGTCCAGGCGCAGCCCGGACAGGTCGGCGAGCCAGCAGCCGGGGACCTTGGGGTCGAACCGCGGAGCCGGGTCGTGGACGGCGGGACCCAGCCCGACGGTCAGCCGGTTCGCGGCCGCGGCGAAGGCCATGTTCACGTCGATGCCGACGGCGTGGGTGCGGGCGCACTCGGCGTCGGTGAGGAGCTCGGGGTCGCGGATCCAGTCGTACGCCTCCTCGTCGAGGACCTGGTCCGGGGTGCGCTGGTGGGCGCGCGGGTACAGGGCCGCGACCACCGGGTGCTCGTCGGGGGCCTCGGGCGGCGCGGGGTCGACGGGACGGGTGAGGGAGCCGGCAACGGGCGCGGACTCCCAGGCTCCGGTGCCTGGGTTGCGGACGGCGCGGGTCGGCGGCCTCAGGGCCGTCATGAGTTCCAGGCCGGAGACGGCGGTGGAACCGCGCGGGGTGAGGACGCGGGCGGCGTAGCAGGTGAGCAGTTCGGCGAGTTCCGGGGCGGGCAGCCCCGCGGTGTCCTCGCCCCAGGCGCGGGGGTCGAGTGCGCCCCAGGGCAGCACGGCGAGCTGTACGCACTGGCGGCCGCCGCCCTGGGTCGCCGGCCGGTAGATACGGGGCCAGGGGCCGAAGCCGCGCCGGGTGAGCTGCCACTTGGCCTTGGCGAGCTGGCGCAGGACCGGATGGCCGTCGGGCAGCCGCAGGCCCCGGCGGTCCTCCAGGACGGGCGGCAGGCCGAACGCCTCGGCGGCCGCGGCGGTGAGGACGAGCAGGGGGTCGCCGTCCTTGCCGTTGCGGTGGAGGCGCGGCGAGTGAAGGTCGGCCTCCGGGCCGAGCGCCCAGGAGACGAGGGCGGGCAGCCCGGTGGTGGGGTGGTCGAGGACGAGCCCGCCGGCGGCATGGGCGCGGCCGGTGCCGTCGAGGACGACCAGGGGCCCGTTGCCTTCCAGGGCGGCGGGCCGGCTCCACGGGGCACGGCGTCGAGCGGGCGCGGCCCCACCTGCGACGCCCACGGCGTTAACGGCGTTAACGGCGTTAACGCCGTTAATGATCGCCAAGCTGGCCGCAGCCTCCGGCTCGGGCTCCGCCCCCACACGGCCCGGACCGCCCACGGCGTTAACGCCGTTAACGCCGTTGATGATCGCCAGGCTCGCAGCGGCCTCCGCCCCGGACGCGGAAGCGGGCTCAGGCTCGGGCTCCGCCATGCCGTCAGGAACAGGGGCAGAGCCGACCGCAGCACGGCCGCCGTGCCCGGCACCGGCAGCGGCATCGGCATCGGCATCGGCATCGGCATCGGCATCGGCATCGGCACGAGGATGAAGACTGGCGAGCCCGTCGAGGAGGCGGACGTAGGCTGCGCGCTTCGGCGGCCGCGGCGCGGTGCGCCCGGTCTCCCAGGAGGTGACGGTCTCCCGCCGTACGGACAGGGCCTTGGCGATCTGTTCCTGACTGAGCCCGGCAGCTTCACGCAGCCGCTTGCGCTCGTCGGGGTGCGGCAGCGCGTCCTGCGCGGCCGCCTCTTCGAGCAGCGCGTCGACTGCCGCGAACAGGCCGTCGTGTTCCTCGTGCATGCAGGCACCTCCAGATGCAGCCTATGCGAAGCGCACGCCTGAACGCACACGAAACGCACGGGGGCCGACCTCCCGCCGCGTCCCGCACCACGCCCGGGCGTTAACGGCGTTAACGCTGCCGCCCCCGAGGGGGCATTAACGCCGTTAACGCCGCGACCCCTCAGAGGGCGTTGACGCCGTCAACGCGGTCAACGCCCTGGACGCAGACGGCACCCCGCCGCCGACGCCCCGCCCTCCAGTCCGCCCGCCCTCAGATCCGGCTCAGCAGGAGCTCGGTGACGGCCCTCAGATCCGCCGGGGACAGCTGGGCCGCAAGCCCGTCCGCGACCTTCTCCGGAGAGTCCGCCGCAATCGTGATCCGCCGCGCCCCGGCACCTGCCCCGGCGCCGCTCCCCCCCTCGGCGGCCAGGACGGCGTTAACGGCGTTAACGCCGTTAACGCTGCTGCCGCCACCACCGCTGCCACTGCCACCGCTGCCGCCGCCCGGACCGGCACTACCGGTGGCGGCGTTCGGCCCGCCCGCTGCCGCTGCCGCCGCCCGGTTCCGCTGCCGAGGGGGGGTGACCGCGTTGACGGTAGCCTCCGCGGCAGCCTCCTGCTCTTCCTGCGGCAGCCGCCCGATCCGCCGGGCCGGCTCCACCTTCAGCTCCCCCGACTCCACCTTCTCCTGGAGTTCCGGGGTCAGCTGAAGGAGGCTCAGCCGCTGCGAGACCCAGGCCGCGGTCTTCCCGAGCCGCTTGGCGACCTGCGCCTGGGAACCGTGCACGTCCACCAGTTCCTGGAGCGCACGGGCCTGGTCCATCGGCGCCACGTCCACCCGGTGGACGTTGGCGATCAGCGCGGACTCCAGGATGTCCGCCGCGGAGGTGGCCAAGGAGTCGTTGACGTGGATGTGCATCGACTTCAGCCCCGCCAGCTGGGCCGCCGCCAGCCGCCGGTTGCCGTCGATGACCACGTACGGGGCCCGGCCCAGCCCGTCGGTCTGCCCCGGGTGGGCTTCCATGAAGGCCATCCGGGTGGCGACCGCGAGCGGCTGGAGCTGTCCCCGGGCGAGCAGGGACTGCGCCATCTCGTCGAGTTCGGTGAGTTCCTCACGGAGGTTGAACGGGTTGTGCGCCAGCGCCTCGATGGGCACCTCCGAGGGCGGCACCACCCCGGAGGTGGGGGCGCCGGTGGCTTCGGCGATCGCCGCGCGGCGGGAGCTGACGCCGGCCGGCTGGGCCCGGGCGAAGGACGCCGAGACCCCGAGTTTGTCGGCCTTGCTCATGAGATCTCCCTTGCGAGGGCGCGCAGTGCGACCGCCTGGCCGCCCCTGGGCGCGTACACGAACAGCGGCTGCTTCACCCGCACCGCTTCGCGCTGTTCCTTGAGGTCGGGTACGACGGCCACCACACGCGGATCCTTTATGTCCATCCACGCCTGGAGGGAGGAGGTCGCGATGTAGCCGCGCCGCCCGTCGTAGAGGTTGACGACGAGCCCCAGGTAGTCGATGTCGAGGCTGAGGTCGTCGCGCAGGTCGTTGATCTGCGAGGTGAGCAGGTCGTACGCGTCGGCCGAGGAGTCCTCCGCCTGGACGACGATCAGCGCCCCCGAGGCGCCGGCCTGTTCGGTGTCACGACGGCGCCCGTAGTAGATGGCCGCGTCCATGCTGAGGCCCAGGCTCGGCGGGCAGTCGACGAGGATGACGTCGTAGTCGGACTCGACGGGGGCGAGGGCCCGTTCGAGGGCGGCTTCGCGGGCCCGGACGGTGGAGAGCCGGACGTCCAGCAGGAAGGCGTCCGTGCAGGCGGGCAGCAGGTGCAGCCGGTCGCCGAAACGCTCGTCGGAGACCGGCACGATCAGCTCGGCGAGGGGGCCTTTGGCCTCGCCCGCCATGTGGCAGGTGAGGCTGTCGCCGCCGATGGGCAGCGGCTGCTGTCCGAGCTGCTTGGTCAGATGGCCCTGCGGGTCGAAGTCGACGAGCAGTACCCGCATGCCCAGACCGGGCAGGTCCTCCAGATCGACCGGCACGGCCGCCGGGTCCGCCTGCCGTCCCTCGTCCTCGGGACCCGCGAGCCGGGCCAGCTGCCGGGCGACCCGCACCGGGTGCAGCGCGGACGGATCCTCCGCGAGGGCCTCCCCCGTACCCGCGGTGATGGCGGTCTTGCCGACGCCGCCCTTCTGGTTGCACACGATGATGCGGCGCACGACCGCCGGCCGCCGGACGGTGGGGGCCGGGTTCATCTCCAACCACAGCCGCACCGCCTGGGCCAGCCCCTGGATCAGGGATACGCCCCGGTCCTTGGCATCGGCGCGGAAGGACTCCCACTGGCCCGCGGGCAGCCAGGTGGAGAAGGACTCGGCGCCGGAGGTGTCGGCGGGCGACGGCGCGGAAGCGAGGGCGCTCCAGTGGGCGATGCCCTGGTGAACGGCGTCCTGGATGTCCACCCGCAGTTGAGCGGTGCGGATCTTCAACTCCTGGCGCAGCCTCGGGGGGAGCTTGGAGACGACCTTCTCACGGTCGCTCTGGGACGAGGGCGAAGTCATGAGAGGGACTTTACTAACGTTCTACGCCAAGAGAGGCCGCCACGCTTGAGTTTTGCTAACGAAATAAGAAACGCCCTGGATCCGGAGCGGATCCAGGGCGGGTTCCGCAACGACACCGGATCGAACCGGGACGTTACGGGAAACGCGACAGGGCGGCCTCGCACACGCCGTAGTGAGCACCCCCGTGGTTCACCACGGCGTGTACGAGGCCGCCCTGGACGCGGCGTCAGCCGACCGCGACTCCGAGGGAGTCGGGGGCCGGCAGTCCGAGTTCGGCCCGGCACTCGGGCGAGCCCGACGGGTCGAAGAGGGGGATGCGCTCGGCGGGCACCATCCCGGGGAGCAGGAAGTCCCACAGGTCGAAGACCCGGGCGTGCAGGTCCTCGCGGCCGGTCCGCACGTGCGAGGTGACCTGGATCCCGGTGAACGCACCGACCAGGAGCGTCGAGAGCTCGTACACGTCACGCGCCGCCAGCACGTCGCCGCGTTCCTGGGCGGCACCCAGGCAGTCCCGGCAGGTGTCGATCCAGACGTTGTACGGCTCCGGATCGGGCTGGGTGAAGGAGCCGAGCTCGATGACCAGCCGGATCCCGGCGCGGATACGGATGTCGGTCCGCAGCGCGTGCGCCATCCGGTGGGTCAGGTCGATGACCGTCTGGACGCCCGGGTCCACGATGGCGGGCACCCCCTCGGCGACCTGCCGGTACTGCTCTCCCATCAGGGTGCGGGCCAGGGCTTCCTTGGACTGGAAGTGGAAGTACAGGGCGCCCTTGGTGACCCCGGCGTGCCTGACCACGTCACTCAGGCTCGTGCCTTCGAACCCGCACGCGTCGAAGGCGACGGCAGCGCCGTCCAGGATCGCCTGTCGGGTGATCTCGGCGCGTTCCTGCCTGACCCTCGCCACGTACCCGTCCCCCGCGTCCTCGACGAGCGGACGCCGCGGGGGTTCCGCAGGCGTCTCACTTGAGGATCAATCTAGTCGGAAGAACCCAAAGAAAACCAGTCGACAAGTACGGTTTCTCACCGAAGCCAGTCCGTTTCCCGACCGATTGCTCCACTTTGACCTATTACTTTGTGGCAGCTGACGGGCCCGCAGGGCATTAACGCCGTTAACGCCGTTAACGGCACCGCCCCCCGCACCCCGCACCCCGCACTCCGCACCCCGCATCCCGCAGAAGGCACCCACGCCACCCCACCCCACCCCACCCCACCCACCATTAACGGCGTTAACGCCACCCGCCCCCGGCGCCCCGAACCACCGAGGGCGTTAACGGCGTTAACGCCGTTAACGCCCTCGGCACCACCAGCAGCACCACCGGTACCACCGGTACCACCAGCACCACCGGCACCCCGGTGCCGTCAGCGCCCCACTGCGTCCAAGGCCGCCTGCCACGGGAAGTGGTCCGGGGCGTCAGGGCCCGCCGGTCCCGGCACGAAGCCGCCTTCCCCGTGCAGCACCGTCACCCCGGCCCCGCGCAGGACGGCCACCGACTGGTCGAACTGCGGATGCGCGGCCAGCGCCGCGTTCAGGCAGGGCACGGCCACCACCGGAGTGCCCTTGCCCAGCGCTTCCGCGGCAACCCCGGCGGCGAATCGGTCGGTCAGCCCGAGCGCCCAGCCGTTGAGCGAGTTGAAGGTGGCCGGGGCGAACAGCAGCGCATCGGCTGCGGGCCACACGTCGGGCTCCCCCGGCAGCTTGTACTGCCACCGCACCGGGTGGCCGGTCAGTGCCGCCAGCCCGTCGAGGCTCCCGGCCAGCCAGTGGGCCGCCGTGGGCGTCAGACCCAGGCAGACGTCCCAGCCGCGAACCCGGGCGTCCTCGATCACATGGGCCACGTCGAACACGGGCGGGGCAGCGGAACAGAAAAGGTAGAGCGTGCTCGTCATACCGACATGTGATCACATTGCTTGACCTGGACCGTGGTTGAGGGGTGGGGATGGTGGGGACGGGCCGCGCACCGCTGCGGCCACCAGCCCCGCGCGCCCGCGACATTCCTCCCGCCCGACCGATGAGTTCCGTGCAGCGCAGCCGTCATACCTCCGACAGCACCGCGCCGCACCACGCGGCCGCACAGAAGGGACACACCCCCATGACCGACAAGCCCAAGGGCCCGGCCTCCTACTTCCCCTCCATCGAGAAGAAGTACGGGCACCCGGTCTCCCACTGGCAGGACCTCATCCGCGCCGCTCCCCTGACCCGCCACATGGAGCTCGTCACCTGGCTCACGAAGGAACACGGCCTGGGCCACGGCCACGCCAATGCCCTGGTCGCCCACACCCTCGCCGAGGGCTGAGACGCACGCGTATGCAACTGAGCTCTGCGGCCATGGCCCGTCTCGCAACCGTGGATTTGACTGGACACATGACGCAGACGACGCACAGCACGCAGAGCAGGGAAGCCGCCGCCACCACCCTGGTGATCGGCGGCAAAGGCAAGACCGGCAGCCGGGTCGCCGAAAGGCTCACCGCCCAGGGCCGCCCGGTCCGGGTCGGCTCCCGCTCCTCGCAGACGCCCTTCGACTGGAACCGTCCGGACACCTGGAGCGCGGCCCTGGAGGACGTCGACCGGGTGTACGTCACCTACTACCCCGACCTCGCCTTCCCCGGCGCCGCCGACCAGGTCGGCGCGTTCGCCCGGGCGGCCGTCGCCGCCGGAGCCCGCCGCCTGGTCCTGCTCTCCGGCCGCGGCGAGGAGTCGGCCCGGCGCGCCGAGGAGAACCTGAAGGCCTCCGGCGCCGACTGGACCGTGGTCCGCGCCGCCTGGTTCCACCAGAACTTCGACGAGAGCTTCTTCCTGGAGCCGGTCCTGGCCGGCGAGATCGCCCTGCCGACCGCGGACGCCGTAGAACCCTTCGTCGACGCCGACGACATCGCGGACGTGGTGGTGGCCGCGCTGACCGACGACCGGCACATCGGCCGGACCTACGAACTGACCGGGCCCCGCCTGCTCAGCTTCCAGGACGTCGCTGCCGAGCTGTCGAAGGCCACCGGCCGCACCATCACGTACGTGGCCGTCTCCGACGCCTCGTACCGGGCGGTGCTGCGCGAGCACGGCCTCCCGGAGGACTTCGCCGACCTGTTCGCCCTGATCCTCGACGGACGCAACGCGCACCTGGACCACGGGGTCGAGGAGGTCCTCGGCCGAAAGCCCCGCGATTTCGCCGACTTCGCCCGCCGCGCGGCCGCCACCGGCATCTGGAACGCCTGACCTCCGCCCAGCCGGCCCACCCGAGCCCGGCCACCCGAGCCCGCCCACCCAGCGCCCGGCACCTGCGCCCAGCGCCCAGCGCCCAGCGCAGGAGGATGTACGGATGGACACGCTGACCGGCCTCCTCGAAGGCCCGAACGCCCGGGGCGCCTTCCTCCTCAAGTCCGTCTTCAACCCACCCTGGTCCCTACGGGTCGAAGACCACGCCCCGCTGTCGGTGGCGACGATGGTGCGCGGCTCGGCATGGCTGGTGCCCGACGACGGCGAGCCCGTCCCGATCGGCCCCGGGGACGTGGCCGTCATCAGGGGGCCGGAGCCCTACACGATTGCGGACTCCCCCGGCACCCCCGTACAGATCACGGTCGACGCGGACCAGCGGTGCAGCACCCAGGACGGCGAGGACGTCACCGGCAGCATGGACCTGGGTGTGCGCACCTGGGGCGCCGCCCTGCAGGACGAGCACTCCGCGGTGATGCTCAGCGGCACCTACCAGGCACCCAGCGAGATCGGCCGGCGCCTGCTCGGCGTGCTCCCCTCGATGCTGGTACACCGCAGCCCCCGCCCCGCCCACCCGGTCAACCCCGCCCACCCACCCACCACCGCCGTCACCCCCCTGATCCACCTGCTGTCGGAGGAGATCGGCAAAGACGAGCCCGGCCAGGAGATCGTGCTGGACCGGCTCTTGGACCTGCTGCTGATCGGAGTGCTCCGGACCTGGCTGGCGACGCCCGGCAGCGGCGCCCCGGCCTGGTACCGCGCCCAGAACGACCCGGTGGTGGGCCAGGCCCTGCGCCTGCTGCACGAGGACCCGGCGCACGGCTGGACGGTGGAGGGGCTGGCCCTCAAGACCGGGGTCTCCCGCGCCTCGCTGGCCCGGCGCTTCACGCACAGCGTGGGGGAGCCGCCCATGGCGTACCTGACGGGCTGGCGACTGGCCCTGGCCGCCGACCTGTTGCGCGAACCGGACGCCACCGTCGCGACCGTGGCCCGCCGCGTGGGCTACAGCAGCGCGTTCGCCCTCTCGACCGCCTTCAAACGGGTCCGCGGGATCAGCCCCAGCGCCTTCCGCACCGCTCCCGCCCCGGCCGCCGCACCGGAGCCGTGCCGCCCCCCGCGCACGGTCGTCCTGCCGTCCCCGTAACCGGCCCGGACCCCCTCACCCCAGATCCAGCACCCCGACCGTCTGACCACCGCTGGTCTCCCCGGTGAGGCGGAACCCCAGACCGAGGTAGAAGGGCTCCGGGGTGCCCTCACCCGGCTCCCAGGTCACGTGGAGCCGTCCGACACCCCGGCGACGGAGCTCCTCGGAGACGGCCTGCACCGCGAACCTCCCGTAGCCCTTGCCCTGCCGCCCGGCGGCGACGTTCAGCCGCCACAGTCCGGACCGGACGTCCGAGGGGTCCACGGCCGGATTCCACACGACGTCGAAGAAGGCCATGACGAAGCCGACGACCTCCTCCCCGTCGACAACGGCCCGCGGCCAGGCCGCCGCCCCGTGGACGTACGCCTCGGCGAGAGACTTCACCACGGGTGAGACCAGGTGCTCCTGACGGGGGTGCACGCGCACCGCGCACACCGCGTCGAAGTTCTCTGCGGTCACCGGTTCAAGACGAAGGGACGTGCTGTTCATGACCAGCACCCTAACGGCGGCCCCCCGACGGCCCGAAGGCGATTTCCCCCCAGCCGTACCAGCCACACCGGCCACCCCGGCCCTACGCCTCTACCAGCCCTACCTCTACCGGCCTTACGCCCCTACCGGCCCTGCCCGTGCAGGACCAGCGCCCACGCCAGCAGCCCCACCGACACCGTGCACAGCACCGCACGCCAGGCGTTGGCCCGCACCCACGGCCCTTCGAACGCCAACCGCACCGCCCCCGGATCGGCGATCCGCTCAGGCGGCCCGGCCTGCTCCAGAGCCTTGTTCAGCGGGATGTTCACCCGCGCGGTGACCACCATCGCCAGGACGTAGCAGAGCAGCGCCCCGGCCACCGGCCACACCGCACCGCCCCCACCCCCGCCCGCAGCACCGTGCAGCCCCAGCGCGAGCCCGATGGACAGCAGGGCGCCGAGGTAGCCGAGCAGGAACCAGCCGTTGAGGATCGCCACGTTGATGCGCTGCATCGTCTCGATGACCGTACGGTCGCCACTCTGCTTCAGGCCCGGCATCACGGCGACGGAGAACCCGTAGAACAGTCCGCTCATCAGCGCCGAGGTCAGAACCGCAGCGACGAGTGCGACGAGTCGTGCCGTTTCCACACCGGTCTCCCCCTGCCGGCGACTGATCGGGCCGTCCTCCGTGCCGGCGACGCCGATCATAGGCACCGCCGACCCATCACGTCCCGGAGGATTCCACCCCACTTCTATGGTGTCTTGAGCCCTGCCCGCAACAGTGACAGCGATCCGGACCCCCGGCGGCCCGTCGGCCCCGGTACCGGACCGGACCCACTCCCCAGGAGGAACAGCCCGTGAAGGACCAGACGGCCCCGAAGGACGGCCTGGACGCGCTGCGCGCCGACATCGAGCGCCGCAACCCCGCCCAGCCCGAGTTCCACCAGGCGGTACGGGAGGTCCTGGAGACCCTCGGCCCCGTGTTCGCCGCGCACCCCGAGTACGCCGAGTCCGCCCTCGTGGAGCGGCTCGTGGAACCGGAACGCCAGATCATCTTCCGGGTCCCGTGGCAGGACGACCACGGCCGGGTGCACGTCAACCGGGGCTACCGCGTCGAGTTCAACAGCGCCCTCGGCCCGTACAAGGGCGGCCTGCGCTTCCACCCGTCGGTCACCATCGGCGTGGTGAAGTTCCTCGGCTTCGAGCAGATCTTCAAGAACGCCCTGACCGGCCTCGGCATCGGCGGCGGCAAGGGCGGCAGCGACTTCGACCCCCGCGGCCGGTCCGACTCCGAGGTCATGCGCTTCTGCCAGTCCTTCATGACGGAGCTCCACCGCCACATCGGCGAGCACACCGACGTCCCGGCCGGTGACATCGGCGTCGGCGGCCGCGAGATCGGCTACCTCTTCGGGCAGTACCGGCGCATCACCAACCGCTGGGAGGCCGGCGTCCTCACCGGCAAGGGCCAGGGCTGGGGCGGTTCCGCGATCCGCCCCGAGGCGACCGGCTACGGCAGCGTCCTGTTCGCCGCCGAGATGCTCGCCGCCCGCGGCGGCGCCCTGGACGGCCTGACCGCCGTCGTCTCCGGCTCCGGCAACGTCGCCCTGCACACCATCGAGAAGCTCCAGCAGCTCGGCGCGAACCCGCTGACGGCCTCCGACTCCGAGGGCTACGTCGTCGACGACAAGGGCATCGACCTCGCGCTGCTCCGGCAGATCAAGGAGACCGAACGCGGCCGGGTCTCCGAGTACGCCCGCCGGCGCGGCACCTCCGCCCGCTTCGTGCGCGGCGGCCGCGTCTGGGAGGTCCCCGCCGACGCGGCCTTCCCGTCCGCCACCCAGAACGAACTCGACGAGGCCGACGCCCGCAACCTCCTCCAGAGCGGCGTCAAGGTGGTCTCCGAAGGCGCCAACATGCCCACCACCCCCGGCGCCGTCCGCATCCTGCAGGACGCCGGTATCGCCTTCGGCCCGGGCAAGGCCGCCAACGCCGGCGGCGTCGCCGTCAGCGCCCTGGAGATGGCCCAGAACGCCGGCCGCACCGCCTGGAGCGCCGCCCGCGTGGAAGAGGAACTGGCCGCCATCATGCGCTCCATCCACACGGTGACCGCCGAGACCGCCGAACGCTACGGCGCCCCCGGCGACTACGTCACCGGAGCCAATATCGCCGGCTTCGAGCGGGTCGCCGACGCCATGCTCGCCCAAGGCGTCATCTGACCGACCCCCCGCGCCGCGACCGCCCCCCGCGGCCGCCACCGCCCCCGGGGGCCCCGGCACCTGCTGCCGGGGCCCCCGCCTGCGGCCGAGGCGACCCGGCCCCTGGAGCCCAGCCCCGGCCCCTGGAGCCCAGCCCCCGCACCGCAGCCCAGCCCCGCAGCCCGGCCCCGTAGGCTGACCCCGGCCCACCCGCTCCCCCACCACTCACGGAGTCGCCGCCATGCTGACCGCCCTCACCGGCGTCCACGGGGACCGGAAGGACGCCGTCACCGTCGCCGGCCGCAGCACCTCCTACGAGGACCTGCTCGGCGCAGCCCGGGCCGTCGCCGCCGACATCGCCGGAGCCCCCGCCTTCGCCGTCACAGCGACCGCCTCCCTGGAGACCGTCGCCGCCGCCGTCGGCGCCCTCCTGGCCGGGGTGCCCCTCGTACCACTGCCACCCGACGCGGGACCCGCCGAACGCGAGCACATCCTGCGCGACTCCGGCGCCCGGCACCTCACCGTGGACTTCGCCCGCCGCTCCCCCTGGAGCGGACCCGCACCCGCCCCCCAGGACCCCGCGCTCATCCTGTACACCTCCGGCACCACCGGCGCCCCCAAAGGCGTCGTCCTCACCGCCGCGGCCGTCGCCGCCGACCTGGACGCCCTCGCCGGAGCCTGGCAGTGGACCGCCGAGGACACCCTCGTGCACGGCCTGCCCCTCTTCCACGTCCACGGGCTCGTCCTCGGCGTCCTCGGCGCCCTGCGCACCGGCAGCCGCCTGCTCCACACCGGCCGCCCCACTCCCGCCGCCTACGCACAGGCCCGCGGCAGCCTGTACTTCGCCGTGCCCACCGTCTGGTCGCGGATCGCCGCCTCACCACAGGACGCCGCCGCCCTGTCCGGGGCCCGCCTCCTGGTGTCCGGCAGCGCCGCCCTGCCCGCCCCCGTCTTCCGCAACCTGGAACGCCTCACCGGACACCGGCCCGTGGAGCGGTACGGCATGACCGAAACCCTGATCACCGTCAGCGGCCGGGCCTGCGCCGAGGTCCGCCCCGGCACCGTCGGCACCCCGCTGCCCGGCATCCGCACCCGCATCGCGGCCGAACCGGGCGCCGACATCGGCGAACTCCAGCTGACCGGACCCACCCTCTTCGCCGGCTACCTGGGAAGGCCCGAAGCCACCGCCGCCGCGTACACCGAGGACGGCTGGTTCCGCACGGGCGACATCGCCGCCGTCGACGACGACGGCGTGCACCGCATCGTGGGCCGCGCCTCCATCGACCTCATCAAGTCCGGCGGCTACCGGATCGGCGCAGGCGAGATCGAGAACGCCCTCCTCGACCACCCCAAGGTCACCGAAGCCGCCGTCGTCGGCGTCCCCGACGCCGACCTCGGGCAGCGCATCGTGGCGTTCGTCGTCGCCGAAGGCGTCACCGGCGACGAACTCACCGAGTTCGTCGCCGCCCACCTGTCGGTCCACAAACGCCCCCGGGAGGTCCGCTTCATCACGGCCGTCCCCCGCAACGCCATGGGCAAGCCGCAGAAGAAACTGCTCCTCACCGGGGAACCCGGCAGCTGAAGCACCGCCCACCCGTACGAAAACGCGTCGGACCGGCCCTCTCCGCCATGAGAAGTTCTCGGCATGGACCAACCATCCGACGCACCCGGAACCGACCGACGCGCCCTCGCAGCAGCGGCCCTCACCGTCGTCCTGTGGGCCTCCGCCTTCGTCTCCATCCGCTCCTCAGCCGCCCACTACGGCCCCGGCGCCCTGGCCCTGGGACGTCTCCTGACGGCTTCCCTGGCCCTGGGCTGCGTCCTGCTCGTCAAACGCGTCCCGCTGCCGTCACGCAAGGCCTGGCCCGGCATCCTGGCCTCCGGAGTCCTGTGGTTCGGCCTGTACATGGTGGCCCTCAACTGGGGCGAGCAGAAGGTCGACGCCGGCACCGCAGCCATGATCGTGAACATCGGCCCGATCATCATCGCCCTGCTCAGCGGCTGGCTCCTCAAGGAGGGCTTCCCCCCGATGCTGCTGGCCGGGATGGGCGTCTCCTTCGCCGGCGCCGCCGTGGTCGGCCTGTCCACCTCCACCGGCGGCGCCGCCTCCGTCACCGGCGTCCTCCTGTGCCTGGTCGCCGCCCTCACCTACGGAGCCGGCGTGGTCTCGCAGAAGCCCGCCCTCTCCCACGCCAGCCCCCTCCAGGTGACCACCTACGGCTGCTTCGTCGGCACCGCAGTCACCCTCCCCTTCGCCGGCCAACTCCTCACCGACCTCCCCCGCGCCCCCCTCAACGCCACCCTCAACATGGTGTACCTGGGCCTGTTCCCCACCGCCCTGGCCTTCACCACCTGGACGTACGCCCTCTCCCGGACCACCGCCGGCAAGATGGGCGCGACCACCTACGCCGTCCCCGCCGCCGTCGTCCTCATCGCCTGGGCCGTCCTCGACGAGGTCCCCGGCTGGCTGACCCTGCTGGGCGGCGCCATCTGCCTGGCCGGCGTCGCCGTCTCCCGCAGACGACCCGCCGCCCGCCCCGCCCGCCACGCACCCCCCGGACACGAGGAACCACCAATACACACCGGGAGCTGACCGAGGCCCCACAAGCCCGCCTGAAGCCCCCGCAACACAAGAGGGCCCCGGAATACCTCCGGGGCCCCACCAGGCCCCTGAGCACCCCTCAGAAGCCTTCCTCGTACGTCCCGCTACCCGACGGCGTGCAGCGTCCTCCGCCGCTTCGTCTCCGCGGCCTTCTTCGCAGCCGCCTGCGCGGCCCGCTTCTTACGCTGCTCGGCCAGCTGGTCCTGGTACGCCGCCACGGCCTGGTGGTAGCTCGCCACATAGCCGCGCGCGTCCAGCCGCTCCTCCGCAGGCATCTCGTTGACCGCCGCCACCGCGTCCTCGAAAGAGTTGTAACCGGCCAGCATCGGGTTGATCTGGTACACCCCGTTGCGGACCTTGCGCACCGCCTTCGCGAGCTCCAGACTCCGCAGCGCGGCGTTCACGCTCGGCCGACTCAGATCCAGCAGCCCACCGACCGTCGCCTGGTCGATGAGGATCCGTCCACCCGGCTCACTCAACGAACGCAGCTTCAGCAGCACCCGATAGGCCGCCGGCGGGAGGTCGAGGTCTGAGAGAAGCCCATCGGCGTTGACAGCAGCGAATCGCAAGGTGCTCACTGAGCTGTCCCTTCTTCCGTGCGCTTCGCCCGGCTCAGCCGACGCGCAGCGCGCTCTTTTGCCCGTTCGGCCCGCAGTTCCGCGATGGCCTGCCGCATGTGGTCCAGCGACGGAAACCGCACCAGGTCCGGAAGACTCGTGTCGCCACGAATCTCCGAGATGGTGCTGTGCTGCTCCACCTTCACGAACTCACCCGTCATCTCCGTACCCGGGATGAACTCGGCTACCCGGTAACTGTAGGGCGGGTTGAACTGATACACACCCCGCCGCACCTTGAAGACGATCCCATGAGACATCACCGTGTGGAGCGCTTCCGAAATCTTCGTCCGGGTGACATCCAGGATGGTAGCCATCTCCTCCTGCGTCAGTTGAATCCGCCCCCCGGCCCGCTGACAGGCGATGAGCAGCAGGATCAGCCGCAACGGCAACGCTTCCCGGAAGTACTGCGCGATGACCAGGAAGAACTCGAGGCTGTCCATCGAGAATGCGTTCGGCTGACTCTGGGTCCCGTAGAACTCCAGCGGCTTGCGCTCACCCTCCAGCGTCAGCTTCCGGCTCGGGTACCGCTTCGCCAGGCTGTCCAGGTCCTTGACCGGGGCCAGCGGCTGACTCCAGGCCGAGATCGCGTCATCAACAGGGAGATCAGGACGCGGCGCACGCCCGGGACTCGGCCGGCGGCGCTGTGGCTCGGATGACACGAGGATGCTCTCCACTTCGTTGATCTGCGAGGAGAGTATGTCAACAAGGGTGACACAAGTGTCACGCTCGTTGACGTTCGGCGTGTCTTGTGTCCCCCCTGGGGGGACATATCTCGGCCAGGACCCCCCTCCAACCACCGCGCGCCAACCCCACCCCTCCCACCCCCAGTTCACGCACACATCTCCGCAAAACGTCAGCCATCCCGACGTTTTAGGCCTAATTGCGTCAGTCTCGCTGACGTTTTGTCGTCGCTCTGTCCCCTCACCAGGGACACATCACCCGAGATATGTCCCTTCTCAGGGGACATATCTTTTCCTCCGCACCCCCTCTGACCTGCGCAAACGCATCTCCGTACCCTCTATATGCACGTGGTCTCGCATCTGACGGTCCCAGCACAGCCCAAACGACTGCCGCGGATCCGTAATCTGACGCACCGTCATGCGCTCTGTGGAGAGGTTCACCCTCCTCGGACACCTGTCCTGAACAGAGCCTGGTGTGTCTGGTTCCCATCTCTATCCACAGGTGCCTTTGAATCACTCCTCAAGCACTCCAGGACGCCCTGTTGAGAACAGCAGTCACATGAGCATGCCAAGCCCTCTTGTTCGGGCCGAAAAGAACCCATAAGACAAGCATCAAAAATGGGCGAACTTCAGTACAACAGCGGCCAAACCGCCGTACCGCTGTCCCGATTCCCTGACCTGAAGCACCCATCCCCGATCAAACACAGCCGTCCTTCAGCCCTTCACACCCAGTCAAGCTTTAGCCAGTGCTCAAAACGAAGCACACGGGACCTTCCGCACTCAACGAATGGACAACCCGCCGACCGTACGGTGCCTGCAGCGAAGCGGAAGGCACCTCATCGAGCAAAGTGAAGCCCAGCCTTCCCTAGGCGAAGCGCAGCGGAGCCAACACGCAAGGGAACAAAGGATTCCCGGCCAGAGACGGTCTGGGCTAGGGAAGTCAGACCCCCAACGAAGCGAAGGCACTCCTTGGGCAGAGCGCAGCGGAGCCCAAACCAGTCCGCAGCGAAGCGAAGGACTCCCGGCCGAAGGCCGGCATGGTCGGCAAAGCCGACCTCGCCGAGCGGAGCCGGGGGGAGCCGGGGGGAGCCGGGGGGAGCGCAGCGGAACCCGGTCTCTCCCAAGGTCTCCCCCAAGCGCGCAGCGCTTGGATCCGCCCGAAGGCCTGCACTGGTGGGCGAAGCCCACCCCACCGAGCGAAGCGAGGTGGCTTCCCTGGGCGGAGCGCAGCGGAGCCGGGTGGAGCGCAGCGGAACCCCGGTCTCTCCCAAGCGCGCAGCGCTTGGATCCGCCCGAAGGGCGGCACCGGTGGGCGAAGCCCACCCCACCGAGCAAAGCGAGGTGGCATCTCTGGGCGGAGCGCAGCGGAGCCGGGTGGAGCGCAGCGGAGCCCGGTCTCTCCCAAGCGCGCAGCGCTTGATCCGGCCGAAGCCCACCCCGCCAAGCGAAGCGAGGCGGCCTCCCTGGGCGGAGCGCAGCGGAGCCCG
>NZ_JAEBEE010000013.1:0-154210 GCF_046548835.1 Streptomyces sp. cmx-4-9 | reverse complement strand
CATAGTGTTTCGGTGGTCATAGCGTTAGGGAAACGCCCGGTTACATTCCGAACCCGGAAGCTAAGCCTTTCAGCGCCGATGGTACTGCAGGGGGGACCCTGTGGGAGAGTAGGACGCCGCCGAACAACTCGCCCTTTTAGCTCAGTCGGTAGAGCGTCTCCATGGTAAGGAGAAGGTCAACGGTTCGATTCCGTTAAAGGGCTCCACGAAAAAGGCCCCCGCCTCATGGCGGGGGCCTTTTTGCGTTTCCGGGTCGGTGCCGCGAGTTCGCTGTGGAGGTCCGCCAGGGGCGGGCGCAGTGAGGGCGGGCCGGAGGAAACCGGCCCGCCCTCTCCGCACACCGTGCAGGGGTTCAGTCGCCCTCGCGCTGGTGCGGTACGCGGAAGGCCAGGATGGCCATGTCATCCGAGGCCGGCTCCGCCGCGAAACGTTCCACCGCACGCAGCACCCGGGAGGCCACGGCGCCCGCCGTGAGGCCCGTACACGTGGTGAGGACCTCCGCCAGGCCGTCGTCGCCCAGCATGCGTGCGCCCTCCCGGCGCTCGGTCACGCCGTCGGTGACGCACAGGAGGACATCGCCCGGGTCCAGGGTGACGTTCTGCTCGTACAGGTCGAGGTCGTCGATCACGCCCAGCAGGGGCTGCGGGTCGGCGGCCGGGACGACCTCGCCGTTCGGGCGCAGCCGCAGGGGCAGCGGATGGCCGGCGCAGACCACCTTCATCAGTGCCGAGCCGTCGGGCTGCGGGTGCAGTTCTCCGTAGAGGAGGGTGAGGAAGCGGCTGCGGGCGCCCTCGTCGAGGATCGCGGCATTGAGCCGCTCCAGGACCGCGGGGCCGCCCAGGCCTTCCCGGGCGAGCAGGCGCAGCGCATGGCGGGCCAGGCCGGTGACGGCGGCGGCCTCGGGGCCCGTCCCGCACACGTCGCCGATGGCGAACCCGTACACGCCCTCGCGGATGGGGAAGACGTCGTAGAAGTCGCCGCCCACCTCGTTGCCCTCGCCGGCCGCGCGGTAGATGACCTCGACCTCCATGCCGGGGACCGCCGGCGAGCCGGGCGGAAGCAGACTGCGCTGGAGGGAGCGGCTGATGGCCGTGCGCTCCGAGTAGAGCCGGGCGTTGTCCAGGGCGAGGGCGGCTCGCCGGGACAGGTCCTCGGCGAGCTCCAGGATCTCCTGGCGGAAGTGCTCCTCGCTGGGCTTGCCCAGGGTCAGCAGGCCGATCACGCGGTTGCGGGCCAGGAGCGGCAGGACCACCGTCTCCCCGCCGACCGCCAGCGCCGCCTCCGGCCAGGGGCGGGCCCCCGCCTCGCGGACGGACTCGGGCGGACTGACTCGGGAGAGCAGGGCCTTGAGGCCGTCGATGCGCTCCTCGTCCTCGTGCAGGACGAAGGAGAGGAACGGGTCCGAGGCCGGGTCGGCGATCGTGTAGACGGCGCACCAGGTGGCGAGCGTCGGCACGGTCATCTGGGCCATGAGCGCCAGGGTCTGGTCCCGGTCGAGGGTGCCGGCCAGCAGGTCGGAGGCCTCGACGAGGAAGGAGAGGGAGCCGCGGCGCAGGCGTTCCAACTCGCCCAGGCGCGCGGACTCCACGGCCAGGGCGATGCGGTCCGCGGCGAACTGGAGGCGCAGGGCCTCCTCGTTGGAGTAGCGGCCGGCGACCTCCGCGGCGACGCCCAGGGAGCCCGTGAGCCGGCCCTCCACCTTGAGGGGGACGGTGACCGCCGAGCGCATGCCGGTGGCCTCCAGCAGCGGGACGGCGCCCGGCACGGCGGACAGGTCGTCGTGGACGGCCGGCATCCGCGCGGAGCCGTACCGATTGGTGCCCGCTTCGACCGGGACGCGGGCGAAGCGCTGCCGGGTGGAGGGCAGGCCGGTCGTGGCACGGACCTCCAGCTCGGTCTCGTCGTCGGTGGCCAGCAGCAGGAAGGCGGAGTCGGCGTCGAGGAGGTCGCGGGCGCGTTCCACGGTGCGCTGCAGGAGGCCGTCGAGGTCGTCGGGGGCGGGAGAGCCGATGAAGACTTCGAAGGGGTCCGGCCGGGGTTCCGTGAGCTGCCCGCTGTCGGAGACGGGGACCCGTACGGGGGTCTGCAGCAGGGCGCGCTCGTCGTCGTGGACGAGTAGGCAGACGATGGACGGTTCGCCGTGGGCATCGCGGACCCGCAGGTGGGAGGCGTACACGGGGATCACGCGGCCGTCGGCGCCGCGGATGCCATAGCTGCCCTCCCAGCGGGACAGCCGCAGGGCCTCCGCGATGCCGGTGCCCGTGCCCGGGGTCTGCGGCCAGGCGGCGAGCTCGGCGAGCGGGCGGCCCACGGCCTTCTCGGCCGGGTAGCCGAAGATGTGCTCGGCGTCGTCGTTCCACGCGGAGACCGCGTCCGAGGCGTCGACCTGGAGGACCGCGACGCGGACCCGGCTCTCCGCGAGGGGGAGCAGCCGGTCGGGGACCAGCGGGCCCGCGGAGCGGGTACCGACCGGCCGGTCCGGCAGGTCGAGGCGGAACCACACGTGCTTGTGGGTGGCGGTGTACTCGACGCCCCAGCGGGTGGCGAGGGCGGCGCAGAGCATCAGCCCGCGGCCGTTCTCGCGGTCGGGGTCGGCGTACGGGCGCTCACCGGGGTGCTGGAGGGGGAGTTCGCGCTCCGGGTACCGGTCGGCGACCTCGACGCGGATGCCGTCCTCGGCGCGCAGGCACAGGACCTCGGCGCGGGTTCCGGCGTGCACCACGGCGTTGGTGACGAGCTCGCTCGTCAGGACCACGGCGTCGTCGACGATGTCCGCGAAGCCCCAGCCCTGCAGGGTGTCGCGGACGAAAGCGCGCGCGGCGGCGACCGAGCGCCCCAAGGGGTCGAACGTGGCAGCCGCCCGTGCCGTGATCACGAGTCTCCTTCGACGCGGTTGGACATCGGGTGCCAGGTTACTTACCTTCGCGGTCGGCATGGTGCCGTCGTCGGGGATTCCACCCGCAGGGTACGGCGGGTGTGCGATGGTGCCGAAGTGTTATGGCCGGGTTCGGCCAGGGTGAAACACTGGGCAGGCTTGGAGAACCGGCTCGCGAGGAGCCCGGTGTCCGGTGGAACAGCGGTCGACCCTTTCGGGAGGGACACGGTGGAGTCTGGCGCAGCGGTGCGGCGTACGGGTACGCGGCCGAAGGGCGGTCGGTCCCGGCGGAACGGGACGACGGAGGTCGACACCGCCGCTCTGAACCGGCTGCTCACGGCCCTGGTGTCGATGCGGGACGGGAACTTCCGCAAGCGGCTGACGGTGTCGGGCGAAGGCGTGATGGCGGAGATCGCCGCCGTCTACAACGAGGTCGCCGACCGGAATCTGCACCTGACCGGGGAACTGTCCCGGGTCCGGCGGATGGTGGGCCGTGAGGGCAAGCTGAGCGAACGGCTGGAAACAGGCGCCTGCGAGGGCTCCTGGGCGGCGGCGATCGATGCCTCGAACCACCTGGTGGACGACCTGGCCCGGCCGGTGTCCGAGGTGGGCCGGGTGCTGTCGGCGGTCGCCGAGGGCGACCTGGACCAGCGGATGGACCTGCGGACGCAGACCGCCGACGGGGCGGGGCACCCGCTGCGCGGGGAGTTCCTCAAGGTCGGGCGTACGGTCAACAACCTCGTCGACCAGCTGTCCGCGTTCACCGACGAGGTGACGCGTGTGGCGTTGGAGGTGGGCACCGAGGGCAAGCTCGGGGGACAGGCCCAGGTGCGCGGGATGTCGGGGTCCTGGAAGGACCTGACGGACTCCGTCAACACGATGGCGTACCGGCTCACCGCCCAGGTGCGTGACATCGCCCTGGTCACGACGGCCGTGGCGAAGGGTGATCTTTCTCGCAAGGTCACCGTGCACGTGGCCGGCGAGATGCTCCAGCTGAAGAACACCGTCAACACGATGGTGGACCAGCTGTCCTCCTTCTCCTCCGAGGTGACCCGCGTCGCCCGCGAGGTGGGGACGGAGGGCGAGCTGGGCGGCCAGGCGAAGGTGCCCGGGGTCGCGGGGGTGTGGAAGGACCTGACGGACTCGGTCAACACGATGGCCGGGAACCTGACGGCGCAGGTGCGCGGGATCGCGCAGGTGACGACGGCGGTCGCGAACGGCGACCTGTCGCAGAAGGTCCGGGTGAGCGCGCGCGGCGAGGTGGCGCAGCTGGCCGAAACGATCAACCAGATGACCGAGACCCTGAGGACCTTCGCGGACGAGGTCACGCGCGTGGCCAGCGAGGTCGGGGCCAAGGGGACACTCGGCGGTCAGGCGCAGGTGCCGGGCGCCGCGGGGACGTGGAAGGACCTCACCGATTCGGTGAACACGGTCTTCCGCAACCTCACCACGCAGGTGCGGGACATCGCGACGGTGACGACGGCGGTGGCCAACGGTGACCTGTCGCAGAAGGTCACCGTCGATGTGGCCGGCGAGATGCTGGAGCTGAAGAACACCGTCAACACGATGGTGGACCAGCTCCAGTCCTTCGGTGCGGAAGTGACCCGCGTGGCCCGTGAGGTCGGCGTCGAGGGTGAACTGGGCGGTCAGGCGCAGGTGCCGGGTGCGGCGGGGACGTGGAAGGACCTCACCGACTCGGTGAACACCGCCTTCCGCAACCTCACCGGCCAGGTGCGCAACATCGCGCAGGTGACGACGGCGGTGGCCAACGGAGACCTGTCGCAGAAGGTGACCGTCGACGTCTCCGGCGAGATGCTCCAGCTGAAGAACACCGTCAACACGATGGTGGACCAGCTGTCCTCGTTCGCCGACCAGGTCACGCGGATGGCCCGGGACGTGGGCACGGAGGGCCGCCTCGGCGGGCAGGCCCGGGTGGAGGGGGTGTCGGGGACCTGGAAGGAGCTCACCGACTCCGTCAACTTCATGGCCGGGAACCTGACCTCGCAGGTGCGCCAGATCGCGCAGGTGACGACGGCGGTGGCGCGGGGCGACCTGTCGCAGAAGATCGACGTGGACGCCCGGGGCGAGATCCTGGAGCTGAAGAACACCATCAACACGATGGTCGACCAGCTCTCGGCCTTCGCCGAGCAGGTGACCCGGGTCGCCCGGGACGTGGGCACCGAGGGCCGTCTCGGCGGTCAGGCGCAGGTGCCCGGAGTGGCCGGCGTGTGGCGGGACCTGACGGATTCGGTGAACGGCATGGCCGGGAACCTGACCTCGCAGGTGCGCAACATCGCACAGGTCGCGACGGCGGTGGCGCGCGGTGACCTGTCGCAGAAGATCGACGTGGACGCCCGGGGCGAGATCCTGGAGCTGAAGAACACCCTGAACACGATGGTCGACCAGCTCTCGAACTTCGCGGAGCAGGTGACCCGGGTGGCCCGGGAGGTGGGCACCGAGGGCATCCTCGGCGGCCAGGCCGAGGTGAAGGGCGTCTCCGGCACCTGGAAGGACCTCACCCAGTCCGTCAACTTCATGGCCAACAACCTGACCTCGCAGGTGCGCAACATCGCCGAGGTGACCACGGCCGTCGCCATGGGCGACCTGTCCAAGAAGATCACGGTCGACGCCAAGGGCGAGATCCTCGAACTGGTCACCACGGTCAACACGATGGTCGACCAGCTGTCCTCGTTCGCGGAGCAGGTGACCCGGGTGGCCCGCGAGGTGGGTACCGAGGGCATCCTCGGCGGTCAGGCCCGGGTGCGCGGGGTGACCGGCATCTGGAAGGACCTCAGCGACAACGTCAACACCATGGCCGGGAACCTGACGGCCCAGGTGCGCGGGATCGCGCAGGTCTCGGCGGCGGTGGCCAACGGCGACCTGACGAAGAAGGTCACCGTCGAGGCGCGCGGCGAGGTCGCCCAGCTCGCCGACACCGTCAACACGATGGTGAACACGCTGTCCTCCTTCGCCGACGAGGTCACGCGGGTGGCCCGCGAGGTGGGTACGGAGGGCCGCCTCGGGGGCCAGGCGCACGTGCCGGGTGTCTCCGGTACGTGGAAGGACCTCACCGACTCGGTGAACTTCATGGCCTCCAACCTGACCGGTCAGGTGCGGCAGATCGCCATGGTCACGACCGCCATCGCCAAGGGCGACATGACCAAGAAGATCGACATCGACGCGCGGGGCGAGATCCTGGAGCTGAAGACCACCATCAACACGATGGTGGACCAGCTGTCGTCCTTCGCCGACCAGGTGACCCGGGTGGCCCGCGAGGTGGGCACGGAGGGCATCCTGGGCGGCCAGGCCCGGGTCCGGGACGTCGACGGCACGTGGCGGGACCTGACGGAGTCCGTGAACGAGATGGCCGGGAACCTCACCCGGCAGGTCCGCGCGATCGCGGCCGTGGCGACCGCGGTGACCCGCGGCGACCTGAGCCTGAAGGTCGACGTGGACGCGGCGGGCGAGATCCAGGTCCTCCAGGACAACATCAACACGATGATCGTCAACCTCCGCGACACCACCTTGGCCAACAAGGAGCAGGACTGGCTCAAGGGCAACCTGGCGCGGATCTCGGCCCTGATGCAGGGGCGCCGGGAACTCGACGACGTGGCCAAGCTGATCATGAGCGAGCTCACGCCGGTGGTCTCGGCGCAGCACGGCGCCTTCTTCCTGGCGCTGCCGACCGGCGGCAGCACCGAGATCGGTACCGACGGAGGCGCGGACGGCTCGTACGAGCTGCGGATGCGCGGGAGTTACGCGTACGCCGGCGGCCAGATGCCCACGTCGTTCCGGCCGGGGGAGGGGCTGATCGGGACGGTCGCCGAGGAGAAGCGGACGATCCTCGTCGAGAACACCCCGCCCGGCTACCTGCGGATCTCCTCGGGTCTCGGGGAGGCGCCGCCGGCGCACGTGATCGTGCTGCCGGTGCTCTTCGAGGGGAAGGTGCTGGGCGTCATCGAGCTGGCCTCCTTCACTCCCTTCACGCAGATCCAGAAGGACTTCCTCAGCCAGATCGCCGAGATGATCGGCACGAGCGTCAACACCATCAGCGTCAACTCCAAGACGGAGGTGCTGCTGAAGCAGTCGCAGGAGATGACCGAGCAGCTGCGCGAGCGCTCCGACGAACTGGAGAACCGGCAGAAGGCCCTTCAGGCGGCCAATGCCGAACTGGAGGAGAAGGCCGAGCTGCTGGCCCGGCAGAACCGGGACATCGAGGTGAAGAACACCGAGATCGAGGAGGCCCGGCAGGTCCTGGAGGAGCGCGCCGAGCAGCTCGCGGTGTCGATGCGGTACAAGTCGGAGTTCCTGGCGAACATGTCGCACGAGCTGCGGACGCCGCTCAACTCGCTGCTGATCCTGGCCAAGCTGCTCGCCGACAACGCGGACGAGAACCTGTCGCCGAAGCAGGTGGAGTTCGCCGAGACCATCCACGGCGCGGGTTCGGACCTGCTCCAGCTGATCAACGACATCCTGGACCTGTCGAAGGTCGAGGCGGGCAAGATGGACGTCTCGCCGACGCGGATCGCGCTGGTCCAGCTCGTCGACTACGTGGAGGCCACCTTCCGGCCGCTGACGGCGGAGAAGGGCCTGGACTTCTCGGTCCGGGTCTCGCCCGAGCTGCCCGCGACCCTGCACACCGACGAGCAGCGGCTGCTCCAGGTGCTGCGCAACCTGCTGTCGAACGCGGTGAAGTTCACCGACACCGGGGCGGTGGAGCTGGTGATCCGGCCTGCCGGACCGGACGTGCCGCAGGCGATCCGCGAGCAGTTGCTGGAGGCGGGGTCGCTGCGGGAGCCCGACGCCGACCTGATCGCCTTCTCGGTGACCGACACCGGGATCGGCATCGCCGCGAGCAAGATGCTGGTGATCTTCGAGGCGTTCAAGCAGGCGGACGGTACGACGAGCCGCAAGTACGGCGGTACGGGGCTGGGCCTGTCCATCAGCCGGGAGATCGCCCGGCTCCTGGGCGGTGAGGTCCATGCGGCCAGTGAGCCCGGCCGGGGGTCCACCTTCACGCTGTACCTGCCCCTGCACCCCAGCGAGCTGCCGCCGCAGGGCTACGCGCCGCCCACGCCGGGCGGCGCCCGCGGGGAGCTGTACCGCAGCAGGCCCGCCGACCAGGGGCGGCCCGCACTGTCGGCGCCCGCGGCGCCCGCGCAGGGCCAGCCGGGCCGGGCCGCGCTGCCGTCCGCCGCGGGGCCGGCACCGGAGCCGGCCGGGCAGGGGCAGGGCGGTGCGGGGTTGTTCCGCCGCCGGCGCAAGGCCCTGAGCGACCTGGAGCCGCGTACGGCGGTGCCGGGGCAGCCGAACGTGCAGGGGGCCCAGGACGCCTGGAGCAACCCGGAGGAGGAGCTTCCGTCGGCGCCGCGGACCTACGACTTCCACGGTGAGAAGGTGCTCATCGTGGACGACGACGTCCGCAACGTCTTCGCGCTGACCAGCGTGCTGGAGCAGCACGGACTGGCCGTGCTGTACGCGGAGAACGGGCGCGAGGGCATCGAGGTCCTGGAGCAGCACGACGATGTGACGGTCGTACTGATGGACATCATGATGCCCGAGATGGACGGGTACGCGACGACCTCGGCGATCCGGCGGATGCCGCAGTTCGCGGGGCTGCCGATCATCGCGCTGACGGCCAAGGCGATGAAGGGGGACCGGGAGAAGGCCATCGACTCCGGGGCCTCCGACTACGTCACCAAGCCCGTCGACCCGGACTACCTGCTGTCGGTGATGGAGCAGTGGATGCGCGGGAAGTGATCGCTGTGACGGCGTACTGACACCCGTCGCTGACGCAGGGTGGTGCAGGCGTCACGGGAGAGCGGGCGGCAGGGAACCTTCCGCTCTCCCGCCACGTTTGTGTTTCGTGCACAGTGACATCCTGGTGACAGGGTGTGGCGATCTCGGGACTGGGGCTACGATGACCGGCACAAGGACGGACGGCGCAAGGATGCCGTCCTCTGGGGCGGGGCCCGGCGTACAGGCCGGAGCCAGGAGCCGGGGAGCCCCCATGCCGGGGCGAGGAGGAGGCATGGTGCAGAAGGCCAAGATCCTCCTGGTCGACGACCGGCCGGAGAATCTGCTGGCGCTGGAGGCCATCCTCTCCGCGCTCGATCAGACACTGGTCCGGGCGTCGTCAGGGGAGGAAGCGCTCAAGGCGCTGCTGACGGACGATTTCGCGGTCATCCTGCTGGATGTGCAGATGCCGGGAATGGACGGGTTCGAGACTGCCGCGCACATCAAGCGGCGGGAGCGGACCCGGGACATCCCGATCATCTTCCTCACCGCGATCAACCACGGTCCGCACCACACGTTCCGCGGGTACGCCGCGGGCGCGGTGGACTACATCTCGAAGCCCTTCGACCCGTGGGTGCTGCGGGCCAAGGTGTCGGTGTTCGTGGAGCTGTACACGAAGAACTGCCAACTGCGCGAGCAGGCGGCCCTGCTGCGGCTTCAGCTCGAAGGCGGCAGCCCGAACGGCGCTTCGGACGGCAGCAAGGAGACGGCCGGACTGCTGGCCGAGCTCTCCGCGCGGCTCGCGGCGGTCGAGGAGCAGGCCGAGGCGCTGACCAAGCAGCTCGGCGAGGAGTCGGCCGATGCCGGGGTGGTGGCCACCGCCGCCCACCTGGAGCGCAAGCTCACCGGCCTGCGGCGGGCGCTCGACGCGCTGGAGCCCGGTGCGGGCGGGGGCGCGCCCATGCTGCCCGCCCAGGGCTGAGCGCCGCCGCCCCGTCCGCCCGCGAAGCAGGCCCCGCCGTACGGGGCCTGCGGGCGTGTCAGGTCTGGCGGTGCGTCAGCGCACCCGGGGAGACGGCGACACGAACGGGTGAAGGGGTGGGCACGCGTGTCCACCGGCGTGCGCACCGGTAACCTCGCCCCCATGGCCTCACGTACGTCCGGCAAGGGTTCCCCGAGCAGTGCGGGCACCGCGAAGGGCCGCACCGGCCGTACGGCGGCGCCGGCGAAGAAGGGCGCGCCCGCGCGCAGGCCCCCGGCCAAGAAGGCCGCGGCCGCCAGGCGCGCCCCGGTCAGGAAGGTCGCGGCCAAGCCCGCGCCCTCGCCGGCCAACGGGGTGGTGCGGCTCGTGCGCGCCCTCTGGCTGGGCTGCGCCCACGCGGTGGGCGCGGTCTTCCGCGGGGTCGGCCAGGGCGCCAGGAACCTCGACCCCGCCCACCGCAAGGACGGCGTGGCCCTGCTGCTGCTCGCCCTCGCGCTGATCGTCGCCGCCGGAACCTGGTCGAACCTCAGCGGCCCGGTCGGGGACCTGGTCACGATGCTGGTCACGGGTGCCTTCGGGCGCCTGGACCTGCTCGTCCCGGTCCTGCTCGGCGTCATGGCGGCACGTTTCATCCGCCACCCCGAGGAGACCGACGCCAACGGCCGCATCGGCGTCGGGCTGTCCGCGCTCGTCATCGGGGTCCTGGGCCTGGTCCACATCGCCTGCGGGGCGCCCGGCCGCGACGAGGGCACCACCGCGATGCAGGATGCGGGCGGGCTCATCGGGTGGGGCGCCTCCAAGCCGCTGATCTTCACGATGGGCGCGCCGCTGGCCGTGCCCATGCTGGTGCTGCTCACCGTCTTCGGGCTCCTCGTGGTCACCGCGACCCCGGTCAACGCGATCCCGCAGCGGCTGCGCCGGCTCGGGATCCGGCTGGGGATCATCGCGCCGAATGAGTACGACGAGGAGTACGGGGACTTCGAGGGCGCCCCCGTGGGCGCCGAGCGGCACGACCCCGAGCAGTGGCGGGCCCGCGGCGGCGCCCAGGACCCGGCCGACGAGGCCGAGGAGGCCGCGCTCGCCCGGCGGCGCAAGCCGCGCCGGGCCGCGGCCCGGCCGGCCGGGGACCGGCGGATGGACGCCGTCGACGTGGCCGCGGCGGCCGCGGCCGCACTGGACGGCGCGGTGTACGGGGGGCTGCCGCCCTCCCCGCTGGTCGCCGACCTGACCCACGGCATCGCCCCCGCGGAGGGCGCCGGGGCCACCGCCCCGGTGCCGCCGGCCCGCGGGGGGCGCCCCGTACCGGCCGGCGCGCCGGGGGACCGGGCCGGGGTCGGCGCCGCGGACAGCGCCGACCCTGCCGGTACGGCGGACACCGAGCTGCTCGCCGATGCGCCGGCCGTCCGGGCCGCTCAGCCGCACGCGACGACCGCCGCGGCTTCCGGGACCCTGTCGGTGCCGGACCTGACGAAGAGCCCGCCGGAGCCGCAGGCGCTGCCGGCCCGCGCCGAGCAGCTCCAGCTGCGCGGGGACATCACGTACGCGCTGCCCTCGCTCGACCTGCTGGAGCGCGGCGGTCCCGGCAAGACCCGCAGCGCCGCCAACGACGCGGTCGTCGCCTCGCTGAGCAATGTCTTCGCCGAGTTCAAGGTGGACGCGTCCGTCACCGGCTTCACCCGGGGCCCGACGGTCACCCGCTACGAGGTCGAACTCGGCCCGGCGGTGAAGGTCGAGAAGATCACGGCGCTGGCGAAGAACATCGCCTATGCCGTGGCCTCGCCGGACGTGCGGATCATCAGCCCCATCCCGGGCAAGTCCGCGGTCGGCATCGAGATCCCCAACACGGACCGCGAGATGGTCAACCTGGGCGACGTGCTGCGCCTGGCGGACGCCGCCGAGGACGACCACCCGATGCTGGTCGCGCTCGGCAAGGACGTCGAGGGCGGCTACGTCATGGCCAACCTGGCCAAGATGCCGCACGTGCTGGTGGCCGGCGCCACCGGGTCCGGCAAGTCCTCGTGCATCAACTGCCTGATCACCTCCGTCATGGTCCGGGCCACCCCGGAGGACGTGCGGATGGTGCTGGTCGACCCCAAGCGGGTCGAGCTGACCGCGTACGAGGGCATCCCGCACCTGATCACGCCGATCATCACCAACCCCAAGCGGGCCGCCGAGGCGCTCCAGTGGGTGGTGCGCGAGATGGACCTGCGCTACGACGACCTCGCGGCCTTCGGATTCCGGCACATCGACGACTTCAACCAGGCCATCCGGGACGGCAAGATCACACTGCCGCCGGGCAGCGAGCGCGAGCTGAGCCCGTACCCGTACCTGCTGGTGATCGTGGACGAGCTGGCCGACCTGATGATGGTGGCCCCGCGCGACGTCGAGGACTCGATCGTCCGCATCACCCAGCTGGCCCGGGCCGCCGGCATCCACCTGGTGCTCGCGACGCAGCGGCCGTCGGTGGACGTGGTCACCGGTCTGATCAAGGCGAACGTGCCCTCGCGGCTGGCCTTCGCGACCTCCTCGCTCGCCGACAGCCGGGTCATCCTGGACCAGCCGGGCGCCGAGAAGCTCATCGGCAAGGGCGACGGGCTGTTCCTGCCGATGGGGGCCAACAAGCCGGTCCGCCTCCAGGGGGCCTTCGTCACCGAGGACGAGATCGCCGGGATCGTCCAGCACTGCAAGGACCAGATGGCTCCCGTCTTCCGGGACGACGTGACCGTCGGGCAGAAGCAGAAGAAGGAGATCGACGAGGACATCGGCGACGACCTCGACCTGCTGTGCCAGGCGGCGGAGCTGGTGGTGACCACCCAGTTCGGCTCCACCTCGATGCTCCAGCGCAAGCTCCGCGTGGGCTTCGCCAAGGCGGGGCGGCTCATGGACCTGATGGAGTCGCGGAACATCGTGGGGCCCAGCGAGGGGTCCAAGGCGCGGGACGTGCTGCTGAAGGCCGACGAGCTGGACGGGGTGCTCGCCGTCATCCGGGGAGAGGCCCAGGCGTAGCCCGCGGGGTGCGCGCCCCTCGCCGGGGCGTGCGCACGGCTGTGGAGGGGGCATGCGGAGGGGCCCGGGGCCGGCTCGGGCGGGGGCCCCGGGGAGGGGTCCCGGTTCACGCGATGAGGCGAGCAACCGTTTCCTCCGGGCGCGCGTCCAGTTGAGCAGGGCGGCGGTTCGGACCCGGTGGCGACCACCGCAACGGGCCGGAACACCCCTCGCCATTCGGATGGCGTAGGAAGTCCTCCCTCCGGTTGCTCCACCCTTTCGTCACCCCCCTAGACTGGACCTCCAGCAGGTGGCTACACGCTCGAAAGGCGCCCTCGTGTCCATCGGCAACTCCAACTCCCCCGAAGAAGAGCGGCCTTCGACCGACGACCGGTCCGAGGACCGCCTCGTCGAACGTCCCGTCGAAGGACCGTCCATCGGGACGGCCCTCAAGAAGGCCCGGATCGCCGCCGGGCTCACCGTCGACGAGGTCAGTTCCACCACCCGCGTGCGCATCCCGATCGTGCACGCGATCGAAGAGGACGACTTCACACGCTGCGGCGGCGACGTCTACGCCCGCGGCCACATCCGTACGCTCGCCCGCGCCGTGCACCTCGATCCGGAATCCCTGGTCGAGGCGTACGACGCGGCCCACGGCGGCCGGCCGGCACCCACCCCCGCCGCGCCGATGTTCGATGCCGAGCGCATCCGCCCCGAGAGGCAGCGGCCCAACTGGACCGCCGCCATGGTCGCCGCCATCGTCGCCGTGATCGGCTTCGTGGGCTTCACCGCCTTCGGCGGTGGCGACAGCCAGGGCAAGCGACCGGTGGCGGAAGGTTCCGCCTCCCCGAAGCCGGCACCCAAGCAGTCCGGCGGCAACCCGCCGGCCCAGACCCCCCAGAGCCCGCAGGCGCCCAAGCCCGAGCCCTCGGACAGCGCCATCGCCGCCGCGCCCAAGGACCTCGTCACGGTCGTCCTGACGGCCGACACCGGAGAGAGCTGGATCTCCGCGAAGGACCACAACGGCCGGCTGCTCTTCGACGGAACCCTCAGCCAGGGCGAGTCCAAGACCTTCACGGACAAGGAGTCCGTCGACCTCGTGCTCGGCGACGCCGGCGCCGTGAAGCTGTTCGTGAACGGCAAGGAGATCAAGGAAGACTTCCAGCCGGGTCAGGTGGAACGTCTCACCTACACCAGGGCAGACCCCCTGGCCGGCGAGCCCCAGGCCGGCTGAAGGGACCCGCCCCAGGGCGGAAGGCTTGAATCCGGATCCCCGGGTGCTGCGCGGTAGCCGCCGCAGCGCCCGGGGATCCGGCCGTGGGGGGACGGGCGGCAGGGGCCCGCGCCGGGACGAAGTAGTCTTGAGTCCATGCCCGAACGCCGTACCGTCGCCCTTGTCACTCTTGGCTGCGCCCGTAACGAGGTGGACTCGGAGGAGCTCGCAGGCCGCTTGGCGGCGGATGGCTGGGAGCTCGTCCAGGACGCCGCCGATGCGGACGTGGCCGTCGTCAACACCTGCGGCTTCGTCGAAGCCGCGAAGAAGGACTCCGTAGACGCCCTGCTCGAAGCCAACGACCTCAAGGACCACGGCAAGACCCAGGCCGTCGTCGCCGTCGGCTGTATGGCCGAGCGCTACGGCAAGGAACTCGCCGAAGCGCTCCCCGAGGCCGACGGCGTGCTCGGCTTCGACGACTACGCCGACATCTCCGACCGCCTGCAGACCATCCTGAACGGCGGCATCCACGCCTCCCACACCCCGCGCGACCGGCGCAAGCTGCTGCCGATCAGCCCGGCGGAGCGCCAGGACGCCGAGGTGGCCCTGCCCGGGCACGCGCAGGAGCCCGAGCCCGCGCCGGCCGACCTGCCCGAGGGCCTCGCCCCCGCCTCCGGACCGCGGGCGCCGCTGCGCCGCCGCCTGGACAAGAGCCCCGTCGCCTCCGTGAAGCTGGCCTCCGGCTGCGACCGGCGCTGCTCCTTCTGCGCCATCCCGTCCTTCCGCGGCTCCTTCATCTCCCGCCGCCCCGCCGACGTGCTGACAGAGACCCGCTGGCTCGCCGAGCAGGGTGTCAAGGAGGTCATGCTGGTCTCCGAGAACAACACCTCGTACGGCAAGGACCTCGGCGACATCCGGCTGCTGGAGACGCTGCTGCCCGAGCTCGCCGCCGTGGACGGCATCGAGCGGGTCCGCGTCAGCTACCTGCAGCCCGCCGAAATGCGGCCCGGGCTGATCGACGTCCTCACCTCGACGCCCAAGGTCGTGCCGTACTTCGACCTGTCCTTCCAGCACTCGGCGCCCGACGTGCTGCGCTCCATGCGCCGCTTCGGTGACACGGACCGGTTCCTGGAGCTGCTGGACACCATCCGGAGCAAGGCCCCGCAGGCCGGCGTGCGCTCGAACTTCATCGTCGGCTTCCCCGGCGAGAAGGAGTCCGACTTCGCGGAGCTGGAGCGTTTCCTCACCCACGCGCGGCTCGACGCCATCGGCGTCTTCGGCTACTCCGACGAGGACGGCACCGAAGCCGTCACCTACGAGGGCAAGCTGGACGAGGACACCATCGCCGAGCGGCTCGCGCACATGCAGCGGCTCGCCGAGGAGCTCACCTCCCAGCGCGCGGAGGAGCGGATCGGGGAGACCCTGGAGGTACTCGTCGAGACCGTGGAAGCGGTGGACGAGGACGGCGAGGGCGCCTTCGGGCGCGCCGCCCACCAGGCCCCCGAAACGGACGGCCAGGTGGTCTTCACGGACAGCGCGGGCCTGGTCCCGGGGCGCATCGTCACGGCGAAGGTGGTCGGCACCCTCGGTGTGGACCTGGTGGCGGAGCCCCTGGGCGCGGATCTTGAGGAGGCGGCCGGATGACCGGAGTCCCGGCATCTGCGGCGGGCGGGACCGGCCGCCGGCCCGCGCCCGGCGCGAAGCTGGGAGCCGCGGCGGTCGATCAGGCCAGCCTGTGGAACATCGCCAACATCCTGACGATGATCCGCCTCGTCCTGGTGCCGGGATTCGTCTTCCTGCTGCTGGCCGAGGGCGGGTACGACCCCGCCTGGCGCGCGTGGGCCTGGGCGGCGTTCGCCGTCGCCATGATCACGGACATCTTCGACGGGCACCTGGCCCGGACGTACAACCTGGTCACCGACTTCGGCAAGATCGCCGACCCCATCGCCGACAAGGCGATCATGGGCTCGGCGCTGATCTGCCTCTCCTGGCTCGGCGAACTGCCGTGGTGGGTGACCGGGGTGATCCTGGGACGGGAGCTCGGGATCACGCTGCTCCGCTTCTGGGTCATCCGCTACGGGGTGATTCCGGCCAGCAGGGGCGGCAAGCTCAAGACCCTCGTCCAGGGTACGGCGGTGGGCATGTACGTGCTGGCACTGACCGGAGCGCTCGCCACGATGCGCTTCTGGGTGATGGCCCTCGCCGTCGTGCTGACCGTCGTCACCGGTTTGGACTACATCCGCCAGGCCGTGGTGCTGCGCCGGGCGGGACGGGCCGCGGAGCGGGCCGCGCGGTGACGGATACCGCCGGGGACGCCCGGGCGGCCGCCGGGACGGCCGCCGCCGCAGGAGCCGGGGAACTCGCCCGTGAGGTCCTGCGGCTGCTCGCGGAGCGTGACGAGACACTGGCGGTCGCCGAATCGCTGACCGGCGGGATGGTGGCCGCCGAGATCACGGCGGTCCCCGGCGCGTCGCGGTCCTTCCGCGGCTCGGTCACCGCCTACGCCACGGAGCTCAAGCACCGGGTCCTCGGCGTGGACGCGGAGCTGCTGGCCGCCGAGGGCGCGGTGAACGCCCAGGTCGCCGAGGAGATGGCGAGCGGTGTGCGCAGCGTGATGGGCGCCTCCTGGGGGGCGGCGACCACGGGAGTGGCCGGACCCGAGCCCCAGGACGGCCGGCCGGTGGGCACCGTCTACATCGCCGCGGCGGGCCCGGTGGGCAGGAAATCGGCCCGGCTGTGGTTGAACGGCTCCCGTACGGAAATTCGTAGGGAGAGCGCACGCACCGTGCTCGAACTTCTCTCAAGCCAACTCCGTGAGAATGCGCGGGGGCAGGATACGGAACAACACGGGGGGATTTGATGTTTGCAGCCCTGAGTGAACACGACATCGCTCCCCGCACGGCCGCGGCGCGAGGCGGTACGGTGGGGCGTGAAGGATGCGGCTACACGGTCAGAGGAGGGAGCCACCGATGATTCTGCTCCGTCGCCTGCTGGGTGACGTGCTGCGTCGGCAGCGCCAGCGCCAGGGCCGTACTCTGCGCGAAGTCTCCTCGTCGGCCCGAGTCTCGCTCGGCTATCTCTCCGAGGTTGAGCGGGGGCAGAAGGAGGCGTCCTCCGAACTGCTCTCCGCGATCTGCGACGCGTTGGACGTACGGATGTCCGAGCTGATGCGCGAAGTCAGCGACGAACTGTCGCTGGCCGAGCTGGCACAGTCGGCCGCGGCAAGCGAACCGGTGAGTGCGCCGGTCCGCCCGATGCTCAATTCGGTCTCCATGACTTCGGTCGCGGGACCGGAGCGGGTGACCATCAAGGCGCCTGCGGAAGCGGTGAATGTCGTAGCCGCGTGAGCGTGCACGTGAGCGTATGAGTGTGGCCGGAGCCCCGGCCGGTGCCTTGCGCACCGGCCGGGGCTCCGTGCTGTTCTGGGTGCGCGTTCGGGGGTGGTACGGGAGGATGGGCGGGTCGGGTCCCGGCCCCTGGGAGGTAGCCGTGCGGCGGTTACTCATACCTGTTGCCCTGGCCGCGGGCGCGCTGTGGTGGTGGGCTCTGCTGCGGCTGGTCTTCGAGCCCGCCGACTCAGGGGCCGTGGAGGGCGCCGTCGCCTTCGGCGGCTGGGGGCTGGGCCTGCTGCCGGTGCACTGCGTGCCCGGGCCCGTGCGCCGGGCCCGCCGGCGGGCCGCGGAACCCACCGGGACGGCTGGTGGGACCGGCCCGGAGGATCCGGGCGGCCTGGAGGATCCGGGCGGCCCGCGGGAGCCGGGGGCTACCAGGGCATCGACACTCCACCGTTCGGGCGAAGGATCTGCCCCGTCATGAAGGACGAGGCGTCCGACGCCAGGTAGAGCACCGCCCGGGCGATGTCCTCGGGCTCACCGACCCGCCGCAGCGGGGACAGGCGCACCATCGCCGCCTCGGTCCGGTCCTGGACCTCGGCTCCGTGGCGGCCGGTCATCGGCGTACGGATCCAGCCCGGCGCCACGGCGTTGACGCGGATGCCGTGCGGTCCGACCTCGGTGGCGAGGGTCTTGGTGAGCTGCACCACGGCGGCCTTGGCGGCGCTGTAGCAGAGCAGGCCCGCCTGGGCGGCGTCCACGGCGCCGGAGGCCATGGTGACGATCGAGCCGGGACGGCCCGCGGCGATCAGGGAACGGGCGGCTTCCTGGCAGGTGCGCAGGACCCCCTTGAAGTTGATGTCCAGGACCCGGTCGAGGTCCTCGTCGGTCGTCTCCAGCACCGCGCTGTTGTGCATGATCCCGGCTATGGCGGCGGTGATGTCGAGCGGGCCGGCGGCGGCCACGGCGGCCCGCAGCGCGGCGCGGTCGGTGACGTCGAGGGGGTGGACGACGGCGGCGCCGCCGGCCTCGGCGACCAGGGCGGCCGTCTCCTCCAGGCCCGCCTCGTCACGGTCGGCGCAGTGCACGGCAGCGCCCGCACCGGCGAGGAGCACGGCGGTGGCGCGGCCGATGCCGCTGGCGGCGCCGGTGATCAGGGCGGTCCGGCCGGTGAGGTCGTACGGGGTGGTGGGTGTGGGCATGCCGGGACCGTACGGCCGGATCTGACGGGGCGTCAACCAGCGGGCGGGGGCCGTCGCGATGACCTGCTGCGACCCTGAGGGGTCCAGCGGGACGCGGCGCTAGCCCACCGGGCCGAGCTGGCACTGGGGGCACCAGTACGTGGGGCGGTCGTCCTGCGGGGCCTCGCGGACGGGGGTGCCGCAGCGCAGGCAGGGGCGGCGGGCCCGGCCGTAGACGAAGAGGTCATGGCCGGGGCGGAGGCTGCCGGTCGTGTTGCGGCGGCCCCCGGAGCGCTTGGACTGCTCGCCGACGTTGGCCGCGAGGACCCGCTGCGCGGCCGAGGCCAGGCGGGACAGGGTGTCCACGGGCAGTGTGCCGACCGGGGTCCAGGGGGTCACCTGGGCCATGAAGCAGAGCTCGGACTTGTAGACGTTCCCGATCCCGGCGAGGTTGCGCTGGTCGAGCAGGGCCTCGCCGAGCGGCCGCGCAGGGGCGGCGAGCAGGTTGGCGGTGGCCCGGCCGGGGTCCCAGTCGGGCCCGAGGAGGTCGGGGCCCAGGTGGCCCACCGCGCGGTCCTCCTCGGCGGTGCGCAGCAGCTCCAGTACGGGCAGGCGGTAGCCGACGGCGGTGTGCTCCGCGGTGCCGAGGACGGCGCGGATCTCGTACGCGGGGCCGCCGCGCCAGGTCGCTCCCGCGGGGAAGACGTTCCAGGCGCCGTCCATGCGGAGGTGGCTGTGGAGGGTGAGGCCGCCCTCGAACCGGGCGAGGAGGTGCTTGCCGCGCGGCACGACTTCGAGCGTGGTGCGGCCGGTGAGGTCGGCGGTCGCGAAGCGGGGGACGCGCAGGTCGCTGAGGATCAGTGGGTGGCCGGCCAGGGCCGCATGCAGTCGGGCCGCCGCTCGCCAGACGCTGTCTCCTTCGGGCATGCCCCCATTGTCGCCCGCCGGACCGCCGCGTCCGGGAGCACCCCCGCCGCGCCCGGCCCGCGGTCGGCAGCCGGGGCGGGGCGGGGCGTGGGCGCGCGGGCGCGGGCCGGTGTCAGGGCCGCAGGCGCAGGCCCCTGGGGGTGGCGTGGAAGCCCGCCGACTCCAGGGCGGGGCCCAGCGGGGAGGTCAGCGCCGCGGTGGTGTTGACGCGCTCCACCGTGAGGGCCGGGAGGGTGCCTGCGCGGGAGGCGGCGGTCAGGGCCTCGACGGCCGCTCCCAGACGGGGGTCCTCCGCCGCGGGCCACGCCAGCAGGGTCTTGCCGCCCCGCTCCAGGTAGAGGGTCAGCTCCCCGTCCACCAGGACCACCAGCGAGCCCGCCTTCCGGCCGGGCTTGTGGGTGGCCCCCTCCGGCGGCTCCGGCCAGGGCAGGGCCGCGCCGTAGGCGTTCGCCGGATCCGCGGCGGCCAGTACCACCGCGGCCAGCGGGGGCGGGGTCCGCTCGGCGGCCCGCAGCCGGTCCACGGCCCCGTCCATCGCGAACTGCGCCGCACCGAGCCCCTCGACCACGTACCCCCGCCGGGCCTGACCGCTGTCCTCGAAGGCCGACAGGATCCGGTAGACGGCGCTGAAGCCGCCTTCGACGCCCTCCGCCGCGACCGCGCCCCGCGTGACCACCCCGTGCCGGTCCAGCAGGGTGCGGGCCAGGGCGTGGGCCCGGTGGGTGGGGTCGGGGGCCAGGGCGGGCAGCAGGGACCACCGGCCCGCGACCGTCGGCGGTCCGGTACGGGACACGGTCGCGCTCAGGGTGCCGTACCGGCCGCGGGGGACGGTGCGCCGGGCCCGGTGCGCGGTCGCCCCCGCGGTGCGGCCCGAGCCGAGCAGGGAGCGCAGCGGCGCCAGGGTGTCGTTCGTCAGGCGGCCCGACCACGCCAGGTCCCACAGCGCCGAGGTCAGGTCCAGGTCGCCGGCCTCCGGGTGCCGGGCGCGGACCGACTCGGTGATCTGGCGGAAGAACAGGCCGTAACCGCCCGCGAGGGCGTCCAGCACCGCCTGGTGCAGCGGGCTCAGCTCCAGCGGGTGCGGCGGGGGCCGCAGGAGGGGGGCGGCGTCCGCCAGGTACAGCGAGACCCAGCCGTCCTTGCCCGGCAGGGCTCCTGCGCCCGCCCACACCACCTCGCCCGTCGTCGTCAGCTCGTCCAGCAGGGCGGGCGTGTACGCGTTCACCCGGGACGGCAGGACCAGGCGCTCCAGGGCGGAGGCCGGCACTGCGGCGCCCTGGAGCTGCTCCACCGCCCGGGCCAGGCCGTCGATCCCGCGCAGGGCCCCGCCCAGGTGCTGCCACTGGGGCAGGAACGTGGCCAGCGAGGCCGGCGGCACCGGCTCCAGCTCCTGCCGGAGCGCGGCCAGGGAGCGGCGGCGGAGCCTGCGCAGCACGGCCGCGTCGCACCACTCCTGGCCGATGCCCGCCGGATGGAACTCGCCCTGGACCACCCGGCCGGCGGCCGCCAGCCGGTGCAGGGCCCCTTCGGTGACCGCCGCACCCAGGCCGAAGCGGGCCGCGGCGGCGGCCGTGGTGAACGGCCCGTGGGTGCGGGCGTACCGGGCCAGGAGGTCGCCGAGCGGGTCCTTGACCGGTTCGGTGAAAGCCTCAGGGACGCCGACCGGCAGGGCCGTGCCCAGGGCGTCCCGCAGCCGGCCCGCGTCCTCGACGGCCGCCCAGTGGTCCGCGGCGGCGATCCGTACCCGGACGGCGCGCCGGGCCGCGCCCAGCTCCGGCGCCCAGGAGGCGTCCGCTCCGCGGGAGGCCAGCTCGGCGTCGGTGAGGGGGCCCAGCAGGCGCAGCAGGTCGGCCACCGACTCGGGGTCCTTGGCCCGCCGCTCCTCGGTGAGCCACTGCAGCTCCCGTTCCAGCTCCTCCAGCACCTCGGCGTCGAGCAGCTCGCGCAGCTCCGCCTGGCCGAGCAGCTCGGCCAGCAGCCGGGAGTCCAGTGAGAGCGCGGCCGCCCTGCGCTCGGCGAGGGGCGAGTCGCCCTCGTAGAGGAACTGGGCGACGTACCCGAACAGCAGCGACCGGGCGAAGGGCGAGGGCTCCGGGGTGGTGACCTCGACCAGCCGGACGCGGCGGGCCTCGATGTCGCCCATGAGCTCGGTGAGGCCGGGGACGTCGAAGACGTCCTGGAGGCATTCGCGGACGGCCTCCAGCACGATCGGGAAGGATCCGAACTCGGAGGCGACCTGGAGCAGTTGGGAGGCGCGCTGGCGCTGCTGCCACAACGGGGTGCGCTTGCCGGGGCTGCGGCGCGGCAGCAGCAGGGCGCGCGCCGCGCACTCGCGGAAGCGGGAGGCGAACAGGGCCGAGCCGCCGACCTGGTCGGTGACGATCTGCTGGACGTCGCCCCGGTCGAAGACCACGTCGGAGGCGCCCAGCGGGGCCTGTTCGTCGTCGAACCCGAAGGCCGCGGGCTGCGCCGGGTCGTGGTCGAGCAGGTCCATGGACATCAGGTCGGCGTCCGGCAGACGCAGCACGATCCCGTCGTCGGCATGCATGACCTGGGCGTCCATGCCGTACTTCTCGGCCAGCCGGGCCCCGAGGGCCAGCGCCCAGGGGGCGTGCACCTGCGCACCGAAGGGGGAGTGGACGACGACCCGCCAGTCGCCCAGCTCGTCGCGGAAGCGCTCCACGAGGATGGTCCGGTCGTCCGGGACGTGGCCGCAGGCCTCGCGCTGCTCGGTGAGGTACGCCTGGACGTTCTCGGCGGCCCAGGCGTCGAGGCCGGCCGCCCGCAACCGCAGCCGGGCGTCCTGCGCGCTGAGGCCGCCCAGCTCGCGCAGGAACGCGCCGAGCGCACGGCCCAGTTCGAGCGGACGCCCCAGCTGGTCGCCCTTCCAGAACGGCAGCCTGCCGGGCACCCCGGGAGCCGGCGTGACCAGGACCCGGTCGCGGGTGATGTCCTCGATCCGCCAGGAGGTGGTGCCCAGGGTGAACACGTCGCCCACGCGGGACTCGTAGACCATCTCCTCGTCGAGCTCGCCGACCCGGCCGCCGCCCTTCTTCGGGTCGGAGCCGGCCAGGAACACCCCGAACAGCCCGCGGTCGGGGATGGTGCCGCCCGAGGTGACGGCGAGGCGCTGGGCGCCCGGGCGCCCGGTGACGGTGCCCGCCACCCGGTCCCACACCACGCGCGGCCGCAGCTCCGCGAAGGCGTCCGACGGGTAGCGGCCCGCCAGCATGTCCAGCACTGCGGTGAACGCCGACTCGGGCAGCGCCGCGAACGGGGCCGCCCGCCGCACCAGCGCGATCAGGTCGTCCACCTGCCAGGTGTCCATCGCGGTCATGGCGACGAGCTGCTGGGCGAGGACGTCCAGCGGGTTGGCGGGGATGCGCAGCGACTCGATGGACCCGGTCCGCATCCGCTCGGTGACCACGGCCGCCTGCACCAGGTCGCCTCGGTACTTGGGGAACACCACCCCGGTGGAGACCGCGCCGACCTGGTGCCCGGCGCGGCCCACCCGCTGGAGCCCGGAGGCCACCGACGGCGGGGACTCCACCTGCACCACCAGGTCCACGGCGCCCATGTCGATGCCCAGTTCGAGGCTGGAGGTGGCGACCACGGCGGGCAGCCGGCCCGCCTTGAGGTCCTCCTCCACCAGCGCCCGCTGCTCCTTGGACACCGAGCCGTGGTGCGCGCGGGCCAGCAGCGGCGGGGCGCCCTGGGCGGCGCCCGACTGTGCCATGACCTCGGCCGGCGGAGCGCCGTCCGGCATGGGCTCGCCCGTGGCGCGCTCGTACGCAATCTCGTTGAGCCGGTTGCACAGGCGCTCCGCGAGGCGCCGGGAGTTCGCGAAGACGATCGTCGAGCGGTGCGCCTGGACCAGGTCGACGATCCGCTCCTCGACATGCGGCCAGATCGAGGGCTTGTCCGCGCCCTCGCGGCCCTCGGAGGCGGGTGAGCCGCCCAACTCGCCCATGTCCTGCACCGGGACGACCACCGACAGGTCGAACTCCTTCGCCGAGGGCGGCTGGACGATCTCCACCTTGCCGCGCGGCGCGAGGTACCGGGCCACCTCGTCCACCGGGCGCACCGTCGCCGACAGGCCGATCCGGCGCGCGGGGCGCGGCAGCAGCTCGTCCAGCCGCTCCAGGGACAGCGCCAGATGCGCGCCGCGCTTGGTCCCGGCGACGGCGTGCACCTCGTCCAGGATCACCGTCTCGATGCCGGACAGGGCGTCGCGGGCCGCCGAGGTCAGCATCAGGAACAGCGACTCGGGCGTGGTGATCAGGATGTCCGGCGGCCGGAGGGCCAGCGCGCGGCGCTCCGCGGGCGGGGTGTCCCCGGAGCGGATCCCGACGCGGATCTCCGGCTCGGGCCGGCCGAGCCGGACGGACTCCTGCCGGATACCGGTCAGCGGGCTGCGCAGATTGCGCTCCACGTCCACCGCGAGGGCCTTCAGCGGGGACACGTACAGCACGCGGCAGCGCTTCTTCGGATCGGCGGGCGGCGGGGTGGAGGCCAGCTGGTCGAGGGCGGCGAGGAAGGCGGCCAGGGTCTTCCCGGATCCGGTGGGGGCCACGACCAGCACGTCCGCCCCCTCCCCGATGGCCCGCCAGGCCCCCTCCTGGGCGGCGGTGGGCAGAGCGAAGGCCCCCGTGAACCAGGAGCGGGTCGCCGGGGAGAACGAGTCGAGCGCGGAGCCGGGCATGCCCCCATCGTGCACCCCGGCTCTGACAACGGCCCGGACCTCGGCGGACACCGGTCCTGTCGGGGGGCGCACAATGGGGGCGTGGGCACGGACGGCAGGAGCCGGAGCGGGGAGTGGGCCCGGCACTGGCAGTACGCGGAGCTGCCGGGCCTGGACCTGCTGCGCGCCCGCTACGTCCGCCACACCTTCCCGCGCCACGCGCACGACGGGTACGTCCTCGCGGCGGTGACCGGCGGGATCGAGGAGGTCGGCCTGCCGACGGGGACCCTGCGCGCCGGACCGGGCAGCGTGGTCCTGATCAACCCCGAGGTGCCGCACTCGGCGCGCGCCGGCGTGCCCGAGGGCTGGGCCTACGCCACGCTCTACCCGTCCCGGGACCTGGTCACCGGGGTGGCCGCCGAGATCGGCACCCTGCGCGGCACCCCCGGGTTCACCAGCGACCTGGTCACCGACCCGCAGGGCTCACGGGTGATCACCGAGGTGCACCGGGCGGCGGAGGCCGGGAACGCGCTGGCCGCGGACACGCTGCTGCGGGGGGCCGTCGCACGGATGCTGGCCCGGCATGCGGGCCCGCTGCCCGCCCGCCCGGTGCGCCGTGCGGGCGCCGCGGACGCCGAGCGGGCCAGGGCGGTGCTGGAGGGGCGGCTGGCCGATCCGCCGTCGCTGGAGCAGCTGGCGACGGACTTGGGCACGAGCCCCTTCGCCCTGCTGAGGGCCTTCCGGGAGCGGTACGGGATGCCCCCGCACACCTGGCTCACCGATGCCCGGGTCCGGCGGGCGCGCCGGCTGCTGGCCGCGGGCACGCCGCCCGCGGAGGCGGCCGTGGCGGTCGGCTTCACCGACCAGCCGCATCTCAACCGCCACTTCACCCGGATCGTGGGCGTGCCCCCGGGCGCGTACCGCCGCGAGCGCGCCGGGTAGACCGTCCCGTCCCGTCCCGTTCCGTCCTGCCCGTGCCGGGCCGGGTCGCGGGCCCCGGGTCGTCCGGCCCGGACCGCGCGTCCGGCTGCGCGGCGGGGGGCGCCGGCGGGGCGCACCGGCGGGGCGCCCGGGTCCGTCCTGTCCTGCCGGGCGTGCAAGAACGTACAAGACGCCGCCGTCCGGGACTGCGTACGTTCGGGGCGTGGGAGACGATCGGACAGTGATGCAGAAGACCCCCGAGGGGGTCGGCGACGAGCGGCCGAGAGCCGCTGTCGTACGGGACGCGCTCGGCGTCGGAGTGGCCGTCGGGCTGTCCGGGTTCGCCTTCGGGGTGACGGCGGCCGGGGCGGGGATCAGCACGTTCCAGGCCTGTGTGCTGAGCCTGCTCGTCTTCACCGGGGCCTCGCAGTTCGCCCTGGTCGGCGCACTGGCGGCGGGCGGGAATCCGTTCACCGCCGCGGCCGGGGCCTTCTTCCTCGGGACCCGCAACGCCTTCTACGGTCTGCGGCTGTCCCAGCTGCTGGCCCTGCCGCGGGCCCTGCGCCCCCTCGCCGCCCACTGGGTGATCGACGAGACCACCGCCGTGGCGCTGGCCCAGCCCGGCCGGAAGTCGGCCCGGCTCGGGTTCGCGGTCACCGGGCTCACCCTCTACGTGCTGTGGAACCTCACCACCCTGCTGGGCGCCCTGGGCGCCGAGGCCATCGGGGACACCCGGGCGTGGGGGCTGGACGCCGCCGGGCCGGCCGTCTTCCTGGCCCTCCTCGCCCCCATGCTGAAGACCTCCACCGAGCGGGCCGTCGCCGCGCTGGCCGTGGTCCTGGGGCTCGGGCTGCTGCCGGTGCTCCCCGCCGGGGTGCCCGTACTGGTGGCGGCGCTGGCCGCGCCCGCCGTGCTGTGGATGAAGGGACGCCGACCGTGAACGTCTGGATCGCCATCGGGATCACCGTGGCCGGCTGCTACGCCGTCAAGCTCGCCGGGCTCCTCGTGCCCGCCGGGGCCCTGGAACGGCCGGCCGTGCGCAGGCTGGCCGCCCTGCTGCCGGTGGCGCTGCTGGCCGCGCTGACCGCGCAGCAGACCTTCAGCACCGGCCAGGACCTCGTCCTGGACGCCCGCGTCGCCGGGCTGGCCGCCGCCGGGCTGGCCCTGGTCCTGCGGGCCCCCTTCCTCGTCGTCGTCGCCGCGGCCGTGCTGGTCACCGCCGGGGTCCGGGCGCTGGGCTGGTAGCGCCGCCGTCCGGCAGGCGCCCGTACGCCCGCAGCGTCAGCAGGGCCTCCAGGGTGGCGATCGGACGCCGCTCCAGGGAACTGCCCGGGGCCCAGGCCTCGCGCCGCACCGGCCAGCCGCCGTCGGCCTGCTGCGCGGCGGCCAGGTGGTCCAGTGAGCGGCGCATCTCCTCGTCCGTGAACCAGCCGCGGGCCAGGGACTCCGGCCGCCGTGCCACGTCGTGCGCGAACAGGAGCTCGCCCGGTGCGTAGCCGGGCGCCGGCGGGTGCCCGGTGCGCCGTCGCGGGTCCGCCACCACGAGCCGCTGCTCCCGGGCCAGCCGGCCCAGCCGGTCCGCGGCGGCCGCTGCCCGCGCCCGGTCGGGGGCGCCGTCGAGGAAGGCCACCGCGCTCTGGACCTCGTACGGATGGGAGCGCTGCAGCGTCTCGACCCGCTCCCAGCAGAAGTCCGTCGCCCGGAACAGCCAGGCGTGCCAGACCCGGTTGCGGTGCAGCAGCCCCACGACCGGACCCGTGGTCAGCAGCTCGCCCGGCGGGTCGTCCCGGACGGGGTGGTAGGGCGCCGCGGGGTGGGCGGCCTGCCCCGGTGACACGACGGGCAGTGCGCCCTCGGGGGTGGAGACGGCGGTCAGGTGGCGGCAGAGCCGCTCGATGCGCTGCCCGGCGCACCGGCCCAGGCCGTCCAGTACCCGCAGTGCGTGCACGGTGTGCAGGGGCTGGCTGAGCGGACCGCGCAGGTCCGGGTCGAGGGCGTGCCCGAAGCCCCCGTCCGCGTTGAGGTAGGAGCCGAGGGCGATGTCCACGGCGTCGGCGTCCCCGCCGAGGAAGTGGAAGGTGAACCGGCGCTGCTCCAGCACGCGGGCGGTGAGCCAGATGAACTGCGCCGCACGGGCCAGCGCCGCAGGCGGTGCCGGTGGTGCCGGTGGTGCGGGAGTTCCGGACGGGGGGAGCGGTGCCGACGCGGGCGGTGGGGCCGCCGGGGCCGGAGGGGGAGCTTCGTCTCCAGGCATGCGAGAAACCGTAGGACGCCCCGGTGCGCCGCCGGAGGGCGATCGGGGCGGGTGCACTCTCCGGAGCGGGATACTGGGGGCATGCGGTTGACGATTTTCTGGGAGCGGATGGCGGAGCACTTCGGCGCCGGCTACGCGGACTCCTTCGCGCGGGACCACGTCATGACGGAGCTGGGCGGCCGGACCGTGCACCAGGCCCTGGAGGCGGGCTGGGAGGCCAAGGACGTCTGGCGCGCGGTGTGTTCGGCGATGGACGTGCCGGCCTCGCTGCGCTGACGCGCGGATCTGCGGCGCCGGCCCGCCCGGCGGGCGGCAGGCTGCTTCGCCGTCCGGGCGGCCGGTGGGACAGACTTGGCCGCGTGGCAGCAACCGATGAGACGACCGACCGGCCCGAAGACGCCCGGGGGGCGACGCCGCCCTGGCCGGCGGACCCGGGCGGCCCCGAAGGACCGGCCGGGGACCCTGCGCCGGCGGCCGGGGAGCGGATGCCGCGCTGGCTGCCGCGCGCGGTGCTCCTGGTGCTGGCCCTGGTCGCCTGCTTCCAGCTCGGCAGCTGGGCCTTCCACCAGGTGATGGGCCTGCTGATCAACATCCTGATCGCGTTCTTCCTGGCGCTCGCGATCGAACCGGCGGTGGCCCGGATGGCGGCCCGCGGCATGCGCCGCGGGCTCGCCACCTTCCTGGTGTTCCTCGGGGTGTTCGTCTTCGCCGCCGGCTTCCTCACCCTGCTGGGCTCGATGCTCGCCGGGCAGATCGTCGACATGGTGGAGGGCTTCCCCCGCTACCTCGACTCGGTGATCAAGTCGATCAACGACACCTTCCACACCGAGCTGTCCCGCCTGGCCATCCAGGACAGCCTGCTGCACTCCGACTGGCTCCAGAAGTACGTGCAGAACAGCGCGAGCGGGGTGCTCGACGTGTCGACGACCGTCCTCGGCGGGCTCTTCCGCCTGCTGACGATCGGGCTGTTCTCCTTCTACTTCGCCGCGGACGGTCCGCGGCTGCGGCGCGCGCTGTGCTCCGTGCTGCCGCCCGCGAAGCAGGCGGAGGTGCTGCGCGCCTGGGAGATCGCGGTCGCCAAGACGGGCGGCTACCTGTACTCGCGCGGGCTGATGGCCCTGATCTCGGGGGTCGCGCACTACGTGCTGTTCGCGGTCCTGGAGATCCCGTACGCGCCCGCCCTCGCGGTGTGGGTGGGACTGGTCTCCCAGTTCATCCCCACCATCGGCACCTACCTCGCGGGCGCCCTGCCGATGCTGATCGCCTTCACGGTCAACCCCTGGTACGCCCTGTACGTGCTCGGATTCGTGGTGGTCTACCAGCAGTTCGAGAACTACGTGCTCCAGCCGAAGCTGACCTCGAAGACCGTGGACATCCATCCCGCGGTGGCCTTCGGCTCGGTCATCGCGGGGACCGCCCTGCTGGGCGCGGTCGGGGCGCTCATCGCCATCCCGGCCGTCGCCACCCTGCAGGCCTTCCTCGGCGCGTACGTGAAGCGGTACGCGCTGACCGAGCACGCCGACGCGTCTACTTCCCGCTCTCGTCCGAGGCGGCGAGTACGGCTGCCAGGGCGTCGTTGACCCAGGCCTCGACCGCGTCCTTGTGCATCCCGAGGCCGCTGAGCGTGCCCGTGCCGTGCTCCAGCTCCAGGAGCGCGAGCAGGATGTGCTCGGTGCCCACGTAGTTGTGGCCCAGGCGCAGGGCCTCGCGGAAGGTGAGTTCCAGGGCCTTCTTCGCCGGGGCGTCGAAGGGGATCAGGGCGGGCAGGTCCTGCGCCGCCGGGGGCAGCCCGGCGCCTGCCGCGGCGCGTACGTCGTCCACCGCCACCCCCAGCGAGACCATCGCCCGGACCGCCAGGCCGTCCGGCTCGGAGAGCAGGCCCAGGACCAGGTGGTCGGTGCCGATCTCCCTGCTGCCGGCCGCACGGGCCTCGTTCTGCGCGGTCACGACCACGTTCCGGGCGCGGGGCGTGAAGCGGCCGAAGCCCTGCTGGGGGTCGAGGCCCGGTTCACCCTCCTTGTCCGCCTTGGGGACGAAGCGCTTCTGGGCGGCCTGCCGGGTGACGCCCATGCTGCGCCCGATGTCGGTCCAGGAGGCGCCGGAGCGGCGGGCCTGGTCGACGAAGTGGCCGATGAGGTGGTCGGCCACGTCACCGAGGGCCTCGGCGGCGACCACGGCGCCGCTGAGCTGCTCCAGGGTGTCGGTGTGGACCTTCTTGATGGCCTCGATCAGGTCGTCGAGGCGTACCGGATTGGTCATGCGAACGGGTTCCGCGTCGGGGTTCGTCATGGGTGCAACCGTAGGTTGACAGTCATCGGACTGTCAACCTCAGGTTGTCATTCGGTGCGGCCCGCTACGAGCCTGCGCCCGAGGCCTGGGCGAACTTCTCCCACTGGGCCGCCACCACCTCCGCCGGGACCCCGCCGAAGTCCTTCACGTCGAGGATGTCCGAGCGGAAGGACAGCGTCACCGCCCCGGAGCGGACCACCGTCAGGTACTTGTACAGGGAGACGTCCTTCTCCTTCACGTCCTGCACCACGATCCGGAAGGACAGCGCCTCGTCGCCCAGCGCGGGCGCCGGGACCGCCGTCACCCCCGTGACCCTGCCCTCCACGACGGCCCGGTCCTCCGTGTACCCGCCCGCGCACTGCCGGCCCGCCTCGGCCAGGGACCTCATCGCCGCGGCCGCGCCGTCGCCCGGGTAGGAGCGCAGCAGGACGTCGGTGTCCACCTCCTGCCACTCGCCCGGCACCTGCACCTTGGCGTACGCCTGGCCGGTGTGCCCGGCCCGGCCGAGGGTGGTGAGCGGGGTGCACACCTGCGGCGCGGCCTCGTACGCCTCGCTGAACGGCTCGTCGAACAGCGGGACCGAGACCTCGTAGCGACCGGCCTTCGCACCCGGCGCGAGCACGAAGGCCTGCAACTGCCCGGTGGTCGGTCCCGGCGCGCCGGTGGGGCTCGGGCCGCCGCTCCAGCCCGGGCTGCGGTCCGGGCTCGCGCCGGCGGTCCGTTCGGGGCCCGCGGCGGCGGGCGCCGCCCCCGCGCCGCCGGCGGTGCAGGCGGCGGTCCCGGTGAGCAGTGCGGCGCCGATGAGCGCGGCTGCCGCCGTACGTCTGTCCATGTGCAGTGTCCCCCTGTGGATCGTGTCGACCCCTGATGGTGCGGGTTGCCCGCCGCGCCGCCGCAGGCGGGGGTGCCGGCGGCCCCTCAGTACGTGACGTGGATCCGGCGGGCCGGGCCGTCCACCCGGACGAGGCCGCCCACCGGCACCACGTACTGGGGGTCCGTGTGACCGAGTTCGACGTCGAAGACGGCCATCGTGGCGGGGGCGTACACGTCCAGCGCCCGCAGAACGGCCGCACGCTGCTGCGCGCGGTGGTGCTCCTTCGCCCGGGCGTCCAGCCGGTTGGCGAACGACCAGCTCTTCGCCCGCCCCATCAGCAGCGCCGGGAACTGCTGCAGCAGTCCGCGCTCGCCCATGCACCGCAGGATCCGGTGGACCTCCTCGGCGCCCGGCATCTCCTCCGAGGTCTCCAGGAACAGCACGTTCCCGGCGCGGGAGCCGGCCGCGCCGTCCACCCGGTCCGCCATCAGCAGCCAGGACAGGACCTCCAGGTTCCCGCCCCAGCCGAGCCCTTCGACCACCCGGTCCGCCCGGTGCCAGGACCAGCCGCCCGAGGGCTCCGACCCCGGCTCGCGGGCGAAGCCCTCCGGGTCGTCCCAGGGCACGTCGACGTCCCGGTAGGCGGGGGAGGGGGTGAGCTCGTAGGGGCCCGGGGTGAACAGCGCCGCCCGCAGGGAGGCGGCGGTCGCCGGATGCACCGCCCCCGGCCGGCCCAGCTCGACCATGACGCTGGCGCCGTGGTAGCCGACGATGCCCAGCTCCCGCAGGAACAGCAGCAGGTTGGTGTTGTCACTGAAGCCGAAGAAGGGCTTGGGGTGCGCCCGCAGCAGGTCGCGGTCGAGGTGGGGCAGCACGGTGATCTGGTCGTCGCCGCCGATGCTCGCGATCACCGCCTTGACGTCCGGGTCGGCGAAGGCCGCGTGCAGGTCCGCGGCCCGGTCCTCGGCCGAGGCGCCCATCCTGCGGGTGGTGGGGTACTCCACCGGCGTCAGTCCGAACTCGTCCCGGAGCCTGCGCAGCCCCAGCTCGTAGGGCAGCGGGAAGAGCCCGGGCAGGCCGGCCGAGGGGGACAGCACCGCGATCCGGTCTCCGGGTCGGGGCTTGGCGGGATGGCGGGGATCGGTCACCCGGGGATCGGTCACCCGGTGATCGTGTGAGCACCCCCGCTGCGCGGCACCGGCATTTCCGGTGCCGCGCGCCCGCGGCGGCGGTCAGCCGGTGCGGGGCTGGGTGAAGCGGATCATGTTGCCCGAGGGGTCGCGGAAGGCGCAGTCACGGACGCCGTACGGCTGGTCGACCGGCTCCTGGAGGACCTCCCCGCCGCCGGCCCTGATCCGCTCGAAGGCGGCGTCGCAGTCGTCGGTGGTGAAGATGACCCCGCGCAGCATGCCCTTGGCGAGCAGCTCCGCCACGGCCTGCCGGTCGGCCGCGGAGGCGTTGGGGTCGGCGAGCGGCGGTTCGAGCACGATCTGCACGTCCGGCTGCGAGGGGGAGCCGACGGTCACCCAGCGCATCCCCTCGAACCCGACGTCGTTGCGCACCTCCAGGCCGAGGACGTCGCGGTAGAAGGCGAGCGCCTTGTCGTGGTCGTCGACGGCGATGAAGCACTGCGAGAGCTTGATGTCCATGACGTCGACGTTACGAGGGGGCGGTGGTTCCCGCTTCTCCGTTCCTGACCGGTCCTGCCGCCGGCGCCGGGGCGGGCGCGGGCGCGGGAGCCGGGGCGGGCGCGGGCGCGGGCGCCGGGCCGCCGTTTCTGAGCGGGCGGGTGTACACCTTGGCCACGCAGGCCGGGACCGCGGCGCCCGCCTCGTGGCTGCGGGCCCGGTAGGCGCTCGGACTCTCGCCGACCAGCTCGGTGAAGCGCGAACTGAACGACCCGAGCGAGGTGCACCCCACTTCGAAGCAGACCTCGGTCACGCTCAGGTCGCCCCGCCGCAGCAGTGCCTTGGCCCGCTCGATGCGCCGCGTCATCAGGTAGCTGTACGGGGTCTCGCCGAAGGCGGCGCGGAAGCTGCGCGAGAAGTGCCCGGGGGACATGAGGGCGACCGCTGCCAGCGCCGGCACGTCCAGCGGCTGCGCGTAGTCGCGGTCCATCGTGTCCCGTGCGCGCCGCAGCCTGACGAGGTCCTCGAGCATCACGCACCCAGCATCGCACGGCAGGGGCCGCGCGCCCCAGCCCTGCGGACGGGGGTGCGGCGTGGCAAGCTTGACAGAGAAATCGAACATCCATTCTGATGAGTTATCCACAGCCGAACCGGCGTGGAGGCGCATTGTCAGTGGCAGGCACTAGCGTCAATGGCGTGAAGCGATCGACTCAAGCAAACCGGGTGGAACCCATGGCAGGCACCGACCGCGAGAAGGCTCTCGACGCCGCGCTCGCACAGATTGAACGGCAATTCGGCAAGGGTGCGGTCATGCGCCTCGGCGACAAGCCGAACGACCCCATCGAGGTCATCCCCACCGGATCGACCGCGCTGGACATCGCCCTCGGCGTCGGCGGGCTGCCCCGCGGCCGTGTGATCGAGGTGTACGGACCGGAGTCCTCCGGTAAGACGACCCTGACCCTGCACGCCGTGGCCAATGCGCAGAAGGCCGGCGGCACCGTCGCCTTCGTGGATGCCGAGCACGCGCTCGACCCCGAGTACGCCAAGGCCCTCGGCGTCGACACCGACAACCTCATCCTGTCCCAGCCGGACACCGGCGAGCAGGCGCTGGAGATCGTGGACATGCTGGTCCGCTCCGGTGCGCTCGACCTGATCGTCATCGACTCCGTGGCGGCCCTGGTCCCGCGCGCGGAGATCGAGGGCGAGATGGGCGACTCGCACGTGGGTCTGCAGGCCCGCCTGATGAGCCAGGCGCTCCGGAAGATCACCGGTGCGCTGAACCAGTCCAAGACCACCGCGATCTTCATCAACCAGCTCCGCGAGAAGATCGGCGTCATGTTCGGCTCGCCCGAGACCACCACCGGTGGCCGCGCGCTGAAGTTCTACGCCTCCGTGCGCCTCGACATCCGCCGCATCGAGACCCTCAAGGACGGAACGGATGCGGTCGGCAACCGGACCCGCGTCAAGGTCGTCAAGAACAAGGTCGCGCCGCCGTTCAAGCAGGCCGAGTTCGACATCCTCTACGGCCAGGGCATCAGCCGCGAGGGCGGCCTGATCGACATGGGCGTGGAGCACGGCTTCGTCCGCAAGGCCGGCGCCTGGTACACGTACGAGGGCGACCAGCTCGGCCAGGGCAAGGAGAACGCCCGCAACTTCCTGAAGGACAACCCGGATCTCGCCAACGAGATCGAGCGGAAGATCAAGGAGAAGCTGGGCGTGGGGGTCCGCAAGGACGCCGCCGCCGAGGCCGGCGCCGATGCGGCCGCGGCCGATGCCGCCCCTGCCGCAGTGCCCGCCCCGGCGTCGAAGGCCAAGACGACGGCCAAGGCCGCCGTGGCCAAGAGCTGACCCGTGCGGGAGCAGGAACGGGGCAGTGGGCTTCCCGGCGGCCGTGAAGACCGTCAGGAACTGCCGCCCCAGAGTCCCGAGGAGCAGGCGCGCGCGATCTGCCTGCGCCTGCTCACCGGGAGCCCGCGTACCCGGCGCCAGCTCGCGGACGCCCTGCACAAGCGGGGGATCCCCGAGGAGGTGTCGCAGCAGGTCCTCTCCCGGTACGAGGAGGTGGGCCTGATCGACGACGCCGCGTTCGCCGGCGCCTGGGTCGAGTCCCGCCACCGGGGCCGGGGCCTGGCCCGCCGGGCGCTCGCGCAGGAACTCCGGACCAAGGGGGTGCACGCCACCCTCGTGGAAGAGGCCCTGGAGCAGCTGGACTCCGACCAGGAGGAGCAGACCGCCCGGGAGCTCGTCGCGCGCAAGCTCCGCTCCACCCGTGGCCTGGAACGGGACAAGCGGATCCGGCGCCTGGCCGGGATGCTCGCCCGCAAGGGCTACCCGGAGGGCATGGCCCTGAGGGTGGTCCGCCGCGCCCTGGAGGCGGAGGGCGACGAAACCGAGGACCTGGACGGCTGCGCAGGGCAGTGAGGCGGCCGACCGCCGCCGGTCAGACCGGCCGGACCGGCCACGGCGGGCGGGCAGCCGGACCCGCCACGGCGGGGGTTGCGGCCGGGGACGGCCTGCACCCGGGCCCCGGCGGGCAGGCAGCAGGTCACGAAGGAGCGGTCACCGGGAGGCCGGCCGCCTTCCAGGCCTGGAAGCCGCCCGTCAGGTCCGTCGCACGGTGCAGCCCGAGGGCGTGCAGGGACACGGCGGCCAGGCTGGAGGCGTAGCCCTCGTTGCAGACCACCACGACCCGCAGCTCGTGGCTCGTGGCCTCGACGGCGCGGTGGCTGCCCTGCGGGTCCAGCCGCCACTCCAGCTCGTTGCGCTCCACCACCAGCGCGCCCGGGATCAGCCCGTCGCGGTCCCGCAGGGCCTGGTAGCGGATGTCCACCAGTAGGGCGCCGTCCCGCACGGCCTCGTACGCCTCCTGCGGCCCGACCCGGGTGTAGCCCGCGCGGACCCGCTCCAGCAGCTCGTCGATCCCGACCCGGTCCGGGGCGCTCACTGCCAGTCCGCCGGACGCTCGACGTGCTCCAGGGCGAGCAGCGGGCCGGTGCGGCTGTAGCGGCGGATCAGCGGGAGCGGCGGATAGTAGGCGTGCACCGAGATCGCATGCTCGGCCGGGGACTCGTTGAGGACCTCGTGCACATGGTGCTCGCCGAAGGCCCGTCCGGTGCCCGCGCCGAGGCTGCGGGTGCGGTCCAGGTCCGGGGCGAGCTGCAGCGACTGCCAGCCCTCCGAGGGCAGCCGTACGGCCAGCGAATGCTCTGTGAGGCTGCCCCGGGCGGTGGCGAACGCCCCCCGCGAATCGGCGTGGTCGTGCCAGCCGGTACCGGTACCCGGCGGCCAGCCGATCAGCCAGGCCTCGCTGCCGCCGGGGCCGTCGAGCCGGATCCAGGTGCGGCCCTGCGGGTCGAGCGGCAGCGAGCCGACGACAGCGGCGTCGGCGGCGGTGCGCAGGGCGAAGTCGAGGAGGGCGGCGGCCGAAGGCCCCCCGGCCAGCACGGGCTCAGGGGTGTACGCGGGTGCAGACATGAAACGGGACCATTCCTGGGGTTCGCGGAAGTGCGCGCAGGCCGGTGACGGCACGGGGCGCGCGGGGGAGAGGCGAATCAGCAGGAAGGGCGACACACGCAGCCCGCGTAGCGGAGCAGGTCCATGTGGACCCTCCGCCACAGGCGTACGTCGTTCCCGGTCATGTCCGCGAGTGAACCACGCGCCGACGGGACGGTCAATCGGCCACGGCGCTCGGCGCCGTGGTGGGCGCGGGGAGCGCCGCCGGGGCGCCCGCCCGGACCGCGTCCGCCGCCTCGTAGAGCTCCGCCGGGCGGACTCCCGCGAAGGTCGCCGCCAGGTGCCCGTCCGGCCGGACCAGCAGCACGGTGTGCGCCGGGGCCCCCGGGTAGGCGTCGGCGACCAGCAGGTCGGTGCGCACCGGCAGGGCGCTCACCGCCGCCGCGAGCCGGGGCATCAGCCCGGCGCCCAGCCAGTGGCGGCGGTCCCACACGCCGGTGCCGGGGGCGACGAGCAGGACCAGCAGCCGGCCCCGCCCCAGCAGGTCGCGCAGCGGGACGGTCGACCCGTCGGGAGCCGTCACCGCCACGTTCGCCACCGGCCCGCCCGGTTCCGTGGCCGTCGGGACCTCGCGGACGGCCACCGCGGGCGCGTACGTCGGCTCCGCGCCCAGCGGCCCCCGGCCCAGGTGCCCGTCGGCGAGCAGGGACTCGGCTGCGCGCGCCGCCCCCGGCAGGTAGGTGCGCAGACCGCCGCCGGCCCGCAGCACCGGCATCGCCTGGTCGGCGGCGCGCAGCCGGGAGGCGACGGCGGTGCGCCGTTCCTCCTCGTAGCTGTCCAGCAGGGCCTCGGACGCGCCCTGGTGCCAGGCCAGGGCCAGCTTCCACGCCAGGTTCTCGGCGTCGCGGAGCCCCTCCTCGACGCCCTGGGTGCCGAGCGCACCCAGCAGGTGGGCGGCGTCCCCGGCAAGGAAGGCCCGGCCGTCGCGCCAGCGCCGGGCCAACCGGTGGTGGAGGGTGTGGACCCCGGTGTCCAGGAGGTCGTAGCGCGGGGTGGTGCCCCCGCACCAGGCGGCGAGGGTGTCCCGGATCAGCTGCACCAGGGCTTCGGGGGTCACCAGGTCCCCACGGGCCGGAAGCAGCCAGTCCAGCCGCCACACCCCGTCGGGCAGCGGGCGCGCGCCGACCTCGGGGATCCGCTCGCTCAGCCCGCGGTGCAGCAAGGCCTCGCCGGGCCAGGGCAGTTCGGTGCGCAGGGCGGCCACTGCGTGGCGTTCCACGGCGGTGCGGCCCGGGAAGCGGATGCCGAGGAGCTTGCGCACGGTGGAGCGGGCCCCGTCGCAGCCGACCAGGTAACTCCCGCGCCACCACGTGGTCTCGGCGCCCAGGGTGTGGGCGGTGACCCCGCGGTCGTCCTGCTCCACGGCGTCCAGTCTGCTGTCGGTGACCAGCTGCACCAGGGGGTGTGCGGCGGCGGCGTCGCGCAGCCCGCGCGTCAGGGCGTGCTGCGGCAGGTGCAGGGGCGCGGGGCCGTCGTCGAAGGTGCTCCGCCGGGCGGACTGCCGGCGCCGCATGGTGCGCCAGGCGGCGAAGTACGCCCCTTCGTCGCGGAGGGTCGCGCAGCCCAGCCGGTTCGCCATGGCGGCGGTGTCGGCGTGCAGCACGACCGTACGGGCGGGCCGGGGCTCCTCCTTGCCGGGGCCTTCCTCCAGCACGATGCAGGGCACGCCCTGGCCGGCCAGGGCCAGGGACAGGGACAGCCCGACGGGCCCCGCGCCGACGACGATCACCGGGTCCATGGCGCGGCTCCCGATGTCCGGTATGTGATCACAGAACGTATGCAACCCACTGGGAGTGCCTGCGTCAAGTGACACCCGTCCGGGAACGCGGCGTGGTGCGGCGGAAGAGTTCCGCCGCACCACACCTGCCACGTACTGGGGCTGACCCTACGTCAGGCTCGCGCGAGCCGTGACCGGAGCCGTGACCGGAGCCGCAACCGGACCGCGACCGGAGCCGGCCGCGGCGGCCTACCCGGCGTTGTTGCCGGTGGCCATGTCGCCGGCGTCGGCCACGCCGACCACGGCGCCGGTGCTCTTCTTCGACGTGCGCAGCCGGCCCTCCAGCCAGGAGGCGAAGCTGGTGAGGGCGAAGTTCACCGCGATGTACAGCAGGGCGATCACGACGAGGGTCGCGATGGTGTTGCTGTAGTTCGCCGAGATCTGCCGGTTCATCGACAGCAGTTCGGCGAGGCCGAGGAGGGAACCGCCGAGCGCGGTGTCCTTGAGGATCACCACGAGCTGGCTGACCAGGGCGGGCAGCATGGCCGTGACGGCCTGCGGGATCAGTACGTAGGCCATGGTCTGGCCCTTGCGCATGCCGATGGCCTTGGCCGCGTCGGTCTGCCCGGACGGCAGGGACAGCACGCCCGCCCGGACGATCTCGGCGATGACGGCCGCGTTGTAGAGCACCAGGCCGGTGATCACCGCGTACAGCGGCCGCACGTCCGAGGAGACGGTCGAGAACTGCACGTACAGGGCGGAGCCGAACAGCATGAGCATCAGCACCGGGATGGCGCGGAAGAACTCGACGAACGCGCCGACCGGTATGCGCACCCAGGCGTGGTCGGAGAGCCGGCCGATGCCCAGCAGGGCCCCCAGCGGGATCGCGATCACCATGGCGATCGCGCCGGCCTTGAGCGTCTCCAGCAGGCCGGGGATCAGGAAGGTCGTCCAGATCTCGGCCTCGGTGACGAAGGGGGTCCACTTGTCGGCGTCGAGCTGGTTCTTGTCCGCCATCACGGACAGGATCCACCACAGCGCCAGGCCGAGCAGGACCACGAAGACGCCGCTGTAGATCCAGTTGCGGACCTTGGCCTTGGGGCCGGGGGCGTCGTACAGCACGGAGGTCATCGCTTCACCGCCACTCGCTTGGCCACCCAGCCCAGCAGCAGGCCGGTCGGCAGGGTCAGCAGACAGAAGCCGAGCGCGAAGATGCCGAAGACGGCGAACAGCGCCTGGGCCTCGTTCTCGACCATTTCCTTCATCAGCAGGGCCGCTTCGGCCACGCCGATGGCCGCTGCCACCGTGGTGTTCTTGGTGAGCGCGATCAGTACGTTCGCCAGCGGTGCCACGACCGCCCGGAAGGCCTGGGGGAGCACGATCAGGGTCAGCACCTGGAAGAAGCTCAGCCCCAGCGCGCGGGCCGCCTCGGCCTGCCCCACGGGCACGGTGTTGATGCCCGAGCGCAGCGCCTCGCAGACGAAGGTGCCGGTGTAGGCGACGAGCCCGAGGATCGCGAGCTTGAAGCCGATCTCCTTGAAGGTCCCGCCGCCCAGCTCGATGCCGAGGGTCTGGTTGAGGCCCAGCGAGCAGGCGATGATCAGCACGGTCAGCGGCGTGTTGCGCACGAGGTTGACGTACGCGGTGCCGAAGCCCCGCAGCAGCGGGACCGGGCTGACCCGCATGCCCGCCAGGACGGTGCCCCAGACCAGGGACCCGGCCGCCGAGTAGAGGGTGAGCTGAACCGTCACCCAGAAGGCTCCGAGCAGGTCGTACTGCCCGGAATCAAGAAAATCGAACACGATGCCCTGCGCTCTCCCCAGGATGGCCGGCGAGGTGCGCCGCCGCCCGTGACAGGCGGGCGGCGGCGCTCCTCACCGGTGAATCAGCTGCCTTCGGTGATCTGCGGGGCCGGCTCGTTCTTGTAGTCCGCCGGACCGAAGTTCTTCTTCACGGCCGCTTCCCAGGCGCCGTCCGCGACCATCTTCTTGAGCGCGGCGTTGATCTTGGTCTGAAGGTCCTTGTCGCCCTTCTTCAGACCGATGCCGTAGTTCTCGTTGCTCAGGCTCAGCCCGACCAGCTTGAACTTGCCCTTGTTGTTCTCCTGCGCGGCGTAACCGGCCAGAATCGAGTTGTCCGTGGTCAGGGCGTCGAGCTTCTTGTTCTCCAGGCCCGTCAGGCACTCGGAGTAGCCGCCCTGCTGCAGCAGGTCCGCCTCGGGGGCCAGCTTGGTCTTGACGTTCTGCGCCGAGGTGGAGCCGGTGACCGAGCAGAGCTTCTTCTTGTTCAGGTCCTCGGGCTTGGTGATCGACGTGTCGTCGGCACGCACCAGCAGGTCCTGGTGGGCGAGGAGGTAGGGGCCGGCGAAGTCGACCTTCTCCTTGCGCTTGTCGTTGATCGAGTAGCTCGCGACGACGAACTTCACGTCGCCGTTGGCGATGAGGTTCTCGCGCTCGGCGCTGACCGCCTGCTTCCACTCGATCTGGTCGGGCTGGTAGCCGAGCTCCTTGGCGACGTAGGTCGCGACGTCGACGTCGAAGCCCGTGAACTTGCCGTCGGGGGTCTTCAGGCCGACACCCGGCTGGTCGAACTTGATGCCGATGACGACCTTCTCCTTGCCGCCGCCGCCCTCGGAGCCCTTGTCGCTGCTGCCGCCGCAGGCGGTCGCGGTCAGGGCCAGGGTGACGGCGATGGCCGCGACCGCACCGGTCTTGAAAACCTTCATGGTGAACTTCCCTCGGATGAGACGGTGTTGAACGACGGGCGACGAGTGCGGCGGAGCTGCCGCGGGCCATGGCGGCCGCGACGGTGATCCGCCCCCCGGATGACTACCAGACCCCGGCCGTCAGTGGTGCAGGATCTTCGACAGGAAGTCCTTCGCCCGGTCACTGCGCGGGTTGCTGAAGAACGCCTCGGGCGTGGCCTCTTCGACGATCTTTCCGTCGGCCATGAAGACGACCCGGTTCGCCGCGGAGCGGGCGAAGCCCATCTCGTGGGTGACCACGACCATCGTCATGCCCTCCCGGGCGAGCTGCTGCATGACCTCCAGCACCTCGTTGATCATTTCCGGGTCGAGTGCCGAGGTCGGCTCGTCGAACAGCATCACCTTCGGCTCCATGGCGAGAGCGCGGGCAATCGCCACCCGCTGCTGCTGGCCGCCGGAGAGCTGCGCCGGGTACTTCTCGGCCTGCGAGGCGACACCGACCCGGTCCAGCAGGGACAGTGCCTTCTCGCGCGCCGCGGCCTGGTCCGTCTTGCGGACCTTCTGCTGCCCCAGCATCACGTTCTGCAGCACCGTCTTGTGCGCGAACAGGTTGAACGACTGGAACACCATGCCGACGTCGGCGCGCAGCCGGGCCAGTTCCCTGCCCTCGGAGGGCAGTTCCCTGCCGTCGAGCGTGATGGTGCCCGAGTCGATGGTCTCCAGCCGGTTGATCGTCCGGCACAGCGTGGACTTGCCCGATCCCGAAGGACCGATCACGACGACGACCTCACCGCGGGCAATGCTCAGATCGATGTCCTGAAGCACGTGCAGCGCGCCGAAGTGCTTGTTGACGTTGCTCAGTACGACCAGGTCGTCCGCGGCACCGGCCGCGTCCTGCACGTCCTTGGCCACTGATACTCCGCTCATCGGCTTCTTGCTCCGTCCTCCTCGGTTGGGAGGACAGTAGTGACGTCCTGCGCACAGCGTCATCACATCTGAGCGAGAATTGAGCATAACGATCCGGCCTCACCCGGATACGCTCCGTACGCCCCGGCGTGCGGAGCGCTCCCCACGCGTACCGGGTGCATAACGGAAGGCGCGCCGTACCGGAACCCCCTTGACGTGGGACTCCGCATCGGCGTGGATGCAGGGTGGTCCTGCGCCGCCGCGGCAGAGCGACTGCGCAGACCCCCGCGGCGCGGACCACCGCCGAGGGGATCGCCGGCCCGGTACGGACCACCGCAGTACAGACCGCCGAAGTGGCCGGAGGAGATCCTCCGGCCGACGTAGAGATGAGGAGAGGGGGACGCCGTGAGACTGCTGCTCGTCGAGGACGACGACCACGTCGCCGCCGCCCTGTCCGCGATCCTGGCCCGGCACGGCTTCCGGGTGACCCACGCCCGCAGCGGCGAGGAGGCACTCCAGGCGCTGCTGCCCGCCGGCGCCCCGCCCTTCGGCGTCGTCCTCCTCGACCTCGGCCTGCCCGACCAGGACGGCTACGAGGTGTGCGGCAAGATCCGCAAGCGCACCTCGACGCCCGTCATCATGGTCACCGCGCGGGCCGACGTCCGCTCGCGCATCCACGGGCTGAACATGGGCGCCGACGACTACGTCACCAAGCCCTACGACACCGGCGAGCTGCTCGCCCGCATCCACGCCGTCGCCCGGCGCACCGGAGCCTCCGAGGAGGCCGCCGCCACCGGGACCGGCGCCCCCGCCGTCGTCCGGCTGGGCCCCGTCAGCATCGAGCTGCCCACCCGCCGGGTCAGTGTGGACGGCGCCGACGTCCCGCTCACCCGCAAGGAGTTCGACCTCCTCGCACTGCTCGCCCAGCGGCCCGGGGTGGTCTTCCGCCGCGAACAGATCATCAGCGAGGTCTGGCGCACCAGCTGGGAGGGGACCGGAAGGACCCTGGAGGTCCACGTGGCCTCGCTGCGCTCCAAGCTCGCCATGCCCGCGCTCATCGAGACCGTCCGCGGGGTGGGCTACCGGCTCGTCGCCCCCACCGCCCCCTGAGGACGCTGCCGTGCGCGCCAGGCTCCTCCCGCTGCTCGTCGTCCTCATGGCGGGCGTGCTGCTCGCGCTCGGCTTCCCGCTCGCGGTGAGCCTGGCCGCCGGACAGCAGCAGCGGGTGGTGGTCGACCGGATCGACGACAGCGCCCGCTTCGCCGCCCTCGCCCAGTTCGTCATCGACGCCGAGGGCTCCGGATCGGCCGGCGCCGACGAGCGCCGCGAGACCCTGCGGCTGGAGCTCGCCCGCTACCAGGAGCTCTACGGCATCCGCGTCGGGATCTTCTACCGCGACGACAACGCCATGGTCCGCTCGCCGGGCTGGTGGCAGCTCCCGCAGGACAAGGAGGGCCGGCGGGCCTTCGACGAGGCCCTGGCCGGGCGGCGCAGCCACGATCCGCCGCAGGTGTGGCCGTGGCAGGCCGGGGGGAAGCTCCTGGTCGTCTCCCCGGTCGTCCTCGACGGGGACGTGGTCGCGGTCGTCGCCACCGAATCGCCCACCGGCCAGATGCGGGGCCGCATCCTGACCGGCTGGCTGCTCATCGCGGCCGGACTCGCCGCCGCCATGCTCGTCGCCTTCGGCGCCGCCCTCCGGCTCACCAGCTGGGTCCTCAAGCCCGTCCGGACCCTCGACGCGGCCGCCCACGGCATCGCCACCGGGCGGATGAACTCCCGCGTCGCGGCCGCCGGCGGGCCGCCCGAGCTCCAGCGCCTGGCCCGCTCGTTCAACGAGATGGCCGACAACGTGGAGGAAGTGCTGGAACAGCAGCGGGCGTTCGTCGCCGACGCCTCCCACCAGCTGCGCAATCCGCTCGCGGCGCTGCTCCTGCGGATCGAGCTGCTCGCCCTCGAACTCCCCGAGGGCAACGCGGAGATCGCCTCCGTCCGCACCGAGGGCAAGCGTCTGACGCAGGTCCTGGACGACCTGCTGGACCTGGCGCTGGCCGAGCACGCCTCCGCCGAGATCAGTCTCACCGACATCGGGGCCCTGACGGCCGAACGGGTCGCGTCCTGGCGCCCGTACGCCGAGGAGAAGGGCGTACGGATCAGCGAGACGGGCCGCAGCGCCGTCACCGGCTGGGCCGACCCCATCGCCCTGTCCAGCGCCCTGGACGCCGTCATCGACAACGCCCTCAAGTTCACCCCCGAGGGAGAACAGGTGGAGGTGTCCGTCACCGCCTCCGGACGCTCCGTGCACGTGGTCGTCGCCGACCGCGGCCCCGGCCTCACCGAGGAGGAACTGCTCCGGGTCGGCGACCGGTTCTGGCGCAGCGGCCGGCACCAGAACGTGAAGGGCTCCGGGCTCGGTCTGTCGATCTCCCGCGCGCTGCTCGCCGCGGGCGGCGGCTCCCTCGCGTACGAGACGAACCCGCCCCACGGGCTGCGGGTGACGGTGGCGGTACCCCGCACCGCACCCCACTGAGCGCGAGGGCGGCGGCCCCGGGCGCGAGGGCGGCGGGACCCTCGGCGCATACTGAATTCCGATCCCCCGACTGGAGCCGCCACCGTGATCACCCCCACCACCCCCTTCCTGGCACCGCGCGCCTCGGCCTCGGCCACGGGGCCCACGGTGGCGATCGACATCGGCGGCACGAAGATCGCCGGCGCCCTGGTGCAGCCCGACGGCGCCATGACGGCCACCACCCGCACCCCGACGCCCCGTGGGGCGGACGCGGACGGGGTCATGGCCGCCGTGGCCGAGGTCGTCGCGGAGCTGTCCCGGTCCCCGCTGTGGCCCTCGGTGGCCCGCTGCGGGATCGGCAGCGCCGGCCCGGTGGACACCTCCCGGGGGACCGTGAGCCCCGTCAACATCGGGGCGTGGCGCGGGTTCCCCCTCCAGGCCAGGGTCACCGAGCTGCTGGCGGCCCACGGGGCCGAGGTCCCCACCGTGCTGGCCGGGGACGGCGTGGCGATGACCGCCGCCGAGCACTGGCTGGGCGCGGCCCGGGGCCATGCGAACGCCCTCTGCATGGTGGTCTCCACGGGCGTCGGCGGCGGCCTCGTCCTGAACAACCAGCTCCACCCCGGCCCCACCGGCAACGCGGGCCACATCGGGCACATCAGCGTCGCCGTTGACGGCGCCCCCTGCGTCTGCGGCGGCCACGGCTGCGTCGAGTCCATCGCCTCGGGCACGGCGATCGCACAGTGGGCCCTGGACCAGGGCTGGACCCCGGCGGGCGACGCGACGGCAGCCGGCGTGGCCGCGGCGGCCGGGTCCGGCGACCCGGTGGCGCTGGCGGCCTTCGACCGGGCGGGCCGCGCCCTGGCCGCCGCCATCGCGGCCACCGCCACCCTCGTCGAGACGGACATCGCGGTCATCGGCGGCGGGGTGGCGGCCTCGGGCGACATCCTCTTCGCCCCGATCCGCGCCCACCTCGCCTCCTACGCCACCCTCTCCTTCGTGCAGGACCTCCAGGTGGTGCCCGCGGCCCTGGGCACCCACGCCGGCCTGATCGGGGCGGCCGCGGCGGCGCTCATGCTGCTGCCGTCCTGAGGCTCCCGGAGCCTCAGGGCTTGACGGAGCGGTAGTACCGGCCCGCGCCCTCGTGCAGCTCCAGCGGATCGGTGTAGATGGCCGTACGCAGGTCCACCAGCTGCGCCGCGTGCACCTGGTGCCCTATCCGGTCGCGGCTGAGGATCACCGTCCGGGTGAACTGCTCCGTCAGCTGCGGATCCGTGCCCTCCGTGGTCACCAGCAGGTTCGGCACGGCCACGGTGGCCACCGCGCTCGTGTTGCGCGCCCGCGCGTACGCGTCCTGCGGCATCACCGCGGCCCGGTAGTACCGTGCCGGGCTGCCGCTGTCCTGGAGCTTCTCCACCAGGTCGCCGAGCTGCACCAGCCGGATCTCGAAGCGTTCGGACAGCTCGCGCACCGAGCTCGTGGGGAGGCCGCCGGACCAGAAGAAGGCGTCGATCCGCCCGGCCTCCAGCTCGGCCGGCATCGTGTCGATCCCGATGGACACCGGCGTGATGTCCCGCGCCGGGTCCAGCTGCGCCGCCTTCAGCAGCCGCTCCGAGACGAGCCGCACCCCGGAGCCCGCCTGCCCGACGGCGACCCGCTTGCCCGACAGGTCGCGTGCGGACTGCACCGGGGACCCGGCGGGCACCACCAGCTGCACGTAGTCGTCGTAGAGCCGGGCCAGCCCGCGCAGCTGCTGGGCGCCCGGCTTCCCGTCGAGGCGGTACTTGGCGACCGCGTCCGCCGTCGCCACCGTGAAATCGGCCTCACCGGCGGCCACCCGCTCCAGGTTCTGCTGCGAGCCCTCGCTGGTCTCCAGCCGCACCACGACCCCCGGCATGTCCTGCTTGAGCTCCTGCTCCAGCAGGAGCCCGTACCGGTGGTACACCCCGGAGCGCACGCCCGTGCTGAAGGTGAGATCGCCCTTGAGGTCCGGGCCGCCGAAGGGGCGCAGCCACCACACCAGGGCGGCGAGCACGGCCAGCACCGCCACGAGCCCCTGCAGGGCGCGGCGCCTGCTGATCCGGGCTGGTACGAGAGGCATGGCGCGATCCTGCCACCCGCCCGCACTCCTGTCACGGCCGGTACGGTCCCGGCAGCCTCCCCGCGGCCCGGAGGCCGCCGCGGCCCGGGGGACGGAGGACTCCGCGGTCCGCCTACCCTTGTTGCATGACCAGCAGCAGCGACCGGAGCCCGGCAGTGGACCTCAAGGGAACATACGAGGTGCGCACCTACGGGTGCCAGATGAACGTGCACGACTCCGAGCGACTGTCCGGTCTGCTGGAGGACGCGGGCTACGTCCGCGCGCCCGAGGGCTCCGACGGGGACGCCGACGTGGTGGTCTTCAACACCTGCGCCGTCCGGGAGAACGCCGACAACAAGCTGTACGGCAACCTCGGCCGGCTCGCCCCGATGAAGACCCGGCGCCCCGGCATGCAGATCGCCGTCGGCGGCTGCCTCGCCCAGAAGGACCGCGACACCATCGTCAAGCGGGCCCCCTGGGTCGACGTGGTCTTCGGCACCCACAACATCGGCAAGCTCCCCGTGCTGCTGGAGCGGGCCCGCATCCAGGAAGAGGCGCAGGTCGAGATCGCCGAGTCGCTGGAGGCCTTCCCCTCCACGCTCCCGACCCGCCGCGAGTCCGCGTACGCCGCCTGGGTGTCGATCTCCGTCGGCTGCAACAACACCTGCACCTTCTGCATCGTCCCGGCGCTGCGCGGCAAGGAGGAGGACCGCCGTCCCGGCGACATCCTCGCCGAGGTGGAGGCCCTGGTCGCCGAGGGCGTCTCGGAGATCACCCTGCTCGGCCAGAACGTGAACGCGTACGGCTCCGACCTGGGCGACCGCGAGGCCTTCAGCAAGCTGCTGCGCGCCTGCGGGCAGATCGAGGGCCTGGAGCGGGTCCGCTTCACCTCCCCGCACCCGCGCGACTTCACCGACGACGTGATCGCGGCCATGGCCGAGACCCCGAACGTGATGCCGCAGCTGCACATGCCGATGCAGTCGGGATCGGACACCGTCCTGCGGGCGATGCGCCGCTCCTACCGGCAGGAGCGCTTCCTCGGCATCATCGAGAAGGTCCGCGCGGCCATCCCGCACGCGGCGATCTCCACCGACATCATCGTGGGCTTCCCCGGCGAGACCGAGGAGGACTTCCAGCAGACGATGCACGCGGTCCGCGAGGCCCGCTTCGCGAACGCCTTCACCTTCCAGTACTCCAAGCGGCCCGGCACCCCCGCCGCCGACATGGACGGGCAGATCCCCAAGGAGGTCGTGCAGGAGCGCTACCTGCGCCTGGTCGCCCTCCAGGAGGAGATCTCCTGGGAGGAGAACAAGAAGCAGGTCGGCCGCACCCTGGAGGTCATGGTCGCGGAGGGCGAGGGCCGCAAGGACGGCGCGACCCACCGGCTCTCCGGCCGGGCCCCCGACAACCGCCTCGTGCACTTCACCAAGCCGCAGGAGGAGGTCCGCCCGGGCGACGTGGTCACGGTGGACATCACCTACGCCGCCCCGCACCACCTGCTGGCCGAGGGGCCGACCCTCGTCGTGCGCCGCACCCGCGCCGGCGACGCCTGGGAGAAGCGCAACGCGGCCTCGGCCCAGCCCGCCGGCGTCATGCTCGGCATCCCCACCCTGGGGGTCCCGGCCCCGCTCCCGGCGGCCGCCTCCGGCTGCGCGGCCCCCTCGGCCTGACGCCCCGGCGCGGTGCCGGCCCCACCCCCGCGGAGCCCCGGGAAGCCCCGCGCCGTCGGGTCCCGCCGGCGCTGCGGCGCCGCCTGCCGACCCCTCGTCCGCGTACCGGCCAAGCGGGTCGGGCAGGTCGGGCGGGTGGGGCGGGTCGGGCGGCGAGCCTGCGGGGGTCCAAGGCCAGGGCCCGGCCCGGGGCGGGAGCGGCAAGAACCGGCCCGGCCGGGAAGGCCCGCCACCCCCCGCCCCGCCCCCGGCGGCGGCTAGGCTGCGGATCATGCTCGTAGCCGCTGCCGTCTGTCCCGCCCCGCCGCTGCTCGTGCCGGAGGTCGCCGCGGGGGCCGCCGCCGAACTCGGCGACGCCCGCACCGCCTGCTCCGACGCCCTCGCGGTGCTCGCCGCCTCCCGGCCCGACCTGCTCGTCGTGGTCGGCGCCGCCGACCGGGAGCACCACGGCCCCTACCCGCCGGGCTCCCGCGGCAGCTTCCGGGGCTTCGGGGTCGCAGCCGACGTACAGCTCGGCGAGGGGGAGGAGGGCCCCCGGCTGCTGCCCGCCCCGCTGGCGGTCGGCGCCTGGCTGCTGCGGCACGCCCGCTGGGGCGCCGCGCCGGCCGAGGGGTTCGGGGTGGCGCAGGAGCTGGACACCCCGCAGTGCCTGCAGGCCGGGCGGGAGCTGGCCGCCCGCGCCGCCCGCGTCGCGCTGCTGGTGATGGGGGAGGGCAGCGCCTGCCGGACCCTGAAGGCCCCCGGCTACCTCGACGAACGCGCCGCCGGCTTCGACGCCGGGGCCGCCCGCGCCCTGGGCGCGGCCGACACGGCGGCCCTCGCCGCCCTCGACCCTGCGCTCGCCGCGGAGCTGCAGGCCGCGGGCCGGGCGCCCTGGCAGGTCCTGGCCGGCGCCGCCGAGGGAGCCGGCCTCGACGGGCGACTGCTGTACGAGGACGCACCGTACGGCGTGGGCTACTTCGTCGCCGCCTGGTCGTGACGGGCCGGCGAGCCGCCCGGCCGGGCGCCGGGTACGCCGAAGGGGCGCGGGACCGTGAGGTCCCGCGCCCCTTCGGGAACCGCGCCGTCAGGCGGCCGGCGGCGGGGTCGGCCCACCGGGCGCTGCCGGCGGCGTCGGCCCGCCGGCAGCGTCCTGGTGCGCGATCTTGCCCAGGGCGTCCTTCGCCTTGCCCGTACCGCTCGTGATCTGGCCGCTGTACTTGCCCTTGGTCTTGGAGTCCACGACCTTGGCCACCTTGTCCAGACCCTCGCCGATCCTGCCCTCGTGCTGCTGGGCGAGGTCGCCGACCTTGTCCTTCGCCGGAGCGAGCTTGGCCTTCAGATTGTCCAGCAGGCCCATGGGTCACCTTTCCCTTGGCGGAGTGGCTACGTACGGGCGCCCTCGCCGGTCTCGCTGTCCGCGGCCACCTCGGCCGACTGCTGCTTCGGGATCTCGACGGCTTCCACCGCTTCCACCGCCGGACCTTCCGCGACAACCGGCCCGGCCTCGGCCGTCCCGGCCGCTGCGGACTCCGCCGTCACGTCCTCGGCGGCGACCTCCGTGGTCGCAACCGTGTCTTTACGGCGAAAAAACCGATCAAAAACGCCCATGTCTACTCCCGTAACGTTACTCGTGTGAGTGAAGTTCCGCCCTGGCCGGACCGGCCTCCGCCGGCCCTCCGCCGGGCGTACGCCCGGCAGAACCTCGCCAGGGCAACGACCTCGATCCGCGCCCGTCACGTAACCCGATCGGGTACATGCCCGCGGGTTTGCGAGACTGGGGCGGTGAGGAAAGCAGCCCCCGCCCCGCGGGTCATCGCCGTCGTCGGTCCCACCGCAGCCGGAAAGTCCGATCTGGGCGTCGCCCTGGCCCGCCGTTTCGACGGCGAAGTCGTCAACGCGGACTCCATGCAGCTGTACCGGGGGATGGACATCGGCACCGCCAAGCTGACGCCCGAGGAGCAGGGCGGCGTCCCGCACCACCTCCTGGACGTCTGGGACATCACCGACACCGCCAATGTCGCCGAGTACCAGCGGCTGGCCCGCGCCGAGATCGACAAGCTGCTCGCGCAGGGCCGCACCCCGGTCCTCGTCGGCGGCTCCGGGCTCTACGTCCGCGGCGCGCTGGACGCCATGGAGTTCCCCGGCACCGACCCCGAGGTCCGGGCCCGGTTGGAGGAGGAGGCCACCCTGCGCGGCCCCGGCGCCCTGCACGCCCGCCTCGCCGCCGCCGACCCCGCCGCGGCCCGGGCGATCCTGCCCAGCAACGGCCGGCGCATCGTCCGCGCCCTGGAGGTCATCGAGATCACCGGCCGCCCCTTCACCGCCAACCTGCCCGGCCACGAGTCCGTCTACGACACCGTGCAGATCGGCGTCGACGTGGCCCGGCCCGAGCTCGACGAGCGGATCGCCCGGCGCGTGGACCGGATGTGGGAGGACGGCCTGGTCGAGGAGGTCCGCGCGCTGGAGGCCCGCGGCCTGCGCGACGGAATCACCGCCTCCAGGGCGCTGGGATACCAGCAGGTGCTGGCCGCGCTGGCGGGGGAGTGCACCGAGGACGAGGCTCGGGCCGAGACGGTCCGCGCCACCAAGCGGTTCGCCCGCCGCCAGGACTCCTGGTTCCGCCGCGACCCGCGGGTCCACTGGCTCAGCGGCGCGGCCGCCGACCGGCAAGAACTCCCCGGACTCGCGCAGTCGTTGGTCGAACGACCGGTCACAGCCTGATCACGTCATGGCATCGGGACGCCCCGGGCGCCCGTCCGGGGTCCGCGACCGTGCCATCATCAAACTCCGGCCGGTGCGGTCACCGGCGGTGAACATGCGGCGTTCTGAGTCCGAGTGGGGAGGGCGCGTGGCGATGGAGGCCGGCCCTCGCGACACCGGGCGGGACGACACCCGGCGAGAAGCGGACCCGATGCTTCACAGCGGTCCGGGCGGCACCGGTGAGCCCGGCACGCCCCCGGCCCCCTACGCACCCGAGGTGCTCGGCGGACCGGACTCCCTCGGGCTGCCGGCCGATCCCGCACGGCTGACCCCCGACGGACCGGACGCACCGGACTCCGCCGAGGCGGAGGCCGCCGCCGGACCCGCCTTCGAGGTGGAGCTGCGCCCGCAGCGGCGCCTGCGCCTGTGGCAGATCGCCCCCATCGTGGTGCTCGCCGCAGCCGGCTCCCTGATGTTCGCCTTCCCGCTCGCCTTCGAATTCGGCGACGGCGGAGCCGTGGTCGCCATGCTCGGCTTCCTCATCAGCTGCTGCGCGGGCGGCTGGGGCATGATGGCCGCCCGCCGGGTCGGCCACACCTGGCCCGGGCTCCCCGCCCGGGGCAGCGGTCGGCGCCCCGACTGGCGGATGGCCGCGCTGTACGCCGTGGCCGCCCTGGCCGTCGTCGCCCTCGCCGTCTACCGGGTCGCCCGCCTGCGCTGACCGCGCCGACGCCGGCCTGCGCCGACCGCGCCGCCCCGCCGCCGTCCCGCCGTCCCGCGCGCCGGACCGGACCACGGCTGCGAGCTGCGCCTCGGTACCATGGCCGGGTGACGCAGAGCACCCTCTCCTTCCTCAAGGGCCACGGGACCGAGAACGACTTCGTGATCCTCCCGGACCCGGACAACGCCCTGGACCTGCCGCCGTCCGCCGTCGCCGCGCTGTGCGACCGGCGGGCCGGGATCGGCGCCGACGGCATCCTGCACGTGGTCCGGTCCGCCGCCCACCCCGACGCGGCGCACCTCGCCGACGAGGCGGAGTGGTTCATGGACTACCGCAACAGCGACGGCTCCGTCGCCGAGATGTGCGGCAACGGCGTCCGCGTCTTCGCCCGCTACCTCCAGTACGCGGGCCACGTCGAGGCCGGCGACCTCGCCGTCGCCACCCGCGGCGGGATCAAGCGGGTCCACCTCGACAAGAGCGGGGACGTCACCGTCACCATGGGCCGCGCCGAACTCCCCGAGGGTGAGGTCACCGTCACGGTCGGCGAGCACACCTGGCCCGCACGCAACGTGAACATGGGCAACCCGCACGCCGTGGCCTTCGTCGAGAGCCTCGACCACGCCGGGAACCTGCTGACCGCCCCGCCGTTCAGCCCCGCGTCCGCCTACCCCACCGGGGTCAACGTCGAGTTCGTCGTCGACCGCGGTCCCCGGCACGTGGCCATGCGCGTCCACGAGCGCGGCTCCGGCGAGACCCGCTCCTGCGGCACCGGCGCCTGCGCCGTCGCCGTCGCCGCCATCCGCCGCGACGGCGCCGACCCGGCCGCCACCGGCGAACCCGCCACGTACACGGTCGACCTCCCCGGCGGCACCCTCCGCATCACCGAGCGCCCCGACGGGCAGATCGAGATGACCGGGCCCGCCGTCATCGTGGCCCGGGGCGAGTTCGAGGCGGACTGGCTCACCGAAACGGCTTTCCGCTGAAGGTTCCCTCCAATGGGTGATCCGTTTCACGCTGAGCGAGAGGTGGACTGCGCCACGTGGTGGGGTCGGTAACATCAGGCACCGGCCCTGAGGGCTCACCCCATGCCCGCCACCGCCGGTCGAAGCCGTCGGAGGTGCCCATGAGTGCAGAGGCCACGAACCCCGAAGCACACCCCGAAGCGCGCCCTGAGAGCCGCAGACGGGCCCGGACCAGGCTCGATCTGCGCCGACTCGGCCGCGCGGCCCTGCTCGGGCCCGCTTCCCGGGACCGCCTCCCGGACGCGATCGGCCATGTGGCCGAGGCGCACCGCGCCCACCATCCCGACGCCGACCTCTCGCTGCTGCGCCGCGCCTACCTCCTCGCCGAGACCTCGCACCGCGGCCAGATGCGCAAGAGCGGTGAGCCGTACATCACACATCCGCTCGCCGTCACCCTCATCCTGGCCGAACTCGGCGCCGAGACCACCACGTTGACGGCCTCTCTGCTCCACGACACCGTCGAGGACACCGAGGTGACGCTCGACCAGGTCCGCGCCGAGTTCGGCGACGAGGTCTGCTTCATCGTCGACGGCGTCACCAAGGTGGAGAAGATCGACTACGGCGCCGCCGCCGAACCCGAGACCTTCCGCAAGATGCTCGTCGCCACCGGCAACGACGTCCGCGTGATGTCCATCAAACTCGCCGACCGGCTGCACAACATGCGCACCCTCGGCGTGATGCGCCCCGAGAAGCAGGCCCGCATCGCCAAGGTCACCCGGGACGTCCTGATCCCCCTCGCCGAACGCCTCGGCGTCCAGGCCCTGAAGACCGAACTGGAAGACCTCGTCTTCGCGATCCTGCACCCCGAGGAGTACGAGAGCACCCGCGCGCTCATCGCGGCCCACGCCGGCGAGCGCGACCCGCTGCCCGGCATCGCCGACGCGGTACGCGCCGTCCTGCGCGACGCGGGCATCGCCGCCGAGGTGCAGGTCCGCCCCCGGCACTTCGTCTCCGTGCACCGGATCGCCCGGAGCCGCGGGGAGCTGCGCGGCTCCGACTTCGGCCGCATCCTCGTCCTCGTCGCGGAGAACGCCGACTGCTACGGCGTCCTCGGCGAACTGCACACCTGCTTCACGCCCGTCGTCTCGGAGTTCAAGGACTTCATCGCCGTCCCCAAGTTCAACCTCTACCAGTCCCTGCACACCGCCGTCGCCACGCCCGAGGGGTACGTCGCCGAGGTCATCGTGCGGACCCGGCAGATGCACCGCGTCGCCGAGGCGGGCGTGGTCGCCCTCGGCAACCCGTACACCACCGCCCCCTCGGACGCCGCGGCCGACCCGGACGAGGAGCGGGTCGACCCGACGCGACCCGGCTGGCTGTCCCGGCTGCTCGACTGGCAGCAGTCCGCGCCCGACCCCGACACCTTCTGGACCGTGCTCCGCGCGGAACTAGCCCAGGACCGGGAGATCACGGTGTTCCGGGCCGACGGCGGCACCCTGGGCCTGCCCGCCGGCGCCAGCTGCGTCGACGCGGCCTACGCGCAGTACGGGGAAGCCGCCCACGGCTGTATCGGCGCCCGGGTCAACGGGCGCCTCACCTCCCTCGCCACCCCGCTGTCCGACGGCGACACCGTGCAGCTCCTGCTCGCCCAGGACGCCTCCTCCGGTCCGGCCGCGGAATGGCTGGACCACGCGCGGACCCCCGCCGCCCGGATCGCCATCGCCGGCTGGCTGGAGAACCACCCCGACCGGTCCCTGTCCACCACCTCGGCCGCCCGCGCACCGCTCTCCGTGGTCGGGGCCCGCGGCGGCGGGGCCAACGCCGTCGCCGACCTCCCCGGCGCCACCGTACGGCTGGCCGGCTGCTGCACCCCGGTGCCGCCCGACGCAGTCGCCGGGTTCCTCGTACGCGGCGGCGCCGTCACCGTGCACCGCGTCCAGTGCGCGGCCGTGGCCCAGATGCGGGCGCTGGGGCGGACCTGCGTCGCCGTGCACTGGCGGGCGACCGCGGACTGCCGGGTCACCCTGCGCGCCGAATCGTTCGGCCGCCCCCACCTGCTGGCCGATCTGACCGAGGCCATCGCCCGGGAAGGCGTCGAAGTCGTCTCCGCGACCGTGGAACCGCCGGTGGAGCAGCGGGTGCGCCACACGTACACCCTCCAGCTGCCCGATGCGGCGGGCCTGCCCGCCCTCATGCGGGCGATGCGGGAGGTACCCGGCGTGTACGACGTCGGCCGGGCCTGAGCCCGCGCACCCGGCGGGGGTGCAGCAGCGGAGCGACCCGTACGGGTGGCGCCGTCGCGCGTCGTGCGCGGCCGGCGGACCCGCGCTGGTAAGCGGTGGTGGATGCAGCTCACCTCCCGCCGCCTGCGCGCCGCCCTGCTCGCCGCGGCCTCCCTCACGCTCGTCGCCGCCGTGCTCCCCCCGCCGCAGGCGCTGGGCATCGGCGACCCCCTGTTCCCGCATCTCGGCAACCCCGGGTACGACGTGCTCTCGTACGACCTGTCCTTCGCCTACCGGGACAACCGCACCCCGCTCGACGCCGTCACCGTGATCAACGCCCGCACCGTGCAGGCGCTGGAGCGGATCAACCTGGACTTCAGCCACGGCAAGGTGTCCTCCGCCGAGGTCAACGGGGCTCCGGCGCGGTTCGTGAGCGCCGGCGAGGACCTGGTGCTGACCCCTGCCCGGCCACTGCGGGAGAACGCGCCGCTGCACATCACCGTCCGGCACACCAGCGACCCGCGCGGAGCGGCCGACGGCGGCTGGGTGCCCACCGAGGACGGCCTGGCCATGGCCAACCAGGCGGACGCCGCCCACCGCGTCTTCCCCTGCAACGACCACCCGGCCGACAAGGCCCTCTTCACCTTCCGCGTCACGGCCCCCGCCGGGCTCACGGTCGTCGCCAACGGGGTGCCCGGCCTGCTGCCCGCCCTCAGGACCGGTTCCACGACCTCCTGGACGTACCGGACCCTGCACCCGATGGCCACCGAGCTGGCCCAGGTCTCCATCGGCCGGTCCGCCGTCGTCCACGGCACGGGGCCGCACGGCCTTCCGCTGCGCGACGTGGTGCCCGCCGCCGACCGTAAGCGCCTGGAGCCGTGGCTACAGAAGACCGCGGGGCACATCGCGTGGATGGAGGAGCGGGTCGGCCGCTACCCCTTCGAGAACTACGGGGTGCTGATCGCCCGGGCCACCACCGGCTTCGAGCTGGAGACGCAGACCCTCTCGCTCTTCGAGCACGGCCTGTTCTCCGGCGAGGGCTACCCCGAGTGGTACGTGGAGTCCGTGATGGTCCACGAGCTGGCCCACCAGTGGTTCGGCGACAGCGTCTCCCCGCGCACCTGGTCCGACCTGTGGCTGAACGAGGGCCACGCCACCTGGTACGAGGCCCTGTACGCGGACGGCCTCGGCACGTACTCCCTGGAACGGCGCATGCGCGAGGCGTACCAGCGCTCCGACCAGTGGCGGGCCGCGGGCGGACCTCCGGCAGCCCCCAAGCCGGCCCCCGCGGGGGAGAAGATCGGGCTGTTCCGGCCGGCCGTCTACGACGGGGCCGCCCTGATCCTCTACGCGCTGCGGCAGGAGATCGGCGCCGCCGCCTTCGACCGGATCGAACGCCGCTGGGTTTCGGAGCACCAGGACTCCGTCGCCGGTACGAAGGACTTCGTACGCCTGGCCTCGCAGGAGGCGGGCCGGGACCTGACGGCCTTCCTGGACCCCTGGCTGTACGGGCCGACCACCCCGCCGATGCCCGGGCACCCGGAGTGGGGCGGCCTGAAGAAGGCCTGAGGGATGGGGCCCGGCGGATTCCCCGGGGCGGGGCCCTGGCGGATGCCCCGGGCGGAGGCCCCGGGCGGAGGCCCCGGCGGGTTCCCCGGGCGGGAAAAGGGTGTGACGGGCCGGGAACGGGCATGTCACCATCGACGGGCCCGTTCAGGGAATCCCCGGGCGGCGTGACACGTTGGACGTGACAGTGTTATGCCACGCGCGACACCTGTCGCGCACGCATTCGAATCGACGTAAGGATCCAATGACCTCCTCTTCTTCCCCTTCCCAGGACGCGCGCGACGCACAGGACGTGCCGGACGCGCAGAGCTTCACCGAGAGCCTTCGGGCCGATGCCCTGATGGAAGAGGACGTCGCCTGGAGCCACGAGGTCGACGGAGACCGCGACGGCGAGCAGTTCGAGCGCTCCGAGCGCGCGGCCCTGCGCCGCGTGGCCGGCCTCTCCACCGAACTCGAAGACGTCACCGAGGTCGAGTACCGGCAGCTGCGCCTTGAGCGCGTCGTGCTCGTCGGCGTCTGGACCTCGGGCACGGTGAACGACGCGGAGAACTCCCTCGCGGAGCTCGCCGCCCTCGCCGAGACGGCCGGCGCCCTCGTGCTCGACGGCGTGATCCAGCGCCGCGACAAGCCGGACCCGGCCACCTTCATCGGCTCGGGCAAGGCGCGCGAGCTGCGGGACATCGTCATGGAGAGCGGCGCCGACACCGTCGTCTGCGACGGCGAACTCAGCCCCGGCCAGCTCATCGCCCTCGAAGACGTCGTCAAGGTGAAGGTGGTCGACCGCACCGCACTCATCCTCGACATCTTCGCCCAGCACGCCAAGTCCCGGGAGGGCAAGGCACAGGTCGCCCTCGCGCAGATGCAGTACATGCTTCCGCGCCTGCGCGGCTGGGGTGCCTCGCTGTCCCGGCAGATGGGCGGCGGCGGCGGTGGCGGCATGGCCACCCGCGGCCCCGGTGAAACCAAGATCGAAACGGACCGGCGCCGGATCCGCGAGAAGATGGCGAAGATGCGCCGGGAGATCGCGGACATGAAGACCGGCCGCGACATCAAGCGGCAGGAACGCCGCCGCAACAAGGTGCCCTCCGTCGCCATCGCCGGCTACACCAACGCCGGCAAGTCCTCCCTTCTCAACCGCCTCACCGGGGCCGGCGTCCTGGTGGAGAACGCCCTGTTCGCCACCCTCGACCCGACCGTGCGCCGGGCCGAGACCCCGAGCGGCCGCGTCTACACCCTGGCCGACACGGTCGGCTTCGTCCGGCACCTGCCCCACCACCTCGTCGAGGCGTTCCGCTCCACGATGGAGGAGGTCGGCGATTCCGACCTCATCCTGCACATCGTGGACGGCTCGCACCCGGCGCCGGAAGAGCAGCTGGCGGCCGTCCGCGAGGTCATCCGCGAGGTCGGCGCGGTCAACGTGCCCGAAATCGTCGTGATCAACAAGGCGGACGCGGCGGACCCGCTGGTCCTGCAGCGCCTGCTGCGGATCGAACGGCACTCCATCGCCGTCTCGGCGCGCACGGGCATGGGCATCGAGGAACTCCTCGCGCTCATCGACTCCGAGCTGCCCCGGCCCGAGGTCGAGGTGGAGGCCATGGTGCCCTACACGCTCGGCTCACTGGTCGCCAAGGCCCACGCCGAGGGCGAGGTGATCTCCGAGGAGCACACCCCGGACGGCACCCTGCTCAAGGCCCGGGTCCACCAGGAACTCGCGGCCGACCTGGCACCGTACGCGCTCGCCAAGCGCTGACGGCCCGCACGGGCAACGGCGACGGCCTCGGCCCCCTGCACCGCAGGGGGCCGAGGCCGTCGCCGTTCACCGCCGGCCGGGAACCGGTACCTCCGGCACCCGGCCGGACCGGACCTACTTGAACTTGCCGCTCACCGCGTCGAAGACGCCCTTCGCCTCCGGACCCAGCCGCGGACCCGCCAGCCAGCCCGCCTTCACGGGACCGATCGAGGTGTTCGAGACCAGCGCCGGCTTGCCGTCGGCGCCCGCCGCGATCCAGCCGCCGCCCGAGGCACCGCCGGTCATCGTGCAGCCGATCCGGTACATCACCGGGTCGGCGGCCACCAGCGACAGCCGACCCGGCCGGTCGGTGCACTGGAAGGCCCGCTGGCCGTCAAAAGGAGCCGCCGCCGGGTAACCGGTGGCCGTGATGCTCGCGACCTTCGGCACGGCCGGGGCGTTGAACTCCACCGGCAGCGCCGAACCGACCGTCTCCTCCAGGGACTTGCCGCTGCCCTTCTCCGGTGCCACGTGCAGCACCGCGAAGTCGTACGGAGCGCCCGCACCGCCCGTCGGACCGCCGCTCGCGATCCACTGGTCGGAAGTCTGCGCCCAGTCGCTCCACCACACGCCGTACGGGGCCACCTGCTCGCGGGGCGCGCCCTTGAGCTGCGCCGCCTGCTTGCCCGCATTGTTGTAGGACGGGACGAAGGCGATGTTGCGGTACCAGCCGCCGGCCTTGCCCGCGTGCACGCAGTGGCCCGCCGTCCAGACCATGTTGGACTTCCCGGGGTGGGCGGGGTCCTTGACGACGGTCGCCGAGCAGACCATCGAACCCTCGGGCCCGTCGAAGAAGACCTTCCCCGACTCCGGGACGCTCTGGTGGTAGGGCGCACCCGCCGGCTTCGCCGGCACCGCCGCCGGGGTGGGGTCCGTGACGCCCTGGTCCTTGCCCGCATCCGGATCCACCGAGGGGCGCTGCGGCTGCTCCGCGTCACGCATCCGCTCCGGGTCCCACAGACCCTCGATGACCGGGTTGATGTAGTCGCCCGCCTCGCGGAGCCAGTCGTCCTTCTGCCAGTTCTTCCACTCGCCCCCCTTCCACTTCTCCAGGTCGAAGCCGTGCTCCTTGAGCTTCTCCTTCAACTGGTCCGGGATCTTGATCCCGCCGCCGTCGGACGGAAGGCTCGCCGCCACGGTCGGCTTGGCGTCGCCTCCGGCCTCCCCGTCGCCGGGTCCGCAGGCCGCGGCGGTCAGCGCGAGCGCGGCCGCGCACAGTATCGCGGTGACCGGTCGGTTCGGTCGCATGTCGTCAGTCCCCCTGGAGGTTCGGGTGGTGGGATGCGTGGAGTCCCGCTGAGTGCAGCCCCCCACTATGCCGCTGCTGCGCAGGACGACCGAGGCCGGGGCGCCGTTCCGGGCTCGGCGCCCGGCGGGCCAAGGATCTTGGGTCGACCCGTGATCCCCCGCCGTCACCGTCGTTGGTACGTACGGGGGACAGGGGCACAGCGTTCATGTTCGAGACGCAATCCGGAAGGGCAATCCGTGCGGGAGGACCGACACACGTGGCTTTGAGCGAGCAGGCCGCGGCCACAGCAGCCGCCGCAGTGCAGACCCCGCCGCCGGGACCACCCCCGCCAGAAGGAAGCCCGGGAGGACGGCCGGGACGTGCGCCGACCCCGACTCCGGTGCCCCCTCACGTGCCCATGCCTGTGCCCACTCCGGTGGCGGAGCCTGTGCCGTCTCCCGTGACGGCGCCTGCTTCAGCCCTTGCGCCCGCGCCTCCTTCAGCTTCTGCGCGGACGTCTGCGGGGACCGCGCCGGGCTCGTGCGAAGGCCATGCGCAGGGCCGTGCACGGACGGCGTCCCGGGTGCCGCCCCGGGCAACACCGCAGGCGCCGCCCCCGGTTCCGCCGCAGGGAGGCGGCCGGGCGGACGCGGACCGGGCCCCGGAACCGGGCCCTTCGTCCGCCACCACCTCGTCCGAGGGCATCCTGCGACGGCAGGCCCAACGGGAGTCCGCAGCCCGCACCTACGCCCGCTCCCTCCCCATCGTCCCGGTACGGGCGCGCGGCCTGACCATCGAAGGCGCCGACGGGAGGCGCTACCTCGACTGCCTCTCGGGCGCCGGCACCCTCGCCCTCGGGCACAACCACCCGGTGGTGCTCGAAGCGATCCGCGGCGTCCTCGACTCCGGCGCCCCGCTGCACGTCCTCGACCTCGCCACCCCGGTCAAGGACGCCTTCACTACCGAGCTGTTCGCCAACCTGCCGCCCGCACTGGCCGCCGACGCCCGCATCCAGTTCTGCGGGCCGGCCGACACGGACGCCGTGGAAGCCGCCCTCACACTCGTCCGCACCGCCACCGGCCGCTCCGGGCTGCTCGCCTTCACCGGGGCGTACCACGGCATGACTGCGGGCGCCCTGGACGCCTCGGGCGGTGCCCCCGACGTCCGGGTGACCCGGCTGCCCTACCCGCAGGACCGCCACTGCCCGTTCGGCGTCGGCGGGCCCGAGGGCGCCCGGATCGCCGCCCGGTGGACCGAGAACCTCCTGGACGATCCCAAGAGCGGCGTGGCCCTCCCTGCCGGCATGATCGTCGAACCGGTGCAGGGCGAGGGCGGGGTGATCCCCGCCCCGGACGACTGGCTGCGCCGGATGCGCGAGATCACCGCGGCCCGGGGGATCCCGCTGATCGCCGACGAGGTGCAGACGGGCGTCGGACGGACCGGCGCCTACTGGGGCGTCGACCACGCCGGGGTGGTGCCCGACGTCATGGTGCTGTCCAAGGCGATCGGCGGCAGCCTGCCCCTCGCCGTCATCGTGTACCGGTCGGACCTCGACGTCTGGGCTCCCGGAGCCCATGCCGGAACGTTCCGCGGCAACCAACTGGCCATGGCGGCCGGCACCGCCACCCTCGCCTTCGTACGGGAGAACCGCCTGGCCGAACGTGCGGGGGTCCTGGGCGAGCGCATGCTGAGGGCCCTGCACGGCCTGGCCGCGGATCAGCCGTGCATCGGCGAGGTCCGTGGACGCGGCCTCATGATCGGCATCGAACTCGTCGACCCCGACACGGGATCCGCCGCCCCCGCCCTTGCCGCGGCCGTACGCCGGGAGTGCCTGGACCGCGGGCTGATCGTCGAACTCGGCGGCCGGCACGCCGCCGTCGTCCGCCTGCTGCCCCCGCTGACCCTGACGGACGAGCAGGCCGTGGCGGTCCTCGACCGCCTGGCCGACGCCATCCCGGCCGCCGCGCGCCGGTTCCACTGACCCGTACCCCGAGGACCCGCGATGCCCGACCCCCGCCCGTTCACCCCCGGCCCCGCCCCCACCCCGCCCCCGCTCCGCCCCCCGGGCTCAGGCAGCGCGGCCCGCCTCGGCGCCCCGCCTGCCGCGCACACCGACCCGGCGGACACCGACCCGGCGCTGCCGCGGTCCTGGGCCCCGGCCGCCGCGACCGGCTACGGAGCACCAGCCGCCCCGGACCACACCCCGAACGCCAGCCCGCCGGACGCTGCCCCGCCCCGGCTGCGGCCCTGGGGCCCGGCCGCCGCGACCGGTGACGGAACTCCGCCCGCCCCGGACCACACCCCGAACGCCGGCCTGGCGGACGCTGTCCCGCCCCGGCTGCGGTCTTGGGGCTTGGCCGCCGAGACCGGTGACGGAACTCCGCCCGCCCCGGACCACACCCCGAACGCCGGCCTGGCGGATGCTGCCCCGCCCCGGCTGCGGTCTTGGGGCTTGGCCGGAGGGGCCGGAGCGGCCGGCTTCGAGGCTCCTCCCACCCCGGACGCCCGCCTGGCGGACGCCACCCCGCCGCCGCTGCGGGCTCCCGGCCCCGGCAGCGCGGCCCGCCACGAGGCCCCGGCTGTTCCACCGGGGCCCACCCCGGATGCCATCCGGGCCGCCCTCCCGCCCACGCCGCAGCCGAACCGGTTCCCCGAGCCGGCCGCGGACCGACAGCCTGCGCCGGCACCGCAGCAGGGAACCGCGGCCGCACCGCCCGGGCCGCCGACCGGCCCCCAGGCGGGAGAGGCCCCGCACCGGAACCCCCTTCCGCCCTCGGCCCCGGCCCCTGGCCGACCGACCCCGGCCCCCGCGGGGTCGGCTCCCCTCACACAGGCCGAGGAGGCCCCGCCGGTCCAGGAGGCACCCCTGGCCGAGGAGGCGCCCCTGGCCGAGGAGGCGCCCCTGGCCGAGGAGGCCCCTCTCACCCGGTGGCCCGCCGCCCCCGCCCCCGCCTCTCCCGTACCAGCGGGCACGTCACCGTCGCCCGTACGGCAACTCGCCGAGCCGGCGGCCGGGTGTGCAGACCGCCCCCGTCCGGCGAGCGCCGCAGCCGGGCCGCCCGCCGTACGGCCGACGAGCCCGGCGTGGCCGCCCCAGGGCGCCGGACCGGCCCCCGATGACCGCCCCACGGCCGGGCAGTCCGGCCCCGCCCCAGTACGCAGCCCGCAGGCAGCCGACCCCGCCCCCGTCGCCCAGGCCCCCCGCCAACTCGACCCCGCCCGCCCCGACTCGGCGACGCCACCCCACCCCGGCACGGCGGCCTACCCGGGCACCCCAACCGACCCCGGCACGACAGCCCGCCCGGGCACCCCAACCGACCCCGGCATGCCACCCCGCCCCGGCACGCCACCCCGCCCGGGCACGCCTGTGGCCAGCGGGCAGCCAGCCGCGGGCGAGCCCGCCCCCATCGCAGCCGGGGGACAGCCCCGGCCGGACGCACCCGGCCTCACCGCAGCCGGGCGGCAGATCCCGTCGGACGAGCCCACCCCCGCCGCAGCCGGGCGGCAGATCGCCTCGGACGAGCCCACCCCCACCGCAGCCCGCCCGCAACCCCGGCCGGGCGAGCCCGGGCACGACCGGCCCGCGGCGGCAGCACCCGGCACGGCCCTGGCGCCCAACCGGCCCACCGCAGCGGAGGCTGCCGGGGTGACCGTGCCCCGGCAGAAGGACGGTGTCCCGGGGCTCCGGCCCGGCCGGTCCGGGACCTTCGGCCCGGAACCCGCCGCACTGCCCGACCTCCTGGACCACCCCGACCCCGCCGTCGCCGCGGAGGCTGCGACCGTGGAGAACCTCCTCAGGTGCTGGGTCCGGGAAACCGGTACCGCCCGGCCCGACGGACCCCCCGGAACCCTGCTGCGCATCCCCCTCCCCGCATCCGGCGCCGCCCTGCTCGTCGCGGTCCGGTACTGGTCCCCGGCAGGCTGGCACCGCTTCTCACCCGCCCGCCTCGAAGGCGCACCCGACGACGCCCCCGCCCTCGACGCTGCCACGCTCGCCGCCCTCATCTCCCGCGAGGGCACCGCCGCAGGACGCGGCGGAGCCGATCTCGTCGGCCGGGTCTGCGACTCGGTGCGCCGTACCACCGAGTTCATCGCCGACCGGCGGCAACGCCCCACCGCCCCGGTCCCCGTCGACGGGGACCGCTTCCTCACCGCCGAGCAGTCCCTCCTCCTCGGCCACCCCCTCCAGCCGGACCCCAAGAGCCGTGAAGGCCTCACCGAAGCCGAAGCGCGCAGCTACTCACCCGAACTCCACGGCTCCTTCCCCCTGCACTGGTTCGCCGTCGCCCCGGCGGCCCTCGCCACCGACTCGGCCTGGACCGAACGCGGCCGCCCCGTGCCCGCCGCCCGGCTCCTCGGCCGGCTCGCGCCCGGACTCCGGCTGCCCCACGGCACCACCCCCCTCCCCCTGCACCCCTGGCAGGCCCGCGACCTGCTCCGGCGTCCCGCCGTCGCCGCCCTGCGCAACGCCGGGCTCCTGCACGACCTGGGCCCCCACGGCGAGCCCTGGTACCCCACCTCCTCCGTCCGCACCGTCCACCGCCCCGGCGCCCCGGCGATGCTCAAACTCTCCCTGGGCCTGCGCATCACCAACTCCCGCCGGGAGAACCTCCGCAAGGAACTCCACCGCGGCGTCGAGGTGCACCGTCTGCTCCGCACCGGCCTCGCCGAGCAGTGGCAGGCGGCCCACCCCTCCTTCGACATCGTCCGCGACCCCGCCTGGGTCGCCGTCGACGCCCTGGACGGCACCCCCGTCCCCGGCCTCGACGCCCTGCTGCGCCACAACCCCTTCCGCTCGGACGACGACGCCGTCTGCATCGCCGCACTCACCGCGCCCCGCCCCTGGCCCGGCCGGAACACCATGCGCTCCCGGCTCGCCGAGATCATCTTCACTCTCGTCACCGCAACGGGGCACACCACCTCCGCCGTCGCCACCGAGTGGTTCCTGCGCTACCTCGACCACGTCGTCCTCCCGGTCCTGGCCTTCGACGCACTCGCCGGCATCGCCCTCGAAGCGCACCAGCAGAACACCCTGGTCCTCCTCGACCGGGCCGGCTGGCCCACCGGCGGCCGCTACCGCGACAACCAGGGCTACTACTTCCGCGCCTCCCGCCGCACGGAACTGGAACACCGGCTTCCCGGCATCGGCAGCGTCAGCGACACCTTCGTCTCCGACGCCGTCACCGACGAACGCTTCGCCTACTACCTCGGCATCAACAACGTGCTCGGGCTCATCGGAGCCTTCGGATCACAGCGGCTCGCCGACGAACGCGTCCTCCTCGCCGCCTTCCGCCGCTTCCTCAGCAAGGCCGCCGACCTCGGCCCCCTCCCCGCGCGGCTGCTGGACTCGCCCACCTTGCGCTGCAAGGCGAACCTGCTCACCCGCCTGGGAGGCCTCGACGAACTCGTCGGACCCGTCGACACCCAGTCCGTCTACGTCACCATCACCAACCCCCTCCACGATTGACGTCACGTCAGCGCCGAGCCGGAGAAGAGCTTTCCGATGCCGACCACCGACACCGCCCGCAACCCCGCCGGCCCCACCACCACGCACCCCACCACCACGCACCCCACCACCACGTCCCCCACCCGCCACGGGCGGTTGACGCCGCATCTGCTGCCCCTGCTCGCCGAGGCGGACCTCCTCGATTCCCCCGCGGCATGGGGCAGCGCCGCCACCCCCCTCGGACGCTTCCGGCTCGAACCCGTACGGCCGGGCCGAGACCTGGAACTCCTCACCGGGTGGATGAACGATCCCGAGGTGGCCGCGTACTGGGAACTGGCCGGACCCGCCGCCGTCACCGCCGCCCACCTGCGGTCCCAACTCGACGGCGCGAGCAGCAGCGTTCCCTGCCTCGGCCTGCTCGACGGCACGCCGGTCAGCTACTGGGAGATCTACCGGGCCGACCTCGACCCGCTGTCCCGGTACTACCCTGCGCGCCCCCACGACACGGGTATCCACCTGCTCGTCGGGGACGGCACCCACCGCGGCCGCGGTCTGGGCACCGCACTGCTGCGCGCCGTGACCGACCTGGTCTTCGCCCACCGCCCCCGCTGCACCCGCGTCATCGCAGAACCGGACATCCGCAACACCCCCTCCGTATCGGCCTTCCTGAACTCCGGTTTCCGCTGTGCCGCGGAAATCGATCTTCCTGAGAAGCGGGCCGCCCTGATGGTCCGGGAGCGGGCGCTGCGCCACCTTCTGTGACCGACGTTCCCGCGGATCCCTCACCCTGCCCTCGACGACCGCACCTCTCCCTTCGAAAACTCTGCGTCGCGCAGCAAAGTTCCCGATTCACGAGGAGTCCCGTGCAGAATTTCTCCGCAGCTCCCCCACCCGCACGCTCCCGCTCGACGGAGGGGGCCGAACCGCCGACACCCCAGGACCCGCGCACACCGCCCGAGCTCAACCAGCCGACCTGGGAGGGGGCCGCCCGCCGCCTGCTCGTCAAGCTGCTCGCCGAGTTCGCGTACGAGGAGGTCATCCACCCCCTGCCCGCCCCGTCGGCCGCCGGGGATGCCTGGGCCCTGACCCTCGACGACGGCAGCAGCCTCGGGTTCCGGGCCCGCCGCCGTGCCTACGGCAGCTGGCACATCGCCCCGGACACGCTCACCCTCACCCCGCCGCCGCCCTCCACCGAGCCCTCCACCGCCTTCGGTGACCCGTACGCCTTCCTGGTCCGCGCCCGCACCCTGCTCCGCCTCGACGGGGCCACCCTCGGCCACCTCGTCCGGGAGCTGAGCGCCACCCTCGCCGCCGACGCGCGCATCGACCACACCGCCCTCACCGCCGACGTCCTCGCCGACCTGGACTACGCCGAGCTCGAAGGCCACCAGACCGGCCACCCCTGGCTCGTCCTCAACAAAGGCCGCATCGGACTCTCCGCTTCCGACACCGCCGCCTGGGCCCCCGAGGCCCGTATCCGGCAGCGGCTGCCCTGGCTCGCCGCGCACACCTCGCTCGCCTCCTACCGGGGCACCGCAGGCCTCGCGGACCCTGCCCGCCTCTACGCCGCCGAACTCGACGCCGGCACCCGCGCCGCCTTCGACCAGGCCCTGCGCGACCGCGGGCTCGACCCCCTCGGCTACCTCTACCTCCCGGTCCACCCCTGGCAGTGGGACGAGGTCGTGCTGCCCCTCTTCGCGCCGGCCCTCGCCTCCGGAGCCCTGGTCCCGCTCCCCGCCGACCCCGACGTGCGCCTCCCGCAGCAGTCCATCAGGACCTTCCTGAACCTCAGCCGCCCCGAGCGCCACAGCGTCAAACTGCCGCTGTCCGTGTTCAACACCATGGTCTGGCGCGGCCTGCCCAGCGACCTCACCGACGCCGCACCCGCCGTCACGGCCTGGATCCACTCCCTCCGTGACGCCGACCCCTTCCTCCGCGACGAGTGCCGGGTCGTCCTGCTCGGCGAGGTCGCCTCCGTCACCGTCCGCCACCCCGTCTACGACCAGCTGCCCGAGGTGCCCTACCAGTACAAGGAGCTCCTCGGCGCGATCTGGCGCGAGCCCCTGGCGGGCCGTCTCGCACCCGGCGAGCGGGCCCGCACGCTCGCCTCGCTCCTCCACACCGATCCGCGAGGCCGGTCCTTCACCGCCGAACTCGTCGGCCGTTCCGGCCTGAGCCCCACCGCATGGCTGCAGCACCTCTTCGCCGCCCTGCTCCCGCCGCTCCTCCACTTCCTCTACCGGTACGGCACCGTCTTCTCCCCGCACGGGGAGAACACCGTCGTGATCTTCGACGAGCAGGACGTGCCGGTCCGGCTCGCGGTCAAGGACTTCGTGGACGATGTCAACATCAGCGCCGAGCCGCTGCCCGAGCTCGACTCCCTGCCCGACGAGGTCCGCGCGGTCCTGCTCGCCGAGCCCGCCGACTTCCTGCCCCAGTTCATCCACTCCGGACTCTTCATCGGCGTCTTCCGCTACCTCGCCGCCCTCTGTGAGGACCGCCTCGCCGTGCCGGAGGAGGAGTTCTGGTCCCTCGTACGGGCGGAAATCCTGCGCCACCAGGCCCGCTTCCCCGAGCTCAAGGACCGGTTCGAACTCTTCGACCTGCTCGGGGAGCACATCGGCCGGCTCTGCCTGAACCGGAACCGGCTCTACGAGGACGGTTACCGCGATCGCCCCGACCGCCCGCACGCCGTCCGGTACGGCACCGTCCGCAACCCCCTGTACCGACCGTGAACCCTCATCGGTGCCGCCACTGTCGCAGGCGCCCCGTAGGGTTGGCAGTGCTATGACGAAGCCCTCCCTTCCCGACCTGCTGCACGCTGCCGTCTCCGCCGTCGGCGGCACGGAGCGCCCCGGCCAGGTGGCCATGGCGGAAGCCGTCGCCGAAGCGATCGACGACAACTCCCACCGCCTCATCCAGGCCGGCACCGGCACCGGCAAGTCCCTGGGCTACCTGGTGCCGGCCCTCGCCCACGGCGAGCGCGTGGTCGTGGCCACCGCGACCCTCGCCCTCCAGCGCCAGCTCGTCGAGCGCGATCTGCCCCGGACGGTGGACGCCCTGCACCCGCAGCTGCGCCGCCGCCCGCAGTTCGCCATGCTCAAGGGCCGCTCCAACTACCTGTGCCTCCACCGGCTGCACGAGGGCGCCCCGCAGGACGAGGAGGACGGCCTCTTCGACCAGTTCGAGGCGGCCGCGCCGACCAGCAAGCTGGGCCAGGACCTGCTGCGGATGCGCGACTGGGCGGACGAGACCGAGACCGGCGACCGCGACGACCTGACCCCGGGCGTCTCGGACAAGGCCTGGTCGCAGCTGTCCGTCTCCTCCCGCGAGTGCCTCGGCGCGTCGAAGTGCGCCTACGGGGCCGAGTGCTTCGCCGAGGCCGCCCGCGAGCGGGCCAAGCTCGCGGACGTGGTGGTCACCAACCACGCGCTGCTCGCCATCGACGCCATCGAAGGCGCTCCGGTGCTGCCGCAGCACGAGGTGCTCATCGTGGACGAGGCCCACGAGCTGGTCTCCCGGGTCACCGGAGTCGCCACCGGCGAGCTCACCCCCGGCCAGGTCAACCGGGCGGTGAAGCGGGCCGCGAAACTGGTGGACGAGAAGACGGCGGACTCCCTGCAGACCGCCTCCGAGTCCTTCGAGCGGGTCATGGAACTGGCGCTCCCGGGTCGCCTGGAAGAGGTCCCCGAAGACCTCGGATACGCGCTGATGTCCCTGCGGGACGCCGCGCGCAACGTGATCTCGGCCCTGGGCTCGACCCGCGACAAGTCCGTCCAGGACGAGGACGCCGTCCGCAAGCAGGCCCTGGCCGCGGTGGAGAACGTCCACGCGGTCGCGGAGCGGATCACGCTCGGCTCCGAGTACGACGTCGTCTGGTACGAGCGCCACGACCGCTTCGGAGCCACCCTGCGGGTCGCCCCGCTGTCGGTGTCGGGCCTGCTGCGGGAGAAGCTCTTCGAGGACCGCTCCGTGGTCCTGACCTCCGCCACCCTCAAGCTCGGCGGCGACTTCAACGGGGTCGCCGCCTCCATGGGGCTGTCCCCGGAAGGGGTCGAGGACGACGACGCGCCGCTCTGGAAGGGGCTGGACGTCGGCTCCCCCTTCGACTACCCGAAGCAGGGCATCCTCTACGTCGCCAAGCACCTGGCCACACCCGGCCGCGAGGGCACCCGCGGCGACATGATGGACGAGCTCGCCGAACTGATCGAGGCGGCCGGCGGGCGGACCCTCGGACTCTTCTCCTCCATGCGCGGGGCCAAGGCCGCCGCCGAGGAACTGCGCGGCCGGCTGGACCACCCGATCCTGCTCCAGGGCGAGGAGACCCTGGGAGAGCTGATCAAGGGCTTCGCCGCCGACCCGAGGACCTGCCTGTTCGGAACGCTCTCCCTCTGGCAGGGCGTGGACGTGCCCGGACCGAGCTGCCAGCTCGTGATCATGGACCGCATTCCCTTCCCCCGTCCTGACGACCCGCTGATGAGCGCCCGGCAGAAGGCGGTGGAGGAGCGCGGCGGGAACGGCTTCATGGCCGTCGCGGCCACCCATGCCGCACTGCTGATGGCCCAGGGCGCGGGCCGCCTCGTACGGGCCACGGGGGACCGCGGCGTCGTCGCGGTCCTCGACCCCCGGCTGGCCACGGCGCGGTACGGCAGCTTCCTGCGGGCCACGCTCCCGGACTTCTGGTACACCACGGACCGCAACCAGGTCCGGCGCTCCCTGTCCGCGATCGACGCGTCCGCCCGGGCCGACGGCGCGTAGCCGACGCTGCGGGACTCCGCGGGCATCGCGCCCGTGCCCCCGCACCCGTGTCCGCCGGGGGTGCGGACACGAAGCAGCCCTGGGACCGGCGCAGTAGGTCCCAGGGCTGGCAGAGGGCGCCAGGGTCAGATCCGGCGCAGCACGGCGACGACCTTGCCGAGGATGGTGGCCTCGTCGCCGGGGATCGGCTGGTAGGCCGCATTGTGGGGGAGCAGCCAGACGTGGCCGTCCTCGCGCTTGAAGCGCTTGACCGTGGCCTCGCCGTCGAGCATGGCGGCGACGATGTCGCCGTTCTCCGCCACCGGCTGGCGGCGGACCGTGACCCAGTCGCCGTCGCAGATGGCCGCTTCGATCATCGAGTCGCCGACGACCTTCAGGACGAACAGCTCTCCGTCACCGACCAGCTGGCGGGGGAGCGGGAACACGTCCTCCACCGACTCCTCGGCGAGGATCGGCCCGCCGGCCGCGATCCGGCCGACCAGGGGAACGTAGGAGGCGGCGGGCTTCCCGGTGGTGTCCGTGGGCTGCGAGCTCGGCTGGTCCGAGCCGCGCACCTCATACGCCCGGGGGCGGTGCGGGTCGCGGCGCAGGAAGCCCTTGCGCTCCAGGGCCATCAGCTGATGGGCGACGGACGACGTGCTGGACAGGCCGACCGCCTGACCGATCTCGCGCATCGACGGCGGGTACCCCCGCCGCTGCACCGAGTCCCGGATGACCTCGATGACCCTCCGCTGCCGGTCCGTGAGTCCGGAGCTGTCGGCGCGGATGCCTGGAGGGCGACCTGGCAGCGAGCGTGCGGCGCGTGCGGGCTCCGCCTCCGGGTTCAGGTTTGCGTCGTTCATGGCATGCACCGGCTCAAGTCGGCTCTGGGAGCGGTTCTGGGCAGTGATGGTGGCACTGTCTGCGGTGGTGGTCACGTCGGCCCCTCTCGAAATGTTCTCCCTAGCTGGACAACGGTAGTAGCTTTCGAAAGGTTGCGCCAAACACACGTTCGAGTGAAAAAACGCAGATCCTCCGGCGTGGCCATATCGAGGGGTGTATAGACAGGCGCACGAATCACCGGGCGGCCATGGAACCGAACGCGGGTTCGGCTCGCCATCCGGTGCTTACGGTACCCTTCCCGATCGGGCGGCCGTGGTGCGGGCCGGTGCCAGTCTGGCACTGCCGGACCCCCGTGACGGCCTGTCGGACACCGCGACACGCGGAGCCACCGAAATCCGCTGCAACCCAAGATCTAGTGGTTGGATGAGCGCTGCCGCCCAGAAGTTGTGGTCCCCGGGTCTTCTGAGGCTCGTGACATCGCATATGCTGGGGGCTGCTCCACAAGCTCCAGGAAGAGGTCGTCCTCTGCCGTTCAGGGGCCCGTGGGGTGATTCGGTCGTGCCAAGAAGGAGGGTGAGGGAACCATGCACTGCCCCTTCTGCAGGCACCCCGACAGCCGCGTAGTCGACAGCCGCACCACGGACGACGGCACGTCGATCCGCCGGCGCCGCCAGTGCCCCGACTGCTCCCGTCGCTTCACGACGGTGGAGACGGCCTCACTGATGGTGATCAAGCGCAGCGGGGTGACCGAGCCCTTCAGCCGTACCAAGGTCATCTCCGGCGTGCGCAAGGCGTGCCAGGGGCGGCCGGTCACCGAGGACGCCCTCGCCAAACTCGGCCAGCGGGTCGAGGAGGCGGTGCGCGCCACCGGCAGCGCCGAGCTGACCACCCACGACGTGGGTCTGGCCATACTCGGCCCCTTGCAGGAACTCGACCTCGTCGCCTACCTGCGCTTCGCGTCCGTCTACAAAGCTTTCGACACCCTTGAAGACTTCGAGACCGCCATCATGGAACTCCGTGAGCGGCGGCCCCAGCCTGAAGAGTGCGGGTCCGGGGGGACCGGTTCGGTCCCCGTGCCCGCCTCCGCCGCCGACTGACCGGACGGCCCGCTCCGGGGTGCCTGTGCACCGCGGCGCGGCCGGTCCGTCGTGCGAAGAGACGTAGATACAAGACACAGCACCGTGCCGCGGAATAACGCTGGCACTTTAGGGCGTTTTTGCCCGCATATGGGAGGCGGCATGACAGAGACGGCGAGCAGCTCGGCACGTGGTTCCCGCGCCAAGGGGACCAAGGCTGCCAAGGGCGGCCTGCGTATCGAGCGCATCCACACCACCCCCGGCGTGCACCCGTACGACGAGGTGAGCTGGGAGCGCCGTGACGTCGTCATGACCAACTGGCGCGACGGCTCGGTCAACTTCGAGCAGCGTGGCGTCGAGTTCCCCGACTTCTGGTCGGTGAACGCGGTCAACATCGTCACCAGCAAGTACTTCCGCGGCGCGGTCGGCACCGTGCAGCGGGAGACCGGTCTGAAGCAGCTGATCGACCGGATCGTGAAGACGTACACGAAGGCCGGCGAGGACTTCGACTACTTCTCCTCGCCCGCCGACGCGGAGATCTTCGAGCACGAGCTCACCTACGCGCTCCTGCACCAGATCTTCAGCTTCAACTCCCCGGTGTGGTTCAACGTCGGCACGCCCCAGCCGCAGCAGGTCTCGGCCTGCTTCATCCTGGCCGTCGACGACTCCATGGAGTCGATCCTCGACTGGTACAAGGAAGAGGGAATGATCTTCAAGGGCGGCTCCGGCGCCGGCCTGAACCTCTCCCGCATCCGCTCCTCCAAGGAGCTCCTCTCCTCCGGCGGAAACGCCTCCGGTCCGGTCTCCTTCATGCGCGGCGCCGACGCGTCCGCCGGAACGATCAAGTCGGGCGGCGCCACCCGCCGCGCGGCCAAGATGGTCGTGCTGGACGTGGACCACCCGGACGTCGAGGACTTCATCGCCACCAAGGTGAAGGAGGAGGAGAAGATCCGCGCCCTGCGCGACGCGGGCTTCGACATGGACCTGGGCGGCGACGACATCACATCCGTCCAGTACCAGAACGCCAACAACTCCGTCCGCGTGAACGACGAGTTCATGACGGCCGTCGAGAACGGCACCCAGTTCGGCCTGCGCGCCCGCATGACCGGCGAGGTCATCGAGAAGATCGACGCCAAGGCGCTCTTCCGCAAGCTGGCCGAGGCCGCGTGGGCCTGCGCCGACCCGGGCATCCAGTACGACGGTGTGATCAACAACTGGCACACCTGCCCCGAGTCCGGCCGCATCACCGCGTCCAACCCGTGCAGCGAGTACATGCACCTGGACAACACGTCCTGCAACCTCGCCTCGCTCAACCTGATGAAGTTCCTCAATGACGACGGCAAGGGCAACCAGTCCTTCGACGCCGAGCGCTTCGCCAAGGTCGTCGAGCTGGTCATCACCGCGATGGACATCTCCATCTGCTTCGCGGACTTCCCGACGCAGAAGATCGGCGAGAACACCCGCGCCTTCCGCCAGCTGGGCATCGGCTACGCCAACCTGGGCGCCCTGCTGATGGCCACCGGCCACGCGTACGACTCGGACGGCGGCCGCACCCTCGCCGCCTCGATCACCTCGCTGATGACCGGTACCGCGTACAAGCGCTCCGCCGAGCTGGCCGCGATCGTCGGCCCGTACGACGGCTACGCCCGCAACGCCGAGTCCCACAAGCGCGTCATGAAGCAGCACGCCGACGCCAACGCCGTCGCGCCGCGCACCGAGGACCTGGACAACAGCATCTGGGCCGCAGCCACCGAGGCCTGGCAGGACGTCCTGCGCCTCGGCGAGAAGAACGGCTTCCGCAACTCCCAGGCCTCCGTCCTCGCACCGACCGGCACCATCGGTCTCGCGATGTCCTGCGACACCACCGGTGTCGAGCCGGACCTGGCCCTGGTCAAGTTCAAGAAGCTCGTCGGCGGCGGCTCGATGCAGATCGTCAACGGCACCGTCCCGCAGGCCCTGCGCCGCATGGGCTACCAGGAGGAGCAGATCGAGGCGATCGTCTCCCACATCGCCGAGCACGGTGTGGTCGTCGACGCTCCGGGCCTCAAGCCCGAGCACTATTCGGTGTTCGACTGCGCCATGGGCGAGCGCTCCATCTCCGCGATGGGCCACGTGCGGATGATGGCCGCGATCCAGCCCTGGATCTCCGGCGCGATCTCGAAGACGGTCAACATGCCGGAGACGGCGACCGTGGAGGAGATCGAGGAGATCTACTTCGAGGCGTGGAAGATGGGCGTCAAGGCGCTCGCGATCTACCGCGACAACTGCAAGGTCGGCCAGCCCCTCTCCGCCAAGAAGAAGGAAGAGGAGAAGGCCGAGGTCACCCGGAAGACCGAGGAGACCATCCGCACGGCGGTCGAGAAGGTCATCGAGTACCGCCCCGTCCGCAAGCGCCTTCCCAAGGGCCGCCCCGGCATCACCACCTCGTTCACGGTGGGCGGCGCCGAGGGCTACATGACGGCGAACTCCTACCCCGACGACGGTCTGGGCGAGGTCTTCCTGAAGATGTCCAAGCAGGGTTCGACCCTCGCGGGCATGATGGACGCCTTCTCGATCGCCGTCTCGGTCGGCCTGCAGTACGGCGTGCCGCTGGAGACCTACGTCTCCAAGTTCACCAACATGCGCTTCGAGCCGGCCGGTATGACGGACGACCCGGACGTGCGGATGGCGCAGTCGATCGTCGACTACATCTTCCGCCGCCTGGCGCTGGACTTCCTGCCCTTCGAGACCCGCTCGGCCCTCGGCATCCACACCGCCGACGAGCGTCAGCGCCACCTGGACACCGGCTCGTACGAGCCGCTCGAGGAGGAGCTGGACACCGAGTCGCTGGCCCAGTCGGCCCCGCTCGCAGTGGTGCCCTCGGAGCCCAAGCCGGCCGTGACCGCCTCGGTCCCGGCGCCCAAGACGGCGCACAGCAGCGCCGAACTGGTCGAGATGCAGCTCGGCGTCTCCGCGGACGCCCCGCTCTGCTTCTCCTGCGGCACCAAGATGCAGCGGGCCGGCTCCTGCTACATCTGCGAGGGCTGCGGCTCGACCAGCGGTTGCAGCTGACCGGACGCGAAAGCGTCGGGGCGCGCTCCGACGTGATCCGCACGGACGGCTGACCAGCAGCCCACGAAGGGACCGGCCGACGGCCGGTCCCTTCGCCGTGCGTCCGCGGATATTCTTCCCTGAGGGGAACGATCAAGGGTTACCCTCCCTCAGCGCGCACCGGTCGCGCGGGGGGAAGGGCGGGACATGGGCGGGAATGCAGCGGGGACGATCGGCAGCCTCAGCTCGGCGGGGCAGGCCGTCGCCGCGGTGGTGCTGATCGGCGGCGGGGGACTGGGCCTGTGGGCCGCGGACGAGTTCGGAGGCGGCCAGGGCACGGACCCCGGCCCGGCCGCCTGCGAGGTCACGGAGGACGAGCTGCCGCCGGAGTACGCCTCCGGTGCGCAGCTGTGTGCGGCGCTGAACCGTCCGGACCTGCCGGAACTCCTCGGCACACCGCAGGACACCGCCCTGTCGGCCGGGGGCCGGGGGACCTGGCTCACCCTCCTGGGGGACCGGACCGCCGCCCCCGAGGCGAAGGTCTCGCTGGAGACGTACGCCGTGCAGCTCACGGCCTCCTACGGCGGCCTTCCGGTCGCCCGGACGGCCGAGGCCCCGGCGGCGGCCGCGCAGCCGACGACGGTCCTCGGGCATCCGGCGGTGCTCGCCTCGGAGCGGACCATCGCGATCAGCCTGAACGGAGGCAAGACCGGCTCGGGGCCCGGGGGCATCGCCCGCAGGCTGGTCGTCGCCAAGGACGTCAAGGACGGCGGGGACTCATTCGAAGTCGTCATCTGGCGCCACGACGGCAGGCTGCCCGACGACGCGGCCCTCTACCGCGTCGCCGAGCAGGTCCTGCCTGCGGTTCCGGGCTGGACCGCAGGCTGACGGGGAGCGCAGGGGCCCCTCGCTCCTGCGCCTCGCCACCGCGCCGGTCAGCGCAGCCGCACCGGCAGGGACTCCAGCCCGCGCATCAGGGTGCTCGGCCGCCAGCGCAACTGCTCCGGGTCCCCTGCCAGTGCCAGCTTCGGGAACCGCTCCACAAGCCTGCCGATCGCGATCTCGCCCTCCATCCGGGCGAGCGGGGCGCCCACGCAGTAGTGGATGCCGTACCCGAACGCCAGGTGACCCCCCGCATCACGGGTGATGTCCAGCTTGTCCGCCTCGCTGAAGCGGGCACCGTCCCGGTTCGCCGACGCCAGCGAGAGCATCACGAACTCCCCGGCGGGCACCGTCACGTCACTGAGCCGCAGCGGCTGCGTGGTGTACCGGTACGTGGTGATGTTGAGCGGTCCCTCGTGGCGCAGGAACTCCTCGACCGCGCCCGGCATCAGCGAGGGGTCCGCGCGCAGCGCCGCCAGCTGCCCGGGGTCGCGCAGCAGCATCGCCGTCGCGTTGCTGATCAGGTTCACCGTGGTCTCGTGGCCGGCGACCAGCAGCAGGAAGGCCATCGACCGGAGTTCGTCCCGGGAGAGCCGGTCCTCGTCGTCGCTGGCGTGCACGAGCGCGGACAGCAGGTCGTCGGCCGGCTGCTCGCGCTTCGACTCGACCAGCGCCGTCAGGTAGTCCGCCATGGCCACGGCGGCGGCAGCCATCTGCGCGTGCTGGGCGGCGGAGGTCATGGTGGTGGAGACCTCCCGGAACTCCTCCTTGTCGCTCTCCGGCACGCCGAGCAGCTCGCAGATCACGGTCGTCGGCAGGGGGAAGGCGTAGGCGGACAGCAGGTCCACCTCGTCCTTCCCGGCCATCGCGTCGAGCAGTTCGTCGGCCGCCCTCTCGACGCGGCCGCGCAGCTGCTCCACGCGGCGCGTGGTGAAGGCCTTGTTGACCAGCGAGCGGAGCCGGGTGTGGTGCGGGGGGTCGGTGTTGAGCATGTGCCCGGCCAGCGCCAGCTCGGCTGCGAAGGACTGGGGCTCCTTCGACGTCGAGTGCCGCTCCAGCAACGGCACGGCGCTCAGCATGTCCTTGCTCACGGTCGGATCGGTGAGCACGGCGCGCACGTCGTCGTAGCGCGTCACCAGCCAGACCTTGACCCCGCGCGGCAGCACCACCTCCTGCACGGGCTGTTCCACGCGCAGCCGGCTGTAGGCCTCGTGCGGATTCTGCAGGAACTCGTCGTCCAGCAGCATCAAGGATGCCGCTCCCCCTGTGTCAGGCATGGATCACTCCCCCGTCGACACGCCTCACCGGCGCCCCTTTCTACCGCCCGGGCGCGGACGTTGTCGACCGGATACGGTCACCCGGCGCGCAGGAGGGCGCAGTACGGGGCAGTACGCATGCGGGGCGAGCGGACGCCGGAAGCGGACGGGAGCTCCGGGTTCCGGCCGTGCGGGGCGGTCCGCTCCGCGAGACGGGCCGGGGACGGCATTGCGCACCGGCCCGGCGGCGTGCTGATCATTGAGCGGGGGCCGGTGACCGCCGGCCCTGCCGGTGGACGACGGGGGAGTGGCAGCGATGTGGAGCGGTGACGAGCTGGACCTGGACGCCTATCTGGAGCGGATCGGCCATGCCGGCGACCGTCGGGAACTGCGCCCCGACCTGCGCACGTTGAAAGAGGTGCACCGGGCCCACACCGGTGCCATCACCTTCGAGAGCCTGGACGTGCTGTTCGGCCGCCCCGTCGCGCTGGACGTCAAGGCCGTCGAGGACAAGCTCGTGCGCAGGGGCCGCGGCGGCTACTGCTACGAGCAGAACACGCTGCTGGCCGCTGCCCTGGAGCGGATCGGCTTCGAGGTGACCGGGCGCGGAGCCCGCAACCGCACCCGGGGCGACTCCCTGACGCCGGTGACCCATGCCGTCCTCGTCGCCACCGTCGACGGTGAACCCTGGCTGTGCGACGCCGGCTTCGGCTACCAGGGCCCTTGCGAGCCCGTCCCCCTGGGGCAGCCCGGAGAGCCGGTGCTCCAGGGCGGGTGGACCTACCGCGTCCGGGAGGAGGAGCACGGCGTCCTCGCGCTCCGCCTGCTGCGCGGCGGCGCCTGGCGGGACCTGTACGCGTTCTCCCCGCAGCACTACCACCCCGTCGACTACGTCCTGTTGAACCACTACAGCTCCACGCACCCGCGGTCCGCCTTCCTCGGGCGCGCCATCGTCCAGCACCCCGGCCCCGGGGACGTCGTCCGCGGCCGACGGGCGCTCATCGGAAGGGAGCTCACCCGCCTCCACCCCGACGGGCGGGTCGAGCGGCAGGACGTGGGACCCGAAGAGGTGCTGACCGTCCTCGACCAGGAGTTCGGGATCCGGCTGCCCGATCGGGAGGCGGCGGAACTGGTGCGGATCCAGCGGGCCGAGGACTGACCCACGGCCGCGCGCGGCCCGTACGATGGCGCCGTGCTGGTCAAGTGGATTCGCTGCACGGTGACGGACCGACGCGGGTTCGAGCGCGGACAGCGTAAATGGGCGGGGCTGCCGGGCGAGCCGGGATTCCGGGGACAGGGCGGCGGCTGGAGCCGGGGCCGCCAGGGGGTCGCGCACGTCTTCACCTTCTGGGAGAGCCGTTCCTTCTACGACTCCTTCATGGCCCGCTCCCACGACCGGCTGGCTGCCGCACAGAACGGCACCCACACCGGTCTGCGCGCCACCCTCTTCGACCACCGCTTCGACGTGAAGACGGGCTTCGAGCCCCGCTTCACCGATGCCGACGTCGTCCGGGTCGCGCACACCCGGGTGCGCGAGGGCCGCGTCGACCACTTCGCGCTCATGCAGGAGAAGGTGTGGAATCCGGCCATGGCCGGCTCACCCGGCATGGTCCGCGGGCTCTTCGGCGAGGCTCCCGGCCGGGAGTTCCTGGTGCTGTCCATGTGGCATGCGGCCGCCGAGCACGGCAAGTACCGGCAGGAGCGGGTCGAGCGGCTCTCGCTGCGCGCCCAGATCCAGGCCGACGTGGAGGCCCTCACCGGCGACGTCGTCGACCTCGAACCCTCCTGGACGGTATGACCGTACGATGAGCGCCCGGGTGATCGGCGTGCCCGGTCGGCGGGGCTGCGGATGGCCGAATAAGGTCGGGGGATGGTTCGACCACGGCGCATCGTCCTCGTCCGGCACGGGGAATCGGAGGGCAATGCCGACGACACCGTCTACGAACGGGAGCCCGACCACGCCCTGCGGCTGACCCGCACCGGGCGCGAGCAGGCCGCGGAGGCGGGCGAACGGCTGCGGCGGCTCTTCGGAGAGGAGCACATCAGCGCGTACGTCTCGCCGTACCGGCGCACCCTGCAGACCTTCCGCGGACTGGGACTGGACCCCACACGGGTCCGGATGCGCGAGGAGCCCCGGCTGCGCGAACAGGACTGGGGCAACTGGCAGGACCGGGACGACGTACGCCTGCAGAAGGCCTACCGCGATGCCTACGGGCACTTCTTCTACCGCTTCGCCCAGGGCGAGTCGGGAGCGGACGTCTACGACCGGGTCGGCTCCTTCCTGGAGAGCCTCTACCGCAGCTTCGAAGCCGCCGACCACCCCGAGAACGTCCTGCTCGTGACGCACGGGCTGACGATGCGGCTGTTCTGCATGCGCTGGTTCCACTGGTCGGTGGCGGAGTTCGAGGCCCTGTCCAACCCGGGGAACGGCGAGTACCGGGTGCTCATGCTCGGCCCCGACGGCCGGTACCGGATGGACCGCCCGTTTGAGCGCTGGACCACACCCGAGCCTTATGACCTGGACGGCTAGAGTGACCCGCGATGACCCCTGATTCCTCTCCCGAACGGCGCTATGCACGCGCCATGGCCAGCCTCCGCGGCCTGGCCCTGGGTGACGCCCTGGGCTCCCAGTACTTCGTCCCCGCGAACTACCCGCTCCTCAAGCGCCGCGAGCTGCCCCCCGGCACCGAGCCGTGGCAGTGGACCGACGACACCGAGATGGCCTGTTCGGTGGTGGCCGTCCTCGCCGCCCACGGGCGCATCGACCAGGACGCGCTCGCCGCCTCCTTCGCCCACCACCACGACGTCGACCGCGGCTACGGTCCCGCCGTGAACCGGATGCTCCGACTGATCCGGGAAGGCGCCGACTGGCGCACGCTGGCCGCCGAACTCTTCAACGGGCAGGGCTCGTGGGGCAACGGCGCCGCGATGCGCATCGCCCCCCTCGGCGCCTGGTACGCCGACGATCCCGAGCAGGCCACGCACCAGGCGGAGATCTCCGCCTACACCACCCACCAGCACCGCGAGGCCGTGTGCGGGGCGATGGCCGTCGCCGCCGCTGCCGCGCTGGCAGCCGCTACGGCGGGCCCGCCGAAGGCCGCCGACCTGCTGGACGGTGTGATCGCCCTCGTTCCGCGCAGTGCCGTGGGCGCCGGGCTCCGCCGGGCCCGGGACATGCTGGACTACGGCGACGCCACCACGGTCGCGGCCGTCCTGGGCTGCGGGCGGCGCACCAGCGCCCACGACACCGTGCCGTTCGCCCTGTGGTCGGCGGCCCGCGCCCTGGACGACTACGAGCGGGGGTTCTGGACCACCGCGCAGGTGGGCGGGGACGTGGACACGACCTGCGCCATCATGGGCGGCGTCCTGGGCTCGCGCGGGGACGAGGCGCTCCCGGCCGCCTGGCTGGCCCGTACCGAGGCCCTGCCCGCGTGGCTTCCGGAGACCCCCGCGCACTGACCCCCTCGCCCGGGGCGCGGGCGAACGCCGCTGATTGTCACGGTCCTGACACAGGCGCCTCTGCCGTCGGCTGAAACCCCACGTCACAGGCCTACTCTGTCCGCTTCGCCGCCTCCACCGGAACGCCGGAGGCGGCCGACAGGGGAGGGGAACCCGATGTCAGGCAACACCGACGGGCCGGACGGCGCCCGGGCCGCGGAGGACTCCGCGGGCAGCGCGGCGGACCGCGTCGAAGTCGAAGCAGGCGCGGCGACGGGGTCCGCCGAAGCGGCTCCGAACCCGTCCGCAAGCGAACCGGCGGCCGCGGAACCCGCCCCGACCGCAGGCCCGGCGGGTACCGCGCCGGTCGGTACCGCGCCCGCCGATACCGCGCCGGTCGGCACTGCGGCGGCCGGTACCGACCCGGCGGGTACCGCGCCAGTCGGTACTGCGCCCGCCCCGACCGCAGGCCAGGCGGGTACCGCGCCAGTCGGTACTGCGCCCGCCGATACCGCGCCCGCCGATACCGCGCCAGTCGGCACTGCGGCGGCCGGCACCGCACCGGCCGGCGGCGCGGATCCTGCCGTCCCGGCGCGGCCGGGATCGGCGGCCGCCCCCGCCGCCCCGATTGCGGACGCCGCCGCTGCCTCGGTCGCGGGCCCTACCCCCCTGGCGGGCGCCGCTCCTGCTGCCGCAGCCGCGCCGGGCGCGGGCGCCGTTCCTGCTGCCGCAGCCGCGCCGGTCGCGGGCGCCACTCCTGCTGCCGCAGCCGGTCCCGTTGCGGGCGCCGTTCCTGCTGCTGCAACCGCCCCCGCGGGCGCTCGGGGTGCGCCGGGCGCGGGCGCCCCCGCCGCCCCGATCGCGGGCGCTGCCCCCCCCGCGGGCGATCCGGGTGCGCCGGGCGCCGCAGCCGCCGGGGCGAAGCCGGCCGGAGCCGGAGCTCCGCTGCATGCCCCGCCGGGACCCGCACCCGCCGGATTCCACCCCGCAGCCGGGATGCCCGCCGACGCCGCCGCCTGGCACGCCTGGCAGGCGCACCAGCACCAGCAGCGGCAGCGCGCCGCCGCCCAGGCCGCCGCCGCGCGGCCCTCGTGGACCCGCCGGTTGCGCCCCGCACCTCCGGCTCCCGTCCGGGCCGCCACCCTCGTGGCCGCGCTCGTCGCCGGACTCGCCTTCGCGCTGCTGCTCGGCGACGGCATGGGCCCGGGTCTCGCCCTGGCCGCGCTGCCCGCGATGGCGGCCGCCTTCACCGCCGCCCGCGCCGCGCACCGCAAGGCCAGGCCGTGGACCCTCGCCTGGGTGGCCGGCTGCGCCGCGCTCCTCGTCATACCCGCCCTGCGGGACTCCGCGTGGCCCTCCACCCTCGCGATCCTGTGCACCGCCCTGCTCGGTGCCCTGGCCCTGCACGGCAGCCGTACCTGGCCGGGGGTCCTGCTCAGCCCGCTCGGCTTCGCCGACGCCGCCGTGTCCGGCATCGGCTGGGCCTGGTCCGGGCTGCACGCCGTCGGCCGCGGGAGCAAGGAGCGCTGGCTGCCCGTCGCCAAGGCGGCGGCCGTGGCCGTCGGCCTGCTGCTGCTCTTCGGGACGCTGTTCTCCTCCGCCGACGCCGCCTTCGCCGATCTGCTCGGCGACCTGATGCCCGACATCTCCCTCGTGGACGGTCCGTTGCGGATCGTGCTCTTCCTCTTCGGCGCCCTCGTCGCCCTGACGGCTGCCCGCGCCGCTGCCGCCCCGCTGCGCTGGGACCGGATCGAGGTCGCGCCCGGCACGCCGCGGTCCCGGATCGAATGGGCCCTTCCGCTGATCCTGCTCAACCTGCTCTTCGCCGGATTCAACGCCGTCCAACTGGCCGTCCTGTTCGGCGGCTACGACAAGGTCCTCAAGAGCACCCACCTCACCTACGCCGAGTACGCCCGGCAGGGCTTCTGGCAACTGCTCTGGGCCACCCTGCTCACCCTCGCGGTGATCGCGCTGGCCCTGCGCTGGGCCCCGCGCGGCAAGCCCGGCGACCGGCGCTTCGTACGGGTGGTGCTCGGGGTGCTGTGCGCCCTGACGCTGGTGGTCGTCGCCTCGGCGCTGCGCCGCATGGACCTGTACGTGGACGCGTACGGACTGACCCAGCTGCGGGTGTCGGTGGCCGCCATGGAGCTGTGGCTCGGGCTGGTCATCGTCCTGATCGTGGCGGCCGGGGTGTTCGGCGCGCGCTGGCTGCCGCGCGCCGTCGTGGGCAGCGCTGCGGGCGCCGTCCTCGTCTTCGGCCTGCTCTCGCCGGACGGGATGGTCGCCGAACGCAACGTGGCGCGCTTCGAGGAGACCGGCAAGATCGACCTGGCCTACTTCCAGTCCCTGTCGGCGGATGCGGTGCCCGCGCTGGACCGGCTGCCGGAGCCGAAGCGTTCCTGCGCCCTGCGCGGGATCAACGACGAGCTGTCGGCGGCGGGTGACACCCCCTGGTACGCCACGAGCCTCGGCGAATACCGGGCCCGGGAGATCCTGCGCGAACGGCCGGTGACGGCCCCCTACGAGGTCTGCTCGCGCCTGGGCTCGTTCGGAAGCCGCATCGAGTACTGACCGGCGGCCCCGCGCGCGCCCGGGTCAGCTCTCTTCGCAGCTGCACGGGGACGGAGGCGGTCCGGCTCTCTGTCGGGCCGCTCATCTCTCTCTTTTCCCTGTCGCCAGGCGTTCTTGCTGCCGAAGTTTCGGCTTCGAGGGCGCCGGAGGAGTGTGTGCGGAAGTGAACGCGCTGCTCCGTTGCGACCGGGCTTCACCGCGCCGGGCGAGGCGGGCACCGCCCCGCGCCCCGGCCCGCGCGGTCCCGGAGCGGGGCCGGGGTGTGCAGGCGGCGCGGGGCGGCGTAACCTTGCTGGCGCCATGCCGTACGAAGCACCCACCCACACCGTCGAGCGCTCCCTCCGTGCAACCACCGGCGCCAAGGTCATCGCCGGGGTCGACGAGGTCGGACGAGGGGCCTGGGCCGGTCCCGTCACCGTGTGTGCGGCGGTCACCGGCCTGCGCCGGCCGCCCGAGGGACTCACCGACTCCAAACTGCTCACCCCCAAGCGCCGCGACGCCCTCGTCGGTGTCCTTGAGGACTGGGTCACCGCGCACGCCCTCGGGCACGCCTCCCCGGAGGAGATCGACGAGCTCGGGATGACCGCCGCCCTGCGGCTCGCCGCGCAGCGCGCCCTGGGCGCCCTGCCGGTGCGGCCCGACGCGGTGATCCTGGACGGCAAGCACGACTACCTCGGCGGGCCCTGGCGGGTCCGTACGGTGATCAAGGGCGACCAGTCCTGCGTCGCCGTCGCAGCCGCCTCGGTGATAGCCAAGGTGCGGCGGGACCGGATGATGGCCGAACTCGGCGGACACGTCGACGGAATCTCCGACTTCGCTTTCGCGGCCAACGCCGGATACCCGTCTCCCGTACACCGGGCGGCACTTGAGCACCGCGGGCCCACCCCGTACCACCGGCTCTCGTGGTCCTACCTCGACGCCCTGCCCCGGTGGCGCCACCTGAAGAAGGTGCGCCGCAGCGAGGAAGCGGCGGAGCTGGAAAACGGAGGCCAACTCGGCTTCGATTTCTGATCGCACCCATGTGCCACCAGCCGGTACGTTTCGTACCGGTGTTTGAAAGATGTCAACTCATGCCTCTCACCATCGCCATCGAGGAGCCTCAGATTCCCGAGAGTGCCCAGGGTCCCCGCGTCACGCCGGCCGCGAGCCGCACCGCGCAGACCCCCCGCCCCGTACCTGGTCCGCGTCCCGTCGCCGTACCGCGACCCGGGCGCCCCGGTCCCGTCCGGCCCGCACCCCCCGCGCAGCGTGGGCCGCAGGCCGCCACCGGAACCGTTCCCGCTGCTCCCGCAGCCCCCGCAGCGCCGTCCGTCTCGGCGGCGGTTCCCCAGATCCAGCTGATCCCGGCTTCCGCGGAGGGCGCGCTCGACGCGGCCGAGGAGGCCGTCGACCTGCTGCTCGACACCGGGCGCGCGCCCGGCGACATCCTGGTGCTGACCACCGGCGACCCGCACCCGTGGGCCGCCCATGAACTGTCCTTCGGCGAGGCCGCGTACTGGGCTCTGCACGATGCCGGGGACGACGTCTTCTACGCGGACGCGGCGCAGGTCCAGCGCGCTGCCGGCCGTCCCGTCGTGGTCCTCGCGGCCAACGGCGGACCGGACGGGTCGCCCGCGCAGGTGCTGCCGGCCGCGCTCGCGCGTGCCGGTGCCCTGCTGATCGTCTGCGGCGAACCGCAGCAGATCAACTCCGTGCTCGGCGCGGGCGTCTGACGCCCCGTACCCGGTCGGGGCGAGGGGCGGGGCCGGCCTCGGGCCGGTCCCGCTGCATCCCGCCGCCCGGGCCGGGCCCGTACGTGTACGTGTACGGGGATCAGCGGGCGGCGGTGCGGCGCAGCACCTCGGCCGCGCCACCGCCGGTGCGGAGGGCGAACGGGGCGTACTCCGCCGCCGTGTCGCCGAGGCGCTGCGGCCGCGACTCCGAGCTGGGCTGACGGCCGCCCCGGCCCTCACCCAGCACCTGCCAGCCGCCGCGGGTGAGCGTGATGTACGCGCCGCAGCGCAGGCCGTGCAGGGTGCACGCGTCCCGGAGCCCCCACATCCAGGCACCGTCCTCCTCGGTCCACTGCTCGTCACCGTCGCGGCAGTAGAGCAGGACCGCGGTGCGCACGGGGGTACGCCGCCGCAAGTCGTGCGGGAGGACCCGGCGCAGCCTGGACAGCAGGGCGTTGCGGTAGTCCCAGCCGTCCGCCGAGGCCGACCGCTGCACGAAGGAGGCGCTCGCCACGAGCCGTTCCTCCGGGCCGAGGACGGCGATCACCGCGGTGGACGGGACCGGGCCGTGCCGGGAGTGCAGCCCGCTGACGACCTCCCGCGGATTGCGCAGGAGCGGGATGCCCGCAGCCGTCCACTCGGACGGCTCCAGCCGTCTTCCGTGGCGGGCGGAGCCACCGGCGGCGGTGATCAGGGACGTGGTCGAGGCCGGGGCGAATCCGAAGGTCACGGTCCTCCCTTCGGGTTACGCGCCCGCGGACGGGCAGGGCTGGAGTGCGGGCGCGCCGCGGCCACGGCCCCGGAAGGTGCCGACGAGCCGAACGGGAGCACTCCGATTCTCGCGTGGCGCCCGAGGATGCGGCAACGAGCAATTGAGGCCGCCGACCGGAATTCGCCGGTATGCCGTTCATATCCTTGCCCCGTTGCCAGGGAACTGACGCATGAGGCTACGGCTGGAGTGCCAGCACCAGCGGGAACACACCCTTCGCGCCTTCCCGCCGCAGCAGCCGTGCGGCCACGGCGAGGGTCCATCCGCTTTCCGCGCGGTCGTCCACGAGCAGCACGGGCCCGGCTGCTTCGGCCAGCGTCGCGGCCAGGGCCGGGGGCACGGTCAAGGCCTGGTGGAGTCCCCGGACGCGCTGGGCGCTGTTCGAGGAGGGCAGGCCGAACTCCGGGACCTGGTCCGTGTACGCGAGGGTTCCGAGGAGGGGCATCCGACCGACCTCCGCGATCCGGGCGGCCAGGGAGGCGACCAACCGGGGGCGGCTGCGCGAGGGCAGGGCGACCACGCCCACCGGGCGGGCGGGAGCGTCGGCCGCGCCCGAGGCCCAACCGCCGGGACCGCGGGCCCAGTCGGCGAGGACGGCCACGACGGCCTGCGCGACGTCATCCGGAACCGACTGGTCCGGCGTGTTCGGGGCCAGCATCGGGCGCAGCCGGTTGCCCCAGCCGATGTCGGACAGCCGGCCCAGCGCCCGGCCCGTGGAGGCCTGTTCCCCGGCGGGGATGCGGCCCTTGAGGTCCACACCGACCGCGGCGAGCCCGGTCGGCCACATCTTGCGCGGCTCCAGTTCCACTCCGGGGCGGCCGAGTTCGCCGCGGGCGGTGTCCAGGGCAGTGGTGGACACGTCCCCCGTGAACCGGGCCCCGGCGCAGTTGTCGCAGCGGCCGCAGGGCTCGGCTTCCTCGTCGTCGAGCTGACGGCGCAGGAACTCCATGCGGCATCCGTCCGTGGCCGCGTAGTCCCGCATGGCCTGCTGTTCGGCGGCCCGCTGGCGGGCCACCCAGGCGTACCGCTCCGCGTCGTACACCCACGGCTCGCCCGTCGAGGTCCACCCGCCCTTCACCCGGTGTACAGCCCCGTCGACATCGAGCACCTTGAGCATGGTCTCCAGGCGGGTCCGGCGCAGGTCCACCAGCGGTTCCAGGGCGGGCAGGGACAGCGCGCGGCCCGCCTGCGCGAGGACGTCCAGGGTGCGGCGCACCTGCTCCTCCGGCGGGAAGGCCACCGAGGCGAAGTACTGCCAGATCGCCTCGTCCTCCCGGCCCGGGAGCAGCAGCACCTCGGCGTGCTCCACACCGCGCCCGGCGCGGCCGACCTGCTGGTAGTAGGCGATCGGAGAGGAGGGGGAGCCCAGGTGCACCACGAAGCCCAGGTCGGGCTTGTCGAAGCCCATCCCCAGGGCGGAAGTGGCCACCAGGGCCTTGACGCGGTTGGCCTGCAGGTCGTTCTCCGCCTGCTCACGGTCGGCGTTCTCGGTCTTGCCGGTGTACGAGGAGACCGTGTGGCCCCGGTGGCGCAGGTATGCGGTGACCTCCTCGGCCGCCGCCACGGTCAGCGTGTAGATGATCCCGGAGCCGGGCAGCTCCGCAAGGTGGTCGGCCAGCCACGCGAGCCGGTGCGCGGCGTCGGGCAGGGTCAGCACGGCCAGGCTCAGGCTCTCGCGGTCCAGCGGGCCGCGGAGCACCAGCGCGTCCGTGCCGGCTCCGGTGCCCAGCTGTTCGGCGACGTCGGCGGTGACGCGGGCATTGGCCGTGGCGGTCGTGGCCAGCACCGGGACGCCCGGCGGGAGGTCGGCGAGCATCGTGCGCAGCCGCCGGTAGTCGGGGCGGAAGTCGTGCCCCCAGTCGGAGATGCAGTGGGCCTCGTCCACCACGAGCAGGCCCGTCGCGGCGGACAGCTTCGGCAGCACCTGGTCGCGGAAGTCCGGGTTGTTGAGCCGCTCCGGGCTGACCAGCAGGACGTCGACCTCGCCCGCGGCGACCTCGGCCTGGATGCCTTCCCACTCCTCGGGATTGGCCGAATTGATGGTGCGGGCACGGATCCCGGCCCGGGCGGCCGCCTCGACCTGGTTGCGCATCAGGGCGAGGAGCGGGGAGACGATCACCGTGGGGCCGGCGCCGCTCGCCCGCAGCAGAGAGGTGGCGACGAAGTACACGGCGGACTTGCCCCAGCCGGTGCGCTGCACCACGAGTGCCCGCCGCTTGTGGGCGACGAGGGCCTCGATCGCCCGCCACTGGTCCTCGCGCAGCCGCGCGGTGCCCGTGGGATCGCCCACGAGACGGGCCAGGACGGAGTCGGCAGCGGACCTCAGGTCTGGGTTCATGCCCCCATGCAACCCGATGCCTGTGACATCGCGCCAATGCCGCTCGGGGGCTGTGGATGTTGAACCGTCAACACTTATCCACAGGGCTTTTCGGATCCGCTCGGGCACGGGACCTTCGGGACATGACGAACAACCACGAATCGCGCACCCCTGCCGGCCGTTCCGGCACCGCCGGCACCGGCGCCACAGGTCCCGCCACCGGCCCGCAGATCACCTTGCGCAGCCCGGCGGAGCTGGCCGACGCCCTGCCCTACATGCTCGGGTTCCACCCGACCGACTCCCTCGTCATGGTCGCCGTCCACGGCGAGGGCGGCCGGTTCGGAGGCCGCCTCCGCGTCGGCATTCCCACCGGGTCCGCCGAATGGGACGACACCGCCCGCCAGGTCGCCCACACCCTCGTCCGCGGCAGCGAACGGCGTGCGGGCCGACCTGACGGCATCGTCGTCTTCCTGTGCCAGGACCCCCGCGGGGACGAGAGCGGTCAGCGCGTGATGACCCGGCTGCGGCCGTTCGCCCAGCGGATCAGGCTGGCCTGCGGCGAGCTCGACGTGCCCGTCCTGGAGGCCCTGTGCCTTTCGGGGGGCCGCTACTGGTCCTACAGCTGCCCCGACGCCCGCTGCTGCCCTGCCGAGGGCCGTCCACTGGCCGCGGTCGGCACCTCGGTCATGGCGGCCACCGCCACCTTCGCCGGCCTGCAGGTCCGGGGCTCCCTCCGGGAGATCGAAGGGCGGCTCGCGCCGCTGTCAGGCGCCGCGGCAGGGGAGATGGAGACCGCTCTGGACCTGGCGGCCGCCGCCCTCGTCCCGAAGATCCTCGACGGCGGCGCCACCCGGGAGGAGGTCGGCGCACAGACCCTCGCCCTGGCCCGTGAACTGATGCAGCGCATCCTCCTCGCACCACCCGTCGAGGGCGGCCCCTGCGCCCTCGACGGCCGGGACGACAGGCTGCTCGGCCACGACGAGGCCGCCGCAGTGATCATGGGACTCCAGGACCGGGAGATCCGGGACGTCGCAGCCGAATGGATGGAGCACGACGAAGCCGCACCCGCCCTGCGGCTGTGGCGGGCGCTGGCCCGCCGCTGCGTCGGGGCCTACGGGGAGCACGCGGCCGCCCCCCTCACCCTCGCAGGATGGGTCTCCTGGTCCACCGGGGACGAGCCGACCGCGCGGATCGCCTTCGGCATGGCGCTACGGGCAGACGCCGACTACCGCTTCGCCCAACTCCTCCACCACGCCTGCAACGAGGGCATCGACCCCGAGGGGCTGCGCGAGTGCCTGCGCGAGGAGCGCCGGCGCCGGGAACCCCGGAAGGCACGCAGGGCCCCGACCACTCGCCCGCCGGGCCGTCCCGGTCGCCCGGGGAGCCGCCGCGCGGCCCGGCGCTCCGCGGGGAGCGGTCAGTGAGCCGCCGCGCACTCCCGGCTCCGTACACCCGCCGGGTGCGCCCCCGCGGGCTCCTGCGCCGCCTGCTCCGCCTCGGGCCCTCCTGGCCGCGGCCCGTGACCCGGGCGGGGGTGGGGGCGTTCAGCTGGGGGGTGGTGGGGGCCCGGCCGCGCCGCCGCCCGCCCGAACCGACCGGAGCGCAGACAAGGCGACCCATGTCCCACCCCGCACCCTTCCGCCCGCCCGGCGTGCCCGCCGCCCGGCGGCCCGAGCTGCCGCCCGTGCACGGCACCCTCATCTGCCTCGCCGCGCCCTGCCTGGTGATCTCGCCGGACCACGGCCAACTGACCGGGCGCGGGATGGACGGGGTATACCGCTCGGGCCGCCGGCTCCTCTCCCGGTGCATGCTGCGCATCGCCGGCCGTGACCCGGTCGCGGTCCAGGGCCGCAGCCTCGGATCCGACCGGGCCGCCTTCACCGCCACCGTCCGCACCGGAGCCGATCCCGGCCCCGACCCCGACGTCCGGGTGGAGCGCGTCCGGCACGCCGACGGCACCGAACGGATCACGTTGCGCAGCTTCGCCGCCCGCCCACTGCGGCTCCCGGTCGAGGTCGCGCTCGGCACCGACCTGGCCGAACTGGCCGAAGTGGCCGCCGGGCGGGCCGGACCCGAGCTGCCCGCCGCCGTGCATGCCGCCGGGCTGCGCTGGAGCACGGCGCAGGGTCAGGCCGTCACGGTGGCGGAACCGGCCCCGGACGACGCGCTCGCCTCCGCCGGGTTGCTGCGCTGGCAGTTCGAGCTGGCTCCGGGGGAGGCCCGCACCATCGAGCTGCGGACCACCCGGGACCGGACCGCGCGGGCCCCGGCCGGGCAGGTGGCCAACCCGCTGGCCGACGCCCGCGCCGAGGCCGACGACCCCAGGGTCGAGGCATGGTTGCGGACCAGCGTCGAGGACCTCGGTGCGCTGCTGCTGCGGGACTCCGGCGACCCGGCCGACGGCTACGCGGCGGCGGGGGCGCCGTGGCGGCTGGGCCTGGCGCCGGCGGAGTCGCTGTGGGCAGCCAGGATGGCCCTCGCGCTGGGAACCGGCCTGGCCGCGGCCACCCTGCGCGTGCTGGCCCGGACCCAGCGCGAGGGGCACGGACCCGACGCCGGGATGATCCCCGGCCCGCTGCGGGGAGCCGGTGCGCAGCTCCCGCCGGGGTGCACCGGTACCGAGGCCACGCTCGCCTTTCCCGCGGTCCTCGCCGAAGCTCGGCTCTGGGGGCTTCCCGAGGACGAGGTGGCCCGGCTGCTGCCGGCCGCCGAGCGGTGCCTGCGCTGGCTGCGCGGGGCCCTGGGGGCCGACGGCTTCCTCGCCGACCCGGATCCGGGGCCACGGCGGTGCGAGACCCAGGCCCACGCGCACCGGGCCGCCCTGCTGGGAGCCGACCTGCTGGCGGCGTGCGGCCTCGAAGGCGCAGCGGAGTGGCGGGAGCGCGCGGCCGAACTGCGCGAGCGGTTCCGGGCCGGGTTCTGGATCGACGGCCCCGACGGCGGGCGGCCGGCATCCGCCCTGCACCCCGACGGCCGCCCGCTGCCGCGGCTGACGGGGGCCGCCGTGCACCTCCTGGACACGGGACTGATCGGCGGCGGCCGGCTGGCTCCGGGGCTGCTGGACAAGGCCCGCACCGAGCAGCTCGCCCGCCTGCTCGGGGCCCCCGCCATGGACTCCGGATGGGGGCTGCGGAGCATGGCGGTCCGGGAACCGGGCCACAACCCGTTCGGCCACCGCTCCGGTGCGGTGCGCCCGTACGAGTGCGCCGTCGCGGTGGCCTCCCTGGCCCACGGCGGATTCGAGAAGGAGGCCGCGGGCCTGGTCCGCGGACTGCTCGACGCGGCCGAGAGCTTCGGCTTCCGGCTGCCGGAGATGTTCGCGGCCGAGCAGCGCACCGCGGGAAGCGCCCCGCTCCCGCACCCGGCGGCCTGCCGGCCGGCAGCGGTGGCTGCGGCGGCCGGGATCCATGCCCTGACCGCACTCGCCGGCATCCGGCCCGACGCCCCCGCCGCAACCGTCGCCCTCGTACCCCTGCCCGGGGCGCCGCTCGGGGCACTGCGCCTGTCCGGCCTGCGGGTTGCCGGGCAGCCGTTCGCCGTCCGGATCAGCAGGCTCGGCCTCGCCATGGTGGAGGAGGCAGCCGATGCGCTCCAGCTGGGGGGCTAGCCTGCGCCTCCGGGCCTCCAAGGTCACGAAAGCGCTGTTTATCGTCAGGCAGACGACTATGATCGCCGCATGTCGCCCTACGACCCGTCGGCTTATCCGCCCTTCGCCGTCACCGTCGACCTGGTCGTGCTCACCGTCAGGCGCCATGCGCTCTGTGCGCTGGTCGTCCGGCGGGGCGAGCAGCCGTTCCAGGGACGCTGGGCGCTGCCCGGCGGCTTCGTCCGCGAGGACGAGGACCTGGCGGGCGCCGCCGCCCGCGAACTCTCCGAGGAGACGGGGCTGTGCGCGCACGACCCCGCCGTCCCCGGCGGGGGCACCGGTGCACACCTCGAACAGCTGGCCACCTACGGCGATCCGAAGCGGGATCCGCGGATGCGTGTCGTCAGCGTGGCGCACCTGGTGCTCGCTCCGGACCTGCCCGCGCCCCGGGCGGGCGGGGACGCCAACAGCGCGCGCTGGGCGCCCGTCGACGAGCTCCTCGCCGCCGACGGGGCCGCAAACGCAGCGGGACTCGCCTTCGACCACGAACGGATCCTCGCCGACGGCGTGGAGCGGGCCCGGTCGAAGATCGAGTACTCCTCCCTGGCCACCGCGTTCTGCCCGTCCGAGTTCACCGTCGGCGAGCTGCGCCGGGTGTACGAGGCCGTCTGGGGCGTGGCGCTCGACCCCCGTAACTTCCACCGCAAGGTCACCGGAACCCCCGGGTTCCTCGTGCCGGCCGGGGGGACGACGACCCGTCAGGGCGGTCGGCCGGCCCAGCTGTTCCGTGCGGGCGGGGCCACCCTTCTCAACCCGCCGATGCTGCGGCCGGAGGTCTGACCCGGCTGACGAGTCCCCGCCGGCGTGGCGGTGGCCGCCTCGCACGAGGGCATTGCGTCCGCAGCACTCGCCGAGAGCGGGAATTCGGTCCATTCGGGCAATGCGGGCATTTCAGCGGGTCGGTTGCGCCGAAAATCGGACATATCGCGTTACCTTGCTGGGGTTACTCACCCTGCCGCAGAGCGGTCTCACCCCCCGCGAGAGAAGCGATGCTCCAGGCCATCGGACTCACCAGCACAGATCGCCGCGGCGCCCAGCGCCGCGTCGACGACCTCACCTTCGAAGCCCGTCCGGGCAGTGTGACCGCGCTGCTCGGCGAGCCGGGATCTGGCAAGACCACCGCCCTGCGGCTCATGCTCGAACTCGAACCGGGCCGTGGTGTCACCTACTTCCGCGGCCGCCCCCTGCACCGGATCCCGCACCCCGGCCGGGAGGTCGGCGTACTGCTCGGCGATGTGCCCGGCAACCCGTCGCGGACCGTCCGCAACCAGCTGCGGATGCTCTGCGCCGCCGCCGGGGTGCCGGCCTCGCGGGCCGACGCCATGCTGGAGGTCGTCGGCATCGCCGGCCTGCGGGACCAGCGGCTCGGTTCGCTCTCGCTGGGCATGGAGCGCCGGGTGGGACTGGCCGCTGCCCTCCTCGCCGACCCCTGCACCCTGCTCCTGGACGAGCCCGCCGCCGGACTCTCCCCCCGGGAGAGCGGCTGGCTGCACACCTTGCTGCGCGGCCACGCCGCGCTCGGCGGGGCGGTGCTCTTCACCACCGCCGACGCCAAGGAGGCCGCCCGCACCGCCGACCGCGTCGTCAGCATCGAGTCGGGCCGGCTCCTCGCCGACCAGGACGCGGCCGAGTTCGCCCGGACCCGGTTGCGGCCGCGGGTCGCCGTGCGCACCCCGCACGCTGCCCGGCTGGCCGACGTACTGGGACGGGAGGCGCGCGCAGCCCGGCGCACCGTCGAGATCGTCGCGGAGAGCGGCAGCCGGCTCTCCGTCTACGGGAGCAACTGCGCCGAGGTCGGCGAAGCGGCGTTCCGGCACGGGGTGCTGGTCCACCGGCTCGCCGACGAGACCGGGGACGCCGGTGCGCCCGCCGTCCCGCAGGCCCGCGCCGGCACCGCCCCCGCCTCCGTCCCGGCCCCCGCCCCCGCCGCCGTCCCGGGCTCCGCCTCCGCTTCCGTCCCGGGCTCCGGCGGAACCTCCGGCGAGGCTCGCAGGGCGGCCTTCGGCGACAGCCCGGGCGGGCGGCCGGACCCGCTCGACGGCTCCCGGCGGCCCGCATCGGCGGTGCGCCGGGTCGGCGGTCCGCTGCGTCCGCTGCGCTACGAACTGCTGCGGGTCTTCGGCACCGCCACCCCGGTGCTGACCGCGGCCCTGGTCCTCGCCGTCTCCGCCGTCACCGCCCTGGTGCTGGCCCGGGCCGGCCAGACCCCGCAGAACCGCCTGCTCGCCGCCTGGCCCGAACTGCTGCCGCTGCCGCCGGCCGCACTCGGGGCCGGACTGCTCGGCGCCCTGGCCTTCGGCGAGGAGTACCGCTACCCGGCGCTCGCCGCCGACCGCGGTACCGTGCCGCGCCGGATGGGGCTGCTCGCCGCCAAGCTCGGGGTCTGCGCCCTGCTCGCCCTGGCGCTCGGCGCGGCGACCGTGACCGCGGACGCAGCCGCCCTGGCGCTGGTCTTCGACAGTGGGCCTCCGCACACCCCCGCGGAGTGGCTGGCCCCGGCCGTGAGCTGGGCGGGACTGCTGGTGGGCTGTGCCTGGGCGGGCGTCCTCGCCTCCGGCGTGTTCCGGTCCGCCACCGCAGGGCTGGCCGCGGTGCTCGCCGTACCGGTGATGGTGGTGCCGCTGGTGCGCAAGGCACTGGACGGGCCGGCGGCGTACCCCTCCACCGGGCTCGCGTCCCGGCTGCGCGGTCTGGCCTGGGCGCAGTGGCCCCCGGAGGCGGACCGCATCGTCCTCGGCGCCCTGCGCGTGATGGCCCAACCCGTGGGCACCGCGCTGGTGTTGTCGTTGATGGTCCTGTTGTGCGCCTATGGGTTCACCGGACTGCGCAGCCGGGTCCGATGGTGATCGTTGTGATGCAGGACCGGGCCCTGCCGGGACCGTTGGAGTCCACCTCGCGAGAAGCAGACCGCAAGTTCCCGTAAAAGGCCCGGTTCTTTACCATAAGTCGTCAATTGCGTAGGTGGCACCGATCACCCTTTCGTGTGCTTTTCACCAAAGACCTCAAGGGTCATGGAGGCACGGCCGACAAAGGATTCGTGAGTACCCTTGCGCACACCATGATGACCGCCGCCCGCCACGCCGACTCCGGCCTCGCCGGCCCGGGCGAACTCGACCGCTACCCCTACGCGGAGACCCCCGGGGCCGACCGGGGCGCAGCGCCCCACTGGGACGGCGCCGACGTGGAGTTGAGCCGGGTCGGCCGCCGCGCCGCCGGCAGCCGCGGGCGCGGGCTGCACGGCCAACTCGTCCAGCAGCTCGGCCAGATGATCGTTTCCGGCGACCTCGGTGCGGACCGCCCGCTGGTGCCCGAGGAGATCGGCCAGCGCTTCGAGGTCTCCCGCACGGTGGTCCGCGAATCTCTGCGGGTCCTGGAGGCCAAGGGCCTCGTCAGCGCCCGCCCGAACGTCGGTACCCGGGTCCGGCCCGTGGCCGATTGGAACCTGCTCGACCCCGACATCATCGAATGGCGCGCCTTCGGCCCGCAGCGCGACGACCAGCGCCGCGAACTGGGCGAGCTGCGCTGGACGATCGAACCCCTCGCCGCCCGGCTCGCCGCCGGCCACGGCCGCCCGGACGTCCAGCAGCGCCTCGCCGACATGGTCGAGATCATGGGCCACGCCCTGGGCCAGGGCGACGCGATCACCTTCGCCCGCGCCGACCACGAATTCCACGCGCTGCTGATCCAGCTCGCCGGCAACCGCATGCTGGAGCACCTCTCCGGCATCGTCTCCGCCGCCCTGCAGGTCTCAGGCAGCCCGATCACCGCGTGCGACCGCCCGAGCGAGGCCTCCGTCGCGCACCACGCGCGGATGGTCGAAGCCCTGGCCGCCGGCGACGCGCTCAGCGCGGAGAACGCCATGCGCCAGCTGCTGACGGTGCATCCGGAGGTCGAGCGCGTGGTGCCCGCCCCGCGCGAGCACTGACGGGCGGACGCGCGGGGGTGCACGACATGTCGCCGGGCCCGGTCGGGTCCGGCGACACCGCTGTGCGCAGCCGGACGGGCCCCGTACGGCCCATCCGCTCCGCCCCCGAACCCGCGGCCCCTGCCCTGCCCGCCCCTGCCCCCGCGCCGCAGCGCCGTCCCGGAGTCCTGGAGTCCCGCGGGACAGGGCCGCGGACCGTGGGGCCCTTGGCGTGCCCGGCCGCAGCCGGGCCGTGCCGGGCAGCGCCCGAACCGCCCGTATGGCCCTATGCCAGGCGTTGGGGGATACGGGGTGTGACTCGGGCCACGAAGATTGGGCGTAACGCTCCGCGAGGTCACGCGATGACCTAAGAGGTGATGGCCGACGGAGGGAAGACAGCAGCCCTTGCGGGTGCTGTACAGCTCCCCGGCCCCTGCCCGCGCCCCCGGCCCATCCCCAGTCGGTGGTCGTCGGCTCCGGTCCAGCACCACCAGGCCCGGGGTCGGAAGCCGTTTCCATCGTTCCGAGAGGTTGTTCGTGTCGGCCAGCACATCCCGTACGCTCCCGCCGGAGATCGCCGATTCCGAGTCTGTGATGGCGCTCATCGAGCGGGGCAAGGCCGAGGGGCAGATCGCCGGCGATGACGTGCGTCGGGCCTTCGAGGCTGACCAGATTCCTGCGACCCAGTGGAAGAATGTTCTGCGCAGCCTCAACCAGATCCTCGAGGAAGAGGGTGTGACGCTGATGGTCAGTGCCGCTGAGTCGCCCAAGCGCACCACCCGCAAGAGCGTCGCAGCCAAGAGCCCCGCCAAGCGGACGGCCACGAAGACCGTCACGGCGAAGACGACGGCAGCGCAGGCCGCCTCCACCCCGCCCCCCGTCGCGGTCCCGGCGGACGCGGAGATCGCGGAAGCCCTCGCGGACGAGACCGGAACCGAGCCCGCGGCCAAGAAGACGGCAGCCAGGAAGACGGCGGCGAAGAAAGCCGCCCCCGCCCGCAAGACCGCGGCCAAGAAGACGGCGGCCAAGAAGACCGCCGCCAAGAAGGACTCCGACGAGGGCGACGAAGAGGCCCGCGACGAAGGACCCGAGGCGGCGAAGGGCGAGGCCGACGAGGAGGAGGAAGGCGGGGAGAACAAGGGTTTCGTCATCTCCGACGACGAGGACGACGCCCCCGCCCAGCAGGTCGTGGTGGCCGGCGCCACCGCCGACCCCGTCAAGGACTACCTGAAGCAGATCGGCAAGGTCCCCCTCCTCAACGCCGAGCAGGAAGTCGAGCTCGCCAAGCGCATCGAGGCCGGCCTGTTCGCCGAGGACAAGCTGGCGAACTCCGACAAGCTCGCGCCCAAGCTCAAGCGCGAACTGGAGATCATCGCCGAGGACGGCCGCCGCGCCAAGAACCACCTCCTGGAGGCCAACCTCCGCCTCGTGGTGTCCCTGGCCAAGCGCTACACGGGCCGCGGCATGCTCTTCCTGGACCTGATCCAGGAGGGCAACCTGGGCCTGATCCGCGCGGTCGAGAAGTTCGACTACACCAAGGGCTACAAGTTCTCCACCTACGCCACGTGGTGGATCCGCCAGGCGATCACCCGCGCCATGGCCGACCAGGCCCGCACCATCCGCATCCCGGTGCACATGGTCGAGGTCATCAACAAGCTGGCGCGCGTCCAGCGCCAGATGCTCCAGGACCTGGGCCGCGAGCCCACCCCGGAGGAGCTGGCCAAGGAACTCGACATGACCCCCGAGAAGGTCATCGAGGTCCAGAAGTACGGTCGCGAGCCGATCTCCCTGCACACCCCGCTCGGCGAGGACGGCGACAGCGAGTTCGGCGACCTCATCGAGGACTCCGAGGCCGTCGTCCCGGCCGACGCCGTGAGCTTCACGCTCCTCCAGGAGCAGCTGCACTCGGTGCTGGACACGCTCAGTGAGCGCGAGGCGGGCGTCGTGTCGATGCGCTTCGGCCTCACGGACGGCCAGCCGAAGACCCTCGACGAGATCGGCAAGGTCTACGGCGTGACGCGTGAGCGGATCCGCCAGATCGAGTCCAAGACGATGTCGAAGCTCCGGCACCCGTCGCGGTCCCAGGTCCTGCGCGACTACCTGGACTGACCGGCGCGGAGCGGTGCGCCGGCGGCCGCGCGGGTGCGCTCGGCCGCCGGGCGTCCCACTCTGAGTGGAGTCATGCACACTCGGAGTCAGGAGGCCTCATGCGTCGTCCCTTTGCCCGTGTCCTGGCAGGCGCGCTGACCCTGGTGGCAGGAGCGGCCGTGGCGCCGCTGGCCCAGGTACCGCGGGCGGCCGCGGACAGCGTCGTGATCGGCGGGAAGCCGGTGAAGGTGGCGGACAGCCCGTGGGTGGTGGCCCTGGCCAGCCGTGACCGGTTCGGGGGTACGCGGGGCGGTCAGTTCTGCGGGGGCGTGGTCGTGGCTCCCACCACCGTGCTCACCGCGGCGCACTGCCTGGCGCCCCAGGTGCTCGGCGGCCCGGTCGAGTCCGTCGCCGACTTCCGCGTCATCGCGGGGCGCACGGAGCTGGGCGGAGCCGACGGCCGGGAGATCGCCGTCCGCTCGGCCCGGGTGAACCCGGCCTACGACGTACGCAGCAACGCCGGGGACCTTGCCGTACTGGAACTGGACGAAGCCGTGCCTGCGCACCACGTCCTGCCCATGGCCCCCGCGGGCCATCCTGCCTACGCGGCGGGCACGGAGGCCGCCGTCTACGGCTGGGGGGACACGAGCGGCTTCGGTGACTACGCGTATGCCCTGCGTGCCGCCCGCGTGACGGTCCTCGACGACGGGGTGTGCGCCCGCGCCTACCCCGGTGACGCGGACGGCCAGTACCGGGCCGAGTCGATGGTGTGCGCAGGGGACGGACAGGGGGGCAAGGACGCCTGCCAAGGGGACAGCGGGGGTCCGCTCGTCGCCCAGGGGCGGCTCATCGGCCTGGTGTCCTGGGGCCGCGGCTGCGGCCGGGCCGACAGCCCGGGGGTGTACACGCGCATCGCACCGCTCATCGGCTTCGCCACGGCCCCGGAGACGGCCTCGCAGGCCTCTGGGGTCCGGGAGGGCGCGGCAGGGCCCGACAGGGGCTCCATGACCGGCGGGCGGCCCGCAGAGGGGCCGTACCGGCGCTAGCCGACCCCCGCCGGGGGTCCGGCCGGGCCGGGGCATGAGGACGGGCGGCCCCCCGGGTCTCAGGGGTGCCGCCCGTCGACCGGCCTGGCCGGTCCTGGCTCGTCGGATGCGAGGTGCAGGCCTTGTGTCAGCGGTCCTCGGGTTCGGCGGCAATCGCAGCCGGAGCGGACGTGAGCCGCTCGGTCTCATCCTGTATTTCCGCGGCGATCTTCTTGAGTTCCGGCTCGAACTTACGCCCGTGGTGGGCGCAGAAGAGCAGTTCACCGCCGCTCAGCAGGACGACGCGCAGATATGCCTGGGCGCCGCAACGGTCGCATCGGTCAGCGGCCGTCAGCGGGGTCGCGGGTGTCAGAACAGTAGTCACGTCGCCTCTTCTCTAGCTCGACGAGCTGTCGTACCAGGGTCAACATCCAACCAGGCCGAAAACGTTCCCGCTCGCGGCTTTTCCTCGAAACTTCCTTCCGAAGCTGGCCGGCTGTTGCCGGTTGGCGGCGAAGGAGCCGTAATGCGTTGCTTTACGGTTTCGCGTTGCAGTCGTTCGCTTGTCGCAGTTCCATCCTCCCCCGGCTGGCTGCCAGGTTGTTCATGAGGACGTGCCCGAACACTAAATGGTTCATGCCTGGAAGGGAACGTGATGTTTGCTTCACTCCCACGGATGATCGAACACCCGTACGGATCTGCACTACGCTGGGGAACCGCGAGGGTGGCGTTGCATCGGCTCTACCAGGCCTCGGTACCCTTCGACCGGCACCCGAGCCACCCCTGAGCCCGACAGGGCCAGAAAAGAAATTCAGCGAGGAGCGAACTGCGTGACCGCCGACACGTCCGTGCCTTCCAGCGCGCTGCTGTCCGGAGCAGACCGGGACGGTTCCAACTACACCGCGCGGCACCTGCTCGTCCTCGAGGGCCTCGAGGCCGTGCGCAAGCGCCCCGGCATGTATATCGGCTCCACCGACAGCCGGGGCCTGATGCACTGCCTCTGGGAGATCATCGACAATTCGGTCGACGAGGCCCTGGGCGGCTACTGCGACCACATCGAGGTGATCCTCCACGAGGACTCCTCCGTGGAGGTCCGGGACAACGGCCGCGGCATCCCCGTCGACGTCGAGCCCAAGACCGGCCTGTCCGGTGTCGAGGTCGTCATGACCAAGCTGCACGCGGGCGGCAAGTTCGGCGGCGGCTCCTACGCCGCCTCCGGCGGTCTGCACGGCGTCGGCGCCTCCGTCGTCAACGCCCTCTCCGCCCGCCTGGACGTCGAGGTCGACCGCAACAGCTCGACGCACGCCATCAGCTTCCGCCGCGGCGTCCCCGGCATGTTCACCGAGCAGGGCCCCGAGAGCCCCTTCGACCCCGCCAACGGCCTCCGCAAGGTCAAGCGCGTGGCCAAGGGCCGCACCGGCACCAGGATCCGCTACTGGGCCGACCGCCAGATCTTCCTCAAGGACGCCCGGCTCGGACTGGAGACCCTCTACCAGCGGGCCCGCCAGACCGCCTTCCTGGTCCCCGGCCTGACCCTGGTCGTCCGCGACGAGCGGGGCATCGACGGCGCCGGCAAGACCGAGGAGACCTTCCGCTACGACGGGGGCATCAGCGAGTTCTGCGAGTACCTCACGCAGGACAAGGCCGTCTGCGACGTGCAGCGCCTGACCGGCACGGGCACCTTCAAGGAGACGGTCCCGGTCCTCGACGACCGCGGCCACATGACGCCCACCGAGGTCACCCGCGAGCTCGGCGTGGACATCGCCCTGCGCTGGGGCACGGGGTACGAGACCAACGTCAAGTCCTTCGTGAACATCATCGCCACCCCCAAGGGCGGAACCCACGTCTCCGGCTTCGAGCGGTCCGTGGCCAAGACCGTGAACGAGGTGCTGCGCTCCGCCAAGCTGCTGCGCGTCGCCGAGGACGACGTGGTCAAGGACGACGCGATGGAGGGCATGACGGCTGTCGTCACCGTCCGCCTCGCCGAGCCGCAGTTCGAGGGCCAGACCAAGGAGGTGCTCGGCACCTCGGCAGCCACCCGCGTCGTCTCCGCCGTGGTCGCCCGGGAGCTCAAGGCCTTCCTGACCTCGACCAAGAGGGACGACAAGCAGCAGGCCCGCGCCGTGATGGAGAAGATCGTCGCGGCGGCCCGCACTCGCATCGCGGCCCGCCAGCACAAGGAGGCGCAGCGCCGCAAGACCGCGCTGGAGTCATCCTCGCTGCCCGCCAAGCTGGCGGACTGCCGCAGCGACGACGTGGACCGCAGCGAGCTCTTCATCGTCGAGGGGGACTCCGCCCTCGGCACCGCAAAGCTCGCCCGCAACTCCGAGTTCCAGGCGCTCCTGCCGATCCGGGGCAAGATCCTCAACGTCCAGAAGTCCTCGGTCTCGGACATGCTCAAGAACACCGAGTGCGGGGCGATCATCCAGGTCATAGGAGCCGGCTCGGGCCGGACCTTCGACATCGACGCGGCCCGCTACGGGAAGATCGTCCTGCTGGTCGACGCCGATGTGGACGGCGCGCACATCCGCTGCCTGCTGCTCACCCTCTTCCAGCGGTACATGCGGCCGATGGTCGAGGCGGGCCGGGTCTTCGCGGCCGTGCCGCCGCTGCACCGGATCGAGCTGGTCCAGCCGAAGAAGGGCCAGGACAAGTACGTCTACACGTACTCGGACAACGAACTGCGCCAGACCCTGCTCGAGTACCAGCGCAAGAACATCCGCTACAAGGACTCCATCCAGCGCTACAAGGGCCTCGGCGAGATGGACGCGGACCAGCTGGCGGAGACCACCATGGACCCGCGCTTCCGGACGCTGCGCCGGATCAACATCGGCGACCTCGACTCGGCCGAGTCCGTCTTCGACCTGCTCATGGGCAACGAGGTGGCCCCGCGCAAGGAGTTCATCACCAGCTCCGCGGCGACCCTTGACCGCTCGCGGATCGACGCCTGACACCGCTCGCGCATCGACGCCTGACCGCGTCGGCCGGGGCTGCTCCGCCCCGGCCGACGACGGGAACGCCGGCGCCACGGGCCGGGAGGACGGCACAGCGGTGCCGTTCCCTCCATCACCTGAAGGAGTGAAGAGCGCCGGGACACCAGTCCGGAAAGGCCCCATTCCGCACATCCTTGTGAGCACGCGGCCAATGCGGCGGCGGACAAGGAGAGTTCGGTGGACAAGCACGAAGGTCCCGATGCCGGAACGATCCGGCTGAGCGACCCCTGGTACGACGCGCTCGCCGTCGGCTGGGGTGAAGGGGAGGAGGCCTCCCCGCCGCGCCCGGACCCCGGCGGCCCGCCCGCGCCCGGCGCATCCGACATCTACCTGGAAGTGCAGCGCAGCGCCGCCTTCCAGGAGGTCCGCAGCCGCTACCGCCGGTTCGTCGTCCCGGCGACCGCCGGTTTCCTGCTCTGGTACGTGGCCTACGTGGTCGCCGCCACCGCGGCGCCGGGCCTGATGGCACGGCCCGTGGTGGGCGCGGTCAACGTGGCCCTGGTGGCGGGGCTCGGGCAGTTCCTCACCACCTTCCTGCTGACCTGGGCCTACGCCCGGCACGCGCGGCTGCGCCGCGACCGCGCGGCCCTGGACCTGCGCTGGACCGTCTTCGAGCAGGAGCGGGACCAGGAGCGGAACCGGTCCGTCAGGGGGGCCGGCCGGTGACCACCGAGCACCAGAGCCTCGCGCTCATCCTCTTCAGCCTGTTCATCGCCGTCACCCTCGGCATCACGACCTGGGTCAGCCGCAACCGGCACGGCTCGGCCGAGGAGTTCTACGCGGGCGGGCGGCTCTTCTCCCCCCTGGAGAACGGTTTCGCCATCGCGGGCGACTACATGTCGGCCGCCTCCTTCCTCGGGATCTCCGGCCTGATCGCCCTCTTCGGCTACGACGGCCTGCTCTACTCGGTGGGCTTCCTCGTCGCCTGGCTGGTCGTGCTGTTCCTGGTCGCCGAACTGGTCCGCAACTGCGGGCGCTTCACGCTCGCCGACGTGGTCGCCGCCCGGATGAGCGAGCGGCCGGTGCGGATTGCGGCCGGCGTCTCCTCCGTGGTCGTCTCCGTGCTGTACCTCGTCGCGCAGATGGTCGGGGCGGGCAGCCTGGTCGGGCTGCTGCTGGGCAACTCGGGCGCCGCGGCCAGGACGCTGACCGTCATCGGGGTGGGCGCGCTCATGGTGGTCTACGTGACCTTCGGCGGGATGCGGGCCACCACCTGGATCCAGATCGTCAAGGCCGTCCTGCTGATGGGCGGGGCGATCGCCCTGACCGTGCTCGTGCTGCTCCGCTTCCACGGCAACTTCAACCAGCTGCTCACCACGGCCGCCGAGCGCAGCGGGCACGGAATGCGGTTCCTGGGCCCCGGACTCAAGTACGGCGGGGACTGGACCGCCCGCTTCGACTTCATGAGCCTCGGCCTCGCGCTGGTCCTCGGCACCGCCGGGCTGCCGCACATCCTCTCGCGCTTCTACACCGTCCCGACGGCGCGGGCCGCCCGGCGCTCCGTGGTCTGGGCGATCGGCCTCATCGGCGGCTTCTACCTGATGACCATCGTGCTGGGCTTCGGTGCGGCGGCCCTGCTGGGCCCCGACGAGGTGCGGTCCTCCAACGCCTCAGGGAACACGGCCGTGCCGCTGCTCGCGGCCCACCTCGGCGGGGGCGCAGGCTCGACCGGGGGCACGGTGCTGTTCGCCCTGGTGGCCGCCATCGCCTTCGCCACCATCCTCGCCGTGGTCGCCGGGATCACCCTGGCCTCCTCGGCCTCCGTCGCCCATGACCTGTACGCCTCGCTCAAACGGCGCCATGCCCGCCAGCGCAGCGAGGTGGCGGTGGCCCGGGCTGCCGCCGTGGGCATCGGGGCCGTCGCGATCGCCCTCGGGCTGTTCGCCCAGGACCTCAACGTCGCCTTCCTGGTGGGGCTGGCCTTCGCGGTGGCGGCGTCGGCGAACCTACCGGTGCTGCTGTACTCGCTGTTCTGGCGCGGCTTCACCACCCGCGGTGCGGTGTGGTCGGTGTACGGCGGGCTGATTCCCTCGCTGCTGCTCGTGGCGCTCTCACCGGTGGTGTCGGGCAGCCCGGACGCCTTCTTCCCGGGCGTCGACTTCCAGCTCTTCCCGCTCCAGAACCCCGGCCTGGTGTCGATTCCGCTGGGCTTCCTGGCGGGCTGGGCGGGCACGGTCACCTCCGGTGAGGAGCCGGACGAGGCGAAGCACGCGCAGACCGAGGTCCGGTCCCTGACGGGCGCGGGGGCGGTCTGAGCGCGGTCACGCCGGGCCCTGCGAGGGCAGCCAGGTGTAGCGGTGCTCCGGGCGGCCCGTCTCGCCGTACCGGAGGGCGAGGGTGACGCGGCCGGAGCGTTCGAGGAGCTTCAGGTAGCGCTGGGTGGTCTGGCGGCTGATCCCCGCGAGGTCGGCGATCTGCTGGGTGGAGAGCGGGCCGGCGGCGGCGCGCAGCACCTGGCGGACCAGGTCCGCGGTGGCGGGGGAGTGGCCCTTGGGCAGCTCGTTGGGGGTGCGGGCCGCGGCGAGCGCGCCGAAGATCCGGTCCACCTCGGACTGCTCCGCCTCGCCGCCGCCCTCCAGGGCCCGGCGCAGGGCCGCGTACGCCTCCAGCCGGGTCCGCAGGCCCGCGAAGGTGAAGGGTTTGACCAGGTACTGCAGGGCGCCCAGGCGCATCGCGGCCTGCACGGTCGCCAGGTCGCGGGCGGCGGTGACCATGATCACGTCGGTGCGGTGGCCGAGCTGGCGCAGCCGGCGGACCAGGTCCAGGCCGTTCTCGTCGGGCAGGTAGTGGTCGAGGAGGATCAGGTCCACCGGACGTGAGGTGAGGAGGGCGAGGGCCTCGGCTGCCGAGTGGGCCTGTGCGGTCACCCGGAACCCGGGAACCTTCGCCACGTACGCCGCGTTGATCCGGGCAACACGCATGTCGTCGTCGACGACCAATACGTGGATCGGGACCGGGGGCGCGGCCGCGGGGACCCCGGTCACCGCAGGGCCTCGGGGAGTACGACGGAGAACTCCGCCCCTCCGTCCGCTGCTTCGCCGGCCCGGGCACTGCCGCCCTGCCGTTCCGCGAGGCGGCGTACGAGGGCGAGCCCCAGCCCGCGTTCGCGGTGGGCCTCGGGCTGCTTGGTGGACCAGCCCTCCGTGAAGACCTCCTCGCGGCGCGCGGCGGGGACCCCCGGACCGCTGTCGCGCACCCGCAGCACGGCCGTGCGGCCCTCGGCCCGCAGCTCCACCTCGACCAGCGGCGCCGCCGAGCCGGCCGCGGCGTCCAGGGCGTTGTCCACCAGGTTGCCGACGATGGTCACGAGGCCGCCCGGGTCCACCAGCCGGTCGGGCAGCAGGGTGGTCCCGGCCAGGCGCAGCGGGACGCCGCGCTCGGCGGCGACGGCTGCCTTGCCGACCAGCAGGGCGGCCAGCAGCGGGTCCTGGACCTTCTCGGTGACCTGCTCGGCGGTGGTGCGGTGCGCTCCGGCGACCTCGGTCACGAACTGTCCCGCCTCCTCGTGCAGGCCCAGCTCCAGCAGGCCCAGCAGGGTGTGGAGATGGTTGGCGTGCTCGTGGTCCTGGGCGCGCAGGGCGTCGATCAGGCCACGGGTCGAGTCGAGTTCGCGGCTCAGGTGCTCCAGTTCGGTGCGGTCGCGCAGGGTGGCGACCGCGCCGCCGTCCTGCGTGGGCATCCGGTTGGCGACCAGGACCCGTGCGCCCTGCACCGTCAGCAGGTCGCGGCCGGTGACGCGGCCCGCCAGGACCTCGGTGGTGCGGCCCGCGCCGAGTACGTCGTCCAGCGCCCGCCCGGCAAGGGTGCCCGCGGCGTCCGGGGGGAGGCCCAGGAGGCGGGCGGCTTCGTCGTTGACCAGGCGTACCCGGCCGCGGGGGTCGAGGGCGATGACCCCTTCACGGATGGAGTGCAGCATCGCCTCGCGTTCCGCGAGGAGGCCGGCGATATCGGAGAAGGCCAGGTCCCGGGTCTGCCGCTGGATCCGGCGGGACAGCAGGCAGGCGGCCAGGGCTCCGGCCGCCAGGGCGCCCCCGGCGTAGGCCAGCAGACCGGGGATGGCGCCGAGCAGCCGCTCGCGCACGCTGTCGTAGGCGATGCCGACGGAGACGGCGCCGACGATCTCCCCGTCGGCGGCGAGCAGCGGGACCTTGCCCCGGGCGGAGCGGCCCAGTGTGCCCTCGTCGATCTCCATGACCTCGCGGCCGGCCAGGGCGTCGCCCGGGTCGGTGGAGACGGGCCGTCCGATCCGGTCGGCGCTGGGGTGCGAGCGGCGGACGCCGTCCAGGTCGAGGACGACCACGTACTCGGCGCCGGTGGCCCGGCGGATCCGCTCGGCGGAGGCCTGCACGGGGCTGTCCGCGGAGGCCTGGGACGCCAGCAGGCCGGCGGCCAGGGCGGGGTCGGCCGCCGCGCTCTGGGCGATGGCCAGGGCGCGGCGCATCGCCTGGTCGTCGAGCTGCGCGCTCAGCGGCGCGAGGAACAGGACGGTGGCCAGGGCGACGACCCCGCCGGCGATGGCGAGCTGGGTCAGCAGGATCTGTGAGACGGCCCGTCTGGGCAGCCCGAGGCGCCGAGCGCTCATGAGGAGGAACCGCATGAGGAGCAACGGTAGGTCGGGTCCGCCACAAGGGGAATTCCTCTGCCCACGCAAATGGCTTGCGTGATTTGCGCCCAGCTTGCGCAAGGGATGCAGCGAGGAAAGTGCGGTCAGGGCTGTAGACGATGCGCCAAAGCTCTGCAACTCTCGCACCGCACGACGCAAATTCCTATCTCACCTGGTTCAGAAAACTCATGCCAAGGGGCGAGGACATATGAGAAGGCTCCACTGGAGATGGCGGGCCCTGGCCGCCCTCATCAGCACGGCCCTGCTGCTGATGGGATGGCCCGCGCTGACCGCCGCGGCCGCCGGCGGCCCGAGCATCGCGGCCGGCCGGCCCGCGACCGCGAGCAGTACCAACGGCGCGTACGCCGCCGCGAACGTCACCGACGGAAACCCGTCGACGTACTGGGAGAGCGCCGGCAGCACCTTCCCGCAATGGGTGCAGACCGACCTCGGCGCCACCACCCGGATCGACCAGGTGGTGCTCAGACTGCCCGCCGCCTGGGAGAGCCGCAGCCAGACCCTGTCCGTCCAGGGCAGTGCCGACGGCACCAGCTTCACCACCCTGGTGAACTCGGCGACCCATGCCTTCAGCCAGGCCAACGGGAACACGGTGGCCATCGGCCTTCCCGCCACCCAGACCCGGTACGTCCGGATCGCCATCACGGCGAACACGGGCTGGCAGGCCGCCCAGCTCTCCGAGCTGGAGGTCCGCGCCCCCGGCGAGTCCTCCGCCAACCTCGCCCTCGGCAAGACCCTCACCGCGAGCAGCAGCACCCAGGTCTACGTCCCCGCCAATGCCAACGACGGGAACACCGCCAGCTACTGGGAGAGTGTGAACAACGCCCTGCCCCAGTGGATCCAGGCCGACCTCGGCGCCTCCGTCCGCGTGGACCGCGTGGTCCTGCGGCTGCCCGAGGGCTGGGGCGCCCGTACCCAGACCCTGAAGATCCAGGGCAGCACGAACGGCGCGGACTTCACCGACCTCACCGCCGCCAAGGGCTACGAGTTCAACGCGGCCGGCGGCCATGCGGTGACGATCGCCTTCGACGCCGCCACCACCCGCCACCTGCGCGTACTGATATCGCTCAACTCCGTACAGCCCGGCGGCCAGCTCTCCGAGCTGGAGATCTACGGCCCGCAGACCGGCGACACCCAGGCGCCCTCGGCCCCCGCGGGGCTGGCGTACACCGAGCCGGCCACCGGCCGGATCACCCTGACCTGGCAGGCCTCGACCGACAACGTGGGCGTGACCGGCTACGACGTCTACGCCAACAACCAACTGCGCACCAGCGTTGCCGCAAACGCCACCACCTACACCGACACGCAGCCCACCAGCGCGAACGTGACCTACCACGTGCGCGCCAAGGACGCAGCGGGCAACCAGTCGCCGAACAGCAACAGCGTGACCCGGACCGGGGACACCGGTGACACCCAGGCCCCGACCGCACCCGGCTCGCTGGCCCTCACCGAACCCGCCGCCGGTCAGATCAGGCTGGCCTGGCAGGCCTCGACCGACAACGTGGCAGTGGCCGGCTACGAGGTCTACGCGAACAACGTGCTGCGCACCACCACCGCCGGCAACGCCACCACCTTCACCGACACCCAGCCCGCGAACGCCACCGTCAGCTACTTCGTCCGGGCCAAGGACGCCGCGGGCAACCGCTCCGGCAACAGCAACACGGTGACGCGCAACGGCTCCGGCGGCGGAGGCTCCAACCTGGCCGTCGGCAAGCCGGTCACCGGCTCCTCCGTCGTCCACACCTTCGCCGCGGAGAACGCCGTCGACAACAGCACGGCGACCTACTGGGAAGGCGCGCCCGGCGCCTACCCCAGCACCCTGACGGTCAAGCTCGGAGCCAACGCGGACCTCGACCGCCTCGTGCTCAAGCTGAACCCGGACAGCGCCTGGGGCGCCCGTACCCAGAACATCCAGGTCCTCGGCCGCGAGCAGAGCGCCCCGGGCGTGAGCAGCCTGCTCGCCGCCCGCGACTACGCCTTCGACCCGGCCTCCGGCAACACCGTCACGATCCCGCTGGCCGCCCGGGTCGCGGACGTGCAGCTGCGGTTCACCGCCAACACCGGCTCCTCCAACGGGCAGATCGCCGAGTTCCAGGTCATCGGCGCGCCGGCGCCCAACCCGGACCTGGAGGTCACCGCCCTGAGCGCCGCCCCGGCCGCCCCGGTCGAGTCGGACCCGGTGACCCTGTCCGCCACCGTCAGGAACAGCGGGCCGGCCCCGGCCCCCGCGAGCGCCGTCACCTTCCAGCTCGCCGGCACGAAGGTCGCCTCGGCCCAGGTCCCGGCGCTCGCCGCAGGGGCCACGGCCACCGTCACCGCGGCGGTCGGCCCGCGCGACGCGGGCACGTACGCGCTGAGCGCCGTCGTCGACGAGGCGAACACGGTCGTCGAGCAGAACGACACCAACAACACCCTCACCGGCTCCCCGCTGGTGGTCCGCCCCGTCGCCAGCTCGGACCTGGTCGCCTCCGCGGTGAGCTGGTCGCCCGGGGCCCCGTCGGCCGGCCAGCCGGTCGCCTTCACCGTCACCGTGAAGAACCAGGGCAGCACGGCGGCCGCGGCGGGCAGCCACGGGATCACCCTGACCCTGCAGGACGCGGGCGGCGCCACCGTACGCACCCTGACCGGCTCCTTCAGCGGGGCCCTCGCCGCCGGAGCCTCCACCGCCCCGGTCGCGCTCGGCAGCTGGCCGGCCGCGAACGGCAGGTACACCGTGAAGGTGGTCCTCGCGGACGACGCCAACGAGCTCCCCGTCAAACGGGGCAACAACACCTCCACCAAGCCCTTCTTCGTGGGCCGGGGGGCGAACATGCCCTTCGACACCTACGAGGCCGAGGACGGGGTCGTCGGCGGTGGGGCCAACGTGGTCGGGCCCAACCGCACCATCGGCGACATCGCGGGCGAGGCCTCGGGCCGCAAGGCGGTCAACCTCGACGCCACCGGCGAGTACGTCGAGTTCACCACCCGGGCCGCCACCAACACCCTGGTCACCCGGTTCTCCCTGCCGGACGCCCCGGGCGGCGGCGGCATCGACTCCACCATCAACGTCTACGTCAACGGCACCCTCAAGAAAGCCCTGCCGCTGACCTCGAAGTACGCGTGGCTGTACGGGGCCGAGGCAAGCCCGGGCAACTCGCCCGGCGCCGGGGCTCCCCGCCACATCTACGACGAGGCCAACATCCTGCTGGGCGAGACCGTACCGGCGGGAAGCCGGATCCGTCTCCAGAAGGACGCCGCGAACACCTCCACCTACGCCATCGACTTCGTGAGCCTGGAACAGGCCGTGGAGATCCCCAACCCCGACCCCGCGCGTTACGCGGTGCCCGCGGGCTTCACCCACCAGGACGTGCAGAACGCCCTGGACCGGGTGCGGATGGACACCACGGGCAAGCTCACCGGGGTCTACCTGCCGGCCGGGAACTACCAGAGCGCGAGCAAGTTCCAGGTGTACGGCAAGGCGGTCCAGGTCGTCGGTGCGGGACCGTGGTTCACCCGCTTCCACGCCCCGTCCTCCCAGGACAACACCGACATCGGCTGGCGGGCGGAAGGCACCGCGAAGGGCTCCTCCTTCTCGGGCTTCGCCTACTTCGGCAACTACACCTCGCGCATCGACGGACCGGGCAAGGTCTTCGACTTCGCCAACGTCTCCGACATCACCATCGACAACATCTGGAACGAGCACATGGTGTGCCTCTACTGGGGCGCCAACACCGACCGGATCACCATCAAGAACACGCGGATCCGCAACATGTTCGCCGACGGCATCAACATGACCAACGGCAGCACGGACAACCTCGTCACCAACAACGAGGCGCGGGCCACCGGTGACGACAGCTTCGCGCTCTTCTCCGCGATCGACGCGGGCGGCGCGGACATGAAGAACAACGTGTACGAGAACCTGACCTCGATTCTGACGTGGCGGGCCGCGGGAGTCGCCGTCTACGGCGGCTACAACAACACCTTCCGCAACATCCACATCGCCGACACCCTGGTCTACTCGGGCATCACCATCAGCTCGTTGGACTTCGGGTACCCGATGAACGGCTTCGGCACCGATCCGACCACCTTCGAGAACATCTCGATCGTGCGGTCCGGCGGTCACTTCTGGGGGGCGCAGACCTTCCCCGGCATCTGGCTGTTCTCGGCCTCGAAGGTCTTCCAGGGAATCCGGATCAACAACGTCGACATCGTCGACCCGACGTACAGCGGCATCATGTTCCAGACGCAGTACGTCGGCGGACAACCGGTCAATCCCATCAAGGACACCGTCCTGAGGGACATCACGATCACCGGGGCCCGCAAGAGCGGCGACGCCTTCGACGCCAAGTCCGGTTTCGGCCTGTGGGCGAACGAGATGCCCGAGGCGGGGCAGGGCCCGGCGGTCGGCGAGGTCACCCTCCACAACCTGAAGACGAGCGACAACGCGGTGGACGTGCGCAACACCACCTCGACCTTCAGGATCAACCAGCTGCCGTAGCGGACGGGAGAGACCGCAACGGGACCGCAGCAGGCTGCGGGGCCGGTGGCGTCCGGGCGTGCCCGGGCGGCACCGGCCTTGCCGCGCCCTCTTCCGCAGGCTGCCTTCCTCGCCAGACTGGCTGTCATCGAACTGCAAGGAACTTGCATTTCTTGCGCTACTCTTGCGCTCATGACGCGACGACTTGCTCAAGTGGCGAAGAAGGTGGGAGTCAGCGAGGCAACGGTCAGCCGGGTGCTCAACGGCAAGCCGGGCGTCTCGGAGGCGACCCGCCAGTCCGTGCTCACCGCCCTCGACGTCCTCGGGTACGAGCGCCCCACCCAGCTGCGGGGCGAACGCGCACGACTGGTCGGGCTGGTCCTGCCGGAGCTCCAGAACCCCATCTTCCCCGCCTTCGCCGAGGTCATCGGCGGTGCGCTGGCCCAGCAGGGGCTGACCCCGGTGCTGTGCACGCAGACCACCGGCGGGGTGTCCGAGGCCGACTACGTGGAGCTGCTGCTCCAGCAGCAGGTGTCCGGCGTGGTCTTCGCCGGCGGACTCTTCGCGCAGGCCGACGCCCCGCACGAGCACTACCGGCTGCTGTCGGAACGCAAGGTTCCGGTGGTGTTGATCAACGCTTCCATCGAGGACCTCGGGTTCCCCTGCGTGGCCTGCGACGACGCCGTCGCCGTCGAGCAGGCGTGGCGCCACCTGGCCTCCCTCGGCCACGAGCGGATCGGACTGGTGCTGGGCCCGCCCGACCACATGCCCTCACTGCGCAAGCTGGCGGCGGCGCAGGCAGTCGCCGCCGCGGCCGGCGCCGAGCTGCCCGCCGAACACGTGGAACGGGCGCTGTTCTCGCTGGAGGGGGGCCATGCGGCCGCCTCCCGGCTGCTGGACCGCGGGGTCACCGGGATCATCTGCGCCAGCGACCCGCTCGCACTCGGCGCGGTGCGCGCCGCCCGCCGGCGCGGCCTGGACGTCCCGCGGCAGGTCTCCGTGGTGGGCTATGACGACTCGGCGTTCATGAACTGCACCGAGCCCCCGCTGACCACCGTCCGCCAGCCGATCGAAGCCATGGGCCGGGCCGCGGTCGAGCTGCTCACCGCGCAGATCCAGGGAGCCGCCGTACAGCCCGGGGAGCTGCTCTTCGAGCCGGAGCTGGTGGTCCGGGGCTCCACTGCACAGGCTCCTCGCAGCTAGCCGTCCCCCTCGGACCCCCGGCCGCCGGCTGGGTTCCGCCGCAGGCGCACAGGGCTCCGGAACGTCCCCACGGACGTTCCGGAGCCCTTTGTGCGTCTGCTCCCCGACGTCTGTCTGTCAATCTCTTACGAAATCTGCGCGAGATATTGCGTTCATCTGTGGGTGGTGGTTGAGTGTGCCGCGCTCGCCCCCACGCCTCCTGCTCGATGCTCGAAGGGGACCCACCGATGAGAACCCACGTCCGCCGCAACCTCGCGGCCGCACTCGTCTCCGCGCTCGCCGTCACCGCCCTCGCGGCCTGCGGCACGAGCAGCAGCGGAGGCGGCAACAAGCCGTCGGGCGGCGGCAGTCCGGCCGACGCCTCCACCCCGCTCGACCCGAAGACCAAGGTCACCCTCTCCATCGACTGCATGCCCCCCGCGGCCAAGGCCGCCGAGCTCAAGCAGTGGAAGGAGGACGTCGCCGAGTTCAACAAGACCTACCCGAACGTGACGATCGACGGCCGTTCCACCCCCGGCCAGTGCCTGGAGCCGCCGCGGTTCACCGCGATGCTCAAGGCCAAGTCGCAGCCCGACGTCTTCTACGCCTACTTCACCGACCTCCAGCAGGTGCTCGACAACGACGGCGCCGAGGACATCTCGGCCTACGTGACGCCCGCCTCGGTGCCCGCGCTCGGTGACATCGACAAGAACGTCCTCGACGTCCTGAAGCGGGACGGGAAGCTCTACGGCCTGCCCACCAGCAACTACACGATGGGCCTGCTGGTCAACCGCAAGCTCTTCCAGCAGGCCGGCCTGAACCCCGACACCCCGCCGCGCACCTGGGAGGAGGTCCGGGCCGCCGCCAAGAAGATCGCCGCCCTGGGCAACGGCGTGGCGGGCTTCGGCGAGTACAGCGTGGAGAACACCGGGGGCTGGCACTACACGGCCACCATGTACGGCATGGGCGGGGACATCGTCGGCGCCGACGGCAAGGCCGCCTTCAACAACCCCACCGGCAAGCAGATCGTCGACAACCTCCACGCCATGCGCTGGGAGGACGACAGCATGGGCAAGACCCAGCTGCTGAAGTGGGGCGACCTGCAGAAGCAGATGGCCTCGGACAAGCTCGGCATGTTCATCGCCGCGCCCGACGACATCACGTACATGGTCCAGCAACTCGGCGCCACGTACGAGAAGTTCGGCATGGGCCCCATCCCCGGCGGCGCGGCCACGCTGTCCGGCGGCAACGGCTACCTGGTCAAGAAGGGCAGTTCGCCCGACCAGGTCAAGGCTGCCGTCGCCTGGCTGAACTTCAAGACCCTCGCCGTCGGCAAGGGGCAGTTCCAGTACGACCGCAGCAAGACCGACGGGCTGCCGGTCGGCCTGCCGCAGCCGGCCTTCTTCACCGGCGCCAGCAAGGCCAAGGACGACGAGCTGAAGGCGGCCAGTGCCACCATGCCCGTCGCCAACTTCAAGTCCTTCCTGGACAACCCGGTCCCCGGCAAGCCGGAGCCCGTGAAGGCCCAGGAGGTCTACAAGGTCCTCGACAAGGTGATGTCGGGCGTCCTCACCAACAAGGACGCCGACCCCGCGCAGCTCCTCTCCGAGGCCGAGAAGGCGGTCAACCAGGTGCTGCAGAACCAGTAGCGGCCCCCCGGGGACCCGCCGGCCGCCTTCCCGCGCCTCGGCCGCCCGGTCCCCGGCCCGCCCGGTGCCCTGCGCACCCGCGTACCGACGGCAACGACCCACCAAGGAGCGAGCGGCGATGTCGGCTCCCACCCTGCACCGAGCCTCCCGCGAGGAATTCCTCAGGACGCTCAAGCGGAACCTCACGGCCCACGGCTTCCTGATCGGCGCCGTCCTCTGCTTCTCCTTCTTCTCCTGGTACCCGATGGTCCGGGAGTTCCTGCTCGCCTTCCAGAAGACCGAGGGCGGCACGACCCGCTGGGTCGGCTGGGACAACTTCGCCTACGTCTTCCGGGACCCGAACGTCTGGCAGGCCTGGCGCAACACCCTGCTCTTCACCGGCCTGGCCCTGCTCTTCGGCTTCGCGGTCCCCTTCGTGGTCGCCCTCGTCCTCAACGAGTTCCGCCACGCACGCGGCTATCTGCGGCTGCTGGTCTACCTGCCGGTGATGATGCCGCCGGTGGCCTCGGTCCTGCTCTTCAAGTACTTCTACGACCCGGGCTACGGCCTCTTCAACCGGGCGCTGGAGTTCCTGCACCTGCCCGCGCAGGACTGGCTCCAGTCCACCGACACCGCGATGCTCTCCGTCGTCCTCGCCTCCACCTGGATGAACATGGGCGGCGCCACCCTGATCTACCTCGCCGCCCTCCAGGGAATCCCCGGCGAGCTGTACGAGGCGGCCGAACTCGACGGGGCCGGCCTGCTGCGCAAGGTCTGGCACGTGACGATCCCGCAGACCAAGCTGATCCTCTCGCTGATGCTGCTGATGCAGATCGTCGCGACGATGCAGGTGTTCGTCGAGCCCTTCCTGCTGACCGGCGGGGCCGGCCCCGAGGGGTCGACCACCACCGTCGTCGTCCTCATCTACCAGTACGCCTTCAGCTTCAACCAGTACGGCGCAGCCGCGGCCCTCGGCCTGTGCCTGCTCGTCCTGCTGGCGGGCTTCTCCGCCCTGTACGTCCGGCTGAGCCGCGACAACGAGAACTGACCGGACCAGGAACCCGCCGGGGGAGTCACTTCACATGGCAGAGCGCACGCTGATATCGCCGGCCCGACGCGGCCGCACCCGAGGCAAGATCCTCTACTGGACCGTCCTGGCCGTGGTCGTGGCGGGCTTCACCCTCGTCTTCCTCGGCCCGCTCTACTGGATGGTCGCGGGCGGCCTCAAAAGCACCGAGGAGTTCGCCCAGGTCCCGCCCACGCTGGTACCCGATGCGCTGCACACCGCCAACTACACCGCCGCCTGGAAGGTCATGGACCTCGCCAAGCTGCTGTTCAACACCCTCTACTACGCCTTCGGCGCCCTCGCCTTCCAGCTCGTCCTGGACGTGGCCGCCGCCTACTCGCTGTCCCGGCTGCGGCCGCTCTTCGGCAAGGCCGTGCTCGGCATGATGCTGGCGACGCTGATGATCCCGGCCACCGTGCTCGTCGTGCCCCAGTACCTGACGGTCCTCGACATGCCGGTCATCGAGCGGAACCTGCTCAACACCCCCTGGGTGATCTGGCTGCCGTCCGTCACCAACGCCTTCAACATCTTCCTGCTCAAGCGCTTCTTCGACTCCATCCCGCAGGAGATCCTCGACGCCGGGGCCATCGACGGCGCAGGCGCCCTGCGCACCCTGCGATCCCTCGTCCTGCCGATGTCCCGGCCCGTCCTCGGCGTCGTGTCGATCTTCGCGGTCGTCGGGGTCTGGAAGGACTTCCTCTGGCCGATGCTCACCCTCCCCGACCCGGCCCTGCAGACCCTCAACGTCGGCATCTACTCGCTGGCCACGGGAGTCCCGGAGAACCACCTCATCGCCGCTCTCGCCATGGCCTCGGCACCCACGCTCATCCTCTTCCTGATCTTCCAGCGCCACATCATGAGCGGTCTGACGGCAGGCTCCCTCAAGGGCTGACCACCCGGCACCTCCACCCGCCGCCGCGCCCGGCCGCCCCCTGTGAAAGGACCCCTCCGTGGCTGACTTTCCCCTGCCCGAAACCGCTGCCGACTGGTGGCGCTCGGCCGCCATCTACCAGGTGTACGTCCGCAGCTTCGCCGACGGCGACGGGGACGGCACGGGCGACCTCGCAGGCGTCCGGGCCCGCCTCCCCTACCTCGCCGAACTCGGCGTGGACGCCCTCTGGTTCACCCCGTGGTACGTCTCACCGCTCGCCGACGGCGGCTACGACGTCGCCGACTACCGCGCCATCGACCCCGCCTTCGGCACCCTCGCCGAAGCCGAGAAGCTCATCGGTGAAGCCCGCGGGCTGGGCATCCGGACCATCATCGACATCGTCCCGAACCACGTGTCCGACCAGCACGCCTGGTTCCGGGCCGCCCTCGCCGCGGGCCCCGGCAGCCCCGAGCGGGAGCTGTTCCATTTCCGCCCCGGACGCGGTCCGCACGGCGAACTGCCGCCGGGTGACTGGCCCTCCCAATTCAACGGGGCGGCCACCTGGACGCAGGTACCGGACGGGGAGTGGTACCTGCACCTGTTCACCCCGCAGCAGCCCGACCTCAACTGGGACCACCCGGCCGTCCGCCGGGAGCACGAGGAGGTCCTGCGCTTCTGGTTCGAACGGGGCGTGGCCGGCGTACGGATCGACTCCGCGGCCCTCCTCGTGAAGGACCCGGCCCTGCCCGACCTCGCCGGGCGCTCCCCGGAGCCCTGGCCCGGCGAGACCCACCCGTACATCGACCGCGACGAACTGCACGCCATCTACCGCTCGTGGCGCTCCGTGGCCGACGAGTACGGCGGCATCTTCGTCGGCGAGGTCTGGCTGCCCGACTCCGAGCGCTTCGCCCGCTACCTGCGGCCCGACGAACTGCACACCGCCTTCAACTTCTCCTTCCTCAGCTGCCCCTGGGACGCCGGGCGGCTGCGCACCTCCATCGAGGAGACCCTGGCCGAGCACGCCCCGGTCGGGGCGCCGGCCACCTGGGTGCTCTGCAACCACGACGTGACCCGTACGGTCACCCGGTACGGCCGCACCGACACCGGCTTCGACTTCGCCACCAAGGCCTTCGGGACCCCGACCGACCTGGCGCTCGGCACCCGGCGGGCCCGCGCCGCCGCCCTGCTCACGCTGGCCCTGCCCGGCGCGGTCTACGTCTACCAGGGCGAGGAGCTGGGCCTGCCGGAGGCCGATGTGCCGGTCGGCCGGATCCAGGACCCGATGCACTTCAGGTCCGGGGGCACCGACCCGGGCCGGGACGGCTGCCGGGTGCCGCTGCCGTGGACCGCGGAGCCCTGGCACGACCCGTGGCTGCCGCAGCCCGCGGACTGGGCGGCGTACGCGGCGGACCGCCAGGACGGCGACCCGGACTCCATGCTGACCCTCTACCGCACCGCCCTCGGGCTGCGGCGGGCGGCGGCCGGCTTCGGCGCCGGCACGCTGGAGTGGCTGCCCGCCCCGGCCGGGGTGGTGGCCTTCGCCCGCCCGGACGGGCTGATCTGCCTGGTCAACCTGTCGGACGGGCCGGTCGCGCTGCCGGACCGCAGGAAACTCCTGCTCAGCAGTTCCGCCCTCGACGGGTCGGGGCTGCTGCCGCAGGACACGGCGGTCTGGCTGCGGACCTGACGCCGCGGCCGGACCGCCTCCCGGGCAGCCACCGGCTGCCGCCCGTCACGGCAAAGGCTGTGGCGGGCGGGGCCCCTGGTAGTGCCCGCTCGGCCGCATCCGCAGCGGCCGCTCCTGGTACTCCTCCAGCGCGTGGGCGATCCAGCCCGCCGTGCGGGCCACCGCGAACACCGTCTCCCCGGCCTCCGGCTCCATCCCGCAGGACAAGGTCAGGACCGCCAGCGCCAGGTCCACATTGGCGAAGAGGCCGCCCTGGCGGGCCGTCACCGCGGCCACCTCGCGGGCCGCGGCCAGCGCCGCGGCGGCTTGCGGCAGGCCCTCCAACCGGGCGAACAGCGCCGTCGCCCGCGGATCCTCGCCCCGGTACAGCCGGTGGCCCAGCCCCGGGACCCGCCGGCCGGCCCGCAGGTGGTCGGCGACCACGGGCGCAGCCCCGCCCCGCTCCAGGACCTCCGCCAGCATCCGGTGCGCGAGCCGGCCCGCCGCCCCGTGCAGCGGACCCTCCAGTGCGCCGAGGCCGGCGGACACCGCGGCGTACGGATGGGCCCGCGCGGAGGCCGCCACCCGTACGGCCAGTGTGGAGGCGGCCAGATCATGGTCGACGAGCAGCGCCATCGCCAGGTCCAGCGCGCGCAGTGCCTGCTCGTCGGGCTCCCGCCGGGTCAGCCGGGGCCACAGCTGCCGGGCCAGGGGACCCTCGTCCGGGGCGTCCGCAAGCCGCGCCGGGTCCGCCGCGGGCAGCGCGGCGGCCAGGGTGGGGACGAGGGCGCGCGCGGAGCCGAGCACGGCCTCCTCCGCCAGGTCGAACCGGAGCGGGTCGACCACCGCGGCGGCGGCGACGGCCACCCGCAGCCGGTCGACCGGACCGCTGTGCTCCGGCAGCGCTGCCACGGCCTGCCGGGCCGCCGCAAGCGCTTGCGGCGGGGCGCCGAACCGGGTGCCGGGCGTGAGGGTGCCCGTCCACAGCCACTCGGCGACCTCCTCGCAGGAGTGCCGGGAGGCCAGCTCCACGGCGTCCACGCCCCGGAAGTAGTACCGGTCGCCCTCGATCAGCGTCAGCGAGGTGCGTACGGAGAGGTCGCCGGCGGGGGCCGCAGCCGCCTCCCGCCTGCTGCGCCGGGCCAGCGCCTCCACCTCGGCGGCGTCGAAGGTCGAGCCGCGGCCGACGGCCTCGCGCCGGCTCGTGAGCTGGCCGCGGCTCACGTACGCGTACACCGTCGCGGGCTTCACGCCGAGCAGTCGGGCGGCTTCGCGGGTGTCGATCCGGCGACCGTCGCCGTTCGCGGGGTCAGTCATGACGCACACCCTACACATGTTGATTCGGTCAATATTGACAAGGATTCGATCCATCATGGATGGTCGATGCATGGACACCAACGACAGCACCGCCGTCGACGTGCCCCGCGGACTCGCGGGCGTCGTGGTCACCGAGACCGGACTCGGCGACGTCAGGGGCCGCGAGGGCTTCTACCACTACCGCGGGTACCCGGCCGTGGAACTCGCCGCGAGCCGGACCTTCGAGGACGTGTGGCACCTGATGTTCCGGGGCGCCCTGCCCCCGGACCCGGCCGCACGGGCCGCCTTCGCCGCCGAGACCGCCGCCCTGCGCCGACTGCCCGACGAGGTCCGCGACGCCCTGCCCGGCCTCGCCCGGGCCTCGGCGCCCTCCGGCCCGCTCGCCGGACTGCGCACCGCGCTCTCGCTGCTCGGCGCCCGCGCCGGCTTCCGCCCCGTCTACGACCTCGACCCGGAGCGGCGCGCACAGGACGCACTCACCGCCTGCGCCGCCGTGCCGACCCTGCTCACGGCCCTGCACCGGCTCGGACAGGGGCAGCAGCCCGTCGAGCCACGTGAGGACCTCCCGTACGCCGCCAACTACCTGTTCATGCTGACCGGCGAGGAGCCCGACCCGGCCACCGCCCGGGCCGTCGAGCAGTACCTGGTCTCCACCGTCGACCACGGCTTCAACGCCTCCACCTTCACCGCCCGGGTCATCGCCTCCACCGGCGCCGATGTCGCCGCCTGCCTGACCGGGGCGGTCGGCGCCCTCTCGGGACCGCTGCACGGCGGCGCCCCCAGCCGGGCGCTGGACACCCTCGAAGCCATCGGCACCGCGGACCGGATCAAGCCGTGGATCCGCGAGCGGGTGTCGGCGGGGGAGCGGATCATGGGCTTCGGCCACCCCGTCTACCGCACCGAGGACCCGCGCTCGCGGCTGCTCCGGGACATCGCCCGGCAGTTCGGCGGCCCGCTCGTCGACTTCGCCGTCGAGGTGGAGCGGCAGGTCGAGGAGATCCTCGCCGAGCTGAAGCCGGGCCGCGAACTCCACACCAATGTGGAGTTCTACGCGGGCGTGGTCATGGAGCTGTGCGGGATCCCCCGCACCATGTTCACCCCCACCTTCTGCGCGGCGCGGGTCGTCGGCTGGAGCGCGAACATCCTCGAACAGGCCGCCGACTCGAAGATCATCCGGCCGGCCGCCCGGTACACCGGACCGCCCGCCCCACAGCAGGTCCCGCTGCCCGTCTGAGCGCCGGCTGGCTACGATCGACCGGGTGAACAGCAGGCAGCCCCTCCCCGTCGTCGTCCTCGCCGGATTCCTCGGCTCCGGCAAGACCACCGTGCTCAACCACCTCCTCGGGAACCGCGGGGGCACCCGCATCGGGGTGGTCGTCAACGACTTCGGCTCGATCGAGGTCGACGCCATGTCCGTGGCCGGCCAGGTCGGCGACTCGATGGTCTCCCTCGGCGGCGGCTGCCTGTGCTGCGCCGTCGACGGCAGCGAACTCGACGCCTACCTGGACAAGCTCGCCGACCCCGCCCACCGGATCGACGTCATCGTCATCGAGGCGAGCGGGCTGGCCGAGCCCCAGGAGATGGTCCGCATGCTGGTGGCCGGCGAGAACCCGCACGTCCGGTACGGCGGCATGGTGCAGGTCGTGGACGCCGCCGAGTTCGACGCCACCCGCGAACGGCACCCGGAGACCGACCGCCACCTCGCCGTCGCGGACCTGGTGGTGCTGAACAAGACCGACCGGGTGGACACCGCCGAGCGGCGCCGGATCGAGGCACGGCTCGCGGAGCTCTGCGCCCCCGGCATCCCGGTGGTGGCCGCCGAGCACGGCCGGATCGACCCGGAGCTGCTCTTCGACCGCCGCCCCTGGACCGAGACCCGCGGGCAGCTCTCCTTCGAGGACCTGCTCGCGGAGGACGCCGCCGACGGGGAGTGCTCCCGCACCGCGCACGCGCACGCGGCGTACGAAAGCGTCGAGTTCACCTCCGACCAGGCGCTCTCCCCCCGCCGCTTCATCGACTTCCTCGACCGCCGCCCCGCCGGGCTCTACCGGATCAAGGGCTCCGTGTACTTCGGCGTCCCCGGCCACCAGGAGCGCTACGAGGTCCACGCGGTCGGCCGCTTCCTGCAGTTCGCCCCGCACCCCTGGGGGCGCGGCGAAGCCCGGTCGACCGGGCTGGTCCTCATCGGCTCGGGCATCGACGCGCGTGCGCTCCGGCAGGACCTGGAGTCCTGCCGCGAACCGGCCCCGCACGCCCTGCCCCCGGAGAGCATGTGGGGCGTCCTGCGCTACGTGCCCCGCGCGCAGCCGGCGGCCGGGCCGGAGGCCGAGGCGGCGCAGGCCGCGGACCCGGGACCGGAGCCGGGCGAGGACGTCGACTGACCCGGCCGCGGACGACACCCCGAGCCGGCCGGACCCGGGGGCCGGTCCGCGGCCCCCGGGCGGCCCACCCGCTCAGGCGACCTCGACCCCGTGCTCGCGCAGCAGGTCCTCCAGGCCGCCGCGGTAGCCCTTGCCGCCGATCACGAAGTCCCAGTCGCCGCCCGCCCGGCGCCGGAACGAGCCGAGGACCAGGGCCGTCTCGCCGGCGCGCCCGTCGGAGACCTCCAGCCGGCCGAGTTCCTCGCCGCCGGCGGACAGCAGACGGATGAAGGCGTCGGTGAAGCCGGCGAGATCGGCGTGGGGATCGGCCTCCGGGTCGGTCGCGGCCACCAGGACCAGCCGGTCGGCCTGCGCCGGGAGAGCGTCGAAGGAGACCTCCAGCGCCGCCTTGTCGGGCGCGGCGTACTCCCGGGCGCGCACCGAACCGTCCGGCGTCCGCGGATTGTTGAAGAAGACGAAGTGCTCCTCGCTCAGCACCCTGCTGCCGGTGCACACCAGCGCGCACACGTCGAGGGCGACCGCACCCGACCAGGTCATCCCGAGCACGTTGTGGTCCGCGGGGGTGTCCGCCTCGGCCGCGGCGGACCGGCGCGCCTGGGCCGGGGCCGTTGCCGTCGGGCCTTCGCCGAGCCGGCCGCGGAGCCCGTACTGGTGGAGCAGCCCGACCAGGTCCGCACCGGGAACCAGTTCCAGCGGCTTGCCGTTGGCGAAGGCGTACGACCCGGGCCCGAAGGACGCGGTGGTGACGAGCACCCCCTTGTTCGCCCCCTTGTCCTGGACCGTGCCGTACAGATCGCGCACGGCGGTCGGCGGCACCGTGTTCCGGTAGCGCTTGACCTGCACCACGATCCGCCCGCCCCGGATCGGGGCCGGGTCGACCGCTTCCACGTCGACCCCGCCGTCGCCGGACCGCTGCGTGGTGACCGCCTCCATGCCCATCGCCCGGAACAGCTCGGCGACCAGGTCCTCGAAGGCGATCGGATCCATCGCGAAGAGGTCCGGCTCGTCCCCGGCGGCGTCGCCCGCGTGCCCGCCGTGGCTGACGACCCCTCCGCCGACCTCCTCGGGCCGACGTCCGGGACGTACCGCCGTCAGCTGGTCGGGCCGCGCCGACACCTGTCCGCCCAGGCCCGAGACCAGGCAGTCCACCGCGCTGACCTGCTCCAGGCGCAGGCCCGCGAAGGCGCTGCGGGCGGCCGGCACCGTACCGAGCACGACCCGCGCCTCCTGGCCCGTCACCGGATCGGGGCCGTCCACGAAGCCGTTGACCACGACCGAGTCCAGTACCCCGAACTCGTCCGCCGCGTAGAGCTCCCGGACCACCAGCAGGAGGCACTGGGCCAGCACGTCCCGGTACAGGGCCCGCCGCTCCGTGACGGGACGGGGCCTGACCTTGTCCTGGTCCGTGCTCGGCAGGTACTGCACCGCCCTGGCCTCCGGCACCACCGCGTAACCGGGCAGCTCCCAGTCCAGCACCAGCTGGCGCGCCCCCGGGTCGTACGCGGTCGCCACTTGCCGCGGCAGGGCCTCCGGCCAGGCCTTCGAGGCGTACAGCGCGGCGCAGAAGTACTCCACCGCCGCCTCGGCGTCTCCCGCGCGCAGGGCGTCGGCCAGTTCGGTGAGCCCCCCGTTGTGCTGTCGCACCCCGGCGAGCTGCTCCGCGGCCCACCGGTCGTACTGCCTGCGGTACGCCTCCAGTTGCTGCCGGCGCTGCGCCTCCGCGGCATTCGCCGCCTGCCACGCCTGCGTGTACCGGGCGTGCGCCTCCCGCTCCGCCTGCGCCCGGTGGTTCGAGCCGAGCGTCCACCCGCTGCTCTGCCGCTGGAAGTCCTCGATGCGCGGCATCGGCACCGGGTGGGCCAGGGCTCCGGGATCGAAGGGTTCGAGCCGGTCGGGCCGGGCCAGGGCGGACATCCGGAAGGCCGGCGCCCGGCAGCCCGCGACCAGCAGGCCCTTGAGGAGCTCGACCTCGGCGTCGAACTGTGCGGTGCGCCGCAGGGCCTCGGCCTCGCGGTACTGCCGGTGGCTGCGGTTCGCGTCCCGCTCGTGGGCCCGCCGGCGCCGCTCCGCCTCCCGCTGCTGCACCAGCTGCGTCTGCTGCTGGCGGCGCTGCGCCTCGGCCCAGTTCCCGATCAGTCCGCTGCCCGCTCGACGACTCATCAGCTGTCTCCCCCCACACGTCCTGGGGGAAGACCCTAGTCGGCATTCGGGTGGTACGTCCCCCCGGTCGCACCACCCGAATGCCCTGCCGTGCCTCCTACAGCGCGCCCCCGGCCAGCGCCGCGACCGGCGCGGGCAGCGCCGTGCCCGAGCCGTCCCGGCGCGGGTCCACGGCCGGCAGCGCGGCCGGAGCGCCGTTCGCCGCCGCCGCACGGACCGGTGCGTTCCCGGTCCAGGCGAGCACCAGCAGGTCCTCGCCCTTGAGGAAGCGCTGGCAGCGCACCCCGCCGGTGGCCCGGCCCTTGCGCGGGTACTGGTCGAAGGGGGTCAGCTTCCCGGACTGCATCGAGTCGTCCAGCGTGCCGTGCGCACCGGCCACCGTGAACACCACGGCGTCCCGCGCCGGGTCCACCGCCGAGAAGTGGATCACCTTGGCGCTGCCGGCGAGCTTGACGCCCGCCATACCGCCCGCGGGACGGCCCTGCGGGCGCACCTGGGCCGCCGGGTAGCGCAGCAGCTGGGCGTCGTCGGTGATGAACACCAGGTCCTCCTCGCCCGTGCGCAGCTCGACGGCGCCGACGATCCGGTCGCCCTCCTTGAGGGTGATGACCTCCAGCTCGTCCTTGTTGGCCGGGTAGTCGGGCACGACGCGCTTGACCACGCCCTGCTCGGTGCCCAGGGCCAGGCCCTGCGAGGACTCGTCCAGCGAGGTCAGGCAGACCACCTTCTCGTCCGGCTCCAGCCCGGACAGGAACTCCGTCACCGGGGCCCCGCCCGCCAGGTTCGGTGCGGCGTGCGTGTCCGGCAGCTGCGGCAGGTCGATCACCGAGAGGCGCAGCAGCCGCCCGAGGGAGGTCACCACCCCCACGTCCGCCCGCGCGGTGGCGGCCACCTGCGAGACGACGAGGTCGTGCTTGGCGCGGCCGCCACCCTCCTCCTGCGGCAGCGGCTCGCCGTTGGCGGTGCGCGCGAGCAGGCCGGTCGAGGACAGCAGCACCCGGCACGGGTCGTCGGCGACCTCCAGCGGGACCGCGGTGACCGCCGTGCCGGCCGACTCCAGCAGGACCGTACGGCGTTCCGTGCCGAACTTCTTGGCGACCGCGGCCAGTTCGCCGGAGACCAGCTTGCGCAGCTCGCTGTCGGAGTCCAGGATTCCGGTCAGCTCGTCGATCTCGCCGGTCAGCCGGTCGCGCTCCGACTCCAGCTCGATCCGGTCGAACTTCGTGAGCCGGCGCAGCGGGGTGTCCAGGATGTACTGCGTCTGGATCTCGCTCAGCGAGAACCGCTCCATCAGCCGGGCCTTGGCCTGCGCCGAGTTCTCGCTGTCCCGGATGAGCCGGATGACCTCGTCGATGTCGATGAGGGCCACCAGCAGGCCCTCGACCAGGTGCAGGCGGTCGCGGCGCTTGGTGCGGCGGAACTCGCTGCGCCGGCGGACGACCTCGAAGCGGTGGTCGAGGTAGACCTCCAGGAGCTCCTTGAGGCCCAGCGTGAGCGGCTGCCCGTCCACCAGCGCCACGTTGTTGATGCCGAAGGACTCCTCCATCGGCGTCAGCTTGTAGAGCTGCTCCAGGACGGCCTCGGGGTGGAAGCCGTTCTTGATCTCGATGACCAGGCGCAGGCCGTGCGAACGGTCCGTGAGGTCCTTCACGTCCGCGATGCCCTGGAGCTTCTTCGAGCCGACCAGGTCCTTGATCTTCGCGATGACCTTCTCCGGGCCGACCGTGAAGGGCAGTTCGGTGACGACCAGGCCCTTGCGGCGCGCCGTCACGTTCTCCACGGCCACCGTCGCGCGGATCTTGAAGGTGCCGCGGCCGTTCTCGTAGGCGTCCTTGATGCCCGAGAGGCCGACGATCCGGCCGCCCGTCGGCAGGTCCGGCCCGGGGACGAAGCGCATCAGCGCTTCCAGGTCGGCCTGCGGGTGCCGGATCAGGTGGCGGGCCGCCGCGATGACCTCGCCCAGGTTGTGCGGGGGCATGTTGGTGGCCATCCCGACGGCGATCCCGGAGGCGCCGTTGACCAGCAGGTTCGGGTAGGCCGCCGGCAGGGCGACGGGCTCCCGCTCCTGGCCGTCGTAGTTCGCGGCGAAGTCGACGGTGTCCTCGTCGATCGACTCCGTCATCAGCGACGTGGCGTCGGCCATGCGGCACTCGGTGTAGCGCATCGCGGCCGGCGGGTCGTCGTTGCCGAGCGAACCGAAGTTGCCGTGGCCGTCGACCAGCGGCAGCCGCATCGAGAAGGGCTGCGCCATGCGCACCAGCGCGTCGTAGATCGACGCGTCGCCGTGCGGGTGGAGCTTGCCCATGACCTCGCCCACGACGCGGGCGCACTTGACGTAGCCGCGGTCGGGGCGCAGGCCCATCTCGTTCATCTGGTACACGATGCGCCGGTGCACCGGCTTCATGCCGTCCCGGGCGTCGGGGAGGGCACGGGAGTAGATCACCGAGTACGCGTACTCGAGGAAGGAGCCCTGCATTTCGTCGACGACGTCGATGTCGAGGATCTTCTCCTCGAAATCCTCCGGCGGCGGGGTCTTCGTGCTGCGGCGGGCCATCGCTGCGCGGCTCCTTAACCAAGAAAGGGGGGTGCTGGTGGTCTGGCGGGTCGGGCGGGTGCTGCCGGCCGGGCCGGCGGCGCGGGGTCGGGGTCCGGGTCCGGCTGACCGGGACTGCTGGGGTTGACGCGGACCATTGTGGCCCGAGGCGCCGACAACGCGGACTCCGACCCAGGTGTGACCCGGGAACTTATCCGGCGGCCGACGCGCTTGCATACAGTGGCAGGTCTGACGGAAATCTCTGCATCGCGATCGAAGGGACCACATGCCCATGGGTCACACGGCCACAGCCCAGGCCGGCTCCGGCGGCCTGACAGCGACCGAGCACCGGCTGGCCAACGGCCTGCGCGTGGTGCTGTCCGAGGACCACCTGACCCCGGTCGCCGCGGTCTGCCTCTGGTACGACGTCGGCTCGCGCCACGAAGTCAAGGGACGCACCGGCCTGGCTCACCTCTTCGAGCACCTGATGTTCCAGGGCTCGGCGAGCGTACCCGGCAACGGGCATTTCGAGCTGGTCCAGGGCGCCGGCGGCTCCCTCAACGGCACCACCAGCTTCGAGCGCACCAACTACTTCGAGACGATGCCGACCCACCAGCTGGAGCTCGCCCTCTGGCTGGAGGCGGACCGGATGGGCTCGCTGCTGACCGCCCTGGACGAGGAGTCCATGGAGAACCAGCGCGACGTCGTCAAGAACGAGCGCCGCCAGCGGTACGACAACGTCCCCTACGGCACCGCCTTCGAGCGGCTGACCGCCCTGGCGTACCCCGAGGGCCACCCGTACCACCACACCCCGATCGGCTCGATGGCCGACCTGGACGCGGCCTCGCTGGAGGACGCCCGGGCGTTCTTCCGCACCTACTACGCGCCCAACAATGCGGTGCTGTCCATCGTCGGCGACATCGACCCGCAGCAGACGCTCGCCTGGGTCGAGAAGTACTTCGGCACCATCCCGGGGCACGACGGCAAGCAGCCCCCGCGCGACGGCACCCTCCCCGAGACCATCGGGGAGCAGCTGCGCGAGGAGATCGTCGAGGACGTCCCGGCGCGCGCCCTGATGGCCGCCTACCGGCTCCCGCACGACGGCACCCGCGAGTGCGACGCCGCCGACGTGGCGCTGACCATCCTGGGCGGCGGCGAGTCCTCGCTGCTCCACAACCGGCTGGTACGCCGCGACCAGACGGCCGTCGCGGCGGGTTTCGGCATGCTGCGGCTGGCCGGCGCACCCTCCCTGGGCTGGCTCGACGTCAAGACGTCCAGTGGTGTCGAGATCCCCGCCATCGAGGCGGCCGTGGACGAGGAGCTCGCGCGCTTCGCCGCAGAGGGCCCCACGGCCGAGGAGATGGAGCGCGCCCAGGCGCAGCTGGAACGGGAGTGGCTGGACCGGCTCAGCACGGTGGCCGGGCGCGCCGACGAACTGTGCCGCTTCGCGGTCCTGTTCGGTGACCCGCAGCTGGCGCTGACCGCCGTCCAGCGCGTCCTCGACGTCACCGCCGAGGAGGTCCAGGCCGTGGCCGCGGCCCGGCTGCGCCCGGACAACCGCGCGGTGCTCGTGTACGAGCCGTCGGCCGACGGGTCCGAGGGCGAAGAGACCGCCGACAGCAACGAGAACGAGGGGGCGGAGCAGTGAGCGACACCGCAGCCGTCACGATGACCTTCCACCCGCAGCCGCAGGCCGGGGAGCCCCAGCCGTGGGCCTTCCCGGCACCGGACCGCTCGGTGCTGCCCAACGGCCTGACCCTGCTGCGCTGCCACCGCCCCGGCCAGCAGGTCGTGGCGGTGGAGGTCAACCTCGCCGCCCCGCTCGACGCGGAGCCGGCCGGCCTGGACGGCGTGGCCACCATCATGGCCCGCGCCCTGTCCGAGGGCACCGACAAGCATTCCGCCGAGGAGTTCGCCGCCGAGCTGGAGCGCTGCGGCGCCACGCTGGACGCGCACGCCGACCACCCGGGCCTGCGGGTCTCCCTGGAGGTGCCCGCCTCCCGGCTGACCAAGGCCCTGGGGCTGCTCGCCGAGGCCCTGCGCGCCCCGGCCTTCGCCGACGCCGAGGTGGACCGGCTGGTGCGCAACCGGCTCGACGAGATCCCGCACGAGCTGGCCAACCCGCAGCGCCGCGCCGCCAAGCAGCTCTCCAAGGAGCTGTTCCCGGCGACCCTGCGGATGTCCCGCCCGCGGCAGGGCACCGAGGAGACGGTCGCCCGCATCGACGCCGGGGCCGTGCGCGCCTTCTACGAGGCCCACGTGCGCCCCGCCACCGCCACCGCGGTGGTCGTCGGCGACCTGACCGGCATCGACCTGGACGCCGCCCTGGCGGACACCCTCGGCGCCTGGACCGGGGACACCGCCGAGCCCCGCCCGGTGCCGCCGGTGACGGCCGACGACACCGGCCGCGTGGTCATCGTCGACCGGCCCGGGGCGGTCCAGACCCAGCTGCTGATCGGGCGGATCGGCCCGGACCGGCACGACCGGGTCTGGGCGGCCCAGGTGCTCGGCACGTACTGCCTCGGCGGCACCCTGACCTCCCGTCTGGACAAGGTGCTGCGCGAGGAGAAGGGCTACACCTACGGGGTGCGCGCCTTCGGCCAGGTCCTGCGCTCCACCGCGGACGGCAAGGGCGCCTCGATGCTCGCCATCAGCGGCTCCATCGACACCCCGAACACGGGTCCGGCGCTGGACGACCTCTGGAAGGTCCTGCGGACCCTCGCGGAGGGCGGCCTGACCGACGCCGAGCGGGACGTGGCGGTACAGAACCTGGTGGGCGTCGCACCGCTGAAGTTCGAGACGGCGGCCTCCGTCGCGGGGACCCTCGCGGACCAGGTGGAGCAGGAGCTCCCGGACGACTACCAGGCGCAGTTGTACGCGCGACTGGCCGAGACCGGCACCGTGGAGGCGACTTCGGCGGTCGTCAGCGCCTTCCCGGTGGACCGGCTGGTCACCGTCCTCGTCGGGGACGCGGCGCAGATCGCGGAGCCCGTGCGGGCCCTCGGCATCGGCGAAGTGAGCGTCGTCACCAACTGACGCCCCGACGGGCGCGGGACGGGCGCAGGACGGGCGCGGAACAAGCGTCGCGAGGTGCACCAACCGGCCCACTCCGAAGGGGTCCTGGCGGAATGTTCGCCAGGACCCCTTTTTGTCCGTTTAGTGGTGAGGTTGCTTTTATGCGGTGTGGCGTACGCAACAAAATGGCCCGTCTGTTTGGTGATCTCCTGATGATCCGCCTAGCGTCAGCGGTGCTGTTCGTCAGTGGTACCCGCCGCATCCGCGGCACCGGACAGCAATCGCCGAGTCCCCGTCAGGCGCGAGCCTGGGGAGCCGGGGACCCACATGCGTCCCTGGGGTGAATCGGACCGCCTCGCAAGAGGAGGCCCGTAGGAGACCTTCCTGCTCCGAACCCGTCAGCTAACCCGGTAGGCGAGAAGGAAGGAAAGGATCAACCCCTTCATGGCGTTTGGCAGTCGTCCCGCCGGTTCCGGCAAGCACCGTGGCACCAGCCGTCTGAGCCGCAAGACCGCCGGCTACGCCGGTATCGCCGCCCTCGCCACCACCGGCGTCGTGGGTTCCCTCGCCGGTCCGGCCTTCGCGGCCGACAACACCGACACCACCGCCCAGGACAACGCCCTCGGCGCGGTCGTGGTGGCCGAGGACCTCGCAGGTGACATCGAGGACCAGGCCGAGTCCCAGCAGCGTGCCGCAGAGCACGCCGCGGCCAAGGCCAAGGCCGAGGCCGACGCGAAGCAGCGTGCCGCCGAGTCCAAGCGCCTGGCCGAGGCCAAGGCGAAGGCCGAGCGCGAGGCCGCCGAGCGTGCGGCCCGCGAGGAGGAGCGCAAGCGCCTCAACACCTTCGTCGCCCCGGTGGACAGCAGCGTCAGCACCCAGTACCACGCGGGCGGCGGCATGTGGTCCTCCGGCAGCCACACCGGCATCGACTTCCGCGCCTCCTCCGGCACCTCGGTCCACGCGGTGGGCATCGGTACGGTCGTCGAGGCGGGCTGGGGCGGTGCCTACGGCAACAACGTCGTGATCAAGCACAACGACGGCACGTACACCCAGTACGGCCACATGGCCTCGCTGAGCGTCTCCGTCGGCCAGCAGGTCACCCCGGGCCAGCAGATCGGGCTGTCGGGCTCCACCGGCAACTCCAGCGGCCCGCACCTGCACTTCGAGGCCCGCACCGGTGCCGACTACGGCTCGGACATCGACCCGGTCGCGTACCTGCGCTCGCACGGCGTCAGCCTCTGACCCGCAGCGCCACCCGCTTCACCGAAGGCCCCGGCTCTCCGAGCCGGGGCCTTCGTGCCGTTGAACCCCGGGGAAATCCGCGCTATTTCCGGCCGCCCTCGGAATTCGCCGTGTATTGCCATAGAGTCGGTGTGCACATGGCGCCGGTGTATCCACGGTGACGGCGTACGGAAACAGGCGGAGGTCGGTCGTGCGTATTCCTGCCCACGCGGTATGCACCGCAATTCGCGAGGACATCGTCTCCGGCGTCTTCGGGCCGGGCAGCCGGCTGACCGAGGACGTGCTGGCCCGCCGGTACGGAGTCTCGCGCGTCCCCGTCCGCGAGGCGCTGCGGACCCTGGAGTCCGAGGGGTTCGTGACCACCCGGCGCCATGCGGGCGCGTGGGTGGCCGAGCCGACCGGGCAGGAGGCGGCCGACCTCCTGGAGCTGCGGATGCTCCTGGAGCCGCTCGCCGCGGCCCGGGCCGCCCGCCGCCGCACCGACGCCCACCTCAGGGTGCTGCGCGGGCTGGTCCGACTGGGCCGGGAGCGGGCCAGCCGGGGCCAGGGGGAGGACCTGCGGTCCCTGGGCGGCTGGTTCCACGAGACCCTCGCCCAGGCCTCCGGCAGCCCCGGGCTGATCGTGCTGCTCACCCAGACGCGGCACAAGATCGCCTGGATGTACGCGGTCGGAGCCCCGGAGCGGCCCGCCGAGTCCTGGGCGGAGCACGGAGCGATCGTCGATGCCGTGGCGCGCGGGGACGCCGAGCGGGCCCGGGCGCTGACCGCGCTCCACGCCGAGCGTGCGGCCGGGGTCCACCGGCTGCGGCCGCGGGCCGCGGTGAGCATGTCGCAACCTGCCGTCAACATGTCGGGCGGCCGGCCTTAACAGGGGCCGTATACAAAGGGCTGGTATCCGCTCCGCAGGCCCCTTGCGGAATTGTCCGGTCCGCCCGGGGGGAATTCCGTCGCGCCCGTCATGCATCGCACCGGAATGTATGACGTATTCGCCCGGTCGGAATTCGCTGCGCCGCAATCCTGTCGGGCTGTATTCCCGCGCAGTAAATTCCCGTGCACACATTTCGTCGTCACACCGAATGCCGCATACCCGTGCCGTCACGCACAAGAGCCGCGGCCCCCCGGTCAGGGGGAACCACGGCTCCGGCGAACCCGAAGGGCTCAGACGGTCTCGGGAAGCTCCTCAAGGCCCTCCGCGACGAGCTTGGCGAGGCGGTCCAGCGCGGCGTCCGCGCCCTCGGCCTCGGACGCGAGCACGACCTCCTCGCCGCCCTGGGCACCCAGGCCCAGGACCGCCAGCATGGAGGCGGCGTTGACGGGGTCGCCCCCGGCCTTCGCGATGGTCACCGGGACGCCGGAAGCGGTCGTCGCACGGACGAAGATCGAGGCGGGACGAGCGTGCAGGCCTTCGGCCCACCCGACGTTGACGCGGCGCTCTGCCATGGTGATGCCCTTCAGGTTCTTACGGTTGTCTAGACCAGTCTCTCACGGCGTCCCGAATGCTCCGACCGACCTCGGGCCCGGATCCGCCGCCGTTCGGCCCTCCCCAGCTTGCACTGGTTTGCGCCGCCCTGCCGGATGCGCCGCGCCAGGGCCGCCCGGCCGCGCCACCGCCTAAGGTGGCCCCATGACCATCGAGTCGGACCCCTCGTACCCGGCCCACTGGGAAGCGGACGTCGTCCTGCGGGACGGCGGCACCGCCCGGATCAGGCCGATCACCACCGCGGACGCCGGACGGCTGGTCAGCTTCTACGAGCAGGTCTCCGACGAGTCGAAGTACTACCGCTTCTTCGCCCCCTACCCCCGCCTCTCCGACCGGGACGTGCGCCGCTTCACGCACCACGACTTCGTGGACCGCGTCGGCCTGGCCGCGACCGTCGGCGGGGAGTTCATCGCCACCGTCCGCTACGACCGGATCGGCGCCGACGGGCGGTCCGCGACAGGCCCCGCCGACGAGGCGGAGGTGGCCTTCCTCGTCCAGGACGCCCACCAGGGCCGCGGAGTCGCCTCCGCCCTCCTCGAACACATCGGTGCGGTGGCCCGCGAGCGGGGCATCCGCCGGTTCGCCGCCGAGGTGCTGCCCGCCAACACCAAGATGATCAAGGTGTTCACGGACGCCGGCTACCAGCAGAAGCGCAGCTTCGAGGACGGCTCGGTCCACCTCACCCTCGACCTGGAACCCACCGCCGAGTCCCTCGCCGTCCAGCGGGCCCGCGAGCAGCGCGCCGAGGCCCGCTCGGTGCAGCGGCTGCTGGCCCCCGGCTCGGTGGCCGTCGTCGGAGTCAGCCGCACCGGGGGAGGCCTGGGCGCGGCCACCCTGCGCAACCTGCGCGACGGCGGTTTCCACGGCCACCTGTACGCCGTCAACGAGGCGGCCGAAGCCGACCTCCTGGACGGGGTGCGCGCCTACCGCCGGCTTGCCGACATCGGCGCCCCGGTCGACCTCGCGGTGCTCGCGGTCCCGGCGGAGCGGGTCCCCGAGGCCGTCGCGGCCTGCGGCGAGCACGGGGTGCAGGGGCTCGTCGTCCTGTCCGCCGGGTACGGCGAGTCCGGCCCGGCCGGACTCGCCCGCCAGCGTGAACTGGTGCGGCAGGTGCGCTCGTACGGGATGCGCCTCATCGGCCCGAACGCCTACGGGGTGATCAACAGCGCCCCGGACGTGGAACTCAACGCCTCCCTCACCCCCGCCCCCCTGCCGGCCCGCGGCCGGATCGGCCTGTTCACCCAGTCCGGCGCGATCGGGATCGCCCTGCTGTCCGCGCTGCTGCGGCGCGGGGAAGGGCTGTCCTCCTTCGTCTCGGCGGGAAACCGGGCCGACGTCTCCGGGAACGACATCCTCCAGTACTGGTACGAGGACGAGGCGACGGACGTCGCGCTGCTCTACCTGGAGACCCTCGGCAACCCGCGCAAGTTCTCCCGCCTCGCCCGCCGGACGGCCGCCGTGAAGCCGGTGGTCGTCGCCAAGGGGGGCCGCCACACCCCGGCCGGGCACGTCGTCCCCGGCACCCGGCTGCCGGAGGCCACCGTCTCCGCGCTGCTGCGGCAGGCGGGCGTGATCCGGGTCGACACGGTCACGGAGCTGGTGGACGTCGGGCTGCTGCTGGCCTCGCAGCCGCTGCCCGCGGGCCCGCGCATCGCCATCCTCGGCAACTCCGAGTCCCTCGGGGTCCTCACCTACGACGCCTGCCTGACCCAGGGGCTGCGGCCGCTGCCCCCGCTCGACCTGACCACGGCGGCCGAGCCGGCGGACTTCCGCGACGCCCTCGCCGCCGCCCTGGCCTCCGAGGCCAACGACGCGGTCGTCGTCACGGCGATCCCCTGGGTCGGCGGCCACGAGCCGGCCGGCGAGCTCGCCGACGCCCTGCGCGAGGCGGTGGCCGCGCACCCCGGCAAGCCGGTGGCCGTGGTCCACGTCGAACTGGGCGCCCTGGCGGAGGCCCTCTCCGCGGGGGCGGCCCCGGCTCCCGCCGCGGCCCGGCCCGGCCCGGCGGGAGCGCCGGCCCCGGCGCCGATCCAGGAGTCCGCCGCGGAGCGGGCGGCGCTCCGGCCCCGGCCGTCCGCCGACGGGCTCCGCATCCCCGCCTACCCCGCGGCCGAACGCGCCGTGAAGGCCGTCGCCGAGGGCGTGCGGTACGGGCAGTGGCGGCGGGCCAACGCCGAGGCCGGCCTGGTCCCCGCGTACGAGGACATCGACGAGGCCGGGGCCGGGGCCCAGCTGGCCCGGCTGCTCGCCGGAGTCGACGGCCGGTCCGTCCTGACCCTGTCCGACTTCGATGCGCACGCCCTGCTCGACCGGTACGGCATCCACGTCCTGCCCACCCTGCCCGCCCTCTCGCCCGACGCCGCCGTCCGGGCCGCCCGGGCCCTGGGCTACCCCCTCGCACTCAAGGCCACCGCCCCGCACCTGCGCCACCGCGCCGACCTGGGCGGCGTACGGCTCGACCTGGCGAACGAGACCGAGCTGAGGCGCTCCTACGAGGAGCTCACCGAGACGCTGGGGAAGCCGGCCGAGATCCAGCCGGTGGTGCAGGCCATGGTGCCCCGCGGCGTCGACACCGTCGTCCGTTCCGTGATCGACCCGGCGGCCGGCGCCGTCCTCTCCTTCGGACTCGCCGGGGTCGCCTCCGAACTGCTGGGCGACACGGCGCACCGCCTCGTCCCGGCCACCGACCGCGACGCCGCCGAACTGATCCGGTCGATCCGGACCGCACCCCTCCTCTTCGGCTGGCGCGGCAGCGACCCCGTGGACACCCCCGCCCTGGAGGAGCTCCTCCTGCGCCTGTCGCGCCTGGTCGACGACCACCCCGAGGTGATCGGCGTCTCCCTGGAACCCGTCGTCGTCGCCACCGAGGGCCTCTCCGTCCTCAGCGCCACGGTCCGCATCGCCCACCCCCCGGCCCGCAGCGACGTCGGCCCGCGCACCCTCCCCAGCTACTGAGCGCCGCCGGGCCGGGCCCGGCCGTGCCCCGGAGCGGCCGGGGCGCCCCGTACGGGCCTTAGGATGGACCTCATGGCGAAATCCGGTACGACGACCCAGGGGCTGCGCACGGCGATCGAGCGCAGCGGCTACTACCCGGCCCTCGTGGCCGAGGCCGTGGAGGCCGCGGTGGGCGGCGAGCCGATCGCGTCGTACCTGGTCCACCAGGAGACGACCTTCGACTCCAACGAGGTGCGCCGCCACGTCACCGTGCTGGTCCTGACCGGAAACCGGTTCATCGTCAGCCACACCGACGAGCAGGCCGCCGACGCGGGCTCCCCGTCCCCGTACGCGACCACCTCCACCGAGTCGGTCAAGCTCTCCAGCATCTCCTCGGTGGTGCTGAGCCGCGTCGTCGCCAACCCCGAGTCGTACACCCCGGGCACCCTGCCCCGCGAGGTCGTCCTGACCATCGGCTGGGGCGCCGTCTCCCGGATCGACCTGGAGCCCGCCGCCTGCGGTGACGCCAACTGCGACGCCGACCACGGCTACACCGGCAACTCCACCGCCGACGACCTGAGCCTGCGCGTCAGCGAGGCGGGGGACGGCCCGGAGGCGGTGCGCCAGACCCTGGTCTTCGCGCAGGCCCTCTCCGAGGCGACCGCGGCCACCTCCGCCCCGACCGCCCGCTGATGCCGTACGCCCCGGCACAGAGCTGGCAGGACGAGCCGGAGCCGCTGGACCTCGCCACCGCCCCCGTCCCCGCGTACGGGTCGGGCTCACTCGCCGACCTGCTGCCCACCCTCGCCGCCGGGCAGGGCGTCCCCGGCTTCACGGCCCGTCTCGCGGAGCTGTCCCCGGCCGACCGCAACTGCGTGTTCCTGGTCGACGGCATGGGCTGGGAGCAGATCAAGGCCCACCCGGACGAGGCCCCCTACCTGACCTCCCTGCTCGGCAGCTCGCGCGGCGGGACCGGCCGGCCGATCACCGCGGGCTTCCCGGCGACCACCGCCACCTCGCTGGCCTCCGTCGGCACCGGCCTGCCGCCGGCCCGGCACGGTCTGCCCGGCTACGCGGTGCGCAACCCGGCCACCGGGGAGCTGATGAACCAGCTGCGCTGGCACCCCTGGACACCGCCCAAGCCCTGGCAGCCGTACCCCACCGTCTTCCAGCAGGCCGACAAGGCGGGGGTGGCGACGGCGCAGGTCTCCTCGCCCGCCTTCCAGACCACGCCCCTCACCAAGGTCGCACTCAGCGGCGGGACCTTCCTCGGCCGGATGACCGGCGAGGAGCGGATGGACCTCGCGGCGGAGCGGCTCGCCGCCGGCGACCGCTCGCTCGTCTACACCTACTACAGCGAGCTCGACGGAGCCGGCCACCGGCACGGGGTGAACTCCGACGCGTGGCGCGGCCAGTTGATGTACGTCGACCGGCTCGTCCAGCGGCTCGCCGAGCAACTGCCGCCGCGCACCGCGCTGTACGTGACCGCGGACCACGGCATGGTCGACGTCCCCTTCGACGAGGACTCCCGCATCGACTACGACGACGACTGGGAACTGGGCGCGGGCGTGGCCCTGCTCGGGGGCGAGGGCCGGGCCCGGCACGTGTACGCGGTCCCGGGCGCCGAGGCGGACGTACTGACCGTGTGGCGCGAGGTCCTCGGCGACCGGTTCTGGATCGCCGGCCGCGAAGAGGCCCTGGAACTCGGCTGGTTCGGCACCCCGGGCGAGTGCGACGAACGCGTACTCGGCCGGATCGGCGACGTGGTGGCGGCCGCCCACGGGGAGGTCGCCATCACCGCCTCGCGGAGCGAGCCCAACGAGTCGGCTCTCGTCGGCATGCACGGCTCCATGACCGCGGCCGAGCAGCTCGTCCCGCTGCTGGAAGTCCGCTCCTGACCCTCCGCCCGCCGCCTCTTCCGCCCGCCACCCCCTCAGCGCGCCGCCCCCTGTGCCTTCCTTACCGCGCATGATCCGAAAGGTCCCGTACTCCCCATGCCCGAGCTGGTGTTCTTCTCCGGAACGATGGACTGCGGAAAGAGCACCCTGGCTCTGCAAATCACGCACAACCGCTCCGCCCGGGGCCTGGTGGGCGTGATCTTCACCCGGGACGACCGTGCGGGCGAGGGCAAGCTGTCCTCCCGTCTCGGCCTGGTGACGGAGGCGGTCGAGGCAGGCGAGGGCATGGACCTGTACGCGTACCTCGTCGCGCTGCTCTCCAAGGGCGGCAGGGCGGACTACGTGATCGTGGACGAGGCCCAGTTCCTGGCGCCGGACCAGATCGACCAGCTGGCCCGCATCGTGGACGACCTCGACATGGACGTCTTCGCCTTCGGGATCACCACGGACTTCCGCACGAAGCTCTTCCCGGGTTCGCAGCGGCTGATCGAGCTCGCGGACCGCATCGAGCAGCTCCAGGTCGAGGCACTGTGCTGGTGCGGGGCCCGCGCCACGCACAACGCCCGCACGATAGGGGGCGAGATGGTCGTCGAAGGCGCCCAGGTCGTGGTCGGCGACGTGAACCGCCCGGCGGGGGAGATCGGCTACGAGGTCCTGTGCCGCCGCCACCACCGCCGGCGCATGACGAGCGGTTCGGCCCAGGCCGGAGCCCTCTCCCCGGACGTCCTCCCGGTCAACCACGCCTGACCGGGCGGCTCTGTGTTGTGTGCCCGGTTCGCCGCATCGTGGCCGGCCCATCAGGATGGCCATGGCGGCGCTGTCCGGGCCGAGACCCGGCCTCGGGTCAGCTTCCGGAGATGTTCGCCGTGAGCACGCGGATGGCTTCGCGGGTGTCGTCCGCAGCGAAGCGAACCTCTCGTACCGCTTGCACCGGCTTCCCGGGCTTGGGCGCCACCGAGTAGGGCTCGCGCAGCTTGATGCTCAAGGTGGTGGAGTCGCCGATCGGCATCGCCAACACCCCGTCGCTGATGTTGACCGCCCTGCGGTAGCCGCTGTGTCGGGACGAGCGAACCGATTCCACGAGTTCCAGCGGAATGGTGATCTGCGTGAAGTGGGCGAAGCGCAAGACGATGCTGCCGCATCCGACCGTGTGAGGGCGGATGGAGAGCGCTGCGATGAATCCGAGCACCCATACCGTCCCGTACACGGAGAGCACGAGCAGGGCGATGCGCGCCACCGTCCACGGGATCAACAGTTCGACGGCGAGGAGCTCCAGCGGTACAAGGAAGAGCATCACCCACATGATCGGCTTGATTTCAGACCCGTAGGTCAGGATCTGGTGTCCTTCAGGCGCGTCCGGCTTCCGGCGGATCCAGCACCAGAGTGCACGGAACAGCCCGAACTCCATCCCCATCGCTTTGGCGACGGGCGCGGGTAAGACGGCGCACAGCGCTTGGTGGAGGGCCTCTTGACCGTCGGCTCCCTGGCTCCTGGAGGCACGGAAGGCCCGCCTGGCCAGAGCGATCTCAGTGAGGACGATGCCGGCCAACGAGAGTTCGAGGAGCAGTCCCACCGCGACAGCCTCGCCCAGGCTGAACACGCCGGTCCATACGAGACAGACCTGTGCGAGGACCACGGTGGGCGCCGCCCACCGGGCGGCTGTTGCCAGGAACTTCCTCAACGCTGCTCACCTCACCTGTCCTTGCACGGGTGCTCGGTGTCCTGACCATCATGGTTGGCGCCTCTTCGTGGGGAAACGGGGCACGTATGCCGCTGGCCATATTCGTTCGCATGAATGAGGGCGCGGAGGGCGCACGGCAGAAATCAGCGCTGGTACCCCCATCCCGCCCGGTGGTCATCGCTGGTCCTTCGCAACCTTTGAGGACGGCGTTGATGTGATCGAGGCGATGGCTACCGGGGGTGGTATCACGAAGGGCGGTCCGCCCACGTGTCAGGGTCAGTTCACCATCGCCGAGCTGCACTCGGTCGTGGCCGAGGAACGCAAGGCCGGGTTGCCCGTGGCGGCCCACGCACACGGCACCGCGGGCATCGAGTCTGCCGTGCACCTCAGAGCCGCAGCGTCCTTGGCGCGAGCTGGTGGACGCTTGAGAAGGAAGACCCTGGCTTTGCACATCACGCACCACCACGCCTGACCGGGCCCGCGGTGGAGCGGGCTGCGGCTGCGTAGAGGCGTACCGGGCCTGCGCCGCCCTCGCGCCGGGCGACGGCGGTGGCCGCCGACCACGGTCCGGGCAGGGGCAGGTCGGTCACATGCCAGGTGCGCGGGTCGCCGCCCGGCACACCCGCCGTGACCTCGGCCGTCCCGGTACGCCGAGGGTGCGTTTCCAGCGCGGTGAGATCACTGGAGATGCCGGTGCCGACGGCCTTCAGCGTCGCCTCCTTGCGTGTCCAGACCCGCAGGAACGCCGCCACCCGGCCTTCCCCCGGGGGGACGGAGAGGACGAACTCGCGTTCCGAGGAGGTGAGCACCGCGGACGACAGGTCCTCCGCCGGAATGCTGCGCATCCGTTCGACGTCCACACCGACGGGAGCCCCGGACACCGCCAGCAGCCCGAGACCCGCCGTGTGCGAGATGCCGATCCACCACGGTACGGACGGACTCAGGATCGTGGGCGGGCCGTGTCCGGGGTCGCCGCAGCAGGGGCAGCGCAGGCGGCCGAGTTCCACCGCGGGCGGTTCGACGCCCACCAGTCCCGCGAGTGTCCGGCGCACCGCGGCCCGGGAGGTGACGTACTCGGCCACCCGGGCACGGGAGCCGAAGCGCTCCGCCCGCTCCCGCTCGGAGGCGGGGAGCAGGGCGGTGTCCGCGGGGTGCGCCCTGCCGGGAATCGGCCACCACCACACGGCGGTCCCTCCGGCGCGGAGCGTGTCCGCGGGGCCGGCCGGGAGGGCCGGGGACGCGGCGGGTGCTGCGGTGGCCATCGTCAGCTCCAGGTGCGCGGGGCCGCAGGCGAGGCCCAGGACAGGGCGGGGCCGTCCGCCGGCCGGGACCAGCCGGCTCTCCCCGGGGCGCCCGGCCGCGGACGGCCCTGCGCGATCCGGGCCGAGGCGAGCAGGACGGCCGTGACGGCGGCGAGTTCCTCCGGCGTGGGACGGCCGTGGACCACCGAGAGCAGGGTCGGCGCCGTCCGGACGGCAGGCCGGTGCGGGGCGCTCACGAGGGCGGGTTCCCGTGCTTGCGGACCGGGAGAGGAGCATGCTTGGCCCGCAGCATCTCCAGGGCCCGGACCAGGGTCTCCCGCGTGGCGGCGGGGTCGATGACGTCGTCCACCAGGCCGCGTTCCGCGGCGTAGTAGGGGTGCATGAGCTCACTGGCGTACTCCTTGACCAGTTGCTCTCGCAGGGCCTCGGGATCGTCCGCGGCGGCGATCCTGCGGCGGAAGACGACATGGGCGGCGCCCTGCGCACCCATGACGGCTATCTCGTTGGTGGGCCAGGCGTACGACAGGTCTGCGCCGATCGAACGGGAGTCCATGACGATGTACGCACCGCCGTAGGCCTTGCGGAGGATCACCTGGACGCGGGGGACGGTGGCATTGCAGTACGCGTAGAGGAGCTTGGCGCCGTGCCGGATGATGCCTCCGTGCTCCTGGCCGACTCCCGGCAGGAACCCGGGTACGTCCACGAGCGTCACCAGCGAGATGTTGAACGCGTCGCAGAACTGGACGAAGCGCGCGGCCTTCTCCGAGGAGTGGATGTCCAGCACGCCGGCGAGGGACTGCGGCTGGTTGGCCACGATGCCGACGACGCTGCCGCCGAGCCGGGCCAGGGTGCACAGGACGCTCCCCGCCCAGCGTTCGTGCACCTCCATGTGCTCCCCGTCGTCGACGATCTCCTCGATGACCTTGCGCATGTCGTACGGATGGCTGCCATGGGAGGGGACCAGGTCGAGCAGTGCGTCACAGCGGCGCCCGGCCGGGTCGGTGGAGCGGTCCGCCGGAGGGGTCTCCCGGTTGTTGGCGGGCAGCAGCGACAGCAGGTAGCGGACCTCCGAGAGGCAGGTGGGCTCGTCGTCGTACGCGAAGTGCGCCACGCCCGAGACCTCGGCGTGCACGTCCGCACCGCCCAGGCCGTTCTGCGAGACCTTCTCCCCGGTCACGGCCTCCACCACGTCCGGGCCGGTGATGAACATCTGCGACGTGTCGCGGACCATGAAGACGAAGTCCGTCAGAGCGGGGGAGTACGCGGCGCCCCCCGCGCAGGGGCCGAGCATGACGCTGATCTGCGGGATGACCCCGGAAGCCCGTACGTTGCGCTCGAAGATGCCGCCGTAGCCGGCCAGAGCGGACACGCCCTCCTGGATCCGGGCGCCCGCGCCGTCGTTCAGCGAGACCAGCGGGGCACCGGCCTGGAGGGCCATGTCCATGATCTTGTGGATCTTCTGGGCATGGGCCTCACCCAGGGCGCCTCCGAAAATGCGGAAATCGTGTGCGAAAGCGAAGACGGTCCGCCCGTGAACGGTGCCCCAGCCGGTCACCACCCCGTCCGTACGGGGCCTGTTGCCCTCGATTCCGAACCCGGTGGCGCGGTGCCGCCGCAAGGGCTCGACTTCGCAGAACGATCCCTCGTCGAAGAGCAGGTCCAGGCGTTCGTGAACGGTGAGCTTGCCTTTCGCATGCTGCCTTTCGGTGCCCGCCGCACTGCCCTGCCGGACGGCGGCCTTCAAGGTCAGGAGTTCGGCGACCCGGTGCTGCGCGGTGGTGTTCGGTGGCATGGATCATCCCCCAGGAGGGTTAGTGGTGGAGCGGTGCCACGACGGCCGCGGCCGGTGCGGCCTGCGGACAACCGAGAACGTACGGCCGGCGGCCCGAGCCATCACGCGTGTGGCCGATTGATGACAGGAGACCGTTCGCGGAGCCGGGCAATGTCCCCGTCGTGCGGCGTGACGTGACACGGTCCTGCCAGTTGTCACCATGCGGACTCGGGGCGGCGCCGGCTTTTCCCGGCGCGCCGGTGCCTGGCATGTTCCTGTAGGGGCGGTTGCGTCCGTCCGCGCCCCCGGCCGGTAATGGCGTCCGGAATGAGTTCCCGTGACGTCTCCGGCTCATCCCCGCTCCGGCGGCCGCCACCCCCGGGCGCGCCGCCGGAGCAAGTCCGCGTCCGCAGATCCAGAAAGGCAGCCCGTGACCCCCGAGCCCGTGGCCCTCGCGGCCGACCGTGCCGGCGCCCGGTGGTTCCGTCGCGCATCCCGCTCCACTGCACCGCGGCTGCGGCTGGTCTGCCTGCCGCACGCCGGCGGTACGGCGTCCTTCTTCCACTCCTGGGCCGGTGCGTTCGGCAGCGAGGTGGAAGTCCTGTCCGCCCGCTACCCAGGCCGGCAGGACCGGATCGCCGAACCGTGCCTGGACAGCATGGACGAACTGGCCGACGCACTGGTCGAGGCCCTGCCGCCGCTCCTGGACAGGCCCCTGGCCCTGTTCGGCCACAGCATGGGTGCGTCCCTCGCCTACGAGGTCGCCCTGCGGCTGGAAGCCCGTCACGGCGTCCGGCTGCAGGGACTCCACGTGTCCAGCCGTGCAGCGCCGCACCGGGCGGCGCCCTCCGGTGTCCACCTGCTCGACGACGAGGCGGTCGTGCGGTACGTCCGGGCCCTCGGAGGATCGGAGGCGGCGGTCCTGGACGACCCGGACCTGAGGGAGCTCGTGCTGCCCGCGATCCGTTCCGACTTCCGGATCGTCGGAACCTACCGTGCAGCTTCCCCGATTCCCGTGCAATGCCCGGTATTCGGTTATGTGGGCGACCGGGACCCGGGGGTGGGGGTATCGGACATGAAAGCCTGGTCCGAGGTGGCTCCGGAAGGATTCGTCCTGCGGGTGCTGTCCGGCGACCATTTCTACCTGGTGCCCCGACAGGACGAACTCGTAGGGGAACTCACCTCCCGGATGGCATCTTCCTGACGGCTGGAGAATCGTCGGCGAAAGACGAGCCGAAGGTGGCCTACTGTTTCCGGAGTGCGGTTCGGGAAGGCGATCCTGATCTGATCCCGAATGATGAAAGGCCGCGGAGTCTCCTGCTCTGTACGGCTTACCGCCGATTCCACTCCTCCGGTTTCTGCCGCCTGAGCAGACCGTGCGGGGAACTTGAAAATCGAGAGGTTGAAACACCATGGCTTCTGTGACCGTCGAGCGTGCCGCCACGATCAAGGAGATCGTCTGCGAAATTCTTGAGCTGGAAGAGGACGAGGTGACCGAGACCAGCCTCTTCCGCGAGGACCACGACGCCGACTCCCTGCGGGCGATCGAAATCCTGGCGTCGCTCGAAAAGGAATTCAAACTGGTCATCGACCAGGCCGAACTCGCCCGCATGGTGAACCTCAAGGGCGTCAACGAGGTCGTCGCCGAGTCCGCCGGCTGGTAGTCCCCGTCGCTGTCCAGGCCGAGACTGGTTGAGGAATCCGATGACGCATCTCGCAGGTAATGGTCCGAGCTCAACGGCTCACAGAGTGGTTCTGACCGGGTTTGGGGTCTTCTCAAGCATCGGAGTGGGAGCGGCCGAGTTCGCCGAAGGGCTGCGCTCGGGCCGGAGCGGTGCCAAACCGATCACCGCCTTCGACACCAAGGGATTCGCCCACGCCAACGGGTGCGAGATCGTCGGTTTTGAACCGGAGAAATACATCCGGAACCTCGACGTGGACGAACTCGGGCGGGCCAGCCAGTTCTCGGTCGCGGCAGCGCGCATGGCCATCGAGGACGCCGGGCTGGAGGAGGAGGTCCTTCGCGGGCAGCGGGGCCTGATCTCGATCGGCACCACCGACGGCGAGTCCTTCGACCTGGACCAACTGGTCGAAAGCCAGATCCGGTTCGGGCCCGAGCAGATGGACTCCACCATCGCGCGCCGGGTCCGGGCCGGCCGGCTCTCGGCGGCGGTCGCCCACGAGCTGGGGCTGACCGACGTGGAGGCGGTGACCATTCCGACGGCGTGCGCGGCCGGGAACTACGCCATCGGCTACGGCTTCGATGCCGTTCGCACGGGCGAAGTGGACTTCGCCCTGTGTGGTGGCGCCGACGCCATGTGCCGCAAGACCTTCGCCGGTTTCTACCGGCTGGGCACCATCGCCCCGGAGCTGTGCCAGCCCTTCGACGCCGACCGCAAGGGCATACTCACCGGCGAGGGCGCGGGCGTACTCGTCCTGGAGAGCCTGGAGTCGGCGCTGGCACGCGGGGCCCGGATCTACGCCGAGGTGCTGGGCTACGGCCTGAACTGCGACGCCTACCACCAGGTGGCACCGAACCAGGCGAGCGTCGCCCGCTGCATGGAACTCGCCCTGGAGAGCGCCGGCATCAAGCCGGAGGACGTCGACCTGATCTCGGCCCACGGCACGGGCACCAAAGCCAACGACATCACCGAGGCCCGTGCGATCCGCGAGGTGTACGGAGACGGGCCGCCGCGCACCATATCGATCAAGTCGATGCTCGGGCACACCATGGGCGCCGCCAGCGCGCTCGCGGCGATCGCGTGCTCGCTCGCCATCGTGCACCGGTTCATACCGCCCACCATCAATCACGTGACCACCGACCCGGAGTGCGAGGTGGACTGCGTGCCCAACGAAGCCGTGGAAGCCGACCTGCGGATCGTCCAGAACAACGGACTGGCCTTCGGCGGCAACAACGCGATCGTCATCCTCGGCAAGTACGAGGGGGAGCGATGAGCCGCTGGCCGGTGACCGGCATGGGCGCGGTGGCGAGCAACGGCGGTGACGTCGAGACCCTCTTCAGCCGGCTGTGTGAAGGCCGGAGCGGGCTCGGTGAACTGCGCGGCTTCAACCGGGACTGGTACAACGCCCGCCACCTCTACGAGGTGGACAACCGGCCCCGGACCGGGGCCGACGTCGTCGGCCGGGCCACCGGGCTGCTCCTGGAGGCCGTGGGGCAGGCCGCCCGCGACGCCGGGCTGGGGGAGGACCTGCGGGGCGTCCCCGTGCTGGTGGGCACCGGGCTCAGGGAGCTGCGCTCCCTGGAGCTCCGCGCACGCGACGGCCAGGAGTTCGACGTCTCGCGGATGCACTTCGGCACCGCCCTGCGCGAGCGCTTCGGGGCCGAGGACACCCACACCGTCTCCAACGCCTGCTCGGCCTCGCTGTACGCCCTGGCACTCGGAGTGGACCTGCTGGAGTTCCAGGGTGCCGAGACGGTGATCGTGGCCGGGGTGGACGTGATCACGGAGAGCATGTTCGGCCTGTCGGACCGGCTCCAGCTGGAACCGCCCGACCAGGTCCGCCCGTTCGACCGGGAACGCAAGGGCACGGTGATGGGGGAGGGCGCGGCGGCGATCGTCCTGCGGCGCGAAGCTCCGGCGGAATCCGGTGCCTCCCACGGTTGGATCCGCGGGGTGGGCGTCAACTGCGACGCCTTCCACGCCACCGCACCCGATCCGCAGGGCATCGCCGCCGCGATCCGCGACGCGCACCGCAGGGCCGGCGTCAAGGCCGAGGACATCGAGCTGGTGATGGTGCACGGAACCGGCACCCAGCTCAACGACGCGGCGGAAGGCATCGCTCTGCACGAGGTGTACGGCCCGCACATCGGGCTGCCCGCCATGACCGGCGTGAAGTCGATGACCGGGCACACCTCGGGAGCATCCGGCGTGCTGAGTCTGATCGTGGCCCTGCAGTCGATGAAGGAGGGCCGGATCCCGCCCGTCACCGGTCTGGACAACGTGGCCGACGAAGCGGCCGCGTTCCGGTTCGTCCGCGACGCGAGCGAGCGGGCGGACGTGAAGCTGGCGCAGATCGACGCGTTCGGCTTCGGCGGGATCAACGCGGTGGCAGTAGTGGAGGCGGCGCAGTGAACGCAGTGGTGACCGGAGTCGGCCTGGCCCTGCCGGGCGTCCGCTCGGCGGCAGACCTCCTGGGCCCCGTACGCACGGACGCCGCCGCCGTGGACCCGGCGGCCCGGATCGGAAAGAAGGGGCTGCGCTACAAGGACCGGGCCACCCAGCTGGCCCTGTGCTGCGCCGACGAGACCCTGCGGGACGCCGGACTGCTGGGCGAGGACGGGCTGACCGTCCCGGGGGAGACCGTCGCCGTCCTGGTCGCCTCGAACCACGGCAACGCGGACACCGTCTGCGCGGTGGTGGAACTGATCGCGGCGGAGGGCAGCACGCGCGGCATCAGCCCGATGGACACCCCCAACGCGTCCAGCAACGTGATCGCTTCCACCCTGGCCATCAAGTACGGGCTGCGCGGCCCCAACCTGATGATCTGCAACGGCCCCACCTCCGGGCTGGACGCCGTCCGCTGGGCCGACGCCTTGATCACCTCCGGCCGGGCCGGCCGGGCGCTGGTCCTCGGGGTGGAGCCCGACAACGAGGTGGTCCGGGCCCTGACGGGCGCGGAACGCGTCGTGGACGGCGCCGCCGCGGTCCTCGTGGAGCACCCCGACCTCGCACGGGAGCGGGGGGCCGGCCCGCGGGCCGTGCTGGGGCTGAGCGTACGGACCTCCGGGGTCGAGGCCTGCCTGGACACCCTGGGCAGCGCCGGACCGGACAGCGCACCCGGCGCGTGGTTCCCCCCGGGCGACGGCCCGGGGGGAGTTGCCGGGGACTTCCTGCCCCGGATTCCCCGGCACGACCTCTCCGAGGCGTGGGGCGAGACGTCGGCCGTGCTGGGCGTCCTGCAGTGCGTCGGAGCGGTCGGCTGGTACGCCGGTGGCGGCGCCGGGCCGGTCTACGCGCTGGCCGGGCGGGCCGGCGACGACGCCACTGCGGGACTGGCCCTGCTGGCGCCGGGCACAGCCCGATGAGCGTGCTGTCGCCGGCGCCCGTGGCGGCCGCCGCGCCCGTACGACCGGCCGTACCGGGCGCAGCGCCGGTCCCCCTGTACCTGCGGCACCGGCCCGCGGACGGGGACCCTGCCCTGCGCGGGCTGCTGCTGCACGGGCTGGCGGGCAGCGGCACGGTGTGGGACGGCCTGGCGGAGCACGGCCCCGCGGGCCTGGAGGCCTGGACGGCCGAACTGCCCTGGCGTGCGGAGCACGTCTCGCCCTGGGGACAGCAGGAACACGACACCGTCGGTGTTCCCGCGGCCCTGGACCTGGTCCCCGGCGGGGCGCACCTGGTGGTCGCCCACTCCTTCTCCGCCAACCTGCTGCTGGAATTCCTCGGCACGCAGGTGGCGGGCGGCGCCGACCCGGTCGGACAGTACGGGATCCGGGGCATCGTCCTGGTCTCGCCCTTCTACCGGCGTCGGGCCGGCGACTTCGCCTGGGACGCGGCCGCCGGTCTGCAGGAGACGTTCCTGCGCCTCATGGAGGAAGGCATCCGGAACCGGCCCGGGCGCCCGATCGACCCCGGACTCCGCCACCAGATGGCCCGGCGCGTATGCGAGCGCGTCGGGCCGCACGGCTGGCTGAAGTTCTTCCAGACCTACCTGCGCACCCCGGTGCTGCGCACCGACCTGATCACGGTGCCCTGCCTGGTCGTCACCGGGAGCGAGGACTTCGCCGCCGCGGAGAGCGCGATGCTGGCCGCCGACCTCCCCGAGGCCGAGCTGCGTGTGCTTCCCGGGCAGGGCCACTACCCCATGGCGGAGGACCCGGCGCTCTTCTCCGCCCTGCTCGACGAATTCATCCTGAGGAGCATGTGATGACCACCACCGCGACGAAGACACTGCTGAACGAGTCGACCACCGTCGTGCTCACCCCCGGCTACGAAGGTGCCAACATCGGCACCATCATCGGCTTCAAGCACGTCAACTACCTGGTCGAGAAAGCCGTCATCGAGCACTTCCGGCGCAGCGGCCTGCCGGTGGGGCGCCTCTACGAGGAGAACGGCCTCGGCTTCGACATCACGTACATCGACTCCCGGCTGCAGACCGCACTCGTGGTCGACGACGAGGCGTCGATCGAGGTCAAGCCGGTGACCGAGGAGGGTGCCCGAGAGCTCTCGTTCAAGGTGGCCGTCACCGTGCAGCGCGACGGGGCGCCGAAGAAGGCCGTGACCTCGAAGGTCCGTGCCGTCCTGCGGTACGACGAGAACGACACCCGCATGCTGCGCAGGCTGCCCGTCCCCGCCGGACTGGAGCCCTTCGTGACGGCGGCCGTCGGCGGGGCGGAGCCCGGCGCCGCCGTGCCCGTCCTCGGTGAGCCGCTGGTCTCCGGCGGGTCCACCGACTCCGACCCGGTTCTGGAGCAGCTGCTGGCCGGGAAGAACGCGTACGGCTGGAAGTTCCGCATCCCCTACCCGTTCGTGCACTTCTTCGACCGGCTCCAGATGTCCGGCTACCTGCGGCTCATGGAGGAGGCCAAGCACCGCTTCGTGGACGCGCGGGGCATCTCGATCCGCACGCTGCTGGGCGAGACGAACTGGATCCCCGCAGTGACGCACTCCCAGGTGACGCTGCTCGACGAGGCGCTCTTGGAGGAGGACCTCTACGTCGTCTACACGGTGGACAGCATCTTCAAGAACCTCCTCTACACCTCCCGTCTGGACACCTACGTGGTGCGGGAGGGACGGCTGGTGCAGACGGCCACCGGCTCGATCACGCATGCCTACGGAGTGGTCGAGAACGGGCGCGAGGGCCGGCTGGTCACCTTCGACGACCGGGTCCTGCGCGCCTTCACCAACGAGCCGGCGCCCGGGGCCTGACCGGCCGGCACACCACGAGACGTCGGAGGATTCGGCTGTGAACAGGGGGGTGGCCGCGGTGCGCGGTCCGGTGATTACCGGTTGGTCGGCGGTGTCGCCGTTCGGCATCGGCCGCGAGGCCTTCGTCGAGGGTGCCCGGTCGGGCCGGCGGACGGCGGTGGCGCCGGCCGCCACGGAATGGACAGGACCGGACGAACAGGTCTGCCTGGTACCGGGCTTCGTCATCAAGGAGGTACTGGGCCGCAAAGGCACCCGGTCCATGGACCGGGTGACCGGCCTGGCCGTCACCACCGTGCGCGAACTGCTCTCGGAGGCGGCCGGCCAGGGCGCGGACGAGAGCGGCGCCGACGTCGGCCTGGTCATCGGCACGACGACGGGCAGCGCCGAGAGCATGATGAACATCACCCGGGACACCCTCGTCCACGAGAAGCCCTTCTACATCGACCCCTCGCACATCCCCAACGCCATCATGAACTGCGCGGCCGGCCAGTGCGCCATCTGGTACGGGCTGAAGGGTCCGAACACCACGGTTGCGGCCGGCCGGGCCTCGGGTCTCCTGGCGCTCAACTACGCGCGCCGGCTGCTGGCGGCAGGCCGGGCCCGGACGGTGCTGTGCGGTGCGGTGGAGGAGTACTCCTCGTCCCGTGCCTGGCTGGACTGGCACACCCGCACCGAGGACGAGGCGGACACGGTCCTCGGCGAGGGATGCGCCGTACTGCGGCTGCGCCCCGCCGGTGCGGCGGCGGAGGGCGAGGAGCTGGCCGAGGTCGTCGCGGTCGAGCCGGGCCTGGTCGGTCCGGCGGGCGTGGCGCAGTCGCTGGCCGCATGCGTGACCCGGGCGCTGGACCGTTCGGGCGTGGACCGGGCCGACGTGTGGGCGGTGTCGCCCTCCAGCCCGCCCGGGACCGCGGGCGAGCAGGAGCGGGAGGGGCTGGCGCACGTCTTCGACGGCCCGGCACCGCGGTACGTGCCGTCCCCGGTCCAGATCGGCGACACGGCCGCCGCCACCGCCGCCTTCCAGATGGTGTCCGTACTGACCGCGGCCCAGGACGACCCCCGGGCCGCGGGGCGCTTTGCCGCTGTCACCTCCGTCGACCGGGACGGTGTGCTGGCCTGCGCACTCCTGCGGCTGCGCTGACCCGGCCGGGCCCCCGCCCCCCTCATGAGCTGTCCTCACGAAAGGAACTGCCATGTCCGTATCCGAGCTTGAGCACCTCTTCACCGAAGCCTTCGACAAGGAAGAGCTGCGCACCACCGTCGCCGAGATCCTCGACGTCGAGGCCGCGGCGGTCACCGACGACGCCCACTTCCTGGAGGACCTCGACGTGGACTCGCTGATGGCGCTCGAAGTCGTCGTGGTGCTGGAGAAGAAGTACGGCGTCAAGTTCACCGAGGCGGAGCTGCGCGACGTCGTGACCCTCCGCAGCGCGCACGGTCTGCTGGTCCAGAAGCTGGCGGGGTCGTGACGCCGGTCCACCACAACAGTCCGGTCCGCGCGGAGCTCCGGGCCCTGCGGCCCGCGCGGGCCGCAGGCGGGGACGGCGACCTGCAGTCGGGTGCCGAGGCGGTGATCGGAGCCGGGGAACCGGTGTTCGCCGGGCACTACCCCCAGTTCCCGATCTTTCCCGGCGTGTGTGTCGTCGAATGCGTCCACCTGGCCGCCCGTGCCACCGCCCCGGCGGCCGGGCTGACCCTGGCCGCCCTGGAGTCCGCGCGCTTCGTCGGCGCCGTCTTCCCCGGGGACACGCTCACCGTCGCACTGCACTGGAAGGCACGGGAGGACGGCTGGAGCGCCTCGGGTGAGGCGGCCACCTCCCGCGGGACCGCCGCGAAGGTCCGGCTGCGCTACCGGGCCGGAGGAGACGGGTGATGAACGCCGCGGAGATCAAGCGGATGCTGCCCCACCGGTACCCCATGCTGCTGGTGGACCGGGTCGTGGAGCTGGTGCCGGGCACGAGCCTGCGCGCGGTCAAGGCGATCACGTGCAATGAGCCCTGGTACCAGCACCTCGCGGAGGACGCTGCAGAGGAGGAGTTCGCCTATCCGCAGACCCTGCTGGTGGAGTCCTGGGGCCAAGCCGCGGGACTGCTGGCCGTGCACGCGGGACCTGGGGAGGCGGACCTCGGCGGACAGGTGATGCTGGCCGGCGCCATGTCCGGGGTGGAGTTCCACCGGACCGTCTACCCCGGGGACGTCCTGGAGCACAGGGTGCGGGTCCTGCGGACACTGACCGACACCGTCGTCTTCGAGGGCGAGAGCCTCGTGGACGGCCGGGTCGCCATGACGTTCTCGCGCATGGTGATGGCATTCCGGCCGGGCGAACAGCTCCGGCCGAGGGAGGAACAGCAAGCGTGACCGACAACAGCGCATCCAGGACGGCCCTGATCAGCGGCGGTTCCCGGGGCATCGGACGGGCGACGGCCCTGCGGCTGGCCCAGGACGGCTTCCACGTGGGCTTCTGCTACCGCTCCGACGAGCAGGCGGCCAAGGAGCTGGCACAGGAGATCTCGGAGCTGGGCGTCAAGGCCCTGGCCGTACGGGCCGACGTCTCCGACGGGGATTCGGTACGCCGATTCGTCGCCGAGACGGAGGACGGGCTGGGCCCGATCGACGTCGCGGTGACCTCGGCGGGCATCACCAAGGACAACGCCCTCCTGATGATGCCCGACGCCGACTGGCAGGAGGTCGTCGACGTGAACCTGACCGGCGTCTTCCACGTCTGCCGTTCGGTGATCTTCGAGATGATGAAGCGCAAGTCCGGCTCCCTGGTGAACATCTCCTCGGTGGCCGGGGTGTACGGGAACGCCACCCAGACCAACTACGCGGCCTCCAAGGCCGGAATCATCGGCTTCTCCCGGTCCCTGGCCAAGGAGGTCGGCCGGTACGGGATCCGGGCGAACGCGGTGGCGCCCGGCTTCATCGAGACCGACATGACGGCAGACCTCAGCGACAAGGTCAAGAAGCAGGCCCTGCAGTCCATTCCGCTCAGACGCCTGGGCCGCGCCGAGGAAGTCGCCGACCTGGTCTCCTTCCTCGCCTCCGACCGTGCTTCGTACATCACCGGAGCCGTGCTCCAGATCGACGGCGGGATCATCCTCTAGCTCCGCCCCTCTCCCCCTGCCACATCCTCCCTTTCGACAGATCGGGGTCGCTTTCATGGCCAAGAAGAAGAAGCAGCCGCGCTGGTACTTCTCCCTGCGCAGCCCGTACTCCTGGTTCGCCTACCGGGAACTGACCGAACACCACGCCGACGTGGCGGACGCCATCGAGTGGATCCCCTTCTGGGAGCCCGACGAGACCACGCAGGGCATGCTGGACGAGGCGGACGTCGAACTGCCCATCGTCGCCATGTCCCGGGCCAAGGGCTTCTACATCCTCCAGGACACGGCCCGGCTCGCCAGGGCCCGCGGTCTGTCCATGACCTGGCCCATCGACAAGGACCCGAACTGGGAAGTGTCCCACCTGGCCTACCTCGCAGCGGAACGGGAGGGCCGCGGACGGGAGTTCATCGACCTGGCCTACCGGGCCCGCTGGGAGGAGGGGCGGGACATCACCCGCCGGGAGACGATGGCGGAGATCGCCGGCGCGCTGGGCCTGGACCCCGCGCTGCTGGCCGGCGCCGCCGACGACCCGGACCTGCGCAAGCAGGGACTGGAGTGCCTGGTCTCCTCCTACCAGGACGGCCTGTTCGGGGTTCCGTTCTTCGTGCACGGCAGGGACAAGTTCTGGGGAGCCGACCGGCTCGGGCCCTTTGTGGCCGCGTACCGGGGCCTGCCCCCGGAGGAGGGGGCGAAGGGCTGGCAGGACCAGGTCGAACTGCCCCTGTTCTCCGCTGCCGGGGGCGACACCGGCCATGCCGGCGGATGCGGTTGACGCGGCCGGCCGTGGAGGGCGACGAGGACGTCCCGGCCGCATCCCATCTCCTGGTGGAGACCAAGGGGCCGTGGTCCGGTCCCGGCTGCGCCGGCTTCCTGCGGGACGCCGCCGCGCTGGCACGCAGGGGCGACCGGGTGCGGCTGCTGTTCATCCAGGACGGCGTCTCGGCGGCCGTGGCGGATGCGTCGGACGAAGCGGCCTCGGCGGCGCACGCCGGCTGCGAGATCTGGGTGGACCGGTTCTCGCTCGCCCAGCGCGGACTGCAGGAGTCGGGCCTCCTCCCGGCGGCCGCACCCGTCGCCATGACCGAGGTGGCGGCCTGTGTGCTCGATCCGGACGTGAGGGTGGTGTGGCACTGACATGGCGACCAAGGTCCCGGCCGCGGACGTACTGATGACGCTGATGGGCTCGCCCTACGAGAGCGATGTCGTCACCAGCGTCCTGCGGCTGTCCCAGGCCCTGCTCGAAAGCGGTGCGAAGGTCCACGTCTGGGCCTGCGGCTACGCGACCATGCTGACGCAGCAGGGTCTGGGGGACGACAAGCCGCGCAACCTGGCCGCATGGTCCGCCGAGTACCCCTCGACGGCCGCCGTCATCCGGGAGATGCTGCGGGCCTTCCCCGGGCGGTTCCTCTGGTACGCCTGCCGCTTCTGCAGCGACGACCGCGGCGCGGTCGCCCACCTCCCCGAAGTCCCGCTGAGGGCGCCGACCAGGTTCGCCGAACACGTCGCCGCCGCGGACAAGACCCTGTACCTGGGCGTGATGTGACGGCCGCCGGCTCCCAGCGCGCGCTGGCGATCATCGAACGCGGCTACCGGGGCGCCGTGGAGACGCAGTTCTCCGACGAGCTGTACTGCGCCTTCCTCTTCCACCGCCACCTCGGCGGGCTCGACGTCCTGCTCCGCGGGTCGGCCGTCACCTACGCGGCCCGGGCAGGCCGGACACCCACCCTGCGCCTGGGAAACCGGGAGATCACGACCCTGAGCGAGCCGCGGCGCGGACTCGGCGTCCTGCTGGAGTCCGGTGTCGGCGTCTGGGCCGAGACAGCGGACCTGAGGTCTCACGGGCTGAGCGCCGAAAAGGACCTGCTGCCGGGCGTCCGCAGCGCCGCGCCGGGTGCGATGGCCCTGCGGTGGTCCGGGTACCGCGCCGTCTTCTACCTCTAGGGGCGGCCCCGGCCGCCCGCCGGTGCCTTCCGGTCATCCGCACCCGCCGGCCGGGGTGCTCGCCGGCGCCCTGCCCCACACAGGCACTCCTTCGTCTTCGCGCTCTCCCCCTCGCACCCGCGCGGGGGTCGGATCACCGGAAAGGTGGAATCGCTGGTATGTCGGCTCAGGATGATGAGTGGGATGCCGTCGTTGTCGGCTCGGGTCTGGGCGGGCTGGTGTGCGCGGCCTATCTGGCCGTCGCCGGTCGCCGGGTACTGGTCGTGGAGCAGCACGATGTCGCCGGCGGCAACAGCCATGTGTTCCGGCGCCGCAGCGCCTACGAGTTCGACGTGGGCGTCCACTACCTCGGTGACTGCGGTCCCGGCGGAGTCCTGCCCGCGATCTTCGGCGGCCTCGGTCTCAAGGACCGGGTGGTCTACCGGGAGATGGACCAGAACGGGTTCGACCGGATCGTCACTCCCGGCGTCACGATGGACATGCCGGCCGGCTGGCCGCAGTACCGGCAGCGGCTGAAGGAGGCGCTGCCCGGGGACGCGGCGGGCATCGACCGGTTCATCGACACGTGCGCCGGCCTGGGCGAGGAGATGCGGTCGGCGCTCCTGTCGGCCGAGGACCTGACGATCACCGAGCTCGTGGCCCGTACCCCGACCACGGTGACCTGGGGACGCCGCACCCTCTCCGAACTCTTCGACCACTGCGGGCTGTCCACCCCGGCGCGGACCGTGCTGGCCGCCCAGTCACCGAACTACGGGATGGGCCCCGACCAGGCGAGCGTCTCCCTGCACGCGACGGTCACCGACCACTACGTCCGCGGCGCCTACTACCCCGAAGGCGGCGGCCAGATGCTGGCGGCCTCGCTGGTGGAGGTCTTGGAGTCGCACGGAGGAGAACTCCGCACCAAGAGCACGGTGGAACGCATCCTCGTCGAGGACGGCAAGGTCACCGGGGTCGGTCTGAAGGGCGGCCGGCTGATCGCGTCCGACCTCGTCGTCTCCAACGCGGACTACCGCCGGACGGTCCTGGACCTCGTCGGGGAGGAGCACTTCCCCCGCCGCCTGGTGTCCAAGACACGGGACGCCACCATGGGGCTCCCCTTTGCCACGCTCTACATCGCACTCGACACGGAACTTCCGAGCCGCCCCAACGCGAACCTGTGGTGGTACCGGGACAACGACATCGACGGGTACTACAAGCGGCTGGCCGAGGGCGACCTCGACCCCGTGCCGTTCCTCTTCATGTCCTTCGCCTCCCTCAAGGACCCCGGCTCGCGCACCGTCTGCCCGCCGGGACACAGCAACTTCCAGGTGATGACGCTGTGCCCGCCGAGCTACGACCACTGGGGCGTGGCGCAAGGCCCCGCCTCCGGTGAGCCCTACCGGCGTACGGGCCCGTACCGGGAGCAGAAGGCCCGGCTGACCGAGGCGATGCTGAACGCCGCGGAGGAGGCCATCGGACCGTTCCGCAAGCACATCGTCCACCTGGAGGCGGCCACCCCGCTCACCCACGAGCGGTACACCCTCTCGACCGGAGGCACGCCGTTCGGCCTGGCGCAATGGGGGACGGCGGGAAGCCGGCCGGATACGCGTACCTCCGTGCAGGGGCTGCACGTGGTGGGCGCCAACACCCGCTACGGAAGCGGGATCACCGGCGTCGCCGTCGGCGGCATCGCCTGTGCCGGACAGATCCTCGAACGGCGCCTGATGAGCGAGGTCCACTCCGGATCCGTCATCGCCGACCCGGACCTGCTGCCCGAACGCCTCGACGGCTGGGACCCGCTCGCGGTCTCCCGGGGCACCGCGCGCCGCCATGCACGCGGCCTGGCCAGGATCCGCTGACCGGACCCGGCAGGAAGAGCTGGCAGTTTCATGCAGCTCCGGCCCCTCCCCGGCCGCCCCGGGTGAGACTGGGCCAGTGCGCTGCGGGGGCCGAGCCCGCCGAGCGGCACGATCGCGGCCACCTGCGTTGCCCTCCGGGTCTGCCGCTGCCAGTTCTGCACCATCCCGGATGAATTGCCATCAGCGAAGGTCCCAGCCATGTCTGATTCACGAGGTCGCAACTCCCTGATGCCGGACCCCGACGCGCTGCACCACACCCTGCCGGACCTGTTCGAGGCACAGGTGCAGCGGGGGCCGGACCTCACCGCGGTGGCGTGCCGAGGCGAAACGCTCTCGTACGCGGAACTCAACGCGCGGGCGAACCAGGTCGCGCGGTTCCTCATCGACCGCGGCGTGGGACCCGAGGGGCTCGTGGCGCTCTCGCTGCCGCGTTCGCCGGACTGGGTGGCCGCAGTGCTGGGCATCTGGAAGGCCGGCGCCGCCTACCTGCCGGTCGACCCGCAGTATCCGGCGGACCGGGTGGCGTACATGCTGGAGGACTCGGCCCCGGCGCTGACGCTGACCGCGCCCGTTCCCGAGGCGGAACTCGCCGCCCTGTCCCGGGAGAACGTGGGCGACGGCGAGCGCGTCGCCGCACTGGACGCCGCCCACCCCGCCTATGTGATCTACACATCCGGGTCCACGGGACGGCCCAAGGGCGTGGTGGTGCCGCAGCGGGGCGCGGCGAACATGGCGGCGGTGCACAGGGCGCACCTGGGTGTCGGTGCAGGCGCCCGCGTGCTCCAGGCGGTCTCACCCAACTTCGACCCGTCGGTGGCAGACCTGCTGATGACGCTCCTGTCGGGCGGCACCCTCGTGCTGCCCCGCGGCCAGGTCGTCGGCGACGAGCTGGCCGCGCTGCTGGAGTCCGAGGCGATCACGCACGTGATGCTGCCCGCGCCGGTCCTGGCGACGGTACCGCTCACCGCCGGCGGACTGCCGCTGCTGGAGTGCGTGGTGACCGGCGGTGAGGCGTGCTCGCCCGAGCTGGTGGCCCGGTGGGCGCCTGGACGCCGCCTGGTCAATGCCTACGGGCCCACCGAAGCCGCGGTCGCTTCGACCCTGAGCGGTGCCCTGTCGGCCGGAACCGGCACGGTGCCCATCGGGCGGCCGGTCTGGAACACCCGGGCGTATGTGCTGGATGGGGCGTTGCGGCCGGTGGATGCGGGTGTGGCGGGTGATTTGTATGTGGCGGGTGTGCAGTTGGCGCGGGGTTATCTGGGTCGTGCGGGTTTGAGTGCGGAGCGTTTTGTTGCTGATCCGTTGGGTGGGTCCGGGGAGCGGATGTATCGGACGGGTGATGTGGCGCGGTGGGGTGCGGGGGGTGTGCTGGAGTTCGTCGGGCGTTCGGACGAGCAGGTGAAGGTGCGTGGTTTCCGGGTGGAGCCGGGGGAGGTGGAGGCGGTTCTTTCGGCGTTGC
>NZ_JAEBEE010000012.1:0-194919 GCF_046548835.1 Streptomyces sp. cmx-4-9 | reverse complement strand
GGGGGCGGAGGGGCATAAATGCCCCTAAAGGAATTGCCTTTCGGCAATTCGCGCAGGGAATCCGCCTTCGGCGAATTCGGGGTGGTTTTAGTCAACCCCCTTCGGGGGTTTTGTTGGGCGGCTTTGAATTACCTTTCGGCAATTCTTGGTTGGTGGGTTTTGAAAGCCTTTCAGGCTTTTTTGGATTCCCGCGTTGCGGGAATTGATGGGGTGTTGGTTGTGGGGTGGGGCCCGCCTGCCGGCGGGTGGGGTGGGGGGTAGGTGTGGGCCCCTTCGGGGCGTTGGGGGGGTGGGGGTGTTTCGTGGGGGGGGTGTGGCTAGGGTCTGGGGGTTGGTGTCATGTGTGGTGGCTGGTTGGGGGGTTGGTGGAGGCTGGGTGGGGGGTGTGGGCCCCTGTCGGGGCCCGTGGGGGCGGGAGGGGGTGTGTGCGGGTGTCTCTGGGTGGGGTGGGGGTGTTCGGGGGCGGGGGTGGTGGTGTCGTTTCCTGAGGGGGTTCCAGCGCCCTTCCGGGCGCCGTGTCCGGGGTGGGCCGCCCTTACGGGCTTCCGGATTCACGAGGGCCGGGGCGTCCTCGAATTCCGGGGCGCCCTTACGGCCGAATCGGCGGGCTTTGAATTCCATTTCTTCGCCGCGCGAGGCTCCGTTCCTATATCCCTCACACGCCTCACGGACGGACCGTCACACCCTCCGAACCTGATGACACGTCAGGGAACACGTGCGAGAAATACAGACCGCCCGGGAATCGAAAAGAACACCACCCCGGAAAAGAAGAAGAGGCCCTTCCGGGCCTCCCCCACACAGCTATCACACCGTCAAAACACCCCACCCCCGCCCACTTACGAAGCCTCCGGCCAGCGGCCCCCCGGAGGGCCACAGCACTCCGGGGGCCGGGCAGAACACCTACAGTCAGGCCCCGTCGCCGGTTCGCCGGACGCACGAGGGCGTGAGCCACAGGCCTGTGCGGCGGAGGTGCTCGCGGCCAGCGGCGCTGCGGGCCCGTACTGCGTCCTCGCGGTTGGCGGCGGCGTTGTCGCGCAGTTCCTTCGCCTCCTGCAAATCCCCGATCCCGTTGCGGGCTTCGAGCCGCTCGGCGATCTTGTCCAGCCGCGCCGCGCTGGTCTCCTGGTAAGTGGCGTAGTGCTCGGTGGCCTTATCCACATCGCCAGCCCAGACGTGGGTGGCGCAGCAAAGAACAGGCTTCTTCACGAGGTGACTCCTTGGGGCGAGATACGGATTCGGGAAGGCCGACTGCCACCATCGACCAACGAGACAACAATAACACGCATCAGTCACTTTCGGAGCTCTCGCCCCACCCCCAAAACGGCTGCCACCGCCGGCCCCCTGTACGCAGACCGCGCAGAAGCGGCCAGGCAGGGCAGAACCAGGCCGGAGCGACTCCGGGGCGCGGGCACAGCGCCCGCGCCCCGGAGTCCCCTGATTCAGACCGTCAGACGGGGGGCGGTCACGTACTCCACACCCCACTCCGGCGGGATCACTTCGCCGGTCGTCGCGTCCGTGCAATAGACGTTGAAGATCTCCGATGCGCTGAGCGGCTTGGCGTAGAACTCCACCAGCCTCCAGCCCATCACTTCGGAGGTCTGGTCCGCGTAGTTCGTGCGGATCACCGCGCCGCCGCCAACCATGGCGGCGAGGGTGAGCGCCATCATCGCTTCAAGAGCGTCGTCCGGGTCCAGGTCGCTCGTCTCGCCGTCGTTGTGAAACGGCACGGAGACCGAGAGGGTGGCGCCGTTCGCGGATGCCGCGACGACGAGATGGTGACAGCCGTTCCCCACCGCATTGAGGAAGCCCATCAACAGCGCAGCGGAGCGCTCAACCTCGTACGGGGTCCGGTCGTGCGACGTGATTGCCATGCCGATTCCTCTCGGTCTGCTTCCGGTTTCCTGGTCGGCTGCCACTGCCGACCAACGAGATAACTATACCTCACATTCACCACTTTTGGGGGGCTGCGTGGATCTTTTCCGGGGTGTTTTCGCACGTGGGGAGGGCCAGGAACGCACAGCGCCCCACCCCTTGGGGGGTGGGGCGCTTGCTGCTGGCGGTCAGTCCTCGCCAGGCAGGGAGATGGTGATCACGGGCTCCATGTCGTCGCCAGGCCCGCACGTGGCGATCAGCTGTGTCCGCTCGCCCTCTTCGCTCTCTCCGTCGCGCGGGACGCGGTAGAGCTCGACGGTGCAGGAGGGCCCGCCGTCGGAGCGCCGGATGGCGTAGCGGGTCATCCGGAGCACGTCCCAGAGGCGGCCTTCCTCGTCCTGGCAGGTCTGCCGGTTGTCCTCGTCCGTCCAGGCGACGCAGTCGGCCCACGCGGCCGCGGTGAGCGCGACGGGGAACCTGAACCCGACTTCGCGGGCGATGTCGTCGCCGACGGCGACCAGGACCCCGTCGGCGATGGCACGGGCCCGGCTGTAGCCGTGGATGACCTCCCCGAAGACGTCGGCCACGGAAACGGCCGGCTGCTCCGGCTCGGGGGTCCAGCGCATCGCGTCGGGGCCCAGACTGTCCCGGTTCGCTGCGCCGTTGATGAGGGTCTTGTCGGTCATGGTCTGCCCTTTCGTGAGGGGGTGCTTTCGGCGGCGGCGGGATGCCACTCCCCGCCGCCCGGGGCGGGGCGCAGCCGGGTGGCTGCGCCCCGAGGGAGGGTCAGGCGTTGGCGGTGGACCGGGTGATGGACTGGCGGCGCACGCAGCGCAGCGTGAGGGCGGCCGGGTCCTCGGCGAAGGGGTCACTCAGCCGGTAGCGGGTGTCGGTGCTCCCGAGGTAGTCCGCGCGTCCGCAGTCGAAGCAGTCGCACGGCCGAGCCAGGTGGAGGCCGTGGTGCGACGGAATGCTCCCGTGGTAGATGACCAGGTCGCCGGGCTCGATGAGGTCGAGGGTGCGGAGCAGGGTGTCGGACATGATGTCTCCTCACGGCTGTGCGTGGATTCGGTTTGTGATCGACTGCCACCGCCGACCAACAAGACAACTATAACACACATGAGTCACTTTCGGGGCCCTCATTGGCTCGCCTACCTGGGTGAATGCGGTTCGACCACCCTTCGCCGACCGCGAGTGAACCGCCGGCGTTCTCCTCCGCGGCCGGCGGGAAGAGGGGAGCCGGTAGAGGGTGCGTTGTTGCCCGGACGTCGCTCCGGCTCGGCGCCCTGGCGGCCGGAGCACAGCTGCGCCCCCACCGTGCGTCAGCGGCACGGTGGGGGCGCAGGGCGGGGCGCGTCTAGCCGGTAGCGAGGCTGGCGCGTACGGCCTCGACGGCGGCGGCGGTGTCGGCGTCCAGGTCGGGGTCGTGGGAGTCGTGCAGGATCGTGAACTCCAGGCCGCTCTCGTCGTAGCGGCAGACGAGCCAACCGGCGTGTTCGGTCAGGGGGTAGTACACCTCGGCCTCGTGTCGGCCCTGGCCGCTGATGAGGATCTCTCCGCCATCGGGGGTACCGATGGCGACCCAGTAGCACCCGGAGCCGGGGTGGCCGCCCGCGGTGGCCTCGATGCCCTCGTCCTCCAGCACCTGGTGCAGGTACTCTCCGGCGTTCTGCGCACTGCCGAAGGTGCGGCAGTGGGTGTAGGCGAGGTCTGCGGCGGTGTCCGGGTCGGGGGCGTCGAACTCCTCGGCCCACCGGGTGAAGTCCTCCTCGCTGGTGGCGAGCAGCTCGACCTGGTCCGCGACGGGGCCCGCGAGGACGGCCGCGATGAGCAGCTCGGTGCTGTCGACGTCGAGGGTCAGTCCGATGACCGTGTACGTCTGGGTGGCGGCGGTCACGCGATCAGCTCGAAGTGCGCGGCGTCGACCGCCTGGGCGCCGAGGTCTCCGAGGAAGGCCGCGACGACGTAGGCGCCGTGGTCTCCGCCCCAGAGGGTCTCGGGGGTCTCCCCGTCCTCCTCGGCACGGTGCGGGAAGGCCTCCAGCACCGCGGCGGCCGCGTTTGCCTTGGCTTCCTCGAAATCCGCTCCGTCGGCGACGACTGCGAATGTTGAGGCGAGATCCCAGACTTCGTACCAGTCTCCGATGATGGTGAATTTCATGGTGTTTCCCTTCGCTGAATTCGGGGGCCCCGGAATTGGGGTCCGGGGCCCGGGGTGACCTGCGTTTAGCGGCGCGGCCGGGGGATGTCGCGGTGACGGCTGAAGAAGCGGTCGACGAGTACGAGCGCCTGGTCCTCGGTGAGGCCGAGCACGCTGCCGCCGGACGTGGTGGTGCCGGTGAACACGGCGAGTCCGCTGACCTTGTAGGGCATGGCCCGGTAGGTGTGCAGGAGCTCGCTGGCCGGTCCGTTGTCGGGGTGGCCGAGCGGGAAGGCCCACTCGTCGGTCCACATGATCAGCCGGGTGGTCAGGTCGACGCATCGGACCTGGTCAGCGTCCAGCGCGTCCTGCGGGCGCATCTCGGAGCCCCAGTCGAGCAGGCGGAATCCGCCGGTGGGCTCGACCCGAAGGGCGTAGCTGTCCTGGAGGAGGGTGGGCATGGGGGTCCCCTTTCCTGGGAGTTGGTTTTCGGTGCGGGTCGGCTGCCACCACCGACCCACAAGACAACTATACCCGCTAATCGTCACTTTGTGAACGTCTTGGAGGTGCGTTTCCCCTGTTCAGCGGCATGCCGAAGGCCCGCCGGCGGCACGCCCCGACGCGCCGCCGGCCTTCCAGGACGCCGGCGCCGGCGTCGCGATGGCCGGCCGCGAAGATGACGCCCGCCCGCGGTGCCGAGGCGCGCGGTGGAGGCACGCTGCCGAGCCGACGGCGCACAGACCGTCCGCCGCGGCCGCAGGCGCCCTACGAACCGCGCGGCGCCGTCCAGCTGCCGACGGCCGGCGTGGCCCGGGGCCGGACATGACGGCGCCCCGGCGCGGCTGGTGGGCCGGGCCGGGGCGCGAGGGTGTGCCGGCTATGCCGTCAGGGTCCAGGGGCCGCTCAGGGACGGCGGGCCCGGCTGACGGGGGTTGAGGTCGACGACCACGTCACCGTCGTCCGTGTGGACGGTGAAGACCGTGGCCCAGGACGTGGGGTCGCGTTGGACGGCGAGTGCTTCGTAGGCGGCGTGTACGGGCGTGTCGGCGCCGATCTCGATGGTCCAGGTGACGCTGTACTCCCGCATGCGTTCTTGCCCTTCCTGGGCGCCCTCGGCGCCCGCGTGTCGGCTCTTGGGGGTCTAGGCGGCGAGGGTGAGTTCGACGTCGTCCAGGCTGCGCTCGTTGATGGTGACGCCGCTCAGGGGGTCGAGGTCGTCGAGCCAGAGGTCCTCGTTGTCGGCGAGGTAGTCGCGCAGGGCGTTCGGGTTGCTGGCGATGTACGCGGGAAGCTCGACCTCGACGGTGAACTCGTACGTGACCTCCTCGGTCACGGTCAGGGCTAGGTGCGCGGTCACTTCCCGGTCGTGGCCCTCCGGCTCGGGCGCATGGGCGTTGACCACGAGGCACAGCAGGGCCGCCGTGTCCTCGTACGGGTCGGCATACACCTGCGCCGAGTCGGGGAGCCGGCCGAACGGGGCGCCGAGACGGTCGAGGTCGCCCAGGACCTGGAGCAGGGCCTGGGGATCGCGCGGATCGGTCCCGCCCCAGGCCGTGCGCAGTTCGGGGTCGGTGAGCTCGGGGAGCGTGTCCAGGTCGCCGCAGACGCCCTGCGCGCCGCCGGCGGTCCGGAGGCTGTCGAGCTGGAGTTCGCCGGAGCGGGGGTCGCGGCGCAGCACCAGGTAGGCGGCGTGCGGGTACATGTGGGCCAGGGTGGCGGCGAGGGTGTGGGTCAGGCCCTGCGCCTGGGCCCGGGCGGTTTCGAGTGCGTCCTGGCAGTCCTGAAGGGTGGTGCGCATCGGTCCTTCTGAGGGTGTTGGGGGCCGGCGGTTCGGCCGGCCGAAGCTGGGCTCCTCCCCCCGGCGCCTGGCCGGGGGGAGGAGCGGGTCAGGCGCTGAGGAGCTGATTGCCGGTGCGCTGCCAGTACCCGGCCGGGGCGCGGTCCGCGCGGCACTGGTAGGTGCCGTAGGCGGTCACCTCGAACTCGTCGTCGCAGACCAGGACGCGGGCGTCCGGGATGAACTCCAGCGTCTTGCTGCCGACGGGAAAATCCCTGAAGTGCAGAAAGCGGTGGGGGGTGTTCAGGAACCAGTAGACGTCGCCACGTTCCAGGTCGGTGTAGCGGACGCTGACGGCGTCGCCGGGGTGGAGCTTGCACCAGGTGCGGACGCCGAGGTCGGCGCAGATGTCCTGGACCCTGCCGTACATGACGTCGAAGGCGTCCGGGGCGATGCCCAGGGCGCGGTCGGTCTCGCCGCTCGGGCCGGTGAAATGGACGGGGCCCCGGATGTCGAGGCCGTCGAAGCCGTAGCGGGCGGCGAGGTGCTGCGCCACGGTGTTGGTGGCTCCCGAGTCGCCGGGGAGGTAGTGCATGTCCGTCTCGGCGTCGAGCGGGACGGTGGTGTAGGTGCCGGGGCCGGAGAAGAGGCCGGTGAGCTCCCACTCGACGTGGGCGTCTCCGAAGGACCAGTTCACGAGCCGGTCGGGGTGGAGCGTGCCGAAGCAGCTGAATTCGTGCGGGTTGGTGAAGTCCAGGGGCATACGGGTCTCCAGGGTGTTCGCGTGTGTTTCCGGTGGTGGTCGACTGCCACCGTCGACCACAAGACAACTATACCAAACACTCATCACTTTCGGGAGAGTCCTGGACCCTGTTTCCGCTGCTCAGGGGCTCATCACCATCCGCGCCCGTCACGCAGAACTGGCCTCGCCCCGTTCGGGGCGAGGCCAGTGGATTGCCGGCGTTCAGGCCGTTGGTGCGGCCGCGGTGGTCAGCTGGTGGAGGACGTCCAGCGGCTGCTCGGCTCGGATCAGCCGGGCGAGACGGGCGCGCTGTTCGCCGATGCCGCGGCAGCCGGCGAGCGGCTGCAGGGCGTCCGGGCGCAGCTGCGTGACGGCCTGGACGTAGGCGCGGCCGCCGAGGGCGACGACCGGGCGGGGGCCGGGGAGGATGCCGAGCTGCGCGGCCTGGGCGGCGAGCATCTCGGGCGCGGCGGAGCCGGGCTGGCCCATGCGGAGTTCGTACGGGAAGAGCGGTTCGTCGAGGGTGACGAAGCCGTTCTGCGCGGAGAGGACGACGACGTCGCCGGTGGCGCCGGCGAGGCGCTCGGCCGCCTGGCGGCACAGGAGGTGATAGCTGCCGGTGTAGAGCTGGCGGGCAGGCAGGGCCGTCTTGGTGGCCGACTTGGCGCCGCTGCACGGTACGACGACGACGGGCCCGAGCGGGCCGGGCGTCGTCGACTGGGCGGTCTCGCGGACGTCGAGGGCGGCGCCGGCGCTGCGGCTGCTGTTCACCGGGACGAGCCCCTCGTGTTCGGCCGGCTGCCAGGGGTAGGGGTCGCCGACGTGGCGGTGGGCCCAGGCCATCGTGCGGCCGGTGGCGGGGTCGACGACGTCCCAGCCTGCGGCGGCGTACGCGCGCAGAGTGTCGTCCGTGTGGTCGGGCGCCGGGACGGCCCGGCGGTCGAGCCGTACGACCGCCTGGGCGACGGCCTCGGCGAGGGTGGGGGCGCAGCGCACGACGGCTTCCCGCGGTGCGGGGGCGGTGCGGGGCATCAGCTGGTCGACGTGCCACTGCCGGCCGGTGCGGAAGGCCTCCAGGTGGGCGGCGGCGTAGCGGAAGCGGTGGACGGTGCTGTAGGCGCGGTCGCGGTAGACGACTCGGCGGCGCGTACGGGGCAACGGCACGGCGGAAATGGGGCCGGTGGACATGTGGGGTGCTCCTGAAGTCGGGCGGTGCCGCGGCGCGCGACGACGCATGCCAGTCGCAGACAGGGCGGCGGGGACGGGGGTGACGGCCGTTCGGTCGGCCGTCACCCCCACTGGCGGGCGGTGCTCAGGCGTTGGGCGGGAGGAACTGCCGGTCCGGCTCGACGCTCCAGGTCAGGTCCGGGAACAGGCGGCGGACCTGCCGTTCGGCCCAGGGACGGACGGTGTCCCAGGCCTCCTGCGTCGGTTCGTTGGCCCAGTGGTGCCAGCCTTCTGCACAGGCGGCGGTCTGCTCGCCGAGCTCAGCCATGAGGGTCTCTACGGTGATCTCGTCGGGCAGTTCCATGTTGTTCTCGGTGGTCATGGCGTAAGCCTCGTAGAGGCGCTCGGCGAGGGTCTCGCCGTCGAGGTTGTGCACGGAGGTGACCTGGAGGACGGTGCCCCGGCCGTCCGGGTCGAGGATCAGGCAGGTGGAGGGCTGGGGTGCGGTGTTGATGGCCATGGGTGTCAGGCCGCCAGCTCGTAGCCGTTGGGGCGTTCGCCGCCGCAGTTCGGGCAGGGGTCGGTCTCGTGGTAGTACCAGCTGCTGCACGCGCAGTCCCAGGTGGAAATGGACCACGTCCACTCCCAGCCGCCGATGCCGTAGAGGCCGTCCTCCTCGCGGGGGTTGATGATGGAGGTGACCTGGGCCGGTCCCTCGTCTTCGAGGTACATCCAGCGGATGTGGAGGACGACCGCGCGGGGCGCGCCGTTGCTGTCGGTTCCGCCGTCGATGACGTGGATGGTGTCGGCGCAGTCGTAGCCGTACTTGGTGGCGATGTCGAGGGTTTCGGCGGCGAGCTGGCGGACGGTGTCGAGGGTGAAGAACGGGCTGACGAAGCCGTTCCAGCGGTTGGCCGGGTCGAGGACGGCCGGGTAGTCGGGGGTGCCGTCGATCGTGACGCGGGTGCGGACGGAGCCGGTCTTCGGGGAGGGCTGTCGGGTCATGACTCTCCTGGGTGTGTGTTCGGTTGGGTGGTCGGCTGCCACCACCGACCATGAAACAACTATACCACACACACATCACTATCGCGGGTAGGGGCGCACGCCCGATCCCGGATACCAGCAGCTCAGCAGCGCCCCAGCTGGGGGCGGCCACCGCATCCGGGGCCGCCCTCGGCGGTAGCGATCCGGCCGCCGGCGGCGCCGCTCGGCCCGGGCTGGACTACGCGGCCAGCGCCAGCAGGTCCGCCGGGGCGCGCTGGCCGCGCTGCTGTGGCACGTCGACCGGCGCCGGAAGCTCGGCGCCACCGTAGACCCGGCCGAGGTAGTCCACGACCGGCCGGTGCCACGGGCGCCCGGTCAGGGCACCCAGGACGACCGCGCCGACAGGCGGGCACACCACGTCCCCGATGCGCTGGAACGCGCTCGTGCGCGAGTCCTTGCGGGCCGTCGGCTCCGAGGCGCGCCAGGGGTAGGTCGACAGGAATCCGACCAGCTGTCCGGCCTCGGCCTCGGTCAGCCGATAGCCGTCCGACTCCCGGTACCAGGTCCGGGCCTTGCCCGTGAGACACCAGCCGGCCTTGTCCGCGGAGAAGGTGTTCCCGCCCTTGGGCCGTCCGTTCGCGTCGACTCCCCGGACGCCGCGGGTGTTGACGCGCTCCCCCGCGGCCCACCCGAGGGCGGCGGCCAGGGTCTGTTCGGCGAAGGGCATGTTGGGCCGGACGGATCCGGGGATGCGGCCGTAGCGCACCGCCATGAAGAACACGCGGCGCCGGTGCGTGGCCACCCCGTAGTCGGCGGCGTCCAGCTCATCCCACTGCTGCTGGGACCAGCCGGCCAGGGCCAGCTCGAACGAGACGGCCTCCCGCACGTCTTCGGGCAGGTTCGCGGACTGCTCCATGGCGACCCACCGCAGGGCCTCGCCGTGGAGCTGGAGGCCCAGCGCCCAGATCAGCACCTCGCCGACGAGTCCGGCTTCCGGGTCCGGCATGGCGGCCGCCATGGCGCGCACCTCGGCCCAGGTCGCCCCGGAGCGCTCGGCCCATCCGCCATGCCCCGAGGCCTCCCCAGCGGCGCGCAGCATGGCAGTGAGGACCTGGAGGGACCGAGCGGTGAGTCCGGCACGCTTGCCCGCGGTCGACCAGGCCGGGCAGGGCGGGGAGAGGATGACGCCGACGATCCAGCGAAGCGCGGGGTGCTCGGGGTCGAGCAGGGTGATGTCGATGACGACGCGGCGGTGCCCGGCGCGCTCGGCGGTGGCGCAGGCGTCGCCGGAGAGGTCGAGGCCGACGGCGTCGTACCGGGCACCGAGGGCGGCGAGGCCTTCGTCCCAGCCGCCGGGGCCGGCGAAGACGCCGACGACGCGCTCGCGGTCCCCCTCGCGGGGGCGCAGGAGCCAGCGGCCGGGCCAGGGCGCGGCCATCTCGTCCAGCTCGGCGAGGACGTCCGCGGGGATCTCGGCGCCGAGGTCGAGCGCGAGCTCGGCCAGGCACACCGGGCAGGTGCGCTCCTCGAACCAGTCGACGCAGGTGACGTAGCTGTGCCAGTCCGTGAAGCCGCAGCGGGCGGTGGTGTCGCCGTGGTCGGGCAGGAGGTGCACCAGGCCCTCGGCGTCGGTGCCGAAGCCGGTGACTCGGATGGGTTCGGCGCTGCGGTCGGCGGTCTGAGCGTCCGTCATGAGCTGCTCCCCTCGGTCGGCCGGTGCGGCGGCCGCGTGCTGTGCCTTCGGTCGCCGGTCGGGTGCCACCCCCGACCGGCGAGATAACTATAACCCCAACACATCACTTTCGGTAGTGGGGGCGCTCATCTCCCCTTTCGCGTGTCGTCTCGACGGTCAGGCAGCCAGGACCAGGGCCAGCCGGCGGAGGTAGTCGGCCGCGGCCTCCTCGCCGACGTGGCGCCGAAGCGCGTCTCCGCGGGCCCAGACCAGCGGGCCTTCCTCCGCTTCGACGCGGGCCGCCTCGGCGACGATCTCGGCGACGCTGAGCTTCTCCCTGAACTTGTGGCCGATGTGCTCCTCCAGCGCGACGTACCGGGCGGGCAGGTCCAGGCCCAGGGCCCAGCACAGCCGTACGGCGCGCACCAGGACGTCCCGGCCGGCGAGCACGCAGAAGACGCAGGACAGGCGGGGGATGACGGCGTCGTAGACGGGGTGGTACTCCAGGGCGGCGTCGGCGATCTGCTGCCAGACGTCGGCCTCGGAGAGCTCCAGGATCGGATGCCAGGTCAGGACCATGCGCTGCCCGGTGCTCGCACGCATGTCGATGGAGAGCGGCAGCTTCCGGGCCCGGGCGGGGGATTCGGCAGCCCGGATCCCAAGGGCCGAGAGGATCAGGGCCTGCTCGTCCAGGCCGAGAGCGTCGGTGATCTGCTTGAAGAGCGGGGCGATCTTGTCCCGCTTCAGGGTCGAGGTGCACAGCCGGCGGGCCGCGTCGGGCCACATGCCGCGCTTCTCGACGAGGCCGAGCAGGCCGCGGTCGGCCTGGACCACGATGAACTCCACGCCCCAGCGCTCGGCCTGGCGCTGCGCGAGCTCGCGCACGCCCGGCCATTCGGACTCCTCCCCCAGGTCCGCGTGGACCATGACCACCTTGTCCAGGCAGCCGGCCTCGGCGGCCAGGGTGACCACGCGGTACGCGCAGACGAGCGAGTCCTTGCCAGCACTGGTCGAGATGAGGATTTTGTCCGCGGCCAGGATGAGCTCGCGGGGTGTCTGGGCCAGCTCGCCGAGGAGGGCGGCCGCGATGTCGGACCGGCGCCCGCCACCGGTTCCGCGGCCCGGGGCGTGCGGGGTGTAGAGCGCCGCGAGGGCGCGGTTGGCCGCGCGGGCTGCGGTGAAGGTTCGGCGGACCTTGGCCCGGGCCTCCCGCTCGCGGCGTACGAGGCCGGCGTGAGCGGCCTGGGCGGCCGCGAGCTCGTCAGTGTCGGCCTGCAGTTGCTGGTCGCGGGTGATGCGGGCGCGGTCGGCGGCGGTGGCCTTGGCGGCCCGGGCGCGGGCCCGACCGGCGGCGGTGTACGCGGCGTCGGCCTGGTGAGCGCGCCGGATCCCCTCCAGCAACTGGCGGCGGGTGGGCATGTCCATGGGACTCCTCTGGGTGCGGGGCGGTGTGTTCGGCGCCGGGCGGCTGCCACTGCCGCCCGGCCAGGGGGTGGATCAGAAGGTGCAGAACCGGCGTGCGACCGGCGGGAAGTTCTCGCGGCAGTGCCAGCTGAGCCGCTGGGTCACCTCGCGGGCGCACCAGGCCGCGTCGGCGGCCGCGTCGAGCGGCTTGGGGGAACCGTCGACGAGGGTGGTGAGGTAGGTGCCGTCGGCGGCGTGCAGGTGCGCGGACCAGGGTTCGCGGTGGTCGGCCGCGGGCCGGTCTGCGCGCTCGCCGGCGTACATCAGGACGTGCAGGACCCCGTAGGCGGCGTCCTCGTCGTCCGGGGCGCCCGGGTCGGCGGCCATGATCAGGAAGGTCATGCCGCCCTCCTCACCGGGGAAGGCGTGGCGGCCCAGGACGGCCAGCTCGTCGCGCAGCAGGTCGCCTTCGGTGGGTTCATTCCGGTTGGTCATCTCGTTCCTTCGTATCGAGCGGGCGGGGATGTCTTGCGTGCGGATCGGTGTCGTGCGCCAGGAGGCCGGACCTCGGCACCCGGCCCGGGGCGGGCCGGACGCCGGGGTGCGGGGCGCTGTACGCCCCGCGAGGTCCTACTGAGCGACGGTCGGCCGGTTGCAGGGGCGGGCGTTGTCCACGGCGACGGCGGCGGCGAGGCGCCCCCACTTCAGGTGGAGCTTGAATGCGGCTTCCAGGTAGAGCGCCGCCGCCTCCGGCCGCTCACCGGCTCCCGTCAGGTGGCGCTCGTGGAGGAGCTGGAGGGCGCCGCGCAGGCTGGTCTCCTGGGAGGCGAGCTGGATGCTGACGGGGTGCAGGGGCCGGGGTAGTTCGAGGGTGCCGAACACGGCGCTGGTGACGTACTGGCCGAGGCAGGCGGGGAGCCCGGTCGCCGTGTTCTGGGCGACGACGTCTTCGGCGATGGCGCGGGCCCGGGCGGCGGCGTGCAGGGCGTTGGGGAGCGGCGTGCTGATGATCATGACTCTCCGAAGGGTCTGAGGATGTGTGTCCGGTGTGGTCGACTGCCACCGTCGACCACGAGACAACTATACCCACTATTCATCATTACGCAAGGGCTCGCCCTTGTCCCCTCGGCAGAAATCCGCAGTCGGCACCGGCGTTACTGCGGGCGGCCATTGGCAGTGCGCCGCCTGGGCGCAGCGCTCCGGACGCGGGTGATGGCGGCGGAGGGGAAGGGGAGCTGCCCGGCCCCTTGGGGCCGGGCGGGGCCCGTCAGCAGGCAGCCTCGGGGTCATCGGCCGTCGGCAGGGGCTCCCATTCCAGGGAGCGCGCGGTCTTGCGGGAGCGGCCGTCAACGGCGACGGTCACGCCGTCCCGGTACGCGCGGCCGCCGGTCATCCGTACGTCCACCGCTTCGACCGTGCCGGTCTGGCCGCTGGCCACGTGCCTGACCCGCTCGCCGACGGTGCGGGCCAGATCCCCTTCCCTCAAGCGCCGCGCGGTGAGCCGGTGTCCGGCCTGCTGGACCAGGCGGCCGGCGCGGGTGGCCAGGGCGGCCGCGAAGGCCGCGTCGGAGTCCGGGGCCTCGACCCTCAGGAAGCAGCGGCCCTCGGGCAGCCCGGTGTGGGTGATGGTCCAGGTGTCGGTGATCGCGCCCCGGGCCTGGTCGGCGGCGGCGTCCTGCTTGGCCGCGGCATCCAGGGTCGGCACGTGCCAGACGTGCAGGGAGGAGTGGTCACCGGGCTCGACGATCCAGCCTTCGGTGCGCTCGAACAGCTCCTTCGCGACGCTCAGCAGGGTCAGGGGCGGCCGCCCGTCGGCGCTGGTGCTCAGCCTGCCGTCCTCGACCCAGGCGACGGCCAGGCGGCCGCTGGTGCCGTCCGGCCGGACCCAGTAGCCGGCCACATCACCGAGGTCGTCGGGGCCGGTGACGTCGGCGAGCGGCTGCCCGGCCAGGGCCGTCACCGCGGCGGCGGCCGCCGGGTGTTCGGCGTCCTGGGGCAGTACGCCCACACCGGCCGCCGGAGCGGTCTCGGCCGGGCCGGCGGCGGGCGGCGGGACGAGGGCGGCGTTCCAGGAGCCCGGGCCGTACTCGGTGAGCTCGATGAGGCCTGCGGCGTGCAGGCTCCGGACGGCGGTGAGGTTGTGGCCGTATCCGGCGCCGATCGAGCCGTCGCGCTTGACCACGGCGTACACCCGGCGCTGCGGTTCGGTCAGGGCGTCCTCGGCGCGCCTGTGGTTCTCCTGGGCGTTCAGGTAGTCGGCGCGCTCCTGGGCGCCGACCTCGGTCTGCCAGTCCCCCGATACGACCAGGCCCGAGGTGTTGACGACGTCGAAGCCTCCGTTCGCAGCCGGGCGGACGGCGTAGAGGACGAGCGGTTCGCGCTCGGCGGCCGGGGCCGGCTGGGCCGCGGCGGGTGCCTGCTTCGGGGTGGCCTTGCGGGTGCGGGCCGGCTTCTCCTGGACGTTGACTTCCTCGACCGTGATGTTCTTCCAGCCCGCGCGCTCGGCGGTCCGGGCGGCCCTGGTGACGTTTGCCGCGGACATGGACCAGGTGTGCACGATGCGGCCCTCACCATCGCGGCGGTCGGCGATGACCGCGTGGGTGTAGTGGCGGGTTTCGCTGTTGCGGGTGCAGCCGGTGGAGGCGACGAAGGTGGTACGGGCCATGACGGGGCTCCTTGCGTGTGGGGTGTGTTGACGGTGCCGGTCGGCTGCCACTGCCGACCGGCGGGCGGGGCCGAGGGCGGTGGTGCCGCCCCCGGCATCGGGCTACTGGCCCCGGCGGAGCGCGCGGATGCGCAGGCCCGCCTTCTGGATCCGGTGCTCGACGGCGCCGTATCCAGCGCGGCTCCGGAGGTTGTAGTCCCGGAGCTGGAGGTAGAGCCGGAGCAGGGTGCGCTCGGACATGTCGTCGACCGTGCCGACCACGACAGGCTCGTTGGCGAACGCCATGCCCAGCGTCCTCGGCGCGAACGAGGGGGCGCCGAGCGTGTAGAACCACACCCGGTATCCATCCTTCGGCGCGTTCTCGTTCCAAAGGCCCAGGACGATGGCCCGGCGGACACCGGTGTTCCTGCCCTGGTCGTAGCGGGGGGTGCGCACGACCGTGCCCGGCTCCAGAACGGTCTGGGTGGCGGAGGCGGTGGCGACGGTCATGTTGACTCCTTTGGAAGAGGGGTGGGGGTGTCGGCGGGAATCCCCCGCCGACAAGAAAACTATACCCACCATTCATCACGTGCGCAAGGGCGCCCCCTTCTCAGGCACGCCACAGGCGGGCCCAGATGCTCACCGGCGATCAGGCATACGCTGCGCCGCCGCCGGCAGCGGGGAGCGCGGGTGGCCGTCAGAACAGGGCGTACTGCGCTCCAGCGTTGTCCGGAGAGCCTTGGCGCCGGCGGATGCCTGGCGAGACTTCACCCGGCCCCTCATCGACCTCCTCCCGTACGGCCTCGTCCTCGATGGGAGCCGCCGGCTTCTCCGGGGTCGGCTCGCCCTTGGGGCACTGGCACCGGCACCACCACACGCACGGCTCGCCGCCGGGGCGCACGATGAACTGGGCGACGCACCGGCCCCGGATGTCTCGCACCCAGTCGATGTTGTCGTCCACGTGCGGGCCGCCTTCCTGGCGGTGGACGCACAGGTCGCAGCGGCCGGCCAGGCAGTTCCAGCAGGTGCCCCGTTCGCACATGGCCCATCGGGCGAAGCCGAAGGGGTACTTGCGCTCGATCTTTTGGAGGTAGGCGGGCCACACCTGCTCGCGCACCCACGCGCCCTCAGCCTCCTCCATCGGCGAGGGGTTGGGGACCGGGTCCACGATGCCCATGATCAGGGCGCCCTGGAAGTTCAGGTTGGAGACTCCCCGTACGATCTCCCGCTCCTCGGGGGTGAGCGTGCGCTGCGGGCGGCGGATGACCGGGTACGCGAGCAACCCGGCCTCCGGCCGCGGGCCGGCAGCGCGTCGGGTCTCGTTCATGCAGATCCCTTCGATGCTGAGCGTTCGGCAGCCTGCTCAATCGCGGGCAGGGGGCGGAGATCCCGCCCCCTGCCGCGTGCAGCGACGGTCAGCGCTCGGTCCGGGCGTAGTTGTGGCGGTCGTCGGTGGCGGCGAACTCGACCAGCTCGGGAACGTGCGCGCCCACCCAGGTGTCCAGCGGGCCGGGGCTGTCCTGCTGGCCCGTGAGCCAGCGGTAGACGTCCGGCTTGAGTTCGAAGAGCTTGCACTCCTCGTCCTCGGCGTAGAAGTCGGCGTTGCCGCCGAATCCGTAGTCGTCGGCGATGTCCCACACGCAGACCAGGTACGGGCCGCCCTCGTCGTTGATACGCCCGAAGACGCGCCGGATGTCGTCGGCGCCGTATCCGTGCTCGAACGCCCCGTGCAGCTCGGCGAGCTCGGCCCCGAGCTCCTGGGCGGCCTCTCCGGCCGCGGTGCCCCCGGCGCTCGGCGCGGGGTCTTCGCCCTCCTGGTCCTCGTGTTCGCCGCCGTGCTCGGCGATCAGGTCGCGCAGCGCCTCGGTGGGCACGTCCAGGAACGTTCCGGTCTCCGCGCCGAGGTCCCCGCCGGTGAGCCACTCCTCCCACGAGTCCTCTTCGGCCCAGGCTTCGGTGTCCGGGGCGGTGAGGCCCGGCGAGAGGAGCACCTCGTCCGCGGCACGGGCGTCGGGCCGGGCCTTGACGAGGAGGGCGTGGCCGTCGGCCAGGCGGATGCGGGTGAAGCCGTGGTCGGTCCCTTCGGCGATGACGGCGTCGAGCCGGGTCGTGCTGAGGGTGTGGGTGCTCATGCAGTGCCTCCGAGTTGAGCGTTTCCGGGTGTCCGGCTGCCACCGCCGAACCATGAGACAACTATACACGCTATTCATCACGCGACAAGGAGGTGCGGTCACGCGATCAGGAGCACGTCCCCGATGACCTTGGCCCGGTGCAGCGGCGCCGGGCCGCCGGCCGACCTCTTGCGCGGGGCCGGCTTGGGCAGGTCGCGAAGCGGCCGGAAGACCGGCCTCTTCCCGGTGTGCTCCTTCCAGCGCTTCTCGAACCCCGGCCGCTGTTTGTCCGCGACGCCCGCGGGGGCTGCCACGATGAACGCCTCGGCGTGCGGCAGGCCTTCGGGGTCGTCCAGGTAGTGGGCGCGCCGGATCCCGGAGGCTGCTCCGTCGACCAGGCGGACGCGGTGGGGGAAGCGTCCGGCGAACCGGGTGACCAGTTCCTCGGCCCGCTCTCGCGGGCCCTCGTACACGGTGCGCACCGATCGCCAGGTGGGGCCTTTCTGCTGCGCGCCGCGGCACCGCTCGTCGTCGCCGGGGCAGTGCGGTTCGGCGTCGACCGGCGCGCCGTCCTGGTCGACGACCGCGTGGATGCGGCGGCAGCGGGGCTTGCGCTGCTGGCTGCACCACCATTTCGGCTCCGCGCAGTCCTTGCCGTGCCAGCGCCGGCAGTCCTTGGTCCGGCCGAGGCCGGTGAGGCGGCGCACTTCGTACGCGGCGTACGGCGTCTGCTCCAGGTCGGCCTGGAAGGCGTCCAGGACGGTCCGGTTGCGGCTGTCCTCGGCCAGGCGCTGGTGGAGCGATCCGCCGGGCCCGTAGAGGGACATCCGCTCGTTCAGGGCCAGTGAGATGTACTCCATGCGCAGGACCTGCGCGGCTTCGGCCGGGTGGGCGCGCAGCCGCTCCTCGTACAGGTCACGGGAGGAACAGACCCCGGTGAAGGGACACATGACACAGTGACTCTTCAAGATCATTTCACCCAGGCAGTCGAGGACGTACTGCTCGACGGCGGCTCTGGCCATGCCGGCGCGGATGAGGGGGTAGTCCGGCTCGCAGATGATCCGGCCGGCGGCGGCGTTCAGCTGGTCCTGGATGGCGGAGTCCTTCTGGGCGCGGCCGGTTTCGTCGGCGTGGTAGCCGATCACGCGGCGGAAGGTTTCGGTGCCGAACTCGTGGGCGGCCCAGGTGTCCAGTACCCAGCCTTTAAAACGAATGCTGCAGCGTCGCTGGCCCGAGGCGAGCATCGGGACGGTGCCGGCGGTGCGCAGCTCGTCGGACAGGCGCCAGGGGCCGGCCGCGTGGATGCGGCGGGGAGCGCGGGAGTCGTCGAGGACCAGGACGCCGTCGGCGTCGCGGGGGCCGCCGCGGCATACCTGGACCAGGCGGATCCGCCAGGCGCGCAGGAGCGGCAGGACCAGGCGGTCGGCGTAGGACAGGGAGTCGCTGAACTCGTCGCCCGTGACGGCGTGCACGATCACGAGGTCGGACAGGTCCGGCTCCAGGCCGTTGCCGACCGGGTCGTTGATGAACCGCAGGATGTTGGCCGTGGAGTCCGCCCCCAGGCCCCATGTGAGGACCGTCCTGCGCTTGCGGGCGGAGCGGGGGCCGGAGCCACGCGACGGGGCGGGGAGGTGCAGGTGATGCGCGGGAGGGTGCAACACGGTCTCCTTCAGGGGTGCGTGTTCGGTGGTGCGGCTGCCACTGCCGCGAGGTGCTGGGGCGCGCCCGGGCCCGGGTGGACGTGCTGCGGGGCCGGGGTGCGGGACGCGCGGGCGGGGGCGGCTCTGCCGAAGGACCTCGCCCTGGGGGCGCCCCCGCTGGAGGGCCCGGGCGCGCGTGGATCAGCGGCCCGGGCCGGAGAGGAGCGGCTATCGGGTGACGGCGCCAGCCGCGACCCAGGCGGAGCGGGGGCTCACCGGGTTGTGCTTGACGATGGAGCGGGCCAGGGCGAAGAGGCGGTATCCCTTCGGGGCGCCGGTGGCCAGTTCCAGGTTCCGGACCGCCACGTCGTACTGGAATCCGAAGACCACGCGCATGAGCTCGGAGCGGCCCATCTCGCGGCGGTAGTCGAGCATGTCGTGTGCTGCCTGGATGGCCTGCTCGCCGATGCCGGTCCAGACGCGGCCGTTGAAGACGTGGTCCCCGGCGGTGCGGTCGGCGTCGGTGACGTCGAGGGGCCCGGTGTGGGTGATGGTGAAGTGCTTGGGCCAGGCGGAGCGGGGGCCGAAGGCCAGCGCCGCGTACGCCTCGGCGGCGCCGTCCAGGGCCGTACGGACGGAGCGGACGGTGAAGCCCGGGAGCGTCCGGTCGTGCTCGGTGTCTGCCTTGAAGACGTCCAGGCGGGTGGTCCCGCCGTAGTTGTAGACGTCCACGGTCGTGGCCCCGGGGTACAGGCGGCGGGCGGTGTCGAGGACGGCGTACGCGGCGCGGGAGGTGTTCACGAGGATCTCCTTGGGGTGGTGCGTTTTCGGTGTGCGGCTGCCACTGCCGCCTCGGGACCCCGTCCCGATGAGAAAACAATACCCATTTTTCATCACTTGCGCAACTCTGCCCCTTTTTCTGACTGCTCGTCAGATTCCTGGGTCGGGAACGGCCGGCGGCCACCACCCTCCGGGCCCCGCCGGCCGCGAGGGCCGACGCCGCCCGGAGATGTCAGCGAGACGCCCCCGCAGCGCCCGGAACAACCGCTCCGCAATCGTCCGCGACGCCCGGGACGCAGAGGCGCGCCACCAGCTGACGGACGGCACGCGGCCCGGCGGCACGGACCCCAGGCGCACTACGCCCGTGCGGGTGGACGGTAGCGCGCAGGATCTTCCCGGAGCGGGCGCCCACCTCCATCCACCCCCAACCGCCCTCGGGGCCGGGCGCAGCCAGGGTCACGTGGTGGCGCCGGATGGAGGGGCGCCACACGGGAAGGAGCCCGCGCTCCGTGGCCAGCGCCACGACCGAGCGCGTGTACGCGTTGAGGCCGTGCGGTACGGCGGGGACGCCGATGTGCAGCGCCCCGCCGCGCATGGCGAGCAGGACGCCGAACGGGAGGCGCGCGCGGATGTCGGCGGGGTCGCGGTACGGAAGCCGCCCGTGCGCGGGGCAGCGGGTGCACAGCAGGATGTCGGCGCGGTCGCTGTCACCGGGCACGAGGCGGGCAGCGGGATCCGCGCACTCGGGGCAAGGTGCGGTTCGCCATTCGTATGAGTCGGCAGCGGGCATGGGGACTCCAGGGTCGGAGAGGGTGGATCGCCCCGGGGAGGGGCGCGGGTGGGCCGGTGGCGTGGCATGGGCGCAGCGGGAGAGGTGCCGATGTCGGGGGCCGGGCGGGCGGGGCGGTTCCGCCCGCCCGACCCCGGGGCTAGAGGGGGATCCTGGGGGATTCCGCGTCCAGGCGCGCCATGTGGCAGTCGGGGCAGAGGTCGGCGGTTTCGGCGGTCTCGTTGCCGCAGGGCTCGCCCCATCCGGGGCAGACGGGCGTCTCGGGCTGCGTGTCGCGCTGGGTCATCCTCGGCTCTTTCGTGCGGGTGGGTGACCGGGGGCCGGGGCTCGGCCCCCGGTGGGGGCGCGGCGGCGGTGGGCCCGCCCGGCGGGGCGGACCCCGCTCGCCTATGCGGCGATCTTCAGCTTGGGCGCCGGGTAGTCGCGCTCCAGCTCGATGTCGATCATCTGCTCAGGGGTGAAGACGAAGTGCGCCAGAGTGACCACCTCGGCCGCCTTCTCCTCCGGGACGGCGAGCACGAAGCGCATGCGGTGGATGGTGTACGCCTTGATCTGCTCCAGGGTGAAGGCGCGCATCTCGCCCCGGGCGCGGCACATCGCGCGGACGATGATGCCGCCCTTGCTGGTGGTGAGGATGTTGTGGATTTCGATGGTGCGCACCGACTCCTCGCCCTTGCTGTCGACGTAGGTGATGGTCGCGGCGCGCTCGCCGTCCATGGCGCGGATCAGGTCGGTCAGGGTGCGGGTGGTGGTCTGACCGGCGGTGATCTTCATGGAGTTCGACACGGGTTTCTCCCTGGAGCGTGTGAGTTCGGTGGGGGTGTTGGCCGGGTGCCACTCCCGACCAACAAGACAACTATAACTCACACACATCACTTTCGGGAAGCCGGAACGGCCTTTTTCTCGTCCCGATTTCGCGTTCACCCATTCGGCCGCCCGCATCGCGCCGCGCGGCGACACCACGCCACCCCCACTTGACCAAAGTGATGAGTGATGGTTATAGTTGTCTCAGTTGATCGGCGGTGGCAGCCGCTCAGCGACCGCGAAACACGCACTACGACAAATCCACAGCGAGGAGCCCCGAGATGGCCCGTACCTACAACGACCGCCCCGCGCACCTGCAGTCCCAGGAGCGGCCGTGGATCTCCCACCTGAAGGACGGGAGCAGGAAGTGGTACCAGCAGGCGGCACACAAGCGGGACCGCGCGGCGGTCCGGCTGGCACTGCGCCTCGGCGTCGAGCCGCCGCTCCCCCAGCGCCGCTGCGTCGACTGGGACATGCACTGACCAAGCTCCACACGAAGCGGCCCCGCCTTCCGGCGGGGCCGCTTCGGCATGTCCGGGCACAGCCTTCGAGCGGGAGCGCACGCGGTGTTCCTGGCCGGGCCGGGCAGCGGGCGGCGCCGGGCGAGCGGGGCCGGACTGCGGAGCGAGCCGGGGGCCGGGTCCGTGCCGGCCTGAGCTGGGCTGGGCTGGACCGTGGTGGTCGAGGCTGGCCCGGCCCCGAGAAGAATCAGGCCTCTTCCTCCGGCTATCGCGGAGAAAGAGGTGTCGTCGTGGCGAGGGGGCTTGCCCACGGGGCCTGACCAGGCATAACGTTCAAGATCGAAAAAGCGGGGGTCCCACTCACGGTCACACCTCCGGTGCAACTCCTAGTGCACCTCTGCAAGCAACCCTCCAGCCCCCTTCCGGTGCAACTGCCGCAGAGGCACCGCGGCGTGGGCTTGCCCACCACGGCAGCGCACCGGGCGGGCCGGCTCCTTCCTACCTCTGGCGGTGGTACCGGAGGTCGTGGCGGCCGGGCTCGCCGGACATCACGTCGTAGCAGTCGGGGCACGACAGCCCGAGGGAGGCGATCATCCAGCCGCCGATCGCGGCGGTCGTCCCGCAGTTGCCGCAGTGGTCGACGTCGGGGGTGGGACAGGTGGCCGGGAGCGGCGCGGAGGTCCTGGTGCTGGAGTAGGCCGGGAGGTCCGCGGTCCAGCTGTGCCGCTGGTATTCGGCGCGGGCGTCCTCCAGGAGGTAGAACCGTCCGAGGGCGTCCGCGAATTCGTCGGCCTGGGGACCATGCACCTCGACATCCCACGCGGTGACCGACTGCCCGGCGCCGAGGGCCAGGGCCCGTTCCACGATCCGCATGCGGGTCGCCGTCGGCCCGGATCCGCGCTGATGGGACTCTTTGAAAACGGCCGCCCCCCGCTTGGGCTGGCCTCAGAGTTGCTCGCGCTGATTCCCCACCCAGACCACGGCTGACCTGCGGAGAGGGAATGAACGTCTCTGTCAGGTCGCGCGCTAAGCCTCGAACGGCCCTGGTGGGCGGCTGATCTGCCCCTGTGGTGTGCGCCCGCTTGCCGTTACTGCGACGGAAAGAGTTCGTTGACGAGAACGATCACTCGTGATTCGTCCGAGTCGGCAGATCTCCAGATTCGAGTCAAGGAGCACCACCAGATGAAGAGCAGGTTGCAGTCCGTGCTTGTACCGTTGGCCACAGCGGCAGCCGTCGCGCTGCCAATCTCGCCGGTACATGCGGCCGACGGATATGACCGGTGCCCGGCCGGCTACTACTGCATGTTCTCGGGCCTGGACGGCACCGGCGACATGATCACGCTGAACAGGAGCACGCCGCACCTCTCGTCGCTCGGGATGAACGCCCGGGCCAAGTCGGATTGGAACCGGACTTCGTCGACCATCTATCTGTGGTCCGACGCGAACTACATCGGCTGCACGGTCGTCACCGACTCTGGCCCGACCGGCAAGGGCAACTTCTCTCCGACCTTCCGGGACTTCTTCAACTCGGTTCAGTTCGACGGCCCGGGAGGCCCGAGGTGCTGAGAGCCGCTCAACAGGCCGGTCCAGGGTGCGCGAAGCGCATCGCGTCAGCGACGCCGAAGGAGCCCTTGACGGAGCGTTCCGGGCCGCGCACTGACCGGCTGGGCGGCCCCGGCCAACACACTGCCGTTGCTCGCTGAACGTGCCCACTCGGTTGAGAGCCGAAGCGACTGGGGCGAGGAGCAGGTCCGGTCGTTTCCAAGAATCCCCATCAGCGCACGCGGGTTCCTCGGCAACGTCGACATGGGCTTCGGCGTACCGCAGCACGTGGCCGGCTGGGCGACGATCCCGCACGACCCGCACAGCATCTGACCGTTCTGCCCGCCCCCGGATACGGTCCGGTCCGAGCTGACCGGTGCGGTCGCCGGCGCCTGCCTGGCCCGCCCCCTGCGTAGGGGTGGGCAAGCGACTTGAGCTGGTGTTTTGCTGCCTTGGGCAAGCCTGGCCACCTCCTGGGCAAGCCCTGGGTGCACGAGTTGGGCAAGCCGGGTTCGGCGAGCTGGGCAAGCCGGGCGGCTCAGAGCGCGGAGGCCTGCTCGGCGGGCACGGGAAGGCCCGGCATTAGGGCTGGGCACCGGCCGGTTGTCGGAGCAGGGAGCCGGTGGGCATGCTGGCTCCGCGGTCGTGGCTGGCCGCGGCGGAGGTGGGGTGGCCGCGCGCGGCGGTCTCAGGGATCGGTGATGCCGAGTTCTTGGGCGGCGGGGCAGATCGAGCAGGTTTCGACCTGGGGCTGGCGGAGGGCGTCGAGGGCCTACTCACGGGTGGTGGGCCGCGTACGGCCTGAGGCGAGGCGGCAGTCGGCGGTGTGGACGAGCATGCGTCCCCCTCTGCCGATGGGGTGCTCCAGCTTCCACTCGGTGAGCGGGGTGACGATCGGCCCGTTCCGTGCGGCTTCGGCGACGCGGTCCCCGCGTTCGATCTCCGCGATGCGGCCGCGGACCAGCTCCAGCAGCACCAGGCACCAGCGCTCCAGTGTCCGCAGTCGCTCGACGTCGGGCGGGAGCAGCCAGTCGATGTCGCGTCCGGAGGCCATCGCCTACGCCTTCCTGCGGGGCCGGCGGTGGTCTGCCGCGGTGACGGTCTCCCTGGCCGGCTGCACCGGGCGGCCCGGTGTGGGGCTGGGGCGGCGCGTTCGAGGCAGGAGTCTGTAGATCACCTCGATATCGTATCTCTGTTCGAATCTGCCGTTCCGCTTTCCGGCGTGCTTGTTCGAATAAGTTTTCGATACGGTGGCTGTGGGAGGTGTCGCCGTGGACGACGAGCAGAGGGATCCGGTGGGCGCCGGCTCCCCGATCCTGCATCTGCGCTGCCCCGTGGACGTGGACCCGGTGGTGTACCGGCTGCTCCTCGGTCTGGTGGCGGACGTGACCCCGGTGGTCCAGGCGGTCCCGCCGTCGGTCCTGGTGGCGGACGTGTCGGGGAGCATCCGGTTCTTCGACCGGGACCCGGCAGAACTCGGGCTGATGATCAGGATGCGGGCGTTGGCGCTGTACGGGCTGCCGGTGGTGATCGGGGTCGGGCCGACGTGGTCGGTGGCCGCGATGGCCTCCCGGGATGCCGCGCGCAGCGGCCTGGTCGCCGTCGGCTCCAGGCCGGAGCAGGTGGCCGCGTTCCTGCACCACCGGCCGGTCGGGGAGCTCTACGGCATCGGGCGCGCCCAGGAGCAGCGCCTGGTCCAGTTCGGGGTGCACACGATCGGTCTGCTGGCGCAGCTGCCGGAGGCGACCGTGCAGCGAGTGATCGGCGGGCGCGCGGGGCGGCAGCTACGCGAGGTGGCCCGCGGCATCGACCGTCGGGTGGTGGTGCCCACGGAGCTTCCGCACAGCACGGCCGCGCAGCGGCGGTTCACCCTCGACACCCTCTCCCCCGAGGCAGTGCATGCCGCGCTGCTGTCGCTGGCGGTGGAGCTCGGGGACCGACTGCGGACCCGGCGGCAGGCTGCGAGGACGATCACGATGACCGTCACCCTGGCCGACCGCTCCCAGGTCCACCGCAGCCGTCAGCTGCCCGGCGGCCCGAGCGCGCACACCGAGGACCTCCGCGACACCGCCTACGAGATGTACCGGGCGTTGGGCTTCCAGCGGGCGAGAGTGCGCGGCATCGCTCTTCGCTGTGAGCAGCTGGTCGACGCGGCCGCGGTTGCCGAGCAGCCTTCGACCAGGGCCGGGAGCGGCGGCTACGGGCGGAGAAGGCGATCGACCTGCTCAACGCCCGGTTCGGTTCCGGCACGGTGGGGCCGGCGGCCAGCTACCGGCAGGCCGGCTGACCTCCTCGGAGCGGGCGCCTGGAGGTCCGGCCAGGACCCGCTCCGAGCGGGCGGTCAGCACCTGAAGTCGTCGAGGACCTTCCGCGTCGCGGCATCCGCCGGCCGGAGCGGGTGGGTGCTGCCGTCTTCGGCGGGCCCCAGACGCAGGGTCGTCCCCTGGCCGAGGGGGGTGACGAGGAGTACGCCCTGTTCGATGCGGGTCTGCACGGCGTCGCTGCGGTAGGGACTGGCGGCCAGGCACCTGTGGGCGAGTTCGCGTTCGTAGCGCTCGTAGGGGCCGGCGAAGAAGTGGTCGGCCACGGGGCCTTGCCCCTGCCACACCGCGAGTGCGAGGAGTCCGGCGGCGATGCCGGGGACCGCGGCCTTGAAGCCGGGGGCCTGGATGAGCCGGGGCCCGGTCCGGTGAATGATCGCCGCCCCCGCGAGCGCAACGGTCCCGGATGCCCCGAGCAGCAGGGCGTAGTGGGAGAGGAGGTCGGCCTGGTTGCCGAAGGTCAGCGGAAGCGCCGCGCAGGCCAGGACCAGCAGGTACAGCCCGGCCAGGGTCACCGCCTGGAAGCCGCCCAGCTTGGCCGGCCACTGCGCACGGGCCGGAACCAGGTCCTCTTCCCGGCCGACCCACTGCCCCGCGCCGCGCAGTCGTCCCGCCTGCGGGAGGGCGCCGTCGAGGCGGGCCTCGACGAGCAGGTCCAGGACCGCGTCGCCGAAGGCGAGGGCGCGGTGGTGCACCGCGAACTCGTCGTCCTTCAGCCGGCTGGCCTCCTCGGCGCGGGCCGGCTGAATACGCAGCCCGGTTCCGCCGGCGAAGTTCAGGTTCACCGGATGCCCGGGGTCGGGGAAGCCCGGCACGGTGGGGGCGGGCCGTCCACACCCGTCCAGGCGCGCGCCGCCGTCGCGCTCGGGGAAGTACTTCTCGTACATCCGCGGGTGCCGACGGCGGCCGTGGAGGCTGGCCTGGAGCGCCTGGGCCTGCTCGATCACCGCGTCCAGCAACGGCGAGGCCGGGGCGCTGCGCATCTGGTCGACCGCCGAGGCCCCCGGAACCGTCCGCCACAGGCCGCCGGTCCGCTCCAGGACCCGGTCCTTCCACAGGTCGCGGACTGACCGGGGCCATACCCGGGCGACCGGCAGGCGCCGCGGAGCCCGACCGTCGGCGAGGTGCGCGCGCAGCAGTGCGAGGGCGCCGCGCAAGTAGTCGGTCTCGGCCGCGTAGTGGACCGCGACCGCAGTGGTCCGCTGCCCTAGGTCGGACCCGGTCTCGTCGACTCGGTCTTCTGAGGCCCGGGCCGCGAGACCCTGTGCGCGCAGCTCGGCGATTACTCGTTCCCAGCTCTCACTCATCTGCTCCCCCTCCAGATCGGCATCGTCTCATCGTCCCGCAGGCCCGCTTCCGGAAAGACCACGTTCCGAGGGCCGGGGCTGCGGCGGCATGGCCGGAGGTTCACCGGCTCAAGCGAGTGCGCGGCCCCCACGCGAACTCAAGATCGTCCAGGAGAACGGCCTCCAACGCCTTGTTCCACCGACCGCGCAACAGGAACGGCACGGTCTCCATCCGCTCGCAGATGATCAGGCTTTCAGGCTGACCGGCCAGCATGTAGCGGCCGTACTCGGCCGGCCTGCTGCCCGGCCCGTACGCGCGCAGCAACTCCTCCAGACGTTCGCGGTGCTGTTGGGCAAATACCTCCAGGCGCTCGGCGTACCCTGCTCGCTCGTCCTCGCGCACGGCGCTGAGCGCCACGGTCAGAATCTCGTCCGACGCCTCGGAGCTGAGGAAGTCGCTCGGGTCGGCCAGAGCCCATGTGCACCGCCGTGCCGCCGACAAGACCTCCTTCGCGTCCAGGGTCGGTGCCGGTGCCTGTGCCTGGGATTCCGGAGTGGAGGAGGCCGGTTGCCGAGGGTGCGCGAGCAGCAAGGCGCTGGAGGCGGCGAGTCCGCGCTGGGTGGTGGCCGTGGTGTCGGCGATGCGCAGCAGGTGGCTGGCAACGTCACGGACCCCGGCGTGCCAGCCGTCCTCGAACCGCGGATCCGACCCGTGCGGGGCGCTGCTCTCGGAGATCCAGGTGTGGGCCCCCGCCACGGCCCCGGCTTCCAGCTTCGACACGATCGCGTCCGCCTGCTCTGGAGCGACCCCGACAGCGGCCAGCGCCTTGAACACGGTGAACCGCGCACCTGTTGCCTCGCTTTGGTGATCGCCGATGCGGGCCAGCTCCTGGCCGTACGCATCGGAGTCGTGCTGCTCAGTGCTCACGCTGTGCCTCCCTTGTTTACGTGGGTGGGGTCTGACGGCCCAGGCTGTACTGCGTAGGGGCGTCAGGGCTCGCGTCTCGATGGCCGGGCTCGCGGTTCAGGGCGTGGGGCGGGGGCGCTTGGTGCCCTTGCGTCCGTCGCGCAGGGCGGCGAGCAGCTCTTCGGGCTCAGGCCGCAGCCCGCTGCCCAGGTATCGGATGCCCTCGCCTTCGGGCGCGGTGTCGGTGTCCTTGCCGATGGGGTGCCGGCGGCTGGTCGAGGTCCGCCATCCGAAGCGGGAGTCCCACACCGCGGCGGCGGCCGGCTGGTCGGTGTCGAGTAGCACGGCGGCGGCCACGGCTCCTCCGTCGAGCTGGCGCATCTCCACCTGTGCCTGCTGGGCGATGCCGGCCGCGGCCAGGACGTCGGCGGTGTGCTGCAGGTAGGGCTGGGCACCGCGGGCGCGGAGCTCCCGCTCGGCGAACGCGACAGCGGCGCGGTGGGTGATGGCGGGGTAGCCCAGCTGGAGGGCGGCGTCCTTCAGGTCGAGGCCGGGCTGCTTCTCGACGAGGTCGGCGATCCGCCGGCCGCGCAGGGTGGCCAGGCCGGACTGCGCGGTGGGGAACTTGGTGATGCCGAGGGTGTCGGAGACGGTCTCGACGGTGACCGCGGGGTCGGCGTCCAGGAGCTCGGCGATCCGCGGCAGGATCTCGTCGCGGGGGATCATGTCGCCGCTGCCCTCGCGGCGGCCGCCGCCGGCGCCGCGGCCCGGCCTGCTGTCCTTGTAGGCGAGGACCAGGCGGCGGGGCCAGTGCTCGGTGCCCTTGGGGCCCGCGGGCACGAGGACCACGGCGGCGGCCAGGTCCGGGTCCTTTTTGTAGGTGTTCCAGGTCACGGGGGCGATGCCGAGCAGTTCGGCGGCCTCGTGGCGGTCCAGGAGGTCCTCGTCGTCGTCGACCTGGGGCAGCTCGGGGATGGGCTCGCCGGCGTAGTAGGCCGCGGTCTGCTCCGCGTCCCACAGCTGGTTGCGGGCGTCGGGCGAGCTGATGGGCGCCGGGTGGCCTTCTGCGGCGTAGGGCTTCTGGTTTCGGATCGTGGTGAGCTTCTTGCCGAGGGCGTCGGCCAGGTCGGACATGGTCTGGACGTGCTGCAGGCGTCCGGCGCGGATCACGTTCTTCTCCTTCGTCACGGGGCGGGGCGCTCACGGCGCCCCGCCGGCGGGGGTGTCAGTCGTTCGAGGGGTCGGGCAGGCAGAACGGGTTGCACGGCTCGTAGGCCTCGGCACCGCATCCGTCGCACGGGCGGGCGGCCGCCTCGATGAGCGGGCGGAGGTGGGCGAAGGCGCTGCCAGCGCCGGCGTGCGGGGTGATGCGGCCGGCGGCGATGACGTACAGGGCGTGCGGCGGGTTGCTGGTGGTGCGCACCCGGATGCCGGCGGTGTCGCCCGGGCCGGCGGCGAGGCCGGGGACGGCCAGGACGCCCGCCGCGGGGAGGGCGGTGACGCCAGCCTCGGCCAGGAGCTCGGTGAGGCGGGCGAGTTCGGCATCAGCGGCCGCGGCGGTGGCCGGCCACGCGGATGCGGCGACCTCGGCCTGCGTCGCGGTGCCGGCGGGGTGGGTGAGGGAGAAGGACACGGGGCCTCCAGGGTGTCGGTGTGTTCGGTGCCGCGGGCTGCCACCGCCCGCAAGCAAGACAACATTACCTAGCTTACATCACCGTTGGCAAGTGGAGTAGGTCCGCAACGCCGCGGCGTACGGATACACTCGGAGGCGAGATACGCCTCTCGGGTCTCCCGCGGGTGTGTGTTTTCGGTTGGCCGGCGCCCTTGCCACCCGCCTCGGCGGAAGTGGGCGCCGGCCGCTTTCGTTTCCGCCGGCCGCGGGGGGTGCCCCCTCGCACCGGGTGCTCTCCGCATCCTCTTCACCTTCCGGGTTCCGGTTGTGTACTCCTGCGCTAGCCTCGTTGCAGCATCTACGACTTGGAGGCCGCGATGCGGATCGTCTTCGACCCGGCCGAGCAGGAGGCCCTGCGGGCCGACGCGCGAGAGATGGCTGACGGCGACCCGCAGATCGCCTACGTCCTGGAGCGCCTGGCCGGTGAGGGCGTCGATCTGGACGCCGTCACCTCCTGGGAGGACCTGCGCGAGAACCTCGGGCAGCCCCCGCTCGACGACGCCGCTCCCACCTCGCACGTCGCCTGATGGGGCGCCACGCACCCAAGCGCGCCCGCATCGTCTTCTACGACGTGGCGCAGGACCAGGTTGAGAAGATGACGGAGGCCGAACGCCTCCGCCTCGACCCCGTGCTGGTGGCCGTCTCCAGGAATCCCGAGATCGGCGTGCTGTCGAAGCACGGTGCGATCCGTGAGCACCGTGAGGGCGGCGTTCGGATCCTGTACGTGCCAACCGCCCTCGGCACCCTGGTCCTGGTCGCCTACGTCGAGACGGACTGACTCCTTCGAAGGCCGTGAGCAGCCGGCCACAGCAGAGCCCCGGACGCGAGGTCCGGGGCTCTTGTGTTCGGGCCGGGTCCGGTCGACGATCCCTCAGGTGCCGTTCGGGGTCTGCGCGGTGCCGCGCTCGTGTCGGCCGTGGCCGAAGCGCTGCTGCGCGGCGTCCAGGATCTCGACCAGTTGCCGCGCGGAGCCGGAGGTCGGCTCGCCGAGCTCGGCGCGCAGTTCGGCGATCTCCGCTTCGTCGATCTCGACGTGGATGCGGCGCTCACCGCTGCGGTTGTTGAGGTACACGCGTTCCATCAGGGATTCCTCCTCGGGTTGGCTGGCTGTGGTGCGGTGGGATCAGCTGCTGCTCGTGACGAGCGCGAGGGCGGCGGCGACCGTGTCGGTCAGGGTGGTGCACACCGGCACGCCGTGGCGGCGGGCCACGTAGATCAGGTATCGGTTGCGCTCGGGGTTGGGGCAGTCGGGCGGGCATCCCAGGACCGCCCGGCCCGTAGCGACGTCCAGGCCGAACTCCACGTTGGTGGTCATGGCCGGCATGGTGCGCAGGTCGCGGGGGATCCAGAAGAGGATGGCCGTGGCCGCGGCGCGGGCGTCGGTCTCCCAGTCGACTTGGGTCACGTAGCGGTCGGCGCGCTGGCCGTGCCGGGACTCGGGGCTCAGGACGGTCAGCGGCTGGGTGCCGGTCCACTGCGCGGCCAGTGCGTCGGCGGCCTGGGGCCGCCAGGACGGGACGGGTGCGCTCTTGTCCGGGGTGGGGCCGGCGAGGAAGACGGACGGGCCGGCCGGGATGGGCTCCCGGGCCATGACCAGGATGACGCTGTTCACGAGGAGGCTCCGTTCTGCGCGGCGGCGCGGGCGGCGTGCTGCGAGGTCCAGGGCAGGGGCAGGTTGTCGCCCTCCTGGCGGGGCACGACGTGAACGTGCAGGTGGAAGACGGACTGGGTCGCCTCGGTGCCCTTCGAGGTGATGATGTTGGCGGCGGGGAGCTCGGCCATCAGCTCGGCGGCGCGGCGCATCACCGCGGCGGTCACGTCCGGGTCGGTGCCGGCGTCGGCGACGTGGACGCGCGGCAGGACCATGACGTGGCCGGCGGCGACTCCTCCGCTGCGAGGGCGGATCGCGAGGGCGTCGGGCCATTCGCGGACGATGCTGGCCGGGGCCTCCCCGGCGGTGATGGAGCAGAAGACGCAGGTCTGCACGGCGGGCCTCTCCTGATGGGGCCTGCGCGGGATGGGCGGGTCAGATCCAGCGGAAGATGCGGCGGACGTCGCTGGCCGCACCGCTGAGGTTGTCGGCGTCGAGGCGGTCGTCGAAGTCGTAGGGGTCCTCTGCGGCGTCCATCACGGCGTTGGAGGCGGCATCGAGGACGGCGGCGAACGCCTCGTCGACCTTGGCGGCCTTGAGGGCCTCGACGACCGCGTCCTGGTCAGCCTGGCCGCGCTTGATGGCGTCGGCGAGCAGGTTCAGCGCAGCGGCTGCGGCGGGGGCGAGGTCGGCCAGCTCGCCGATACCGGTGGTGCCGGTGCGCTCGGCGGGCGTCTCGACGCGGGTGATGCGGGCAAGTCCGGTCGACGTCGTCTCGTCGTTCACATCGTCTCCTGGTGGTAGGGCGGCAGTTCGCCGGTGGCGGGCCTGGTCGGGGCCGGGGCGTCGGGGTCGAAGGCGGGGGTGCCGCCCATGTGGATCACGGCGCGCTGCTGTCCCAGCAGTGCGTTGCAGCGGTTGAGGAGCTGGCGGGCGTCGCGGGCGGTCTGGGGGTCGCCCCGGTACGTGTCGATGTCGCGGATCGCCCATTCCAGGCGCATGAAGTCGCCCTTCTGGAGCGGGATGCGGACCAGGTCGGGGTCGGGCTGGGTGACGGAGGCGGCGCCGGCGCTCTGGTAGAGGCGGCCGATCAGCTCGGTGGTGAGGCTGCTGTACCCGAGGTCGGGGCGGGCGCGGCGGGTGCATTCCTCGGCGTGCAGGAGGATCTGCTCGAAGGCCTCCATCTCGGCGAGGGTGATGCCGATGTACTCGACGCGCGGGGGCTCGGGGCGCTGCGGAAGGGTGCCGTAGACGGTGCCGTACGGGGTCTGGGTCGTGGGCTGCTGGTTCCTGCGGAAGAGCATGGTGACTTCTCCGAGCGTCGAGGTGGTGGGTGGTCAGGCGGTGGTTGGCCCGACCCCTTTAAGGATGCCAACTCGGAGTTGGCTATGTCAATGAAAACTTGGCCAACTTAAAATTGGCCTACGGCGGGGCCAGGTACACCACCGCCCCCGACCTGCGGAAAGCGGATCGAGGGCGTCAGGAGGATCCGCCGGCTCGGGCCAAGTCCCGCCAGGAGCCGGCCGGAGGTGACGGTGTGCCGCGCCCGGCCGGAAAGGCCGTGCGCGGCACTCGTGCATCGCGTGCCGTCTCAGGAGTTGGTGGTGACCGCCGCACTGATGATGTCGGCGTGGTCGAACGCCAGCTGCTCCGGCAGATCGCTCAGGGGCCACCAGCGGGCGGTACGGGCGTCGTCCCCGGCCGTGGCCACGGTGCCGTCGGGGACGATGACCATGTACGCGAAGGTGACGTAGGCGCCGCGCGGGTCGCGGCCGACCTGGTCCCAGACGCCGATCTGGTGGAGGTTGCCGACGGGCACGTGGACACCGGTCTCCTCGGCCAGCTCGCGGGCGGCAGCCACGAACGGCGCTTCTCCGGCGTCGACATGGCCGCCAGGCAGCGCCCAGGCCCCTTGGAAGGGCGGCCAGCCGCGCTCGATCAGCAGGACGTCGCCGCCGGGGGTCAGGGCGACCACGTCGGCGGTGTAGATGTTCTCGGTCTCGGTCATGTTCGCCTTTCGATGAGGTGAGCGAGCTCCGGCCGAACCAGGCCGTCGGCAACCGCCCGGGCCGGGAGGCTGGCCTGCCTCCGGGCCGGGCGGCCGCCCGCGGCGACCGGCGGGCGCTCGGCGGTGCGGGAACTACCGGGTGCGGGCGAGCCCGGCCAGGATCCGGGCCAAGAGCCGGCGCAGCAGGGTGCGCCAGGTGTTCGGCCCGGGCGGAGGTACGGGTGCGGCGGCCGGCGGCGCCGGGTCGGGGTCGGGCAGGTCGTGGCGGCGGACCTGCCGCATCGCGGCGGGCCAGGTGTCCGCAGGGAACCCGGCGGCGGTCAGGGTCTCGGTGAGGAACGCCCAGCCGGCGGACCGGTCTTCGGTCTCGGTGCTGGCGTAGGTGACGCCGGGCTGGAGGCCGATGGCGAGGTGCCAGCGACCAGTGATGAGGTCGCGCTCGGCGGCCCATGCCCCGCCGTCCCAGCTCTGCAGGGTGCCGCCGCCGTGGGAGCATCCCGCACTGTCGCGCAGCCAGTTCGCCGCGAGCTGGTGGGTCCAGCAGCGGGCGGCAGCCGGGGAGGGGTGCTGAACCCAGGTGGAGGCGGTCGGACTGAACCACTCCTCCCACAGCACCGCGTACGCGATGCCGTCGACGGTGTGGACGGTCAGGTGCTCGCCGCGGAAGCGGATGTCATCCTCAGCCGGGGCGGCCTCGATGCGGGCGGCGAGTTCGGGTGCCTGGTGGAAGTGGCCGTGCCGCAGGCCGGCCAGGTGAGGTCGGTCGGACCAGCCGTCGCACGCGGCGGGCGGGCTGCCCTCGTGACCGGTGACGCTCACGACGCCTCCAGTGCCGTGAGAGCCGCGCGGGCCCGCTCCAGGCGCTGGCCGGCGGAGTCCTGGACGTACGCGGCGGCCTCGTCGATGACCTCGGTGATGTCCTCGCCGCCCTGCTCTTCGATCCGGACGCCGATGTCGGTCAGCAGGTCGGAGAGCATCCCGAGCACGCTGCCGGACTGGTTGCGGTCGTCGTAGAGAGCCTGGAGGACGGCGGCCTGGTACTCGTGGTCGGCGGTGTCGCCGAGCGCGTTCTCGCGCAGCGCGTGCAGGCCGAGACGGATGGCGGCGGCGGCCGTCGCGATGTCGGCGCTCACCGGTGGGTCGCCTTCACCGTGGCAAGCAGGGCGGCCAGGGTCTCCCAGGAGTGGTGCCAGCTCTGGTCCAGGCAGTACCGGCCGTTCATGCCGAAGTCGGCCAGGTTGAAGAAGTTCTTCTTGCCGGTGGCCTCGGCGAGCCGCTGGAGGAGGCCCTGGGGCACCCTGCGGTCGGCGGCGAAGTGGGTGGCTCCCGAGACCGTGAGGGCGGCGGCAAGTGCGGCCGGGTGCAGGCGGATGCCGAGGGCGCGGGTGCCGGCGAACAGGACCAGGCCCTGGGTCGCGGTGTACTGGAGCACGTGGTGGAGGCAGGCCCGGCGGCCGCCGTCGGTACCGACGGTGGTGACCGTGCCGTCCCCGTGCTCGTACTTCACCGGGGCGGCGTCGGTAGCGCCCTTGACCAGGGAATCGAAGTCGGACTGGCCCCAGTGGTCCGCGTGATCGGCCGCGGCGCGCAGTAAGGCGTAGGCGGCGGCGAAGGTGGCGGCGCGGTGGTTCATGATGAGTGTTCTCCTCGGTTCTGCTCTGGACGGGGAGCCCTGGGGGCGGCCGTACCTCTTGGCCGATGCTGCGGCCGCCCCTGGGATCTGCGGCGCCGGCCTACTGGTCGGCGGTGTAGCGGTTGACCTGGTTACGGACGTGCTCGCGGCTGAAGTCGAGGTGGTCGGCCACCGCCTTCTGCGTGAGGGTCTTGGCGTCCATCTCGGCCTTGACCGCGGCCCAGTAGGCGCGGTGGGCGGCTTCGATGGCCTTGTTCCGTACCTCGGCGGCCTCGTCGAGGCGGGCTTTGGCGGCGGTGGCCTCGGGGGTGTCGGGTCTGGTAGGGGTCATGGTGATCAGCTCCGTGACGGTTGAGGGACGATGTATCTGCCCCCTGCTCCGGTTGAGAGCGGGTTGGGCTGGCCCGGGGCGGGCGGCTTGGTTGGTAGCCGGTGATGCCGCCCGTCCCGGGGGTCAGAGCGCCTTGGACTTGGGCTTGCAGGCGTGCGTGAGGGCGACGTCGAGGATGGGTCCGATGCGGTCGGGGTAGTCGGTGATCTTCATCGAGAGCCCGCACTTGTGGCACTTGAACGTCGCGGTCTTCATCGGGGTGGTCAGGCGGGTGAGGGCCTGGCGGATCAGTTCGGCGAGCATGAGGGTCTCCTACCGGTCGGTCAGGCGGCGAGGGTGATGATCCCGGCGAGGACCAGCAGGGCGACGGCACTGGCGGTGATGTCGATGGCGAGCCGGAGCGCGCGGAACTTCCGGGCGGCGATCCGGGAGAGGGCCACGATCCGCTCGGCGCTGCGGTCGGAGGCGATGTCGGCAGCGGCCTGCTCGGGCGTGCAGGTCGCCCAGTGGAGGTAGGAGCCGCTGACATCGCCACCGAGGCGGGGGCGGACGATCAGCAGGACCAGGAGCATCGCGGCGGCCAGGGAGGCCGCGCCGATCCCGGCGGCGACGGTGGCGGCGGCGGGGAGGTCGTGACCGGGGACGGTGGCAATCAGGACGGCGAGGGGGAGGCTGAGGACGGTCAGGAGCGCGGACGCCTTGGCGTCGGTCCTGCCCATCTCGGCGATCACCTCGGTGCGGGCCTGGGCCAGGCGCGCCTCAGTGGGGGCGGCCTGCGATAACTGCTGGGTCTGTTCCATGATTCGTCGCCTCCGGGTCGTCGGTGCGGGCCCCTGCCCACACCTCAAGAATGCCAAGTCCGAGTTGGCATGTCAATACAGACTTGGCCAACTTAAAATTGCCATCGGGAAGGGGTGGGCTACTCGTCGGCGTGGTCCGCGTGCAGGTAGTCGTACGCGGAGCATGCCCTCCCCCACAGATCGCTCGCGTACTCGGGCGGCTCCTGGGCGCACAGGCGGGCATAGAGGTCGGGGAAGTTGCGGCCGGTGCCGTCGCCGCCGCCGTGGTCGCTGTCCATGGCCTCGGCCAGGGCGTACGGGTCGGTGGGCACCCGCGGGTCGAGGTGGTCGAGGTCGGGGCGGAACTCGCCCGTGGCGATGACGGTGCCCTCCACGTGCGCGGTGGAGGGCAGCTGCCTGCGCAGGCCGGCGGCGATCTCCTCGGCGCGGCTCTCGTGTTCGTACGGGCCGATCCGTACCGGGTCCAGGCCGGGGCGGTCGAGGATGACGGCGTGGCCGACCGGCTCGGTGTAGCGGACGGGGCGGCCGAGCTGGTGGGCGTAGGCGATCTCGGCGCGGGTGGAGTCGCCGACGTAGCAGCCGGGGTTGACGACCAGGACCTCGTCGCAGGCACGGATCTTCCAGCGGTGCAGCGCGTCCAGTGCGAGCTTGAGCTCCTCGGCGGCCGCGGGTTCCGCCCACATCGGGTGAGCCTTCTTCATGTCGATGCCGGGCGCGAGGACCACGCGGCCGGCGGCCGTCTCGCGGAAGTTTGCCTCGGCGAGCTCGCTCCAGAACCTGGTGGATCCGCAGAGGGTGACGACCGTGGGCCGGTCGGTGGAGGTGTCGGACGGGTTGAGCAGCTGCTCGGAGGCGGCGGGGGCGGCGGCCGCGATGAGGCCGACGGCCTGGAGGTCGCGGTGGTGGTGCTCGGGGTTCATCGGCATGTCTGTTCCTTCGGGATGGGCGGGCGCGGTCGGCGCGGGGTGGGCTGGATGCCGGACGCCGTGGTGCGCGCCCGGGGTTCATGGGCTCGGTCCGGAAGTGGCTGGGGCTCGGTCTGCGCGGCTCGGGCCTTGGCCTGTCGCCAGGCCTTGGCCAGGTGCAGCACGGCCTGCTCGTACGTCGGGGGGTCGGTGGTCTCGGCGGCGTCGCTGGCGGCGGCGAGCGCCTGGACGAGGGCGACGGCCTCGGGGACCGTCAGGTCGTCGAGGACGGCGAGCTCGTCGCTGCGGAAGGGGTCGATACGGAGCCGGCCGTACTCGTCCTTGATGCGGTCGTGGTCTCGCTGGATCACCCGCCAGCGCACGAGTCCGGGGCTGGAATCCGGAGCCGGTCGGCTGGGTCGGGGGCTGAGGATGAAGGCGAGCGTGACGAAGAACCGGGGCGTTTCCCAGGTCAGGCAGATGAAGGCGACGACGCCTCCGCCCCAGAGCAGGGACGGCTGCAGCGAGTGGATCCACTGCCGGGCGGCGTCCACCATCGTCATCGGCCCGTCGCGCGCAGCTCGTGCGGGTGGCACAGGACGGGGCCGATGAAGAGGCCGATCCGGTTCCCCGTCCACCGCCCTGCGGTGAGCGGGCCGGGCGGGACCTCGTCGACGATCCGCCCCTTCTTGCCCTTGGCCCGGGGGTCGTCCTCACAGGAAAGGATTTCCACCTCGGCACCGGCGTTGAACATCTGCTTCTCCTTGCGTGGTTGGTGTGCTGGGGGTGTCTGACCGCCGGGGGGTGGCGGTCGGCGCCGCGGGCCGGGGCGGCCGGCCGGGATGGTGGCCGCCCCGGGGGCAGGTCAGCCGGACTGGCGGATCGGCATGATCAGGTAGCGCAGCGCGGTGGGGTCCTCGTCGGTGGGGACCAGGAGCGCCGGCTTGACCGGGTTGACGATCTGGAGGCGGATCCGGTCCGTCTTCAGCGCCGTGATGCCGTCGAGGAGGTAGCCGGGGTTGAAGGCGATGGTGACGGGGGCGCCGGTGAGCAGGTCGGTGGTGGCGGTGACCTGGTCGCGGGCGGACGCGTCGTCGGCGGTGCCGGCGCTCAGGGCCAGGGCGCCGTCGGTGAGGTGGAGCTTGACGGGGTGACCGCGTTCGGCGACGAGGGCCATGCGCTTGACGGCGTCGGCGAGCTCGGCTGCGTCCAGGTCGGCGGTGGCGGTGAAGTCGCTGGGCCACAGGCCCTTGTGGTCGGGGAGCTGGCCGTCCATGGCGCGCAGGGTGAGGGTGCGCGTGCGGCCGGCCAGGCCGAGGACGCCGTGGGAGGCGGGGAGGGTGAGGTGGACCTGGTCGTCGGTGGCGAGGATCTTGGCGGCTTCGGCGAGGGACTTGGCCGGGATGGTGGTCTGGGTGGTGGCGCCGGTGGCCGCGGCGGGGGTCCAGGGGATGGGGCGGAGCGCAAAGCGGTAGCGGTCGGTGGCGGCGAAGGTGATCGTGTCGTCGGTGATCTCGGCCTGGATGCCGGTCAGGATCGGGAGGGCGTCGTCGCGGCCGGCGGCGGTGGCGACCTGGTGGATGGCCTCGGCGAGCGCGGGCCCGGCCACGGTGCCGCTGGCGGCCGCGGGCCGGGGCAGGGTGGGGTACTCCTCCAGCGGGAGGGTGTGCAGGGTGTAGCGGGTGCGGCCGGAGGTGAGAACCAGGCGGGCGCCTTCGAGTTCGAGGTCGACCGGATGGATGCCCTTGACCGTGCGGGTGATGTCGGCGAGGAGGCGGCCGGAGACCAGGACGGTGCCGGGGGTGGTGACCTCGGCGTCCACGGTGGCCTGGGCGCTGGTCTCGTAGTCGAAGGCGGCGACGGCCAGAGTGCCGGCGGTGGCCTCCAGCCGGATGGCGGCGAGGACGGGGACGGGGGGCCGGGCGGGCAGGGCCCGGGCGGCGTCGGTGACGGCGGCCGCGAGCGGGGCGAGGTCCGTACGGAGCTTCATCGTTGCTCCCTTCCGAGCGTACGGGCGGTTGTCCGGCCGGGGCCGGGGTCCGCCCGGATGTGCGGGTGAGGTCGGGGGCCGTCCGTCCGGTACGGGAGGAAGCCGTACCGGACGACGGGTGAGCGGGTGGTGGCGGTCAGGCGTCGCGGCGCTCGGCGCGCAGGCGGCGGCGGTCGCTGAGGGTGGTGCCGGCCCAGATCGCGGATCCGGCGCGGGTCGGGTGGTCCAGGGCCCAGGCCAGGCACTGCTCGCGGACGGCCTCGGGGCACTTGCTGAGGCAGGCCTCCTTGCCGTTCACGCGCTGCTTCGGGGTCCCGGTCCAGTCCTCGGGGTCGGCCCCGGGCGCCCGGCACGGTTCGTCGCCGGTCAGCTGCGGCCAGGGGGCGAGTTCGGTGGTGGTCACTCCCCCACCCCCGTGGACCCGGCGGCCGGGACGGCGGCGGTGGGCAGCAGGTGCTCGAAGGGCTCCCAGGCCGCGAGCTCGAAGGACATCTCCAGGAGTTCGAAGGGGTACTCGACGCCCTGGGAGTGGTCGTTCTGGTCCGCCTTCTCCGGCGGGAGGTTGGAGTGGTCTCCGCCGTCGGCGTCGTCGGCGGCCTGGTCGAGGTCGATGTACGCGACGACGACGTGGGTGGCGTTGCGCTCCAGGACGTACAGGCTGCGGACCGGCATCTCGTCGGGGTCGACGTCGTGCCGGCGGACCCAGGTCTGGCGGGTGGCGGCGATGGCCCAGGCCTCGCTGGCGTCGGCGGCGTCGGTGACCTTGGCGCAGGCCGTCGCGTACTCGGTGCCGGCCTCGACGAGTTCGTTGACGCGGGCGGTGATGTGGTCGCTGAGGGCCTGGGTGCCGATCAGCCAGGTCAGGGAGGCGAGGCCGGTCACGATGCCGCTCCCGTCGGGACGAGGGTGCGGGAGATCTTGGTGGGGGTGAGGAGGTGGTGGAGCGCAGAGCCGTGGTGGTGGGAGCCGAAGGTGGCGGGGAGGCCGCAGCTCCAGCAGTCGGCCTCGTCGCCCTGCCAGGCGACGGCGCAGCGGCTGCACACGAACGCGCGGTCGGCGAGCAGGGGGTTGGCCTTGGCCAGGGACTTCAGGAACCGGCCGGCGGTGCTCAGCCGGCGGGTGGTGGAGGTGCGGTGCTGCTTGCGGCGGGTGGCGTGCATGATGGTGGTCTCTCTCTCGTCTTGGCGGGTGAGGGGCCCGGGACGGTCGGCGGTTTCTCAGGCCTTGACGGCCGTCCCGGGGCGGAGCTATCGGTCGATGTCTTTGTGCGTGGCCTGGTCCCAGCGCAGGTCCCAGCCGGGGCGCAGTCCGCGGGCGGACCAGTCGGTGCGGTGGGCGGCGGCGGGGACGTCACGGCCGGCCAGGGTGTGGAGGAGGGCTGTCTCCCAGGCGCGCTGCGCGGCCCGGCGGGCCTCTCGGCCGCTCTCGGCGAGGCCGGTGAAGACGTGCACGCCCCGCTCACGAGTACCGACGCGCTCTATAGGGACGTCGACCTCCCACATGAACTGGGGCATCGTCACCCCTCCGCGTCCGGGTCGTAGTCGACGAGGACGGGCAGCACCGTGATGCTGATGCTGGTGACGGACTCGTCGTCCGGGCCGGGGCCGAACAGCACGAGGTCCTCGTCGACGTAGTCGTCGCTGTTGTCCGGCACCCACCCGGTGGTGGCTCCCTCCGGGAGGGGGCAGCGCTTCAGCCAGGCCTCGCCCATGGCACGCGCCGCCTCCCGGGTGGTGAAGGTGGCGTACGGGATGTTGCGGCGTGAGACGCGGTAGACGGCGAGGGCGGCCGGCTTCTCGTCGGTGAGGCGGGTGATGCCGGGGAATACGGCCTCGGCGGCGGTGAGACGGGCCTCGATCTCCGCGGCGGTGCCGAGCAGCTGGAGGATCTGGGCGGTGAGCGGCAGCGTGCCGGCGGCGGCGTGGCGCTGGATGTCGGCGAGGACGGTGTCGAAGTCGGTGTCGGTGTCGGTGTGGGTGACGGTGTTGGAGGTCATCGGTTCTCCGTCTCGTGGCGGGCCGGGCTGTCCGGTCCTCGGCGGTGCCGGACCGGCCCTTGACCGGGCCGGACACCGCGGGGGGCCGTCAGCTGCCGGTCGTGGTCGGCAGGTGCAGGGCCTGGTCCAGCACGGTCCAGAGGGCGGTACTGGGCTCGAACGCGCGGGCGGCGATGGTGAGCTGGGTGGCGCGGGCGACCGTGTCGAAGGCGGTCTCGTTGATGAGGCTGCTGGGCCAGGCGCCGCGGAGCTCGAAGCGGGTCCAGGTCCGGCCGTAGCGGGTGTAGTCCATGCCGTTGACGCGGGTGACGACCAGGCCGCGCTGCTGGTAGTCGCCCGGGAACTGGACGAGCAGGAGGAGGCCGGCCTTCTCGGCGGATTCGGCGAGGCGGGTGCGGAGCTCGGGGTCGGCGACGAAGCCGGTGACTGCGGCCCGCTGCTCCCACAGGTTGCCGTTGTAGTCGGCGGCGTCGTGGCCGGGCTGGAAGGAGTCGGTGAGGAATCCCGCCCGGTTCGCGGCGGCCATCAGCGGGATGAGCGGCTGCATCTCGTCGTCGGGGCCGTAGTTCGGCTTGACCCCGGGGTGGGTGCGGATGTCGCCTTCGAGCCAGCGGGCGGTCAGCTCGGCGAGTTCGGAGAAGGTGGTGGCGGCGCGCCAGCGGCGGCGGTCCGCGCGGTGGGTCCAGGGAAGCCGGATCGGCATGAGGGTTCTCCTGTCGGGTTCAGAGCTGGGAGGCGAGGGACTCTGCGCCGTATGCCTCGGTCTCGCGCTGGTCGATCAGTAGCTCGTAGGCGCTGACGGTGTTGGGCTTCATGGGCTGCCGACCCCAGACGTGCTTGAGGTAGTCGAGGTGGAGGCCGCGGGCGGCGCGGTCGCCGAGCTGGTGGGCGTGGATGAGCTCGTGCACGAGGGTCTCGGCGACGTCGGCCTCGCTGCGCATGTTGGCGATCTGCAGGACGATCAGCACGCCGTTGCGGTCGATGGTGGTCTGGCCGTAGGCGCGTCGGGAGTGGCGGTCGGCGCGGCTGACGGCGTTGACGTGCGTGGGCGTGATGCCGGGCAGGAGCTCGGCTTCCGCGGTGTTGACCAGGTGGTCGAGCTGGCTGGTGTCGCCGTTGAGGACCACGTGGATGGCCGCCGGCAGTGAGCCGAACTTCTCGCGGACGAGCTTCTCGGCGTCGGGGGCGATGGCCTTGGCGTACCTGCTGTAGCGGCCGCCTCCGAAGACGAAGCGTGCGGTGGAGATGCGCATGTGGGTGCCTTCCGCTGGAGTTCGGGTGGGTTGGGCGGTGGATCCTGGGATGCAGGGGGATCGCGCCGAACCCCTACTGACAAAATAACTATACCTACAATTCATCACTTCGTCTAGGGGTCCCGCCTCTCCCGCCGTCAGTCCCCCGCGCGCTCGGCGAGCTCGGCCGCCCGCTGGAGGAGGTCGAGGACGGCGCCGACAGTCGGGACGGCGACGTTGTTGTGCACGGCGATGTCGAACTGGCGGCCAAGGGCCTGCGGGTCGCGGCCCTCCCGGCGCCACTGCTCCTCCATACGGGCGCGGTAGGCGGCCGTCGGCTGGGCATACGCGGCCGGTTCGGCCATCGCGGAGCGGATGTAGATGTGGGAGCGGCTGGCGGTGTCGGCGTCGGCGGGGGCGGCCATCAGGGCGCCGAGGATGCAGTGGCGCCCGGTGGCGTCGCGGAGTTCCCCTCGGCACCAGCCACCGGTGGCCAGCGCGGCGGCGGCGCGACGGATGTGCACGCTGGCCCGGGTCGCCGGGCGCTGGTGGCGGCGGGTGATCCTGTCGAACAGGGAGGGGCGGGCGGCGGCCTGGGCGGCGGCGGTGGCCCGTTCGCTGCGCTCGACCTCGGCGAGGCCGGCGGCCACCAGGGCGGGGATGTCGAATCCGGCCGGGGGCGTGTGCTGTTCGGGGGCCGGGGCGGGCGCGGGGGCCGGGGTGATTTTCTTGAGCCAGGCTTCGACCTCGTCGGCCAGGAGGCGCGTGCTCGCGTCGGGAGCCTGGGTGCTGAAGGCGGCGGGTGCTGCGGATGCGGGCATGGCGAAGCCTTCCTGCCTGCTGCGGGATGGTGGGTCGGGAGCTCCGGGGGCGGCCGGCTGAGTATTGGCGACCTGGCGGCCGGCCCCGGAGGCGGTGGATCAGGCGGTGTACTTCCGAACGTTCTTGTAGACGTAGTCGCGCTTGCGGCCCATGGCGTCGGCGACGTCCTGCTGGGCGCCGTGGTAGCTCTTGCTGAGCTCGCCCATCCGCTGCCAGAACTCCTTCTCGGCGGCGAGTACGGCGTTGTCGCGTGCGGTCTGGGCGATCTGGACGGCGGCCTTGATGTCTTCTGCGGTGCTGGGCTCGGTGTCGGGTCGGGGGGGCATGTGGGCTCCTCGCGGATGGTGAGGGACGATGGTTCCGGCCCCCTGCTCCGGTTGGAGCGGGTTGGGAGACCCGGGGACGGCGGGCTGAGTTTGGCGACCTGGCCGCCGTCCCCGGGGCGCCTCTACTGCAGATCCTTGCGGGCGTCGTCGGCCGGCTGGTCACCGGCCTGACCGTGCCCGAGCACCCTGTCGGCCTTGCGCAGGTGGAGGGCGGACGCGTAGAGGCGCTGGGCCTGGTCCTCCTCCCCCTGCTCGGCGAAGGCCACGGCGAGCCTGCGCGTGAGGGCGCCGGTCGTCTCCAGCAGTCCGCTGGTGCGCAGGCTGTGCTGGATCTCCTCCGGGTCGGCGCCGGAGTCGAGGTCGTCGTGGATGAGGCCAACCTCTTCGGCCAGGGCGTAGGCGGTGTCACCGTCCCAGCGGTCCGGGTTGATCCAGTCGATAAGCCCCTTGGCGGCGGCGTCGATGACGTAGAGGGCGCCGACGAGGGTGAGCCACGTGAGAACGGCTCCGGGGACGGTCAGGTTCGCGAGCGGGCCGTCGTTGTAGATGATCGCGCGGAGTCCGAGGGAGCCGGTGCCAGCGATGATCACGATGCCGTCATAGCGGATGACGGCGGACAGGGCCTTGACGCCGGCGCGCCGGGTGCGCGCGGCCCGGACCGGGCGGTTCTCCAGGGACTTCGGGCGGGCCGTCTCGACGGGGTGGACCAGGAGGTGGGTCACGAAGGGCTCCTTCGGGCTGGTGGTGCTGGGCGGTTGGGAGATCCCGGGGCTGCCGGCTGAGTTGGCGACCTGGCGGCCGCCCCGGGAGGAGAAGGTGCGGGTTGGTCAGGCCGGGTCGCGGTCACCGGAGAGGGCGGCGACGGTCCGCAGGTGCTCGCGCTGGGCGTCGATCCGCTTCTGGACCTCGCGGGCCAGCGGCCCACCCCGGAAGGACTCGTAGTCGTAAGTGCTGCCGAGGACCCATCCGCGCGGGTCCACCGAGATGGCCTTGTACGCGCCCTCGGGGTAGAGGTCGGCGTAGACGAACTTCTCGTGCACGGTGGCGATCTCCAGGCCCTTGCGGTCCCAGACCGTTGCGGTCTCCAACGCCCAGTTCTGGGCGGCGACCAACTGGGACACGGTCGCGCGCCAGTGCGCGTCGGGCGCGCTGTCCAGGGAGGCGAACCGCTCGTCCATGGCCGTGCGGGCCCGGCTGTAGGCGCCCCAGAGGTCCTCGGCACCGGTGGTGACCTGCTTGAGCACGGCGGTGTAGGCGGCCATGCGCCAGAGGCGGATCGCCTCGTCGTACTCGGCGTCGATGAATGCGCGGCTCGCCTCCGTGAGGCTCTCGTCCTTCCACGTGTAGAGCGGCCGTTCGGGCTCTGCCTCGGCGCCGGTGAAGGGCCGGAAGCTGAAGACAAGCCGGTTGAAGCTGTTGGGCGAGGCGCCGGTGAAGTGCGGGTGGTGGTAAGCGCGAGCCTCGTTGGTGACCCTGTCGATGTCTCCGGCGCTGATGGTGGTCATGGTCTCTCCGTCGTGTCGGGCCGGGTGGTCCCGGCCGGGTACGTGCATGGAGGAGCGGGACTTTCTCTCTGGCCCGGGGGCCTTGCGATGACTCAAGTATGCATCTCGTGCGAATGCATTTCAAGGGAATGCATTCATGGATTTGCGGGGCTCTCCACCTACGCGTCCTCACTGGGGCGGGCGCCGCCCGTCGCGGGCGCTCCGGCGCCGGTGGCCGCCTCCTCGCGGCGGGGCCGGGCCGTCGAGCCCGTGGGGGTGCGGCCGCCGGTGCGGGCCCGGGCGGCCTTGCGCTCGGCGGCGGCCAGGGCCGCCGCGGCCGGGCCCTCACACTCGGTGCACGTGGTGTCCAGGCCCGGCGCGACGATCCGCCCCTTGTCCTCGCAGACCAGGCACGCCGGCCCCTTGACGGGGGCGGGCATGCCGTACGCGGCGCGGTACTTGGCGACGGAGGGGATCTTCGGCCCCGGGGCCTGCTTGCCCTTCTTCTCCGCCGAGGCTGGCGTCTCCTGCGGGATGCCGGCCTGCATGGCCCATGCGGTGCGGATGAGGGCCGCGACCGGGGAGTAGGCGACGTTGAGGGCCTTCTTCTTCACCTTGCGCACGCGGCGGCGGACTTGGCGGCGGACGCGCTTCTTCGCTTCCCGGACGAGGATCTTGGTGACGATCCGTGCGGCCTTGGGGACCTCTTCGACCAGGTCGATGGGCGGGGGCGGCTCCTCGCCGAACCCGGCCTCCAGGATCCAGTACATGTCCCAGTTCGGGGTGGTCCAGCGCATGTCGGCCCAGGCGGTGAAGTGGCCGGGGTCGATGAGGTGCTCGGACCACTCGTGCCGGGCCGGGCAGAGCACCTGGACCACGGGCTGCGCGGCGCGCTCCAGGACGAGGGTCAGGCCGGTGTCGGCGCCGCACATCGGGCAGGCGACGGGCAGGGCCTGCCACACGACGCGGATGGTGTGGTCGGGGTCGATCCGAAGGTAGTTGAAGCGGCGCTCGGCGGTGATGCGGTAGTAGCCGGCGTCCGGGTCGTGGGTGCGGGTCGGGTCGATCATTACGGACTCCTGGGGATCTTTCGGGCGGGCAACAGCCGGGAACGGGGAGGAACGTGCAGGTCAGGGGGCCGGAACACGGTGGGAACAGGTGCTGGGAGGGGAACACCGCCACCGGTCTCGTGCGGTGTTCCGTCCCTGTTCTCGGCCTGTTCCGGCTCGCTGACCTGCGTGTTCCTGGAGTGTTCCTGCGCTCAGGAGGCGCTGGCGTCCTCGCCGGTGATCTTCTTGAGGTGGCGCAGGCAGTAGCCCTTGACCGTGCTCTTCTCGCCCGGGCGCCGGTAGCTGTCGGTCGTCCAGGACTTGCCGCCGGGGGCGAGCACCGCCTTGATCGCCGCCTTCAGCGCGACGGCGCGGGCGGCCTCCTGGTCCGCGGTGTCCTCCCCGTCGAACGCCTCCAGGTCCCAGCGGTCGGCGTCGTCCTGGGCGAGGCCGGCCGCGATCTCCTCCAGCTGGAGGCCGCTCGGGTCCCCGGCGGCCCGGAAGACCTCGCGGATGGAGGTGATCAGCTGGGGGACGCCCTGCTCCTGGCCCCCGGCGGCGTAGTTCCGGGCGCTGGTCTCCATCAGGCTCCTGAGCGAGATGCGGCTGAGCTTCGCGGACTCGGGGTCGATGTCGACCAGCCCGGCCTGGGCCCGGGCCCGGCCGCGGCGCAGCAGCTCCTCGGGGTCGGCGTAGCAGCCGCGGTACGGGATGGGCTCGCAGTACGCGCTGCCGGCCATCACGTACACCACGGAGGCGTCGTTGATCTGGTCGCCCATGGCGGGCACCAGCCGGTCGGCGCGCCAGCCCTGGGCGAGCATGCCGTCGCCGAGGACCTGGATGACGTCGTCCTTGTCGCAGGCCGCCAGTACCTGGACGGGCAGCTCCACGACCCAGGTGTTGTCCTTGATTTTCTCCTTCGTGACGCCTTGGCCTGCGATGACCTCGGTGGCGTCGCTCTTGGCGCAGGTGATCGAGATCTCGGCGAGCATGCCGTCGAGGTCCCAGGAGACCTGCCGCTTGAGGTCGTCGTCGTAGTAGCCCTTGCGGCTTTCGCGGACCAGTGCGGGGAACTCGTCCACGATGACCTTGATGCCGGGCCGCGCCCGGGAGGTGACCCAGTTCTCGCCCATGCCGAGGCGGTCGAAGAGGGCGGGCCGGCCCTTGCCGATGTCGAGCACCCACTGGAGCGCGGTCTTCGCCTCGGCCGGGGTGGTGGCGACCACGTGCATGGCGTGCCGGAGTCCGCCGAAGCCGCTGCCGGCGCCGCCCAGGTCGATGCCGATGACGATCTGGTCCTCGGTCGCGGTGAGCACGTCGAGGATGGCGCGCAGGATCGTGGACTTCCCCGAGCGGCTCTTGCCGACGACGTTGACGTTCGTCCGGCACATCGGCAGGGCCAGGGGACGGCCCGCCATGTCGCCGCCGATCTGCTCCTTGTGGAGGTCGGCGGTGGAAATGGACTTCGGTTCGCGGATGGGCAGTTCGGGAACGGCCTGCCACGGGTTGGGGCCCGGTACGCGGATGACGCAGTAGTTCCGGGATTCCGCGGACTGCTGGAGCAGCACGCTGCCGGTGCGGACGCCGGGAAGGCAGGCCTCCAGCGTGTCCAGCCCGTTGGAGATCTTCTCCGGGGTCATCCGTTCCAGCCAGACGTGGATCTCGAACCCCCACGCGTGGGGGTCGACGCGCAGTGCCGAGAGGGTGAGCTTGAGGTCCTCGGTGAGGGCCTGGCGCATCATCTGCTCGAACATGCGCGGGGTCATGCCCACGCTGACCTGTTGCGGGGCGCCGGCCTCGATCCGCTCCAGGCGCTCCAGCTCCTCCTCGCTGACCTCGACGTCGCGGCCCAGCAGGGAGACACCGGCGAGGTTGAGCACCAGGGCTCCGAGGAAGCCCCAGATGTCGGCGAAGCCGTATGCGGCCGCGTCGGCCAGGACCAGCGGACCGTAGGTGACTCCGGCGCGGAACGCGACGGCCCGCTTCGCGGTCTTCCGGGCGCTCTGCGCAACGGCCAGCTGCTTGCCGGCCTCCAGCTGGAGCTTGGCCGCCGCGGCCTGCTTCTGTTCGCGCTTCATGAGCGCGAGCTGCGCGCGGCGGGCGCTGCGCTTGGCCGTTTCGACGGCGGCGAGTGCCAGGCGCTCGTCGGCCGCGGCCTTGTAGCCCTCCATGCCGATGACCCACGAGCACACCCGCCGCTCCCCGCGCAGGGCCCGCGGGACGATCCCGTGCACGGTGAGCTGGCGGGCGGCGGCCTTTCGCGCCCGGCGGCGGGCCTGCCGGCGCAGGTAGGCGTAGCGGGCCTTGCGGCCGTCCTTGGTGCGCAGCTGCGGGTTGATCCAGGGGCGGTCGCCCTCCGGGTCCTCGCGCAGCTTCCACTCCTCGGGGGTGTAGACGGTGCCCTCGACCGGCCGGTTGTGCTCCGGCGCCGGCTCGTCGTCCGCGTCCTCGTCGTCCGCGTCCTCGTCTTCGTCGTTCGGGTAGTCCGTCGGCTGGGCCGGGATGGCGGCCGGCGCCTCGCGGTCCGTGTGCAGCAGCGCGGTGAAGTCGGTGCCGGCGTCGCCGTAGAGGGTCTCGAAGACCGGCTCCAGGTCCTCGACGAGCTTGATCTTCACCTCGCGGGCCTGGGATCCCTGGTCGGGGCCGACGACGCCGAGGGCCTCCAGCGCGTCCATCATCCGGCCCGTCAGTTCCCATCCGATGCGCAGCTTGCGCTGGAGCATGGACCGGGAGCCGAACTGGGTGGAGACGATCAGCTCGGCGGCCTCCCAGAGCACCTTGCGGTCCATGGCCTGGCCGATCTTGGCCCACAGCTGGGGGTCGTCGACTTTCGGGTTGGTGTCGATCTCGGTCATGCTGGTCACGCCTCCTGTCGGGGGTGAGCGCGGGGCGGGGAAGCCGGGCATCGCTTTGGTCGGTTGAGACCGGCGGGCCCCGCCCTGCGCTCTGGGGGAAGGTGTTCGGGTCAGGCGGCGTTCGCGCCGCCGGGGCAGTCGTTGCAGACCCCGTAGCGCTTGGGGATCTCGTAGTCCTTCTCGCTGTTGCACTCGGGGCAGACCCGGCGGGCCGCCACCGCCTTGCGGATCGCGGCCCATCGCGCCTCCGTCATCGGCCGCTTCGGCTTGGCCAGCTCGACCAGGTAGAGGGCGGCGAACATCGGGCTGCCCTGGCGGGTCCACCCGAGCTGGCCGGCCACGGGCTGGCCGCCCGGGCGCAGCCCGCGGGCCCGCAGCTGTCGGTAGGTGGCCATGACCTCGGGGTCGGGGCCGAGCTTCCAGGGCCAGGTCGGTATGCCGAACTCCTCGCCCTTCGGGTCGTCGTAGCGGGGGCTGGTGCGCGGCATCACCGGCTCCCGGGGCCAGCCGGGTTGCTGCGGGTCGACTTGGCCTTGGCGAGGCGGTCGTAGACCCAGGACTTGCTCGGCTCGATGGCCTTGTCTCCGTGGGCTTCCTCGCGGCGCTGCTTCGTCTCCGCGGTGACCCCCTTGGCGGTGGGGATCCGGCCGTCGCGGATCTCGCTGCGGATCCACTCCTCGATCGCGGCGTTCTCGGTCGCGTCGTAGTTCCTGGCGGTTTCCGCGGCAGCCCTCCGGGCGCCCCGCGAGAGCCTTCGCACAGGAGCCGTCACGGACCGCCGCTTCGAGCCTGCGGCCGCGGCCTCGCGCTTACGTGCGGACGTCTTTTCGGGTGTGCACGCGGACGAGGGGACGGACGTGTTGACCTGCGAAGATCCATTCCACCGGAAAGCGTTCGCCGGGCCCTCCACGAGTCCGTCACGGGTGCCCGCAAAGACCCGTGTGGGGAGGGTTGCAGGCTCTTCCGCGACCGGCTTCACGGACTCCTCAGGGACGCTCTCGGCCGCCACTGCGGACACCTTCGCGGAAGCGGTCAGGCGCATGCGGCGCGCGTCCGCGAGCTCCTCCAGGACCTCCGCCAGACGGCCTTCCGCATCCACCCGCAGCCCGAGCATGTCGGCCGACAGATGCCGCAGCAGCTCCTCGGGCAGTTCGGCGCCGGTGCCTTCGTGCACTCCGTACGCAGCGTGCCAGGCCTCGTCCTCGGAGAGCAGTTCGTGCCCGGCAATCGCGCGCAGCGTCTTCGCCGTCGCCCACACCTTCGGCAGCAGATCCTCGCGCTGCTTGCGGGTGGCCTTCACGTCCTTGCGCCGGGCCCGCTCGGCCTTCAGCCGCGCCCGGGCTTCCTGGTGCCGGCCGAGCTGGACCAGCTGCCAGACGGCGATAGGGATGATCGAGGACGCCGCCAGGACGGCGCCCAGGATGGTCCCGTACTTGTCGCCGCCGACCTGCTGGCCGTGCAGCCAGTTGATCCAGGCCGCCAGGCCCGCGAAGGTGTAGATCGCGATCCGGTACGGCCAGGGCGAGCGGCCCTGCTGCATGGCCTTGGCCTCGCCGGCCGTGGCCGCCCAGGCGGAGCACTCCAGCATCACCGGCAGCAGGGCGACCAGAAGGAAGCCCACCCAGCCCATCTCGGTGAGGATGCCCGTGCCGGTCAGCGAGGCAGCCTGGGAGATGAGAGCCGGGACGATGCTGCAGGCCATGACGGCCAGCGCGGCGGCCAGGTCGAGGTGTTCGGCCAGCCACGCCGGGGCGGCGTTGAGCCGAGCGGCGAAACGCTCGCGGGCCTCCTTGCGGCGCCGGGCCTTCTCCCGCCGCTTCTCCTTCTCGGCCGCCGCCTTCGCGGCCTGGTCGGCCTTCTCCTTCGCGAGCCTGGCGGCGGCCTCGGCCTCCTTGGCCTTGCGGACGCGCTCGGCCTCGCGGTCCTTGGCCTCCTGCTCATCGGCGGCGCGCGCCCGCTCCTGCTCGAAGGCCTGCTGCCGCTCCTCGCGGTCGAGACGGGCACGCAGTTCTTCGGCCAGGCGGTTCTGCTCGGCCTCGGCGGCGTTGTCCTCGCGGCGGGCGGTACGGAAGTCGGTGAGGCTCACGGGGTACCTCCGGCGGTCGGGGTGGCCGCGTGCGGGGCGTAGCGGTACAGGGCGGCGACGAGGGCGATGACCAGGCAGACGCCGATGCGTTCGGCGACACCGGGGGTGAGGCCGAGGAGCCAGGCGCCGCCGGCCACGGCCAGGGGGAGCTGAATCGCGCCGAGTTCGGCGAGGAGCCGGGTCAGTCGGGCGCGGATCTCGACGATGGGCGTGTGGCCTCGGCTGTCGAGGTAGGCGAGGCCAGCGACCGGGAGCGCGAGCAGTACGCGCTGCCACCAGGTCGCCTCCAGGCCCAGGAGCCAGCCGGCGCCGAAGAGGATGAAGGCGGTGATGGACCACGTCGTCACCAGGGCCTGGACCTTCAAGGGCAGGCCGCGCGGGGTGCTGGTGCTCATGCGACCTTCACCTCCCGCGCGGTGAAGACGGCCGCCGGCACCGACTTGCCCTTCCGGACGGAGGACACGAGCGCGACGGTGACCGGGAAGGGGATGGAGCCGGGGCGGTTCGGGCGGGAGTCCGCGGGGACCAGGCCGAAGACGCGGTCGGTCTGCTTCGCCTCGGGCTCGCCCGTCAGCCGGCGGATCAGTTCGGCGACGCGGGCGGCGGTCGTCGGGTCGTGCTCGGCGATGCCCAGGATCACGTCGGCCTGGAACTCCAGGCGCTCCGCCTGCTGTTCGGCCGACTCGTCCAGCGGGGCCAGCCAGTCGACCGGCCTCACGCCGGTCGTCAGCTGCAGCTGGCGCAGGATCTCGACCTGTTCCAGACCCTGCGGGTGGGTCGTGCGGCTGCTGGCTGCGAAGATGGTGTTCACGGGTCGTTCTCCTCAGACGTGGACGGCCTGTGCGCGGCTCTCCGGGTCTCTGCCAAGACCACCCGGAGGGCCGTTTTTGGCATGGCGGTGCCGTCGTTGAATGCACGGGTAGCCAAACCATAGGTAGCCCTTCCGGCACCCCCGGTTAGAGCTATCGGTAATGATGAGACCACCCCGACATGCCGCACGTCAAGACTGACGCGCCATTAGAGATAGCTATATAGTGATGGCGTTGGATGCTTAGAAAGGCGGCCTGAATGCCCGTTTCGTACCGCGAGATCGCTGCTGCGCTCCGGCAGCAGATCTCCGATGGGCGGTATCAGCCGGGAGACAAGCTGCCCATGCTGACCGAGCTTCAAGAGCAGTACGGGGCTGGCTATCAGACCGTCCGCAGCGCTATTCAGCTGCTGGAGCAGGAAGGCCTGGTCGTCGCTGTCCGGCGGAGAGGGACGATCGTGCGTGAGCGTCCGGAGAAGCGCCGAATCACGAGGTCGCGGCAGGTCTACAGGGACGAGATCGGGTACTACTTCGATCCCGCCGCCCAGTCCTGGGTGGCACTGGAAACGCCCACCGTGAGGTGGGGCGTGGTCCCCGTGGACCTTGCCGCCACCATGGGGCTCAGCGTCGGCTCGGAGGTCCTCATCCGGGACCGGATCATGGGCGACCCGGACACCCGGGCCGCGATGCAGCTGGCGACCAGCTACCTGCCGGCCGACCTCGTCCGCGGTACCCAGCTCGCCGAGAGCGACACGGGCCCGGGCGGCATCTACGACCGGCTCGAAGAGATGGGGCACGCGCCGCTCGCCTGGAAAGAGGCGGTGTCCGCCCGGATGCCGTCCCCGGAAGAGGCCGAGTCGCTGGGCCTCCCGGCCGACGTCGGCGTTCCACTGCTGCGCATCGTCCGCGTTACCCGGTCCACGACGGGCCAGGTGGTAGAGATCAACGACACCCGGATGTCGGCCGAACTCTTCGAGATCGGCTACGACATCGAGCGCGATGGAAGTGCCCACACCGGTGCGGAACCCGCATCGGCCTAGACCCCGAGGAGAGGTCAAGTTGAGCAGTTCACCGTAGACAAAGAGGACGGCCGCCCTGGTTGCACAGGACGGCCGTCAAGCGACTCCCCTGCCGGCAAGCAATCCGGAGTCGTGGTTCAGCGCGGTGACCGCGCTGGGTGCCTGGACCATCAGGCCCGCCGGTCACCTACCCAACAGCATAGACAACGACTCCCGGGCAAGCCCAGACAGGCTTGCCCAGTGGCCTGAGTCACACGGTTGACCGGCTGATCCACGGCTCCCTTGATCAAGGGACCGTATGTGTCACACCTGAGAAAGGCCGCCGCGGCGGCTGTACCCCTCCCATCCCACCGACCTCCCGGCCCGCCCGCGCACTCGGCGGCGCACACTGGCTTGCCCGGTGCCGTCTTGCCCACGCCGCGCGGGAATGGGCAAGCCTGTCACCTGGGCCTTCCGAGCAGTGGGCAAGCCTTCGGGCAAGCCCGCATGTGGAGAGTTCACGGCACAACATCCACTAGGAGGTGTGCCGTGCACGTACCTGTGCACCCCGGGTCCGCAGCGATCCGTCCCACCGCCCTCGTCCCGGGAGGAGCGGTATGCGCCACGATCTGATCCCCCGGGTCGTCAGCGCGGCCGCCATCGACTGGATCAAGTTCGATGCCCTGCTCGCCCGCGATGGCAGTGTCGAGCCTGTCGACAAGGCGCTCTATGCGGCCATCGCCTCTTTCGCCGACCAGGGCACCCGTGAGACCGACGATGCCCCGGACGCCGACGACATCCCCACCCGCAAGGTGCTCGCCCGCTGCATCGGGAGGTCGGTCGACACCGTCGACCGGTCCACGAAGCGGCTGGAGGACCAGGGGCTGCTGGAGGTCGAGCGTCGCCCGGACCCCAACAACCCTCGCGTGAACATCCCCAGCCTGTACCGGCTGCTCGACCACGAGCGGTGGGACGAGCGCGCCGCTGCCCGAGCCGAGAAGCGGCAGGCCGAGCGGGAGGCCAGGGCTGCCCGAAAGGCGAAGCAGCAGGCCAGCAGCCCCAAGAGGGGTGGCCGCACTGGTGCGGCTACCCCTGGCGAGGGGGTGGCCGCACCAGTGCGGCCAGGGGGGCCGCATGGACGCGGCCAGGGTGGCCGCACCAGTGCGGCGGTTCCTTCTTCTCTTAAAGAATCTCTCTCTCAAGAGGGGGGCGCGCTTGATGCGGCACCCGGTGAGGGTGGTGCTGTCGTGACGGAGAGAGAGACCTCGGCTGCGCCGGAAAACCACGGGGTGGTTCCCGCCCAGCGGACGGCAGACCAGGAAGCGGAGCAGGTAGTCGCCGCCTACCGGAAGGCGCTCCGCAGGCCCATCACCAGCAAGGCCCTCGGTACGATCCGCTCCGCTGCCGTCGACCTGCTGGCCGATGGCTTCCCCTCCTGGTGGCTGTGCGACCGGGTCCAGGAGATGGCCCCTCGCGGATGGACCGACCTGCACAAGCACGCCGATCGCTCCACCGCGCCGACCGACCTGAGGGCCGCTGCTGTCGAGTGGTGCGGTGACTGCGGCCAGCACGACCGCAAGCGCTTCAACGACCAGTACGAATACGTGGACTGCTGGACGTGCAGCCCGATCGCCCTTGCCGGAGTAGCCCAGTGAAGGAACTCGAACTTCCCGAGCAGCGGGGCGGCCTCGATGGTGCCGCCCCGCCGCACGACCTCAATGCCGAGATGGCGGTCCTCGGCGCGATGCTGATGTCCAAGGAAGCCATTGCCGAGGCCGTCGAAGTCCTGAAGCCGGAGCACTTCTACAAGCCGGCCCACGCGACGATCTTCGAGGCCACTGTCGGGATGTACCTGCGCGGAGAGGCCGCCGACCCCATCACGCTCTCTGCCCTGCTCACGCAGCGGGGCGAGAGCGCCCGGGTCGGCGGCAGCGCCTATCTCTTCACCCTGACCGGTTTCATGTTCGGAGTCGGCTCCGTCAGGTTCTACGCGGAGATCGTCCGCGAGACGTGGTCGGTGCGGCAGGTCATCATCGCCACCCGCACCACCCTGAACACCGCACTGCGCGGCGAAGGCACGGCCAGCGAGCTCGTCGCCGCGCAGCAGCGGGCCCTGCTCTCGGCAGTCGACGAGGACGAGGACGACGGCCTGGGCCTGCTCGGGCCGGCGCTGGAGGACTTCCACGATGACTACGAGGAGCGGGCGGCCAACGCCGGCAAGCTCAGCGGGATCAGCACAGGTTTCACCGACCTCGACTCGCTGACCGGTGGTCTTCAGCCCGGGCAGCTCATCGTCGTTGCCGGCCGTCCTGCAATGGGCAAGTCGACCCTCGCCCAGGACTTCGTGCGGGCCTGCTCCCTGAGGGACCGAGAGCCCTCCGTGTTCTTCTCCCTGGAAATGGGCCGGCGCGAGATCACCCGCCGAGTGATCTCGGCCCAGGCCCGGGTGCCGCTGCACCACATCACGCACGCGATCCTTCCGGACGAGCTGCGCGCCAAGGTCGACCGAACAACGGCGGAGCTGATGGATGCTCCGCTGTGGATCGACGACTCCGCCAACCTGAATCTGGTCACCATCACGGCCAAGGCCCGAAAACTCCGCGAGCGCCAGGGGCTCAAGCTCATGGTCATCGACTACCTGCAGCTGATGCAGTCCGGCGCCGGGCGCCGTCCGGAAAGCCGGCAGCAGGAGGTCTCCGACATCTCCAGGGCCCTGAAGATGCTTGCCAAGGAGCTGCAGATCCCCGTGGTGGCCCTGTCCCAGCTCAACCGCGGATCCGAGCACCGGACGGACAAGAAGCCGGTTGTCTCCGACCTGCGGGAGTCCGGTGCGATCGAGCAGGACGCGGACATGGTGATTCTCCTGCACCGCGAGGACGCCTACGAGAAGGAATCGCCGCGCGCGGGCGAAGCCGATCTCATCGTTGCCAAACACCGCAACGGCCCGACCGCCACCATCACGACCGCGTTCCACGGCCACTATTCGCGCTTCGTCGACATGGCCAGCACCTGAGGGGGACCACCACATGAACAGCAAGGAATTCTCCACCGGCCTCGCCGACTTGCGGGCCGTACGCGACGAACTCAAGCCTCTGGAGCGCGAGCTGGCCCAGCTCCAGGCCAAGGTCGGCAAGCTCCGCGAACGACGGGCCGAGAAGATCCGCGAGCTCGGCGGGTATGCGAAGGCCACCTCGGACCGGATCGCGACGGCCGCCGGCCTCGGTGTGATCGACATCGTGGCCCTGGTGCCCTCCCTGGCCCCTCAGAGCGCCCCTGAGGGGCCCGCAGAGCCTCCCGCGACCGAAACCGTAACCGGTGATCAGCTGGCCGCTCAGACGCCCGCAGAGCCGATCAAGGAAATGACGGCGGCGCCGAAGCCGGATGAGCCGCAGACCGTCGAGCCGTCCGGAACCGTCGCTCGCCTCGGCGCCGCGCCCGCCGACGGCACCTCCGACCTGGAGGTGCTCGCAGAACCCCAGCAGACCGCAGCCGCTCAGGCGCCCGCTGCCGCGACGGTTGGAGAGGCTGAGCGCGTTCTGCCCTCGATTCCCGCGGGCGCCGAGGGCGACGCCTGGTTCCGCGCCGAGCCCAACCTCGCGTCGAAGCGACCGAACTTCAAGCAGGCGGCGCGGGGGATGGCGTTCCTCGACACCGCGACCGGCGTCCTGGTGTGGCAGGGCGGCACCGTCCGCCTGGACCTCGGCCGGGCCTCGGTGGCGGAGATCCTCACCGCCGTCTACGCGGTGGCTCCGGCGTCGGTGGAACGGATCTACGTCACTGCCGGCGACCCGTGGCACCAGGGCGCGGAGCGGCACGAGTTCCTGAAGGACGCCGTCGCCACCTGGTTGAACGGACCGCTCCCGGACGGCTGGACGGTGGAGTCCACGCGCGGCAAGGACAGGCAGGCCGGCCACCTGGTCCACCCCCGCAACCCGGTCGGCCGCTGGCAGCGCGGCGACCAGCACACCGAAATCCGCAGCGTGGGCGAGTGGTTCGACCCCGAGGGCGCCGACCCGGCGACCGTGCGCGCCGCGTTCGTCGAGCTGTGGAAGGCACTGCGGCCGCACTTCGAGGACGTCGTCCTCATGGGCTCGCCGTCGCAGACCGGCCGAGACCTGTGGTCGCGGACCATCCCGACCAAGGCCGGCGCGAAGTGGGCGGACGGCTTCCCGGTCATGTCGCAGGAGATCCGTGGGCTGCTCCACGCCACCGCCGGTCAGGGCCGCACCGAGCTGATCACGCCGCCGCGCGTGCCGGAGCGGGTGCCCGGCTGGTACGAGGTCGACCGCACCTTCGCCTACGCCAAACACACCTGGGCGTCCGGGGTCGGCGTTCCGAGGCGCATCACCGCCGCGTCTTTCGCGGCCATGAGCGAGAAGGAGCAGACCAACGCGCTGTTCGCGCCGTCGCACTGGCAGGTGCGGGTGACGATCCCGAAAGGCTGGAGCCACGTCGGGCTGCTCCCGGCACCGGCGCCCGGGGAGCGGTCCTGGCACTACCCGTACGAGGGCGGCCACGCCTTCGTCACCTGGGCGGGCGGCGCGGAGGTCAACCTGGCGCTGCGCAACCCGATCGCGCCGTGGCGGATCGAGATCCTCGACGGCCTGCTGTGGGAGTCCGGTGACCCGCTCAAGAGCTGGAGCACCAAGCTGCGCGAGGCCTGGCAGTCTCTGCGTGCCACCGCCGAACTGCACGGCGACGAGCAGCAGAAGCAGGCCTGCCGCCTGGCCTCCCGCGCGGTGCGCAGCATCCTGCTGTACGGCATCGGCACGTTCGCGCAGCGTCCCCGGATCACGACCGGCTCCCTGGAGCTGGGCGCCGGCGGCGCGGTGCCGGACCTGCCGGACGGTGCGCGGCTGACCGGTATCACGGACACCCACGTCACCTGGGAGCGCAACCAGGGGTTCGCGAGGGATCAGTACGCTCACCCGGAGTGGGCGGCCGGGGTGTGGTCGGCGGCCCGGGCGGCGCTGCTGTCGGTGAGCACCAGCTCGAAGGACCCGGCGACCGGGAAGCCGTTGAAGGCCGGTGCGCTGCACCTCCCGGCCGGGAGCATCCTGGCGTTCCGGACCGACGCGATCTACACCTCGGCGCCGGTCGACTGGGAGTACGGCGGGGAGCCGGGCGACTACCTGCTCAAGGGCCGCATGCCCTGGGAGCAGACCACCCCGCGCACGGACGAGGAGTTCTACTACCTGCAAGGCCTGGGCCGCCAGGCGCTGGGAGCGGAGGGCATGTGAGCAGCGCCGACGTCGTCTGGGGCGGCCAGTGGGAGCACCCGGCCTGTGGCGCCTCGGGCGAGGACATGTGGGAGGACGAGACCACCGTCCACTCCGGGCACGACTGCGGCCGGGACGGCGCGGTCGCCTGGAGCGCGGAGTGGCGGTGGCACGGCTGCGGTGACGAGTGCGACGACCAGTTCGAGGACGACAGCCCGGTGTACGCCGACCACGAGTGTGAAGACGAGGACGAGGAGGTCGCGGCGTGACACCGCGCAGGAGGAAGCCGGCGGGCGGCCGGGGCGCGCAGCGCAACGAGGCCGCCCGGCTCACCTCGGAGCTGGAGCGGGCCGGGTTCAGCCGGAAGCAGGTCGGCGAGATCCTCGGCCGCAACCCCAGCCTGGTCTCGCAGTTCTTCACGAAGAACAAGGGGGCGTCGATGGTGGAGGCGCTTCGGGCCGTGGTCCAGGAGGTGCAGGCCGGCGGCCCGCGGGATCTCGCGAGCCTGAAGGCGCTGGCCGCCGGGCATGTCCAGCCGCGGCTGAACCGCGAGGGCTACAAGGCCCGTGTGCGCGGGAAGACGCGGGTGCGGGCGGAGCGGACGGTCAAGGACGCCAAGGGCAAGCCGGTCATCGGCGCCGACGGGAGGCCGGTCAGGTCCTGGTCCTCGTCCCTGGCCAAGGCCGGCAAGCAGCACATCGCCTCCGGCGCAGGCCGGCTGCGGCCCGTGGTCGACGACGCGGCCGCCAACGGCGGGAAGATCGCGTTCACCGTCCGGGCGCGCAAGGGCTCGTTCAAGCACGACGCGGGCCGCCGGGCGGACTCCCCCGGTGTCCGGCGCAACGTCGTCCAGCGCCGTGACGGGACCGAGGAGCGGGCCTACGCCGACAACCGCGGCGGCCCGGGCTCGGGTGAGGAGGGGTTCGACGGCGCCGAGTTCAAGGCCTTGGTCGACGCGGCCGGCGGGGACGTCGCGGCCGCCGTGCAGAAGTGGCTCGTCGACACCGACAAGATCGAGCCCGGCACACCGATCGTCGGCCTGGAGATCCGCGCCTGGAAGCCCTAGCTAGGGTGGCCGCATGGCGAAGTGGCGGGACGGCAGTGGGCAGTTGCGGAGCGGCGCGGTGGAGGTGGAGCTGGAAGTGGCCGCCTCCTACCGGGCCCGGACGCGGGGGTTGCTCGGGCGGGACGGGATCACGGGGGCCCTGCTGCTCACTCCGGCCGGCAGCGTGCACACCTTCCGCATGCGGTTCGCCATCGACGTCGCCTTCCTGGACCGGCGTCACCGCGTCATCGCGATGACCACCATGGTCCCCAACCGCCTGGGCCTCCCGAGATTCCGCTCCCGCCACGTCCTGGAGGCCGAGGCCGGCGCCATGGCCGCCTGGGGCCTGCGCGTCGGCAGCGCGGTGGAGCTGCAGCAGGACTCTGCGTAGGTGGACACCCTCTAGCCAGGTGTGGAGGCGGGGCGGCCCGGGGCCGTTGTCCGGGACCACCCACCCACAAGTATGCATTCTCTTGAAATGCATTTGAGGAGGATGCATACTCGTGATGGTGGTGCACTCGCACCGCACAGACCACCGAGACCGGCATGACCCACGGACTCCCGGACTGACCCGCAACTCCCCCGCGAGCCCTGCCGAAACGGAGCAGCCGATGACCGACCTCCCGCCTCCCTTCGACGCCGCCTACACCAACGCCCCTCACGTCCAGGAGGAGACCGAGGAGCTCCTGCGCCTGCGACGCGCGGGCCGGATCAGCGACCGGGACTGGCTGCTGCGCCACGCGGCCCTCACCGACCGGCAGACCCGGGGCGCCGACCCCGCCGACGGCAAGGTGCAGACCGCACTCCAGAGGAGCGTCGACAAGCTCCTCGCCTTCGACGCCGCGAACGGCACGACGGCCGGCCCCCTCGCCACCGACCACCCCGCCTGGGCCGCTGACCCCCGCGGCTACGTCCGCCAGGAGTACGCGCTCTGGGCCACCGGGAACCTGCGGCCGTGACCGCCGGAAACATCCTGACCATCAGGTGCGACTACACCGGCGAGACCGGGGCCGACGACGGAGACGCCGAGTGCGACCGCGAATGGTTCGCGCCGGTCCCGATGCCCCACCACCGGGCGCTCCGCGCCTGGTTGCGCGCACGCGGATGGCGCAGGCTGCGCGACGGCCGCGACCTCTGCCCCGACCACGCCCACAGCTCCTCCACCCCGACCGCCCCGCGGCCCCAGGGCCCGGAACCCGAGAGCAAGGCGAGCCCATGACCGACACCCGCACCGCTCCCCCGCCGCTGCGCCCCCACCAGAGCGAGGCCCTGGCCCGCGCGGTCGAGGAACTCACCCCCCGCTCCCCCGCCGAGGCACCGGCCACCGGCCTGCGCACCCAGGTCATCATGGCCACGGGCAGCGGCAAGACCCTCGTCGCCGTACGCGCCGCCGAACAGATCGGCGGCGAGCGCGTCCTGGTCCTGGTCCCCTCTCTCGACCTCCTCGACCAGACGGCCCGCGCCTGGCGGGACGGCGGCCGCACCGGCGCCTTCGTCGGTGTCTCCTCCCTTGACTCCCACGAGACCGGCTTCCCGCACACCACCGACCCCCACACCCTGGTACGGCTCACCGCCGGGCACGAGCGCGTCACCGTCTTCGCGACCTACGCCTCCCTCGGCAACGGGATCCTGGAGACCGCCCACGAAGCCGGCCTTGCCCCCTGGGGCCTGATCGTGGTCGACGAGGCGCACCGCACCAGCGGCCGGGCCGGCAAGCCATGGGCCGTCGTCCACGACAACGCCCGTATCCCGGCCGCCGCGCGCCTCTACATGACCGCCACCCCCCGCATCTGGACCGCAGGCGACGGCGACGACGAGGACGGCGAAGAGCTCGTCGCCTCCATGACCGACGACCCCGACGGCCCGTTCGGCCGCGTCGCCTACCGCCTGCCGCTGGACACCGCGATCGAGGCCGGAATCGTCGCGCCGTACCAGGTCGTGGTCGTGGACGTGCAGGACCACCAGCTCAACGCCGCGATGATGGCCGCCAGCCAGGACTCCGACACCGTCCGCGGCCTGCGCCTCGGCGCCCTCCAGGCAGCGGCCCTCAAGGCCGCCGAGGAGGAGGGCCTGCGCCGGGTGCTCTCCTTCCACCAGCGGGTGTCCGAGGCCGAGGCCTTCGCCGTCGGCCTGCCCGGGAAAGCCCGCGACCTCCGCCGCCAGGACGGCGAACCCGATCCCTCCGAGGACACCGGCGTCTGGGCGCAGTGGCTGCACGGCGAGCACAAGCCGGCCCACCGGCGAAACGTCCTCACCCAGTTCGCGGCCGGCCTGACCGACAGCGGACAGGCCGCGCGGCTCTCCCTCATCGCCAGCGTGAAGGTCCTCGGCGAGGGCGTCGACACCCGGGAGTGCGAGGGCGTGTTCTTCTGCGACGTCCGCGGCTCGATGCCGGACCTGGTCCAGGCCGTCGGCCGCGCCCTGCGGATGCACCCCGGCGAGGGCAAGATGGCCACCCTCCTCGTGCCGGCCTTCCTCGCCAACGGTGAGACCACGGCGTCGATGCTCACCTCCCCCGCGTACGCGGGCCTGGCCAAACTCCTCGCCGCGCTGCGCGCACACGACGCCCGCATCGAGCAGCTCACCAACCCGGGCAACCCGGCCCCCGCACGCACCGACACACCCGACCCCATGCCCTCCGACCGTGACGGTGCCCCGGAGGACGACCAGGACACGGTGAGCGCCCCGGCCCGCGAGCTCCTGCGGTTCTCGAAGCCGCGTGACGCGAGCCAGCTGGCCAGCTTCGTCCAGCTGCGGGTCCTCAACCCCGAGCGAGTGCAGTGGCGCCGCGGCCTCCAGGCCGCCCAGCGCTACCGGACCGAACACGACGACCTCCGCGTCCCCTACGGTTTCCGAACTCCCGACGACTGGTCCCCCGCCGACTTCCCGCTCGGCGTCTGGATCGCCGACTGCCGACGCCACCACAAGGCCGACAATCTCGACGGCGGCCGGATCGTGCAGTTGGAGAAGCTCGGCATGCTCTGGAGTCTTTTCGACGCACGCTTCGACGAGGGCCTGGCCGCGGCTGCCGCCTGGGCCGCCGAGTCCGGCGTCGGCCTGGCCGCCCCCGTAGACGCGGACCTCGACGGCTACCCCGTCGGCCGGTGGCTGAAGAACCAGCGCGCGGCGGCCCGACGGGCGAAGGCCCCGCTGTCCCCGGAGCGCCGTGCCGCCCTCTCGGAGATCGACCCCGGCTGGTGCCCGGAGTGGACCATCGACTGGCAGCGGGCCTTCCGGCTCGCCCATCGTCACGTGAGCGCCGGCGGTGCGCTCCCGGCCGAGCCCGGCCTCTTGGTCGAGGACGGCGAGGACCTCGGCCGCTGGACCGCCGCGCAGCGCCAGGGATTCGGGAAGCTGGCGGGGGAGCAGCAGGAACTGCTGGCTACGCTCGGCATCACGCCGGCCCCCGCACCCGCCAAGCGGACCCGGGAGGAGATGTGGGCGCACAACCTGCGGGCTGCTGCCCAGTACCGCGACCGAGTCGGCAGCCTCGACGTACCGCGCAGCCACACCGAAGAGGTCGATGGTGAAGCGGTGCGGCTCGGCGCCTGGATCAGCCAGCAGCGGGTCAAGGCCGCGAAGCTGGCGGTCCAGCGCGTCGAGGAGCTGTCGGCGCTCGACATGCGCTGGTCGTAGAGAGCGGTGCCATCAGCCAGCCCAGGCGGCCGCGCGAACAGCTCCCCAATTGGGGAGTTCAGTGATTGGAGGTGGGCTCCCCAATTGGGGAGCCCACAGGCAAGTCGGCCTTACCCTGGCCTCCAGTCCGGCAATTCGCCAATCTGCACTGAAAAGCGACGCCCAGAATGGGCCCTTCAATCGACGAACTCGGTAAGCCGGGTATGGATCGACCTGTGATTACCTCGGAGACCCGCAGGCGGCCTCTCGTGGCGTTTCGGGGTCTCGGGCGGGCCGTCAGTTGCGGCAAAAGAGTGGCCTGGCCGCCGCGAGCCCGGATCCGGCACGCCAAACCGTAGGGCCCTTTGTTGGGCAAGCCTTCTCCTGCGTCTCTTCGGGCGGTGGGCAAGCCTTTGGGCAAGCCGCCATGAAGAGGCTGGTGGAGACTCCCACCCTCCGGTGGGAGACGGCCGCTCGCCTGCCGGCTTTCCGGGGGCCGGGCGCCGTGCCCCGCTCCAGGAAGGCTGCCATGACCGGACGCCGGTACTTGACTCGCACCGCTGCTCCACGACGACCAGGACGAGGACGTCGGCCCGTGCACCGCCGGAGGCGAAGGCAAGGCCTGGACGCGGTCGGCCTGCTGGTGGCGGCCGCACTCACGTCCGCCCTCCTCCCACAGGCCAGGCAGTGGCTTGAGCGCCACGGCGCCAGCATCGCCGCGATCGCCGCCGCCGCCCTGGCCGCGAGAGTGCTGCTCCCTCTTCTCGTGAAAGCCGTACGGCGCGGAGTCTGCGCGTGGGCCGCGCGGCGCCGCCGGCCGGGTGGCTGGGACATCCGCCTCTTGGACGGCCTGCACCACACCGAGTTCGAGGTAGCGGTACGGGACCTGATGAGGCGCGACGGCGCCCACGATGCCGTCCGCGTCGGTGGCGCCGGTGACAACGGCGCCGACGTCAAGGGGACCGATCCCGCAGGTCGACGCTGGGTCATCCAGTGCAAACACCGCCGCGACGGAGTTGCTGGGGCAGCCGTCGGCACCCCGGACCTTCACGTCCTCAACGGGACCGGACGCCCCGTCCACGGCGGCGATGTCGTCGTCCTCGTCACCAACGGCCGCTTCACAGCTCCGGCACGGCAGTTCGCCCGAAGCCAGCGACTCCACCTGGTGGACCGGGTTCTCCTGGGCGCGTGGGCCAGCGGCTCAACTCCCCTGTGGGAGCTTCTTCCGCATCTGCCGGCCCCGAGGCGCCGCCATCCGGCCTCACGGCGCGCGAGGCAACCGCAGCCAAACGAGTTTTAAGAATCTCCGAGAGTAGGTTGATGGACTTCTTAAAACTCGCTACCGTGGAACACGCCCCACCAACTCGGAGCACTTCCACGGAGGTTGAGTCATGGCCCAGAACACCCTGCCCAAGGTGAGCGAGTCCATCCTGCGGGAGCTCATCGACTCCCCCTCCCAGGAACCGGTGCTCTACTACGACTCCGAGAGCAGCACCCTGGAGATCGGCGACGCCGCACACGTCGCCGACGCTCAGGTCGTCGACTCCCGGGCGCAGGTCCTGGAAGGGCTCAACCTGAGCGACGGTGACGAACGGCTGACGACTGCGGACCTCGACGACGAGGACCGCCTGGCGCTGACTCACCACGTCGAGTCCTTCGCGGGCGAATGGGAAGAGACCATCGCGGCCATCGTCGCGACCGACGAGGAGTACGGCACGTACGAGCTGGACTTCGAGGACGAGGCGGAGGACGAGGCGGACGCGTAGGGCGTGGTCGACATGGCACGGCCCCCGCTTCCTCAGCTCAACGGGGCAGGGACCGCGGCACATCCCGATCACGCTGCGACCTAAGGACCGCCGATGACTCCCCGCCCCTCCTTCTCGCTCCTCCACGAGCCCTGGATCTCCGTCTACGACGCCGCCGGCCAGCACCGAAAGGTCGGCCTGTTCGAGGCCCTGACCCGAGCTGACCAGCTCTGGATCGGCGTCGCCACCCCCACGGACACGGCTATCTTCCGACTCCTGGCCGCCGTCTACACAGCAGCGGCCGGCCCCCAGAGCCTCGCCGAATGGGACGCGGCCTTCACCTCACCGGCACCCGCCGAGCAGATCTCCGCCTACCTCCGGCAGTACGAGCTGCGCTTCGACCTCTTCCACCCCGAAGCGCCCTTCCTGCAGTGCGCCGACCTCACGGATCCCACCGGCCCGGTCGGCACTCTGAACCTGGCCGGACGCGCAGCGGGCGGAGCCGCCTTCTTCGACAGCCGTCTGAACCGCAGCCCAGGCGAACATCCGGCGCTCGGCCCCGGAGAGGCGGCCCGCGCGCTCCTGGAGCTGATGGCCTTCGACACTGCTGGCGTCCGCAGCGCGGCCCCAGGAGATCCGGCCGCCCGGGGAAACAAGCTCTATGGCGGCCGGGTCGGCACCATCGCGGCGCTCACCCACATGAGCATCACGGTCGGCGGGCTTCCCCTTCTGCACCAGCTCCTGCTGAACTGCCCACCCCGCGCCCGTGCAGACGGCGATGCCCCGGTCTGGGAGCGGCCGCCGGCGTCACCTTTCCTGGACGTCCGCCCTGTCGCCGGTCCGCTGGACTACTGGACCCTGCCCATCCGGCGGGTGCGGCTCTTCCCCGCCGCGGACGGACAGGTCCCCGAGGTCGCCATCTACGACGGGGACCGGGCTGAGCAGGTCGGGGGAGCGCTGGCGCAGGTGGACCCGATGACGGCCTGGGCTGTCAGCCCCAAGACCAGCAAGCTGGTGCCCCTGAACATCCTTGACGCGCAGAACACCGCCCGGCCCTGGGCGCCGGCCCTGCTCCTGGGCACCCGGCCCGAGGCATGCGCTGCGCTTGCCCACGCTATCGCGGCGGCCGAGCGAGGCCTGATCCCGGCTGACAGCCGCCTGCACGCTACCCTGGTGCAGACCGTCCACAAGGACCGCTACCGAAGCGTAATCGGGTTCATCGAGGTCCACCAGGCCCTGCTGGGCAGCGCTGGTCAGCTGGCCGAACCTCAGCAGCGGGCACTGCTCGCTGCCCGCGCTCGCACGGCGGACCTGATGGTGAACAAGCTGGTGACGTACGCCAGCGGGATCATGGACCGCTCCCCCGTGCAGATCGCCCCCCAGATCAGCCTGTCTCGACTGAAGGACGACTGGGAGGTCATGGTGATCGACACCGCGACCGACCAGACCGCCGCACGCGAGGAGTGGGCCCGGGCCCTGACGGATGAAGCACTCGCCCAGGCGAGCCGGCTCCCTCACAGGCATGTACGGACCAAGGCCGCGCTGGCGGATGTGATTCAGCGCGGCGCCCTCGTGGACCTGTCCGATCCGGATCCGCAGGACGCCCAGGCCTCGACCGAGACCACACCCGAACGCGGCCGGCGTACGGGGCGCAAGGCGGTGCAGTACGCCGCGTTCGGCGGCGAGTACACGCTCGCCCAGATCGCCAACCTGCCCGAGTGCGTGGTCTCGTACCCGACCCTGTCCAACCGGGTCAAAAGCGGATGGCCGGTGGAAGAGGCAGCCACCACGCCGGGCCGCGGCGGCGGGCGTCCGGCCAAGACAGGCAACGCTGGCGAGTAGATGCCTTCCGCGCCGAGTCGGGTCAGGGACGCCTGCTCCCCGCCAGCATGACGGCGACCATTGGGCGTCGGGGAGCCGGTCGTTGTCGGAGTTCTTCACCCCGCCCACTGGCCGTGCCACCGCAGCAGCAGCGCCTGAACCCAGGGTGGGTAAGTAGAAGGCCGGACCGCCTCGGGCAGTCCGGCCTTCTCGTGCTGTTGGCCCTCAGATGCGATTGCAGAGCTCTTCGACGAGAGCTTCAAGTTCGGCCCGGGTCAGTACTCGACTGATGTTGTCGGCCTGCTCGGCCGCAGTCGCACCCAGGCGCTGCCGCAGGCCCAGGTCGGCTTCGCCCGTAGGGCGTGGCACGGTGGCCGCGGGCAGGCTGTCGGTGTTGTTGACCGCGGTCAACAACTTCGGCGCTGCGACCGGCGCCGCGGTCTGGCTGGGGGAGCCGCCTGTGTCGGCTGCTGGCGCCCCGCTGGTCCCGTCCGAGTTGTCGACCGCGGTCAACAACCCGGACCCTTGTTCGACGACGGGGGAGGGGCTGTCGGCTCCGGCCTCGATGTCCTCTTGGTTGTTGACCGCGGTCAACAACTTCGGCGCTGCGACCGGCGCCGTGATCTGGCTGGGGGAGCCGCCTGTGTCGGCTGCCGGCGCCCCGCTGGTCCCGTCCGAGTTGTCGACCGCGGTCAACAACTGGGGGCCTGCCGCGTCCAGGAGCGCCCGCTTCGCAGCCTTCAGCTGGGCTGCCTCTGCCTTATGCGCTTCCAGAAGTCGGAAGAGGTCGGCTGCGGAGAGAAGGGTCTCGGAGTCTTTCAGCCGCCGAGCCATCCACACGGCGTCGCGCCCCGACGTCTCGCCAGCGCTCACCGAGGCCTGCACCTCTGAAGGCAAGGTGAGAAGGCTGAGCTGGTTGGTCACCCACCCCCGAGACTTCTTGAGCTGTTCGGCCGCCCTGCTCTGCGCACCGTACGCGTCGGTCTCTGCGCACACCTCGACCAGTTGCTGTACACCGGTAGCCCGCTCGACCGGATCGAAGTCCTCACGGTCGAGGTTCTCCTTCAAGAGCCGGTTGAGGAAGTCCTCACGTGATTCGGCGAACTCGTCGCGGATGACGAAGTCGAGGGCTGGCAGCTCGACGTGCTGCGCGCTTCGGAACCGCCGCTCGCCATTGACGAGGACGTACTCAGCATCGCCGATCTGCGGGGCGTGGTCTGGCCAGATCGCCAGGTAGGCCTGCCGCGTAACGACGACGCAGGCGGCGAGCTGGGCCTGTCGCAGTTCCTCGCCGAAGCGGGTCAGCTCTTCCGGGGTGCCGAAGTTTCGGCGTGGGTTGAGCGGTGTGGAGGACACCTTTGCCAGGGGGATCCTGACGAGGGCGTAGGACGGAATGCGTCCTTCGGCGACGGCCTTGGCGCGCCCCCGGTCACTGAGTGCCGAGCCAACTTGCAGCGCGGAGGCCCGCTGGAACGAGGCACCGCCACCGAGCTTGTCTGCCTTGCTCATCCGACCATCCTCCTTGTGAGCTCGCGCATGCAGGCTGCCTGCTGGCAGTCCGGGGCGTACTCCAGCAGGGGTGCCTTCATACGAACTGCTTCGCGCTGCTCCTTGAGGTCCGGGATCACGATGAGGACCGGGGGATCACCAAGGTCCTTCCAGCCCTGGAGTGAGGACGTGGCGATGTAGCCGCGCCGACTGTCATACAGGTTCACGACGATGCCCAGGATGCTCAGCGGGAGGTTCATGTCGCCGGTCAGGGACGAAATCTGGTTCATGAGCAGCTCGTACGCGTCGGCAGAGGAGTCCTCGGCCTGGACGACGATGACGACGCCCGAGGACTCTTCCTCCTCCCCGTCGCGGGTGCGGCCGTAGTAGAGGGCGTTGTCCATCGTGTAGCCGAGGCTCGGAGGGCAGTCCACGAGGATGTAGTCGTAGTCGTCCTCGATCGCCAGAAGCTCACGTTCCAGAGCGGATTCCCGAACGCGCAGACCGGGCGCGGTGGCAAGCTTGGCGTCCAGCAGGAAGGCATAGGTGGAGCCGGGCAGAAGGTGCAGGCGGTCGCCGAACTGCTCCGACTCGATCGGGACGATGAGGTCCCGGAGGCTGACCTTCTTCTCCTCACCCAGCATGCGCTTGGCGAGGCTGGGGTCGTCAATGCCCAACGGCTTGTGGCCCAGCTGCTGGGTGAGGTGGCACTGGGGGTCGAAGTCCACCAGGAGCACCCGGGCCTTGCGTTCCGACACGGCTTCAGCAAGGCGTTCTGCGATGCCCTCTCCGAGGCCCGCGGATACCGCTGTCTTTCCGACCCCGCCCTTCTGGTTGCAGACGATGTACCTGACCGGACCGGTAGCCTCGCGAACCTTGCGGTGCGCGGGATGGTCACGCAGCCACTCGGTGAGGGCCTGCGCCAGAGCCTGGTTGAGTGCGACCTTGCGGTGCTTGGCCATGCTCCTGAACCGCTTGTTCACCCCGGCCGGGAGATAGGTCGTGAAGTTGGCGGCGCCGGTCGTGTCGGCCACGGCGTGCTCGTCTTCGGACGCCATCCAGGTCTGGATGGCTCCGGTGACGGCGTCCTGCATGTCCAAGCCGAGCTGGGCGGCACGCACCTTGATCTTCTGTCGAAGCCCGGCTGGCAGCTTGATGGCTACCTTCTCCCTGCCGGTCGGGTCAGTTGAGGCGGTCATACGGATACCTTACTGACTTAGGCTGGTCGTTCAACGTGCCACTCCCCGCCGGGATAGTCCGATACGTACTTGATGTCATGTCAGGTCGCGAGGCTCGGCAGCGGTGACACGACAGCGAAAGCCCGAAAGAGGGCTGACAGCAGCGATGACCTGGTGACAGGCTGATCAACTTGGACAAGACGACAAGGACGGGACAAGAACACGTGGCCGCGATGCAGCTGACTCGTACGCACCGGATTCTCATCGGTGTGGTGGTCGCCGGCGCCGTCGTCATCGCGGGCATCGGCTTCGCGGGCTCCTACGCCGCGGTGCGCGCGCTCGCGGTCAAGAAGGGCTTCGGCGACTTCTCTCTGGTGTTCCCAATTGGCATCGACGCCGGCATTTGCGTCTGCCTGGCGCTCGACCTCCTGCTGACTTGGATCCGCATCCCGTTCCCCCTCCTGCGTCAGACCGCGTGGCTCCTCACCGCCGCGACGATCGCGTTCAACGGTGCCGCCGCCTGGCCAGACCCGCTCGGCGTCGGCATGCACGCCGTCATCCCGGTGCTTTTCGTCGTCACGGTTGAGGCGGCCCGGCACGCGGTGGGCCGGATCGCGGACATCACGGCCGACCGGCACATGGAGGGCGTCCGCATCACCCGCTGGCTACTGTCGCCGGTGCCCACATTCAAGCTGTGGCGCCGGATGAAGCTCTGGGAACTGCGGTCATACGAGCAGGCCGTCGGGATGGAGCAGGACCGGCTGATCTACCAGGCGCGGCTCCAGGCCCGCTACGGGCGGGCTTGGCGCCGCAAGGCCCCGGTGGAGGCCCTGATGCCGCTGCGTCTGGCCCGCATCGGCGTGCCGCTCACGCAGACCGCCTCAGCGGGACTGACCGCAGCCGGCCTGAGCCCGGTCTTTCTCACCCGCCCCGAGCGTGAGCCCGCATCCGTGCCTGAGTCCGCCGTCGAGCCGGAGCTGGCCGCCTTGGTCGATGTTCCCGAACTGCTCCCGGCTGCCGAGCCCCGTGCTGAGGATGCCGCTGCCCGAGAAGCGGAATCGGCGGCCGAGCCCGAAGCTGCGACTCCCGACGCCCGGGACGAGATGCCAGCGCCCGACCTCGTCGACCTGGCCCAGGCTGCGCGCGACTTCATGGCGCAGTACGGCGCGGTCCCCTCGACGGAGCAGTTCGCGGCGTACCTCGCGCGGGACTACGGCCTGACCGACCAGCACACGGGCGGCCTTCTTCCCGACGTCCTGCTGGAGCCGGTGCTCGCCGAGCTCCGGGCGGCGGAGCTCGAAGCGGCCGCGCACGCGGCCTCCGTACCGCCGGTCGAGGAGTCGGTGACCGAGGCGCCAGCTGCCGCGGCGCCGGCGTACGAGGAGCAGCTGCCCGGGGCGGGGGAGCCGCACCCCTTCTTCGGGGAACAGGGCGGCCTCCGCAGCCTGTCGGAACCGCCGGTCGAACCAGCGCGAGTGCCCACCGGAGCGGTACCCGCGCCGACGGCCTCCGTGACCGATGCCAGCCCGGCCGTACCTGCGGGCCGTTCCTTCGAGCAGCCCGTCCTCGCGGCGCCGGCTGGCGCGGACGGACAGCATTGGGTGGCCGAAGTGACTGCGTCCGGTGAGGCGACCGCGCGGCTGCCGCGGCAGCAGACCGCCGAGGAGCCGGCCGAGGTGGACCCGATCCAGCGCGATATCGAGCTGGTGGCCTCCTGGCTGACGGAGGCCGAAGAGACCGGGAAGAAGCTGTCGGGAGCCGAGGTTGCCCGGCGCCTGGAGGTCTCACCCAAGACGGGCCAGCGCCGCGTGCTCGACGCCCAGAAGTACCTGGAGGAGCAGCGTCGGCAGCAGGGCCGGGCGCACCTCCGCTCCGTCGGCAGCAGCAGCTGACCGTTCCGGTTATGGCCCGGTGACCGGTCATCGGTCACCATCACCGACCGGCCCGGGCAGCCGTCCCGCCGTGACCGATCGGGGCGTGACCGATCCCGCGCCCCGTCCCGTGACCGGTCACCAAACCCGGCCGTGACCGATCCCGTGATCGGTCACCGAACCCGCCTGTGACCGATCCCGCACCCGGTGACCGGTGACCGATCCGGGCCCCATCGGTCACCGGTCATGACCGGTCCGCGGCCATCGGTCACCCGTCCGCCGCGACCTCGCACCCATCTCCTGAGCAAGCCTTGGCGCACAAACCCGAGGCTTGCCCAACCCCCCACCAGGCTTGCCCACAGTTGCATGGACCGGTCACGAGGGGGCTTGCCCAACCCCCCACCAGGCTTGCCCAATCGGTCACGGGAGGCTTGCCCAGCTAGAGGGCAAGCCTCCCATCTGCGCTTTTAGGGCTGCGGGCAAGCCTTCGGGCAAGCCGGTCTGAGGAGTGTGTACGGCACGAGATCCGAAAGGAGACGTGCCGTGCACGACGCTTCGCACCCCGCCGCCGGCGGCGGGTACTTCGACCGGCTGGACGCCGAGTGGGCCGCGCTGTGCGCGGACCCCGCCCTGCGCCAAGCGGTGACCGACTGGGTGACCGATGGCCACCTCGACGACGACATCGCGGCCGTGACCGATTCCTGGTCCGGCTCCCTGACGCCCGAGCAGCTCCTCACCGCACTCCGCCCGACGGCCGACGGCGTGACCGATTCGCTGACTGATGCCGTCCTGCGCGCCCTCCTGGAGCGAGCCGCCGGCCGTGACCGATCGGCCGTCCTCGCGGGCCGCGTCGTCGTCCAGGCGATGCTCCCCGCCGTCTTCCGCATCACCCGCGGACAGGTCCGTATGACCGGTGGCCGCACCCGTGACGCCGTCGGTCACGTGACCGTGGCCGCCCTCTACGAAGTCGCCCGCTCCGGCCGCATCCACCTCCGCCCCGGCCGGCCCGCCGCCAACCTCACCCTCGACACCCTGCGCCGGGTCCTGGCCGAGATCGCCGCGGAGCAGGAGCCGGCGGGGGAGGACCTGGAGTCCGCGGATCAGATCGCCGACCCGGCGCCGGGCCCGTACGAGATCGCCCGCGCCCGCACCGTCCGCGCGGCCGCCGCCGCAGCCGGCCTCCACGCGGGCCCAGCCGAGGACGCCGCGAGCGCCCCGGCGCGGCTGGAGCTCCTGGAGCTCCTCCTGGACGCGGTCCGCGAGGGCGCCCTGTCGACTGCGGACGCTCAGGCCTTGGCCTGGCACCACGTCAGCGGCGGCATCCCGGACGCCGAGGCCGCCGCCCGCGCCGGGACCACGGCCGGCACGTGGCAGCGCCGGCGCTCGCGGGCCCTGGCCCGCCTCACAGCATCCCTCCAGCCCGAGGCCGCGGCATGACCCGGACCACCGCCCCGGCCGCCGTCCGCTCCCCCCTTTGGAGATGCGTCTTGACCACATCCGCCACCGCGACGTCGTTGGACGCGGACGAGGAGCGCGTCACCCGCGCCCAGCGTCTGCTCATCCACCTCGGCGCCGCCCTCGTCGCCCACCCCTTCGACACCGGCACCCACGAGCAGCTGCGCGCCTTCCTGGACGAGGACGCCGAGCCGGTCCTCGCCTCGCTCGCCGCGCTGAGCCGCCGGCCCGAAGCGGAACTCCGCCAGCGGATCGCGGAGCTGGCCGGCCACACCCTGCGCTCGGCCGGAGGCACGGCATGAGCCCCGTCCTCACCAGCCGCCGGAAGCAGGGCGCACCTGCCGACCCGCAGCTGCCGGCTGTCCAGGAGACCGAGACCGAGCCGGACGTCGGTTGGGTCGCCGGCTGGTCGACCGGAGCACAGGCCAACTCGGCCGTCCTGATGCGCTGGCTCGTCTGGGGCCTGATCGCACTCGGCCCGCTCCTGGGCGCGCTCGCCTACCTCTCGGTCCCCACGACGTCCGCGGCCCCGGCGCCGAAGACCGCGCCGTCGGCACCGGCCGCGAGCGGCGGGCAGGGCGCGGCCGGGTTCGCGACCCTCTTCGTCGCCGCCTACCTGTCCGCCGGGCGCGGCGATGAGCCCAAGCTCGCCGCCTACTACCCGCCGGCCGCCAGCATGCAGTTCGACGGCGTCTCCGGCCAGCACCGGGGCGAGCAGCTGACCGTCGTCCGGCTCCGCCAGACCGACACCTCGGTCTGGTCGGTCACGGTCGCGGCTCGCGTCACCGGCGCACAGCCGACGGCCACCCCGTCCACTCAGCCGGGCGCCTCGCCGAGCCCGGCCGCCGCGGCCGATGCGGTGCGCTACTTCCAGGTGCCCGTGGCCACCGCGCCCGGCGCCGGGGGAGCGACCGCGTACACCGCGCTCGCGCTGCCGGCCGAGGTCGCCGCCCCCGAGCGGGCCAAGGGCCCGGAGCTGGTCTACGGCGCGATGCGCCCGGCCCTGCCGACCGATCCGCGCACTCAGGTCGTCACGAGCTTCCTGACCGCCTACCTCACCAAGGGCGGTGCCGAGCTCGACCGCTACCTCGTCCCCGGCACCCGCCTGACGTCTCCGTCCCCGGCCCCGTACTCGGGCGTCGCTGTGGACCAGCTCGCGGTCGAGGGCGAGACCGGCGGTGAACCGGTCGTCTCCGTCCCCGGCGACGGCACCACCCTGCGGCTACTAGTCACCCTCCGGGCGACTGGCCAGGACGGGGTGCGTCTCCCGCTCACCTACGCCCTCACCCTCAAGGCCCGCGCCGGCCGCTGGGAGATCTCCAGCCTCGACGGCGCCCCGGCCCTCACCACCCCGACTCCGGCCCCGGCCGCCTCCGGCGCCCCCGGTCCGGGACCCACCCCCACCCCATAGAAGGAGCACGTCATGACGCCTGACACCATCACGCTGGCCGCGGGCTGGATCCAGACCGGCACTGGGATCGGCACCGACATCAAGGCTCTGATCTTCGACGTCGCCATTCCCGCCCTCTGCGGGATCTTCGTCGTCGTCGTCGGCTGGAAGACGAAGGCGCCCGGACCGACGATCATGGCCGTCATCTTCGCGGCAATCGTCTGGGGCCTGTCCGCCAACATGGGCGCCCTCAAGAACAAGACCACCGAGGACATCGTCCAGTACCAGTCCGGCCCGACCGCCGCCCGGACAGACCAGTGAGCGAGGCCTCCGCCGGCGGTAGCGGGGAGCTGGACTTCGAGCTGATCGGCCGCTGCTACACCAAGGCCCGGCGCGCACCGCTGGTCCACGGCGTGATTCGGGACGTCAACGGCGGTCGGGGGATCCGGCTGCCCGGCGGCCCCTACACCCTGACCCAGCTCGCCGGGATCGTCGCGACCGTCGCCGCCCTGATCCTGACCCGCCCCGTCTGGGGCGGCCACGGCTGGCTCGACGTCGCAGCCCTCCTGGTCCTGCCCGCCGGGGTCGCGTTCGTACTGCGCCACCTCCACGTCGACGGCCGCAACCCGGCGGCCGCCCTGCTGAGCATTGCCCTGATGCTGGCCGCGCCCCGGCGCGGCCAGCTCCGCGGCCGCGCCTACCGGCCGACCCGGCCTACCCGCGGCGACACCCGCATCCACCTGCCCGCCGACGAACAGGCCGCCGACGACCCGTCCGCCGAAGCCGGCGCCCCCGCGACCGACACCGCCCCCGCACCAGGCCCCTGGCGCAAGCCCGCCCGGCCAACACCGGCCGCGCTGCCGGTGCCGGCCGCCGAGCCCGCGCCATCTGCCCCACCGGTGGCGTCGGGGGTGCAGGCCTTGCTCGCCCGCCGCGCCCCCACGAGCCGCATCTGATTGGAGACCTGACGATGCGCCTGCCGATCCGGCACGTTCAGAACAACCTGATCTTCACCACCCACGGCACGGTATGGGCCGTCTGGCGCGTCGCCGCGACCAACTACTCGCACGCCCCCGCCGCCGTGAAGCGCCGCCGCCTCAAGGCACTGGAGGGCCTGTTCAAGGCGATGACTGGCGAGCCGATGCTCATGAGCCTGTGCCCGCAGATCGACCCCACCGCCGTGGTGCGCGCCATGGTCGACGACATCGACCTGAAGCGCGCGCCCCGCTACGAGAGCCTCGGGCACGCGGTCCTGGACCAGCTGGAGGACATGGAGCTGACCGGGCGCACCGACTGGCTCGCCCTCCCGCTGCCCCCGCTGAACCAGAAGGACGCGCTGCTCTCGGCCTTCCGGGCGGCAAAGGCGGAAGTCTCGCTGCAGCTCGGCCTGATGCCCGCCGTCGTCACCGACGCGGAGGTCCGCCGTCGCATGGAGCAGGCGCAGCGGATCCAGGCCCAGTGGCCCACGGGTGTCTCGATGCGGCCCGCGTCCGAGGCGGAGATCCTGTGGATCTACGGCCACAGTGCGCGCCGCGGACTGGCGGAACCCTTCCTGCCCGACGGCACGGAGACCCCGGTCCGCGGCCGCGGCCGCAACGTCGCGGCCCTGGGGGAGATCCTCGTCGCCGAGGGCGGCGCCGACTTCAGCACCGGCCCCGTCCTGCCGGCCAACCCCTTCACCCGGCGGTTCCTCCAGGTCGCCTCCGAGTGGGGTGACTCCTACCAGGCCCTTCTGGCTCTCTCGGAGATGCCCGAGGCCTTCGCCCTGCCCGGGGCGGCCTATCTTCAGCAGCTCGACGACCTGGCCTACCCCGTCGACTGGACCGCGCGCCTGGTCATCGTCCCCGGCTCGAAGGCCGAGCCGAAGGTCCGCAAGCGTGCCCGGCACCTCAAGGCGCAGGCGGCCGAGTACGAAGGCGACCCGGCCGGCCCGCCGGCGGCCGTCGCGCGCAACCAGATGGACAACGAGGAGTACCACGAGCGGCTCACCGCCAACCGGCGCGAGGTCGAGATCCGCGCGATGGTCACTCTCGCCGTGTGGGGCACCAGCCCCGACGACGCCATGGATCGCGCCGCCGCCCTCGCGAGCGACTTCGGGTCCACCGACTACACCTTCTCCCGCCCCGTCGGCGAGCAGGCCAGCCTGTGGCAGGCGATGCTGCCCGGCTGCCGCACGCCGCGGGTCATGGCCAGCTACGCCCAGGTCCTCCTCGCGCGGGACTTCGCGATGGCCATGCCCTGGTGCGGCTCCCAGCTCGGCGACGAACGCGGCGGCCTCTACGGCCTCCAGGTCGCCTCCGGCGGCGCCCGCCCCGTCCTCATCGACCCCGCGCGCGGCCCCCGCGAGAACGCGAGCGCGTCCATGGCCTGGCTCGGCGAGCTCGGCGCCGGCAAGTCCGTCGGCATGAAGGGCGCCGTCTACAACGTCCTCGCTCGCGGGCACCAGCTCGGCCGCCCCGGCTCACGCGGCCGGGCCGTCATCGTCGACCGCACCACCGACCAGGAATGGGCCCGTTTCGCGAAGGCCTGCCCTGGCACCACCCAGCTGATCCGCATCGACCACACCGCTGAGGTCTCCCTGGACCCCCTGCGCCTCTACAAGGAGAACAGCCCCGAGGTCGCGGCCCGCTTCACCGAGTCCTTCCTCACCCTCCTCCTCGGCGTGCGGCCGATGGACCTCGAAGGTGTCGCCCTGTCGGAGGCCGTGCAGGACGTCCTGGCTCGCCCCGAGCCGACCATGCGCGCTCTCATGGATGAGCTCACCGCGCGCGGCGCCGATGACGCGGCCGCCCACGGCCTGGCCCGCAAGCTCGCCTCCGTCGCGAGGAAGGACCTCGCCCGGGTGGTGTTCGACGAGACTCTCCCGGTCGTCGACACCCAGCGCGCTGACAGCGTCGTCTTTCTCGTCAGCGCGCTGCAGCTGCCGAAGAAGTCCGAACTCGCCTCAGAGCACCGGATCCAGCGCCTGGAGTTCGAGAAGGTCTTGGGCCGGGCCCTGATGTACCTGATCGCCGCCGTCTCCCGGGAAACGGCGATGCGCAGCCGGGACGAGTTCGCGGTCACCGTCTTCGACGAGTGCTGGTGGCTCACCTCCAGCGACGAGGGCCTGGAGCTCCTCCTGGAGCTGCTGCGCGACGGCCGCAAGCGCAACGCCGCCGCCTACGTCGGCAGCCACGACGCCAACGACATCGGCCCATCCGACAGCGAAAAGGGCGTCATCGCCCGCGGCCTCATCCCGCACCGCTTCGTCTTCCGGCAGACCAGCCACACCCTGGCCGCCCGCTCCCTGGAATTCCTCGGCGTGGACGCCACCGACACCGACCTCCTAGACCTGGTGACCGGCAGCCTCTCGCCGCTGGGCCTGCCCAAGGACCAGCGCCGGGCCCGCGCGGGGGAGTGCCTCTACCGCGACCTGGCCGGCCGCATCGGCCTCATGCGCGTCCTCATCCCCCGCGACCGAGCGATCGAGCGCGTCATCCACACCACCCCGACCACCGAGCAGGCAGCGGCATGAGGACCCTTCACACACCCTGGAAGCGGCCGCGCCTGCTCGGCACAGCCCGCCTACGCCTCGCCCTCCTCGTGGCCGCGATCGCCGCCACCGCCTTCACCATGCTCACCTCGCTGCCGGCCCTCGCCGAGCCGAGCCCGTCCGCGACCCCGGCTCCCACCAGCCCTCCGCCGACGACCAACCCCCTTGGACCGCCCACACCCGGAACGCGCACGCCTACCCCGGAGGAGCTCGCCGAGATCGAGAAGATCATCGCCGACCTCAACAAGCGGTTCACCGACAACATGCAGGAGGCCTCCCTCAAGGCCGAAGAGGAGCGGCTGCGCAAGTTGCTGCCCGACGAGGGCGGCGTCCTCGCGGTCTTCAACGTGACGGACGAACGGAACCTGCCGATCTCGGCCTACACCGTCAAGAGCGACACCGGCGGCCTGACCGACTGGGACCTCGGCATCATGAACCTCCTCGTCGAGCTGTGCTTCATGGCCGTCAAGTGGGTCATCGCGTTCTGCTGCTGGCTCATCGTCTGGGCGCTGGGCTTCGGTCTCGCCAAACTGCTCCTGACGCCGGTCCTCTCCGTCGCCAACAGCCTGCACATCCAGGTCATCGTGCAGATGGGGCTGCCTGGCCTCTTCCTGTCGGTGTGTGCCCTGATCGCCGTCATCCGGATCTTCTTCGGGGACCGAGCCAAAGGGGCAGGCGACGCAGCCCTGTCCATCCTGCTCGCCGCGCTCACCGCCACGCTGCTGTCCTCACCCCCGCAACTCCTGCTGGGGGAACAGGACGGCGCCATCGCCGCGGCGCGCGGCCTGGCCCTCGAAGTCGCCGACATCATCCTCGACGCCAACCCCGGCCCGAAGGAGAAGGCCCCCGACGACGAGGACTCCGCCAGCACCCGGGCCCTCTCCCGCCCGCTGGCCAACGCACTGACCGACGCCTTCGTCGTCAAACCCGCCATGCTGCTCCAGTACGGCCACGTCTTCGAAGGCGACTGCGCCAAGAAGTACTCCGACACGAAAATCACGCAGCTCGCCTACGAACGCGCGATGAACCAGCAGATGGAGCGGTTGAAGAAGTTCAACAGCTACCGAGCCTGGATCGACCCCACCGGCGCCCAGATCTCCGACTGGACTCTGCCGATCGTCCAGCGGTGGGCGATCGACCACTTCGGCAACCCGCCGATGGAGCAGTTCGAGAAGGACTGCGTCAAGGGCGACGTGCAGGCCGCCAAGCGTGCGTCGATGGACAAGGTCGGCGGCGCGATCTTCCTCCTCGTTGCCGCCCTGATCGTCACCGTCCTGATCGTCGGCCTGACCGGCAGCTTCCTCGTCGCGCAATGCCGCATCGCCTGGGACGCCGTACGGGCCGAACCCGCTCTCGTGGCCGGCCTGCTGCCCGGCGCCGGCCGCGGCTACCTGTGGGACTGGGCGGCATCCGTCCTGCACTCCCTCGGGCAGCTCCTCGCTTCCATCATCGGCCTGGCCGCCCTCATCCTCATCGTCCAGGCCGTCCTGGACCCCGTGCAGCAGGACTGGGGCAACGAACTCACGCTGCGGTTCCTTGCCGTGGACATCGTGTGCATCGGGGCGATCAAGAAGCGCAAGGCCCTCACGGTCAAGTCCAAGCAGGCCGCAGCCAAGTGGCGCGACAAGATGTCCTCCGCCCGAATCGGCGGCACCAACGGCTCCGCGCTCGCTCCGTCGTCCACCCCGGTGGCGAAGAACCAGTCGATCGCCCGCAAGGTCACCCGCGGCGCGGTCCGCACCGCGATGGTCGGCGTTGCCGTCGCCTCCGGCAATCCGATCGCCGCCCTCGGCTACGCCACGAGCTCCAGTGTCAGCACCGTCGCGCTGATGAACCGCATCCAATCCGGAGGCAACGGCGGCGGCCGCCGCCCGGCCCGGCCAGCGGGCCAGCCCCAGCCCCAGCCCCAGCCCCAGCCCCAGCCCCAGCCCGGTAACGCCGGCACTTCGGGCCAGACACCTCCCGTCCCGCCGCAGAACCCGGCCACGCAGCCGCCCAACCCTCCCGGCACCCCGGCGAACCAGTTGCCTGGCGGCCCGGCGCACAACCTGGCTACCAGCAGCCAGGCGGTGACCGTCCCGAACCAGACCCCGGGAGGCCCGGCTGCCAACCTGGCCAACGGCAACAGCCAGGCGACCACGACGCCGAATCAGCAGCCCAACCCGCAGACCGCGCAGGCGACGCGCCACCAACCCCGCCACCAGGTCCCGAACCAGCCGGCGGCCTCGCCGCGACAGCAGCAGCTCCGCCAGCGCCTGGACCGCGGCACCCCCCGGCAGCCAAGCCCGCGCCGCGCCCCGACCGCGACGCCGCGGCGGCCCAGCGACGCATCCCTGAACCGCAACGAGGAGCGGGAGCTGAACCTCCGCCGCCGCCGGCAGCGCCGCTCATGAAGAAGGAGTTCAAGGGGTGGCTGGCCGGCCTCGCAGGCCTGCTCGGTCTCGCGCTCGTCCTGCTCGCCGCAATCGGAGCCCATGTGGCCGGGCTCGGCCAAAACGAGGCCGAGGCCGCCGCAGCCAGCTGCCCCGCCGGCGGCCAGCCCGGCCTCGACCCGGACACCGCCGAGATAGCCGGCAAGGTCAAGGAGATGCTCGCCGGAAGCCGCGACGTGAACGTCCCCGGCCTGTCCGAGCCTAGGAAACAGATCCCCAACGCCAAGGTCATCGTCGCGACCGGCATCCAGAAGCGGGTGCCGGCCCGCGGCCAGGTCGTCGCCCTCGCTACCGCCCTCCAGGAATCCACCTTGATCAACCTCGACCACGGCGACCGCGACTCCCTCGGCCTGTTCCAACAACGGCCCTCCCAGGGCTGGGGCACCCGCGAGCAGATCATGGACCCCGTCTATTCCTCCGGAAAGTTCTACGACGGGCTGGTGAAGATAGAGGACTGGGAGCAGATGCCCGTCACCGTGGCCGCGCAGAAGGTCCAACGGTCCGGCTTCCCTGACGCGTATGCCAAGCACGAGCCGCTCGCGACCGCCCTCCAGCAGGCCATCGCTCCCACGCTCGGCGCCGCTCCCGTCGGCCCGATGCCGGGACAGCCCGGCCTTGGCGGCTTCGGCCCGGGCGGGTGCGCCGGACAGGGTGGCGGCAACGTGGACTTCGGGAACATCCCGCCCGGCTCTCTGCCGGAGGGCTACCAGATCCCGGCCAGCGCGCCGATGCAGGTGCAGACCGCGATCCGCTGGGCGCTCGGTCAGCTCGGCACCATGTACCAGTGGGGCGGCAGCTGCACCAACCCCCACGGCCCCAACGCCTCCGAGCGGTGCGACTGCTCCTCCCTGACCCAGCGCGCGTACGGAGTAGCCGGCAAGGAGATCACCCGCACCACTTACACCCAGATACACGATGGGAGAGGCGTCCCCGCGACCGCCATTGCTCCAGGCGATCTCATCTTCGTCCGCGGAACAGCGTCCGCGCCCGAACATGTGGCCATGTCCATCGGGTACGGATACGCGGTGCACGCCCCCAGGACCGGCAGGCCGGTCATGGTGTCGAAGGACGGCGAGCTGGGCGGTCCAGTTCTCGTTGTCCGGCGCATCTTCGGCTGAGTCCTCCGAGCCAGCAGGCAGGTGCGTGCGGTGTCCCCTACCCGCGCGCTGGTGCGAGGCTTGCGAACGGGTTAGAGCCCGGCTTCCACCCACCCTGGCGGGTTGGGTCGCCGCTGGCCTCGGTGACGGCCCTCGCCTTGATCTGACCCGCACCCGCCCAACACCGGCTAGCCAATCACGGCACCCTACAAACTGACCGGGGCCAAGGTGGTAACCAGCTGCCCGGCCTCAAGGTGGTGAGTGAGGTCGAGACCGCTGTCGATCACGGTGAGGACGGCGTGGTGCCAGGCGGCGGGGACGGCGGCAATCTCGTTGCCGTCGCGGTTGACGCTGATGGTCGTCGGCTTCTTGCCTGGGCGGGTCAGGGTGACCCGCCCATCCCCGGTGCACGAGCCTACCCGTGCAAGAGGGATCGTCACGGGACGGCCTTGCAGGAGTTGGTTGAGCGGGTTGGCTGGTTTACTCACATAGTCGAGGAGGTCCTCGACCTCGTACGCGTTGGCCTTGTACGAGGTGGTCCAGCCGTCGATCTGCTGATCGGCGACCCAAGTGCGGAGCTGACCGGAACCAATGCCAGCCTCGGCTGCGGCGCGGCCGATCTGGTGGGCCAGGCGGCGGGAGGTGATGCCGGACGTCAGTAGTGTGATGGCCTGCTCGGTGTCGACGCCGTGCCGGATGTACCAGGCCGTCTGTGCGAACAGGCGGGGCGCGGTGGGTGTCAGCAGGGGGTGGGTGTTGACGAGGTTGACTAGGGCTCCGGCTGTCCAGCTGATCGCGTGTTCGAATGCCTGCTTGATGCTCTGGACGGTCAGCTCCAGCATCTGGGGATGGGGCGGCATGCTGTCGGGCATCCAGGTACGGGCCAATTCCGGGATGGAGGTGCCGGAGATCCAGTCCCGGACCGCGTTGTCGATCGGCACGTCGAATGTGAGGCTCTTGCTCTGCTCGTTGGTGAGCTTCCAGCTCCCGCGGGCCTCGGGCGTCAGCAGAAGGTCCTTGAAGGCGCCCTGCTCGGCAAGGAAGTCCAAGGTCTGCTCCAGCGGCCACTCGGGCGGCCCGAAGAAGACGCTGATCTCGTCAGGGGTGTCCTCGGGGACGGCGTAGGCAACAAGTTGTTCTGCGAGATGCTGAGCGAGTTGGTCGAGGAAGCGGGCGGATCCGATGCTGGTTCCGGTGCTGGCCCACCGGCGCGCCGAAACGGGGTCGGTGGCGTCGTAGACCGCGGTGACCTTCTCCGCGAGCGCCATCCAGCGGGCCGGGACCGAAGGGTCATCGGCCTGATCCATCGCGAGCAGCGACCGTACCGAGTCCAACCGGTCGCCGGGCGCGTGGAGGGTCTCGGCGTGGGTCTGCAGGACGAGCCACACGAACGCGGCGAAGTCGGCCGCTACCGCTATCACGCCGAATAGGCCGTCGAGCGAGTGCTGCAGCTGCAGCTCAGCATGGGCCAGTGACGCGAGGGCGTCGTCGCTAAGCAGTTCGGAGGTGACGGTGAGCCGCTCGCTGTCGGGGGTGAGCGTCTCGAACTCCGCGGCCTGGGGCGGGTAGGGGCGGGTGAGGATGACCCACCCCTCGCTCTCCCGCCCGGCCCGGCCGGCCCGGCCGATGGCGTTGAGTAGCTTCGCGGGACTGAGGCCTTGCTGCTGCCCCCGTGTGGGATCACCCTCGACCGTGTGATTAATGATGACGGTGCGCACCGGAAGGTTGACGCCGTCGGTGAGGGTTGTGGTGCTGGCGATGGCCAGCAGGTCTCCGTCTCGAAGTCCTTGTTCGACGGCGTGGAGGACGTCATCGGGAAGGTCGGCGTGGTGGAAGGCGACGCCGTGGCGGGTGCAGTCGACCAGGGGGTGCTGCTCACCGAGGGTCTCGGCCAGAAACTCGGCGAGCGCCGCCGCCTCGGGGCGGACGGCCAGGTGCTCGGCCATGGCACGTGCGGCGTTCCTGGCGATGACTTTGCTGGCGACGACCATCAGGACGCTGCCGGCCCGGGTCAGCGAGGCGGCGCCGGCGGCGAACACCTTGTAGTCCGCGATACCGCCGTTGAGCTTGGTGGAAGCCTTCCACTGCCAGGAGTTGGGGGAGGCGTACGCCCTGGTACCCACGCTGGGGATGGTCAGACCGAAGGTGCCGCTGGTGGCAGTCGGCCGGACGTCGAGCCGGGGGGCCACCGGCACAGTGGCCCGGGTGGTGGAGGGCTGCTTCTTGCTCGGCTTGCGCGGGGTGAGCTCGGCTTGGTCCTTGAGCAGCTGCGGATACATGAGGCCGTGAAGCCGCCGCGGGCCGCGCCAGTCGTCGGTGAAGAACACTTCCTCCGCCGGCCGCGTCGGGTCCAGCCACGAAGCCAGAGCAGCCCGGTTGCCGACAGCGGCGGACAGCAGTACCAGGCGTGTTTCGGAGCGGGTCCGCAGAAGAGCGAGCAGGCTCTCCAGTACGAAACCGCGCCGGCCCTGCGCCAGGTGGTGGGCCTCGTCGACGACGATGAGGCTAACATCGTCCAGCGCTGCGCCCGGATTGTTGCGGATCATGTGCATGAGCCGCTCCGGGGTCACGATGTCGACGTCCCCGACGAGGGAGCCGCTACCGTCGGCGAGTGGGAAGTCCGGCTGCTCGGCGACCAGCTTGCGTTCCAGCAGCCGCAGCCGGCCTCGCAGCGCGGCCCGCATCTCCCGGCCTAGGCTGCGCATCGGCGACACGTAGACGACGCGGCCGGGCTTCTGTGCCAGGTGGGAACAGATCACCAGCTGGGCCATCAGCGTCTTGCCCGCGCTGGTGGGCACGCTGATCAGGCTGCGGCCGGTGGCGGGGTCTGCCGGGTTGCCCCGCTCCAGGTTCAGCAACTGGCGCTGTGGGCTCCATAGGGTCATCACCGGCGGATCGGAGTTCGCGAAGGTCCGGGCGACGGCATCCGGAGTTCCCTCCGGGAGCAGCGTATACAAGCTGCTTGCGGCCATTTCGCCGCTCAAGCCCAGGAGGTGGGCCGCTACCCACCGGGCGGGCGGGTCACTGCGGCCAGCCCGGCCGTCGAGCACACTGCGCAGCAGGTCCTGTGCATTCTGCAGGTGGGCCGGATCGCCGAACGAGAGGAACAGGCGCAGGAGGTGGACGGCTTCGACGACGGCTTCGGCAGGGCCGTACATCGTTCCCGCGAGCGGATCGCCGTCCATCAGCTCCCGGAGCTCCGCGAACTGCCGACGCCAGGCGGACAGGACCCGGTTTAGGTCGGGCCGGTCGAATGCCAGGAACACGACGCCGGCCTCCAGGGCCAGGGTGTCGATGTGCGCTGGGAGCGAGGAAGTGAAGTTCACCAGGTTCTTGACCTGGCGGTAGACGGCGGTGGCGTTGGGCTCTTGCTCGCACCGGCGGTACCCGGCCTGGGCGGCGAAGGCGATCCGCAGCCGTTCGCTCGGGGAGTGTCGCTCGTCGGACAGAGCCAGGTCCATCACATGCGCGCTGACCGCGAGGGCTTGCCGGGTCCGCATCGGGTCGAAGCCGGGAGTCTCAGGCTCGACCGCGGCCAGTCCGTGCAAGAGCCACGCCGTCGTTAGTACCTCGTCCGGAATCCCCTGGGTTCTACCGAAGGCGGCGATCTCCAGTTGGGTGATGGCCGCCAGCAGTTCTTGCGCCGAAGGCAAGACCCCGCCGGGGCGATATTCGCCGAGGGCAGTCGCGAGCACAGCCGGATCTAGAGTGCGGTCCACACGTACTTCCTCACCTGGTGGGCGAAGCCCTCCAGATCGTCGATCGCCACCACCAGGCCCTGCAGCGCGCCGGGGTGCTTGTGGGTAGTGAAGTGCTCGTGCGCGAGGTGGAAGGCCTTCGTCGGGGTAGCCGTGGCGTTCAGTGCGACGCTGACGCCGGCGCCGGCCGACTCCTCCTCATCGACCCACTGCTCGGCCAGACTGCCTACGAACTCCCGGGTGTCGTCAGCCAGCATTTTGTCGCCCCAAGAGAGCATTCCCAGGTAGATTCCCGCTTTGGTGTTTAGCTGCGTCCACCCATTTCGGATCGCTCCATCAGGCTGATTCGCTTCCCCGGTGTACTTCTTCATCTCCCACAGGCGGAAGGAGAAGCCCCGGGCCGAACCGCCTTCCCGGTAGACGATCAGTCCGTCGCCGCCTCCGTCGTTCACGGCGGCCTTCGGCGGTCCGAGGATCTCCACCGGGCGCGCCGGATCCTGGGGTAGGTCGCGGGTAAGGAGATACCAGAGCCACTCGCCCACGTACCCCGCCAACCCATGGTTGCCCTCCTTCTTCGCGGCCGCCGCTTCGAAGACGGGCTTCACGAAGTACTCCACCAGGACATGGTCTTTCCCGGTCAGCTTCGCCCCGTTCAAGGTGGCATCGCGCCACCTTTCGTAGCTCCGTGGGCGCCCGTCGGTGCGTTCCCGCATGATCTCGTCGGCGATGATCCACGCGGCGGCTGCCCGGTCCTCGGGGCTGGTGCTGAGGGTCACGACGAGCTCCCAGCGGCACGTCTGGTCGTCTCCTCGGGGATCCCGTCGTATCAGGTCGACCACCCGCCCGCCGACGGCCGTCGCATGGGCCAGCGCCTGCGCGGGCGAAACGTCTGCCACCCGAACCCCCTGCTTGTCCCAGACCACCCGCGTACCGGTTGGGTGCAGGGGACCGAGGCAGCCCTCGGCAAGGTCACCCTATCGAGCGGCCCGTGCCGGCCCTGATGCCAATGACGCCTTCCCACACGCAAGCACCCCTCAATCGTCAAGGGCTGGCAAAGGATTCGGGCGGGCTGTCTGGATCGGCCTCAAATCCTTACTTGGTCCAGGTGAAGGGCTTCTTCCCACCCCCCTGGAGGAACCGTGCAACACACCGTCCCGCCCCATCTGACCCCCGGCTGGCCGACATGAACCTCCCGGACCTGCCGGTCGACGAACTCCTAGGCCAGCTCCAGGCCGTCCTGAGCGCGGCCGCACCGTGCCTCGTCGCGCTCGGCGTGCTCGGGGCGGCGGTGTGGGTGTGGTGGACGATCCGGCGTGCGGCGCTCGTCCGGGAGGCGCTCGCCGACCGGGTCCAGGTCGAGGTGATCTCGACCGCCACGTTCGACCCAGGTGAAGGGGAAGTGGGGCGCTGGGCACGCCAGCTCGGGCGCGTGCACTACGCCGCCGACGGGGTCCCGGCCCGCGGATCGGCGGTGCGCCTGCGGTACACCGCCGTGGAGGGGAAGATGCGCTGCTTCATCGAAGGACCGGCCGCCGCGGCCGCGGTCCTGAACATGCCCGGCTTCGCCGAGGTCGAGGTCCGCACCCAGCACGGCCAGGCCGACATCCGCCCTGTCCGCTTCAACGGCCCGGGAGGTACGCCGTGAGCGCCGTCATCTCCCTCGCCAAGCCCGCGGAGGCGACCACCGCCCAGGCGAGCGCGTGCCGGTACGTGCAGCGTGCCGAGCTCGCTCTTGGCCTGCCCGACTACAAGGCCCTGGCCTCCCTGGGCCTGAGCCCTGACCCTCTCCAGCAGCTGGCCGCAGCCATGGCCTCCGTGCGCACCGAGGACGGGGAGAAGGCGGAGGCGGTCTTCGACCTGGTTCCGGTCTCCGAGCAGCGCCTGGCCAGGCGCCGGCGCCGTCTGATGGCCCGGGCTGCCCGCCGGGGCCCGTCCGCGTACGGCGAGCGGCTCACTGGCGGTCTCGCCGGGGGCGGATTCTGGGGATCGGCCACCGCGGCCTGGTCCGGTGGCGCCGGAGCCCCCAATCGCTCCGAGCGGATCCCGCGGCAGACCGACCTGCGCGACGGCGTTGGCAAGCTCGAACCGAGCGCGGGCGCCGTGTTCGCGGTGCAGATCCTGCTTCGCACCGAGGCCGCGCACCCGCAGTTGGCCCTGGCTCGGATGCATCAGCTGATCGCCGCCCTGTCGATGACCTCGGGGGAGAACTACCTCAAGGCCCACCGGCCCCGCCGCTGGTCGATCGGCCGGTTCGAGCGCCGGTTCGCCTCCGGCGAGTTCGCCCCGCGCCGCCGGCAGTGGCTGACGGTGCCCGAGCTCGCGGGATGGCTCAAGCCGCCGACGGTGAAGTGCACCGCCTCCAGCGTGGTGCGCTCCGGCGGCCTGATTCCGCCGGCCCCGGCCGACCTTCCCGTCTATACCGGTCAGCGCGACCTGATCCCGCTCGGCGCCGTCATCTACCCCGACGGCCGCGAGCGGATCGCCGCTGCCCGGGTGCAAGACCTCCTCTTCGGCCTCCAGCTCGGCAAGGCCGGCCACGGCAAGACCGAGGAAGCCCTGGTCCAGTGCATCGCGATGGCGCACTCCGGCTACGGCTGCTGGTTCCTCGACCCGCACGGTGAGGGCTGGATGAGGGCGAAGCCGTACCTGGCGCACCCGAACATCACCGACCGGCTCTGGGAGATCAACCTCGCCAAGGCCGACCCGGACCAGCCCGTGGTCTCCTGGAACCCCCTCTCGATGGAGGGCCGCACTCTCTCCGACGTCCAGGACATCGTCCGCTCCGTCACCGAAGGCATCGCCGCAGCCCAGGACTGGGGCGACAACGCCCCCCGCGCCCGCACGATCCTGGCACGCGCATCCCAGGCTTTGGCCCTGCTCAACCTCCAGGCCGTCCAGGCCGGCCACCCCGAGGCGCAGTGCACCCTCTTCCATCTGCGCACCTGGCTCACCGACGAGGACTGGCGCGAGGGGCTCCTGCCCAAGCTGTCGGACCGCGTCCGCGCGTACTGGGAGACGACGTTCCCCAAGCTCGGCCCAGACGCGGTGCCGACCGTCACGTACGCCATCGACCGCCTCGACACCTCGCAGTCCCTCCAGGGCTTCTTCGGCAGTCCCCGCTCCGCGTACGACGTCCGGCACGCCATGGACACCGGCAAGGTCGTCTTCGTCTGCCCGTCCGGCAGCGAGAGCGACGCCCTGGTCAGTTGCCTCCTCATCCACGACCTGCACCGTGCTGGCCTCTCCCGGCAGGACACCCCGCGCGAGAAGCGGGCCACGTTCTGGGCCTGGGGAGACGAACTCACCGCGCTCGACAGCAGCAGCAAGGGCTTCCTCGCCGCTATCGCCGAGCAGCTCAGGAAGTACGAGGTCCGCTTCATCGGCATGACCCAGATGGCGCTCCGGCTCTCCGCCATCACCCGCCAAGCCCTCCTGCAAAACCAGTCCTGGCTGTCGACGTGCGCCGCTGACTACGACGAGGCCGCCTTCGTCGCGAAGCGCTGGAACGGATATGTCTCCCCCGAGACGATCACCGAACTCCCGAAGTACCACTACGTGATGTCCGTGAACCTCAACGGCACCCGGACCACGCCCTTCCGGGTCCGCGGCCTACCCGTGGACGAGATCTTCGCCCACTACGACAACCCGGCCGGCATCCCCGCCCTCGACCAGGCCATCGATAACAACCTCAACCGCCGCCCGCTGGGCGACATCCTCGCCGAACTGGAAGAGCTCGACGCCGTCGTCCTCGCCCACCACACCGGCCGGCGCCCCGGCGGCTTCAGCGCCGGCGACCCCACCAGCGTCATCGACTAGAAGGGAACCACCCATGCCCTACCCGCACTCCGCCCCCACCGGCCTGGGCCAGGTCGCCCAGCAGGCCGCCCAAGTCCTCTACCAGCACCGCCTGGTCTCAACCAGACAGCTGCACCGGCTTGTCACCCCCCACCACACCCGCTCCGAGTTCCTGCGCCGCCAGCTCCACACCCTCCGCCAGGCCGGCTTCGCCGAAGCCGTCGGCCGCCGCAGCACCGGTCAAACCGAACTGCTGTGGTGGCTGACCGAGAAAGGCGCCCAGGCCGTCGAAGCCGTCGGCTTGCTCCAGCCCCGCGCCTACCGCATGAGCCCGGAGGCCGCGCTCGGCCCGCTCCAGGAACACACCCTCGCCGTCGTCGAATCCGGAGCCGCCTTCGTCGAGCACGCACGCCGCCTCGGCCACGAGTGCGGCCCCCTGGACTGGTCACCCGAGATCGCCCACTACTACCGCGACGAATCCCGCCCGGGGGAGGAGCTCTGCCTCGTCCCCGACGCCGTCCTCAGCTACGTCCACACCGAGGCCAAGCAGCGCACCCTGCTCACGTACTTCGTCGAGGTCGACCGCACCCAGATGACCATCGCCCGCCTCGCCCAGAAACTGCACGCCTACGCCGCCTACCGCGAATACGCGCCCCAGATCGCCAAGGGCACCCGTAGCCCCCGGCGCCAGGCCCCGATGCCTGCCTGGCGCTACCGATACCCGGCCTTCCCCCGACTCCTGCTCGTGCTGACCGGAGCCTCCGAGGAGCGTCTCGCTCGCCGGATCGCCGACCTCCGCAGTCTCGCCGCCAGTGACCCCGCGCTCGCCTCCACCGCGCTGCGCGCCGGCGTCACCACCCTCGACCAGCTCCGGACCCACGGCCCATTCGAACCCGTCTTCACACCCGTCCTCGGCCCAGCGGAGCCCGTGGATGCCTGGATCCGCGGCTCCGTCGCCGTAGCAGCCTGAAACGCGCACGAGGGGTGCGCGGCCTACGCCGGTTGTCTCTGCTGAAGGAAAGCACGACTGGCCGCTCTTACCCATCGGGCCGGGAGGCGGCCAGGGCCTGCGGAGCGTAGCGATCACCAAAGTATGCGCCACACGAATACTCGGCACCGCATATATCCCATCGGGGGGATGCTGAGGCGCTGCCACGGTCCTCAAACCCGCCCGTTTTCACGGCGCTTGAGACCGGCTCTCCCTGCCGACGGTCGTCACCCAGCGAAGAGGTGTCGACTCGACCAGCGAGGCAAAGTATGCGTCTGGCGAATATTTCCAGCACCCGACAGCGACCCAAGCATTCGCAGGAGGCATACTTGCCCGCTCGGTCGGAGGCTCGGCCTGCCATCCACGTTGTATGCCTGAGACGAATACTTGGGTCATTGGCGGGACGCGAAGACCCGGCAGCCGACTCGGAAGCCCAAGTATTCGCCTCACGCATCCTTAGGCGCCGGGCTCAGGCAGCGGCGAGCGCAAGGGAGAGCAGGCCAAAGAGGATGCACGAGGGTAATACTGCGCCCGGCATATATGCCCTGTGGGGGCATGTATGCCGGGCAGCGAAGCGGTGCTGGAGCTGGTGTCAGCTGGCCTTGCGGAGCCTGGGCATCGGATAGACGACAGCCAACGGCTGGCCGCCATCTCCGTCGGGTCCGTCGTCCTGGCCGCCGTCAGCAGGCTCATGGAACCTGAGGTCCCAGCCCTCTTCGAGCGCCTGGAGGGCGGCACTCTTCATCGCGGCTTGGCTTTCGAAGACTCCGAAGAGGGGGTGCACTTCGATGCGACCCCTACTGCGGCTGCGCACGATGCCCTTCGTCCGCAGCTCGGCCTCGGCTCGGCTGATCTTCGGCTGGCCGATCTTCAGGATCTCGGCGAGCTCCTCCTGCTTGATGCTCACCTTGCCACCCTGCCCAAGGACCTGGCGCGAGAAGAGAACGTCGAAGACTTCCCGAGCCAGGCGGCTCAGCTTCGCCTCCGGAAGATGCCCGAAGGCCTCCTGGTTGACGAAGAAGCCCGTGCTGGTGCCGTCCATCACTTCGTCTCCTCTCCGCCTGTGCCTGTGCCTGTGCCTGTGCCTGTGCCTGTGCCTGGAACCATGATGATGTGCTGCATGAGCGTCTTGACACCGATGCGCTGCAGTGCGGCTCTCTGCTTGTCGCTTCCCCAGCGAAACGCGTAGAGCGGGTTGACCTGGTAGAAGCTCCGTTTTCCGTCGAGCCAGATGAAGTGTGTCTTCTTCAGATGGGTCAGGCTCTTGGAGACGTTGGGCTGGGAGACCTCGAAGAGCTCGGCCAACTCGGGCTGCCCAGCCAGGATGTGGCCGTCCTCGTCGATGTTCGCGCTGAAGTGGTCCAAGACCGCGCGCGTCAACCAGGTGAAGTGGTAGCGCCACAGGTTCTCATGCAGGTACCGGTCTAGAGAGACGTGTTGGCCGGTGAGGAAGACGTAGCTCCTCTTGGCCTCGTTCAGGAAGACCTGCACATCGACCTGGGATTCAGGGCCGGCCAACCGCTCAGCAAGAGACTTTGTGAGGCTCTTGATCTCCTGCTCGGAGACGGGTTGCGAGGTAGGCCGACGGGCAGACTGAGCCACGCCACGGACCTCCCTTCGACTCGACTCCCTGAGGGTTGCAAACCGTAGCATCCCCACAGGGGGCATATATGGAAGGGGCGGCTCGCTGGCGCGTCAGATCGCTGCCCAGCAGCTGCGAAGTATTCGTCCCTTTTCATACTTGGGCCTCTCCGAGCTGCCTGAAGTATGCACAGGGACGAATACTCTGGCGGCGTTTCCGCAGGTCAGAGCCTCAGTCTCTTCTTCCCCCCACAGACAACTACCTAGCTTCGCCGCACCGCGCTCGACGTCCGCTGCACTCGTCCCGTATGCAAGCACCAACGCCTCTGAAGAGGTGTCACGAACCCTGCAGGCGGTCGGTGGCTGCTGTCCGCGGGGTCCCGGCCCCGCACGCCGGCCGGGGCTACGCCCCCCGGCGGGCGTGCGCTGCTCGCCCTGTTGTTCCGCGCCGGGGCGCGGAACAACAGCGCTCCCAGGTGCCACCTGAGCCCGGCACTAATCAGTGCTCGCCGTGTCGGCTGGGGAGGACGAGCTACCAGTTAGCGTGGCTGGGCTCCGGAGGTGGCTGATGCCCACATTGCGGCCGGGTACCGCACCCCGGGTTTCGTGGTGGCTAGCTTTCTGTGGCTGATGTTCGATCGGGGCAGTTGTGAAGGTCCGGATGGGCAACGAGCGCCGAAAAGGCCGTGCGCTGGGGGTTCATGTGGAGCCTCGCTCTTCACCAGGTCATGGACCAGTTCGATGATGCTCGCCGAGCCCCTTAGCCTGTCCGAGCGTTCGTACGGGGCACGGACCATCCAGGCACTGTCCTGCACGTACGACGCACTGGAGGGCCCCCTAACGGCGTGGACAATTGAGGCTCCGCAGAGGCAAGGCCGCACCACCGCTGGTGGGGGCAGGCAGCGGGACCGCTGCCCAGCTTAGCCCTTGAGGGTTGCGGCGTTTTTCGGTCATCCGGACTACATATCGAGCCAACCCGCGTTGCAAATCTGAGGTGCAGATGAATCGACTTTCTGGGTTGCCTGGAAGGGGTGAGGCGCAGTGTTCCAGTTGTTGGCGTCTCGCCCGTCGTACTGAATTCTGAGAAGGTACAGCGAGGGTGCGAAAACGCCCGGTTTGCACCGACCGTGTGGCCGTGAACTGCACTAACGGCTTTCGATGTTGGCCGCCTTTGCGTAACGTATGGGAACAGTCCGGTCGCTTGTGATGGTTGTGGTTCACGCCACATGAAAACAGGCCGCAAGGGTCTGCACCGGGCGGGATGGCTTTCTGGTCTACGGGGAGGCAGCGGTACCCATGGCACGAATCAATCAGCTCGGCTGGAACAGCAGCCGGGCAGTACCTGCTTTTCTTCTGACTGTCTGCGTGACCCTCACTGCGGCCTGCACCTCGTCGAGTGGCTCGGACAACGAGAAGGAGAAGGCCGCTACGCCGCCGATCACCGCCGTGCCGAGCAAGTCCGCCACGCTCGACCCGACCGAGCAGGCGAAGGCTGACGCGCTGACCGCCTACAAGGCGTACTGGACGGAGCTGCCCAAGGCCTATGCGGTTACGGCGATCGAGGGCACAGACCTCAAGAAGTACGCCGCCGCCGATGCTCTCAACAAGGCCATGGAGGAGATCGCCAATCTGAAGACGAACGGCCGGGTCATGACCGGCGAGCCGGTCGCCTCCAACTCCACCGTGACCGGGGCGGAGCTGGAGAAGAAGACCCCCAACGTCTCCGTCTCGGCCTGTCTGGACGTTTCCAATTGGAAGATCACAGATAAGAAGACCGGGCAGCCAGTACCCGTTGCCTCCAGCCCCGTCAGTAAGTACGTCATCACGAGCTTGATGGAGCGCTGGGAGGGTTCGTGGATGGTCCTCAAGTACGAGCTCCACGCGGACCAGCCGTGCTGAGCCGCCGGTACGTCGCTCTCGCGCTCCCCCTCGCCGTGTCACTGGCTCTCCCTGTCACAGCTGAAGCAGAAGAGAAGCCGGGGTGCGAGACCGACTTCGTCTGTCCGATCGTCGTGGTCCCCGGAGGCCCCGGTGGAGGCACCGGCGGAGGAACTGGAGGCGGTGGAGGGGGCGGTGAAGGGGGAGATACCGGTGGTGGCAACAGCCGCTACACCTGCACCTACACCCTGGAGGACCCTCAGCCGGGGGACGACAGCGCGCTGTGGGGGCCTAGCGGCCGTAAGCCCGGTGTCTCCATGTACATCGAGGACTGCCTCGACAACGAGACCGGCATGCACGACATCAAGAACATCTTCACCGACGCCCCGCCTGGCGGCGGCGGTCCGGTGATTGATCCCGCGGTCGTGGCGCGGCAGGCGGTGGACAAGATGCGTCTCCGCCCCCCGGCGATCGGAATTACGCCGAAGCCGGGCGGCAAGGGGGTGGTCGGCATGCCCGTCTACATGTGGACCGAGACCGGCCCCGAGACATACGGGCCGAACGTCGCATCGGCGTCAGTCGGACCGGTTTCGGTGACGGCCACCGCCCGGGTGTCGAAGATCGTGTGGAACATGGGCGACGGGAAGACCGTCACCTGCACGACTGCCGGCACGCCCTACAAGGCGGAGTACGGCAAGTCGCCGTCCCCGGACTGCGGCCACCGCTACGACAGGCCCTCCTCGACCACCGGCTCCGGCACCTACAAGGTCACTGCGACGTCCACCTGGTCCATCGACTGGCAGGTCACCGGCGGCGCCCAGGGCGGCCAGCTGACCGAGGTCCGCACCAGCTCAGTGGACATCAATGTCGCCGAGGTCCAGGTCCTCAACTAGCACGCGCACGCTGTACTTTCCCGAGAGGCAAAACCCGAATGGAATCCCCCGCCGCCCCGCCGCTGCCGCGTCCGACCGGCCCGCGCACCGATCTCCCCATCACCACCGCGGCCCCCGTGAAGAAGCAGCGCCGGTACGCCGCGGCTGCCCTGAGCACGGTTCTGGCCGTAGCGGCCGCCCTCGGCGCGGCCGCCGCCGTGACCGCTGTGGGGGACCGTACGAAGGTCCTGGCCATCGCGAACGACGTCCCCGCCGGGCAGCCGCTCACCGACGAGGACATCGTCGTCGCGGAGGTGTCTGCCGACGGGGCCCTGACCCCGATGCCCGCCACCGACCGCGCGAGCGTCGTAGGCAAGCGCCCCGCCGTCGACCTGCGCAAGGGCAGCCTGCTCGTCGCTGGCCAGCTCCAGCCCGGCACCGGCCTGGGTGACGACAAGCAGCAGGTCGGCGTGCAAGTCAAGCGGGGCCAGGCCCCTGCCGGCTCCCTCGTGCCCGGCGACAAGGTCCTCGCCGTCACCGTCCCTGCCCAGGGTGAGCAGCCCACCGGCAAGGATGGCGCCGAGGCTCCGCCCACGTCGGTCAAGGCGGTCGTGGTCTCCGTCAGCCGGCCCGATGCGTCCGGCGCCGTGGTCGTCAACCTGGCTGTCGCGTCCTCGGATGGGCCCCTGCTGGCCACCCGTGCCTCCTCCGGCCGGATCGCCCTGGTCCGCGACGTCCGGAGCGGATCGTGACCGTCACCGCGCTGGTCAGCGCGAAGTCGTCCGGTGTGACCACCAGCGCCCTGGCCATGACCCTGTCCTCCACGCGCCCCTCGTTGCTGGCTGAGTGCGACCCCGCCGGAGGCACCCTGCGTGCAGGCTTCTTCCAGGCCCAGATCACGGCCGGGACAGGCCTCTACCACCTCGCCGTGGCCGAGCGCGCCGGCGAGGACGCCCTCGCGCGAGCCTTCGCCGACCACCTCGTCCGCCTCGACGCCTCCGGAAACCGCCAGGTCCTCCCTGGCCTGACCGACCCCGCCCAGGCACCCGCCCTCGAACGGAGCTGGCCTGCACTGGCCCAGGTCATGCGGGTCCTGTCCGACGAAGGCGGCTACGACGTCGTCATCGACGCCGGCCGCCTGGCCCTGGAGTCCGGCCGCCTCCACTCCACCCTCACGCCCGCACCGCTCCTCCACGGTGCGGACCTGGTGCTGCTCGTCGTACGGGCCACCGACCAGTCCCTCGCATTGGCCCGGCACATGACCGAACCGCTGCGCAACGAGCTCACCGACCGCGGCACCGGCCCGGACGCCCTAGGCGTCCTCCTCATCGAGAACGGGCCCCGCCGCGCCCACGAGGTGTCCGATGCGCTGCGTCTGCCGGTGATGGCCGCGCTGCCCTGGGAGCCGGACACCGCCGCCTACCTTGCCGGCACCGCCAGCGCCCCGCGAAAGCTGAACAAGTCCGCGCTCCTGGGCGCCGCCCGCACCGCGCTTGGCCACCTCCAGGCGGCCGCCTCCCGGCGAGCCCTGCACCAGCAGTACCCGCCGATTCCTTCAGCGCCAACTCCTGCAGCGCTGGCCGCCCAGCCGGCGGTGGCCGCCCTCCCGGCACAGGCCACTCCTCAGGTTGCCGGGGTTCTTGAGCGCCTGGGCCAGGGACGGGTGGACCCCCGTGGCTGATACCCAGCAGCGCCCTGACGGCCCGACCGCGCACGGCCCCGCCGACATCGCCGGCCTGCTCACCGGCCGTATCGGCACGACCCGCATCCCCCAGCCCGCGACGGCACCAGCCCCGGCCCCCGCCCTGCCGGCTCCCGCCCGCCCGGCGGCGGCCGCCAGTCCGGGCGCGGTCCCGAAGCTGGCCGGGCTGCCCGGACAACTTCCGGTCGCCTGGGAGGTGATCGAGGCGCTCCAGGCCGAGGTGTCCGCCGAGCTGTCCGCGCACGACCCCAGCCGCCTGCTGGAAGAGGACGACAGGAGGGCCCAGGCCCGCTCCATGGTGACGAAGGCCGTCGCCAAGTGGTCCACGAAGTACTCCCATGGCAAGCCCGCACTCTCGCCGGCCGAGGAACACGCCATCGGGGCGGCGGTGTTCGACGCCATGTTCCGCGGCGGCCGCCTCCAGGGCCTGCTCGACGAGGAAGGCGTCGAGGACGTCATGGTCGACGGCCTCCGCGCGCACATCGAGTACTACGACCGGCCCCGCCGCAGCATCGACCGGGTCGCTGACTCACACGCCGAGCTGATCACCTGGGTCAATCGGATGGCTGGCCTGTCCGGACACGGTGAGCGCGCCCTGACCCAGGCCACCCCGAACGTCGGCTTCCGCATGCCCGACGGGTCCCGCGTTACCGCGAGCCTGCTCACCACACGGCCTTCGGTGGTCATCCGAAAGCACCGCATCCGCCAGCACGGCATCGACGAGCTCGTCCAGTGGGGCTCCATCAACCCACTGCTGCGAGCCTTCCTCCTGGCCTGCGTCCAGGCGAAGCTCAACATCCTGGTCGTCGGCGATATGGGCGCCGGCAAGACCTCACTGCTGCGCGCCCTCGGCCGGGAGATCCCGCCCGGCGAGCGGATCGCGACCCTGGAGTCCGACCGCGAGCTCTACCTCGACGAGCCCGGGCCGCCGGACAAGCCCGGCCCGCTCACGTTCGCGTTTGAGGCCCGCCAGTCCAATGGCGAAGTTCGCGCGGGCAGCGCCTCGGGCGAGGTCACCATCGGCGACATGTTCCCCACGGCCCTGCGCTACAACGTCAACCGGGTGATCGTCGGCGAGGTCCGCTCCACCGAGGTCCTCCCCATGCTTCAGGCCATGTCCGCGGGCGGCTCCGGTTCGATGTGCACCCTGCACGTCCGGCGCCCGCACGCGATCATTTCCCGCCTCGTGCAGCTGTGCACCGAGGCCGGCATGCAGACGGAGGCCGCCAACCATTTGATCGCCTCCGCGATCGACGTGGTCGTCTACCTCACCTACCTCGATGAGACCGCGATCGGCGGCCGCAAGCACCGCTTTGTCTCCCACATCTACGAGGTCCACGACGTCGTCGGCGAGGGCGGCCGCCCCACCACCAGCGAACTCTTCGCCCCCCACGGCGACGAACCGCGCGCCGTGTACCGCAACATGCCGTCGTACATAGACGTCCTGGAGCGCACCGGCACCTTCGACCGCCACTGGCTGACCCAGAACCCCGAAGGCGCCTGGGGGCCGCCCATGAAGTTGGTGAAGCGGCGATGACCAACCTGCAGAACAGGAAGCCCTGTGACCCGCGACATCGCCTACATCGCCGCCACCCTCACGGGAGCGGCCGTGGTCCTCGTCGGGTTGCTCGTGTGGCGGTTGCACAGCTGATGACCGAACCAGAGATCCGGGAGGTGCGGTGAACTCCTCGCAGCTCGCTCTCGTAGCCGCGCTGTGCGCCCTCGTCATGGTCCTCGCCGGCCTGATCGCCGTACGCGAGTGGCGCGGCCGCGTCGTGGACCCGGCGAAGCCCGCCTCCCGCCGCGCCAGCCGGATCCGCGCGGCGAAGGCGACCCTGCCCGATGCCTGGCAGCGCCGCTGGCGCGCCGTGGTCACGACGGCCTGTATCACCGTCCTCGCGGTGTGGGCGTGGACCGGGTGGCCCGTCCACGGTGTCATGGCCGGCGCCGCAGTCCTAGGCTTCCCCTTCCTCCTCAACCCGGGCACGGCCGCCGAGCAGAGGATCGAGCGCCTGGAGGCGATCGGGCAGTGGCTCAACGGGCTGGCGGGCATTCACACCGCGGGTATCAGCCTCGTGCAGACCATCCGCGCCAGTGCTCGCAACGCACCTGCCCCCATCGCCGTCAACGTGCGGGCGCTGGATGAGCGGCTGCGCTCCGGCATGGACTCCAAGCAGGCCTTCGCCCTGTTCGCGGACGAGCTCAGCGACGGGGTCGTGGACCACGTTGCGCTGCTGTTCCAGTCGCACGCGGCGAACATGGGGCCCGGCCTGTCGACCGCGCTGGAGGCGCTCGCGGTGACAATCCACCAGCAGGCCGCCGACGCCCGCGACATCGAGTCCGACCGCGCCAAGATCCGCAAATCCAGCCGGATCGTCAGCATCGTGATCTGCATCGTCTTCGTCGGCTGCATGCTCAACGAAGCCTGGTCCGCCTGGTACCAGTCCCCGGCCGGGCAGGTCGCCCTCGCGATCCTCGGAGGGCTCTTCGCCTGGACGCTGTCCTGGCTGCGCCGGGCCGCCGCGACGAAGCCGGATCCCCGCCTCCTCAATCCGCTCACCCCGGCCGAACCGGCCGCCGCGACGGGAGCCGCCCGATGATCCCCATGGAAGCGGTCCTGCCCGCGGCCGCCGCCGGAGCCCTCACCGGCGTGGCCATCCGCGCCCTGTGGCCGGCCCGGCCCGACGTCGTCTCCGTCATGGACCGGCTCGACGCCGACCACATCGCCCGCCAGCCCAGGATCACCGCCGCCAGTACCGGGTCCCTGCCCGAGAAGGTCGGCACCCGCCTCCTGGCAGGCTTCGGCGAGCGGATCACCCTGCCCGTCCGGGACCTCGCCCTCCTGCGAATCAGCCCCGCCGAGCACCTCGGCAAGCGTGCCCTGTTCGCGCTCTACGGGCTGGTCCTGCCGCAGCTGGCCGGGGCGCTCCTGTCCATGCTGGGGGTGAGCCTGCCGTTCGTGATGCCGGCCGCCGCAGGCCTCGGCCTGGGCGCATTGTTCTGGCTGTGGCCCGGCCAGGAGGTCAGGAAGGAGGCGGCGGCCGCCCGGCTCGTCGTACGGCACGCAGCGGCCTCCTACCTCGACCGCGTGGCCCTCGCCCGCATCGCCAACAGCGGCGCCGCCCAAGCGCTCACGGACACGGCGGCGGTGGGCGACGGATTCATCTTCGAGCGCATGCGGCAGGCCTTCTACGAGGCCGACCTCGCCGGTGTCACCGTCTGGGACGCCCTCAAGCAGCTCGGCGAGGAGCTCGACATCCCCGAGCTCACGCGGCCGGCCGACACCCTCGCACTCGCGGGCGACGGCGCCGCCGTCTACACCACCCTCCAGGCACAAGCCCGCCAGCTGCGCGTCGCGATCCTCTCCGACGCCAAAGCCCAAGCCAACGAAGCCAGTACCAGCATGGTGTTGCCGGTGACCTTCGCGGTCCTGCTGATGCTCGTCTTCGTCGTCCTGCCACCCGTTGTCTCGATGTTCAACGGCTGAACCCCAAGGGAGAGAAACATGCACATCCGCGCCCTGACCACCTTCCTCGCCGCCCGCGTGGAGCGCCTGAAGAACGCTCCGCGTGACGCCGGACAGACCTCGGCCGAGCTCGCCGTCATCGCCGGTGTCGTCATCGCCATCGCCATCGCGGTCGTCGCCGCGATCAAGACGTTCACCGACGCCAAGATCCCGCTCATCAGCGGCTGAACCACCCACCAGGAGGAAGGAAGCGGCGTGAAAGACCAGGTCAGCAACCGGTGGCGGCGCCTACGTGCACGCCTGCGGGACGAGGGCGACCGGGGCTCGGGCAGTGTGGAGCTGGCCGTGCTCGCCGTCGTGGTGCTGTTCCTGGTCTTCGCCGCAATCCAGACCGGCATGTACTTCCACGCCCGCTCCGTCGCCCGCTCCGCCGCCACCCAGGGAGTCGAAGCCGGACGGCAGCTCGGTGCCGGCCCTGGCGACGGCGTCGCCCAGGCCCAGGAGCTCCTCGCGAAGTACGGCAGCGTCCGCGGGGCGAGCGTCTCCGCCGAGGGCAGCGGCGCGGAGCAGATCCGCATCACGGTCCGGGGCACCGTCGCAACCCTGGTCCCTGGCTTCGAGTTGGATGTCGTTCAGAGCGCCGAGGCTCCGGTCGAGCGCTGGGTGGCGGCCCAGTGAGGCGGGCCCGGCGCATCGACTGGCGCGAGGACCGCGGGAGCTACAGCGTCGAGACCGTCATCCTCGCCCCGGCCATCATCGCCCTCATGCTGCTCATGATCGCCTTCGGGCGGGTCACCGATGCCTCCGGCGCCGTGGACGGTGCCGCTCGCGCGGCCGCCCGCGCCGCCTCCCTCGAACGGGAAGCCGGCGCCGCGCAGTCCGCTGGGGCGGCTGCTGCGACCCGCAGCCTCAACGGTGAGGGGATCCGCTGCGCCTCTTCCAGCGTCTCGGTCGATACCTCCGGGTACGGCCTCGACATTGGCCAGGAGGCCACCGTCCGCGTAACCGTTGCCTGCACCGCTCCGCTCGGCGAGATCGGGCTGCCAGGGCTTCCGGGATCCCGCACGCTCCGGGCCTCGTGGACCAGCCCGATTGACTCGTACCGAGGCCGCCAGTGATCACCGCCCTCACCCGCCGAATCAGCGCTCTGCGGGACCGGATCCGCCACGGCGGCGACCGCGGATCGCTCTCGCCGTTCTACGCGCTGAGCGCCATCGGCATCATCATGATCATGGGATTGCTGGTCGACGGCGGCGGCGCCCTCAACGCGACCAACCGCGCGACCGGGCTCGCGCAGGAAGCCGCTCGCGCGGCCGGCCAGCAGCTCAACGTCCCCGCTGCCGTCCAGGGCACCGAGATCACGGTGGACCCGGACGCCGCCGTCGCCGCCGCCCAGGACTACCTCGCCGCCCAGAACGTCTCGGGCTCCGTGACCGTCACCCATGGCGGCCAGCGCCTCGAAGTCACCGTTCACGACACCTACACCACGTTGTTCGCCCAGTTCGTGGGTAGGTCGACGATCAGCGTGTCCGGCACGGCACACGCCCGACTGCACACCCAAGCCGGAGGCTGACCGCCCCATGCGCACCCTTCTACGCCTGCTCCGCGCCCTGCTCGGCCTCGCCGTCCTGGCCGCACTCATCGCTGGCATCCCCCTCGTCCTGCTGGCCGTTGGATATCAGCCCACCGACTTCGTCGGTGGATGGGATCTCCTGACCCAGCAGGACGACGGCCGGCTGTTCTTCACGGTGCTCACGACCATCGGCTGGATCGGCTGGGCGCTGTTCACCCTGTCCGCCCTCGTCGAGATCGTCGCCCTGTTCCGCGGCCGCAAGGCGAAGCGGATCAGGGGCCTCGGCGGCCTGCAGTCCTTCGCCGGCCTCCTCGTCGGCGGTCTCGTGCTGATCGCCCCCACCGCGGCCTCGGCCGCGACGACCGGCCCGGCCGTCGCGGCGACGGCCGTACAGACCGCGGGCACCGGCAGCGCGGCGACGGCACAAACGGCGGCCGCAGCGGAACAGGACGCCTGGCCCACCCACACGGTCACCGGGGATTCCGAGCTCCCGTGGGACCTGGCGGAGCAGTACCTGGGCAGCGGCCCGCGCTGGAAGGACATCGCCGCCCTCAACCCGAGCGTCCCGCAACTCGCGGCCGGCGACCAGTTCCTGCCCAAGGGCACAGTGATCCGGCTTCCCGCCGACGCCAATATCGCCAAGCCGGCTGCCCCGGCTCCGGCGCCCTCCCAGGCCGCGCCCGAGACGGCCGCGCCCGCTCAGCAGCCCGCGCAGGCCGCCCCAACGGATGCAAAGCCCGTTGCGGCCAAGGCCGATCATGTCGTCAAGTCCGGTGAGAACCTGTGGGGCATCGCTGACGAGCACGGCGACCCTGAGGACTGGCCGAAGATCTTCGAGGCCAACAAGGGCAAGTCGCTGCCTGGAGGCGGGACGTTCGACAACCCGGACCTGATCGTCCCCGGCCAGAAGCTTTCCCTCCCTGCCGCAACCGCCCCGGCCCCCGCTTCCGACAGCCGGCCCGCCCCGGACACCAAGACCCCCACGCCGGACACGGCGAAGGACACCCCCACGCCGGCGGCACCCGCCCCCGCCCCCGCGCCCTCGCAGCCCGCCACCCCTGCGCCCGCCGCCTCCACCCCCAGCACCGCGCCCACCACGGCCGCGCCCGCGCCCGCGCAGGAGGGTCAGAAAGCGGATACCGCCCAGCAGCTGCAGGACACTGACGAGGCCCTGGCGCCCGCTGCCGTCTGGATGGGAGCCGGCGCCTTGGCCGCCGCCCTCATCGGCACGCTCGCCACCCGCCGCATCCTCCAGCAGCGCCGCCGCCGGCCCGGCCGTCGCATCCCCATGCCCACCGGCAGCGCCGCCGCCACCGAACAGGGCCTGCGCGCCGCCCAGCACCCCACCGGCTTCGATCTCCTCGACGCCGCCCTGCGCACGCTGGCCCTCAACCTTGCAGCGGCGGAGCGCGACCTGCCGGTGGTCACCGCCGTCGTCCTGCATGAGCAGAAGGTCGAGCTCCACCTCGACGGCGATGTCCCCCCGATGAAGCCCTTCTCGGGCGCCGCCGGCCGCACGGACCTGTGGACGTGCCCGGCCTCCAGTCCCGACCTCGCTGGCCATGAAGCCCTCCAGGGCGCCGACGCGCCCTACCCGGCCCTGGTCTCCCTGGGCTGGGATGGCGCGGGCCGACTGGTCCTCGTCGACCTGGAGTACGTAGGCGTCCTCCACCTGGATGGCGACGCCGACCACGCCCGCCACGTCCTGCAAGCCATCGCGGTCGAGCTCGCCAGCACGCCCCTGCCCGGACACCTGGAGATCACCGCGCTCGCCGACACCGCTCCAGGCCTCGACGACGCAGCCCCCGAGCGCGTCGCCCGCACCGACGCGGTCGCCGACGCGGTCGCCGAACTGACCAGCCACACCGCCGACCAGCGTCGAGCCCTGGCCGCACTTGGCGCACCCACCCTCCGAGTGGCCCGCCTCAACGAAGACGCCGGCGGCTCGTGGACGCCCCACATCCTCCTCGCCGCCGAGCTCCCCGAAGGGCCCCAGACCGAGGCGCTGCTCGACCTGATCACGGCCCCGCCGCGGGTCGCCGGCGCGGTCGTCACGGTCAGCGAGAACGCCGACTTGGCCCCGGAGGAGGGCTGGACCCTGCACTGCGCGGGACCGGACGAGACCATCGTCCTGCCCGGCTCCGGCCTGCCCATCAAGCTCCAGGGCCTGTCCGACCAGCACTTCGCCGACGCGATCGAGCTGCTCACCCTCTCCGCGGCCGACACCGACGTACCCGCTCGCGACGAGTGGCTGGACGGCCTCCTCGACACCGACGAGCAGGCGGAAGAGGACGAGGCTGAGCAAGACCAGAAGGGCGCGGCCGAGGAGGGCCCGTCGGAGGACGCTGAGGAGATCGGCGACGGCGAAGCAACGCAGCCGGAGGCTGGTGCCGACGAGGACGGGATGCCGGACGAGTACGCCGACATCGAGCGGGAGGAGCTGGAGACCGCGCACCAGGTCGAGGCCGACAGCCCCACCGACGAGTCGGACGAGACGCCCGGCCCGTCCGTAGCCCGTACGGCCGAGGCACCCGACGGCCAGGCCGAGCACGACGCCGGTGGTCCCACGATCGCTGACCTCTTCAATCCCCCGGCCGCTCCCGTTCCTGCCCCGGCAACTGCTGAGCCTGAAGCCGCCCCCGTGCTGACCAAGCAAGAAACCGCCCCGGCCGAGGAAGTCCCGGAGGCCGAGAGCCCCGTCCCGGCCGCCTTCCCGGGCCTGGCCTCCGTTCCGGTGCCCGCCCCGACTCGTGCCGCTGACGATGCCGACGACACCGGCACCACCGCGCCGATGGTGCTCTTGCTCGGGCGGGTGGTCATCGAGGGCGCTGCGGGCCGGATCGACTCCAACCGGCAGAGCGCGGCCGTCGAGCTTGTCTCCTACCTCGCGCTCAACCCCGGCGCCGACCACCACGCCATCGACGACGCCCTCTGGCCGGGCCGCCTGGTCAACAAGCAGATGCGTAACGCCGTCATCAGCCGCACCCGCTCCTGGCTCGGCAAGGACGCCGACGGCGAGGCGTTCTTCCCGCGGGTCCAGGACACCGGCGACAGCCGCTACCGCCTCGCCCAGGCCGTCACCTGCGATTGGCGGACCTTCCAGAACTTCGCCCGGGTTGGACTCGCCCGCCACGACGAGGACGGCGAACTCGCCCTGCGCCGGGCCCTCGCGCTCGTCCGCGGCCGGCCCTTCGCCGCGATCGACCCCCAGCGCTACGCCTGGGCCGAGCCGGCGGTGCAGGAGATGGTGTCGGCCATCGCCGACGTCGCCTACGAGCTGTCCACCCGCCGCCGGGAGGCCGCCGACTACGCCGGAGCGCTCTGGGCCGCGCACCAAGGCCTCCTCGCCGCCGAGGAGAACGAACTCCTGCACCGACAGGTCTTCCTTGCCCACCACGCCGCAGGAGACGTGGACGCCCTCCGTGAAGCCGCCGCGCGGCTGGCCCGCATCAACGAAGGCCTCGGCGGGGGAGTGGACATGGAAGCGGAGACAGCCCAGCTGCTGAGAACACTGCTGCCGAAGCCGGCCATCCGGCGCTGACAGCAGGTCGACGGGTTCGGCTATACAGGCAAGGGCCCGGATTCCCCCGCTGCAGGCTGGGGGAATCCGGTGGATCCCATCATCTGGGTGATCAGCGCCCCTCAATCTCGTTGATTCCCGGCCTTACGGGTGGGGACGTTCCCTCGATCCTGGTCCGCGGCGAAGACCGTTGATTCCTCCGGCGGTGTGCTTTCGCACGGCGTCCGCGACCTTCTCGTACCACCGCCGATTCCCGAGCCACGGGCGCCACCAGCGTCAGGGGCGGAGGCGTGCCCCGAACAGGCCGACCGCCGCGTAGGACCGCTAATTCCCGCACGCGGGCACCAGGATCCGCCCGCAGGTGAGAGCGGTCGGCTGATTCCCGTACGTGCGGGACGGACCGGTACCAGTCCATCGAGCGAACGCCCTCCTCACGCTGATTCCCGGCGCCCGGCTCCTTCCGCTGCTTCTCGCGCTTGTGCGAGCGCCATGTGCAGGACGCACGGGTCCACAGCCTGGAGAGGTCCCCCGTTGCTGACCCCGTACGACAAGCGTGCGGGGTGGACCTGCGCCGTGCCCTGACCGGCTGCGAGCTCACCCACTGATTCCCATACGCGGGGCGAACACCGAGGCGGGCAACAGGCTGGCGGTGCGTGCCCACACCGCTGAGCCCGCGCTGCGATTGCGACAACAAGTCGGTGAGGGTCAGCTCGCCTTGGAGCCGCTGATTCCCGCACCTGCGGGCATGACGGAAGGATCCGCCCGCGGGTCAGACGTGGACTTGTCAACTCCCGGCCGCTGATTGCCGTACCTGCAGGACGGACTCGGCCGCGTTGCCGAAGAGGAGGCCGGTAGTCCGCTGATTCCCGTACGGGCGGGCAATCTGCTTGCAGGTAGGCGAGCAGTAGATGATCGGCCGCTGATTCCCTCGTCTGCGGGGTGGGACGCGATGACGCTGGCCGAGGTACCGACGTCGTTACGCCGATTCGTGAGCGTGCGGGTGAGACCGGGCGAGGCCCATGCGCAGCAAGACGTACGACCACCGATTCCAGTCGCCGGCTGGGACCACACGAGGCCCCTTTTGGCGTTTGCGCGGATCCGCCGATTCCCGTGCGTGCGGTCGGGCCCGGGCCATCGTCGCAGGCGTCGCGTACCGTCGATGCCCGCGCCTGCGGTCGGGACGTGTCGGCGGCGACCGTTTGGAGGCGCTGCATCCGCTGATTCCCTGCGGGTGGGCCCGGCGGATCTTGTGAGCCCGCAGGGTGTCGTACCGCTGATTCCCGCGTCTGCAGGTGGGACCGACACCTCACGTGACGGAAGCATCGCACTACCGCTGATTCCCGCGCCTGCGGGCGGGAGGTTTGGATCACCTTGAGGTCACCCTTGGCCGCTCGCTGATTCCCGCGCCCTTCGGGGCGGCGGTGATCTTGCCATGCCGGTCGATCCGCCTACTCCCGGGCCTGCGGTGGGACCAAATAGCGCCGGGTTGACCGGGAACGCCGCCCGCTGATTCCCGCGTACTGCGGGGTGGACAGCTTGAGGGTCGTCAAGAACACGGTGGCCGTCCGCTGATTCTCATACGTGAGCGGAAGACCCCTGGTCTGCCATGTACGCGCGGCCGCCGTGCCGCGAGCTGCTGGAGGGCGGTCGGACCTTGACGGAGTTCGCTCGTCCTGGCCACTCCTTCGTATGCCGCGCCGGGAAACTTACCGATGACCAGCGGGTGTCGCTGATTCCCGAGCCTACGAGTGAGACGTGCCGGGGCGGGTGCCGAGACGCAGCATGTAACGTCGATTCCCATATTCGGTAGGTGTGTCCTGAAGTTGCAGATCCCGCAATGTAACGAGACGCGCTCGTTGACTCCAGCGCCCAAGGGCGGGACACGCCAGTCGGCTCGTATTCGGCCAGCAGCGCCCGTTCATTCCCGAGCCTAGGTGCGCGACTTCACGGCCACTGTCGCCCAGTCATCCGGGTCCCGCTCATGCCCGCGGCCAAGGGCTGGACGCGGTGGTCTCGACCACGTTGATCCGCCACACCCGCTAATTCCCGGTGCCCGGAGACGGGACACCCCGCCGACGATCAGATGGCCGCCGACATGCGATCATTCCCGCGCCCCAGAGGCGTAAGGGCATGCACGTGGGGATGCGATCACCCGCTCGTTCCCGCCCCTGCGGGTGGGACCGGCCTCACTGGGCGACGCCGCACCGGCTTATCCGTTGATTCCCGCGCCTGCCGGTGCAAGACCTGCGGGCTTGCGTGGGAGACGCTTCAGGACCGTTGATTCTCGCGGTGCGAGTTCAAGCTTGGCACGCGCAAGAGTCTGATCATCCGCTGATTCGCGTGCCTGCGGGTGCGAGCCCAGCTCGCGCTCCTCGCGGGGGTCGGTGATCCGCTGATTCCCGCGCCTGCGGGTGCGAGGCTTTGCGACCTCGGGCGTCTATGGGGCTTGCTCTCTCTTTAGTTGTAGGTCAGGGCGTTTAGGGAGCTGAGGAGGGCCCTGCATTTTGATGCCGCTTCGTGGGGGCTGTGGAGGCGTTGGCGGCGGTATGCGCGGTGTTGGGCGGACCATAGTCCCGTCCACTGGGCGATGGGCGTCATGGCGTCTGCCCAGCTGGTCAGTGGTGGCCAGTTGGCGGCAGGTCTGGTGGTGCGGTTGTGGCGGCTGAGCTCGGATTGGAGGACGTGCTGGACGAAAGGGAGGTTGTAGGCGAGCAGGCGGCGACCGTGCAGTGTCTCGGTGAGTAGGGGGAGTACCTCGCTGAAGGTGGGTGCGTGGCGGGTGGTGTGCTGGGTGTGGTGGTGAAGGCGGGTGGCGTCGGGCTCGATGTGGTGGTTCGGGTTGATCAGTTCGTTGAAGACGATGTTGTTCGCGCTGCTGACGGCGATCTGGACGGCCCGGGGATCCTGCAGGCCGGTGGTTTGGATGTTGATGACGCGCAGATTCGGGTCGCCCAGCGTGAGGCGTGCCCACTCCACGGCGTGTGCGCGTACGCGGGGCCAGGTGGGCGGCCGGCGGAGCGCGCGGATGGCGTTGGCGAAGTCGGTGTGGAGTTCGCGGGATGCCTGGACGTACCAGCCCTCGCCTGGGCGGGCGTGGAGGGTGCCGAGGTAGCGGCTGTGTTGGTAGACGGCCCATGTGGGGCGGTCGGTGTCGGCCGGGCGGACGCAGTGGACGGGGACGGTGTCGATGTCCTGTGTGAAGAGGTGGGGTAGCCGTCGTGGGTGTCGGGTGTCGGGTGTGGCTGGGGGGTGTTCCATCCGGAGGCGGCTCCGTGGGTGATGGTCTCGGGCTGGGGCAGCGAATTCTCGTGGTGTTGTTCGACGGGTTGGACGAGGAGGAGGCCGCATCCGTAGGCGCGGAACCGGCCGAGGCCGTGCGTGAGGGTGTCGGCGAAGGTGTGGGGGTCGGTGACGGTGAGCTGGCCGGCGACTTCGCCGCGGCTGATGACCATGTGGTGTTTGGGGCGCTGGATGGTGAGGGTGGGCAGGGTGCGGGCGGCGAGGTGGTCTGGGTGGGCGTCGGCGCCCATGAGGGGGCTGCGGTTCCAGTTGGGGGCGCCGGCGGGCTGGAGGCGGTCGGTGAACCAGTCGAGGGTGGCGCCGGGGGAGGAGTCGGCGGGTCCGTCGCGGGTGTAGCGGCCGTTGTGGAAGTGGTAGCGGGCGGGGTTGACGGCGACGCGGAAGCGGTACTGCTGTCCGGCTGTGATGGTCAGGTCGACGGTGTGCGACTGGGGCGGGGCGGCGAAGATGCCGTGGGGGAAGGCGCTGAAGTCGGCCGGGACGCGCGACTGGATGATGACGGTGAGGGTCCGCCGGGAGAGGTCGGCGGCGGTGGTGAACAGGATGCCCATCTGGGCGCGGGGGTGGGGATCGCCGTCGGGAACCCAGTGCCGGAAGGGCCGCATGATCATGCGGTGCATGTCCTGGTGGTCCAGGAGGGCGTTGGCGACGTCGGGGTGGTCGAGTTCGAGCTCGGCGATGGTGTGGTGGACGACGACGCGTGCGGTGGGAGTCACGGTTGCTCCGTGGGCGGGTTGAGGGTGACGCGTTCTTCCCAGCGGGGCGCGCGGACGCGCTGGTGGGAGGCGTAGCTGACGGGCTGGTCGTGGACGTCGTGGGCTCTGTTTGTGGCGCGGGGGACTTCGAGCCATGCGGTGGTGGGGGCGGGGCGTGAGCGGGGCAGCAGGGGGGTGGTGGCGAGGACTTCGTCGAGCGGGCCGGGCCGGATGCCGTGGTAGAGGGGCTGTGTGGGAGCGCAGCCCTTCTGGCCCAGCCACAGGAGCCGGCGAGGTTCTTGGAGGCGGTGGGCGAGGCGGCGCAGGAGGGCCCGGTCCGGGCTTTCGAAGCCGGCGAGGAAGGCGGCGTCTGCGAGGTACCAACGGTCGGAGAGCTGTGGGTAGCGGGTGGCGTTGTTGGCGAGGAGGTTGCCGGTGGCCGGGTCGGAGGCGATGTTTTTGGGGGCGCAGTACCAGTCGGTGAGGCGAGGGTTGTCGATGTGGCCGAAGGTGCGGCCGGTTGCGGTCTCCAGGTCGGGGGCTGCGCGGTCGGCGCGGGCGGGGTCGGTGATGAGGTCTCGGGGGCGCAGGGGGTAGCGGCCGCCGCCGGTGGTCTGAAAGTCGTGGACGAGGGCGCCGGGCCGGTCGGCGCGTACGCCGAACTTGAGGGCGGCGAGCGTGGCGAGGGGCAGGTAGTCGTCGCCGTCTTCGCGGTGTTCGTCGCGGTCGTGGCCGTCGGCGGCGGCGAGGATCCCGATGACGCCGCTCTTAGTGGGGCGGGGCAGGCTGTCGCGGTTATTGAAGGCCGAGAGGGAGCCCCAGGACTGGGTGAAGGCCTCCAGACGGACCAGGAGGGTGTGAGGGATACCGCTCATGCGGGCTGGCCGGCGGTGAGGGGGGTGGCGAGTTCTTCGGCGGTGTGGACCTCGACGGGGCCGAGCTGTCCGGACAGGCGCAGGTCGTCGAGGAGTTCGCTGACGGCGAGGTCGTAGGTGAGGACGGTGCCAGGGTCGAGCTGCTGCTTGCGGGTGATCATCGCGTGGTGCTGCAGGAGCCGCTTGGCGCCCTGGATGCTGGGTGCGCCGGCGGCAGGCTGGATGGCCTCTTCGAAGCAGGCGGCGTAGTTGTAGGCGCGCTTGCCCTCGTGGACCAGGACCAGCTTGGGCAGGGTGCCGGGGGCCGCGCTGGTGTTCTTCTTCGCGCTGGGGACGGCGTTGACGAACGCGTCGAGGAACGCCTGTTCAGCGGCCCGGGCGAAGTCCTCGATCTCGTCGTCTGGCGTGCCGGCGTTGCGGAGGTTGCGGCGCAGCAGGGCTCTGTCCAGGACGCTGTGGGCGTAGAAGGTTCCGCTGACGAAGGGCTGGTAGCCGGTCATCCCGGCGCCGCGGTTGTCACCGAGCGGCAGGTCCTGCTCGGCGGGGACGGGATCTACCTCGTTGAGGAGGGCCAGGGCGCTGCTGAAGTCGGCTCCCTGGCGCTGCCGTGCGATCTTCCGATCATCGGCGGCGCTGAAGTAGTCCTCGACGATGTTGGCCGGCTCCAGACTGAACGCGGTCGTCGTCTGGATGGCGCCGTCGACGTTGCCGCCGGTGGCGATCTCGGTGAGGAAGCGGCCGTACAGGGCGATGTCGATTGCGTCTGCGGGTGCGAGCGCGGCGATCAGCTGGTTCCTGACCTTCTTGGGCATGGGGGGAGCCTTGTCGTCCTTGCCTTCGGCCTCAGGGGCTTCTTCGTCGTCACCTGCGTCGGCCTTGGCCCTGCCCTTGCTCTTCTTCTTCGCTTTCGCTTCGGCGGCAGCGGCCTTTGCAGCGGTGGCCTTGGTGGTCCACTCGGCGAGTTCGTCCTGGTGGGCGTGGATGACCTTGGCGAGGGTCTCGCCGGCGTTCTCTGGGGCGAAGACCATCACCTTGGTGAGGTAGGCGGTGTTCGCCGTGGCCCCGAAATTGAGGCCGAGGCCGCTGAGGGCTGCCCGCGCGGTGTCGAGAGCTTCCTGGTGGTCCCACCGGTGGGTGTGGTGCAGGGATTCGGCAGTGCTCAGTGCCCACTCGCGGGTCCGCAGGCCCCACGTACGGGAGGCCAGCGGCCCGATGCCGAGATTGGCCTGGTCCCGCATGTGCATGCGGTGTGCCCGGCGCTGGGTCTGGGGGCTGAGGGTGACGCGGTTGGCGTCGCCGTACCAGCACTGCTTCGGCCGGCCCAAGGCGTCGCGGACGAGGAGGACGTTGGGGTGGGTGACCAGGCTGTGGCAGCTGAGGAAGGGGTAGTCGAGGGCGTTCACGGGATTCTCCTTGGCGGTGGGGGAGTGGGTTCGCGGTGGTGAGCCCGGGCTCAGGACGTTGCGGTCTGGCGGGCGCGGCTGGCAGGCGTGTAGAAGCTGCGGGCCCACTCCTTGCGGACGCTCTCCTGTCGGCGGGGCCAGTCGGCGAGGTCCTCGACGAGGGAGGCCCAGTGGGGCGGGACAGCCTCGGCCGCGCGCAGCCGGTCGACGGCCTCGGACAGAACAGCGGCCGGCACCGCCCGGTCCCCGGTCAGCCGCCGGAACACGGCCAGACCCCCCGGATCGGCCGGGCCTCGGGAGTGGCCAAGGCCGATCCGCCGACAGGCCGAGCCCATGTCGCCGGATCCATACAGGCGCGCCCACTCCATGGTCGGCATCGCTGCGTGGTAGCGGGCGAAGAGATGAGCGGTGAGTTCGTAGGCCGGCCGCTGGGCTTCGCGGGGGGCAAAGGCCGCGGCGACGGCCAGCGCCTCCAGCGCTTCGCCACGCAGGGCCCCGGAGGGCGCCGATTCCTTCAGTGGCTTGAGGAAGTCGTGGTTGCGGGTCTCGACGAGGGAGACGAGCCAGCGTGCGAACGCCCTGCCCGGCGTCGTCTTCGCCTTCGGCTCGCTGCCCAGTTCTTCCTCTGCCAGCGGAGCGTCCGAAGGTGCGGCAGGGGCTGTCAGTGAGGGAGCGGGCGAGGGCGGCATGTTGGCCTCCAGGAATTCGGCGGGGAAGGTACGGTCACTGGCCAGCGCCTTGGCGAGGCGGCCTTCCGCCTTCACCTGAGCCTCCAGCGCGAGGCCGGACGGCGGCAGCGAGCGCAGGCCCTCGTCCAGCGCTGCCCGGCTGAGCGCGGTGACCGACCGTGCGAAGTCAGCCCGGGCCTGGGCGTGGATCAGGGAATGTTCCTCTGGGGGGTCCTCATCGGCGGCGGCGATGGCGTCGAGGAGTTCGTGGAAGGCCCCCTCGAACCGTGCCCACAGCAGCGGCCCGGGGTGGAGCCGATCGAGGATGGCCTTGCGTTCTTCGGGGCGGGCATTGGGATAGGCGATGTCACGGGCGACGGCGGCTCCCGACCGCACCGCCCGCTCCGCGGCCGCACACCAGGCGGCGCCATCGACGGCCGCCAGGTGCAGAGGGCGCAGCTGAGTGCCGACGAAGGGGTAGGTGTCGCTCACCCACCCGACCAGGGTGCGCTGGGAGGTGATCAGCCCGACCGACCAGATGTCCACCTTCCGCTTCACCTTCGTCAGGCGTGCGAAGAGGTCTTCGTCCTTGGCGTTCTTGGGGTCCTGACTTCCGGCGCCGGCGTAGAGGGCGGCCGCGCTGCGCCACAGGGCGGTGTCGCTGCGGACCTGCTGGGGGCGGCCGTCGACGAGGACGGCGTCCTGCAGGAGCGTGTGGGGCAGCTCCTCCATGAGGTCGCCGGCGCCGACGAGGACCCGGTCCACCACGATGGCGCCATCCGGGCCGATTGCCGGGGATAGAAGGATCGACCGGCCCAGCCAGCTGTGCAGATCGGCGGGCCCGTCCGGCGTCCGTGGCATGTTCGCACCGTCGCCGGTGAAGGTACGCCGGTCCTGGCAGCCCTTGGTCCAGCTGAAGTTGAACGTCCCCGCCCTCTTCACGGGTGCCAAGTTCAGGCGCAGGGTGTCTGCGAGGCAGTCCCCTATCGCCAGGTTCCGCACCCGTGTGGCGTTGCGACCCAGCGCGCCGTAGGTAAAGGACCGGCCGAGCCAACCGTTCTTGGCCATCATCCGGCCGCCAGGGTCGTACATGTGCTTGGTCAGCATCGCCGCCAACGCCTCGGCCGCGGTGGGGCGCCAGGTGTGGTGCAGGTGGACGTGGTCTTCCAACTGGGCCCCATCCCCCGCCCGCTCGATGTCGAGCTGGGCCGGTCCGTAGCCGTGGGTCTCCATGAAGGGGCCGAGCAGGCTGTTCTGCCCGAAGGGCCGTTCCGGGTGGAACAGGTCGAGCTGGCCGTCGAACTCGGCGCGCAGCACATCCGCGGCCTCGGCCAGCGAGTGCCGCTGGAGCACCCATTCCCTCCACTCCCTGTTGGAGCGGGGGTGGACACCGGTGGCGTACAGCAGGCCGAGCAGCAGCTCGTACAGCGCCATGCGGACACCGGGCGAGATGTGGACCAGTCCCAGGATGTCTTCCGCCTGCTCGAAGACCTCGGTGACGGATAGCTGCGAGAGCTGTTTTGCCTGGTCAGGGCCGATTGTCAGTGCCGTGATGCAGGATTCATGCCGCAAGTCGTAGTGAATGCGGTCAACTGTCTCTGAAGTGGAGTGAATGGTGGCCAAAGTGGACACTCTTCCTTGTCGGGTTCGCGGGGCACAGCCTCTTGCGCAGCAGGGCTGCAATCCGGAACACGACGCGCCATGTTCACTCGCCTGGCTCTGGCTCTGGGCGAAAACCGACCGGTTCGGCCTCAGCCGCAAACGCGGCGGACCCGCCTGGAACACACTGCTCGCCCACTGCCTGGACACCGCTGCCGTGTGCGGTGAGCTGTTCGACCACTACCTGGCCGCCCCGGTCCGCGCCCGCCTCGCCGAGGCGTTCGGCGCCGGAGACGTCGCCACGGCCCGCCGCGTCCTGATGCTCCTCGCCGCCGCCCACGACATGCCGGGCAAAGCCAACCGGGCCAACCAACTGCGCTTCCTCCAAAGCCAGAACCCCGAACTCGCCACCCACGGCCGCTTCTGGCTCGCCCAGGCCAAAGCCCACGGCCTTCCGCTCGACGGCCTTCACCGTCCCGCCCCGCCGCACGCCCACGTCACCGCCCGCTACCTGCCCGCCCTCCTCGGCTGCACCTGCTGCACGGACGACACGCTCCAGAACGGCCCAGAGCTGGAAGGCCTGCACGTCATCGCCGCGCTCCTGGGCGGACACCACGGCCACATCCCCAACTCCAGCGGCATCGGCGCCGCCGAATGCGACCTCACCCCGGCCTGGCGGCGTATCCACCGCGACCTCCTGAACGAACTCGCCCGCCTCCTCGACGTAGACCTCGCCGAACTCCCCGCCCTCGTACGACCCGAGCGGCCCAGCGTCCTGGCGCTCTTCGCCGGCCTGGTCGTCCACAGCGACTGGATCGCCTCAGACGAATCCCGCTTCACCTACCGCACCCCCGAAACCGCCGGCACCGACACCGACCTCTGGTGGCACAGCAGCCGAACCGAAGCCGCCACCGCAATCCGGGACCTGCGCCTGCACCGCTGGCAGCCCACCGAGATGACCTGGGCCGAGCAGATGCCCGACACCCCCCTGCCCCGCCCCGCCCAGAAAGCTGTCATCGACGCCCGCATCGCCAGCCAGAGCCTGGTGCTCGTCGAAGACACCACCGGCGGCGGAAAAACGGAGATCGCCCAATACCTCACCCACCGCCTGGCCCTCACCTGCGGCTACCACGGCGCCTACTTCGCCCTCCCGCTACGAGCCGCAAGTGACCAGCTCGCCCGCCGCTACCGGGACTACCTGACCGTGATCCTCGGCAGCCGCGAAGCCGCCAACCTCGCCGTCGTCCACGGAAGCGCCTACATCTCCGAGATCAGCCGCGAACTCCAAAACGCATCCGCAGCCACCACCGACCCCCACCTCATCAATCTGACCACCTGCGACGACCCCGACTCCCACCAGCCGGCCTCCGTCGTCCTCAACGCCTGGTACGAGCAGCGCAGCCGCGGCCTCCTCAGCTGCTTCGGCGTCGGCACCATCGACCAGCTCGTCCTCGCCCCACAAAAGGCCCGCCACTGGTTCCTGCGCCTCTACGGACTGGCCAACAAGACGGTTGTCATCGACGAAGCCCACGCCTACGAGCTCTACCAGCAGCAACTGCTCGGCGCGGCCATCGCCTGGCTCGCCGACGCGGGCGCCAGCATCGTCGTCCTCTCCGCCACCCTCCCCGCCAACCAGCGCCACGCCCTTGTCGCCGCCTGGTGCTCAGGCCTGCAGACCAAACCCTCCGACCCGAAGCCCGGCGGGCCCATCACGGTCGTCGACAACCAGGGCCGCTGCCGGACCCTGACCCCCGCTCGCGGCAAGAGCCGGCGCAAGCACCGCACACGCGTCCGCCTCCTCACAGACCCCGGCCCCAACGCCCTGGCACGCCGCCTCCTCACCCAGCACACCACCGGCATCACCACCGTCATTCGCAACACCTTCGTCCGTGCCGAAGACCTCCACCAGGCCGTCCTGGATCAAGCGGAAGAGCACGGCTGGAATCCCGAGGAGATCCTCCTGCTCCACGGCCGCTACTTCGAAAGCGACCGCGCCCACCACCAGGCCAGCCTCGAAGGCAAACTCGGCCCCCACCCCGACCCCGCTCTTCGGGCCAACTCCGCCAACCCAGTACGCCCCGCACGTCTCCTGCTCATCGGCACCCAGGTCCTGGAACAGAGCCTCGACTACGACACCGACCACCTCTACACCGACCTGTGCCCCTTCGACCTCCTTCTGCAGCGCCGCGGACGCCAGTGGCGGCACACCGTCAACCGCCCCAACCACAGACACCTCGCACCACTCACCCACGTCCTGTGGACTTCCGGCGAGGACGGGCTGCCCCGCCTGCCCCGCCCCGGCGCCCCAGGCGTCTACGACCCGTACATCCTGGCCGCGACCTGGCACGCCCTGCACCAGCACATGCCGGCCCACGCGCCCCTCACCCTGACCAGCCCCGCCGACACACAGCGCATCCTCACCGCCCTCTACAGCACACCACCCCCAGACGGCGACACTCCGATTCACCAGATGCTCCGCACGCTCTATCCGCACTGGCGGCGCCGCCTGCGAGACGAACGCAGCGCCGCCGAAGGACGAGAACTGTGGCCCTACCACCCAGACGGAGAACCCATCACCTACGAGGACCTCGCCTCCGGCCCCAGCCATGGCGCCGACGACGACCCCAGCCACCCCGCCCACCTCGCCGCCCGCTCACGCCTCGGCACCCCCTCCATCGACGTCATCGGCCTCTACCAGCACCCAGACCGCATCACCTGGGACCCCGAAGGCAAGGAGCCGGCAGACCTCCAGCGCTACCACCCCTACGCGGACCAGGACCGAGAAGCCCACCGCATCCAACGCCGCCACTTCCTCCTAAACACCGTCCGCGTCCCCCACTACTGGACCGGCCCCAACGACCTGCCCCACCCCACCACCTGGACCAAACCCGAACCCGCACGATCACTCAGCGACCAGCCCACCCTGCTGCTCACACCCGACGGCCACCCGGTAGACCGACGCCTCGCGCATCTGACCTACACCCCACAGACGGGCCTGTCCCGCCGAAGGCGCCCACAACCACCGGTAGCTTCGTGACATCCCGCACCTGCGGGAATCAACGGGAAGACTGCCCGCTTTGCAGCTCCCACCTCCCTCACGGCAGGGAACCAGTCAGGGGCGGGGCCGGAGACACGGCCTCGCCCCAGCTACCAGCCATGAGGAGTCCCAGCGCGACTGTCAGAACCCAGTCGTACCGTCATGGCCAAGGAACCGGACAAGCCGGACTCCACTCCACGAGGAGACCACGCCATGGGCCACGTGAAAGTGAACAAGAATGACCTGAGCCGGGTACTCGCCGACAGCCAGGGCATCCACCGCATGCCCTACCAACTGGCCTTCGCCCAGCTCGCTGATCACCATCACGGCAGGCCCGTCACCGAAATCATTCCGCTCCTAAAGACCGCAGCCCGACGCGCGCACCTCGACTTCACCGACGCCGACCTCCAAGAACAGGCGGAAGCCATCAGGACGGGCCGGTCCTATAACCTCCGCATCACCGTGACATGACCACGGGCACCATCCGGCCAAGCGCGATAGATCCCGGCGGCCAAGCGCCGGTCATGCATGCGGCACGGCGCACAGTCCGGCGCCCGCTGCAGAGTTACGGTGGAGCACCAGCGGGTGTGCGACGAACCCCCAGCGAGGCGCACCAGCTGCCACGCCTCGTCCACTGCACGCTGCGCTGCCCACCCAACAAGTCAAGAGCGAGCAAAGCACTTCAATACCCGCAGGCCACGAAGTGTCCGGCCCGTCAGCGCGGGAATCGACGGGGGCGAGGGCCATCACCGACACCGACACCCTCGTCCGGCCCGTCAGCGCGGGAATCGACGGCGAATGCCGGTCGACAAGAACGGCCGCCCCGTGTCCGGCCCGTAAGCGCGGGAATCGACGGACGATGGTCTGGCCGATGCCCTCGGCGGCGGTGTCCGGCCCGTCAGCGCGGGAATCGACGGGACCCAACGCTTTGATCAGCGTACCTGGGGACGTCCGGCCCGGACGTACGGGAATCGACGGCCGACCGCCGGCACCGGGACCACGGACCAGGAGTCCGGCCCGTACGCGAGGGAATCGACGATCAGTGTCCGGTGAAGGCCAGTTGACCTGCACGTCGGGCCAGTACACGCGGGAATCGACGGTCGATGAGGAATGCAATTCCGCCGTCGTGAAGGTCCACCCCGTACACGCGGGAATCTACGGGTCAGAAGGTCGAAGGGGACGCGCTCGCCGTCGTCTGGCCTGTACACGCGAGAATCGACGGCTGGCGGGCAGCACGTCCAAGACAAGCGTGCAGTCCCACCCGTGCGCGGGGAATCGACATCCATCGCGACCGAGGCCGCTGGCGGCTCGGGTGTCCAACCCCTGCGCGCGGGAATCGACGGATCCAGCCGTCGCCCACGTCCGCCGTGTCGGTGTCCCACCCGTGCGCGCGGGAATCGACGGCTGTCGATCACGACGGCCTGGTGCTGATGGTGGTCCAACCCGTATGCGCGGGAATCGGCGGGCGTTCCACGACAGCGCAGCCCCGTGGCCCTATGTCCAACCCGTACGCGCGGGAAACGACGGTACCGCTGGCCAAGGATGGCACCGGTGCCCGGTGCCCGGTGCCCCGGTGCCCCGGTGCCCCGGTGCGTACGGGAATCGACGGCCGCTGTGGAAGCGGCGCGACGTCAAGAAGCTGTCCGGCCCGCACGCACGGGAATCGACGGATGGAGGGGCTGACTATCGCGAAGCCCGGTGTGTCCGGCCCGGCCCGATCCTGGACACCCGACAATTGGCGCGCAGTCCACCCCGCACGCACGCGAATCGACGGCCGCAAGACACCCGCCCGAAGCGGGCCGGCCTGTCTAGCCCGTACGCGCGGGAATCGACGGGCGAAGAAGAAGGTCAGCAAGAAGAAGGACGATCGACGGGCGAAGGGCGACCGCCCGTCGAACGGCCGGTAGTCCGGCCTACGCGCGGGAATCGACGGGAATGGGCCCTCGCCCTCGGAATCGCCGCTCTGTCCGGCCCGTACGCGTGGGAATCGACGGCCGCGCAAGCCCCCGCCAGGAGCCGAAGCCGAAGTCCGGCCCGTACACACGGGAATCGACGGAAACCCGCAGGTCCCGACTGCGAGGGCGCCATGTCCGACCCGTACGCGCGGGAATAGACGGGCCGTCGACCTGGCCGACCGCTACAAGCGCCTGTCCGGCCGGTACGCACGGAATCGACGACCTGCCGCCGAGACGCTCGACGCTCCGGCCGAGTCAGGGCCCGTAAGCGCGGGAATCGACGGTCGAGCGGGGTTACTTGCTCGGCTCTCGCCCTGTCCGGCCCGTACGCGTGGGGATCGACGGTCCAGCTCGGCTGACTCCTCCGCGGCGAACCGGTCCTGCCCGTACGCACGGGAATCGCCGGGAGGCGGAGGGCTACGGCACGGTCGCTCAGTGGTACTGCCCGTACGCACGGGAATCGCCGGCTGGGCGCCCTCCACGTCGTGATCGCCGGTACGGCCTGTCCGTACGCACGGGAATCGCCGGAACCCCACCGTCACCACTCCCCCGGGACTCGGGTCCTGCCCGTACGCACGGGAATCGCCGGTGCGGTGCAACGGAGAGGTCCGCATGGGGGAGTCCTGCCTGTACGAGCGGGAATCGCCAGCAGACGAGTTCGTGCGTCAGCTGGTCGTATCCGTCCGGCCCGTACGCACGGGAATCGCCGGGTCACGGCGAACAGGTGGATCCTCCTTACTGCGTCCCACCCGTACGCACGGGAATCGCTGGCTGACCCGCGCCGAACACGATGGCAGCTCAAGGCTGCCCTCACACGCGCGTGAAGGGGGCCCGGACCACCGCGCAACGCCATCCCGCACGTGCGGGAATCGACGGGGTGACGCCGCGCTCCAGGTCGTCTCCCATCTGGCCGCCCTGCGGTGCGGGAATCGACGGATGGAAGGGTTGACCCTTGCTAAGCCGGGAGTGTTCGTTTCTTGCGCGCGGGAATCGACGGACGCTGGAGGCCGAGGCCAAGCTTGCGGAAAAGTCCGGCCCGTACGCACGGGAATCAACGGATGCTCTTGCCCTCCATCTCCGCGCGGATGAAATCCGGTCCGTACACGCGGGGAATCGACAGACAGGGGCGCCCCGGTTCCATCCTGATCACGAGCCCGGCCCGTACGTGCGGGAATCGACGGGCTTCCGTCCCGTCTCATGACCGCGAGGTACCGTCCGGGCCGTAGGCACGGGAATCACCGGCACCTGCTGGCCAACGAGGAAGCGCGCGCCGACCTCGGCAGTCTCGGCGCTACCCGCGGGAATCGGCGGACCAGGACGGACGGCTTCGCCGGCGACAACGTCCGCCCGTACGTGCGGGAATCGTCGGATCCGCAGGACGACTGGCAGGCCCGTGGTGTCGTCCGGCCCGTACATGCGGGAATCGACGGGACACGAGCAGCGACTACCGATACCACAACAAGTACGTCCCGTACCCGCGGGAATCGGCGGAGCAGGTCGTGGCGGATCGGGTCGACGCCGGTGTCTGTCCCGTGCACGCGAGAAGCGGTGAATGAGCGTCTGGGATCCACGGTCGAAGGTCTGGTCCCGTACTTGTGGGAATCGACGGCTCACGTATGGCAAGCGGATCGAGAAGGCCCTGTCCGGCCCGTCTGTGCGGGAATTGGCGAAACCATGACGGTTACATCGACTTGACAAGCCCGTCTCAGCGGAAGGCTACGACCGCGCCGCCGACCGTGTGCGTGTTTTACCGGGCAGGCGGTAGTCAGCGGAGCAGGTGGCATGGGTAGGCGCATCGGCCGGTGCCCGTCCCGTACGTACGGGAATTGACGGGCGGGCATCCTCGGCCAGACTGCGGGAACCACGTCCGGTCCGTACACGCGGGAATCGCCGGTAGACAGGCATCGGGTTGCTGGCCCCCCATGACGTCCAGCCCGTATGCACGGGATCACCGGGCCCGCAACGCCCTTATCGCGACCATCCTCGCGTCCGCCCCGGCGCATGGGAATCGCCGCAGCACTACCGCCAAGATTCGCATTTGCCGCGAGTCCGGCCCGTACACACGGGAATCGTCGGAGGTGTCGCCCTCCGGTCCGGGCCTGCCCAACGTCCTGCCCGTAAGCAAGGGAATCGGCGGCCCTATGGGCGTTACCTGCGGCTCGCGAGCCGCAGTCCTGCCCGTACGCGCGGGAATCGACGACCCCACATGCCGTATAGCGAGACGGACATCGGAGTCTGGCCCGTACGCGGGAATCGACGGGAGACCGAGAGGCTGATGATCGTGAGGCGATGGTCCGTCCCGTACCCGAGGGAATTGACGGCTGACGTAGGGCAAGCGCTGACGGGGTATAGCCATGCAGGCAAGGCCCGGATTCCCCCCGCTGCGGGCTGGGGGAATCCGGGCCTTGGCCGTTCTGTGGCCTGGTCAGGCCGTGGGGGTGTGTTCGCGTGCCGCGTGCGGCAGGAAGGCGGTGAAGGCGGCCTGGGTGAAGGCGATGGCCGGTCCCGTCGGCCTCTTCGAGTCGCGGACGGCGATGAAGCCGCGGGTTGGCCTGACGTCGGCGATCTCGACGCACTGCTCGCCGCCGTCGCTGAACGACGACTTGCGCCACTGAGCTTCGGGCAGGTCGGTGGCGTACAGCCTGTTCGTGTTCATGACTTCTCCATGATGGTTTTGATCTTCTCCCGCGAGTCGTTGACGGGGAGTGCTTCGGCCACGATGCGCTCGAAGGCGGCTTCGTAGACCTTCACGTCGTCGGTGCCCTCGGCGAAGGTCCCGCCGCGGATGGTCTCCACGCTGACCACGGTGGGCCAGGGGTGGGGGAACCGGACGATGTGGAACGGGCCCACCATCCCGGGGTGCGGGTTGGCGAGTATCGGCATCACCTGGATGGTGATGTTGCGCAGCTCGGCCATGTCGAGCAGGTGGCGCAGCTGTTCGCGCATCAGCGAGGGATGGGTCGCGGACCGGTAGTGCAGGGTCGCCTCGTGGATCACGGCCCACAGGTGGAGAGGTCCGCCGAGCCGGCTGGTGTCGGTGAGGATGGCCTGGCGCTTCTTGCGCATCTCCACGAGCGCGGAGACTTCGTCGCTGTCCCGGGTGATGGCGGTCGCTGTGATGATCTCGCGGGAGTACTGGGGGATCTGGAGCAGGCCGGGGATCAGGCCGGGCAGGTAGATCCGGGTCGACTCCGCGTCCTCCTCCAGGCCGATGTAGTCCTTGTAGTTGGTCTCGGGCAGGTCGCCGTAGTTGCTCCACCAGCCGACCTTGTTGGCGTCCCGGGCCAGCTCCTCCATGGCGGTGACTACCGTCTCGTCGGTGACCCCGTACGCCTCCAGAAGCGGCTTCACGTCCTTGATCGGCAGGTGCGCCTTGGCGTTCTCGATCCGGTTGATCTTGCTGCCGTCCCAGCCGACCGCCTGCGCGGCGCTGTCGGAGGTGTTGAAGCCGGCGTTCTTCCTGAAGGTTCGCAGCGCGCTGCCGAGACGGCGTCTGCGCACGGTCTGCACAAGCGGCGGTGTGGGCACGGGAAGTTGAACCTCTCTGCGGGCTGACCGGTTGACGCGGGGGCGGATCTTCCCCTTCCGGGGTGCGACGTCCTCTTGCCGGGTCAGTCTGCCCGGCCCGGGGATCGGAAGTCGATCGAACAGCCCTTCATTCGTTGCGAGTTTGGTTGCAATGGTTGCAGGCATCGCGGCATCGGGTGCATTCTTCCAACGTGACGCCGTGACCAAGTGTCAGCAGATGATCACGCTGAGATGGTAGGTCGCGGCCCCAGAACGGCCGGGTTCGAGCATGGCCCGGCCCACCGGCCTCGTGCCCTCGCCCCGCCGGGGACACGAGGCCGCGCCCCGACACCCGCTCCCAACTCGCCGAGGCCACCCATGAGCCAGAGCCCCACTCGCACACCCCGAACCCACCGCCCGGCCACCGCCGCGCTCGGCCTCACCCACCGGCTCCACGCTCCCGCCATACAGAACCGCAACGCCGGAAGGGCCGCCCGGTGACCGGCGCCCTGGCGGAAGACGTGGAAGCAGCCCCCACCGGACCCCAGCGCTACAGCGACGGCTACTCGCCCCGCGACACCGCACCCTCCCGAGCCCGACGCGACGTCACCCTCTGCCTCCACACCTGGGGCCTCGATCACCTGGTCGACGACGCCCAGCTGATCACCTCCGAGCTCGTCACCAACGCCATCCGGCACACCCGCACCGGACGGGTCGGTGTCTCGGTCACCCGCCACCCCGACCGCGTACGGATCGTGGTCACCGACACCAGCCGCGCCACTCCGGCGCCCGCCGACCCCGACCCCGACGCCGAGGCCGGCCGCGGGCTCCAGCTCATCGACCGGCTGGCCACCCGATGGGGCAGCGACCGGCTTGCCACCGGCAAACGGGTCTGGGTCGAACTCACCACCGACCAGGCGTCGTCGTGAGCACCGGCGACTGGGGCGAGTTACACGGCCCCACCCACCTCAACCCTCCCCGAAAGCGCCGGCACGCCCGGCGGCCGGACGGGAACACGATCGCCGGACTGCTGCTGACGACAGGCAACGTGCTCGGCCTGGCCGTCCTCGCCCTTTCCTGCGCCGACCAGGCCGACGGCGCTACCTCCGTCCGCTCCTCGATCACCATCCCGAACCATGCCTCCGCCGAAGTACAGCCGCCTCACCGGCCGGCCAACGACACGGCGGACAGCACCACCGTTCAACCGGCGGCGCAAACCGCCGACACGAGGGCCTGCCGCTGCGGCTCCCGCCCCCGCCCCACCCTCTGAACTCCGGTGGCAGCGCGGCGCTCCACGGCCCGCGCCGTCACCGGCCAGAATCCCGGCCCGGCACCCCGAAGGACAGCACCGCCGGACCGGGCACCGTCCCCGGCTGAACAACCCTGGACAGGTCGAGCAGCCGGGGACGGGCACCACCGCACATCGGCCGGCCATCGGCGCCACGGCCTCTTGCCCGCAGGTAACCGAGCCTGCACCGTACGGAAGTTCACCGCGTCCGTCCCCTGACCGGATGGAGGGCCCCTGTGCCTGCCACCACACCGCGTGAATCCCACACCACCGACTTAGACCGCATGGACGCCCTCGCCGCCCGCCACGGCGTGCCCGTCGAGGACGCGCTCCTCATGGCGATCAATCTGCACGGCATCAGCTCGCCTCTGAACCGCCACCGGGCACGGGTCCTGATCCGCCTGGACTCGGCGCCCGCGGTGCCGTGGCAGGTGATCGTGCCGCTCAACGCCTCCGCCTCGCCGTTCGTCCTCGATGAGGACACGCTCCTCCTCGCCGGGATCGCCGTCGCCACCGTGACGCGGGTCGACACCGACGAGGCCGTGGGCGGCTACTTCCGCAACAGCGGCCGGGCCGCGACCCTCAACCCCAACGCCCGCAGCCGCTGCGTCGGCTGCGCGTTCTGCCCCAACACCCTGGAAGCCGCCGCCGACCCCCGCCTGTCCGAGCAGCGCGCGGTCCGCGAACTCCTCGACGCCATGGCCCACCAGCACCCGGCCGGCACCCTGGCCGACCTGGAAGAGGTCACCGTCTCCACCGGCTGCTTCGAACGCGAACAGGCCGCCGTCGACCACCTTGGCGACCTGCGCACCGTGCTGACCGAGGCCGGCATCACCGCCAGGATCGGATTCCTCACCTCCGTGCTGCGCACCCAGTCCGCCTTCGACACCCTGGCCCGTACCGCTGGCCCGTTCGTTCTGCGTATGACCGCCGAGTGCTTCACCCGCCGCGACCTGCTCCTGAAGGCCTCCAAGGCGGAGCTCACCCGGAGGCAGATGCCGCGCGTGCTGCGCCGGGCCATACGCGCCGGCCATGACGCGTCGTTCACGTACATCGTCGGGCTCGACGACCTGGCCGCCATGGAGGACGGTGTCCGCGATCTCGCCCCGCACGTGACCGAGTTCCCGAACCTGCAGGTCTACCAGGCCCACAACCGGATCATGGCCGGCCTCCGGGCCCCCGGCGCCACCGACCTAGCCTTCTACCTGAAGGCCCGCGCCGTCCTGGAGGACATCCTTGGCCCGACCGGACTGCGCCCCAAGGCCTGGGAGTGCTACCGGCCCCTGTGGCACTTCACCTTCGGGCCCGAACGGCTGGTCCCCGCATGACCAGCCCCGGCAACGCGGCGGAACTGCTGTGGCGGGCGCAGACCTACGTGGCCGCCGCGCAGATCCACCTTCAGGACAATGTGCTGCTGCGCCGCCCGCTCAGCCCCGAGGACGTCAAGGCGTGCCCGGCCGGGCACTGGGGCACCGTCCCCGGGACCGCCTGGACCCTGGCCCACGTCGCCCTGCTGTCCGGGACCGGCGCCACCTCGCTGGTCCCGCTGCTGGGCGCCGGCCACGCGGGAGTCGCGCAGATCGCCGCGGGCTGGCTCACCGGCCACCTGGCCGCAGCGCGCCCGCAGTTCCCCCGCGACGAGCGGGGCCTGCTTCGCCTATGCCGCTCCTTCCCCGAGGTGGCCGGCCTCGGCTCCGAGGTCACCCCGGCCCTGCCCGGCGGTGACTTCCTCGGCGGCCGGCTCGGTGGGTGCCTGCCCTTCGCCCAGGGCGCCGCGCTCGCGCCCGACGCCAGCCGGGTGATCGTGCCGATCCTCGGCGACGGCGAGTGCGAGACCCCGACCACCGCCGCGGCCTGGCTCGCAGCCCACGCCCTGCCCGGCACCCCGGTGCTGCCGATCGTCAACCTCAACGGCTTCCGCATGGGGGCACCCAGCCTCCTGGCCGCCTTCGACGAGCGGGCCCTGGGCACGTACGCGGCCGGGCTCGGCTGGCACGCCCGCACCGTCACCGTTCCGGACGACGGGCACGACGCCTTCGCCTCCGAACTTGCCCAGGCCGTCACCAACACCCTGGCCGGGCGCCGGACCGTGCTGTTCATGCGGTGCGTCAAAGGGTGGAGCGGCCCGGACATCGTGAACGGACGGCGGGTCCTCGGAACTGCCCGCGCGCACAAGACCCCGCTCGCCCGGGCCGCCACCGACCCCGCCCAGGCGCAGGCCCTGCAGGAGTGGCTGTCCTCGTACCGGCCTGAGGAGCTGTTCACCGACGGCGGCCGCCCGGGCCCCGGCCTGACCGCTGCCCTCTCCGCGACCGCCTGGCCCCGGCTGAAGGCGCGGCGCCCAGTTCCGGCGCCGCGGGTTGCCGCTCTGGCGCGGCAGCCCGCTTCGTTCTCCGACGCCGTCACCACCGTGGTCCACGATCACGCCCGTGCCGGAGACTTCCGGGTATTCAGCCCGGACGAACTCGCTTCCAACCGCCTTCCGGAACTCGCCGGACAGCCGTGGACCACGGAGGTGCTCGCGGAGGAGGTCCTGGGCGAGCAGCTGGCCGGCTTCAACGCGGCCGGCGGCCGCGGGGTCCTGATCTCGTACGAGGCGTTCGCCCCGCTCCTGGCGACCGGGATCGTGTCCCTGCTCAAGCAGCAGCGGATGCCCGGCGCCGCCCCGAGGCCAAGCTGGAACCTGCTCCTGACCTCCTACGGATGGCACAACACCTACACCCACGGCGACCCGTCGCTCACGACGATGCTCCTCGCCCTGGAAGACCCGGCCATACGGGTGTTGACTCCAGCCGACCCGGCCCGGCTCGCAGCCGTCCTGGACGACGCCTTCACGAGCACGGGCCAGCTCAACGTGATCGTCGCGGGCAAGCACCCCCTGCCGGCCGTCCCCGCCGACACACTTCGCGAGGAGGTGACCCGTGGGACCGCCGTCTGGCCACACCTGTCCGACGTCCAGCCCGCAGCCCTGACCCTGGTGGTGTGCGGAGACCTCCCCGCCGCAGTCACCGCCGAGGCGCTGCCCCAGATCCGGGCGGAGCTTGGCGTGGCGGTGCGGGTGGTGTCGGTACTCGACCTGACCGTGCTCGGCGACCCCGCCGTGTGGCCCGCCGGGCTGCCTGCTAGCGAACTGGACGCCCTGCTCGGCGAGGACGCGGCGGTGCTGGTCGTCACCCTTGGTCACCCGGCCGCCATCTGGTCTCTCCTGAAGGCGCGGATCGCCCGGCCGGTCGAGGTGATCGGCTGGCGGGAGACCGAAGGCCCCCGCTCCCAGGAGGACATCGCGGCCGCGGCCGGGATGACAGCCGAGGGCCTGCTCGCCGCCGCCGGGCGCCTGCTGAAGGCGAGGGCGCGATGCAACGCCTGGTGATCGACGCCGTGGACTTCGCCGATCTCGCCGCGCACGCCGGGCCGGGCGACGATTCACTGTTCGTCGCGGTCCGCTCCGGCCAGGCTGCCGGCTGGTACGGGCCTCTCGCCGACCAGGTCGCCCGCGCCGCTCGCCACCTGGCCCCCGTCCTCCTCGGCGCCGACGCCACCGACCACGAAGACCTCCAGGACCGCCTGGTCCAAGGGGCACCCTGCTTCCGCAGCGGGTCGTGGGCGGTCGGCGCGCTGGACTGCGCGGCCTGGGATCTGCACGCGGGTGCTGAGCACCGGCCCGTAGCCGCGCTGCTGACCGACGACCTGCTGGAGCACCGGATCCCCGCGTACTCGTCGTGGCTGACCCGCGACCTCCTCGACCCCGCCACCGCCGACCTCATCCCCGAGATCAGCGCCCAGGGCTGGGCCTTCACCAAATGGGGACTGCGCGGCCACCCGGGAGCCGGCGGGGGAGCGCTCGCCGACGCCGTACACGCCGCCGCGGCCGCTGAGCCGGTCGCAGCCGATGCCGTCGGCACGTGGCCGCCGGCCATCGCGGCCGAGTTCGCCGCGGCCGCCGACCCCGCGGCCCTGGTCTGGCTGGAGGACCCGGCCGCGACCCACGACCCTAGCGCCTACCAGCAACTGCGCACCCTGCCGCTGGCGGTGGGGGAGCGCCTCACCCTGGCCGACGACGTGCCCGCCGTTCTCGCCGGGATCCGGCCGGCTGCGCTCACCCTCGACGTCGTCGGCTGCGGCGGCCTCACCGCCGCCCGGCGGATCCTGGCACGCACCACCGTCCCCGTCTTCCCGCACGGGCGCTCCCTCCAGCCCGGCCTTCACCTGGCTGCCGCCCGCCCCGATCGGGTCCTGGCCGTCGAGTACCGACAGCAGTGGGAACCCGGCCGCCAGCACCTCTACGCCCACCCCATCGAACCCGACCGCGGACACCTCACCCTGCCCACCGTCCCCGGCCTGGGGGCCACACCACGGAGCACCCGATGCTGAACGCGCCCCGCTCCCTGCCCGTACGCGGCCACACTGTCCCCGCCGCCACCGGCCCGTTCCTCGTGCTGGAGTCCCGCCTGGAAGGGCACGACACCTTCCTCACCGGCAGCCTCGACCTGGACGGCCACGACATCCCGGTGCGGATCACGACCCTCGACGACAGCACCACCCTCCAACCCACCCAGCCGCTTCCCGACGGCCTCCCGGTGAACTGGACGGCAACCCTGCACATGCGCCACGGCCAGCGCCCGCGCGACATCCCCGACGACCTGCGCTCCGCAGCGCAGGCCACCGGCCGTGACCTCGACGCCCTGGACGACGCCGAGCTGCGCTACGCCCTGACCTTCCTCGGCGAGGCCACCACCCCCGCCATCCGCACCGACCGCCTGGCCGCCATCGTCACCGGCCTGCCCGCCCTCCAAGGAGACCCCGAGTGACCCACCCTGTGAAGCTGATCAGCGTGGACGTCGGCGGCACCATCGGCGAAGCCGACGGCCCCGGCCTGACCATGCAGCTCACCGCCGCCTCACCCCTGCCCGCCGACCAGGCGCGCGCCGTCATGCGGGGCCGCCTGCATACCCAGCCCGAGATCACCGACGCTCTCGCCGCCGAACTCGCCGATGCCCTCGGCATCGAGCCGGCTGACTTCCCCCGCGACCTGCCGGCCGCCCCGCTGACCCTGTACCCGTACGCCCTCGACGCCCTGCGCGAGCTGGCCGGCATCGCGCCGGTCGTCACCCTGTCCAACGTCACCTGCGTGGACGCCGACACCGAAGGGTTGCGTCAACGCCTCGCGCCCTGGGTCACCGACCTGTTCCCCTCCTGCACCCTCGGCTACGCCAAGCCCGACCCGCGCGCCTTCCTCACCGTCGCCGAACGGCACGGCGTGGCACCGGCCAGCATGATTCACATCGGCGATGACTGGGCCTGTGACGTCCTGGGCGCCCTCGACGCCGGCGCCGTCCCGGTGTGGATCTCCAAGAACCGGCCCATTCCCGACACACCGCCCACCTTCGGGCGGCAGCATGTCCATGTGGCCGCCACCCTCGCCGACGCGGCCGCCCTCATCCGCACCCTCAACACCCCCGAAGGGACCACGTCATGAGCCTGTTCACCGGGACCTCCAGCTACTACCGCCAGTACCGCCCCGGCATCCCCGACGACCTCGCCAACCGCCTTGCCGCCTACGCGCCCGACCGCCAGCCGCGCCGATTGCTGGACGTCGGCACCGGCACCGGCCTGGTCGCCGAAGCACTGATGCCGTACTTCACCGACATCATCGCCTGCGACAACGACCCCGACATGATCGCCACCGCCGAGGAGGCGCTCCGCCCCAAGGTCCCGCAGGGCACCACCCTGTCGCTGGTCACCTCCACCGCTGAGGACTTCCGCCCCCCGGCCGGGTGGAAGGCCGACCTGGTCACCATCTGCCGCGCCTTCCACTGGCTCGACCAGGCCGGCGTACTCGCCCTGCTGGACTCCCAGGTCGCCGACGGCGGTGCGGTGGCCGTGTTCGCCGACCGCAGCTTCTGGGCCGCCGAGAGCGACTGGAAGGCCGCGGTCAAGCAGGTCATCAAGGACTTCCTCGGCGAGGAACGCCGCGCGGGCGGCGGCACCTTCCAGCACCACAACCGCCCCTACAGCGAGATCATGGAGGAGTCCCCGTTCAACCAGGTCGAGGAGTTCACCGTCCCGGTCACCCGCACCTGGAACACCGTGGGCATCCTCGGCTACCTGTACTCCACCAGCTTCGCCGCCCCCGCCCTGTTCGGCGACCGGCTGGAGGAGTTCGAGACCGCCGTGCAGAAGACCCTCCGCGGGTTCTCCGAGGACGACACCTTCCACGAGAGCAACGAGTTCCTCGTCCGCGTCGGACGGCGCAGCGCATGACCGGCCCCGGCGGCGGTCACCGCCAGCTCGACCGGCTGACCGCCGCCGACCTCCCTACCCGCGTGCAGGCCGCCTCGGCGCTGTGCCTGCCCGTGGGCTCCACCGAACAGCACGGCCCCCACTTACCCCTTGCCACCGATACCGTCATCGCCGAGACATTCACCCGCCACCTGGTCGCCGCGCACGGCGAGGCCTTCGACCTGTGGCAGCTGCCCGCCGTCCCGTACGGCATAGCCCCCGAGCACGTCTGGGCCCCCGGCACCCTGTCGCTGACCATCACCGAGTTCACCACCCTCCTGCACACCCTCGTCGCCCAGTACGTGCGCGCCACGACGGCCCGCCACCTGGTCCTGGTCAACGGGCACGGCGGCAACCGTGGTGTCCTGGCCGCCCTGGTCTACGAACTCGGCCACGCCCACGACATCAGCGTGTGCGTCCTGCACCCCCTGGCCCTGGCCCACCTCCCAGCCGGTGACCGGCCGGAGATCCACGCCGGCCTCCACGAGACGGCACTCATGCTCCACCTCGCGCCCAGCACGGTCCGCCTCGACCAATTCGCCGACCACCCGCCGCAGGACGCCGACGAGATTCGCCGACAGGTCACCGACCGGGGCGTGAGCTGGCCCTGGTCTTCAGGCGATCCGCGCATCGCCGCCGCCGGGGTCGTCGGCAACGACCCGCGCACCGCGACCCCCGCTCTCGGCGCCCGCCTCCTGGACGAGGCCGTGGCCGCCGCCGTGCCCGCTCTGGAAGCCCTCACCGGAAGGAAGAGCCCATGCTCGTGACCGACTCCGAGCGCACCCGATTCCGACGCGACGGCATGTTCGTCCGCCGCGGCCTCGCCGCCGACGCCCGCACCAGCCCGGCCCGCGACCTCATCACCACCTGGTACGCCAAGGACTACGACCCCGACCGCCTGACCGAGTACACCCAGCGCACCTTCGCCCCCGAACACGGCCAGCACCCGGCCCTCCTCGACCTCTACACCGCCACCGGCGCCAGGGACATCGCCACCGACCTCCTGACCGACCCGGCCCCGATCACCACCACCCAGGTCCAGATCCGCATCCCCGCCGACCAGCCGGCAGCCGCCCAGCCGGAGAAGACGATGCACGTGGACGGCGTCGGCTGCCCCCACCTCGACCCCGCCGAACTGCGCACCTTCTCCCTCCTGGTCGGCGTCGTCCTCTCCCCGATCACCCGCCCCGACGCCGGAGCCCTCCACTACGTCCCGGGCGGGCACCTGACGATGTCCCGCTGGTTCGCCACCGAATGGGCCCGCGGCATCACCGACCAAGTCCCCCCGGACATCGACACCGCCGACGGCGTCCCGCTCCTCGCCGAGGTCGGCGACGTCCTCTTCATGCACCACCTGGTCCCGCACGCCGTCGGCACCAACCACACCGCCACGCCCCGGCTGATGGCCTACTTCCGCGTCTCCCACACCCAGCACGCCACCCGGCGCCTCGACGCGCTGCGCGACCCCTGGCTCGACTACCCGGCCCTGAACTCCTGACCAGAAAGGACACCATCGTGCAGGTCATCCCGACCACCGACATCGACACTGCCGCAGCCGCCATCGCAGCCGGACGCCTCGTCATCGTCCCCACTGCCCGCTGGTACATGATCTGCGCCGACGCCGCCAACCCCGACGCCTGCAAGGCCATACTCGAAGGCAAGCAGCGCCCCAAGAACAAGCCCCTCGCTCTCGTCGTCCCCGACCAGGACCGGGCCCGCGACCTGCTGCACTTCACCCCCGACGCCGAGCGCCTGGCCGCCGCGTTCTGGCCCGGTGACCTCGCCCTGTTCCTGTCCTGGCGAGACCCGGCCGACGCCGCCCGCTACACCGTCGTCGGCTCACCCGCCCTGACCACCCACGCCCCCGGCCCCCTGGGCGCTCTCGCCCGAGCGGTTCCCGGACTGCTCGCGGCTACCACCGTCAACGTCTCCGGTGACGCCGGGCCCGACGACCGCGGCCCGGCCATCACCCTCGCCGAGGTCGAAGAGTTCCTCACCGGCGCCGGCCTCGACGCGGTCGTCATGGACGGCGGCGTCTGCCCGGCGGCCAACCACCTCACCATCGTCGACTGCGCCGATGACCAGACCCACCTCGTCCGCGCCGGCCTCGTCCACCCGCGGGCCGTCGCCTCCGCCCTCGGCCGGGCCCTACCAACTTTGTGACCGCGCCACCCGACGGGCGCCTCCCGGGCAGGGAGGCGCCCGTCGGCGTCAGGACGTGAGCGCCGACAACTCCTCGGCCACCAGCGGATAGGAATCCCGGAAGCCGCTGTCGTTGCCGAGTCGGTGCCGCCCCAGACGCAGCGCCCCGAGGTGGCGCACCTCGTACACGTGCCGCCGCCACCGGGAGGCCTCGGACTCCTCCGGGCGGCCGTAGGAGTCGAAGAACGCCAGACGGGCGTCCCGCTTGGCCCGGGCCATCCGCACCGTCCAGTCCGCCTCCGGATCCCCCCACCAGGTGCGGTCCATGTCCAGGACACCGCAGATCGTCGGGACCGGGGCGGTCGCGAGCATGGTGTCACCGTCCACAGGTCCCCAGTCAGCAGCCGCGGCACCGCGACCTCGTCCAGGACCTGCGCGCCGGCCTGGGCGGCGTCAGCGGCCTTGCGGAGGTCGGTCGCGTCCAGGCCGCAGCTCCCGACGTCCTGGGCGATCAGGCGCAGGGACGTGACGACGGCCTCACTCCACGCGCGTGCCCGGCGCCGGTGACCGGGCCGAAGCAGGGCCGCATCCGCGAGGACGGGTCTGCTCGCATTCTGGTCCCGCCCGGTTGAAGACGGGGTGTCCGACTTCATGCGTTCCGGGGCCGCCCCGGTGGACGCCCTCTTCCAGGCCCGGACCTCTGCTCGTACGCTCCGCCGATGACCAAGAAGAGCCGTCGTTCTCCGAACCGGCAGCCGCGCGGCCTACGGGCCACCGCGCCCCGTTCCGTCCGGCCCACGTTCATCCCTGGCCGTTTCGGGTCAGGCACCACCGAAGCCGCCGGAAAGATCCTCACTCTGGCCCCGCCAGACGCCCTGATCGAGCTGGCGCTGCCGTTCCTGCTCTGCACCATCCAAGTAGGAAAACGCGCCAACGTGTGCGTCGACTCCGTGCTCACCCTCCACCACGCCTACCAACTCCTGGGCCTGGACAGCGAGGTGTGGCCCGTGACGCTGGAGGTCCTCACACCGTCCGGTGCCACCAAGGTCTCGTACGGCAGGAAGGATCCCTACTGGGAGGGCAGCAACTTTTATGGCCATTGCCTGGTCGAGCTGCCCGGCCGCACCGTGGACCCGACCATCCAACAGTTCCCCGAGCTCACCCGGCAGGGCGACGGCCCGTTCGTCGGCCGCACGGTCGATTCCACCGACCCCGGCGCCCGCAGCCGACCCGGGGCGATCATCTACGGCCAGCGCGGTGACGTGATGGTCCGGTACACGGTGTGCAGCGCCGAAGCCCGCGAGACGATGATCAGCGGCCACCCGATGATGACCAGCCCCGACCCGGTCCATCAGCGCAGCGCGGTCATGCTGGTGACGCTGCTGATGGATGCGCTGCGCTCCGAGGGGATAGTCGAGCGGGCTCGCAAGGTTCCGCATCAGCGGGTGGTGGAGTTGCTGGACGTGATTGGTGCTGCGCCGATGGAGGACCGACCGGCTGTCGGCGGCGGCATGGGCGACCTGTGGTTCAACATGCCCGACGGGCAGGGAGGCACGGTGGCCCGGCACCTGAACGAGCTGCTGCCCCAATAGCCCGCGCACGGGGGCTGGTGCGGCAGCACAAGGGCAGGAATGTCTCTGCAGCTGCGATGAGCCGATAGCGCCGAGGGGGCAGCCGCCGACCAGGTTTCACGGACGCAATAGGCGCATGCCATCAGGATGGGCGAACCGTACGTCCTGCGCGTCACGGTCACCTGATCCGGCTCGGCGGCGCGGTCCACGAAGTGCGGCCACCGGAGTCGGGTCACACCGGTACATGTGTATCCCTGCGGCCGGCGTCTCCAGACTCGCGAACACGGAGATTCCCTCTCCCGGGGCGTCCTCGGTGCCTCATGCCGTGCATGCCCCGATGCGGGCAGTCATCGGAAAATGCCCGGCGCCCCCCGGCCGGGCGCCGGGGAGTCGCGTGCCCGTATCTGGACAGCCCCCGCCCGCCACCTCCGCCACAAGGTTCCTTTTGGGCTGGTTGCTTCTCGGCCAAAGGCGGGTGGAGAACCGGGCAGGAGCTGCAGAACGGGCCATAGCGGCCTCCATGGCGCCTCATGATCGGCCGGGAGCCACCACGGCTCGCGCGGAACGGTGAGGAGCAGCGGTATGGCCGTGAGCAGCAGCTATCTGACCAAGCTCGAAGTGCAGCGCATGCTGGGCGTGAACGCGTTCGGCATGTGGCGACTGGCTCGAAAGTACGAAAAGTTTCCGAAACCCGACCAGAAGGCGCACCGCCCGGTCACCCAGGACCCCGAGGAAGTATGGGCCGGCACCCAGGTCTATTCGTGGGCCGCCGCGACGGCGGAGTTCGCACACCGCGGCGCCCTCCTGCTGCGCCCACTGCCACAGGCACCGGCACCGGGCCGATGGGCCGGCTACAGGGACACACCCCACGGTCCCGCCATGGACTGGAACACGGACCTCGGCACCATCCGCATCCTGCACAGCACCGAACACGAGGCCGCAACCGAAGCCGCCAGCGCCCTCGCCCGCAGTGGCAACAAGGACGGCATCGCCACGGTCTGCGCGCTGTTCGGCGACGTCGGAATCCGCGGACCTGCCCTGGTCGCCGCGGACACCGCACACCCGGCGATCGAATACGAGGCGAGTTGGGGTGACGTCGGGGAACTCGTCGGGCAGGTACTTCCCTGGTGGCCCAGCCTCCTGCGCCAATCCACGCTGATCCGGGAGTGGAGGCCGGGCGCCGCGCCGAAGGAAGCCGAGGTACCGGCCAACGACGACGAGCGGATCCTCCGTCGGGCCGCAGCCAACCCAAATTTCGACGTGACCTCGCGGGCGGCCGCGACGGACATGGCCAACACCATCCGGAACGAGCGAATCCAGCACACGGCTCTCGAAGTGCGGATCTTCTGCAAGGAGGGGTACGGGGAGACCCCCAACCAGGTAGTTGCAGGCGCGGTGCCGGACACCCGACGCCACCCGCTGCCCGTGGCGGAAGACCGGGAACTCGTGCGGCCCGGGTGGCAGAAGGTCGCCCTGCGCACGGACTCCGGCGCCGTCGCGGCCCTTGAGATCGCCCTCGGCCGTGAACCAGACCTGCTGCCCTTCGGCGCCGTCACAGACGTTCCGGTAACACCGGGCACCATCAGTTCCCGGTGGACCCAACGTCTGACGATGTGCGACCCCACCGCCGCCCACGCGGTGCTCGCTCGCGGAACGAAAGCCGAGGCCTTCCTCATCGATCCGCTGACCGACATGCCCGTACTCCGTACCACCGCCGACGGCGGCACGCCCGTCCTGCGGTTTTACGCCCCGTTGTCCCTGCCCGGTGGGGCCGAACTCACCAAGATCGTCTTGCATCACACGGTGTGGGTGGTCACCAGTGACGGCCACACCCATCCCGCCCCGTGCGCACCGACCGAGCACCTGTGGTGGGGAGACGGGTGGGGAGATCGCCCCAGCGAAGCCGCCTGCGTCGTCGATCAACTCCTGGACCGGCTTGACGCCACCATCCACCTGGACGAGCACTGGAAGGCCCCCAAGGGCTTGATCGACCTCTTCAACGAGAAACGCGACAAGGGCGCCGAACTCAGCCGCGCCACCCTCCTTCAAGCCCGCATGACCCCACCACGTGCACGCTGACCGTCCGCTCGGGCGAGGTCACGATGCCTCCGACCGCGTCGACACGCGAATGTCGAGGACGGGGAAGCCATCCCAGGGGGAGCGGGTCACGGGCTTCTTCTGTTGCTTGGCGAGGGGGGAGACGAGGCGGTCCGCCCGGTCGACGTGCGAATGGCTCCCGGGCGGACTCCGCTGTCCAGGCTGCCGCCTCGCCCGCCACGGCGCCGGGAACACGGCCGTAGCCTGAGCTGAAAGAGGCGACATCCACGCTCCCATCCATGTCTGCTTGACCGAGAGAGCCGGACACACGTAGGAGCACCCCCGTGGGGTGGCTTGCGGAGTGCTCCGTGTGTTAGGCGACTCTCTGTGTGAGCACGTAGGTGGGGGCTCGCGACGCTCACTATGGACATGAGTGTTGATCTCGGTGGGGAGTCAGATCCCTTTTCGTGTGCGACGACAGGGTGAACACGAAGAGCTGGTTCACGAGAGCGGTTCCGCGTCGGGACGTGCCCATCGCTTGGTGATGTGCGGCTCGAAGTACGGAGCCGGCCATGCTTGGAGCCGGACCTCCTCGGTGTCTTCGGGCTCGTCCTCGCAGTCGAGGTCGGGGAAGGCCGCAGCGGCGAGGCCACGCCTGGAAGCCCGGATGCGGGTCCAGCTGGCGGGCATGTCGAAGCGAGCTGCGGCGTCGAATTCGTCAGTGCAGCCAAGCACGACGAGGCGTCCCGAGGCCAGGTTGAGGCTTGCCTCGACGACGTGGTCGAAGTCGTCGCTGTCATCGCCGGGCTGGTCTGTGAGGAGATGGACGGCAACGGCCACGGTGAAGTTGACGTCAGTGCCGATCGCCAGACCACCTTCAGTGACTCCGAGCCCGTCCAACACTGTCTGCTCAGTCCACACATCGCTGAAGTCGGAGTCGGAGTCCTCGTCCAGGATGTGGATCTGGAAGTAGTCCGCGAAGAGCTCAAGATTGGTCGCCACGGAGGCATCATCCCTGCTGCCCGGGAACGGCAGCACGGCGGGGTGAGGCTGTCCTCGACGAGGCCGCCGACGCTGGACCCTGGTGATCCGGGGCCCGCGCATGCCGTCACCGTGCCGTATCCGGCCCGGTTCCTGCGCGCGGCGGATGCAGTGGCGTTTCGCCGGTGAACCTGACGTCTCGGCAGGGTGAAACCGCCCCCGGGGGCTTGTGCCTGATGGTGTGCAGGCCGGTACAACCGGCCCATGATGATCAAGTGGGCCGCGACCGCGGCCGCCGCAGCACTCGCCCTCACCCTTCCCGCGACCGCCCACGCCTCCGACGCGGGACCCGCCTCGGTACCGCAGATCGTGCCGATAAGCGTTGCCGTCTCCGCGCTTGAGGTCGCGACGGAGGACCGTACCGGCTACCAGCGCACGAGCTTCCGGCACTGGAACTCAGGGGTGAATCCGTCGGACGGCTGCAACACCCGCGCGGAGGTCCTGATCGCGGAGGCGGTGGTCGCGCCGGAGGTCGGCCCGGGCTGCACGCTGACGGGCGGGGTGTGGTGGTCGTACTACGATGCGAAGGAAGTGACCCCGGCCGGGGCGCTGGACATCGACCACATGATGCCCCTCGCGGAAGCCTGGGACAGTGGGGCCTCGGCGTGGACGCCGGCGCGCCGGGAGGCGTACGCCAATGACCTCGGCCAGGACAGTTCCTTGGTGGCGGTGACGGCCCGTTCGAACCGCAGCAAGTCCGATCAGGATCCGGCCCAGTGGCTGCCGCCGTCGGCGGACGCAGTGTGCCGGTACGGCGCGGAGTGGACCGCGGCCAAGAGCCGCTGGGGCCTGGCCGTAGACGAGCAGGAGAGGGACCGGCTGCTGGACATCGCAGCCGGCTGCGGCGACACCAAGGTCGTTTTCACGCCCGCCCCGTAGGCAGTGCCCGCGCCCGCAGGCTGGTTCGCCGCGGGCAGCTGGGGACCGTCTCATAGGCGCTGCGGTCCGACACGCTCCGCCGCGTAGGTGCCGTCCGGCAGTACCGCGTCGGTCAGTTCGAACTCCTCCCGTTTCCCCGCCGGGCCGGTCCAGTTGATCCGGACGCCGGCGGGGCGGCTGCTGGGCCAGTGGACCGGCTGGCCGTCGGCGGCCCGGGCCCCGAGCAGCGTGTAGGTGCGGGCTTGTCGCGCGGTCCCGGTGCCCGGAGTCGCTGCGGGGGTGGCCGGGGTCTGGGGCCGGCGGGTCCAGCCCCATGCTGCGGCCCCCGCCAGTAGCGTGAGGCCGCCCAGGGTCTCCGCGGTCCAGCCGGTGAGCACGTCGGTGAGCATGTCGGTGTCCTTCTCTGTGTGGTGACGGGCGGAGCGTGAAGAGGTCGCGCCGCTGACGTCGGGTCCTGGGCGGCACAGTGCGGGAGTGGGTGGTTAGCCCCGCAACCCCTGCCGGTCGTCGCCTTGTTGAGCCTCCCGCCGGCAGGCGTGAGGCCGGTACTTGCTGAAGTGCGGCAACCCGATGAAGCCAATGAAAGATCAACTGCGGAGGTTGGGGCGGCGACCTGCTGCACGCCATTTGAGAGGGAGGACCGCGCGGTGACCCGGCGGAGGTAGGGGGGCTCCAACGAGAGGCGCCACCACTACGTCATGGCGCTGGCATCCTGCTGCCGTTCCACAGGCACTCGCCGGATGAGGTGAAAGCCCGGTCGAGGCGGTGAGCGGCGCCGGTACCGTCCCTGGCATGTCCACTGACACCCCGAGCGCGGCGGATCAGCTGCTGCTCGACCACGCACACCGGCATGGGTACAACGACGTGACCGCGAAGATGTTGGAGGTTTGGAGGAGCCGTCGGCTGCTGCCGGGCAACATCTCCGGCGGAGGCCTGGGCCGCGGCAAGGGCAGCTCCTCCAGGCCAGCGCCGGAGAGCTTCGACCTCGTCCTCGGCCTCGCCCGTCACGGCGGCCAGGGCAAGCGCCCGAACGATGTGGCCCTGCTTTTGTTCGGCGAGGGTCTCCCGGTGCCGGAGCAGACGGTACGGGCCGCCTTCACCGCGGCCGTGGGCACCCTCACCGTCCCCGGCGACGACGAACCAGACACCGACCCGGAGCATCGGCTCGACGCCCTCGCCGAACACATCGCCGACGCCGACCTAACCGTGACCCTGGTCCCCGCCCGGGCCCGGCGGATCGACGAAGGCATCGCCCGCCTCGTCCGCGCCGCCGGACACACCTGGCCACCGGCCGAGCTTGCTGCCTTCGACGAGAACCCCGGCCCGTCAACTGCCACGCCCAAGGACGCCGCACTGGCCGCGGCCGCCGCGGCCATCAACGGGACGATGTCCCTGGAGGACATTGGTGACCTGCTGCGCGCGATGAACCCCACCGCGGTGGCCAACCCGATCGCGTCCCTCGTTGAGACCACCCGCAAAGCCGTTCCCGAGTTCGCCGACGCGGTCCTCACCGAGGACAACCAGCTGGCCCTCGGCCCCGTGCGGGACGTCCGCGATCATCTGCGCGACTTGGCCGCCACGGCTCCGCTCCAGGACCTGGCGCAGGCCTGGAAGACCGCCGAGGACGTCCGGCAGTGGGCCCTGGACCTGTGTGGCCGGGTCGAGGAGGAACTCGCCGCCGGGCAGCTGGGCGGGGCGGCTGGGGAGTGGATGAACGGCCGCTACGCGATGGCCGGCCTGGCCGTGCTCAGCACGCTGAAGGCCCGCGACTGGCCACCCGCCCAGCACGCCCTCGACGCCTTGTTGCTGGTCTACCAGCTCGGGGAGTACCGGCGGCTCGACCGCCTCGTGCCCGGCTGCCAGTGGCACCTCCTCGCCACCGAGGGGCTGCTGCCGCCGCCCACCCGCGAGCTGCTCCAGGACCTCATCAACCGGCACGCGCCCGGTGCCGGGGCGGGGGTCGATGTCAGACCAGCCTCGTAGCGTCGATGACGAGGGCCCGGACCGGACGGGCCCCCGGAGGACCGAAGGAGCGGGCCATGGGCGAGATCAGTATCGAGCGGCAGCACCTTGACCGGCTGCTAGCCGACAGTGCGAGCACATACGGAGCCCCCTACCAGCGGGCCTTCGCCGAACTCGCCGAAACGCATCGAGGCCGGCCCCTCGCCGAGATCCTTCCGCTGCTGCGCCGCGCCGCCGACGAAGCGCTGCTCGGCTTCACGGACGCGGACCTGCGCGAGCAGGCCCAGGCCATCAGCACAGGGGAGCCCTACGTCCTGCGCGTGACGGTGGCCTGACCCCAGGACCGTATCGGCTGGCCACGGGAACGCGTCCGCCCGTCGCTGCTGCAGTCGCCGGCGCGGCAGACCCGGCCCGCCCGCTGGGAGGAGGCCAGCCGGGACGGTCGTCTGCCAGGCCTGGGGCATCGACCGTACGGCCAGCAGGCCTCAACGGGCCGAGCCGGGGAGGGAGGGGGAGGGCGTGAAGTGCAGCTTCTGGGGGCCCTTCCCGTCGCCCTTCCAGTCGAGGAACACGATCACGTCGGTGAAGAGGCGCTCGCGGCTTGGCCAGTGCGAGGAGTAGGACGCGGGAGTGATGGACCCGTCCTTCGCCTTGTTCAGGCGCTGGGCCAGATCGGTGCGCCGCGTCACCGCCACACCGCCCCCCTCGATCATCGCGGTCACGTCGGCGTTCGTGCCGGTGGCGTTGAAGATGGAACCCGCCTGGCTGGAGGATTCGGGCAGGTCCCAGGAGATCGTCGCCCAGTGCCGGATGTTCGCCCCGGACTCGGTCACGCACGCCTTGACGGTGAAGTCCCAGTTGTCGGGCCAGGGGCCGCTGTAGGCGGGGTTGTCGATGGTCTTGGACGACACCTTGCAGCGCTCCACCGCGTACGCGGGGCCGCCCCCGGCAGTGGCCGCCGTGATGGTGGCCGCCACCAGCACCGCCGAGAGCCGCACGGCGGGGAGTGTCCTGAGCATGGGTGCGCCTCCACAGATCGATTGCCCAGGACAACGAGGCGATGCCGGGAAAGACGCGTGCTGACGCGGGTGACGCACGTGTAGAGCCGGTGACGGCGCCGATCGCCGTCACCGGCTACCTCAGGCAGGAACCCCGAACCGAATCCCGTCGGTCACTTCCTGCGGCCTGGGTGGGAGAGCGCCTGCGCGAGCTGGTCGTGGTTCATGGACGAGCGACCCGGGATGCCGGCCGCGGCCGCCTTCTCGTACAGCTCTGCCTTCGTCAGCGCCATCAGCTCCCGGCCCTTGGCCGCCGGTCCGGAGCGCGCCCGCTTCTTCGCGGCCGGCGCCTTCTTCCCGCCCGCCGCCCGAGAGCCGGGCGAGGTGGCCTTGTCGCCGGTGTCCTTGGGGCTTCTGGCCCGCTCGACGCTGGCGCGCAGGGCCTCCATGAGGTCGACGGCACCGGTCGGCTCCGCCGCCGGTTCGGCCTTCTCCACCGTCTCGCCGGAGGCCTTCGTCTTCACCAGAGCCTCGACCTTCTCGCGGAAGGAGTCGTGGAAGGCCTCCGGCTCCCACTCCATGGCCAGGGCGTCGATCAGTTGCATGGCCATCTTCACCTCCGCCGCCGTGGCCTCGACTTTCCCCGGCAGGTCGGGCACCTCGGCGTGCGGATCGCGCAGTTCGTCGGCCCAGTGCAGAGTGTGGAGCGTCAGGAGGCCCTCCGCCTCCTCCGCCTTCAGGGCGACCAGGTACTCCCGACCGCGCATCACGAAGGTGGCGATGCCGGCCTTGTTCGACTCGGCCAGGGCGCGCTCCAGGAGGGCGTAGACCTTCCCGTACTGGGCTCCCCGGGGCCCGAGGAAGTACGTCTTGTCGAAGAAGACCGGGTCGACGGTGTCCAGGTCGACGAAGCCGGCAACGTCGATCGACCGGGACCGGCCGGGGGCGATCTCGTCGAGCTCCTGCGGCTCGACGATCACGTACTCGCCTCCGTGGTCGAACCCTTTCACGATGTCCGCGAGGTCCACCTCGTCGCCGGTGCGCTCGTTCACCCGCCGGTTCCGGATCCGGTCCGCGGTCCCGCGCTGGAGCTGGTGGAAGCGGATCGTGTGGCTGTCGGTGGCCGTGTACAGACCCACCGGCAGGCTGACCAGCCCGAGCCCCAAGACCCCCGTCCACACCGGTCTGGCCATCGCCGCACCACCCTTCACGAGGTACACCAGGGCGTCTATCCACCCTGCGCCCCCTCACCTCCACCGGCAACGCCGGCCCGACCCGAAACGCCGACCCCTTCCGGCGGGACAGGGAAGCCCTCACCGGGGTCGTCAGGCCCCTTCCACCTCGCCGCGCTCCCTTGTCCAGGAGCGCACGGTGTGCTCCCCCTGGGGCCCGTCCTCGACCAGCTCGATGCGCACGTCGGCTTGGCTGCCGTAGCGGCCGATGAACCCCCGGAACTTCCGCTCGGCGGTCGTTTCGCTGTCCCAGGTGCCGGTGACGGCGGGGGAGGAGGGCGGCCCGAAGCGCAGCCTGACGTGGAACGGCACATGCGGATCATGAGCGGTGCGCGTCCCTGCTGCAAGCTGCGCGAGAACGTGGGCGGCCCGCCGCCGCCCAGCTCCCTCACCACCCGCTGCGACACCGGCACGCCCTGTTATCGAAAAGATGTTCCGTCGCGGGTGGTATGCGGGTTACTGTCCCTGAATGCAAGATCCCTTCAGGGGGGAGCACCACATGCACGTCATCGAATCCGAAGCCCGCCCCGGGCGTCCGCCCGGTGTCACCCGCCCGGGCCCGGACGGACTCACCGCCCGGCAGGCGGCCATCGTCGCCTTTATCGAGCAGACCGTCGCCCGCAAGGGCTACCCGCCCTCGATGAGGGAGATCGGCGAGGGCGTCCGCCTGCGCAGTACCTCCTCCGTCGCGCACCAGCTGATGGCTCTGGAGCGCAAGGGCTTCCTCTACCGGGACCCGCACCGTCCCCGCGCCTACCGCGTCCGCAGTGACCAGCACGCCGACCTCCCCGACACCCCGGCCGGCATGATGCCGGAAGCCGTCCAGGTCCCGCTCGTCGGCCGCATCGCGGCCGGCACGCCAATCCTCGCCGAGGAGCTCGTCGAAGACGTCCTGCCGATGCCGCGGCACCTGGTCGGCGAAGGCCAGCTGTTCGCGCTGAAACTGGAGCGCCGACGGGTTCGTTCCGCTGCCCCGTGCGGGAGTTGTGGCTGTTCATGCAGGTCGAAGGAGCGGGTAGACGCTTCACTCGATCGTGTGGGGATCCAACGATTCCTCGCAGATTCCAGGAATTCTCTCCGTAATTTGCTTCCTTGTGACGGATTCCGGGACTCGCCGCTTCTCCCTTATTACGGGCGGCGACGCAGCCGTGAAGGACCGGCCTGGCGAGCAAGTGCAGCCGGAGCCGGGCCTGGCTGACGTCCTTACACTCCAGCGGCAGACCTCGGCAACCGCGTCCGCCGAAGCCGAGCGCGCCCTCTTCCAGGACTCCCTTGCCGAGTACGTATGGGCCCGGGACGTCGCTGGCCTGTCACCGCGCACGCTGGAGTCGTTGGTCCAGCCGGTGCTGGAGATCTGCTCGTACTACGACGTCATGCCGTGGCACCTGACCTCGCGGCAACTGGACAAGTACTTCGCGGGCCCGGGCAAGCGGCCCCGGCACACGACGGTCCGATCAAAGATCAACCGGATCGACCTCTACTACGCCTTCCTGGAACAGCGGTATGCCGGCGAGATCCACCGCCGGTTCGGCGCGGTGGTCGAGTCTCCCGTCAACGCGTTCAACCGGCCCGTCCACCGCGGGGATTTCGGGCTTCGGATCCCGCCGTCGGCCCGGGCGACGAAGGAGTTCTTCGCCGCGTGGCGGGAGGCGCTGCCGCAGGCGCGGAAGTACCCGGTGGCGGTCCGCAACTACGTGATGTCGAAGCTGACGTACATCTCTGGGGTGCGGGCGGCGGAACTCTGCCAGGTGCAGCTCGGAGACGTGCACTGGGAGAACGGGCAGTGGGGCCGGTTCCTGGTTCACGGCAAGGGCGCCGGCGGTTCCGGCCCGCGGGACCGCGAAGCCTTCCTCTTCGAAGAGGGCCGCGCGCTCCTGTGGTGGTACGTCGAGGAGGTGCGGGGCGAGTTTCCCGATGACCCCTGCGACCCGCGAGCGCCGCTGTTCCCCTCCGAGCGGCTGGCGAAATCACTGGCCGGCATGGACGGACTGCTCGCCCCGCCGGTGGTGCCCGACACGTTCCGGCGCGCGCTGAAGATGGCCTCGCACGAGTATCTGCGGGGCCCGGTCAGCGAGCTCTTTCCGCATCTCCTGCGGCACGCCTGCGCGACCCACAACTATGAGGCGGGGATGCCGTTGTCGTCGATGACCTTCGGGCGTCCGCCGTGGTTGCCCTTAGACGCGGCGATGACCTGCCCTTCGAGGGTCTTCTCCCGGATGTAGTTGCGCTCGATCTGCCCGGCGACGGCGAGGACGGCGAAGAACACGGTGCCCGTGCCGTCGGGGTCGTAGATGCCGGTGAGCGGCCCGGTAAGGAGTTCGAGCTGGATGCCGCCGGCCTTGAGCTCAGCGGACAGCGTCATCAGCTCGGCCGCGTTGCGCACGAGGCGCTTGAGCTCGTGCACCGTGAGTATGACGGACGTCTCGGGGGCGGCCTCCTTGATCTGGTGGGTTAGGGCGAGCGCCTTCTCCAGTCCGGGCTTGACCCGGGTGCTGATCGGCTCCTGGAAGACCTTGTGGCACTGGGCCCGGTGGAGGGCTTCAAGCTGGCTCGCCAGCTCCTGGCGGGCGGTCGAGGTCCTGGCGTACCCGATGCGGACCGGGCGTTCGGTGTGGGGCGCGGGCACGGCGGCGAGCGCGGGGCCCTGCTTCCACGCGCGGCCGGGGTGGCGGTCGGCGGGGACGGGGATCTGAAGTTCTTCGCGGAGCGCGGGCACGAGGGCGAAGCGGGGGATGTGGTACTTCGCGGCGGTCTTCCCGCCCCGGGTGCGGCAGCGGCTTTGGGGACCATCGGTACAGCCGTTGGCGTTAAGCACTTGATCTTTTAGCACACGCGATCGGCTCGGCGGTGGTGTTCGGCGGAAGATCCGCGGTCGCTCACCGCGGCTGGTTACGCCCGCGATATGCCTGTGGAGTTCGGGCGGCCGGGACGGCTTCCATTGCGTTCGGTGCACGAGGCGACATGGGGGCGCACACGCTAGGTGCGGGGGCAGTCAGCAGGGCCGGGTATCTGCTAGCTCAACCACCCTCCCGACAACGGTTCAGCTTCTGTACGCCGCCGGACCTGGCAGCGCAGTGGCGACGCTGGAGTGGGCACTGCGGCGAATGGGGGGCGCACTGCCGCTCAGGGCAGCCGCCGGGCGTACCCGCAAAATCTCTGCCGGGCGTGCACGCGAGGCTCGCAACCGCTGGCTGTGATTCTGTGCGCCCCTGGCGGCGGCGCGGCGTTGAAATCGACGATGACTCTCGGTTCAGACCGCCCGTACCTGGCGGCTTCTCATTGGCCGGGCCGGGGTACACCCGGCCTCTCGCGCCAGGTCTGCGGTTGGCGACCTGGGCGCCCTCCGGAAGGACGTCCATGTTAGGCAGACCCACAGCCCTGCTCCGCCTGCTCATACCGGCGGTACTCGCCGCAGGCTTCCTCGTGCCGCTCTCGGCAGGCGCTGCCTCCGCGGCGAACCCCATCTGTCTGAGGGGCAACCTTCAGTTCGACTACCAGTCCGCGGAGGCGGGCACCGCGAAGCCGACTCTCACCCGGGCCGCCCGCAACGCCTCGGTCGAGCTCTGGGGCCGGGAGACGCCGGGCGACACCGTCCACAAGCTGAACACCGGCACCCAGCTGACCAGTGCGGCCGACGGCTCGTTCAACCTCTGCTACACCCCGGTCAACTACCCTGTGGTGTACGAGATGTTCTTCCGCTTCACCGCCCGCAACAACCAGGTGTGGAAGGTCGCCAACTCCAGCGGCACGGTCTACACCTTCGACTCGCCGACCGTGTATGACGCATCGTCGAGCGGCTCTGTCGGGACCGTCAAACCGGCGACCGACGCCCGCGCCTGGCACGCCTTCGACACCGTCAACCTGCTCTGGTCCCGGCGGGCCAACTCGACCACCCCGTGCTGGACGACCGCCGAGGCGAACGCCGCGACCTGCACCACGCTGACGCTGAGCTGGCAGGCCGGGTCCAACGACGGCCCGAGGTACGACCTGTCCAACACCGTCCACCTGGCCAATGCCGACCCCGACTCCGAGCACACCGTGCTGCACGAAGCGGGCCACTTCTTCATGAACCGGCTGTACAACAGCACGTACCCGACCGTCACCGACTGCAACCCACACTTCATCCCGTACGCGTCGTCCGCCACCTGCGCCTGGACCGAGGGCTTCGGCGATTCGGTGGCCGCCTACCTGCTGGGCGACCAGCGCTACGTGTTCCCGGACGGTACGTCCGAGTCGTTCACTCCCGCCGCAGGCTGGCAGACAGGCGACCAGGTGCAGGGCAACGTGGACGGCGCTCTGCTCCAGCTGTGGAACCAGGTGGACGGCAGCTGGGACCGCACCATCACCGGCCTGGCCTCGCACACGCCCGCGACCTTCGCCGACTGGTTCAAGAACGTGCGCCCCACGGCCGTGCCGCCGCTGTCCACCACCGGCTCCGCGCTGACCGCGCTCGACACCCACCTGATCAACTACGGCCCCACGATCGTCGGTGACAACGCCTACCACGCGCTCAGCAACGGAGGTGGCGTCGCCATGCAGCGCCCCGGGGGCTGCGGCGTTTCCCTCACGACGGTGGCCCGGTTCGCGGCCCTGGACACCTCCCAGGCCGTACAGCGCTGGAAGTTCACCTCCAACGGCGACGGCACCGTGCGGATCTACGACAACTGCCTCATCCCGCTCTACCTGACCGCACCGGCCACCGGCAGCGGCCAGGTCACCCTGCAGGCCGTCTACCTCGGTACACCCAACCAGCGCTGGACGGTCACACAGAACGCCGCCGGCACCTACACCCTGACCAACGCGGCCGCCGGCCGCGTCCTGGCCGGCAACGCGACCGCGGGCCAGGCGGTCACCGCCCTAACCGCCGGCGACTTCGCCAACCTGAAGTGGGCGTCGGTCTCCTCCACCTCCTGACCCTAGCCCTGATGATCCCCAGCCCGCAGACTCAGGCGTCGAGCCCCTGACAGGGCATCGGTCAAGAAGCCGTTGCTCGGCCACGATGTTCGTGAGATCGACCGCGAACATCGTGGCCGAGCGATCTTCCGCGGGTCGCGGCAGGCAAGCAGCGTTTCCTGCACAGCCTCCGGGCGTCGAGTCCTCCTGGCGATCGGTAGGGGCGGACGAACCACGACACGGACGCACCCGTCCGCGAGGCTCACCCGTTCGGCTCGCAGCGGCTTACTGCGGCCTTGGGCACGGCGGTACAGCGGTTGACGCCAAGCCGGTGATCATGTGAAAGGAGCAGGTGGTGGGCGTGCCTACCTCGTCTCGGTGTTCGGGTGGGGCTGGGCCTGGAGCCGGTCGCGCAGCTCGATCTCCTCGGGGGTGAGCGGCTCTTCGGGCCTGCGGATGCGGGCGGACTTGGGCCGCAGTGGCAGGCCGTCGTCCACTGCGGCGGCTTCGGCTTCCGCGAGCGCCCGGTAGAGCGTGGCGATCGAGGGGGACTTGCCCGTGTTCTTCCCGACTTTGATGGTCAGCTTCTTCGCGATCTCGGGGACGGGGACGCCCTTGTCCTTGAGCGTGGCGGCGAAGGTGAGCATGTCGTCGTCGATGACCTTCGGGCGTCCGCCGTGGTTGCCCTTGGACGCGGCGATGACCTGCCCTTCGAGGGTCTTCTCCCGGATGTAGTTGCGCTCGATCTGCCCGGCGACGGCGAGGACGGCGAAGAACATGGCGCCCGTGCCGTCGGGGTCGTAGATCCCCATGAGGGGGCCGGTGAGGAGTTCGAGCTGGATGCCGCCGGCCTTGAGCTCAGCGGACAGCGTCATCAGCTCGGCCGCGTTGCGCACGAGGCGCTTGAGCTCGTGCACCGTGAGTATGACGGGTGCCTCAGGGGCGGCCTCTTTGAACTGGTGGGCAAGTGCGAGGGCCTTCTCCAGCTCGGGCCGCACTTTCACGCGGGTGCAGATAGTCGTCATTTGTGAGAGCACTGCCATGCCGCTGTCCGTGCCGACGGGGAGGTCCGCTCGTAGTCGTGACGTCATCCGCCAAGTGGTGCTCCGCAGTGAGGGCGAGTCGCTCCACGGGTCCCGACACCGTTCGGCGAGCCGGTGCCACCTTTCACCATCACGGAGGCTGGATGGATGAATACCTTGAGTGGCGGAACGGCTACTCTTCGTGTTCCAAGTTCGTTCTTTGATCACGGAGAATCCATGCGACGCCATCCGGTACTTTCCACCGCCGTCCTCAGCGCGCTGCTCGCACTGCCTGCGGCACTGTCCGGCACCGCGGCCCAGGCGCGCGAGCTCCCGGCCGCCCAGGCGCGTGCTGGTGTGGCCTACACGCTCACCAACCTGGCCGCCGGGCGCTGCCTGGCGACTGCCGGGACCCCGGCCGCCGGAGCGTGGACCGTCGTGCGGCCCTGCACTCCCGTCGGTCCCGGCATGAAGTGGAGCCTCACCACCGCGCCCCAGGCCCCGGCCGACAGCTACTTCATCAGCGAACCGGACAGCGGAACCTGTCTGACGACACCCGGAACCCAGGCGGGCGCACGCCCGACGCTGCAGACCTGCGACAGCACGAATGCTTTCCAGATGTGGACCGCGACCGTCGTGGCCGACGACACCGCGCAGTTCAAGAACCTCAGGAGCGGCCTGAACCTCGCCTTTACCGACCCCAGGGGCCCGGTCACCCAGGAGCAGCCCGGTACCGGCCCCAGCCAGCAGTGGCGCCTCACCGGGCCCCTGTAGCCGTTGCCGGAGATCCAAGAGGATCCCTGAGCAGGTTGGTCAGTCTCCGTGATCCGTCCCGTGTGCCGGGCTCACTCGTCGTTGCTGTCGTCGTCGTTATCGTCGTCGTCGTTGATCGGCGGCTTCCGGGTCGCGCAACGGGCGAGCGCCGTCGAGCGACTGGGGGCCCGGAGGATCTAGCACGGCCGGAAAAGCCGCTGAACGCCTCCACTCCCGCCGGGGTCGGCGGCCGGGTCGGATCGCTCCCCATGTGGCGGAAATCGCTTGGAGGACCCGATCGGACTGGGAGCGGGATTCACCCGTGCCCGACTTTCCTGGACGGGCGGTTTGCGCTCAATGGTCTTCCGCGGTCGAGCTGGCGCCCCCGCAGGCGCGTCAGCTCGGCTGGAACGGCCACTCGATTGGCATGAATGTGGCTTCTTGATCTCCACTCGCAGTCGATAATTGTGGGGCGTCAACGCTGCCCCGCCTTGGGGAAGTCCGGTGGCGACGGCATCTGATCATCCGAACACCGGCATCAACACCGTCGTCCCATCCCCACCGGAGGCTCGTCATGCGATCTGTCCGCACCCGTGCTCTGACCCTGTCCGGTGCACTCAGCCTGTCAGTACTTCTGCTTACCGCCGCCGCACCCTCGGCCTCTGCCGCTGACGGGTTGCAGGTCAACTGCGTTGCGCAAGAAGGCAACTCCTACTTCCTCAACCAGTACGTCGGCGACCTGCTGGTGGTGCACACCCCGATCACAGAGGGCGGGGCAGCCCTCTTCCTCGCCCTGGGCATCCCCCGCTGCTCGTAGGCCGGGGCCGGTCCTCCCCGCGGTGCCCCAGGCACCCATGTGGGTCCGCTGGTCCAAAGAGGGCTACCAGCTCATCCATCCTGGGATGAAGCATCGGACGAGAACGACCTCTTACGCGCCGCCCCCGGCCCCCTTTCACAGGGGCCGGGGGCGGCGTGTTCAGCGTGGTGCGTCAGCTGGCGGTCAGCAGCTGGTGGTGGTGTCGCCGGTGTCGGCGGTGCAGGTGTCGGAGCCCAGGCCGCCGTTGGCAGTGTCGCCGTCGGCGCCGTCCGCCACGTTGATGTTGTCGTTACCCAGGGCGCCGCTCATGGTGTCGGTGCCGGAAGTGTCGGACAGGACGTCGTTGCCGTTCTGACCGTCCAGGTCGTCGTTGCCGGGGCCGCCGTAGATGTGGTCGTTGCCGTTGTCGAACAGGTACAGCAGCGAGCCGAGGAGCGTCTCGCCGTAGTTGGTGTCGTTGCCGGCCTGGCCGTAGAGGTAGTCGGCGCCGTTGCCGCCGCCCATGATGTCGTCACCGGCGCCGCCGTAGAGGGTGTCGTCGCTGTTCCCGCCGTCGACGTTGTCGTTGCCCGAGCCGGCGTAGACGATGTCGTCGCCATTGCCGCCCTTGATCGTGTCGTTCCCGCCGAGGCCACAGATGACGTCCGCACCGTTGGTGCCGGTCAGGGTGTCGTTGCCCGGCGTGCCGGTGATGGTGCAGCCGAGGGAGTTGGTGACGGTGGTGGTCTCGTTGGCGTCGGTGTTGCCGGCGACCGGGTCGCTCTGGGTGGCGTCCGTGGTGGCGGAGGCGGTGACGGTGCCCGCCGCCTGGGGCTCGGCGGTGATGGCGACGGTGGCGGAGACGCCGTTCGCGATCGAGCCGAGCGCGCAGGTAACCGTGGTGCCGGCCGTGGTGCACGTGCCCTGGCTGGGGGTCACGCCCTGCACGGAGAGAGCAGGGCCGGTAAAGGCCACGGCCGTGGTCGTGGACGTGGCGGTGGCGGGCCCGTTGTTGGTGACCGTGACGGTGTCGGTGAACGTCTCGCCCAGGGCGACCGGATCAGGCGAATCGGTGATCGTGGTGGCCAGGTCCGCGCCGGGGGCTATGTAGGTGTACTGGCCGGCCGGGGTGGCGGGGCTGGTGCCGCTGGGGGTGGTGACCCGCACGTCCACGGTTCCGGCTGCATGCGCCGGGGCGGTGGCGGTGCAGGAGGTGGCGGTGCAAGACACCCCGGTCGCCGGGGTGTCGCCGAAGGTGACGCTGCTCGCGCCGCCCAGGTCGGTCCCGGTGACCGTCACGCTCGTTCCGCCCGCGGTGGTACCGCTGGCGGGACTGACCCCGGTCACGGCCGGCGCGGCAGCGCCCGCGGTGATGGTCGTGGTGGTGCTGTCGGAGCCGGTAAAGCCAACCCCGGTCACCGTAGTACTGGCTGTCACCGTTCCGGCGGCGGTAGGCAGCACGGTCGCGGTGACCGTGACGCTGGGTATGTCCCCGCTCGGGCCGAAGCACTCCAGAGTCGTTCCCGATGCGACGTAGCAGCCGATGTCCGGTTGGTTGTCCGTGACACCAGTGAAGGTCGCTGCCGCGCCACTGAGAGCGGCCGAGGCGTCGAAGATGCCGCCAGGCCCTGAGACGGTAATCGTGTAGGTGTAGCTGGTGTTGGCCGGGACGGGGTCGGCCGAGTCGGTGATCTGGATGATGGCGTCCGCGTGGGCGGGACCGGCCGCGGCGAGCATGCCGTACAGGGCCAGCGCCATGGCGGAGACCAAGACGGTCAGCCGGTGAGTGAGTCTGCGACGCGGTAAGCCGGAGCGAGCGGTGGAAAACATGGTGATGTCCCCCTGTCTGTGTCCGCGCCGGGCGGAGGAGGCCGGACGGCCTCATGAGGATCCGCGGCGGTGCGGCCTTGCTACGGCCGGCCGCAGCGTCCACCCCCTTCTGCAGGGGTTGGACGCGCCGCCGGCCGGGCCAGCCCCTTGCCCTCCCCGGCACGGTCGCGCCGAACACGGTGAGCTCTGAGGGCACGACGACGCGGATCACACGCCTCCGCCCCCATGGGTGACCCTCCGCGCAGATCATGGCACGGTGCGTAGATCACCCGCAGGTGCTCGCCAACGGGAGCCCTACGCGAACCCCGTCAATCTTCCGCGGCGTCGTCATCGTCATCGAGATCGACGGCATCCGGGTCGCGCAGCGGGCGCAGGCCGTTGACCGGCTGGGAGGCGGCGAAGCTGTAGCGACCGTGGATCACTTTGCTAAATGACCATGATCGTTCTCACCGATAACCGCTGTACCGATCTTCCGAGGCCGTGCTCCTACCCGAACCCAACGGCACGGTGAGGCGACCAGGCGCAATGTCCCCCGGGTTCCTCGTGAGAGTGCTCCAGGAACCCACGAACTCGTCGGTTTCCGGTTAGAACTGGAGCGCCGGCGGGTTCGTTCCGCCGCTTCGTGTGGGAGTTGCGGCTGTTCATGCAGGTCGGAGCCGCGGGTAGACGCTTCACTCGATCGTGTGGGGATTTGACGATTCCTCGCAAAATTCAGGAGTTCTCTCCGTAACTTGCGTGCTTGTGACGGATTCCGGGACCCGCCGCTTCTCTCTCCTCACGGGTGGCGACGTAGCTCTGAAGGACCGGCCCGGCGAGCAACAGCAGCCTGAGCCGGGTCTGGCGGATGTTCTTACGCTCCAGCGGCAGAGCGCGGCAGCTGCAACCGCGGAAGCCGAGCGGGCTCTGTATCAGGACTCCCTCGCCGAGTACGTATGGGCCCGGGATGTCGCGGGCCTTTCACCGCGGACACTTGAGTCGCTGGTCCAGCCGGTACTGGAGATCTGCTCGTACTACGACGTCATGCCGTGGCAGCTCAGCTCGCGGCAACTGGACAAGTACTTCGCGGGCCCGGGCAAGCGGCCAAGGCACACGACGGTGCGGTCGAAGATCAACCGGATCGATCTCTATTACGCCTTCCTGGAGCAGCGGTATGCCGGCGAGATCCGCCGACGGTTCGGCGCGATGGTCGAGTCCCCCGTCGACTCGTTTAACCGGCCTGTTCACCGTGGGGACTTCGGACTGCGGATTCCGCCGTCCGCCCGGGCGACGAAGGACTTCTTCGCGGCGTGGCGGGAGGCGCTGCCGCGGGCGTGGAAGTACCCGGTGGCGGTCCGGAACTACGTGATGTCGAAGCTGACGTACACCTCCGGTGTCCGGGCGGCGGAGCTGTGCCAGGTGCAGCTCGGGGACGTGCACTGGGAGAACGGCCAGTGGGGCCGGTTCCTGGTCCACGGCAAGGGCGCCGGCGGCTCAGGTCCGCGGGACCGCGAAGCCTTCCTCTTCGAAGAGGGCCGGGCGCTCTTGTGGTGGTATGTCGAGGAGGTGCGGGGTGAGTTTCCCGATGATCCCTGCGACCCGCGGGCGCCGCTGTTCCCTTCCGAGCGGCTGGCGAAGTCACTGGCCGGCATGGAGGGATTGCTCGCGCCGCCGGTGGTGCCCGACACGTTCCGGCGCGCGCTGAAGATGGCCTCGCGCGAGCATCTGCGGGGCCCGGTCAGCGAGCTCTTTCCGCATCTGCTGCGGCACGCGTGCGCGACCCACAACTATGAGGCGGGGATGCCGTTGTGGGACGTGCAGGTCTTGCTCGGCCATGTCTGGGCATCCACCACGGTCGGCTATCTCGCGACCGCGAAAGGCGACCCGGAGCGCTCGAGCCTGGAGTCTTCCCGGCGAGCGGTTCGCCGGCTGAGCACGGAGGCGTGATCCGTTGAAGTGGAACCTGCGCTGGGCCGCGGCCAAGCGCGACATCTGGCGCCCCACCCAGCTGCAGGCGGCCTTTCGGGAAGTGGGGTTCACCCCGTCCCTGAGCAAGGTGGCCGCACTGTGGTCCGGCAAGCCGGTCACCGTCCGGTTGGAGGACCTGGACATGATCTGCGCCGCCCTGAAATGCACGGTCTCGGACCTGATGGAAGCCGATCCGGTGGCGGCGGCCGAGGGACATCCGGAAACCGAGCAGCGCGCCGTCGGCGAGAGCGGGCCCGTACGCCCGATTCCCCGGCCTGGCAGCGGCGGCTCCCGGCGCCCGCTGCCTCCGAACTGACACGGGGGATCGGTGATCAGGGGCTCTGGTCCGCTCGGGTCCTGCGGGACGTGCGCGGGCTGGGGAGCGGTGAACGGGAACGCCATGTGCCCAAGGTGCGCGTGGGCGCGGTTCCGCGCGTCCTCGGGCCGGGACGGCTGGAGCCAGGCTCCGTGCCGCCGCTGCGCCTGGGCCGTGCCGGTGACGCGGGCGGGCGTATGCGCGCCCTGTCTCCTTGCTGTCCGCCTTGGCGAGGACGATCCCTGGGTCTGGGGCGAGCTTCACGATGAACCCCTCGCCCCGGGCCGGCCACGTCAGCTCGCCCTGGACATCGAGGGCATCGTCCTGCCCGAGGCGAGGCCGGTACGGATGCCACAGAGCAAACCGGGGCGGCACTACAACATCCCTGCGTGGTTACGGGCCCGGCACCCCGAGCCGGTCCAGGACGACCCCCGGATCTGTCCGCCCCAGATTCCCGGGCAACTGGGACTCTTTCCTACTCCTGCCCGCCAGTTCTCCCGCACCCACGCGGCCCGCATCAGCGACCGGAACATCCCTGGGTTCGAGGCCGTCCGCGAGCAGCTGCGGCAGATGGCCGACGAGCGCCGGGTACGGGCCCGGACCGTGTGGATCTGGCGGCTGGAGGGCTTCGCCCGCCTGGCCCTGGCGGCCCGGGACCCCGATCAGCACCAGGTCGCCGCCGAGGCCCTGAAGGACCTCCTCTACAACGGCCCGATCCTGGGGAGGGCCCTGGAGCGGGCCGCTCTTCTCGCCCCGCCGCTGACCCGCCGGGTGGTCCCTCCACGGGGCACCGGCCCCACCCGCCAGGGCGGGCAACGCGACCCTGAGCTGCGGGGGCAGTGCGCACACTGTCTGGCCTGGGCCAACGACCGCCGGGTCCTGTGTGTGCCGTGCACCAGCTGGTGCTACGAGCTCCGCAAACGCGGAGCCAGCGAGGCAGAGTGCGACCGCTGCCACCGCACGCTGATGCTCAGCGGCGGCATGTGCCGCATGTGCCGGATCGTCGTCGCTGAAACCGAGGTCGATACCGCCCAGGTCGCGATGGAGAACGGCGACCAGCTCTGGTTCGCCCGCCCCCACGCGGCGGGACTGGCCGTCGGACGCCTCCTTCCCGGCACCGCGGCGCTCCAAGGCCGCTTCGCCCTCAAACGCCGCCGCGCCCGCGCCCGAGCGGAAGGAGCACGCCGACTGTCCGAGCATCTCCTCCACGCCGACCAGCTGGAGCTCTTCCCGGCCCCGCCAAGGGACTGGACACGCCTGGACACCACCAGGCCACCCGCCCTCACCCCCGCGGCAGCACATCTGCTCACCGACTTCACCACCTACATGCGCGAGCGCGGATGGAACACCGACTTCTTCAGCGGCAGCATCCGCACCCTGCGCATCGTAACGGGGCACCTCGGCACCGACGCCCCCATCCAAGAACGCGACATCCGGGCCCTGGCTTCCATGAGCCCCAGTCTTCAAGGCGCCCGCGTCCTCAACTACTCCCGCCTGCGCGGCCTCCTCGAAACGCAACCAACCGGTGACCCCTCCATTGCCCGCGCCCGACACCACGCGTCCACCATCAGCCAACCGGCCTTCTCGGCCGCAGTCCACACCTACATCGACGTACTCCTCGGCCAGGGCAGCACCCCCAGCCGGGCCCGCAGCCCCAAAACCGTCGAGAACTACGTGGCCGCCCTCCTGGACACGCTGGAAGCATGGATCACCGACGGGCACACCGATCCCCGCGAGATCACCAAGAAGCACATCGAGGACGCCCTGGACCCGCTCCGCGGCGACCGGGCCCGCCGCCTGCACACCGCACTCCGGTCCCTCTTCAGGGCCCTCAAACGCGAACACCTCGTCTTCCGCGATCCCGCCCGCAGCATCTCCCTCACCACCAGCCGATCCGTGCCGCCCGCCCTTCCCTCCGACCGCATCGCCGGCCTCCTCGACCGCCTCGACGACCCCCGCGACACCCCCATGGTCGCCCTCGTCGCCATCTACGCTCTCCTGCCTGGCCAGCTCGTCCACCTCCTGCGAACCGACCTTGACCACAGCAAGGGCCGGCTACGCCTGCGTCGAGCGGGACGCATGGACCACCTCATCTACCTCGACGCCTTCACCATGCGCCTGGCCACAGCGTGGGAACTCCACCGCCACCACCGCTGGCCCGACAGCTCCAATCCCCACCTCTTCGTCACCCGCAACACCGCCGTCGACGACTCCGGCCCGCCCATCAGCGCCGGCGTCGTCCAGCACCTCTTCCAACGCATCGGCCTGCCGGCTGGCCGCCTGCATGTCGACCGCATCGTCGATGAGGCACGCCACAGCGCCGATCCTGTCCGGCTCATGGAACTCTTCGGCCTGTCCAACCTCTCCGCCACCCGCTATGTGCTGTCAGCACACCCGGACAAGAAGAACGGCCCCATCGCCCCGTAGACCCGTCCTCCTGCCAGGGCGGGATGGCTGCCGCCCAGCGAGTCGGCTGAGCTGAGGGCGGTGCAGTGGGGCATGTTTCAGTATTCCCGAGGCGTGCATCGGCCTGACGTTGAGTTTCGGCTATGACACGTAATCGCCCCAGGTGGGCCGCCGGGCGTCGGGGTGTTTCACGAGCGCCGTCTAAGAAACATGCAGCAGACACCCCCTCAGACGTCGGCTGTACCAGCCCAGGCGCCTGCGCCCGTAGTGATCATAAAGTCGCGGGTGTCAGGCAGCTGCGTCATCCTTGCGTAGCATCGGGAGGTCTTGGCTACCTCTGTGGAGTGCCCTGCAACACGCCCTGAGTAGGACGCACGTCCGTTCGTGAGCTGCAACCGTTGACATATGTCACTCCGTTGCATCAGCCACTGCTCTGTCTCAAGAGCACAACGACCACCAGCTTCCTCGGCGTCCCGATGTCTGCCTCACAGCTCGTGACGCCGAACCTGCTGGGCTGCACGACGAGGCCTTCGCCGGACGTCCTGCGGTCATTTCGTCGACTGCAGCCCACGGAAACCTCGACCTCCGCTCGAGCGCCGAGAATCTAGGTTTCCTTCACAACCCCGTGCGCACATTCCGTCAGACGCTCGATGCCACCCACGACCTGTCGCTGCTTCCTACGCCGACCGCGTCGTCTTCCTCGCCGATGACCCGCAGGGTTGACGCAAGGCAAGCCCCGCAGATGCCGTTCTGGACCGCATGAAGCGGTTCGCTGCCACAGGCCGTACGAGTTAACCATCGCCGACCAAATCTCCAGGACTGACCTCCCTTGTTCCAGATCGCTTTGCGTAATGTGCTTGCGCACAGGACCAGGCTGCTGATGACCTTGCTCGCCGTACTTCTCGGCGTGGCGTTCGTCGCCGGTACCCTGGTTTTCACCTCGACCGTCTCGGCGGCGTACCAGAAGAGTTCCCAGAAGGGATTCGACCACGTCGACGTCGCGGTCCAGCTCCACCAGCAGGCCAACGACCAACGGCACCCGGGCGACGCCCCCAAGCTCACCCAGGGGATTCTCGACTCGGTCGCCGTTGTGCCCGGCGCTGCCTCCGCCACCGGCACGGTCTACGGCTTTGCTGCGATCGCCGACAAAAACGGCAGGCTCATAGGCCAGGGCTTCGGATCGTCCGGCACCAACTACTACCCCGGAACCGACGGCAAAGACGCCCGCTACCCGTTGAAGAGCGGCGCTCCGCCGAGGAGTTCGGGCGAGATCGCTCTGGATGCCAAGACCGCCGATCGCGCCGGCTATACGGTCGGCGACACCGTCCGCATGTCCGTGAACGGCCCGGTACTGGAGCAAAAGCTCACGGGCATCTTCACCACTGCCGACGGGAACGTCTCCGCGGGCGGCAGCCTCGCGCTCTTCGACACCGACACCGCCCAGCAGCTCTACCTCAAGCCGGGCGAGTTCAGTGAGATCGGCGTCAAGGCCGCGACCGGTACCTCCCAGGTCGCGCTGAAGGGGTCGATCGAGAAGATCCTGCCGGGCTGGGCCCAGGCAGTCACCGGCAAGCAGATGGCCGACGAACAGGCCAAGCTGATCGCTGAAGATTCGCGGAACATGCGCAACGCCCTGCTCGGTTTCGCCAGTGTCGCGCTGGTCGTCGGCATCTTCGTCATAGCCAACACCTTCACCATGTTGGTCGCCCAGCGCACCAAGGAGCTCGCGCTACTGCGCGCGGTCGGCGCAACCCGCCGCCAGGTCACCCACTCAGTGCTCACCGAGGCGCTCGTCGTCGGCACCATTGCCGGTGTGGCCGGTTTGCTCGCCGGTATCGGCATCGGTGCGGGGCTGTGTTCCTTGATGAGTGCTACCGGGAGCACGGTGCCCGAGGGCCCACTCGTTATCTCTCCGGTCACGGTCGTCATCTCGCTGAGCGTCAGCATCGTGGTTACTGTGCTGGCCGCCTGGCTGCCCGGCCGCCGCGCCGCGAAGACACCGCCGGTCGCCGCCATGAACAACTCTCACGCCGACGCTGCCACTCGCTCGCTGACCGTCCGCAACTCCATCGGTAGCCTCCTGGCAGCCACCGGAGTCGTATCGGTGCTGGCCGGGACAAACATGAGGACCAATGGTGAAGCCCTGACTGGGCTGGGCTTCATCTTGCTCCTGATCGGTGTGTGTGTGCTGACCCCGTTGCTTTCCCGCCCGGTCATCGCCGCCTTCACGCCTGCTCTGCGGCTGTTCGGCATCTCCGGGAAACTTGCCACGGAGAACGCGCTGCGCAACCCGCGTCGGACCGCCGCAACCGCATCCGCGCTGATGATCGGTCTGACCCTGATCACCGGCATGACGGTAGTCGCCAGTGGCACCCAGAAGGGACTCGACAAGCTGGGCGCGGATTCGATGAAGGCGGACTACACCGTCTCCATGGCCGGCACCGCATCGCTCTCACCAGACATCGAGAAGACACTCGCCTCGCTCCCGCAGGTCACCGCCACAACCCCGCTGCGCCCGTCCCCTGCACTGGCCGACGGCAGCCCGGACACCGTGACCGCCCTCGACAGCGCAACCATTACGGAGCTGGTCAAGGCCGATTTCACTGCAGGTTCATTCGCTGGATTCGGCGGTGACAAGGCCATCGTCGATGAGTACACCGCCAAGAGCCGCGGCTGGCAGCACGGCTCCACCTTCACCATGACCTACGAAGACGGTGTACAGGAAAAACTCACCGTCGCCGGCATCTATAAAGGCAACGACCTGATCCGCGGCATCATGCTCGACACCCGTACCCTGGCCCCGCACCAGAGCCTCATCGCCGATACACAAGTCCTGGTCAAGATCAAGGGCACCGCCAGCGACGCGGCCAAGGACTCGCTACGCGAAGCGCTCGGAAACAACCCATCGCTCCAGATCCACGACAAGGACGACCTCACCAACGCCAACGCCCAGGGGTTCAACCTCTTGCTGAACATGCTCTATGCCCTGCTCACCACGGCCGTCATCATCGCCGTGCTCGGCGTCGTCAACACCCTCGCCATGTCCGTCATGGAACGCTCTCAGGAGATCGGTCTGCTGCGCGCCGTCGGCCTGGACCGCACGGACGTCAGGCGCATGGTCCGCCTGGAATCGCTGGTCATCTCCCTCTTCGGTGGCCTGCTCGGTATAACCCTCGGTGTCTTCTTCGGGTGGGCTACCGGCGAACTGATCGCTAAGACCCTCGACACCTATGAACTCGTGCTCCCCTGGGGCAAAATAGCCATCTTCTTCTTCACTTCGGCCCTCGTGGGAGTGCTCGCCGCTCTGTGGCCGGCACGTCGAGCGGTCAAGCTCAGCATGCTCGAAGCCGCCAGCGGCCGGTAGAGGATCAGCTCACCCCTGGGTCCGTTCGGTGCGCCATCGTCACCTCTTGAGGGCAGTGACCTCTGTCTGCTGAGAGGGCGTTTAGGTCAAGTTTGCATGGGTACCATCGGGTTTGGGCTTCGCTTTGTCTGGGGCCGCTGAGGTCACTGTGAGTGGTGGTGCACGAGTCGCGATTCGAGCACGCCGCCACCCTCGGTATCGACATGCACATCGTCCGCCGCGACCCCACCACCAGGGGATTCACCGTCCTGCCCCGTCGCTGGACCGTCGAACGCATGCTGGGATGGCTGATGAACCACCGCCGCTTGGCCCGCGACTACGAAGCCCACCCACACCGCTCCGAAGCCATGATCCACCTCGCGATGATCAACCTCATGACCCGCAGACTCACCGCCGAATTCACCCCCCAGCTGGCGCGGAGCATGAACCAATCCCATCCCGGCAATCCGGGATGAAACAACGGGACGAAACGCCCTCTTAAGGACGTTGGCCCATTGCTGGAGGAGGGCAGGGACTCGGCTCATCGCACGCCCGGGGCGGTCGCAGCGTCGGCGGGCCCGCCTGGTCCCAGCACCACGGCCGCACGAGGGGACGCGGGAGATGACGCAGCGCCCAACCAGCGAGGCGGTAACGGGCACTGGGGATGCTGACCACGCGTCCTCGATGGAGATCGCGTAGTGCCGTGACGGCCACCCGGTCGGCGTCGAGCCACATCCAGTTTGGAATGTTGGCGGTGGGGATTCCGGCCCGCTGGTGGAACTCCGTCCTGGTGTAGCCGGGCAGCACCGCTGTCATCCTGACTCCGGACCGCCGCCGGATCCCTTCGGAGTGGCCGACGGACTCCGTGAACGCGAGGATCCAAGCCTTGCTCGGCGGATATGTGCTGGCCAACCAGGCCGGCCCCAGGGCCGCTACTGAGGCCACATTGAGCACGCCACCGGAGCCCCGGGCCAGCATGCCGGGCAGCGCGGCCTTGGTGAGGCGTAGTGGGGCCCGGACGTTGAGGTCCAGGACGGACTCCTCCTCCTCGATCGTGCTCTCCAGGAACGGTCGGGATGCCGCGATTCCAGCGCTGTTGACCAGTAGATCGACTGGCTCGGCGTCGTTTGTGACCCGTTGTTCGACAAGTCGGCATCCGGCCGTGGTGGTGAGATCAGCCGGGAGTACCAGGTGCGGTCGACCCGGCGATGGCAGGGCTGCCCCGACCGCACCGAGCCGTTTGGCGTTCCGGGCGACGAGAACCAAGTGATATCCGCGGTCTGCGAGGGTTCGGGCGAATGCAAGGCCGATTCCGGCCGTGGCGCCCGTTACAACGGCAGTCGGCAAGGCGACTCTCCATCCGGGTGGGGTAAGCCTGGCCCGCCCATTGTGCGCATGGTTCACGAAGGCGATTTTTCCCGGGTGCCGCCGATCGGGTGACGGAGGGTGGGCGAAGATTGACCACAGGGTCGCTCTTCCCAAGAATGTGCGCGACCTGGAGGTCTATCGGGTGCGAGGCTGCGGGGCCGTAGCGTATCCGTCAAAGGAGTCGACTGTGCGCGTACCAGAACTGCTACCCAAACGGATGACTCGGCTGGATCCTCACCCCGTTGTTTGTTTCACCAGAGCGCCTGGACGAGGGGGGCAGGACTCTGCTCTTCGCTGTATGAAAGAAACTACAGTCTCGAACCGCCATGCATCTGGGTGCACAGAACCGGCGGGTATGGAGTGACCGGGCCTGGTCGGCCTGGCGCTTATCCCGTCAGCGTCGGGAGCCGCGAAGGATGGTCTTGCGGGCGGGCTTTTCGGTGGGCCTCGCGTCGGCGGCTGGCCGGATTGGACGCCACGCGGTGAGCGGCTTGTTGGGTCGGCTGGCGGGTTGGTCGTTCCGCCATGCCCGGCCAGTACTTGGGTCAGCGGTTCTGCTGGTGGTGTTGTGTGCCGTCGCTGGCCTCAGTGCCGGTGACCGCTGGTCCAATGGCGGTTACACCGCTGACGACACGGCGGCCGAGCGAGCCGAATCCGCGGCGCAGCGGATGGGTGCGGGCACGGCTGATCTGGTCCTCTATGCCCGCCCTGGCCGACCGGTGGACGCGCCAGCGGTGGCCGAGCAGGGCAAGCGGCTGACCGAGTTGGCCGCTCGGTCACCGGGGGTGAGTTCAGCGGTATCGTACTGGTCCACCGGCCTGGCCCCGCTGCGTTCGACGGACGGTCGAGGCGCGCTGCTGCGGATCGACCTGGCTGGGGACCAGTCCGAGACCGCCCGGGCTGCCCGTACGCTGACGCCCGCCCTGCGGGCCGAGGCCCCCGGGTTCCGCTTGGCGGTCACCGGACCGGCGTGGGTCAACGTTGCCGCCACCGACCAGGCCGAGCGGGACCTGGTGCGGTCCGAACTTCTGGCGCTGCCGGTCACCTTGGGCGTCCTGGTGCTGGCTTTTGGCTCCCTGGGAGCCACTCTCGTACCGGTCCTGGTCGGCGGGGTGGCGGTGGCCGGGGCCCTCGCGGTGCTGTCAGCCTGTACCCGGGTCGTCCCCATCTCTGTATTCGCCGCCAACCTCACCTTCGCGCTGGGCTTCGGACTTGCCGTCGATTACGGACTGTTCACACTGAGTCGGTACCGCGAGGAGCGGGCTGCCGGCTTCGACCCCGAGACGGCCACCGTGCGGGCGATGTCCACAGCCGGGCGATCGGTGGCGTTCTGTGCCTTGACGATGGCCTGGTGCATGACCGCGCTGCTGGTCTTCCCGCTCGGCATGGTTCGGTCGCTGGCACTGGCCGCGGTCGTAGTGGTCGCCCTCGGCGCAACCGCGACCCTTGTGGTGCTCCCGGCCCTGCTCGCCGTGGCCGGCGACCGACTCGAGCGCCTGGACCCCTTCCGCCGCTTGCCCTGGCGCCGTCCGCCCATGGAGGTGCTGGCCAGTGCCCTCTGGCGCCGGATCGCCGTCAAGGTGACCGGGCGTCCAGTGCTCTGGACCATCCTTGGCACCGCGTTACTGGCGGCACTTGCGCTACCCACCGCCGGGCTTCGCCCCGCGCTGGTGGACGAAAGCATCCTGCCGCCCCGGGCAGAGGCCCGTTCGGCCGCACGAGCCGTCCGGGCAGACTTCCCCTACCCGCCGGAGCGACAACTCATCGTCGTGCTGTCCCGGACGGACCCGTACACCGAACAGAGCGCCCTGGACAGCTACGCGCGCCGTCTGTCCCTGCTGCCCGGTGCGGCCCAGGTCAGCACCCCGGCCGGCGACTACGCAGAGGGACAGCACGTTCGTACGCAGCAGGTGGAGCCCGCCTCCGCGCCCGGCACCCTGGCAGTGGTGTTCGCCACCGATCCGCCCCAGGCGGCACGGACCGCCGCGCTGGTGGACGCGGTCCGTGACACCGCTGCCCCCGGGCCGACCGAGGTCGCTGGAGTCGCCGCGCAGCTCGCCGACACCCGGACCGCGATCTTTACAGCGCTGGGCAGGTGGGCCGTGCTGATGCTGACCGGTGTCTTCCTGGGTTTGCTGGTGTTCGCCCGGAGCCTGCTGGTGGCGGTCAAGGCCGTGGTGCTCGGCGGACTGAGCATCGCCGCGGCCCTGGGAGTGATGGTGATGCTGTTCCAGGAACTGGCGGTGCTCGGACCACCGGCGGCGGGAGGTGACGGTGCGCTGGAGATCACCATGCCGTTGCTGGCGTCCGCCCTCGCCTTCGGGCTCTGTGTCGACTACGAGGTCTTCCTCATCGCCCGGATGAAGGAAGAGTGGGGACGTACCGGTGACAACTCCGGATCCATTGTGTTCGGTATCGAGCACACTGGTCGGCTCTTCACCACCGCCGCCGTGGTGGTCGCCGTCAGCATGGGAGCGCTGGTGCTTTCCGATGTCGGTTTGCTCGTGGTGCTGGGCGCCACTATGGCGGCGGTGGTGGTCCTGGACGCCACCGTGGTCCGGGGCGTTCTGGTACCTGCCGTGATGAGTCTGACCGGCCGGGCCAACTGGTGGGCGCCCAGCCTCAGACGGTCGCCTGGATCCGTGTCCCGGGACGCTGGTAACCACTCGACCGCGGCGTGAAGACCGCTCAGTTGAGCGGTTGGGGGCGGATACAAAGCAGGTGCTGGATGCTTACCAGCCCACCTCGAAGGACAACACGCCGACGGCGAAGAACAGTCACCAGACTGCCACCGTCTGGTTGCCGGCCAATGAAGTGGCGACTTACCGATCGCGCTCCAGATTCGTCAGCCAGGCCGCACTCGTGCGCGCGCAGTCCGTCCGCAGGTTTTCCACGTCGAGCACTTCCAGGCCCGCGCGCTCGGCGAGCAGTGCACTGAGGCCGATCACGCTCGGGTTCCGGTCCGGATGCGCGTAGCGCAGCAGGAGACCGGCGCATCAGCATCTGTCCCGCACGACAGGGAGCACAGTTCATGGCTCAGTACCCGCCCACCGGGTGCCACCAGCCGGGCCAGAGCCGCGGCGTGCTCTCGCTCTCCGGAGCGCGACAGGTGGTGCGTCATCTCCATGCTGGCCACCGCGTCGAACGGTGCCCGTCCTGGACAGTCCGGTAGTCCTGCACGCGTACGTGAAGCCGGTCGGTCAGCCCTGCCTGCTCGGTCCCCTCAGTGGCGAGCCGAGCCTGGTTTCGGCGAGTGTCATGCCGACGCCGTTCACGCCATAGTGCTGCGCCGCGTGCAGCAGCAGGCTGCCCCAGCCGCAGCCGAGATCCAGCAGTCACATACCAGGACGCAGGTCGAGCTCGCGGCAGATCAGGTCGAGCTTGGCTTCCTGTGCCTCGTCGAGCCCGGAGTCCGGATGCTCACCGCCCTGGGGCCAGTAGGCGGTGGAGTAGACCATCGAAGGCCCGAGGACGAGCCGGTAGAACTCGTTGCCCACGTCGTAGTGGTGCCGGACGGCTCGGGCGCCTCGGCTGCGGCGGACCTCCGCGGCGGGCACCCGACCGAGCAATCCCAGCACCTGCCGGTCGACCCAGCCCCTGAGCGCCGCCAGCGCGGCGCCCGCGAGCTGCGGCCAGGACGCACCCAGGACATAGCCCAGCTGGCGGAGGACGCCGATCAGATCACCCTCGATGTCACTGTCGCCGGCCACGAACGCGCTGGTCGCGCCAACCTGGCCGGGGCGCCAGAGCACGCGTCGCAACGCTTGGGGGTTGCGCAGGACGAGGGCGGAGCCGGTGCCGGCGCCAGTTGTGCTGCCGTCCCACGCGCAGACGTCGAAGTCGAACAGGGCACCGATTGCGCGCTCCAAAAACGCACTCAAGCTGAGCGACACCAGTTGCCGGGGCACGGCTCATGATTCCTCCGAACTTGTCGATGAAGGGAACGGGACACTGCGGAATTCACTTCAGTGCCGTGGCACGGAAAGTCGATGGCCCGGCAGTATGATCTGATGCCCTTCTTTCGGACTCATCTCACACGGATGGATTACTTGCCGCGGCCGACCGGGTGATGCGTGTCAGGAGCGCCGCGTGACAGGCCGGAGACTGACGGGGAAGGTGCCACGACCAATACCCCTGGAGAACTCCATGACCAGAACGGCCGACACCGTGGCTGTCATCGGTACAGCGTGTCGACTGCCGGGCGGAGTTCGCGATCTCGATGGATTGTGGACCGCGCTGTCGAAGGGCGCGGATCTGGTTTCCGAGGTGCCTGCGGACCGGTTCGAAACTGCGGCCTTCCTGGATGGCGGTCGGCACAGGCCCGGCCGCACTTACACCGTCGCAGGTGGTTTTCTCCAGGACGTGCAGGGCTTCGACTGCGAATTCTTCCGGGGAATCTCCCCACGCGAAGCGCGGCATCTGGACCCGCAGCAGCGGCTGCTGCTGGAGATGGCGGTGGAGGCACTCGACGATGCGGGTGTCGACCCGGCGGAGTGTGCCGGTGGGGACGGCGCGGTGTTCGTGGGCTGTTCCAGTCATGACTTCGGGCAGCTCCACCAGAAGCGGCCGGCCGCGGGTGACGTGTACTCGATGTCGGGCGTGGCGGTCGGCAACACCGCGAACAGGATCTCTCACCTCTTGGACTGGCACGGCGAGAGTTTCGCGCTGGACACCGCCTGCGCCTCCGCGCTGACCGCCGTGCATCGGGCCTGTGAGCACCTGCGCACCGGGCGGACCGGTCTGGCCCTGGCCGGCGGGGTCAACATCATGTTCGACCCACGGGTCTTCGCCGGGTTCTCAACCGCCTCGATGCTGTCGCCGACGGGGCGTTGCCGAACCTTCTCGGCCGAGGCCGACGGTTACGTCCGCTCGGAGGGCGGCGGCCTGCTGCTGCTCAAGCGGTTGACGGATGCACTGAGAGACGGCGACCGGGTGCATGCGGTAATTCTCGACAGTGGGGCCAACAACGACGGCCGGACCTCTGGCATCGCGATGCCCAACCCGCGTGCTCAGCAACGTTTGCTGAGCGAATTGTATGACGGTGCGTCGGTCCACCCGGACCGCCTTGCATACCTGGAGGCTCACGGTACCGGGACGGCGGTGGGTGATCCGATCGAATGTGAGGCGATCGGCCGGGCGCTTGGTACCCGCCGGACGGTCGGCCCGCTGCCGGTCGGTTCGGTCAAGAGCAACCTCGGGCACCTGGAGGCCGCGTCCGGGGTTCCAGGTCTGCTGAAGGCGATCCTGGTGCTGCGGCACGGTGAGGTGCCGTCCACCCTGCACGCCGAAACACTCAACCCCCGCATTGACTTCACAGGGTTGGGCCTCATCCCGACCGTCCGGCCGCAGAAAGTGCACATCTCCGCCGACACCGTGGTCGGAGTGAACTCCTTCGGCTTCGGCGGAGCCAACGCCCACGTCATGCTCGGGCCGGCCCCGGCCGCCAAGCCGCAGCTGCAAGAACGGCCCGAGGGGCCGTTGCCTGTTACGGTCACCGCGAGTGGTCCGGTGGCGCTGGCCGAGGCCTGCGGGAGGCTGGCCGAACGGCTCGAAACGCTCAGCCAGGACAATTTCTACGCGCTGGCCCACACAACCACGCGGCGCCGCGCCCGGCACGAATACCGCACTGTGGTGCTGGCCGAAACCCCTCAGGAGGCAGTCGCCGCGCTGCACGGAGCGGCGCGAGGCGAGCGACCGGCTCCCGCCTCGGCGACCGCCCGGACGGTAGAACGTGGCAGGGTGGCGTTCACCTTCTCCGGCAACGGCTCCCAGTGGCCCGGTATGGGAGCCGAACTGCTGGCAGCCGAGCCGACGTTTCGCCGGGCCGTGGAAGCTGTTGCCCGGGAGCTCGACCCTCTGCTCGGCTGGTCACTCACCGAGGCCATGGCCACCGGGGACCCGGAGCGCCTGCGCTCCACCGTGGTTGCTCAGCCGCTGCTGTTCGCCTACCAGCTCGGGATGGTCGAGCTGCTCCGCGCGCAGGGAGTCAGGCCGCAGGCGGTGGTGGGACACAGCGTCGGAGAGATTGCGGCCGCGCACGTGGCCGGGGCACTGGATTTGGCGTCGGCTGCCCGGGTGGTGGCGGCGCGTAGCCGGGCCCAGGAAGCAACCGCGGGCACGGGGCGAATGGCAGCCATCGGGCTGTCGGAGCTCCAGCTGTCTGAGGAACTGGCCGGGTGCACGGATCTGCTTGCGCTGGCCGGGGTGAACAGCCGGTCCGACACCACGGTCGCCGGAGACGCGCGGGCGGTGGCCGAACTGACCGAGCGGCTCCAGGACCGCGGGGTGTTCGCTCGGCAGCTGGACCTTGATTACGCCTTCCACAGTGCCGCCATGGACCCAATCGAAGGCTCACTGCTGGCCCAGTTGCGCGGCCTTTCGTCAAAGGCGCCCCAGTTGACCGTGGCGTCCACCGTGACGGGCGGACTACTGCCGGCGGGAGAGCAGTTGGATGCCGAGTACTGGTGGCACAACGTCCGCCGCCCCGTCCAGTTCGCCCCGGCCGTCGAAGCTCTGGCGGCAGACGGATGCGATGTGTTTGTGGAGATCGGCCCGCATGCCGTACTCAGCCCGTACCTGCGCCGCCTCCTGGGGGGCGAGTCGCGTGCGGAGGTGGTACGGACCGGTTCCCGAAGGGCCGACGGTCCCGCAGCGGTCCACGGCGCGGTGGCCCATCTACTGGCCGCTGGTGTCACCGTCGACCCACTGGCCCACTTCCCTTGGCCAGTTCCCCCCATCGAGCTGCCCGCCTACCCCTGGCAGCGTGAACGGCACTGGATGGCACACCCCACCTGGTGGACCGGCATCAGCAGCGATGGTGTGACAATCCATCCACTGCTTGGCCAGCGCGCCGTCACCGCCGAACCGGCCTGGCACGGCGAGCTGAGTACGGTCCGGGCTCCGTGGCTGGCCGATCACCGCGTCGGCCGGACCGTAGTGCTGCCCGCGACCGGGTTCCTGGAGACCGCACTGGCCGCCGGGCGGGAGTTCCTCGACACCGACACTCTGGAGGTGACCGAACTCTCCGTCACCAGTGCGTGCGTGCTCCCGGGCGATGACAGCGTCGAGGACCTCTTGCTGCAGACCGGGGTGGAACCGCAGACAGGCGCGGTGACGATGGCCAGCCGAACGGCTGACGGGCCGTGGCAACCGCACGCCCGGGGCCGGGTGCGCCGCCTGCTTAGCCCGGCCCCTGTCGACTTGGACCTCACCACGGTCCGTGCCCGGCTCGGATCCGAGGAGTTGCCCGCGGCCGCACACTATCGAGGGCTGGCAGCCAGCGGCATCGAACATGGTCCGGCCTTCCAGGTGCTCACCGGGTTCCGGATCGGTGAGGGCGAATTGCTCGCCTCCTACCGCGCCGATCAGCCCTTGTCCGACTACCTCGCCCATCCTGTGGTCACCGACGGGGCGATGCAGGCCGGGGCACCGCTGCTGGCCAGCCTGGCGGACGGCGCGCTCTTCCTGCCCGCCCAGCTGGGGGCGGTCCGGCGCTGGCGCACACCTGACCCCGAAGGGCACCTGCATGTACGGATGGTCCAGGCGAGCAGCCGGGAGGCGATCTGGGACGTCACGGTGACCGACTCTAACGGCCGGGTCAGCATGGAACTGACCGGCTGCCGGCTCCGGCGCTTCGAGCATCGCGGCTTCGACGACGCCACGCTTCAGGAAATGGTGCTACGCGCTGCACCGCGCCCTGACGCGGCTCCGGTCCGGTTGCCGTCCCCGGCAGAGCTAATGGCCGAGACCGCTCCTGCGCGCGCCCGTCAGCGGAGCCTGATCGACGACCACTACGCCGAGGTGACCTCCAGGGGCCTACGTGCGAGCTCACTCTTCATGCTCGCAGCGGTTGCGGAATTGCTGCCTGGGGTGCTGGAGTTCAGCCTCAACGACCTGAGCACCGCCGGTATGCTTGCCAAGTACCGACCGTACCTGCGGCAGCTACTCGCCGGCGCGTGCGAGGCCGATCTTGCAGAACGGCTGCCTGGAGCAGAGCGTTGGCGCCTGCGCGTGGACCCGGCGGCCGCACCCGACCCGCTGGAGCATGTCCGCTGCCTGTTCACGGACCTGCCCGACTCGGTGACCCTCACGCTCACCGGACTGCGCTGCGGACTTCAGCTGGCCGCACTCCTGCGCGGTGAGGCCGACCCCCGGCAGCTGATCTTCGGTGAGGCCGACCAGCACCTGATCGCACAGTTGTACAGCGATGCCCCGCACCTGCGCCTGCACAATCAGCACGCAGCCGAACTGCTGACGGCCGTCGTGCGGCACTGGGCGCCGGACCGCCCGCTGCGAATCCTCGAGGTCGGGGCCGGCACCGGTGGGATGACGGGCAGTCTGCTTCCGGTCCTACCCCCGGAGCGGACGCGTTACGTGTTCACCGACCGCTCCTCGGTCTTCCTGGCCGGAGCCAAGGCCCGGTTCGCACCGTACGACTTCGTCGAATACCGCACCCTCGACCTGGACCGGCCGTTGGCCGAACAGGGCTTCGCGCCCGGTCAGTTCGATTTGGTAGTCGCGGCCAACGCCCTGCACACCGCGAAGGACCTGACCGTATCGGTCGGTGAACTGGCAGGGTTGCTGGCCGACGGTGGCTTCCTGCTCGCCCTGGAGAGCCACGACCGGGCCTGGGTGGCAAGCTTCTTCGGAATCCTGGACGACTACTGGGACTTCACCGACATCGAGCTGCGTCAGGACTCCCCCCTGCTGGAGCGGGAGCAGTGGAAGATGCTGCTCGCGGCGAACGGCTTCGATGCCGTGGCCTGTACCGGAGAGCATCCGGATCCCGAGCGCCCCAGCGACTCGGTGATCCTGGCCCGCCGGAGCCCGGCAGCGCAGGAAGCCGCCTCCGCCGACGTCACCACGCCTGAGCAGTGGCTGATCGCCGCAGACGGGACGCATCCCCTGGCAGACCAGCTCGCATCCCGGCTCGGCGGACGTCGGCTGCCGCTCGACGGCCAGGGTTGGAGCCCGCTGCTCCCGGCCGATCCGGCCGTTCCGGTTCGGATCGCAGTCCTGCTCGACCCGGAAACATCCGGCTCGGACCCGGCCGGGGTGATCGCCCGCGGGGCTCAGCAACTGCGCGATCTGGTGGGCGCACTCACCGTAAGTCAGGACGCCATGCTCTGGCTGGTGACACCTCCGACAGGACTGTTCCCGGCGCCGGAGCAGCCACAGTCCCCGGAGGGCGCGGCGCTGTGGGCCCTGGGCCGCACCATCGCCAGTGAGCAGGTCCGGCTGGGAGTCCGGCTCGTCTCGCTTGAGCGCTCGGACCAAGAAGAGCGCGACGTCGAGCGGCTGACCAGTGAACTGCTCGACCCGGGCGCGGAACAGGAGATCGTGCTCACCCAGGCCGGGCGGTTCGTGCCGCGGCTCGTCGACGCTGCGGCGCCGTCCCGGCGGCAGTCGGACGGTTATCGCCTCTCGCTCCGCGACCCGGGCATGGCGCACCGGCTGGTCTGGGAGCCCCAGCAGTCGAGCGGCACCCCCGGCCCGGGCGAGGTGCTCGTCGCTGTCCGGGCTGCTGCTCTGAACTACCGTGATGTCATGCTGGCCACCGGACTTATTCCCGACGACCACCCGGTACCGGGACTGGAGGGCCCGGCACTGGGCCTGGAGGGTGCGGGCGAAGTGCTCGCGGTCGGCACCGGTGTGACCGGACTGGCCCCGGGTGACCGCGTTTTTGGTTCGGGCCTCGGATGGCTCTCCTCCCACGTCCTGGCGAAGACCGGACAGCTGGGCCATATTCCGGACAGGATGACGTTTGCCCAGGCTGCCACCCTGCCCGCGGTGTTCCTCACCGTCCAGTACGGGCTGGAGCACCATGCCCGGCTCGCCGCCGGCGAACGGGTGCTGGTCCACGGAGCGGCGGGCGGGGTGGGACTGGCAGCTCTGCAGTACGCGCGCGGCGTGGGAGCGGAAGTGGTGGCGACTGCCGGCACCCCGGCCAAGAGGGACCTGCTACGCCTGATGGGCGTGCGGCACGTACTGGACTCCCGCAGCCTGGACTTCGCCGAGCGAGTCCACAGCCTGACCGGCGGCCAAGGTGTCGACGTGGTACTGAACTCACTCAGCGGCGAGGCCATCACGCGGGGGTTGGAGTGTCTGCGCCCGGGGGGCCGATTCATCGAGCTCGGCAAGCGTGACCTGTATGCCAACACGCCGTTGCTGCTCGGCCCCTTCCGGCGGAACCTCGCCTACTTCGGCGTGGATGTGGCCACATTGCCGGAACAATTGCCCACGGTCGCCGCCGAGCAGTTCGCCGAGCTCTGCCACCGGGTCACCACCGGACGCTACCGGCCTTTGCCACACGTGGTGTACCCGGCCGCCCGGGTCGCCGAGGCTTTCCGCTCCCTGCGCCACTCCAAGCATTTGGGCAAGATCGTCATCAGTCTCGACGAGCCCGTGACGGTGGAGCGGCCCATCTCACCGATCGCCCTCGACGGGACCGGGAGCTATCTGGTGACCGGCGGCCTCGGCGGGCTCGGGGCAGCGCTGTCCGAGCTGCTGATCCACCACGGCGCACGGCACCTGGTCCTGGTGGGTCGCCGGGGTACGGACTCTCCCGAGGCGCCAGCACTGCTGGCCCGGCTGGCGGAGGCCGGTGCACGGGTGGACGCGGTAGCCGCTGATGTAGGCGACCGGGAGGCAATGCGACGGATTTTCGCGGATGCCGAGGCGGCCGGGCACCCGGTGCGCGGGGTGCTCCACGCGGCCATGGTGCTTGACGACGCGCCGCTGGCGGAACTGACGGCCGACCGCATCGAGGCAGTGCTGCATCCGAAGGTGCGCGGGGCGGCCGTACTGTCCGAACTCACTCGGGACCAGGAACTGGACTTCTTCCTGCACTGTTCGTCGGCGACCACCTTGGTCGGCAATCAGTTGCAGGGCGCGTATGTCGCCGCCAACGCCTATCTGGAGGCGGTAGCGCGTCGTCGTCGAGCCGAGGGCTCGTCCGTTGCCGCGTTGGCGTTGGGCGGTGTCGGTGAGACCGGCTACGTGGTGCGTACGGGGCTGTCGGAAACGCTGGGTCGGCTGGGGCTCGGCTCGATTACTCCTGGTGAGATCTGGCGGGCCTTCGAGACGACTCTGGCAGGCGGTCCGGCTGTCGGGGTGTTCGGCAGGTTTGACTGGGAGCGGATGGGGCAGCTGCTGGCAGGCCTGAACCGGCCCGCGTTCGCAGCCTCCCGCCAGATGTCCGGCCAAGGTGGCGCGAGCCGTACCCAGGAGCTACGGACCCGTCTCGCGACCTTGTCCGACGATGAGGCGGCGGCAGTTCTCTCCGAGGAACTGGCGGGGCTGGTCGCCCGGGTACTGCAGACCGATCCCGAGCGGGTTGAACGCACATGCAAGCTGGATGCGCTGGGTCTTGACTCACTGATGGTGGTGGAGCTTTCGGTAGGGGTCAATCAGCTGCTCGGGTGCGACATCCCCGCACTGGAACTGATCGCGGCGAACAGCCTGAATGACCTGGCCCGTCGCATCCGCCCCGTCGTCGCCGCCGGAGGCTCCCGATGACCGTGCTCTCAAACCGTCCCGCGCCACAGCTGGACCGGCTGCCTTGGTGGCGGCCTCTCGTGGTGCAATTCGCCGGACAAGTACACCCGAACGACACGGTGCTGGCCGCATTCGTCACGCAGTTGACCGCTGGCTTCGAGGAACAGGGTCACACCGTCGTCGAATCGTCCCAGGGCGACGTGGACCTCCTGCTGATCAGCACACACATCCCGCCCGGGCCCGCGCCGCTGAGCGAGCGGGTGCCAGAGCAGCGTCCGCCGCTCAGCGCTCAGGTGCGGGGGGAACTCGGACTGCGGGTCGGATCGCGTCAGACGGTGGTGCTGGCCGAGGTGACGGAACAGCTCGGTGACCTGCCGCATGGCGAGGTCGTGGAGATCGGCCGGACCGTCATGGGCCGCACGGCGGCGCCTCGAGTAGTCCTGGTTAACCGAAACGCCCGTGAAGCGACGCTGTGCACACTGGAGGGTGGCCACCCGACCGAGACCGCTGAACTAGCCGATCGGATCCGAGACCGACTGGTAGCCTCCGCCTGCGCCAGGGATGTGGGCGACCGGTACGACATCGTGTCCGACGGGCTCTCCGCGGCCGCCTGGGCGGCAACCTCGGCGCCAGGCAACCTGGCCGATGCGGGACGGCGGATGGGTGAGCTCGGCCTTCTGCCTGAGCCGACCCGAGTCGACCGATACGTTTCCGAGGACCTCGCATCCCTCTACCGCGAGTTCCTGGGCTGGAAGCGACTCAGTGAGGGCATGCTCTTCCTCTACGACCCGGACCTGGACGCGGTGGTGGTCACCGCTTCCGGCAGCTGGGATGTGGACAAGCGGGCACTACAACGGGATGAGGTCACCGTTCTGGCAGGCGCGCCAGTGGGCGGCCGACTCCAGGTGCTCGCGCCGGAGAGGCTGAACCCCAAGGGGCCCTCAGTGGAAGCGTGGGAGGTATGCGCGCTGCTGACGGCCGCTCCAAAAGTGCGGGTAAGCAAGACTGCTGCCGGCGTCTGGGTACCCGACCCCGACGGTGATCGCGAAGTTCCGGCCATCAGGGGCGGGGTGCACGCTCACGTCGGCGTGAAGGGGGCCGACCCGGCCGTGATCGAGAGCGTCGCCCCCAACCGAGAGCTCTATCCGTACGGCTTCGGTTGCGGCACGGACCTGATGGCCGATGTCGCTACCGACACCGTGGCCAGGTCACGGGCTGTCAACGACCCTGCGGACGAACGTCGTTACGTCCGCTGGCCAATGCTTTACCACGGCGAGATGGCGGTGGAGCTGTGGAAGCCCGGACTCCCGGACCAACCGCTCCAGGGGTTGCTGGATGCCTACCGTAACTCTGTCGACTACACCCCCGACCACGTCGACCAACCGCTCTGACCGATGGCAGGAGAGCCGATGGAGACTCCCGCACCCCGGCCCGCGCCCGTCCCGGACACGGGTCGGTGGACGGTGCCCGCCGGTGGTGACAGCACTTTCGACTGGGAATACGACGGCGGACGAGAGCGACTGCTCGCGCTGTACCAGCGTGGGAAGGACCGCCAGTGGGACGCGGTACGCCGGATCGACTGGGGACTGGAAGTGGATCCGGCCGACCCCCTGGGGACTCCCGACGAAGTGCTGCCACTACACGGCACCAAGCACTGGGACCGCCTCGGCCCAGCGGATCGGCAGGAGCTGCGCACCCACTACGCCGCTTGGCAGTTCAGCCAGTTCCTGCATGGGGAACAGGGCGCGATGGTCTGCTCGGCCCGGATCGTACAGAGCGCACCGGACCTGGACGCGAAGTTCTACGCCGCCACCCAGACCATGGACGAGGCGCGACACGTCGAGATCTTCTCCCGATTCCTGACCGAGAAGCTCACCATGAGCTACCCGGTCAACGACAGCCTACGCTCGCTCCTCGACGACACCCTGCGAGACTCCCGCTGGGACCTGCCCTACTTGGGCATGCAAGTGCTGATCGAGGGGTTGGCTCTGGCTGCCTTCGGGCTGCTCCGCGACACCACCACCAAGCCCCTGCCACGCCTTCTGCTCGCCTACGTGATGCAGGACGAAGCCCGGCATGTGGCCTTCGGCCGGATGGCACTGCGCGACTACTACCGCCAGTTGAGCTCGACCGAACTCGCCGAGCGTGAGGAATTCGTGATCGAGGGCTGCCGACTGATGCGCGGCCGGCTGCGCGGCACCGAGGTACTGGAAAACTTTGGGGTACCGCGCGCCGCGGCAGCTCGCATCGCCGAAGAGGGTAGCTACCTGCGACTATTTCGGCGCACACTGTTCTCCCGGATCGCCCCGTGCGTCAAGGACATCGGACTGTGGAGTCCGGAAGTGCAGGAGACATTTGTCGACCTCTGCGACGGAGCTGCCCCGGCAACGGAGCTGGACGTATTGCTGCGCCAGGACAACGAGGTCGCCGAGCGGCTGGATGCCGAGCGTTTCGCTTCCGAGGAGCGGGCCAGGGCCGAGGAGGTCAGCGCGATGATCACGCTCGGTGGCGCGCCGTGAGCTCCGCTTCAACCCCGGCCCACGATGCAGGGTGCCGCTCGTGGAGATCTTTCAATGGTCGCGGCGTTCAGGGCTGGTGAGCACCAACCGCCGCCAGGCCAGCAACCTGGCCGAGACGTCTGGCAGGTGCTTTATTAGTACATGCACTTTTGCGGTTGAGACTGCCGCCGCGCCCTTATGGCTGCTGCCTAACTTTCGGCCGCCGCACCGCCCGTCTTGATCGTCTCCGGCACTGTGCGTTCTGTGCCGAGCGTTCTGTGCCGAGTGTGGCTTGACCTCTTGTCTCGTCTCGTCGTGTCGCCGGCTACGGACGCAGCCCTCCGTCTTGGTCTGGCGTGACTCGACCGACCGCCTGGCCCCCAGACCCAGGTTGACCGCCGTGCCAGCCTTCTCTCCACGGACAGACTCGGTCTCTCAGATCCGCTTGGCCAGGGCCACGAGGATGACCGTGTGTGGGTTCTACGCGGCCAGTTGCTCCCACCACCAGGCGAGAGAGGGGGCGATGGGGTTGTGGTTGGTGACTGGGTCGTCGGAGGCGTAACTGATGTCGAAGGTGATGGCGTGAGGGTGTTGGCCGTCGGGGTCGTGGTAGCGGCTGGAGGTGGAATGGTGCTGAGCGGTTCCAGCGATCACGTAGTCGATGGCGTGTAGAAGGGAAGCCAGGGCAGGCGAGGCAGTTGGACGTAGCTGGTCCTTTAGGCGGCACCAAAGCCACATTGATCGGTTGCGGAAGTCTGCAACTGTGGCGAATGCCTGAGTGATGGAGGAACCCCTGCTCTCCAGGAATCGCACGAGATTGGCAGATTGCCATTCTCCACCGCTAGCGTTACCACCTTCGGCAAGGAATCTTTCCTTCCCGTAGGAAAACATCTCGTTGTCGCAGGCTGCGACCAGCATCGCGGCCTGACCTGCTGCCACGACCTTCGGATGGTGCCACTCGTGGGCGGGAACCGGCTCAGGGCAGAGAACATTGATGCACTCCAGCATGAACAGGGCGGCGATGCTGCCCAGGCGCATAACCAGAAAGTTGCTCAGATCGCGAGAGTTACGATTCTTGTCGTCGGCCAAGACCGCCATGAGCCAGTTCCCGAGACCGGCGGTGTAGCGGGCGGCCTGGGCCGGCGTGGACATCTCATGCACACGCCGGGTCAGGTCATGCAGGGCGCACAATAGTGGCGAATCAATCGTTTCTCGCCTAAAACTGCGATGCTGGCCGATGACGAGTGACATCTGGCCGACGAACTGCCCGAGAAAGGGCTCGGTGGCATCGCCGACCTCCAAGCGCTGGTCGTCCACGAATGCGTAGAAGCTCCACAGGTCGGTCATCCACTGCACGCGTTCGGTGGGCTGGTCAGGGAACCAATGCCCAGCCAGGTCGGCGGACATCATGTGGGCGATAGCGCGCTCGTCGGCCGGGGTGGAGCAGAAACCATAGGAGCTCATCCAAGCCATGGTCCGCTCCTGCATCAACTCGGTCTCCGGGTGGCAGCGGGGCAAGACGGGCCGGTAAAGAGTCGGAATCACATAGTGCGACACAGGAGACTCCCATGGTGAGGAACCAGGTAGGCACCGATGCCGTGGAGGCCGGTGCCCCGCTGTCACGCCTGTGATTGTCACAGGGTGCGCGTGGTTGCGGCGTGTGCAAAGTGCCGAAGCCAAGCATTCCCGTGGGGACGGAAGGTGGGGGTGGTGAGCGCGCGCAGGGCCTGTCTGCGCTTGGCATCAATGAGATGTTCTATCGCCGCTGGAGCGCCTGTTGCGGTGATCAAATCACGGACCTCCGCAGCCTGGATATCCGTGACTTGCAGGTTTCCTAGACGATCGCGCAAGACGCGTTTTTGTGCAGCTGATGCGCACCGTAGGGCTGTGGAGACGAGGACAGTTCGTTTGCCCTCGCGTAGGTCATCCAAAATTGGCTTGCCGGTCTGCTCTGGGTGGCCATACATGCCGAGGAGGTCGTCACGTAGCTGAAACGCCTCCCCAAGCGGGATCGCGTACGCAGAGAGGACCCGCAGTTGCTCTCGGGTGGCTCCGGCAAGAGTGGCGCCCAAAACGAGGGGAGTCTCGATGGTGTATTTGGCGGTCTTGTAGCGGACTATGCGCCAGGCACTCTCCACATCTGAGTCTGGCTTCCCTGCGGCCACCAGGTCTAGATACTGGCCGACGAGCGTGTCGGTTCGCATGCTACTCAACAACGGCCAGACAGATTCCAGTTGGCGGCGGCTGTCCTCAGTGGTGTGCAACAGCTCGTAGGACCAGCCCAATGCGAGGTCGCCGAGGAGGATTGCAGCATTGATGCCGAGGTCCTCGGCATTGGAGCGTTCCGCGTGGTGGGCGGCGAGGGCGCGGTGGGCGGTGGGTCGGCCACGTCGAGTGTCGGAGTGATCCATGACGTCATCGTGGATGAGGCAGAAGGCGTGGAAGAGTTCGAGTGATGCCGCAGTCCCCCACAATACGGGGGGCGGGGGCAGGTCAGTGATGGCCTGCCAACCAGCCACACACAGCTGGGGGCGGATGCGCTTACCACCCGCCTCCAGGAAATCGCGGAGCAGCCCTGTGAAGAGGGCGAGTTCCGGCAGCCGTGCAAGGGTTGCTTGCTCTCGCTCGTCAAGGAAGCCGCGCAGCAGAGTCTCAACCGTGTCCCGGACGACGGCGGGATCCAGCGGAGAACCAGGCGCAGCTGCTGCGGTCATGGCGCGCGACCTCCCTCACAGCGTCAGTCAGTGCATGGTTCCCGATGAGAGTGACTCTGCTCTGATATCGCTACGCTCACACCGGCGTGCAGCCTTCCAGAAGGGTTACGCCGGAGTGAAATGGACAGCCTGATGCACAACAGGTACACACTCCCGGGTTTGAAAACGCCTCCTCGAGCATGACCGGCACGGTCCGGCGGGAAGCCCCGGTTCACAGCGGCCGTAGTAGGAACACGCGGCGAGACGAGCGCGAATGCGGTATCCGGCTCCGGCTGCCACCCCGTCCAAGATGACCTTGCACGCGTCCGGATCATTTCAGCACGGCGTTCATGACTGCTTTGGCGATGGGTGCGCCGAGTCGGCCGCCGCCGATGTCGGAGCGTGAGATGTTCATGTCCTTGGGGTCGATGAACACGGCTACGGCGACGGGGGAGGTTCCGTCGCTCTGTTTGGCGTAGGAGACGAACCAGGCGTAGGGGCGCTCGTCGCGTACGTCGTTGCCGTGTTGGGCGGTGCCGGGTTTCGCTCCGATGGTCACCCCGGGTATTTGTGCTCCGTCGGCGGTGCCCTCGCGGACGGTGTGTTCCATCATGGCCTGCACCTTCTTCGCGGTGCGTTCGGAGACGGCCTGGCCGTGCGCCTCGGGATCGGTCTTCTCGATGACGGACAGGTCGGGTGCCTGGATCTGTTCGATGAGGTAGGGCTTCATCACGGTGCCGTTGTTGGCGATGCCGGCGGCGACCATGGCCATCTGCATGGGGGTGCTGGTGAGGCTTCCCTGGCCCATGCCGGTGAGTGCGGTCTGGGGCCTGTCGAGCTGGTCGGGGTAGGTTGCGGCGGAGGTGCGGACGGGCAGGAAGTGCTCCTGGTTGAAGCCGAACTTCTCGGCGGTCTCGCGCATCTTGCCGGCGCCGGTTTTCAGGGCTGCGTCCAGGAAGACATTGTTGCAGGACCACTGCATGGCCGTCTTCATCGAGACCTTGTCGCACTGGGCGTCGGGCACGACGTTGCCGATCTTCGTCGAGCTGTCGGGCAGCTGGTAGGGGGCGGGGATGCCGGTGGGGGTGTCGATGTCGGTGACCGTGCCGTGTTCCAGGGCTGCGGCTGCGGTGAGGATCTTGAAGGTGGAGCCGGGCGGGTAGGCCTCGCGGATCGCCCGGTTGGACAGCGGCTTGTCCTTGTCCTCGTCGAGGCGGGTGAATTCCTCGCCCTCCTTGCGGGAGTTTCCGGCGAAGACGGACGGGTCGTAGGAGGGGGTGCTGGCCATGGCGAGGATCTTCCCGCTGCGGGGATCGAGAGCGACGACCGCGCCCTTCGCGCCGAGGTCGGTGAGCCCCATGTAGGCGGCTTTCTGTGCGTCGGGGTCGATGGTGGTGACGATGTCCCCGCCGGCGGTCTCCTTCCCGATCAGGGCGTCGAAGGCGTTGTCGTGTAGGCGCAGGTCGGTGCCGGCAAGTACGTCGCGGTGGACGCCTTCGAGCATGGTGGCGCCTTGGGCCTGGGAGAGGTAGCCGGTGATCGGCGCGTACATCGGTCCGTCGGTGTAGGCGCGCTTGTACAGCAGGTCGGAGCCGGGTGTCGCTATCGATGTGGTGATGGGGCGTCCGCCGACGATGATGTCCCCGCGTGGGCGGCTGAACGCGTCGATCAGATTCCTGCGGTTGTTCGGGTCTTTGGCCAGGCTCTCGCCGGACACGGCGTGGATCCAGGTCGCCCGGGCGAGCAGGGCGAAGAACAGCACCCCGAAGAAGACGGCAGTGTGTCGGAGGGTCTTGTTCATGTTCTCTCTCGAAGGGGTCCGACTCGCGGACGCGGGCATGGCCGGGTTCGGTCAGGAAGGGTCGTGCGGGAGGGCTTCGAGGAGGTGGCGTACGACGGGCACCGCGGAAGATCCGCCGGTGATGCCGCCTTCTACGACGACGGCGACGGCGACGTTGCCGCGGGTGGCGACGACCCAGCCGTTGTTCGGGGCGCTCTCGCTGACCTCGGCGGTGCCGGTCTTCGCGCCGACGTTCCCGGGCAGGCCGGCCAAGCCGCGCGCGGTGCCATCGGTGACCGTGGCCCGCATCAGGGCGCGCAGCTGGCTGACGACCTCCCCGGGCAGCGCGCTGGTGGTGGTCCTGTCCTCGCCGTCGGAGGTGATGGTGGGCTGGTGGAAAGAGCCGGATACGGCGGTCGCGGCGACGGAAGCCATGGTCAGCGGATTGCCCAGCACGCGCCCCTGGCCGATCATCGAGGCAGCCTTCTCGGTCTGGTCCCCAGGGGTGGGTACGGAACCGTCGAAGGTGGGAAGGCCCACGTTCCACTTCTGCCCGATGCCGAAGTACTTCCCGGCGACCTCCCCGAGCTCGCTGTCGCCGACTTTGCCGCGCAGGCTGATGAACCCGGTGTTGCAGGACTCGGTGAAGTTCTTGGTGAACGTCGCACCGGGGAACTCGGAAGTCTCCACGTTGTGGAACTGCTTGCCGACCGTCAGGTACTTGGGACAGTCAACGATGTCACCCGGCTTCACTGCGCCGCCCAGGAACAGCGCGCCGGTGGTGACGATCTTCCACGTCGAGCCAGGGGCGTACGTACCCGAGAGAGCTCGGTTGAATCCGGCGGCCGGTGAGTTCGCCACGGCCAGGATCTCGCCGTTGTCGATGCGCAGCGCCACCAGTGCCGCGTCCTTGCCGTCGGCCTTCGCGGCAAGCGCCTGGTCGGCAGCCGCCTGCCACTTCGCGTCGAGCGTGCTGCGGATGCTCTGTCCAGCCGCAGCGCCCTCTTCCTTGCCGAACCGGACTTCGGTGCCGGTGACTTCCTCACTGGCCCGGTCGATCCGCTCGATGACGCCGCGCGGGCCTGCCCCGGCCCGCTGTGCGATTTGATCGATAACCGGCTTCAGGGAAGGGTTGGCGTCCGCGGACAGGCGCGCACCGTTTCGGTCGGTGACCGGGGGGATAGCCGTGTCCTGGCGCTGCAGGCGGAACTTCTCGGTGCTGCTTAGGTGCGGATGAACCAGTGACAGGTCCCAGGCCACCTTCCAGGCCCCGTCCTTCTGGCGGCGCACGGGTATCTGGGAGTCGTAGGACCAGGTCCCCAGGCCGGCGACCGGCATCTTCGCGGAGAACGCGACGGTGACGGTGCCGTCCTTCGCTGCACTCGCCGCGCCGGCCGTCAGGGCTGGTGCGGCGATGTCGAGCCCCGCGGTGAAGTTCCGCAACGTCGTCTGCGCCTGATCGGGACTGGTGGTGCGAGCCCCCGCGCTCTCGGTACGGCCGCCCGCCCAGTCCGCCAAAAACGCCTCCGCCTGCGCCACGGCCTTGGGGGATATGACGGGTTGGCGTGAGGTGAACGGCCACCATTGCCCGGCGTATGCGCCGCCTGCCGCGACGGCAGCGGCCGCTGCAATGGCGGTACACATAAGGCGCCAACGTCGGCGCCGGGCGGGGACAGGGCGTTCCGAGTCAGGCATCAAAGGGTCCTTCCGTTGTTCTGCTGGACTGCTTCACGACTGGGGCGGTGCGTGTCTTGGACAGGAGCCTGCTCACGCCCCGGACGGCCGTCCCGCGGGGATGCAAACCGCGCCGCGGGATCGGGGGCGGGCCGGGGCGGCCACACCCCAGGGAATCCGCAGCGCGGACGCAGACGCCGGGGACCGTCGGCGTCACGCAGGCGATCTACCCGCGCCCCGTGCTCCGCCGCAGGCAACTCCCCCCTGGGCTCAGTGCGGGGTTCAGGGGCAGGCACGTACGCCACGGCGCAGGCGCCCACGCCGACCGCGAAGAGCAGAGTGATGAGAGCCAGAGCGGGGAACGAAGAGGTGAACATGTCCCCAGATCAGACACCGCCACCAAAATCATGTCCAATATCTGCATCAAGCCCGTATTGATATGCTTCTGATATCATTCCTGTTCATGGACATAGTCGGACATGTGCGGTGCTTCATCGCTGTTGCAGAGGAGAGACATTTCGGTCGAGCCGCCATCCGACTGGGCATGGCCCAGCCGCCCCTCTCCCAGCGCATCCAGCGCTTGGAGAAGGAGCTCGGCCTACGACTCTTCGAACGCACCAGCCGCAGCGTCACCCTCACCCAGGGCGGCGCCCTCCTGCTGGACGACGCACGGGCTCTGATCGCCGCTACCGACACGTTCCTGGCCAGCTCCGCCCGCATCCGCGACGGCCACACCGGCCTCCTGCGCGCCGGCCTCCCGTACGGCATGGCCGGCGAACCCGTCGCCGCGATCCTCGCCAACCTGCACCGGCACCAACCCGGCCTCAAGGTGGAACTCCACGAGCTGTCCACCACCGAACAACTCACCCGCATGACCTCGCACGAACTCGACGCAGGGCTCATCCACCACCCCTGCGACACCACAGGACTCGAACTCGGCCCAGTGCTCCGCCGCGAACTCGGCGTCCTCCTGCCGCCCGCCTCATCCCTGGCCACACGAGACGAAGTGCCACTGTCCGCCCTCACCGGACATGACCTGATCCTCTTCCCCCGCGCAGATGCCCCCGCCCTCTACGACGACCTGCTCACCACCTGCGCACGCGACGGCTACACCCCCCAAACTGTCCGCCACGGCAAGGGCGACAGCTTCATCAGCGGCCTGATCCACTCCGTCAACGCCGTCACCTTCACCCCACCCGACCCCGCCCACCCGACCGACGGCGACGGCACTGGCATCGTCTGGCGCCCCCTGGCCGGCACCCCCCTCGCCTGGCGCTTCTCCACAGCCTGGCCCAAGAACCGCAACAGCGCCGCCGTCACCGCCTTCGCCGACGCCGCCCTCAACGTCCTGCGTGACACCCCCGGGGTCTCCACCGACCTCCCCCCGCGCACCCTTCACCTGCGTCCGGCATCGGAGTACTGGCTGTGAACCCCCTCCAGCGCATCCACACGGCCTTCGCCGAAGCCGGCGCAACCGGCTGGCTCCACGCCGTCGACATCGACACCGGTGCCGAGATCAACGTCGGCGCTGACCACCTCGTTGTCACCGCCAGCGTCCACAAGCTCTGCCTGCTCCTCACCCTCCACCAGCACGCCGAACAAGGCCGCCTGGACCTGACCGAACAAGTCGAATGCCCATCCGGCGGACGCACCGCAGGTCCGACCGGACTGGCCGCGATGCTCGACCCCGTCCGGATCTCCCTGCGCGACGCCGCCTACCTCATGACAGCCCTCAGCGACAACGCCGCCGCCGAACTCCTCCTCGAACGCGTCGGCCTCGAAGCCGTCAACACCACCACCCAAAGCCTCGGCCTCACCCACACCCGCGCCCTGCACACCTTCGCCCAAAACCTCACCACCATCCGCGAAGACGCCGGCCCCGACGGCGCACAAGCCCTAACCGACCCTCACGTCATCGCCCGCCTACGCGCACTGGACCCCGCCCGCACCAACCACAGCACCCCACGCGACATGACCCGCCTCCTCACCGCCATCTGGCGCGATGAGGCCTGCACACCCGAACACAGCGCCGCGATCCGGCGCCTCCTCGCCCTTCAGGTCTGGCCCCACCGCCTGGCCTCAGGATTCCCCTTCGACGACGTCCACGTCGCCGGAAAAACCGGCACCCTGCCCACCCTCCGCAACGAGATCGGCGTCATCGAATACCCCGACGGCGGCCGCTACGCCATCGCCGTCTTCACCCGCGCCGCCAACCCCGCCGCAACACTCCCCGCCATCGACGCCGTCATCGGCACAACCGCCCGCATTGCTGTCGGCGCCCTCCGTACCCGATAACCCGATATTTTGCTTGTCGGGTAACGGCATCCCCGCCTGCCTGCCAGCCTGGCATGGGGGGAACCCGCACAGTGACTGGAGAAGCGTCCCCATCGCAACCTGCGGAGCAACGCTAGCCCGCCGACGATGTCAAGGTAAGGCGGAGCCCGGCAGGGGTCGGACCACGCGCCTGTAACTTTCGGCCAAGAAGGGGCAAGAGGGAGGGGCGCGTGTAGAGGCGGTGCCGGCCGGGGAGGGACCGAGGAGACACCTACACCCGGGGGACGGCGCGGTCTGCGGGCCGCACGCTGACTGAACAGAGGACCAACGCATGGCCAGCGGCACCGCGAAGCGAACCGAATCCGAAAAGGGCTTCGACTCCATTGCCCAGGACGGTGTCGGCCGGGACGTTCTCGCCCACACTCGACACCTCCGGCCACGGATGCAGGGAACTGACCAAAGGCGAAGCGGCCACCCATGACGTAACGCAGGGTCGAAGTTCCCGTAGACCGCTAACGTCATCCGCTCGTGCCCGCAGGCACCGTCTGGTCCGCTCACGCCCAGGTCACGCGACATACGCCCCCGCAGCATCGGAATGTGGGACGTTTGTGCCCGGCCGAAAGGATCCCCTTGCGCTCCCAGGAACCAGGCAGCACCAGGCCAGCCCGCAGCCGCGGAGTTCGCCGGCGCGGTCCGGCTGCGGGAGCTGCAGCGCAGGCGGCCGGGACCCTAGGGCCAGTGTCATGAGCGTGCCGACCAAAACTGCCGCCCACCTGAAGCAAGGTGACGTGATCGGCTACGAGGGCCAGTGGCGCAAGGTTCGGGCCCTGAAAGCGGCAACCGACACGCTGGGCGAACCGTTGGTGGTTGTGGCTTGGGAGGAAGGAGGCATCGACAGCTTCTCCGCCGCGGACGAACTCCTACTTGAAGCGCCGCCGAAGCCGACTTGGACGCAGCGCTGAGCCAAAGTGTCCCCGGCCACCCCGGTGGCGAAGTCGCGGCCGGAGGGCCTTCACGTCGTTGACTGGAAGGGACGCACACCCGGCCCCCACGCACGGCACGACCTGGGCGTACCACCATTAGCGCATTGGTTGTGGTGTTGAGGACAACATCATCGACCGCGGATTCCAAACTGTCTTGGATGCTCTCGGCCTCGAGAAATTCGCAGCATGGGCCTTGGCCAACGGACTCGGGGGCGGATATCCGAGCGGCACAACCGTCTTTGTGATCCGACTCTTTTCGTGAACCGCTCGCAACCTCGACGATCATCACCAATCGCCCAGGATGAGGGAGGTGACGCGTGGCACTCGATCCGGCGGAATTCGGAGCCACGCATGTCGACCTCGTAAGGTGAGGCCTGGTCAGTCGTTGCGGACGGCAGGCACCACTGCGCTTCGAAGCGGTGGCACATAGGCGCACCATTCGCCTGCACTGCAATCTGGTGAACGAGAGAAGAGCAGGCCTTCTCCGAGGCTGCCGAGGCTGCCGAGAGGCAGGCAAATTCCACGCACTCTCGGCTCGCTATTCGGAGTGCAGGGAGCCAGGGGCGTGGCGGCTGCGGCAGTGATCACGCCAGACAGAGCGATCAAAGCGCCAATCGCGAGAAGGGCTCCTCGGATGGTATTGCGCATGGTTCCTCCTGTTCGTGCCCGCTGGAAAGGGCGAAGCCAAGCTGACCTGATGCCACAAGCAAGCGCACTTCAAGCTGCACCAAACGGCGCAAAGTAGGCCTGCATGCCAAGACCGGATCCGGGGCCTTGCTCTTGCGGAGGGCGGGGCATATGCCAGAGGTGAACTGCGCAAGTGCACATTCAGGCTGCGCTTGACAGGCCCCATGAGGCATTCTGGGCACGAGCCCCATCCTCCCGAAGAGCTCGTATCAGGACCTTGTTTGGCGTGTCCACACTCCTGGGACGCCTCAGGTGGCCAGAGCGACGAAAGTCGAGCGGGCGCACTCCGGCCTGAATCCCACTCTCGGCCAGCCAGGAACGAGCACATTGGCGCGCGTGGATCGAAGGCTCGTCCACGACCACTCACCGCCCTGGACCACGCCGGCCATCGCGTGGGGGTTATTGGAGGACGGCGTGGCTGGTTGGTGCCCGGCGGGAGGTGTTCCGATTGGGCGGAGGCACTGCGGACCTTGACCCGGCTGGTGACGCCAAGCGCGGCAGCCGGAGGAGCTTAGATAGCTCAACAGAACACACACAAAGGCTGCCACCCCGCAAAACGCGGGGCCCTTGCCGCATCAGGGTGATCTCCGGCTACGAAAAATGTCAGGGCCACGTTCAGGCGTACGCCGACACTGCGTGTCCCGGTGTGTTTCGCGGCCGCTGTGGAGGATGTCCAGGTGGGCGGGCTGCGTGCGGCCGCGCTGGTGGGGGCGACCGCTTGGTGACGGGGCCACCTTCGACTGCGCATGAACTGGCGGCCGCTTTGGCGGGACTGGATCCGGCTGCCGTGGTGAAACGTCAGGTCCGCTCCAGCCTGGCCTCTCGCGGGGTATCCCAGTCGCGGGACGGCCGAGCCGGGTCCGTCGGTCCCACATCATGGACGGGCTCATGCCAGCGCGTCCCCGGGGCGGTGGGGTATAGCCGCGGGCTGTCACCGGATTGGGGGTTCGAGCCTGCTGGTGCTGGCTGCGAGGTAGCCGATGGTCATGCCGCCGTCGGCACAGACGGTCTGGCCGGTGATCCAACTCGCGGCGGGCGAGGCCAGGAAAAGGACGAGGGCGGCTAGTTCCTCTAAGCGGCCGAGCCGGTTCATAGGGGTGAGGGAGGTGGCTGCTTCCAGGATGTGGGGGGCAGGTGGGCGGTGTCGTTGTCACCGGCGATCAGGCTGCTGGAGGCGGTGTTGACCCGGATACCCAAGGTGGCGTACTAGGACCTGTCCGGGCGATCACGTTCGTAGCCAGATGGTGAGAGCTGCTGCTGTTGTAGTGCCGAGGAAGACATAGCCGCGCTTGTCGTAGCGAGTGGCCACCGCCCGGTGCTGCTTCAAGCGGTTGATCGCTCGCTCGACGGTGTTGCGTTTCTTGTACCGCTCTTCATCGAAGCCCGGTGACCGGCCGCCGCGTGAGCCCTTGCGCTTGCGGGCGGCCTGGCTGTCGGACTTCTCCGGGATCGTGTGCCCGTCCCCGGCGGCGCAGGTACTCACGGCACGGACCGTTGCTGTAGGCCTTGTCGGCGGCGACGCTGTCCGGCTTCTTTCGGGGCCTGCCCAGGCCGGTTTTCGGGGCGCGGATCTTCTCCAACACGAAATGGAACTGGGTGCAGTCCGCCCGCTCACCTGGTGTGACGATCAGGGACAGCGGTCGGCACCGGCCGTCGGCACTGAGGTGGAGCTTGGTGGTGAACCCGCCGCGCGAGCGGCCCAGGCCCTCACTTCCCGCACCACCTCCGCCAGGCGGGCGTGCAGACTCTGCCATGCGGTTTCGCCCTGGTGTTCTGCCCGCTCGGCCCCCTTTGAGGCCGGTGCGGGCGGCGGGTCGGTGCGGGCGCCGGCCGCGTGCTGATGAGCCCGCACGATGGTGGAGTCGACCGAGATGTCCCAGTCGATCTCGCCCGCCGCAGCGGCGGCGGCCTGCACCTGCTGAAGCAGCTGCTCCCACGTCCCGTCGCCCGACCACAGCCGGTGGCGTTCGTAAACGGTCTTCCACGGTCCGAACCGTTCGGGCAGGTCACGCCACTGCACTCCGGTCCGCACCCGGTGCAGAATCCCGTCGATCACCTGCCGGTGGTCCCGCCACCTGCCACAACGCCTGTTACTGACCGGCAGGAACGGCCGCAGCCGTTCCCACACTGCATCACTCAGATCACCCCGCCCCATGTCCACATCAACGATCCGCACCCGAGGCAGTAACCCGCTCCGCCGGATCCGTCCTAGTCTCCGGAGAAGCCGAAGATTCCCAGGTGAGTCGGCCTGTCATCGGAGTAGAGGACGATGTAGTAGCCGGTCCATCGCATCTGACACTCGCCGAAAAGGCTCCGCTCGTGCTCCTCATGGCTCGCAGCCTCATGGGCAGCGGCAGCGAGCTCTTCGTACTGCTCGACCGTCGGGCGGTCGGCGCCGAAGTGGTGCACCACGCGGCTGAGTGCCAGAGGGCGCAGGGTGCCGTAGTCAGCGATACCGGACTGCGTCGGAGGGGCATCCGTGGCAACAACCCTGTCGATGTCGAGGATCGTATGGGTGCCTTCTTCGCCCATGAACTCCTCATCCGCGTACAGGTCCTGCAGGCTTCGGTAGCGGGCACCGTCGCCGTACTGCTCCTGAAACACCCTGGCCTGCAGCGTCCGCAAGGCCGCCTCAGCATCGCCGTCGTACCCGGTGATGTAGTCCCATCCGCTGGCACCCATTGAGCCACCCCTCCCTGAAGATCGTGAATGGCCGAACGGTAACGGCGGGGACTGACAACGCCGGGGCTATGGCCAGAGGTCATTGACCACCACGATGATCGCCCGGACAGGTCCTAGACGGCGTGGCAGCGGGTCAGGTTTTCGATTGCGGCTTTGGACGCCCCGGCGGCGGCGTAGTAAGGCAGCACCATGGCAACGCCGACCGAGGAGAGGTTGACAACGGCGCATTGCTCGCCGGTCATCGTCCAGGGCGCGTTCCCAGTTGCGGGGCGTCAGGTCCGGGACGGGACGGAAAACGCCGGAGCGGCGTTGTTGACCAGGATGTCGAGGCGGCCGTGCCGGGCGCGGACTGTGTCGAACATGTCGTGGACCGCCTCACGGTCGCGGACATCGGCCTGAATGATCTCCGCGCGGTTGACGGGCAGGGTCTTGAGAGTGGCTTCTGCGGCGGCGCGGTCGCGGAAGCAGCCGAGGATGACGTGCGCGCCGGCAGCGGCGAACTGGGCGGCAGTAACGGCACCGATACCGTGCCCGCCGCCGGTGATCAGAACGGTTCGGCCGGCGAAGGTCTCGGTGGTCACGGCATGACTCCTGGGGTGAAGCCGTTGGCGCACAGGGAGTACCCGCCGTCGACGGCGAGGGTGTGGCCGGTGATCCAGCGGGCGGCGGGTGAGGCGAGGAACAGGGCGGCGGCTGCGACGGCGGCAGGGTCGCCGATCCCGCGCAGTGGTGTCGCGGCGGCAAGGACGGCTTCCAATTGCTTGGCTTGGGGGAAGCTGCGGGCGCGTTCGCCGGTCAGGAGTCCGGGGGCGAGGCAGTTGGCCCGCACCCCGCGGGGGCCGTATTCGGCGGCCAGGTAGCGAGTGAGGCATTCCACCGCAGCCTTTGCGGGTCCCGCGACCGCGCCGTAGGGGTTGACAGGAACGGACACGGTGATGTTGATGATGTTGCCGCGGGTGGTGGCGAGCAAGGGGAGCGCTTCCTGGCTGCACCACCAGGTGCCTTTGTAGTCGGTGTCGATGGCGCGGTTGAGGTCCTTGTCGCGCAGGTCGGCCAGGAGGGTGAACGCGCCGGAGGCGGCGTTGTTGATCAGGACATCCAGACGTTGGTGGTGTTCGGCGACGGTGGTGAACAGTTCGCGGACGCTGTCGCGGTCGGCGACGTTGGCGCGGACCAGGTCGATCTTGTGGCCGCGGTCCGCAAGGTCGGCCCGGGTGCGCTCGGCGCGCTCCTTGGAGCGGCACCAGGTCAGCACCACGTTCGCACCGGCGTCGGCGAACGCCTCGCCGATCACCGCCCCCAGCCCGTGCCCCCCACCGGTCACCACCACCGTCCGACCCGTGAATGTGGTCGGGGTCATGGCATGTCTTCGGGCAGGGGGTGGTCGGGGCGGATGCTGTAGCCGCCGTCGACGACCAAGGTGTGGCCGGTGATCCAGCGGGCGGCGGGTGAGGCGAGGAACAGGGCGGCGGCTGCGACGGCGGCAGGGTCGCCGATCCCGCGCAGTGGTGTCGCGGCGGCGGTCGCCGCCTGCCGGCGTGCGAAGTCGGGCAGGGTGCGGGCGCGTTCGCCGGTCAGGAGTCCGGGGGCGAGGCAGTTGGCCCGCACCCCGCGGGGGCCGTATTCGGCGGCCAGGTAGCGGGTGAGGGATTCCACCGCCGCCTTGGCCGGCGCGATCCCGCCCAGGTGGGAGGTGGTTGCGGTGGGGGCGGTGAGGTTGATGATGTTGCCGCGGGTGGTGGCGAGCAAGGGGAGCGCTTCCTGGCTGCACCACCAGGTGCCTTTGTAGTCGGTGTCGATGGCGCGGTTGAGGTCCTTGTCGCGCAGGTCGGCCAGGAGGGTGAACGCGCCGGAGGCGGCGTTGTTGATCAGGACATCCAGACGTTGGTGGTGTTCGGCGACGGTGGTGAACAGTTCGCGGACGCTGTCGCGGTCGGCGACGTTGGCGCGGACCAGGTCGATCTTGTGGCCGCGGTCCGCAAGGTCGGCCCGGGTGCGCTCGGCGCGCTCCTTGGAGCGGCACCAGGTCAGCACCACGTTCGCACCGGCGTCGGCGAACGCCTCGCCGATCACCGCCCCCAGCCCGTGCCCCCCACCGGTCACCACCACCGTCCGACCCGTGAGATCCGGAGCGATCCCGGTCATCGCGCCTCCTGGAGGGTGGGCGGTTTGATGACCAGGGCGGCGTTCTGTCCGCCGACGCCGAAGGAGTTGGTCAGCACTGGTCCCATGCCCACGGGACGCGCGGGTCCAGCGACTACGTCGATGCCCGCGCAGTCCGCGCCGAGCTCCTGGAAGCCGGCGGTGGGCGGCACCAGGCCGCGCCCGGCACTGAGTACGGCGACGACTGCCTCGGCCGCACCCGCCGCGCCGATCAGGTGTCCGAACACGCCCTTGGTCCCGGTGGCCGGTGGTGGCGCCCCGTTGAATGCGGTGAGCAGGGCCTGCGCTTCGGCGGCGTCGCCCAGCGGGGTTGCGGTGGCGTGGCAGTTGACCTGCGCGATGTCGGCCGGCACCAGTCCGGCGTCGGTGATCGCCTGCGTCATGCACAGGGCCGTCCAGCGGCCTCTCGGGTGGGGGGCGGTTATGTGGTGGCTGTCGGTGGTGCGCGCGTATCCGGAGATCTCACCGTGGATGCGTGCGCCGCGGGCCAGGGCACGGTCGTAGTCTTCCAGGAGCAGGAATGCGGCTCCCTCGCCCATGACGTAGCCGTCGCGGTGGGTATCGAAGGGGCGTGAGGCGGTGGCCGGGTCATGGTTGCGGGTCGACAGCGCCCCGGAGGAGCAGAAGGAGCCCATGTGCAGTGGGCTGACGCCGCCGGTATCCGAGGCTCCGGCCAGGACCAGGTCGGCGCGTCCGTCGCGGATCATCTGCGCGCCGGTGGCGATTGCGTCCGCGCCCGTGGCGCAGGCGGAGGAGACGGTGATGCTGGGGCCGTGCCAACCCAGCTCCAGGCCGATGTAGGCGACGGGTGCGCTGGGCATCTGCATCGATCCGAAGAACGGTGAGACGAACTGGGGCCCGGAGTGCTCGGCGACCTTGACCATGTCGTAGGCGATGTCGATGCCTGCGATACAGGTCCCGAACGCGATCGCGGCCCGCTCTGGGGCAATGGTGGGGCTGCCCGCGTCGGTGTAGGCGTCCAGGGCGGCCCCCAGGCCCATCTGTGTAAATCGGTCCATCCGCCGCAAGGCCTTTCCCGTCGCGTAAGCGGTGGGGTCGAAGTCGTGGACTTCGCAGGCGATGCGGGTGGGCAGGGTGCTCGCGTCGAAGCGGGTGACCTTGGCGGCGGTGGGGCGCCCGGCGAAGACTGTGTCGGCGAAGGTGGTCAGGTCGCAGCCGGCGGGTGTCTTGACGCCCATGCCGGTGATGGCGACCCGGCGGCGTCCGGTCCAGTTCGGGGCGGTGCCCGGCGGGGCCTTCGGGGCCGTCGGGGGGTCTTGGTCGTGATTCATGCCGCACCGGCCAGGGTGACCAAGGCCTCGACGGTGACGGCCTCGCGGACGTGGGCCTTGTCCAGGTGGATACCGTGCTCAGCCAGTGCCGCGGTCAGTTCGGCGAAGTCCAGGGAGTCGGCGTCCAGGTCTTCGCGCAGCCGCGCGTCGGGGGTGATCTTTTCCGGCGGGGCGCTGAGGATCTTGGCGATCAGGCCGTGCACGAGTTCGCGGGTTGCTTCGATTTCCACGGGTGTTCTCCTCGGATGCAGGGGGTCAGCGGGTGGGGGCGTTCGGTGGTTCTGATCGCTGTGGCCGGTCAGTGGCCCATTGACATGCCCCCGTCGACGGGGATGATGGCGCCGGTGACGTACCCGGCGGGGTCGGAACACAGGTAGGTCACCATCGAGGCGATCTGTTCGGGAGTGCCGAGGCGACCCAGGGGGATCTGTTGACAGAGTTGGTCGCGGCGGGGCCGGTCCAGGTGGGCAATGATCTGGGTGTCGACCAGGCCGGGCAGCACTGCGTTGCAGGTGATGCCTCGGGTGGCGAGTTCGCGTGCGGTACTACGAGTCAGCCCCAGCAGGCCGGCTTTGGCGGCCGCGTAGTTGGCTTGCCCGGCGGGGCCGGTTACCGCGGCGACGGAGGCGATGTTCACGATCCGTCCCCAGCGGGCGGTGAGCATGTTTGGGACTGCCATCCGCGTGCAATGGAACGGCCCGGTCAAGTTGGTGCGCAGGGAGACAGTCCAGTCGGCTTCGTTCATGTCGATCAGGAGCCGGTCGCGCAGCATCCCGGCGTTGTTGACCAGTACCGCGACCGGGCCCAGTTCGGCTCGGACGGTGGAGAACAATGCTTCGGTGTCGTCCAGGTCACCCACGTCAGCCCGTACCGGCAGGCATGTGCCCCCGCATGCGGTGATCTCCTTCGCTAGTTCTTCGGCTAGCACGGTGCTGTCGCGGTGCGTGATCGCGACCCGATGTCCCGTGGCCGCCAGTTGTCGTGCAACCGCTGCCCCGATGCCCCGTGAGCCGCCGGTGACGATCGCCACGGGCGGCGCCGGCCCGCTCACTGGCGCACCAAGGGCGCGGGCCGACCGAGAGTTCGGGCCAGTTCGGTGATGGCCTGCGGACTGGAGGCGTTGACCAGCCGAACCTGGTCCAGGGTGCGTTTGGCGATGCCCGTCAGGGTGCGTCCGTAGCCGGCCTCGATGAACGTCGTCAGGCCGCGGCGGGCCAGCAGGAGTTGCGTCTCGCGCCACCGCACCGGTGTGACCAGGTCGGCGGCTACCACCGCCCGCCAATCGGTGGCGCTGCCAGGGGGGTGGGCGACTGCGTTGTGCACGATCACCGCGCGGGTCGGGGCAAAGTCGATCTCCTGAAGGAGCTCCTGGAACCGGGCAGATGCTTCCTTCATCAGCGGGCTGTGGAACGCGCCAGCGATGTCGAGCTGGATGACGTCCGCAGCCCCGAAGCGGCGGGCCGCGGCCATCGACGCGCGCAGCCCGGTACGTGTACCGGAGATGACAGCCTGTTGGGGGGCATTGTCATTGGCGACCCAGCATTCGTGCTCAGCGCAAGCCGCCTCGGCGTCCGCGACCGGCATCAGCACCGCCGCCATGCCACCCGGGTGCCGCCGACAGGCTTCCTCGGTGACCAGCGCGCGCAGGGAGGCGACGGTGACGGCCTCCTTCGCGGTCAGGACCCCGGCCGCAAACAGGGCCGGGATCAGACCCAGGGAGTGCCCGGCCAGCACCCTCGGTGCCACTTCCTGTTCCAGCTGCGACCAGGCCATCATCGAGACCATCACGACCGCCAACTGCGTCTCGGTGGCCCCATTCGGCGGGACGGCCGGGTCCAGCAGCATCGGTACCAGCGGGCGCCCCAAATGCTGCTCGGCGTATTCGACCAGGTTCCAGGCGCGGTGCCCGTACCAAGGCACTCCCATGCAGGGGCCCTGGGAGCCCTGCCCGGGAAAGCCCACGGCGATGTGCTCGCCCCTCACTTCCGGGTGGGTGGATGTTGCGCACACGAATGACTCCTGAGGGAACAGTGCTGCGCGGTTCGGGCGCAGCGATGGGCTGTCGTCGCGCTACTCGGCGACGGTGGTGACGTAGATCCATTTGAAGACCGGCCGGGTCCCCACTGCGTCACCGGTGAACTCGAAGTGGTGCCGACGTCCGAGGTAGGTGACGGTCACCCGGTCGCCCTCCGCTGGTACCTCACCGTCCGCCAGTAGCCACGAGTCGCCGATCCCGGCGGGGCCGCCTGTCAGCAGGACCCGGCAGTCCGGGACCGATGCCGCGGCCGCGCCGGCCTCGTCGGGGCGGTGATGCGCCGCAGTGAGGAATATCGTGCGAGGCATGTCGGACTCCTTCTGGGCTGGAGTCGGCCACTGGGGGGGAAGTGGCCGTGTGTCGCGCCGAGCGATTTGCGCGACAGGTGGGATGTTCCGGACAGCTGCCCGCTACCAGTAGACGTGGACTGGCGGTGCCGACACCAGTCCCGCCCCTCCGCGGAGCGTGGAAAATCGCACGTGCGTGGAAAGACCGCCGATCTACCCAACACCCGGGTTGCTGACACCTCAAGAGGCCCCGCCCAGCGCACCAACAACTGGGGTTCGTGCACCGGCCCGGGCGGGACCGGCGAGCTCGGGACCGTCGCGATCACCGGGCCTTGACACCGTGTACAGGAGGGCGGTTATTACAGAACCAGAGCGCACCGTTGCTTGCCCCGAAGGGCCCCCCGGGGCGGGGAGGAGAGACATGGCGCATGAGCGGCAGCCCAACGAACGATTACGGGCGCTGACGGCCCAGGCCGGGTGGAGCGGAGCGGACCTCGCCGCCGCGGTCAACAGCGTCGGAGCCGAGAACGGACTGGATTTGCATTACGACCGCAGCACGATCGGGCACTGGATGGCGGGCACCCGCCCCCGCCCGCCAGCCCCTGCCTTGATCGCCGAAGCCCTGACCCGCCGCCTGGGGCGGCCGGTCTCGCCCATGGACTTGTCGACCGACCAGGTGAAGCACCCACCCCCAGAAACAAATTGGAAGGTGGACGCAGTGACGCGGTTGGTAGACCTGGACACCGCAAGACGCGACGTACCGCGGGGCGGTGCCTACAGCCTCCACGCCTGCGCGCCCCCGATCTGGGGCCAGACCCCCCGCCTGCCGCCGCCCACGATGCCGCCCGATGACCTGGCCGGCGCCTTAGCTGCACGGACCGCCACCGCGATGACTCGGGTGCTCTCCGACTGCGACGTCACGTTCGGAGGCGGACACGCCCTGGCCGCAGCCACCAGCTACCTGGCCCGGGACCTCGCGCCACGCCTGCGCACCACGCGTGCGGAAACTGCACGCAGGACCCTGTTCACCGCCGCCACGGAACTCACCTACCTGTGCGCGTTCATGAACTTCGACCAGAACCGCAACGACCGTGCCCAGGCCTACTACCACACCGCCCTGCAACTCGCGGTGGAGAACAACGACCCCGCCGCCTACGCGATCACCCTGCGGGCCCTGTCTGTGCAGGCCCACGCCCTAGGACACCACCACTCGGCCCAGACGCTGGCCGAGACGGCACTGGCCGGAGCACCCCGCAACCTCCCCGGCGCCACCCGTGCCTTCCTGCACGGACAGGGCGCCGTGAGTGCCGCTGCCACCGGGGACCGGCACACCGCTCTGGCCCACCTGAACACCGCCGAACGCCACCTCCAACGCGCCCGCGTCTCACACAGTGTAATCGGCACCTACCACCCCGCATCCCTAGCCCACCAACAGGCCACCGTCCTAGCGGCCCTGGGCGACCGGAGCGGGGCCATCACCATCCTTACCACCTCCATCCGCAACCGCCCCATCACCGAACGGCGCTCGCGCGCCCTGACCACCGCCACACTGGCTGAACTCCAGCTCGACCAGGGTAACCTCGACGAAGCCGCAGCCACCTGGCAGTCCTTCCTCGACGACTACCCCCACCTGAAATGCCGCCGCGCCGACAACGCCCTCAGGACGCTCCGCGCCCGCCTGCGCCCGCACTACCGCAACCCCGCCGCCCGCGCGACCCTGAACCGCTCCACCACGCCCCGGGCGACCCAGTAGTCGGCTGGGCCCCGTGTAGCGCCCTGCACGCGGCGAACGACACCCGTCACCGCTTCGTCGCCGAGACCACTCCGAGTGGCCGCCTCCCACCCTCAAACGCGGACGCGGACGCGTTCAACGTGCGCTCAACTTTCCGCACACCGACCACGCCCACATGCCCGCGAGGAGTCCTCGCCCCGCTCTACTTGAACGAGTACCGGAGCCGTCAGCCATCGCGCACCCCGCACTGATACGGAACCACCAAACCGGTTCCACCCCGATCTGTGCGACCGCAACGTGGACAAGGCCCCGGACTACGACACGTCTCCGGCCGACCCAGCGGCCTACTGGCCGCCATCCGAACACGAAACAGGAGGGACCCCAACGATGACAACGACGGGAATTGACGCCCGAGGTGTCGGCCCTCGAGCCGTACTGCTGACCGGTGCGACCGGCAGCCTGGGCGGGGAACTCGCCTTGGCCCTGCTAACACACACCCGCGCCACGGTGTACTGCCTTGTCCGCGCCGCGGACCAGAGCCATGCCACCGACCGCCTGCGGACACGCATGCTGCCGCTCACCGGCCACCCCTACCCCGCCCACCGGCTCATCGCGGTGCGCGGCAACCTGCTGGCACCCGACCTGGGACTCACCGACCGGGACCACACCGAACTCTCGACCGTCATCGACACGGTCCACCACTGCGGTGCCTCGGTGCACCTCACCGGCCCCTACCGCAAGCTCGCCCCCGCCAACGTGGGCGGCACCCGCTCCCTGATCACCTTCGCCCGACACATCGCCCGGAGCAGCGGCCAGCGGGTGCACTTCATCCACATCTCAACCCTGGCGACCATCGTACCCACCCCCATCCCCTCCGCCCTGCGCCTGGACGAGGCCACGCCCCCCTGCCACCAGGTCCTGCCCGACCTCGGCTACCCGCGCAGCAAAGCCGAAGCCGAAGAGGCCGCCCGCGACGCGCACGGAAACGGTCTGGAGACGACCGTGATGCGCCCCGGCGTCATCTACGGCCACTCAGGCACCGGGCGCACCTCAGATGCGGACCTGCTGGTACCGCTGTTACGCGCCGCGGTGGCACTAGGAACTATGCCCACCGGAGCCGGCGCGGTACCAGCCGACGCAGTGGACACGGTCGCCCGGGCAATCGTCGAACTGAGCCGTTACCCCACAGCCCCCGGGCACACCTTCCACCTCGTGCGCCGCACCCAACTCCCACTCACAGACGTTTTCGCCGCACTGCCCCGAGCCGGCTACCACCTGCGCACTCTCCCGGTCGAGCAGTGGTGGCAGTCCGTCCAGGAACACCTTGACGATCCGCAGGTCGCACCGTTGGCCGGACTCGGCGACATGGCGGCCTACCTGCTCGCTGCAGGCCCCCGCTACCAACACCCACCCGTCCACTCCGACGCCACCTGGACGGCCCTGGCCCACTGCGGAATGCCAGAACAACCCCTGGACCCCAACACCTTCGACCGGCTCGTCGACTGGCTGATCAACGACGGTGCCCTCCCACCACCCTCCCCCACTCGCGCTCCCATACCAGCGCGGCATCGGATGGAAGCACCGGCCAGCGCTGGCCGACCCGATACAACACCCGCCGTCGGCACTCCCGCTCCGGCCAGCGGTCCCGGATCGGCTACGAGAGCGGCCTCCAACCAGCAACAACTACGCTAATCCATCCCCGATAGACGTCTTCAACGTCCGGGGTCAAGGCGGTGAGGCCTTCCCCAAGGCCGGGGCCTGGTCCAGACCCGATTGGCAGCTCGACGTAAAGATCCTTATCAACGCCAGCTACCAGACCCTGGCGCTCAGACCGGTGGCCACGTAGTGCACCACCGCACCGCAAATGTGAGAAGAAGTCGCTGGCTGGTGCGGGGACATCTACGGACGCCAATGCACGGCGCACTCCTCACGCCGGATCCGCGTCGAGCACGGCATCGCACACCTCAGGAACTGACAGGCACTCGATCGCCACGTCGTCCGACGCGAGCAGGTGAGCGACACGATCCAGGTCATCGTCGGACGGCTCTCGCAGACCGCCATCCGCGGGGTCCATCAGCCACAGCATCTACCGCGTCGGTCAGCTCTGCTGCTCACGGTGAAACCCTCCGGCGTGGACGGCTCATTGCAGATGGGTCGTACAGGCGGTCCGGGCATCGGGTTGAGGGGCAATGGCCGGGATCTCGATGGTCATGGGCGAACGTCCCTCGCCTCGAAACGTGTGGGACCAAGGGCGAGAGTGAAGGTGACTTGTTGGTCTGCGGACAGGCTTCCGGACGCGCTCATGAGATCGGCCCGGGTTACGAGCACGGGGTCGGTGGAGCCCAGGGGGATGATCTCGCCGCGGCCCTGCCCGCGATCCCACCACAGGACGAACCCGGTGACTCGTTTCTCCAACCCCTCGTCTTCCGTCATGGCTTGCTCCTGCCCAGCAGACTCCAGCGGAACGGCACAGATGCCGCTGCGCCCGGGAAGTTCCCGCCACATCCGTGTCGTCCGGTTCGCTGCGTTTATGTGAGGGATTGCACGAAGGGATGAAGCGGTAGCCTCCTCCGCGCTGTCGAGATGCAGTCCTCGCCCCCCGCGTACGCCCGGCTACTTGCACAGCGCATCCCTATCGCCGTGCCGTGCAGGCAGGGCGCAGCAGGGCCTGGGGAGCGCTTCCGGAGGTGAGGTATGCAGCGTGCGCCGGGTGTAATGACCACAGAGGTCGGGGAGCACCACGGGCATGGACGCGCCAGATGGCCCAGTCGGTAGTAAGGAGCTCTCAGAGGGCGGTTCGTGAGTCTTCGGGCGGTTCTGTCGTCGCTTGATGGTGTGGGTGTGGACTGAATCCCGCGGTCCGCAGTCGTCGTTCTGGTGATGTGATGAGGTGACTGAACGCAAGCCGTACCCG
>NZ_JAEBEE010000011.1:0-325211 GCF_046548835.1 Streptomyces sp. cmx-4-9 | reverse complement strand
ACACCCACGGCAACCTCCACTACACCGGCCGCACCGACACCCAAATCAAAATCCGCGGCTTCCGCATCGAACCCACCGAAATCGAAACCGTCCTCACCACCCACCCCCACCTCACCCAAGCCACCCTGACGACCCATCCCGACCACCACCGCACCCCGCAGCTGACGGCGTACGTGGTGTCCACCGCCCCCGAGCTCTCCCCGCAGGACGTCCGCCTCTGGCTGCGCACGCTGCTCCCGGACCACATGGTCCCCGCCTTCGTCGTGATGATGGACCGGCTGCCGCTGACCCCCAACGGGAAGATCGACAAGCGGGCCCTGCCCGCGCCGCAAGCGGTGACCACGGTCGGCGGGCGAACCCCGCGGACCCCGCTCGAAGCGTCCGTGTGCACGTTCTTCACCGAGGCGCTGAACGTGCCGGGCCCGCTGTCCATCGACGACAGCTTCTTCGACCACGGCGGCCACTCCCTCCTCGCCGCCCGCCTCACCCACCGCATCTCCACCACCCTCGGCGTCACCCTCACCCTCCGCGACGTCTTCCAGCACCCCACCCCCGCCACCCTCGCGCAGCACATCGGGACGCAGCTGCAGGGGGACCGGCCCGCACCCCGGCGGGCCAGGCCCGCGCTGCGCCGCCGCACCGAACAGGAACGGAGTTCCTCATGAGCCACGACCAGCCCCAGACCTTCACCCCCGCCCCCGACGACGTGGTCTGGGACCTGCCCGGCGAGGGGCCGCAGCGCACCTCGCTGCTGGTCCTGCCGCACGCCGGCGGCAACGCCCACGCGTACTCCGAGTGGCGCGCCCACCTGCCGGCCGATGTACGGCTCCTCATCGGCCAGTACCCGGGCCGCGGCGCCCGCTTCGCCGAGGACCTGCCGCGGGACATCGCCGACCTGGCCGGCCCGGTGGTCGCCGCGCTGCCGGAAGGGGCCGCGGACGACCTGGTGGTCCTCGGCCACAGCATGGGCTCGCTCGTCGCCTTCGAGGTGGTACGGGCCCTGGAGGCGGCCGGCCGTGCGCCGCGGGCGCTGGTGGTCTCGGCCTGCCGGGCGCCGTTCCTGGCCAACCCGTGCGCCGTGTACCCGGAGCGGCTGAGCGACGACGAGCTGGTCGCCGCGATCAAGGAGCGGGGCGGCACCGACGACGGGATCCTCGACGAGCCGGAGCTGCGCGAGATCATCCTGCCGTCCATCCGTGCGGACTTCGCCATCGACGACGTGTACTGCTGCGCCGAGTCCGCGGCCCGGGTGTCCTGCCCGGTCACGGTGATCGGCGGGGACGCCGACCCGGTGGCCCCCGCGGCCTCGCTCGGCCGCTGGGCGCAGATCACCGACGCGCCGTTCTCCTCGTACGTCCTGCCGGGAGGGCACTTCTACTTCCAGCAGCAGCTGCCGGAGTTCTTCGCCCTGCTGGACCCGGTGGTCGGCAGCCGCACGGCGGCCGCCGCGGCCTGACCCTCCGGCCGGCCCTCCCCTTCGCGTCTCCGCTCCCCTTCTCCGCTCCTGCCCTTCTTCCCTTCTGCCTTCCTTGTGAGGACTGTCATGACCACGTTCGCAGAGGCCCCCGCCGAGACCGGGATCAGCCCGGTCCGCGAGCCCGGCAAGCCCGTCGTCGTCGCCACCCCGGCCGGGGCCGACCTGGAGACGGCCGTCGCCTGGCTGACCGCGCACCGCGCCGCCATCCAGGCCGAATTGCACCGCAGCGGCGCCGTCCTGCTGCGCGGGCTGCCCGTCGAGGACGCCGCCTCCTTCGCGGCGGCCCGCGACGCCCTGATCGTCCGGCGCGCCGGGTACAAGGAGAAGGCCACCCCGCGCACCGACTTCGGCGAGGGCGTGTTCTCCTCCACCGACCTGCCGGCTGTGCAGCCGATCCGGCTGCACAACGAGAACAGCTACACCCTCGACTTCCCCGGCGTGCTGCTCTTCGGCTGCGTGACGGCTCCCGCCGAGGGCGGCGCCACCACCGTCGGCGACATGCGGGAGGCGCTGCGCCTGCTGCCGCCGGAGCTGGTCGAGCGGTTCGCGCGGGCCGGCTGGCTGCTCGTGCGCAACTACTCGGAACTGGCCGGGCTGCCCTGGTACAAGACGTTCGCGACCGAGGACAAGGCTGTGGCCGAGGCGTACTGCGAGGAGAACACCGTCGGCTACGAGTGGGTCGAGGAGGACGACTCGATGATCACCCGGCAGCGCCGGTCGGCGATCGTCACGCATCCGGTGACCGGGGAGAAGACCTGGTTCAACCACTTCGCCTTCTGGAACAGCCGCACCCTGGACCCCGACATCCGCGAGGTCCTGGTGGACACCTACGGGGAGGACGGGCTGCCCTTCAACACCTACCTGGGCGACGGGACCCGGCTGACCGACGCCGAGGTCGACGCGATCAACGCCGTCTACGACCGGGTGACCGTACGGGAGACCTGGCAGGAGGGCGACCTGATGCTCGTCGACAACATCCTGTGCGCGCACGGCCGCGAGGCCTACAAGGGCGACCGGAAGATCCTCGTCGCCATGGGCGAGCCGGTCGCGCTGGCCGACTGCGCCCCCCAGACCCAGCCGTCCACCACCGTCTTCACCGGGGAGTGACCACCGTGACCGCTGTCCTTCCCGAGCGTCCCCGCACCCGTACCGCCCCGGACGCCCCCGCCGACCTGCTGGCGCGCCTCGCCCTCGTGCCCGCCGCCCGCACCGCCGTCGTCGCGGCCGACCGCGAGCTGAGTTTCGGTGCGCTGCGCGCCGAGGCCATGCGCATCGCCGAGCGGCTCGCCGCCCGCGGCATCGGACCGGAAAGCGTGGTGGCCCTGTGCCTGCCGCGCGGCGCCGACCTGGTCGCCGCGCTGATCGGAACGCTCACCGCGGGCGCCGCCTACCTGCCCGTCGACCCGAAGCTGCCCGCCGAGCGGCGCCGCTACCTCGTCGAGGACGCCGGCGCCGACCTGGTCGTCACCGCGGACGCCGCAGCCGCGCCGCTCGCGCCGGGCACGGCGCACCTGAGCATGGCCCAGCTGGCCGGCCCGGGCACGGACGGGCAGGCGTACGCCCCCGTGGCCGTGTCCGGGGACGCCCTCGCGTACGTCATCTACACCTCCGGCTCCACCGGCCGCCCCAAGGGCGTGGAGATCGGCCGGGCGGCCGCCTCGGCGCTGCTGGCCGAGCTGGAGGGAGCGGGCATTGCCGTGACCGACGGCGGGCGGGTGGGCTGGAACGCCTCACCGTCCTTCGACGCGTCGGTGCAGCAGTGGGTGCGGATCTGCCGCGGCGACACCCTCGTGATGATCGACGACGAGACCCGCGCGGACCCGGCGCTGCTGGCCCGGCTCGTCGACGAGCAGGCCCTGACGGACCTGGACATCACCCCCTCGCACGCCGACCCGCTGCTGGACCTGCTCACGGCGGACGGCGGCCCTCGGCCGCTGACCCTGCTGATCGGCGGCGAGGCGGTCAGCCCGGCGCTGTGGCGCCGGCTCGGGGAGCGGGCCGCCCAGGGCGTCCTGCGCACGGTGAACCTGTACGGGCCCACCGAGTGCACCGTGGACTCCACCGCGGGCTGGGTCTCCCCCGGCGAGGACCCGCACATCGGCGCGGTCCTCCCCGGCCTGCGGATGCGGGTCCTGGACGAGAAGCTGCACCCGGTGCAGGCCGGGGGCAGCGGGGAGCTGTACCTGGCGGGCCCGCGGGTGGGCCGCGGCTACCGGCGCCGGCCGGGCCTGACGGCGGAGCGGTTCGTCGCCGACCTCGGCGGGGACGCTCCGCTGCACGGCGGCCGGATGTACCGGACGGGCGACCTGGTGCGGCTGCTGCCGGACGGCCGGCTGGAGTACCTGGGGCGGGCCGACGGGCAGGTGAAGCTGCGCGGGTTCCGCATCGAACTCCCCGAGATCGAAGCGGCGCTGACCGCTCTGCCGGGCGTCGCCGAGGCAGCCGTCGTGCTGCGCGAGGACGTGCACGGGGCCCCCGGGCTGGTGGCCTACCACCGGGCCGCCGGCGACCGCCCGGCGACGGCGGCCGACCTGCGGGACGGGCTCGGCGCGGTGCTGCCCGGCTACATGGTCCCGGCCGCCTTCGTCGCCCTCGACCGCTTCCCGACCACCACCAACGGCAAGCTGGACCGGGCGGCCCTGCCCGCCCCGGCCGAACCGGCGGACGCCCCGTCCGCGGCCGGCACCGCCGGGGCCGGCATGACGTCCTCGCAGCAGCTGATCGCAGGTGTCTGGGCGGCCGTCCTCGGGGCCGCGCAGGTCGGCCCGGACGACAACTTCTTCAAGCTGGGCGGCCATTCGCTGCTCGCGATCAAGCTGGTGTCCCGGGTCCGCGCCGAACTGGGCGTCTCCCTTCCGGTGAAGGCCGTGTACGCCAACCCGCGCCTGCGCGACCTCGCCGCCCACCTCGACACGCTCGTGGCCGCCACCGCGAGCCAGGACCGCTAAGGACATGACCGTGATCCCGTTGTCGTTCGCCCAGCGCCGGCTGTGGTTCCTGGGCCGCCTCCAGGGGCCGTCCGCCACGTACAACGCCCCCGTCGTGCTGCACCTCGACGCGGAGCCCGACGCCGCCGCGCTCGCTGCGGCCCTGGCGGACGTGGTGGAGCGGCACGAGGTGCTGCGCACCGTGCTGGCGGCCGGCGCCGACGGGGAGCCGTACCAGCAGGTGCTGGACGCGTCCGCCGTGCCCGGCCCCGGTACCGTCCGGTGTGCGCCGGGCGAGGTCGGGGCGGCCGTCGCCGCGTTCGTCCGCCGGGCGATCGACGTCAGCGTCGAACCGCCGCTGCGCGCCCGGCTGCTGCTGCCCGGCGACGGGACCTCCGTCCTGGTCCTGCTGATCCACCATGTGGCCACCGACGGCTGGTCCACCGGCCCGCTGCTGCGCGACCTGTCCCGGGCGTACGAGGCCCGGCTGGCGGGCCGCGCCCCCGGGTGGGAGCCGCTGCCCGTGCAGTACACGGACTACAGCCTGTGGCAGCAAGAACTCCTCGGTGACCCCGCCGACCCGGACAGCCTGGCCCGGGAGCAACTGGAGCACTGGCGGCAGGCCCTGGCCGGGGCGCCGGCCTCCATCGACCTGCCGGCCGACCGGCCGCGCCCCGCCGAGCCGTCGGGGCGCGGGGCGACGGTGACCACCCGGCTGGACGCGGCCGTGCACGGGGGTCTCCTCGCCCTGGCCCGCACCCACCGGGCGAGCCTGACCATGGTGGCCCGCGCGGCTCTGGCGGCCGCCCTGTCGGCCGTCGGCGCCGGCCCGGACGTGGTGATCGGCGCGCCGGTCGCCGGCCGGCCCGACGAGGACCTGTACGAACTGGTCGGGTTCTTCGTCAACTCCCTGGCCCTGCGCACCGACGTGTCGGGGGACCCGGACACCGGGGAGCTGCTGCGCCGGGTCCGGGAGGCCGACCTGGCGGCGTACGAGCACGCGGAACTGCCCTTCGACCTGCTGGTGGAGCACCTCAGCCCCGAACGGACCCTCGGCCACCACCCGTTCTTCCAGGTGATGCTGACCGTGGACGCGGGAAGCGGCGCAGCCGGCCCGGTGTCCCTGGGCGGCATCCGCGGCCGGCTCGGCGAAGTCGACCTGGACGCGGCCAAGTTCGACCTGACCTGGTACTGCGCGCAGCGGCACGCCGCGGACGGCCGGCCGGACGGCCTGGACGTCGCCCTGCAGTACGCCACCGACCTGTTCGACGAGGACACGGCCCGGCTGCTGCTGGACGTGTACGGGCGCGCCCTCACGGCTTTCGCCGAGGGCCCCGAGCGGCGGGTCGGGGACCTGGCGCTGCTGGACGCCGGACAGGCGCAGGCCCTGGCCGGGCGGCGGGAGCGGCTGCGGGCCGCGCCGGCGCCGGCTCCCGCGGCGGCCGGGCCCGTGCGGCGGGACGTGCTGTCGCCCCGGGAGGAGATCCTGTGCGGGCTCTTCGCGGAGGTGCTGGGCCGCGACGGTGTGGACACGGACGCCAACTTCTTCCGCAGCGGCGGCCATTCGCTGCTCGCCAGCAAGCTCGTCAACCGGGTCCGCGGCTCCCTCGGCCTGGAACTGGGCATCCGCGACCTGTTCCTGGCGCCGACCCCGGCCGCCCTGCACCGGCGCCTCGCGGAGAGCGGCGGCGCGGCGGCCGCCCGGCCCGCGCTGGCGGCCGTGCCGCCGGGCGCCCGGCCGGAGCGGGTCCCGCTGTCCGCCGCGCAGCGGGCGCTGTGGCTGGTGGGACGGATCGAGGGGCCTTCGGCCGCCTACAACGCCCCGCTGGTGCTGCGCCTGGACGCCGTGCCGGAGCAGGCGGCCCTGGCGGCCGCGCTCGCCGACGTGCTGGAGCGGCACGAGGTGCTGCGGACGGTGTACGGGTCGGCGGGCGGGGAGCCGTACCAGCAGGTGGTGCCCGTGCCGGAGCGTCTGCTGGAGGTGTCCGAGTGCGCCCCCGGGGAGCTGGAGGACCTCGTCGCGGACCTCGGCCGGGAGACGTTCGACCTGGCCGCCCGTCCGCCGTTCCGGGCGCGGCTGCTGCTGCCGGGCGGCGACGGCGCGGTCCTGGTCCTGCTGGTCCACCACATCGCCACCGACGGCTGGTCGCTCGCCCCGCTGCTGCGGGACCTGGGCGAGGCGTACGCGGCCCGGTGCGCGGGCCACGCCCCGCAGTGGCGGCCCCTGCCGGTGCAGTACGCCGACTACGCGCTGTGGCAGCAGGAGCTGCTGGCCGATCCGGCCGGGCTGCTGGACCACTGGCGGGCGGCCCTGGACGGCATGCCGGCGCGGACCGAGCTGCCCGCGGACCGGCCGCGTCCGACCGAGCCCTCGGGGCGGGCCGGCGCCGAGCAGGCCCGGTTGGGGGCGCAGGCGCACCGGGGTCTGGTGGCGCTGGCGCGCGGCCGGCGGGCCAGTTTCTTCATGGTGGCCCGGGCCGCCCTGGCCGCGGCCCTGTCGGCGGCCGGCGCGGGGACCGACCTGGCGATCGGCACCCCGGTCGCGGGCCGCTCCGACCAGGACCTGCACGATCTGGTGGGCTGCTTCGTCAACTCCCTGGTGCTGCGCACCGACCTGTCCGGCGATCCTGCCGTCGGCGCGTTCGTCGACCGGGTCCGGGACGCGGACCTGGCCGCCTTCGACCACCAGGACCTGCCGTTCGCGCTGCTGGTGGAACAGCTGGCGGAGCCCGGCCGCGCGCTGGGCGAGCACCCCTTCTTCCAGGTGATGCTGACCGTGCAGGAGGCGGCGCAGGACCGGTTCCGCCTCGGCGGGCTCACCGGCCGCGCGGGCAGCACCGACCTGGGCGCCGCCAAGTTCGACCTGAGCTTCCACTGCGCGGAGCGCCGCGCCGGGGACGGCGCTCCGGCCGGGCTGGACGTGCAGGTGCAGTACGCGCAGGACCTGTTCGACGCGGACACGGCGCGGCTGCTGCTCGACGTGTACGTGCGGGCGCTGGAGGCGTTCGCGGACGCCCCGGAGGCCAGGCTGGGCGAGCTGGCGCTGGTCCGCGCCGCGGAGCAGGACGTCCTGGCGTCGAAGCGGGCCGCCCTCGCCGAGGCCGCGGAGCGGGAGCGGGCGGCGCAGCAGGAACGCGCCGCGGCAGCGGGCCGGGCGGCGGGCTCCGCCGCACCGGCGCCGTCCCCGCGGGAGGAGATCCTCTGCGGGCTCTTCGCCGAGCTGCTGGGCCGCGAGAGCGTGGCCGTGGACGCCAACTTCTTCCGCAGCGGCGGCCATTCGCTGCTCGCCAGCAAGCTCGTCAACCGGATCCGGGCGGTCCTCGGAGTCGAGGCGGGGATCCGGGACCTGTTCCTGGCGCCGACCCCGGCCGCCCTGCACCGGCGGCTCGGCGAGCCCGGCGGTGCGGCCGTGACCCGGCCCGCCCTGGTGCCCGTACCGCCCGGGGAGCGGCCGGAGCGGATCCCGCTGTCGTACGCGCAGCGCCGGCTGTGGTTCGTGGACCAGCTGGAGGGCCCGTCCCCGGCGTACAACATCGCTCTGGTGCGGCGCCTTGAGCGGCCGCTGGACCCGGCGGCGCTGGCCGCGGCCCTCGCGGACGTCGCCGAGCGGCACGAGGTGCTGCGGACGGTGTACGGGGGCTGCGACGGCGAGCCGTACCAGCGGGTGCTGTCCGGGGCCCGGCCGCAGCTGGAGCTCGCGCGGCCCGCGGACGTGGCGGCGGCCGTGGACGAGGCCGCCGGGCACGTGTTCGACCTGGCCCGGGACCTTCCGCTGCGGGCCTGGCTGTTCCTTCCGGACGGTGAGGGGCCGCAGACGCTGGTGGTGCTGCTGCACCACATCGCAGCGGACGGCTGGTCCACGGGCCCGCTGCTCGCCGACCTGGCGGCGGCGTACACGGCGCGGCTCGCCGGCCGGGAGCCGGGCTGGTCCCCGCTGCCCGTGCAGTACGCGGACCACACCCTGTGGCAGCGGGCGCTGCTGGCCGACGCGGACGCCGAACTGGAGCACTGGCGGCAGGCGTTGGCGGGGCTGGCCCCGCTGACGGACCTGCCGACGGACCGGCACCGTCCGGCGGAGCCCTCGGGGCGCGGCGCGGTCACCGCCTTCACCGTGGACGCGGGCGTCCACCGGCGGCTGACCCGGGTCGCGCACGCCCACGGAGCCACCCTGTTCATGGTGGTGCAGGCGGCGCTCGCCGCGTCCTTGACCCGCCTCGGCGCGGGCAGCGACCTCGCGCTGGGCACCACGGTCGCGGGCCGCTCGGACGACGCGCTGTCCACACTGGTCGGCTTCTTCGTCAACACCCTGGTCCTGCGCACGGACACGGCCGGGGACCCGGCCTTCGGGGAGCTCCTGGACCGGGTGCGGGAGGCGGACCTGGCCGCGTACGCCCATCAGGACCTGCCCTTCGACCGGCTGGTGGAGCACCTCAACCCGCACCGGTCCTCCGCCCACCATCCGCTGGTCCAGGTGATGCTCCAGGTCAATCCGGCGGCCGTGGCCGCCGACGGGTCCGGGCCGCTGGCCGGCGCGGAGCTCCCCCACGGGTCGCACACCGCCAAGTCGGACCTGACGTTCGCGCTGACCGAGGTCCCGGGCGGCGGGCTGGCGGGGGTGCTGGAGTACGCCACCGACCTGTACGGGGCGGCGGGCGCCGAGCGGCTGGCGGCCCTGCTGGTGTCGGCCCTGGAGCTGTTCTCGGCGGATCCGGGGCGCCGCGTCTCGGAGCTGCCCGCCCCGGCCGACGTCCGGGGCGAGCGCCCGTCGGCCGGCGGGTACCGGATCGACCTGGAGCACGTGGCGGCGGTCCTGTCGGCCCATCCGGCGGTGACCCGGGCGCGGGCCGAGGTGGTCGACGGCCGGCTGACGGCGCACGTGCAGGGCGGCGCGGTCACGGAGGCCGACCTGCAGGCCTGGGCGGCGGAGCGCCTCCCGGAGTACGCGGTGCCCGCGACGGTGCGCCTGCCGCGGGCGGCCCCGGCGGCGGTTCCCGCCCCGGATCCGGCGGGTTCGGGGCGGGCGGACCGGGAGGCCGGTGTGGCGGCGACGGTGCTGCGGCTGTTCGCGGAGGTGCTGGACAGCGGGGGCCTCGGCCCGGACGACAACTTCTTCAAGTCCGGCGGGCATTCGCTGCTGGCGGTGCGCCTGGTCAACCGGGTGCGGGCGGAGCTGGGCCGGGAGCTGACCCTCCGCGAGGTGTTCCGGCACCCGACGCCGGCGAAGCTGGCGGCCCTCCTGGTGGCGGCTCCCGCCGCCCCGGCCGCCCCGGCCCCCGCCCTGCGGCGGCGCACGCACGGGGGCGCCCGGGTCCGCTCCTGAGCGGCCGGCGTGCCGGGCAGCCGTGGCCGTGCAGCCATGGCGGCGGGGGCGGCAGTCGCAGGCGGCAGGACGGGCGCCGGGAGCTGCCGGGGCGACTGCCCTCCGGGGGCGCCGGGCGTACCTAGCGTGGAAGCCACGGAGTCCGCTCCGCACCCCGTCCCCTCGCATGGAGGCCCCGCGATGCCCTCGACCGCCCCCACCGCCGCCGCCGTCCTGGACGGCGGCCCGGCGATCCGCCCGGCACCGCACGTACTCGACCGGTTCGACGCCCAGGTACTCGCCGGGCCGGAGCGGACCGCGCTGGTGCACGGTGCGCGCCGGATGACGTACGGGCAGCTCGCGCTGGCGGTGGCCCTGCGCTCCGACGAGCTCGCCCGGGAAGGGGCCGGGCCGGGCCGGCTGGTCGCGGTCAGCAGGCCGCGCGGGATCGAGGCCGTGGTGGGGCTGCTCGCCGCCCTGCGGGCCGGTGCCGCCTACCTGCCCCTGGACCCCGCGGCGCCACCCGCCCGCAACGCCGCGATCCTCGCCGACTGCGCGGGCACCGCCGTCGAGGCGGCCGAGGGGGAGTTCGTGCTCCCCGGGCCGGGGGTCCCCGAGGACTGCGCCTACGTCATCTACACCTCCGGGTCGACCGGCACGCCGAACGGCGTGGTCGTCGGACACGGGGCGCTGGCACACTTCACGGCCGGGGCGGGCGAGCGGTACGGGGTCACCTCCGCCGACCGGGTCCTGCAGTTCGCACCGCTGCACTTCGACGCCAGCGTCGAGGAGGTCTTCCTGAGCCTCTGCTCGGGCGCGGTGCTCGTCCTGCGCGACGAGGACATGCTGGACGTGCCGGGGCTGCTGGCCGGGTGCGGGGAGCACGGCATCACGGTGCTCGACCTGCCCACCGCCTACTGGCACGAGCTGGCCCACGCCCTGGCCGTCGGGGTCGCCGAACTCCCGCCGACCCTGCGCACGGTGGTCATCGGCGGGGAAGCGGCCCTGCCCGAGCGGGTGGCGCAGTGGCGGCGCTCCGTGGACGGGACGGGGGTGCGCCTGCTGAACACGTACGGGCCGACGGAAGCGACCGTGGTCGCCACGGTCGCCGACCTCTCCGGGTACGAGGGCGGCCCGGTCCCCATCGGGACGCCGCTGCCGGGCGTCCGGGCCGCGGTGGTCGACGGGGAACTGTGGCTGCTGGGCGGTGCGCTGGCCGACGGCTACCTGGGCCGGCCGGAACTGACCGGCCGCCGCTTCACCTCGCTGGGCGGGGAGCGCGCCTACCGCACCGGCGACCTGGTGACCCTGCGCCCCGACGGACAGCTCGGCTTCCAGGGGCGGGCCGACGACGAAGTGAAGATCAACGGGCACCGGGTGGACCCGGCGTCCGTGGAGTCGGTGCTGACCTCGCACCCGGGGGTCCGCGAGGCGGCCGTCGTCCCGCAGGACACCCCCGGCGGCGGCAAGCGGCTGGTGGCCTTCGTGGTCGCGCACGACGGGGTGGGCGCGGCGGAACTGCGGGCGCTGGCCCGGGCCGAGCTGCCCGCCGCGGCCGTCCCCGGCACGGTCGTGCTGCGCACGGAGCCGCTGCCGCGCACCTCCTCGGGGAAGATCGACCGCACCTCGCTGCGGGCTGCGGGCGGCGGGACCCCGCCGGACGCCGACGCCGTCTTCGCCGGGCCGGTGCTGCCCCCCGAGGACCGGGTCCCGCTGTCCTTCGCGCAGCGGCGGCTGTGGTTCCTGGCGGGCCTGGAGGGGCCGTCGGCCACCTACAACCTGCCGGTGGTGGTGCGCCTGGACGCGGTGCCCGACACGGCCGCCCTGGAGAGCGCGCTCGGCGACGTCCTGGAGCGCCACGAGGTGCTGCGGACGGTGTACCCGGCCGTGGACTCCGAGCCGTACCAGCACGTGCTGGCGGCGCCGCCGCTACCGCTGGTGGTGCAGGAGTGCGCCCCGCAGGAGGTGGCGGGACGGGTGGCCGCGTTCTGCGCGGGCACCTTCGACCTCGGCAGCCACCTGCCGGTCCGCGCCCGGCTGTTCCTGCCCGGCGACGGCTCCGCCACCCTGGCGCTGCTGACCCACCACATCGCCACCGACGGCTGGTCGGTCACCCCGCTCCTGCACGACCTCGGGGAGGCCTACGCGGCCCGGCTGGCGGGCGGCGCACCCGGCTGGGAGCCGCTGCCGGTGCAGTACGCCGACTACACGCTGTGGCAGCAGGAGCTGCTCGCCGACCCGGCCGCGCTGCTGGACCACTGGCGGGCCGCCCTGGACGGGATGCCGACCGTACTGGACCTGCCGGCCGACCGGCTGCGGCCCGCGGAGCCCACCGGGGAAGGTGCGACCCTCGTGGCCCGGCTCGACGCGCAGGCCCTCGGCCGGCTCGGCGCCCTGGCCGAGGAGCGCGGCGCGAGCCTGCTGATGGTGCTGCAGCCCGCGCTGGCGCTGGCGCTGGCCGCCGTGGGCGCCGGTACGGACGTGGCGATCGGGACCCCGGTCGCGGGTCGCGGGGACGAGGCCCTGGACGCCCTCGTGGGCTTCTTCGTGAACACCCTGGTGCTGCGCACCGACGCGAGCGGCGACGCCCCCTACGCGGAGCTGGTGGACCGGGCCCGGGACGCGGACCTGGCGGCCTACGCGCACCAGGAGCTCCCCTTCGACCTGCTGGTGGAGCACCTCGCCCCGGAACGGGCCCTGGCCGTCAACCCGTTCTTCCAGGTGATGCTGACCGCGCAGGAGGAGGACGGCGCCGCCGCCCTCTCGCTGGGCGGGGGCGCGCTCACCGGCCGGTTCGCCGAACCCGGCCTGGAGGGAGCCAAGTTCGACCTCAACGTGTCCTGTGTGCAGCGTCCGGACGGTGCCTTGGAGGTGTGGTGGCAGTACGCGGCGGACCTGTTCGACGCGCAGACGGCGCAGCTGCTGCTGGACCTGTTCCTGCGGGCGCTGGCCCGGGCCGCGCAGGACCCGTACGCGCCCGCCGGCGCGCTCCCGCTGCTCACGGAGGCGGAGGGCCTGCGGATCGCCGGGCTGCGGGCCTCCCAGGAGGCGGCCCGCCGGGAGCAGGAGCGGGCCCGGTCGGCCGGGGCGGCCGCCGCCGGGGGGCCCGCCCCCGCCCAGGAGGTGCTGTGCGGGCTCTTCGCCGAGGTCATCGGCCTGGACCGGGTGGAACCGGACGACAACTTCTTCTCGGTCGGCGGGCATTCGATGATGGGGGTGCGGCTGGTCAACCGGATCCGGGCCGTGCTGGGCGTCGAGGCGCGGATCCGGGACCTGTTCCTGGCCCCGACCCCTGCCGAGCTGGCGGTGCGGCTGGTCCGGGAGAGCGCGCCGGCCGGACGCCCCGCGCTGGTGAAGGTGCCCGAGCAGGTGCGGCCCGAGCGGATCCCGCTGTCGTACGCGCAGCGCCGGCTGTGGTTCGTGGACCAGTTGGAGGGACCGAGCCGCTCCTACACCATCCCCTTCGCCCTGCGGCTGGAGCGGCCGCTGGAGCCGGCCGTGCTGGCGCAGGCGCTCGCGGACGTGGCCGCGCGACACGAGGTGCTGCGGACGGTGTACCCGGCCGTGGACGGGCAGCCGTACCAGCGGGTTCTGCCGGGGGCGAGGCCGGTACTGGAGCAGGTCACCAGCACCCCGGAAGGGCTGGAGGCGGCGATCGACGCGGCCGCCGGGCACGTCTTCGACCTCGCGGCTGACATCCCGCTGCGTGCTGCGCTGATCGACACCGTCGCCGCGGGAAGCGCCGACGGCGCAGACCCCGCCGACCCCGTCGGCCCCGGCGCCGGCCCCACCGGTCAGGTGCTGGTCCTGCTGGTCCACCACATCGCCGCCGACGGCTGGTCCACCGGGCCGCTGATCCGCGACCTGGCCGCCGCCTACGAGGCCCGGCTGGCGGGCTCGGCGCCCACCCTGGCGCCCCTGCCGGTGCAGTACACGGACTACACGCTGTGGGAGCGGGCCGCCCTGGACGGGGACGCGGCCGCCGCGCACGCCGCGTACTGGAAGGACACCCTGGCGGACGCCCCGCCCGCCCTGGAGCTGACCGCGGCCCGCACCCGGCCCGCCGAAGCCTCGCACCGCGGCGAGGCGACCGTGCTGGAGCTGGACGCCAGGACGCACGCCCGGCTGGAGGCACTGGCCCGCGAGCACGGCGCGACCCTGTTCATGGTGGTCCAGGCCGCGCTCGCCGCCGCCCTGACCCGGCACGGCGCGGGCACCGACCTGCCGCTGGGCACGGTGGTCGCCGGCCGGGACGACGAGGCGCTCGACGAGCTCGTGGGCTTCTTCGTGAACACCCTCGTGCTGCGCTGCGACACCTCCGGCGACCCCCGGTTCTCCGAACTGCTGGACCGGGTCCGGGACACCGACCTTGCGGCCTACGCCCACCAGGACCTGCCCTTCGACCTGGTCGTGGAGCAGCTGAACCCGGTGCGGTCCACCGCCCACCACCCCCTGGTCCAGGCGATCGTGCAGGTCCAGCCGGACGAGCCGCCGGCCCCCGCGGGCACGGCCCTGGCCGGGACCCCGCTCGGCGCGGCCTCCGGGTTCACCAAGTTCGACCTGACGGTGTCGCTGCGGGAGTTGCGGGCCGCGGACGGCGGCCCGGGCGGGCTCGCCGGCGTACTGGAGTACGCGACGGACCTCTACGACGCCGCGACGGCGCGGATGCTCGCCGCTCATCTGGCCCGCATCCTGGAGGCGGTGGCCGAGGACCCCCGGCTGCGGATCGGGGACCTGCCGCTGCTGTCGCCGGAGGAGGAGTTCCGGCTGGTCACGCAGTACAACGACACCTCGGTGCCGCAGGCCGCCTGCGGGCTGGTGCACGAACGCTTCGCGGAGCAGGCCCGGCGGACCCCGGACCGGATCGCGCTCTCGTACGAGGAGGAGACCCTCACCTACGCGGACCTGGACGCCCGCGCCAACGCCCTGGCGCACCGGCTGCTGGAGGCCGGGGTGGTCCGGGACGGTGCGGTGGGGCTGCTCCTGGACCGCAGCCCCCACCTGCTGGTGGCGGCGCTGGCCGTGCTCAAGTGCGGGGCCGCGTACGTCCCGCTGGACCCGCGGCTGCCGGACGCCCGCGTGGCCATGGTCATGGAGGACGTGCAGGCACGGGTCCTGCTCACGCAGGAGGCGCACGCCGGTGCGGCGCCGGTGCGCCGCCAGCTCGACGCGGGCGCCCGGGTGCTGTCCGTCGACACACCGGCGCCCGGGTACCCGGAGACCGACCCGGGGGTGGCGGTGGGCGAGGACGCACTGATGTACGTCATGTTCACCTCGGGCTCCACGGGCCGCCCCAAGGGCGTCGGCGTCACCCACCGCAATGTGGTGGAGCTGGTCACGGACCGCTGCTGGGACCGCGCCAACCACCGCCGGATGCTGGTCCATTCGGCGATCGGCTTCGACGCCTCGACGTACGAGCTGTGGGTGCCGCTGCTGGGCGGCGGCAGGCTCGTCATCGCGCCCGGCGACGGCACGGACGTGGCCGAACTCGACCACACCGTCCGCACCTACGGCGTCACCGCCGCCTACTTCACCATGGGCCTCTTCCACATCATGGCCGACGAGGGCCTGGACACCCTCAAGCTCCTCGACGAGGTGTGGACCGGCGGCGACGTCGCCTCGCCGAGCGCCCTGCAGCGGGTCCTGGACCACTGCCCCGACACGGTGCTGGTGCACTCGTACGGGCCGACCGAGACCACCTTCGCCTCGCACCAGCAGCGCTTCCCCCTCGACCGGCGCGTCGTGGACGGCGTCTTCCTGGGCGCGGCCCTCGACAACACCCGCGTCCACGTCCTGGACGAGCGGCTGCGCCCGGTCCCGGTCGGGGTGGCCGGCGAGATGTACCTGGCCGGCACGCAGGTGGCCCGCGGATACGTGGGGCGGCCCGGGCTGACCGCGGAACGGTTCGTCGCCGACCCGTTCGCCGCGGACGGCGGCCGGATGTACCGCACCGGCGACCTGGTGCACTGGACCCCGGCGGGTGAACTGCGGTTCATCGGCCGGGCCGACGGCCAGGTCAAGCTCCGCGGGTTCCGGATCGAGCCCGGCGAGATCGAGGAGACCCTGGCCCGCCACCCGGGGGTCGGCCGGATCGCCGTCGTGGTCTTCGAGGACGGGCCCGGCGGCAAGCGGCTGGTGGCGTACGCCGTCCCGCGCGCCGACCACACCCTCGACGAGGCCGCGCTGCTGCGGTGGGCGGCGCAGGAACTCCCCGAGCACATGGTGCCCTCGGCGGCGGTGCTGCTGGACGACATCCCGCTGACCGTCAACGGCAAGCCCGACCGGGCGGCGCTGCCCGCGCCCGCCGTCGCCGTCCGCGCTGCGGGGCGCACCGCCCGCACCCCGCGGGAGGAGGTCCTGTGCGGGCTGTTCGCCGAAGTCCTCGGGGTGGAGGGGATCGGCATCGACGACAACTTCTTCGCCCTGGGCGGGCATTCGCTCCTCGGGGTGCGCCTGGTCAGCCGGATGCGCAGCGTCCTGGGCCTGGAGCGCGGCGTACGGGACCTGTTCCGCACACCGACGGTGGCCGGTCTGCTGGGCGACGAGCCCAGCGGCTTCGACCCGATGGGGGTGGTGCTCCCGCTCAACCCCCGGGGCGCGCAGCGGCCGCTGTTCTGCATCCACCCCGGCACCGGGGTGGGCTGGCCCTACGCGGGCCTGGCCCAGCACCTGGGGCCGGACCAGCCGCTGTACGCGATCCAGGCCCGGGCCCTGAGCGAGCTCGGCCACTCGCCCGGGACGGTCGAGGAGATGGTGGCGGACTACCTGCCGCTGATCCGCGAGGTCCAGCCGCACGGCCCCTACCGGTTCCTCGGCTGGTCCTTCGGCGGCACGGTCGCCCACGCGCTGGCCGTGCGGCTCGCAGAGCTGGGGGAACGCACCGAGCTGCTGGGCATGATGGACGTCCACCTGCTGCCCACCGAGCCGCAGCGGCGCCGCATGACCCCCGCGCAGAAACGGGACATGCTGGTGGGGGACGCCACCGACGAGCCGGCGGACGCACCCTTCGACGTGGACGCCCTCATCGGCCTGGTCCGCCTGAAGGACCCGGTGCTCGGCGCCTTCACCGACGGGGAGATCCGCTCCGTCATCGGCGCCTCCATCAACCACGCCGAAATCATGAACCTGTACGCCCCGCGCCGCGTCGCCACCGACATGCTGTTCCTGGCGGCCATCGAGGACGGGGAGACGGAGAACACTCTCGCACAGCACTGGATTCCCTACGTCGAGGGCCGTGTGGAGAATCACGTCATCGGGGTCCCGCACACCAGAATGGGTGAGCCGGAACCCCTCGCACTGATCGGCCGTATCCTTTCCGAGAAATTGAGGAGTCTGTCATGACCAATCCTTTCGATGACACCGAGGGCACCTTCCACGTCGTGGTGAACGCCGAGGGCCAGCACGCCCTGTGGCCCGTCTTCGCCACGGTTCCCGCAGGCTGGGACGCGGTGTGGGGGGCCGGCAGCCGGGCCGACGCACTGGCCTATGTGGAGCAGAACTGGACGGACATCCGCCCCAAGAGCCTGGTCGCCCAGTACGCCTGAATTTCCGGCAAGCACCTGTGAAGCCGTGCCCCGCACCCGCGGGGCACGGCTTTTTCGATGGTCCGGGTCACGCCGTCGAATTCCTCCATACTGCCGCTCCAACTTCCCCTCGGCGGCCTCGGGGTTTTCTATATTCGGCGTATGCGACGACGGAATGTGAACATCCTGCTCACCGGCACGGAATCGGATTCCCACACCTGGAATCTCGTCTACCTCCAGCTCCTGCTGGAGGAGCTCGGGCACCCGGTCCACAACCTGGGGCCCTGTGTGGCGGACGAGCTGCTGACCGCCGTGTGTGCGGCGGACGAGCCCGCTCTCGTGGTCATCAGCAGTGTCAACGGGCACGGCTACCGGGACGGGTTGAGCGCGGTCCGCGCGCTGCGCCGGGCGGGCTTCACCGGCCGGGTCGTCATCGGCGGCAAGCTCGGCGTCGCCGGCGCCGCCGACCCGGAGCAACGCGGCCGCCTCCTCGACGCCGGCTGCGACGCCGTCTTCGACGGCGGTGACGTGGGCGCCTTCCGCGCCTTCCTGGGCTCGTTCTCCGCGGCCGACACGCGGGCCGTCGCATGACCGCCACCGCACTGCGCCCGCCGGCCGCCGCCACGGCGCAGCAGGGGGCCGCCCCCTCCTTCGGCAGCTTCGTCGCCCGCGCCGCGGCGGCCGGACAGCTCGTCGTCCAGCCCCGCATGGGCTTCAGCGATCCGCGCCGGATGCGGGCCGGGTTGGAGTGCACCAAGTCCGCCGTCGCCACCACCGCCGGCACCCTCACCATCGACAGCTACACCCGGGTCGGCGCCCACGCCGCCGCCCGCGCCGCGCTCGCCGAGGGCGCCCCGCTCAACGGCTACCCCATCGCCACCCATTCCGCCGCGCGGACCCGTCGGCTGCTGGACGGGGTCCTCGACGACCGGTTCCCCGTACAGGTCCGGCACGGCTCCTCCCGGCCCGAGGCCATCGTCCGGGCGCTGACCGCCGCCGGGCTCGACGCCACCGAAGGCGGGCCGGTCTCGTACTGCCTGCCCTACGGCCGCACCCCGCTCGCCGAGTCGGTCGACAACTGGGCCCGCTGCTGCGAACTGCTCTCCGCGCTGGCACCGCCGCCCCGGGTGCCCCACCTGGAAAGCTTCGGCGGCTGCCTGCTCGGCCAGCTCTGCCCGCCCGGGCTGCTGGTGGCACTCAGCCTGCTGGAGGGGATGTTCTTCGCCCAGCACGGCATCCGCAGCGTCTCCCTCAGCTACGCCCAGCAGACCGACCCCCAGCAGGACACCGAGGCGGTACGGGCGCTGCGCCGACTCGCCGAGGAGTTCCTGCCGCCCACCGTGGACCGGCACGTCGTCCTCTACACGTACATGGGGGTCTTCCCCGCCACCACGCGGGGCGCGACCCGGCTGCTGGAGGCCTCGGCGCGGCTGGCGGTGGGCGCCGGGGCGCAGCGGCTGATCGTGAAGACCGCCGCGGAGGCGCACCGGATCCCGACCGTGCCGGAGAACGTCCGGGCCCTGGAGACGGCGGCCGCCACCGCGGCCCTGACCGAGCGGCTGCCCGCACCTCCGGACCCGGCCGACAGCGAGGTGTACGCCGAGGCGCGGGCCTTCGTGGAGGCCGTCCTGGACCTCGGGGAGGACCTCGGGCGGGCCCTGCGCGCCGCCTTCGCGCGGGGCGTACTGGACGTCCCGTACTGCCTCCACCCGGACAACGCCGGCCGTTCGCGCAGCTTCGTGGACGCGGGCGGACGGCTGCGCTGGTCGCAGGTGGGCGCGATGCCGGCGGCCGCGCACACCACCCCGGGCGGGCGGCGCGCCATGACCTCGGACGGCCTGCTGGAGGCCCTGCACGGACTGGCCCGGCGCTACGACGCGCCGGGGCCGGACGAGTGAGCGGGCGCGGGCGCCCGGGCGGCCCCGCACCCGCACGGCCACCCCTCCGCGTGCCCGCACAGAGCTTCGACCACCCCACACCGACACCCACAGGAGCCGACATGGACATCCACACCCCTCCCCCGCTGGGCGCGCACCTGCGCTCGCCACAGCTGCGGTCCGCGATGCTGGTGCAGCAGGAAGCCCTGTACGGCGCGCGGGAGTTCCTGCGCGGCGAGGGCTTCGTGGAGCTGCTGCCGCCGCTGGTCGGACCGGTCACGGACCCGGGCGGGCGCGGCGCGAAGGCGCTGGACGTCGACTACTACGGCCAGCCGTACAAGCTCATGACCAGCGCCATCCTCTACAAGCAGGCCTCACTGAAGGGCTTCCCGCGGCTGTTCTACATCGCACCGAACGTCCGGGTCGAACCCCCGGAGACGGCGTCCACGGGACGGCACCTGGTGGAGTTCCACCAGATCGACGTGGAGATGGCCGGGGCGTCCCGCCGAGACGTCCAGGAGATCGCCGCCGGACTGCTGACGCACGTGGTGGAGCACGTGTGGACGGCGGTCCCGGAGGTGCTGCGCGAACTGGGCCGGGAGGAACTGGACTTCGCGGAGCTGCGGTCCGGCAAGTTCGACGCCTGCACCCACGGGGAGGCGGTGGCGCGCCTGCTGGGGCACGGGCACCCGCAGAGCCCGGACGCCGAGATCGACTGGGAGGGCGAGAAGGTGCTCTCCCTGGAGTCCGACCGGCCGTTCTTCATCAACGACTACCCCAAGGGCTCCCGCGGGTTCTACGACCGGGAGGACCCCGAACGCCCCGGCGTGCTGCGCAACTTCGACCTGATCGCGCACGGCGGTTACGGGGAGCTGGTCAGCGGCAGCGAGCGGGAGTCCGACTACGCGACGATCGTCACCCGGATGCGGGAGAGCGGGGAGAACCCCGCGAAGTACGCCTGGTACCTGGACCTGGCCCGCGAGGGCATCGAGGCCAGCGCGGGCTTCGGGATGGGCCTGCAGCGCCTCGTCCGCTTCCTGACCGGGCTGGACGCCCTGTGGCAGGTCAGCGCCTACCCGAAGCTGCCGGGGGTGATCGCGCCGTGAGCGGGGCGACCGGATCGGACGCGGCGCAGGGACTGCGGGCAGCCGGCTTCCCGGAGCAGGCCGTACGGGCCCGGGCCCGGGCGGGGACCGCCGAGGTGTTCCCGGCGGCGGACGGCTACGGCACGCAGCTGTACGGGGCCGGGCCGGACCTTCATGCGGTGACGCAGGCACCCGACGGCCTGGACGCACTGCGGATCGCGCCGCCGGTGTTCATGCCGCGCCGGCTGGAGAAGCTGATCGAGCTGGGCCGCGAACCCTCGTACGAGGACGTGGACCTGCGCACCGCGGTGGGCGGCTTCCACGCCGAACTCCCCTTCTATCTCTCGGCGTTCGGCTCCACCCGCGCGGGCAACGGCGATCTCGGCACGGCCGCCGCACGGCAGGCCGCCCGGCTCGGCATCCCCATGGTGGTCGGCGAGAACATGGTGCCGGTCCACGGCTACCGGCGCGCCGACGACGGCGCCCGTTCGGCGCTGCTGGCGCGGGTGGGGGCGTACGCGGAAGCGGTCGCGGAGGGCGCCGGCGGTGTCGTGGTGCAGCAGTCCACCGAGGACGCCGACTCCGAGGTGTGGAACCTGCTCTACAGCGATCCCGGCACCCGCGCCCTGCGCGACTCCGGACGGCTCGGCTTCGAGCTGAAGGTGGGCCAGGGCGCCAAGCCCGGGCTCGGCGGGATGACGGTCGTGGACACGGCCGAAGCCCAGCGCCTCGGCGGGCAGTTCGCCGTACGGGAGCTGCTGGGCGACCCCGGCCGGCGGCTGCGGTGCGCCACGCCCGGCACCTTCACCGAGGAGATCGTGCGGCAGCAGCTGCGTTTCATGCGGAACAACTTCCCGCTCGCCCGGACCTGGGTGAAGTTCCACCCCGGCCGGGACATCGCGCACGCCGCCGCCACGGCCTGGGCGGCCGGCGCCGACGCCGTCACCGTGGACGGCGCGGAGGGCGGCACCGGCTGGGCCCCGCGGGTCTTCCTCGACCAGGTAGGGCTGCCGCTGGGCGAGTGCCTGCACCGGATCGGCCGCCCCGGCGGGGACCTCCTCGCCACCGGCCGGATCTGGGAAGGCGGCCGGGCCGTCCGGGCCCTGGCGCTGGGCGCCACGGCGGTGGGACTGGGGCGGGCCGCGCTGCTCGCCGTCGACGAGGACCCGCAGGAGGGCCTGGTACGGCTGGTGGAGGCCCTGGCACTGGAAACCCGGCTCCTGGTCAGCGCGCTGGGCAAGTACCGCGCGGCCGACCTGGACCGGCAGGACCTGTGGTCCCCCGACACCCCTGCCCCGGCGCAGGCCGTCCCGGTCGGCGGCCGCGCATGACGCCCCCGACGGGCGGCGATGGCGGACCGGCCGGCCGGGACGGGTCCCCCGCCCGGCGCCCCGCCGCGGGACCCGTTCCCGACGCGGTACGGGCCGGCCAACGCGGGAGGCCCGGCGGGCGCGAGTGGCTCGGCGGGGGTGAGTGGCCCGGGCGGCGCGGGGGGTCCGGGCAGCGCGACGGGTCCGGGCAGCGTGACGGGTCCGGCGGGGGTGAGTGGCCCGGGCGGCGCAACGGGTCCGGCGGCCGCGAGTGGCCCGGCGGGGGCGAGCGGCCCGGGCGGCGCGGGGGGTCCGGCCGAAGGCCGGTTGGCCGGGACGGCGGCCGTGGCAGCGGTCGCGGCAGCGGGCCGGCGGGCCGGGAAGGCGGCCGCGGACCCGCGGGCCCGGTTCCCCGCCCGGTACGGGCCCGGTTCCACCTCGCGGACACCCCCGGGGTCACCGTGACCCAGACGCGGGGCGCCGGCCCCGCCGCGGCCGCTGCCCACCGGGCCCTGGCCCAGGCCGGTTTCGGCCACCTCGGCGGCCACCTCCGGCTGGACGCGCCCGGGCCGGCGCCGCGGGCCCGCGACCTCGTCCGCGCCGCCCGGCGGGCCGTGGCCGCGGCACTGGCGGCCCGGCCACGGCCGGCTGACCCGTACCGGGCCTGAACCGGCCACCGAGGCCTGCGCCCCTCCCCACCCACCTCCTTCTTCGCACACGACTCACAGAAACCAGGTGCCCCATGGACACCCCCCAACCCACTGCACCCGCCCAGCCGAAGGCACCGGACCAGGTCCAGTGGGGCCGGGTCAGTTCCCTGGTCGGCGGCCAGGCCGCCGTCCAGCTCGGCAGCTTCGCCCTGCTCATCGCCATGAACTGGACCGCGGTCCAGATCGGCGGCACCGGCGCGGTGACCCTGCTGATGCTCGCCGCGACGGTCCCCCGCGCCCTGATGCTGATCTTCGGCGGTGCCGTGGCCGACACCCTCGGCCCGCGCTTCGTCCTGCTGCGCACCACCACCGCCCGGGTGGTCCTCCTCGCGGGCGGAGCCGTGGTCACCGCCACCACCCAGCAACTGTGGCCGCTGGTGCTGATCGCGCTGGTCGAGGGCATCCTCCTGGGCCTGGCCGGGCCGGCCTCCGGAGTCCTGCTCCCCATGTTCGCCCGCGGCGACCAACTGGCCCGCGCCAACTCCCTGTACGCGATGGTGCTGCGCGTCGCCCCCATCCTCGGCGCCCCCGCCGGGGCCTTCCTGATCACCGTCGGGGAACTGTGGCTGGCCATGCTGGTCGGCGCGGTCACCGGCGCGATCTGGCTGGGCTGCCTGCTGCACGTCACCCACGGGTTCGTCCGTCCGGAGCCCGAGCCCGGCGTGTCCCTGGTCAAGCGGTCCGGTGACGGCTTCCGCCTGCTGGCCCGCCACCCCCGGCTCCGCTGGATGTTCATCGCCGCCCTGTGCCTGGACATGGCGTTCAGCTGGCCCGCCGAGGTCGCCCTGCCGCTTCTGGTCTCCGAACGGGGCTGGGGGGTCGGCGCGGTGGGCGTGGTCCTGGCCGCGTTCAGCGTGGGCGCGCTCGGCTCCAGCGCGGTGGGCGCCGCACTGGCCCACCGGATCCCCATGTTCGTACGGCTCGTGGTGACCGGGGCCGGCCTGGCCGCCGGCATCCTCGTGATGGCCCTGATGCCCTCGGTGGCCTCTCTGACCGCCGTCGCCGCCGGGGTGGGCCTGCTGTCGGGGCTCAACGGGCCCGCCATCGTCACTCTGTACCAGCAGTCGGCGCCCGAGGACCGGATGGGCGCGGCCATGTCCACGCTCTCCCTCGCCGGCATCGGCACCGCGCCGATCTCGATCGCCGTGTTCAGCTCCCTGTCCCTGGTCCTCGGCGTGCAGACCACCTGGCTGCTGTGCGGTGCCATCGCCTTCGTCTCGCCGGTGGCGGCCGTACTGGCCCTGCGCCAGCCGGCCAAGGCCGAGGAGCCGGCGCCGGTGGAGCTCCCCGTCCCCGTCACCGTGTGAGGAGGCCCCCATGACGCTCGCGACACCCACCCTCGGCCCACCCGCCACGGCGCGGGCCGGTCACCCGCTCCTGGTACCCGAGCGGCTGTCCGGCCCCGAGCCGGCCGGCGCGGCCCTCGTCGCCGCGAGCCCGCAGCTGTGGCTCGTGGACACCACCGAGTACCGGGCCCAGGCGGCCCGGCACGCCCCGGGCACCCTGGACGCCCAGGAGCTCGCCCGGGCCGCCGAATTCGTCCGGGCCGCCGACCGGGACGCGTACGTCTGCGCCCACGTGGCGCTGCGCCGGCTGCTGGGCGCGTACCTGGGTACGGCCCCGCGCGAGGTGGTCGTGGAACGGGCGCCCTGCGCGCACTGCGACGAGCCGCACGGGCGGCCCGTACTGCCGGGCGGCGCCCTGCACTTCTCGCTCTCGCACTGCACCGGGATCAGCCTGCTGGCGTTCGCGACCGCCCCGGTGGGCGTCGACGTCGAGGAGATCGTGCTGCCGCAGACCATCGCGGAGACCGCGGACGTCCTGCACCCGCGGGAGGCGGCCGAGCTGGCACTGCTGCCGGCCGGCGAGCGGCCCGTCGCGTTCACCCGGGTGTGGACCCGCAAGGAGGCGTACCTGAAGGGCCTGGGAGTCGGGCTGTCGGAGAACCCGGCCGCGGACTACGTGGGTTCGGGCCCCCTCCCGGCCCCCGTCCCGGGCTGGACCCTGACGGACGTCCTGGTCCCGGACGGACACTGCGGTGCGGTGGCCCTGCGCACACCCGCCGGGTGAAGCCACAGGCGGGGCGGAGGACTTCACCAGGACACCCCGCACCCCTGCTGGCGAACAGCTCGCAAGAACGCCACCGAGCGTCTCGCGGATGCAGAGAGGGGGTGCCGGTCAGCCGGCAGGCACGGCCGAACGTACGTAGCGCACGGCAGCGTTGTGCTGGAGGTATCCCCTGGTGCCGTCCTCGTCGGTGAATACCATGAGGTAGATCTTGCATGAGTCGCCGGTTTCAGGACCTGAGAAGTCGAACCTGATACCGGGCGACTCGTCGGGAAAGGTGTCGAACACCCATGTCGCCGGCCCGCTGTAGAAGTCGTTGGACAGCCCGCACCGCGCCGTCGGCTCCGCCAGCAGCTCCAATTCCGCAGATCCGTCGGCACGGACCGTCATACCTCCTCCGGCGACGGCCGACCACGACCCCACGACGTCCGCAGTCCCCAGGGGCGGGCCTCCTTCACCGCCGTCCGCGAGGGAGGCAACTGCCGCCACGCACAATCCAGCACCGGCCAGGAGCAGACCCACGAACCTTGGAGCGCGACTGGTCAAGGAGCTTGCCCTTCATCTGGCGTTCTGATGTCGGTCGCACTGTAGCCACGCGCTCCACCGGCTGCGTGAACCGGTACATGGCTGCTGCTGGCACCGGCGGAAGGAAGTTCGCCCAGTTCTGCGCCGGGGGACGCGCACACCTGGCGGAAGCTTCGACGGCCGCAACTCCATCGGCAACGGGTTCCGGGATGTGAGCACGGACACGTCCCTCCGGGGCAACCCCCGCTGCCGCTCGGCCATCGAACAAGGGTCGGAAGCATCGGTCCGGGTGCAGCAGTGGGGTGGGAGCGCAGGATGTTCAGGAAGGTTCGCGGGAGGACCGTGGGGCTCGCCCTGTTCGCCGGCGTCCTCGGAGCGCTCCTCGTCGTGGGGGCCCGGTTCGCCTGGGAGATGCGGGACATCACGGCCCTGCGGGCCGACGGGGACGCGGCGCAGGGCACCTACCAGCAGGACCCCGAGCGGGCCGACCGGACGGCGTCCGCCGTGCTCGACGGCATCGCCCGGGAGGCCCCGGAGCCGCCCATGGACACCCAGGCCTTCGGTGGGGACGCGCCGGCGCACTGGCGGACCGCCGGATGGCAGCCCTCCGAGCCGCTGGAGGCCCGCCCCGCACCGGCCGAGCCCGCGATCGGCGCCCTCTTCTCCCCCGGGGCCGACGGGGACGACGACCACCACTGCTCGGGCGGCGTGGTGCACTCCCCCGGCGGCGACCTCGTCGTGACGGCCGCGCACTGCGTGTACCGCGGCGGCTTCCGCACCAACCTCGCCTTCGCCCCGGGCTACCACGACGGCATGGCCCCGTACGGGGTCTGGGTGCCCACCCGGATCGACCTGGACCCGCGCTGGGCAGAGGACCAGGACCCCGACCACGACGTGGCCTTCCTCCGGATGCGCCGGCCCGGGCACCCCGGGCAGCGGCTGGAGGACGTCACCGGTTCCGCCACGATCCTCTTCAGCGCCGAACTGCCGGCGCCCGCCCGGCTCATGGGCTACCCGAACGGGCAGGAGCAGCCGCTGGACTGCCGGACCACCGCCCGCCCCGCAGGACCGACGCAGCTGCGCCTGGACTGCGCGGACGTGCCCAACGGCACCAGCGGCGGCCCGGTGCTCACCGACGGCCATGTCCTGATCGGCGTGATCGGCGGCCGCGACGGGGGCGGCGACGACGAGACCTCGTACAGCGTCTACTTCGACGAGGGCATCCGGTCCCTGTACGGACGCGCCACCCGGGGCAGCACCCCGGCGGGCTGATCCCGCGGCACGCACGAACGGCCGGTCTTCCCGAAGGGGTGGGCCTGACAGTGGGTTCAGGTCCTGTCGGCGGCGGCGGTGGGCGGGCCGTGGTGGGGTGGGTAGGCGGCGGCGGACGGGGTGGACGGCAGACGCCACGTGGACAGCACGCGCAGGGCCGTGGCCGGGGCGAGCAGGGTGCTCGGCGGAGCCGACAGGGACAGCACCCCGAAGAAACGGCGGGAGACGGCCGGGTCGGCGTTGGCGCCCACCATGACCCGTGACATGTAGCGCTGGAGGACGCGGGTGGCCCGGTCCGGCGGCGGGCCCTCGGTCTGCGCGTACCGCAGGTCCTCGCTGGTGGCGATCTGCCAGGCCGTCCGGGCCTGCAGCACCGTCCGGCGCTGGATGCGCCGCGCAGCCGCCGGCACGCCGCCCGTGTCCAGGCCGCGCAGCTCCTTGCGCAGGGCGTCCGCCGCCAGGGCGGCGACCGTCATCCCGTGCCCGTACACCGGGTTGAAGCGGCAGGCCGCGTCGCCCAGCACCACGAAGCCCTCGGGCCAGCGCTCCAGGCGCTCGTAGTGCAGCCATTCGTTCGCGGTGGAGCGGAACCCGGCGACCGCGGAGAGCGGCTCCGCCCCCCGGACGGCGTCGTGCAGCGCCGGGCTGCGCAGGCTGCGGGCGAAGCCGAGGAAGTCCTCGTCGGCCGTGCTCGGGGCGTGCTCGCCGTTGCCGATCAGGGTCACCAGCCACCGGCTGCGGTCCACCGGTACGAGCACACCCCCGCGCGGCCCGTCCGGACGGCTCTGGACGTACACCCCGTGCCAGCGCCGCGCCGCGTCCGGCGGGATGGCGAAGTAGCGGCTGGCGTAGCCGAGCCGGGCGTCGTACCGGGTGACCTCCGGTGCGGGGAAGCCGAGAGCCGCCAGCCAGGCGGGGGCCTTGGAGGTGCGCCCCGTCGCGTCGACGACGAAGCCCGCGGCGAGGCACTCCCCGTCGCGCAGCCGCACCCCGGTGACCGCCCGCCCGTCCGCCGTGCCGACGAGCCCGGCGGCCGCGGTCCCGGCCCGCAGCCGGATCCGGGGGTGGCGCAGCACCTCCGTGCGGACGGTGAAGTCGATCACCTCGCGGCCGGCCAGCAGCACCTCGGTCCCGGGGACCTCCCGGAACCAGTCGGCCGGGCTCAGCCAGAGGAAGTCGCCCGGCGACTCCAACAGGGCTGCACCGGCCCCGAGCAGCTCCCCGGTGACCCCGGGGAGCATCTCCTCCAGCAGCCCCACGCCCTTCGACCACAGCACGTGGACGTGCCGGGACTGCGGTACTCCGGGCCTGAACACCGGTCCTGCGTCGGAGAGCTCGTCCCGCTCGACCAGGGTCACCCGGGCGAACCGGTCCGCGAGCACCCGCGCCGCGAGCAGTCCGGCCAGCCCCGCCCCGAGGACCACGGCGTGCTCATGAGGCGGTAAGTGGTTGTCCTTATCGTCGTCTTCCATGCCGCCGAGTGTCCGGCCCGCCCACCGCCCCGGTCAGGTCCCGGCCGGGGCGGACGGAGGCACCCGGGGGCGGACGGGGGCGGACGGGCTCACTACGGGGCGCCCACCCGGGCGGCCACGGGGCGGCCTCAAGGTCGGCTTCAGGGTCGGTCCCGCCACCGCCGCCACCGCCGCCACCGCCGCTTCCACCGCGACCGCCACCGCCGCCACCGCCGCTTCCACCGCGACCACCACCGCCACCGCTACCGCCCCGGCGTTGCCATCCGCCGCAGCGCCTCGCCCTCCCAGGCCGGGTTCGCGGCGGCGGCGTGGGACAGTTCCTCGTCGTCGAGGAGTTCCGTCAGCCGGGGCCGCGGAAGGTTCGGGTGGCGTGCCAGCGCGGCTCGTACGGCGGGGTGCGGGTCCCGGGTGAGCCGCTCCACGGTCTCCGGCGCGGCCCGGGGATCGCGGGCGACCAGCGCCCGTACCTGGGGGTCGTCGTGGTCGGCGAAGGCGGCCAGCCCCGCGGTGGGGAAGTTCGGCCGGGTGGTCAGGCGCGCCCGCTCGGGGCCCTCGTACTCCAGGAAGCTGCGCAGCAGCAGCCGGGCCGGGGCGTCCGGGTGGTGCTGGGCCAGCAGGACGCGTACGCCGAGATCATCGTCGTCGGCCAGGCGTTCCACGAGGTCGGCGGGCAGGAGGCGCTCCGTGGCGGCCCTGCGGCGCAGCAGCGGATGGCCGGAGTCCGCGTACCGGCGCACGTCCTGGGGGTCCCGGGGCCAGCGGAGGGCGCAAAGGACGGGGAAGCTGTCCTCGACGGGGACCTCGTAGTCGATCCCGGCCCGTTCCGCTTCGGTCAGCGCGGGGTGCAGGGACAGGGCCAGCCGGACCTCCGGGTCGGGATCCACGGCGAGCGCGCGGCGCTCTGCAGGTCCGAGGTCCACGCGGCGGGCGACGGCCTCGCGCACCGCCGGGTCCGGGTCGGTGGACAGGAGGACCACCAGGTCCGCAGGTCCGAGGTCCGCTCGGCCGGCGACGGCCTCGCGCACCGCCGGGTCCGGGTCGGTGGACAGGAGGACCACCAGGTCGGAGGGCAGGCTGGGGTTGCCGGCGACCGCCGCCCGCTCCCCCTCGGCGAGCGGGGCGTTGAGGACGCCCTCCACGGCAGCCCTGCCGAGGCCCCGGTACATCAGGATGTCCCAGCGTGCATGGCACAGGCGGTCGGGCAGTTCGTGCTCGATGCGCGCCGAGTCCTCGGACAGGGCGCGCCGTCGTGCCTGCTCCCGTACCTCCTCGTCGGCGTCCGCCAGCAGGGCGGCCCGGGTGTCGGCGGGCAGCCGGCTCCACTTGCCGACGCCCCGGCAGCGGACCTTGGCGACCGGGTGGGTGGGCATGGCCCGCAGCAGCCCCGGGGAGATCTGCTGGTCGAAGGTGCCGCCGAGGAGGTCGGCATCATAGGTACGGATCATGTGCACGACGGTCGCGTCGGGCAGCGGCCTCGGCAGGTCGCCGACGGGCATCCGGGGCCCGTCGGCGAGATGGGCCCGGACGAACCACTCGGGGTCGTCGACGAGCCGGGCCCGGTCGGCGGGATCGACGTGCGGGTTGCGGACGAAGAACGCGCGGGTGCGGGGGTCGGGGTGCCGGAGCACGGCGCGGACCACGGCGGCGGGCAGTGTCCGGTCCCGGCACAGCACCATGTGTACGGCCGGCGGGCCGTCGGCGAGCAGCCGCAGCAGGACGTCCTGCGGCGAGGACGGGTTGAGAGCCACTCCGGCGAGCCGACGCGCGACCGGATCGGCGTCCTCCCAGATCTGCTCAGGCGTGGGCATGTGTCACGACCCCCCGTGTATCACGTGGCCCCCTGGGGCCAATGGGCCCGACCCCGGGCCAACGGCCCGACTCCTGGGGCCAACGGCCCACGACCTTACCGGCCGCACCCGACGCCGGAAGGGTCCGCCCACCGGCTGACAACCCCTCCGGGGGCCGTGCGTCCCGTCCCGTCTCGTCCGGTCCCGGCACCACGGGGCGGCCGTGACGCATCCGGACAGAAGACAATCCCAGGGAGTACGTCTGAACTGCGCAAACGCGGGAACGTGACAGGAACCGCCGTTCGGCGTAGGGCGCGTGAGGACCTACGCCGCGCGTCCCCGCCGCACAAGGAAAGGCCCGCCCGTGAGCACCGCCCCGGCCCTGACCGCCCGTCACCGTCCGTCGCAGGCCGCCGCCCGCCTGCCCGGCGTCCTCCCGCACTCGGCGCTCGACGCAATGCTGGATGCGGCCTACGAGACGCACCGGCGCTTCCGGCACGGCGCGTACGCCGAGTCGTGCCCCACCTGCCACGTTCCCGCCGGCGAGCTCTGCCTGGCCCGGAGGAGCGTGCACGCGGCCCGCCGTCAGGCGCACCGGGCGCGCATGACGCAGACCGCGCCGGCCCCCCTCGGCGCGGCGGTGGCGGTCTGATCCGGCCCACACCTGCAGGCCCTTCTCAGGTCCTGCCCGGGGGCTTGTCCCCCGCCCTCAGCGTGGCAGTGAGGCGTACGAGACACCCGTGAGGGATTCCGAGGCCTTCCACAGGCGTTCGGCCGCGGTGTCGTCCAGGGTTCGCCCGGCCCGCCAGGAGCGTACCGGGGCGCCGCGCCAGCCGAAGCGGGGGCCGATGAACTCGTCCGGGCCGACTCCGGGGGCGGTGGCCGCGTAGAGGGTGGGGAGGGCGCCCTTGGCTGCGGGCTGGGCAAGGAAGGCATTGCCGGCGGCCGCGATCCGCGAGGTGAGGCCGGGGCCCTCCAGGCGGGCCGCTCCTGCGTGCAGGTTGCTGGAGGCGTAGCCGGGGTGGGCCGCGGCCGCGGTGATGGTGGAGCCCGCTGCGGCGAACCGCCGGGAGAGTTCGTGGGTGAAGAGGAGGTTGGCCGTCTTGGAGCGGCCGTAGGCGATCCAGCGGCGGTACCCGTCCGCGCCGCCGGTGTCGAGGGCCGCGAGCGCTTCGAGGTCCACGTCGGCGAGGGCGTGGAAGCCGCTGGAGACGGTGACGATCCGGGCGCCGGGCGGCGCCGCGCGCAGCCTGGGCAGGAGCAGGCCGGTCAGGGCGAAGTGGCCGAGGTGGTTGACGCCGAACTGGGTCTCGAACCCGTCGGCGGTCCGCCCGTACGGCAGGGCCATCACCCCGGCGTTGTTCACCAGCAGGTCCAGTGCCTCGTGACGCTGGGCGTAGCGCGCGGCGAACTCCCGTACGGAGGCCAGATCGGCGAGGTCGAGCGCCGCGAACTCCACGCGGGCGTCCGGGACTTCGGTGCGGATGCGGACCTCGGCGGCCTTGCCGCGCGCGGCGCTGCGGCAGGCCAGCACCACGAAGGCGCCGCGCCGGGCGAGCTCCCGCGCGGTCACGTAGCCGATCCCGCTGTTGGCCCCGGTCACGACGGCGGTGCGGCCGCTCTGGTCGGGGATGTTCGTGGCGTTCCAGCCGGGCATGGCAGCTCCCTCACGGCAATGTGCTGTGGGCCACCGAGCGTAGACCGGGACCCTCCCGTAGGCAGCGCGAGGGTCCGCGCCGCCGCGCACCCCCGGGAACCCGTCCCGCACCGCCCCGCACCGCCCACGCCGCCAGGAGCCCGCTGGAGCCCCACCCGAGCCGGCCACAGCCCTGCACGAGGGCCCACCCGGGACCCCGCTCGGAACCCCGCCCCGGTCCCAGCCGGGGCCCCGCCCGAGTCCTGACCAGGGGCGGGAGAGGGGGCCGTCCGGCCCGGCCAGTAGGCTGCGGGTCCGGCCCGCCGCCTGTCCCGTCCCCTTCCCGTCCCCATCCCGCACCCTCCGCACCCTCCCGTCCCCCACCCGCCCCCTCCCCTCCCGAGGTACCGCGCAGTGAGCTCCGCACCGCCCCCCTTGCCCGTGTCGGTCGTCGGCCTCGGCGCCGACGGCTGGGCCGGGCTCACCGCCGCCGCGCGGTCCGCGCTGGCCGGCGCCGAGGTGCTGATCGGCGGGCCGCGCCAGCTGGACCTGCTGCCGCCCGCCGAGTGCCCGGGCGAGCGGGTGGCCTGGCCGAGCCCGCTGCGGCCCGCCGTACCGCGGCTGGCGGCGCAGCACGCCGGACGCCGCATCGCGGTGCTGGCCAGCGGCGACCCCATGTTCCACGGCATCGGCCGGGCCCTCGTCGAGGAGCTGGGACCCGGGGCCCTGCTGGTCCACCCGCACCCCTCGTCGGTGTCGTACGCCTGCGCCCGCCTGGGCTGGCCGGTGGAGGACACCGAGGTGGTCACCGTGGTCGGCCGCCCGGTGGCCCGGCTGGCGGCCGCCCTCTACGAGGGCCGGCGGGTGCTGGTGCTGAGCGCGGGCGCGCACTCCCCGGCCGAGATTGCGGCGCTGCTGCGGGACCGCGGCTTCGGCCCGAGCCGGATGCGGGTGCTGGAGCAGCTCGGCTCCGCACGCGAGGACGCGTACGAGGGCCTGGCGCAGGACTGGGACCACCCGCCCGGCGATCCGCTGAACGTGGTGGCCGTGGACTGCCGCCGGGACCCGGCGGCGGCCGGCCCGCGTCTCGGCGCGACCCCGGGGCTGCCGGACAGCGCCTACGACCACGACGGGCAGCTCACCAAGCGCCGCGTCCGCGCCGCGACCCTGTGCGCGCTGGCGCCCGCCCCGGGCGAGCTGCTGTGGGACATCGGCGGCGGCTCCGGTTCCATCGGCATCGAGTGGATGCGTACGCACCCCTCCTGCCGGGCGGTCGCGGTGGAGCGCCAGGCCGAGCGGGCCGCGCGGATCACCCGGAACGCGACGGCGCTGGGTGTGCCGGGCCTGCGCGTGGTCACCGGCGCCGCCCCGGCGGCGCTGGCCGGACTGCCCGCCCCCGACGCCGTGTTCATCGGGGGCGGACTGACCGCGCCCGGACTGCTGGACGCCGCCTGGGCGGCGCTGGGCCCGGGCGGCAGGCTCGTGGTCAACACCGTCACCCTGGAGTCGGAGGCCGTCCTCGCCGACCGCTACCGGCGCCACGGCGGCGAATTGGTGAAGCTGTCCGTGGCGCAGGCCGTACCGGTCGGCGCCTTCACGGGCTGGCGGCAGGCGATGCCGGTCACGCAGTGGTCGGTGACCAAAGAGACGGAGATGGATCAGAGATGACCGTGTACTTCATCGGTGCGGGCCCCGGCGCCGCCGACCTGATCACGGTGCGCGGTGCGCGGACGCTGGCCGCGGCCCCGGTCTGCCTGTACGCGGGCAGCCTCGTGCCGCGCGAGCTGCTCGCCGAGTGCCCGCCGGACGCGCACCTGGTGGACACCGCGCAGCTGAACCTCGACGAGATCGTCGCCGAGTGCGTACGGGCCCACGCGGCGGGCCAGGACGTGGCGCGGCTGCACTCCGGAGACCCGTCGGTGTTCAGTGCGGTGGCCGAGCAAATGCGGCGCCTGGACGCGGCCGGCATCCCGTACGAGGTGGTCCCGGGGGTGCCGGCCTTCGCCGCGGCGGCGGCCGCGCTGAAGCGGGAGCTGACGGTGCCCACGGTCGGCCAGACGGTGATCCTGACGCGGATCGCCCAGCAGGCCACCCCGATGCCGCCCGGTGAGGACCTGCCGACCCTGGGGCGCAGCGGTGCGTTGCTGGTGCTGCACCTGGCCACCCGCCATGTGGACCGGATCGTGGACGAACTGCTGCCGTCCTACGGGGCGGACTGCCCGGCGGCGGTGGTGGCGATGGCCAGCCGCCCCGACGAGCTGGTGCTGCGCGGCACCCTCGCCGACATCGCCGGCCAGGTGAAGGCGGCGGGTCTGGTGCGGACCGCGGTGATCCTGGTGGGCCGCACCCTGGGTGCCGAGCAGTTCCGCGACAGCCACCTGTACTCCGCCGAACGCGACCGGCATGCCTGCTGAACCGGATGCCGCCGGGGCCCGCCACGTCCTGGTCCTGGGCGGTACGACGGAGGCCAGGGAGCTCGCGGAGGCGCTGGCCGGAGATCCGGGATGCCGGGTGACCACCTCCCTCGCGGGCCGGGTCGCGGCGCCCGTGCTCCCGCCGGGCGGGACCCGGATCGGGGGGTTCGGCGGGGTCGGGGGGCTCGCGGACTGGATCACCGGCCACGGCGTCACGCACGTGGTCGACGCCACCCACCCCTTCGCCGAGCAGATGAGCTTCCACGCCGCGGGGGCGCAGGTGCGGACGGGGGTCCCGCTGCTGGCGCTGCGCCGTCCCGGCTGGACGGCCGGGCCCGGCGACGCCTGGACCTTCGCGGACTCCCTCGCGGGGGCGGCCGCGCTGCTGCCCGCGCTCGGCAGCCGGGCGTTCCTGACCACCGGGCGGATGGGGCTGCACGCCTTCGCGCACCTCACCGACACGTGGTTCCTGGTGCGTTCGGTGGACGCGCCCTCGCCGCCGGTGCCGCCGCGCCTCGAAGTCCTCCTGGACCGGGGGCCGTTCGGCCTGGAGGGCGAACGGGAGCTGCTGGCCCGGCACCGGATCGATGTGCTGGTGACCAAGGACAGCGGCGGCCGGGCCACCGCCCCGAAGCTCATCGCGGCCCGCGAGGCCGGCATCCCGGTCCTCGTCGTACGCCGCCCCCCGGCCCCCGAGGGCGTGGCGCAGGCCGCCTCGGTGGACGCGGCCCTGCGCTGGCTGGACCATCCCCGACCCGGCAGGACCTGAACCCCGGTGCTGCACCCGGCGCCGGGTGCAGCGCCGCCCGGACACCGGCAGGACCTCGGTCCCGGAGGCCGGGTCGGGGCCGCTGCGGCAGGGCGGCCGCCGGTCAGGCGTAGCGGCGCGGGGTCCAGGTGATCCGCGAGCCGTCGGCCCGTTCGGTGACCTGGGTCTGCGAGGAGCCGACCAGCAGGATCGTGCGCATGTCGACCTCCGAGGGTTCCAGTTCGGCGAGGGTCACGATCCGCACCGACTGCTCCGGGCCGCCCACGTCGCGGGCCACGACCACCGGGGTCTGCGGCGAGCGCAGCTCCAGCAGCAGTTCGCGGGCCTGGGCCACCTGCCAGGTACGGCTGCGTGAGCCGGGGTTGTACAGGGCGAGGACCAGGTCGGCCGCGGCAGCCGCGCGCAGCCGCTCCGCGATGACCTCCCACGGCTTGAGCCGGTCCGACAGGGAGACGGTGGCGTAGTCGTGGCCGAGGGGCGCGCCCGCCGCGGCGGCCGCCGCGTTGGCGGCCGTCACCCCCGGCAGGACCCGTACGGGCACGTCCTTGTACGCGGCCTGCCCGGCCACTTCCAGGACGGCCGTGGCCATGGCGAAGACGCCCGGGTCACCGCCGGAGACCACGGCCACCCGCCGGCCGCGCCGGGCCAGGTCCAGGGCGAACTCGGCCCGCTCCGACTCGACCTTGTTGTCGGAACCGTGCCGGGTCTGGCCGGGCTTGAGGGGGACCCGGTCCAGGTAGGTGGTGTAGCCGACCAGCACCTCGGCGTCGGCCAGGGCCCGCCGGGTCTGCGGGGTGAGCCACAGCGGGCCGGCCGGACCGGTGCCGACGACCACGACCTCGCCGGGGCCGGACGGTACGCTGCCGGGGTTGCCGATCCGGCTGGGGACGACCGCGACGGCGAAGTACGGGACGCTTCCGGGGTCGGTGTCGGCCAGTACGCCGGTGCGCTCGCCGGGCATGGTGGCGCGTTCCACGTAGCGGGCCTCGGCGAGCCGGCCGCTGTCCTCCATCGCGGCGCGCACGGCCGGGAAGGTACGGCCCAGCTTCATCACGACCGCCGAGTCGGTGGCGGCGAGGCGGGCGGTGAGCTCCTCCTCGGGCAGGGTGCCGGGCAGGATGGTCAGCACTTCCTCGCCCTCCACGAGCGGGGTGCCGAGCCGGGCGGCGGCGGCGCTGACGGAGGTGACACCGGGGATGACCTCGGTCTCGTACCGGTCGGCGAGCCGCTTGTGCATGTGCATGTACGAGCTGTAGAAGAGCGGGTCGCCCTCGGCCAGCACGGCCACGGTCCGGCCCGCGTCGAGGTGCGCGGCGAGGCGGGCCGCAGCCGACTCGTAGAACTCCTCCATCGCGCCCTGGTAGCCGCCCGGGTGGTCGGTGGTCTCGGTGGTGACCGGGTAGACCAGCGGCTCCTCGATGTGGTCGGCGCGCAGGTGGCCGGCGGCGATGGAGCGGGCGATGGAACGGCCGTGGCGGGCGCTGTGGTACGCGACGACATCGGCCTCCGCGATGACCTGGACGGCGCGCAGGGTCATCAGCGAGGGGTCGCCGGGGCCGAGCCCGACCCCGTAGAGCCGTCCGGTGGCGGTGTCGCTCATTCTTCCTCGCTCGCGATCGCGTTGACGGCGGCGGCCGCGATGGCGCTGCCGCCGCGTCGGCCCCGCACGATCAGATGGTCGAGCCCTGACGGGTGTGCGGCCAGGGCGTCCTTGGACTCGGCGGCCCCGATGAAGCCGACGGGCACGCCGATGACCGCGGCCGGGCGCGGAGCGCCCTCCTCGATCATCTCCAGCAGCCGGAAGAGCGCCGTCGGCGCGTTGCCGACCGCGATGACCGAGCCCTCCAACAGGCCCCGGTCACGCCACACTTCGAGCGCGGCGGCGCTGCGCGTGGTGCCCATCCTCGCAGCGAGCTCGGGCACGGCCGGGTCGGAGAGGGTGCAGACGACCTCGTTGCCGGCGGGCAGCCGCTTGCGGGTGACCCCGCTCGCGACCATCTGCACGTCGCACAGGACCGGCGCGCCGGCCTGCAGGGCGGCGCGGGCGCGCAGCACGACCTCGGGGGTGTAGCCGAGGTCCTGCGGGAGGTCGGTCATGCCGCAGGCGTGAATCATGCGCACCGCGACCTGGGCGACCGAGGCGGGCAGCCGGGAGAGGTCCGCCTCGGCGCGGATCGTGGCAAAGGACTGGCGGTAGATCGCGGCGCCGTCCTTCTCGTACTCGAACACGGTGTACTCGCTCATTTCTTCACTGCGTCTGCGGACGGTGCTGCTTCGGAAGGGGTGTGGCGTGCGGCCGTGAGGGCGCTCGCGAGGTCGGGGCCGGGCGGTACGGGCCGCCCGTGCACGGAGAGGCGGTAGCCGGAGCCGGTGGCCGGGGCGGAGCCGGCCCCCGGCGCGGGGCCGGTGGCCGGGGCGGGGCCGGTGGCCGGGGCGGGGCCGGTGGCCACGAGGTCGACCCAGGCCGTGCCCTGCGGATGCCCGCAGCGGCGCTCGCAGCCGGACCAGTGCACGGGCAGCGGTCCCGCGGCCCGGTCGGCGACGGCCGCCGCGTCGGCGCGTACGTCGGCCAGCGCCTTGGCGCAACCGGGGCGTCCCGTACAGGCGGTGACGCCCTGCCAGGGGCTGCCGGGGGTGACGACCAGTCCGGCCGCCGTCAGCAGGGCCGGGGCGTCCACCGGGCGCAGGAGGGGGGCCCCGGGGAGGACGACGGTGCGCCAGGGGGTGATGCGCATCCCCCGGCCCTGTCGGGCGATGCGGGCCAGCGTCCGCAGCTGGCCGGAACCGAGCCGGCCCAGCGGGGGCAGCGCGCACAGGGCGGCCCCGGTGGCGCGGGGCGCGGGCGGCGGTGCGTACGGCCACTGTACGGCGGTCACCGGCCGGCCGGTGATCCCGCGCTCGGCGAGTAGCCGGACGAACTCCCGCTCGCACAGCGTGTGTTCGGCGGGCAGTTCCCGTACCCGCCAGGCCCGGGTGCCGGCGGCGTCGGCGGCGTCGAGGAAGAGCTCCGCGGCGGCGAGGGCCGCTGCCGGGGCGTCCTGTGCCGGTACGGAGACCGCGTCGGCGGCGGGTCCCAGCCGCACCAGCGCCCGGCCGCCGCCCTGGGCGAGCACGGTCACGTCGGGGCGGAGCGCGGCCACGTCTCCGCGGCCGTCGTCGAAGGCGAAGAGGAAGCGGCCGGACAGGGCGGCCGCGCGGGCGTTCGCGCAGAGCAGCCGGTCCAGCTCCCGGACCCAGGGCAGCACGTCGGGCCGCGTCGGATCGTCGCAGCCGGACAGCGGGGTGGCGACGATGTTCCTGATGCGTTCGTGTCCGGGGGCGGGCAGCAGCCCGGCGGTGTCCAGCAGCTCGGCGAGCTGCGCCCCGCACCCGTCGGCCAGGCCGCGCAGCTGGACGTTGCCGCGGGAGGTCAGCTCCAGGCGGCCGTCGCCGAACCGGTCGGCGGCGCCGGCCAGCAGGGCGGCCTGTTCGCCGGTCAGCTCGCCGCCCGGGATCCGGATCCGCGCGAGCAACCCGTCGTCGGCGGCGTGCAGGCGCAGCGCGCCCGGGCAGGCGTCGCCGCGGTCCCGTATGACGGGTTCGTCCCGCGATGCGGCGGAAGGGGGCTGGGGCATGGCGGCGAGCATACCCACGATTCCTCCGCCCGGACCTGTGTCCGCCACCACCCCGACCAGCCCTTCCGCCCCGAAGCCCCCGGCCCGGCCCCGCCCGGCCCGGCCCGGCGCGACCGCAGCGCTACCGCCACCCCGGCTCCCGCCCTGGGCCGACCCCACCTAGGATGACCTTCCGACGGACCGTTCGGCCCGTCGTCGCCGAGGACGGCGACATGGGAGGAAGCCCGGTGAGACTCCGGCGCGGTCCCGCCACTGTGAACCCCGCGGAGCGATCCGCAGGGTGAGTCAGGAACTCCCGCTGTCCTCACTGCCCGGGGCGCGGAAACCCCGAGGAAGGCCTGCCGCCGCATGATCCTGCTGCTGTCGACGTCCGACACCGATCTGCTCAGCGCCCGCGCCGCGGACGGCCCCGTGCCGTACCGGTTCGCGAACCCCTCCCGCCTTCCCCTGGACGACCTCCCCGGCCTCCTCGACGGCGTCCACCTGGTCGTCGTACGCCTCCTCGGCGGACTGCGCGCCTGGCAGGACGGCCTCGACCTGCTCCTGGCCCCCGGGCAGCCGCGCCCAGTCGTGGTCCTGACCGGCGAACAGGCCCCGGACGCCCAGCTGATGGAGGCCTCCACGGTCCCGATCGGCATCGCGGCCGAGGCCCACGGCTACCTCGCGCACGGCGGTCCCGCCAACCTGGAGCAGCTGGCCCGGTTCCTGTCCGACACCGTGCTGCTGACGGGCCACGGCTTCGAGGCGCCCGCCGCCGCCCCCACCTGGGGCCCGCTGGAGCGCACCCCGCAGCGGACCGAGGGTCCCCGGGTCGCCGTGCTCTACTACCGCGCCCACCAGATGAGCGGCAACACCGCCTTCGTGCACACCCTGTGCGAGGCCGTCGAGGCCCAGGGCGCCCAGGCCCTGCCGCTGTACGTCTCCTCGCTGCGCGCCCCCGAGCCGGAGCTGCTGGCAGCGCTGGAGGGCGTGGACGCGGTGGTCACCACCGTGCTCGCCGCCGGCGGCACCAAGCCGGCCACCGCCTCGGCGGGCGGGGACGACGAGTCCTGGGACGCGGGCGCCCTCGCCTCCCTCGGCGTGCCGATCCTGCAGGCGCTGTGCCTGACGGGCTCGCGCAGCACCTGGGAGGAGAACGACGAGGGGCTGTCCCCGCTCGACGCCGCGACCCAGGTGGCCGTGCCCGAGTTCGACGGCCGGCTGATCACCGTCCCGTTCTCCTTCAAGGAGTTCGACGCGGACGGCCTGCCCGCGTACGTGGCGGATCCCGAACGGGCGGCCCGGGTCGCGGGGATCGCCGTACGCCATGCCCGGCTGCGGCACATCGACCGCCGCGACAAGAAGATCGCGCTGGTCCTGTCCGCCTACCCCACCAAGCACTCCCGCATCGGCAACGCCGTGGGCCTCGACACCCCGGCCAGCGCCGTGGAGCTGCTGCGCACCCTGATCGCGGGCGGCTACGACTTCGGTCCCGCCGACGCGATCCCGGGACTGGTCTCGGGTGACGGCGACGAGCTGATCCGCGCCCTGATCGAGGCCGGCGGCCACGACCAGGACTGGCTCACCGAGGAGCAGCTGGCCCGCAACCCGGTCCGCATCCCGGCAGCCGACTACCGCCGCTGGTTCGCCGAACTCCCGGCGGACCTGCGCGCGAGCGTGGAGGAGCACTGGGGCAAGGCGCCGGGCAGCATGTTCGTCGACCGTTCCGCGAACCCCGAGGGCGACATCGTCCTGGCGGCCCTGCGGCGCGGGAACCTGCTGATCCTGATCCAGCCGCCGCGCGGCTTCGGCGAGAACCCGATCGCGATCTACCACGATCCCGACCTGCCCCCCTCGCACCACTACCTGGCCGCGTACCGCTGGATCCAGGCGCGCGCCGAGGACGGCGGCTTCGGCGCCGACGCGATGATCCACCTGGGCAAGCACGGAAACCTGGAGTGGTTGCCCGGCAAGAACGCGGGCCTGTCCGCTTCCTGCGCCCCGGACGCCGCCCTCGGCGACCTGCCGCTGGTCTACCCGTTCCTGGTCAACGACCCGGGCGAGGGCACGCAGGCCAAGCGGCGCGTGCACGCCACCCTCGTCGACCACCTGGTGCCGCCGATGGCGCGCGCGGAGTCGTATGGGGACATTGCGCGGCTCGAACAGCACCTGGACGAGTACGCGCAGATCTCCGCCATGGACCCGGCGAAGCTGCCGGCGATCCGCGCGCAGATCTGGACGCTGATCCAGGCCGCGAAGCTCGACCACGACCTGGGGCTGGAACAGCGCCCGGACGACGAGGGCTTCGACGACTTCCTGCTGCACGTCGACGGCTGGCTGTGCGAGGTCAAGGACGCCCAGATCCGCGACGGCCTGCACGTGCTGGGCGGCGCCCCGACCGGACCGGCCCGCGTCAACCTGGTGCTCGCCATCCTGCGGGCCCGCCAGATCTGGGGCGGTACGACGGCCCTGCCGGGGCTGCGCGAGGCGCTCGGTCTGGACGAGTCCGCGGCGACCCGGACCGCGGCGGACACCGTGGAGGAGCAGGCCCGGGCCCTGGTCCAGGCGATGGAGGACGCCGGCTGGTCCCCCGACGCGGTGGCCGCCGTCGCGGCGGGCCGCCCGGACGGGGTCGCCGAGGTCCTGTCCTTCGCGGCCCGCGAGGTGGTCCCGCGCCTGGCGGGCACGACCGACGAGATCGCCCACGTGGTCGCCGCCTTGGACGGCCGGTTCGTTCCGGCCGGCCCCTCCGGCTCCCCGCTCCGCGGCCTCGTCAACGTGCTCCCGACCGGCCGGAACTTCTACTCGGTGGACCCGAAGGCCGTCCCCTCCCGCCTCGCGTGGGAGACCGGCCAGGCCCTCGCCGAGTCCCTGCTGGAGCGCTACCGCACGGACAACGGCGGCTGGCCGGCCTCCGTCGGACTGTCCCTGTGGGGCACCAGCGCGATGCGCACCTCGGGCGACGACGTGGCGGAAGCCCTGGCCCTGCTGGGCGTCCGCCCGGTCTGGGACGAGGCCTCGCGCCGCGTCACCGGCCTGGAGGCGATTGCGCTCGGGGAGCTGGGCCGGCCGCGCATCGACGTCACCCTGCGCATCTCGGGCTTCTTCCGCGACGCGTTCCCGCACGTCATCGGCCTGCTGGACGACGCGGTGCGGCTCGCGGCCTCCCTGGAGGAGCCGGCCGAGCAGAACTTCGTCCGGGCCCACGCCCAGGCGGACCTGGCCGAGCACGGTGACGAGCGGCGTGCGACCACCCGCATCTTCGGCTCGCGCCCGGGCACGTACGGCGCGGGCATCCTCCAGCTGATCGACTCCCGGGACTGGCGCACCGACGCGGACCTCGCGGAGGTGTACACGGTCTGGGGCGGGTACGCGTACGGCCGCGGGCTCGACGGGCGACCCGCCCGGGACGAGATGGAGACGGCGTACAAGCGCATCACGGTCGCCGCGAAGAACACCGACACCCGCGAGCACGACATCGCCGACTCGGACGACTACTTCCAGTACCACGGCGGCATGGTGGCCACGGTCCGCGCGCTGCGGGGCACGGCCCCGGAGGCGTACATCGGGGACTCCACGCGCCCGGAGACGGTCAAGACCCGCACCCTGGTCGAGGAGACCTCGCGGGTCTTCCGCGCCCGCGTGGTCAACCCCAAGTGGATCGAGGCGATGCGCCGCCACGGCTACAAGGGCGCCTTCGAGCTGGCGGCGACGGTGGACTACCTCTTCGGCTACGACGCCACCACGGGCGTGATCGCCGACTGGATGTACGACAAGCTGACCGAGGCATACGTCCTGGACCCGGAGAACCGCGCCTTCCTGGAGGAGGCCAACCCCTGGGCCCTGCACGGCATCGCGGAGCGCCTCCTGGAGGCCGAGTCCCGCGGCATGTGGGAGAAGCCGGACCCCCAGGTCCTCGAAGCCCTCCGCCAGGTGTACCTGGACACGGAGGGCAACCTGGAGGGCGAGGCGGAGTGAACTGCTGCCCGCGGCGGGCACGTTCCACTTCTGCGGCAGCCGCCGGCTCCCGCTGATCAGGGAGTCCGCCGCCGAGCACGAGGCCGTCCTCCTCGCCCACTGACCGGGCGGGGAGGACGGCCTCTTCCCGGTTCTTCTCCCTGCGGGTTCACGATCAAGGGCCGTCCGTGCTCTCAGTTCGTGAACGCTCGCTCCGAGCGCACCCGTCGCAGGGAAGGGGACACCGGTGGACACCTCGACCGCCGTCATCACCATCGGCTCGCTCGTCATCGCCGAAGCCTCCGCATTGCTGGCACTGCGATGGCGGCTGCGCTGGCGCGTCCGCCACGAACAGGCCCGGCAGCCGTACCTCCTCGGGGTGACGGAGGCGCTGGAGGGCGGGGCCCGGCTGGAACTCGACGACCAGCGCGGCCCCGACTGCCGGCTCCGCATGCGGATCACCCCCGCCGCGGCGTGCACGGAGGACCGTGCGGCGTGAACGACCACGACCCCCTGGACCGCACCGATCTGCCCACGACGGCGCGACCCGCCGTCGGGCGCGGGCCCCTGGACGGGCACCAGCGCTTACGGCAGGTGACGGACGCCGAGTTCTCCGCCTTCTACCGCACCACCGTCCGCCCCCTGGTGGCCTTCCTGATCAACCAGGGCGCCGGTGTGCACACCGCCTCCGACATAGCCCAGGAGACGATGACCACCGCCTACCGGCGCTGGAGCGACCTGCACGCACCCAAGGCCTGGGCCTACAAGGTCGCTTCCCGCGCCCTCCTGCGCAGGATCGCCGACGTGGAGGAGGCCCCCGTCGCCGAGGTTCCCGAACCGACGTCGCTGCTGGCCCGTCCGGACGCCATCGCGGAATGGGAGGCCCGCCACCGGGTGCTTCCGCTGCTGCGGAGCCTGCCTCCCCGGCAGCAGCAGGTGATGGCCTGGACCCTGGCCGGTTTCACCCCCGGCGACATCGCGGACCAGCTGGGCCTGCCGGCCGAAACCGTACGCGCCAACCTGCGCAAGGCCCGCCGGGCCGCGTCCGCCTACCTCACGACGCGGGAGGAGGAGCTGTGACCCGCCGCCACGGACCCCGACGGCCCGCCGCCGGTGGTCGCCCCGACCCCGTCGACCAGTGGTTCGACCGGCACGGGCGCGCCCTGGCCGACGCTCTGGGCGACGTGCTCGACGTCGAGGCCGGCCTGCGCGAGGTCCTCGTCCAGTCGCGGCACGACGAGGCCGAGGGGCGGCTGGAAGCCGTCCTGGACGTCGAAGCCGGGCTCGGCGCGATCGTGCTCGCCGCTCCCCCGCCCTCGTTCGCTCCCTCGCCCTCGCCCTCGACCGGCCGGGAGGAGCGGGGCTCCGCACCTCACCCGCGTACGGCAGCGCAGGAGTTCCTCCACTCGGTCAGCCCGGCGGACCGCCTCGCCGCACGCGCCCATCCCGAGGTCACGGCGGCCGGCCGCGCCCTCGACCGCGCGGTGGAGCTGATCCGCCGTCCCGACGGCGGCCACGCGGTGCTCGAACGGGCCGTCGACCTCGCCCGGGACCTCGCCCTCGACCTGTCCCGGGCCCGCGACCTGGACTTCGACATCGTCCTCAGCCTCGACCCGGAGCTGGGACGCGGCCTCCGGCAGGCCCTGGAGTCCACCGGGCCCCTCGGCGAACTCGGCCTGCCCGGGGCCGCCGAACTCGAACGGGACCTCGCCATCGCCCAAGACCTCAACCTGGCCCGGGCCCGGGGACTCGACACCGCCCGCGCCCGCGCCCGCGACCTCACCAGGGTCCTCGACCTCGCCCGCCTCCTCGCCGTCCGCCTCGTCGGCGCCGATTCCGGCCCCGCCGAGCACGCCGATCAGGCCGATCGGGCCGATCAGGCCGATCAGGCCGCGTCCGACCTGGCCGGGATCCTCGTCGGCATCCGCACCGAACAGGTCGGCCGGGCCCTCGCCCTCGTACTGCGCCGGGAACCGCCCCCGCTCGACGAGGACGCGGCACTGACCTTCCTGCACGACTTCACCGCGGCCGACCTGCGCGCCGCCGAACTCAAGGGCGTCGACCTCGGCGGGGTGCACTGGTCCGAGTACGGGACCCGGTGGCCGGCGGCCCTGGACGTGGACGAGCTCAGGCAGCGGTCGGTGGAGGCCCCGGCGGGCAGCCACATCTGGGTGGTCCGCTGGGGAGGGGCGGAGTTCCGCGAGTTCGCCACCCTGTGACGGCGGTGGGGAGGTCCCCACAGCGGTCTCCCAGCGCTCTCCCACCGCTCCACACCGCTTCCGCGGGCCCTTCTATCCCCCGGCGGGACCCTCGCGCCGCGGAACGACCCCTTCGTCACCTGAAGCAGTGAACCACCCCTTATCCCCACGCCATCGGGGGTAGGGCACTGCTGATCTCGTGCGGGGGGCCGGGGTGCACCGGTTCCCCGCACCTCGGACGAAAGGCCCGACCAGACGTGACGCAGCCGTTTCACCTGCCGGATTTCTACGTGCCCCATCCGGCGCGACTGAACCCCCACCTGGAGGGGGCCAGGACCCACACGAAACAGTGGGCGCGCGACCTCGGGATGCTGGAGGGCTCCGGCGTATGGGAGGAGCGCGACCTCGACGCGCACGACTACGCGCTGCTGTGCTCCCACACCCATCCGGACTGCGACGCCGCCGCCCTGGACCTGGTCACCGACTGGTACGTGTGGGTCTTCTTCTTCGACGACCACTTCCTGGAGATGTACAAGCGCTCCCAGGACCGCGAGGGCGCCCGGGACTACCTGGAGCGGCTGGCCGCGTTCATGCCGATGGACCTCTCCGCCGGATTCCCGCAGGCCACCAATCCGGTGGAGGCCGGACTCGCCGACCTGTGGGCGCGGACCGTGCCGGCCATGTCGGTGCACTGGCGGGAACGATTCGCCGAGAGCACCCGGAACCTGCTCAACGAGTCCATGTGGGAACTCGCCAACATCCACATCGGGCGGATCGCGAACCCGCTGGAGTACATCGAGATGCGCCGCAAGGTGGGCGGCGCACCCTGGTCGGCCGGTCTGGTCGAGTACGTGTCCGCGGAGGTCCCGGCCCGGATCGCGCACACCCGCCCGCTGGCGGTGCTGCGCGACGCCTTCTCCGACGCCGTGCACATCAGGAACGACCTCTTCTCCTACCAGCGGGAAGTCGCCGACGAGGGTGAGCTCTCCAATGCGGTACTGGTCCTGGAGACCTTCCTCGGCTGCTCCACCCAGGAGGCCGCCGAGGCCTCCAACGACCTGCTGACCTCCCGCCTTCAGCAGTTCGAGCACACCGCGCTCACCGAGATCCCGCAGCTGATCGCCGACCACGGGCTGGACCCCGCCGAGGCCGCCGCGATCCTGGCCTACGCCAAGGGTCTGCAGGACTGGCAGTCCGGCGGCCACGCCTGGCACATGGTCTCCAGCCGGTACATGAACAAGGAGGCCCGGACCGCCGCGCCGGTGACCCTGCCGTTCCTGCCCGCAGGGCTGGGTACCGCCGCCGTGGACCCGCGCGCGGTGTTCGCGCCCCGGGCGGCGCAACTGCGCCACCGGTCCTTCACGCACGTGCCGTTCGAGAAGACCGGCCCCTCCGTGATCCCCGACATCCACCTGCCGTTCCCGCTGACCCTCAGCCCGCACCACGGGCACGCCCTGGAGGAGTCCGTCGCCTGGGCCCGCCGGATGGGCCTGCTCGACGTGCAGGCCGGCGACCCCGCCTCTGCCATCTGGGACGAACAGCGCCTGCGGGGCTTCGACTTCGCGCTCTGCTCGGCGGGCATCGACCCGGACGCCACCGCGGAACAGCTGACCCTGAACGCCTGCTGGCTGACCTGGGGCACGTACGGGGACGACTACTACCCGGTGGCCTTCGCCCGGACCAAGGACCTGGCCGCGGCCAAGGCGGCCACCGCCCGGCTGATCGCCATGGTCCCGGTGGACCACGGTGACCTGCCGGAACCGCTCACCGCGATGGAACGGGCCCTGGGCGACCTGTGGGTGCGCACCACCACCGCGATGGCGCCGGAGCACCGGGCGGAGTTCCGCGCCTGCCTGGTCACCATGCTGGAGAGCTGGGTGTGGGAGGTGGACAACTCCATCGCCCACCGGATCCCCGACCCGGTGGACTATGCGGAGATGCGCCGGCGCACCTTCGGCAGTGAGCTGACCATGTACCTGTGCCGGCTCGGGCTGGCCGGCCGGGGCATCCCGCAGGAGGTCTACGCCGCCGGGGTGGTCCGCTCGCTGGAGAACGCGGCGATGGACACCGCCTGCCTGCTGAACGACATCTTCTCCTACCAGAAGGAGATCGAGGTCGAGGGCGAGGTGCACAACCACATCCTCGTCACCCGGAACTTCTTCGACATCGGCTACCCCGAGGCGCTGCACATCTGCCATGCCCTGATGACCCAGCGCACCGAGGAGTTCGAGCACATCGTCGCCACCCAGCTGCCGGTGCTGTACGACGACTGGAAGCTGGACCGGGAGGCCCGGGCCGGCCTCGACGCCTACGTGGGCGAACTCCGGGACTGGCTCGCCGGCATCTTCCACTGGCACCGCAGCGTGGCCCGTTACCGCGAGCAGGACCTGTACCGGTCCCCTGCCGGGCCGGTCCGGGCGGGTCGGGCGCCCGGGTTCGGCATGTCCGCGGCGAAGATCGCGTACGCCGGCAGCAGCCTCTGATCCGAACGGGCGGGCCCGGGCCGGGCGCCGGCTCCGGGCCCCGGAGCCGGCCCCGTACCCAGGGTCCCGGCTCCGGACTCAGGATCGCGTCCCGCTCCCGGTCCAGTTCGCCGGGACGCGGCCGAGGCGGACCCGCTGGGGGTGGTCGCCCACGGGAACCGAGACCCGTGCGGTGCCGGTGGCGAAGTCGATGGCGGTGACCCGGTCGGCTCCGCTCTCGGAGATCACGCAGGCCGTCCCGTCACCGTTCACGGTCGCCCAGTACGGCTTGACCGCGGGCACGAGGGGCCCCTCGCTGAGCGTGGCACGGTCGACGACCGTGGCGTAGTCGTCCATCGTGCCCGCCACGCACAGTCTGCTGCCGTCCGGGCTCATGGACATGCCGTGGTGGCGGGAGTCGTTGACCCACGTGGTGCGGTCGGAGCTGGTGGCCGGGTTCGCGGGGAGGGTCTTGATGCGGGTGATCCGGTCGGTGGCCACGTCGTACTCCAGGAAGCCGTTGAAGAACGACACCTGGAAGTACAGCGTGGAATCGTCGGGGCTGAAGGACACCGGGCGCACCGCGTCGGACAGGTCGGGGCGGCCGAAGGCGTCGAGGCGCTGGCGCATGTCGATCACCCGTACCGTGCGGAAGGTCCGGGCGTCGACCACGGTGATCTTCCGGTCGCCCTTCGTCCAGTCCAGCCAGGGCGCGTCCAGGGCGGTGTTCACCTCGCCGATCGAGCTGTTCCACAGGAGCGCGCCGTCCCGGCTGAAGGTGTTCTCGTGCGGTTTGTCGCCGGTCGGGAAGGAGCCGAGCTGCCGGCCGTCGGCGATGTCCAGGACGTGCACCGTGTTCGCGGTCGAGGCCGAGACCGCGACGCGCTTGCCGTCCGGGGAGACGGCCATGTGGTCGGAACGGTAACCGGCGACGGGGAAGCGCCAGTTGATGCGGCCGGAGGCGAGGTCGATGGAGACGACATCGGCGAAGCTGGGCCGGGAGACCACGACCGCGGAGCCGTCCGGAGTGGTGAACATGTCGTCCACGAACTGGTCGTGGCCCTCACCGGCGGACTCGCGGATGCCCAGGAAGTAGGCCAGCTTGACGGGGTTGAGGTGGATCTCCCACAGGCGTTCCGCCTTGTCCGGGATCACATTGACCCGGCCTACGCGGGCGAGGTCCCCGGTGGAGGCGAGGACGTCGGCGGTCCCCTCCCAGTTGTTCCCGACGAACAGCACCTCGCGCAGGCCTTCGCCGGGGGCGGGGGCTGCGGCGGCCGGCACGGCTGCGGCGAGCAGGGCGGCCGCGGCGAGCACGCCGAGTGTGCGGAGGGTACGTGACATCCGTTCAACTCCGTTGTGGGGAAGGGATGGAGAGACTGCCTCCTGTTACCGGCCGGTAAAATAGGCGGAACGCCGCAAGGGCGCAACCCCTGCGGGGGCGCGCCCTTGGTCACGTGCCGCGGTCAGCGGACGGTGTTCTTCATGCGACGGAGCCGATCCGGCCGACCACCGCGTTAGAGACGTCGGGGTGGATCGGGGTGTGCGCGCCGGTGAGGGCCACGCCGCTCCCGCCGCGGCGGTTGGCCACGATCTCGGCGGCGATGGACAGCGCGGTCTCCTCCGGGGAGCGGGCGCCGAGGTCCAGGCCGATCGGGGAGCGCAGGCGGGCCAGTTCGAGCTCGGTCACGCCGACCTCGCGGAGCCGCTTGTTGCGGTCCTCGTGGGTGCGGCGGGAGCCCATGGCGCCGACGTAGGCGACGGGCAGCTTCAGCGCCGTCTCCAGGAGCGGCACGTCGAACTTGGCGTCGTGGGTGAGGACGCACAGGACGGTCCGGCCGTCGACCTCCGTGTCCTGGAGGTAGCGGTGCGGCCAGTCGACGACGATCTCGTCCGCCTCGGGGAAACGGTTCTTCGTCGCGAACACGGGCCGCGCGTCGCACACGGTCACCCGGTAGCCGAGGAATTTGCCGATCCGCACCAGGGCGGACGCGAAGTCGATGGCGCCGAAGACGATCATCCGCGGGGGCGGGACGCTGGACTCGACGAGCACCTTCAGCGGCTCTCCGCAGAGCCGCCCGTCGGCGCCGATCTCCAGCACGCCGGTCCTGCCCGCGTCGAGCATGGCGCGGGCCTCTTCGGCGACGGCGCGGTCCAGCTCGGGGTGTCCGCCGAAGCCGCCCTCGTACGGGCCCCCGGTACGGACGAGCACCGCGCGGCCCATCAGCTCGGCCGGGCCCTCGGCGATCCGGGCCACCGCGGCGGCCTCGCCGCCGGCGGCGGCGGCCAGGGCGGCCGTGAACACCTCCCGTACGGGAGAGTCCACCGGGACCGGGGTCACCAGGATGTCGATGATGCCGCCGCAGGTCAGGCCCACGGCGAAGGCGTCGTCGTCGCTGTAGCCGAAGCGCTCCCGGACGGTTTCGCCGTCCTCCAGCGCCTGCTGGCACAGCTCGTACACCGCACCCTCCACGCATCCGCCGGAGACCGAGCCGATGGCGGTTCCCTCACTGTCGACGGCGAGGGCCGCTCCGGGCTGCCGGGGCGCGCTCCCGCCGACCGCCACGACCGTGGCGACGGCGAAGTCACGTCCCTGCTCGACCCACCGGTTCAGTTCTTCGGCGATGTCCAGCATGGGGGCCTCCTCGGAGAGGTTCGGTGTCCAGTATCGGATACGTGGAGAATGCGGTACTTCGTACGGGTCAGGTCGGTCCGGGTCAGCCGACCCCGAGCCAGCCCTCGATCGGGTGGAGCGCGAAGAACACCAGGAAGATGCCGGTCAGCGCCCACATGAAGCCGCCGATCTCCCGGGCCTTGCCCTGAGCGACCTTGATGGCGACGTAGGAGATGACGCCCGCGGCGACACCTGCGGTGATCGAGTAGGTGAACGGCATGATCACGACCGTCAGGAAGACCGGGATGGCGGTCGCGCTGTCGGCCCAGTCCACGTGGCGGGCGTTCTGCATCATCATCGCGCCGATGACGACCAGGGCCGCGGAGGCGACCTCACCCGGGACGATCTGCGTGATCGGGGTGAAGAAGAGGCAGGCGGCGAAGAACAGGCCGGTGACCACGGAGGCGAGGCCCGTGCGGGCGCCCTCGCCGACACCGGTCGCGGACTCCACGAACACGGTCTGGCCGGAGCCGCCCGCGACGCCGCCGATGGCGCCACCGGCGCCGTCGATGAAGAGCGCCTTCGACAGACCCGGCATACGGCCCTTGTCGTCGGCCAGCTTGGCCTCGGTGCCGACACCGATGATGGTCGCCATGGCGTCGAAGAAGCCGGCCAGCACCAGGGTGAAGACGATCATGCCGACCGTCATGTAGCCGACGTCGCCCCAGCCGCCGAAGGAGACATCGCCGAAGAGGGAGAAGTTCGGCATCGAGATCGCCGAGCCGTCGAGCTCCGGCGGACCGTTCTTCCAGGCCTTGGGGTCGATGTCGACGATGGCGTTGAGGATCGCGGCCAGCACGGTGCCGCCGACGATGCCGATCAGGATCGCGCCGGGCACCTTGCGGGCCTGGAGCATGAAGATGGCGATCAGGGTGAGGGCGAAGAGCAGCACGGGCCAGCCGGACAGCTCACCGACCGCACCGAGCTGGACGGGGGGACCGAACTCCGGACCCTTGCCCACGAAGCCGGCCTTGAAGAAGCCGATGAGGGCCACGAAGAGGCCGATGCCCATGGTGATGGCGTGCTTGAGCGCGAGGGGGATCGCGTTCATGATCATCTCGCGGAGGCCGGTGACGACCAGGAGACAGATCACGACGCCGTACACCACGCACATGCCCATGGCCTGCGGCCAGGTCATCTGCGGGGCGACCTGCGAGGCGAGCACGCCGGACACGGAGAGGCCGGCGGCGAGGGCGAGCGGCACCTTGCCGACGAAGCCCATGAGCAGTGTGGTGACGGCCGCGGCGAAGGCGGTGGCGGTGATGATCGCCGATCCGTCCATCACGGTGCCCGCGACGTCCTTGCCCGACAGCAGCAGGGGGTTGAGCAGGAGGATGTACGCCATGGCCATGAAGGTCGTGATACCGCCACGCACTTCGTTGCCGACGTTGGATCCTCTGTGGGTTATGTGAAAGTACCGGTCGAGCCAAGAGCGGCCCGCGGGGGTGAGAGAGCCGTCGCCGGCCTCTTCCGCGGTGGTCTTGGGCTCCACAGACGACTGGGTCATGGTGCCTAACTCCCAAGGTTCAAAGGGGCACCCGCGTGGGGATTGGAGATTGCGGGATTTGGGTTGCGTTGGCTGCACGACCCGGGGTGACGGCCCGAGGCGACGCGAGATGTGCACTGCGTGTACTGCGGGTACTGCGGGGGTTACCGCTTGGTACTCTGGCGGGTTTTTGCAGGGGTACTGCCGTGAAGCGGACCGCGAGCGGTGCGGTACTCCGTGTACTCCGGGCGGTGCCTGCGAAGTGTGACGTTCCCATGTCGCACCGCCCGGAGAGTCCGTGGGGGTCCGGGGGCCTCGCGGCCCCCGGACCACGCCGTCCTAGAGGGTGCCGGTGAGGGCTTCCGGACGGATCGGCGTCTTGGTGATGTCCAGACCGGTCGCCTGGCGGATCGCCGCGATGACCGCCGGGGTGGACGAGAGGGTCGGGGCCTCGCCCATTCCGCGCAGGCCGTACGGCGCCTTCGGGTCGGCGAGCTCCAGGACGTCGACCGGGATGGTCGGGGTGTCGAGGATGGTCGGGATCAGGTAGTCCGTGAAGGAGGGGTTGCGCACCTTCGCGGTCTTCGGGTCCACGATGATCTCTTCCATGATCGCGACGCCGAGGCCCTGGGTGGTGCCACCCTGGATCTGGCCGACCACGGAGAGCATGTTCAGCGCCTTGCCGACGTCCTGGGCGGTCGCCAGCTCGACGACCTTGACCAGGCCCAGCTCGGTGTCCACCTCGACCACCGCGCGGTGCGCGGCGAAGGTGTACTGGACGTGGCCGTTGCCCTGGCCGGTGACCAGGTCGAAGGGGACGGTCGGGTGGTGGCGGTACTCGAGTTCGAGGTCGATGGCCTCGTCCTCGAGGATGTCGGCGATGTCCGCGAGGACCTCGCCGCCGTCGGTGACGACCTTCCCGCCTTCGAGCAGCAGCTCGGCCGTGGCCCAGGCCGGGTGGTACGAGCCGTTCTTGCGGCGGCCGATCTCCAGCAGGGCCTCGCGGACCGCCTCACAGGTGTTCTTCACCGCGCCGCCGGTCATGTACGTCTGCCGCGAGGCGGACGTGGAACCGGCGGAGCCGACCTGGGTGTCGGCCGGGTGGATGGTCACCTGCGTGACGCCCAGCTCCGTGCGGGCGATCTGCGCGTGGACGGTGATGCCGCCCTGGCCGACCTCCGCCATGGCCGTGTGGACCATCGCGACGGCCTCGCCGTTGATGACCTCGAGCCGCACGCGGGCGGTCGAGTAGTCGTCGAAGCCCTCGGAGAAGCCGACGTTCTTGATGCCGACCGCGTAGCCGACGCCCCGGACGACGCCTTCGCCGTGCGTGGTGTTGGACAGGCCGCCGGGCAGCGCGCGGACGTCCGCGCCCTCGCCGGCCGACTCCCACTGGCGCTCGGGCGGCAGCGGGCGGGCCTTGACCCGGCGCAGCAGCTCGGCGACGGGCGCCGGGGCGTCCACGACCTGGCCGGTCGGCATGACCGTACCCATCTCCATGGCGTTGAGCTGGCGGAACTCGACCGGGTCCATGCCCAGCTTCGCCGCGAGCTTGTCCATCTGGGCCTCGTACGCGAAGCAGGCCTGGACGGCGCCGAAGCCGCGCATCGCGCCGCAGGGCGGGTTGTTCGTGTAGAGCGCGATCGCCTCGATGTCCACGTCCTCCAGGACGTAGGGACCCACCGAGAGGGAGGAGGCGTTGCCCACGACCGCCGGGGAGGCCGACGCGTACGCGCCGCCGTCCAGGACGATCTTGCACTTCATGTGCGTGAGCTTGCCGTCCTTGGTGGCGCCGTGCTCGTAGTAGAGCTTCGCCGGGTGGCGGTGCACGTGGCCGAAGAAGGACTCGAACCGGTTGTAGACGATCTTGACCGGCTTGTTGGTGGCCAGCGCCAGGAGGCACGCGTGGATCTGCATCGAGATGTCCTCGCGGCCGCCGAAGGCACCGCCGACGCCCGAGAGCGTCATGCGGACCTTCTCCGGCGGGAGGCCCAGGACCGGGGCGATCTGCTGGAGGTCCGAGTGCAGCCACTGGGTGGCCACGTACAGCTCGACGCCGCCGTCCTCGGAGGGCACGGCCAGGCCGGACTCCGGGCCGAGGAAGGCCTGGTCCTGCATGCCGAAGGTGTACTCGCCCTCGACGATCACATCGGCGCGCTTGCGGGCCTCTTCCACGTTGCCGCGGATGATCGGCTGGCGGTGCACGATGTTCGGGTGCGGGACGTGGCCGATGTGGTGGTCGTCGCGGTTCTCGTGGATCAGCGGCGCGCCCTCGGCGAGGGCGGAGGCCTCGTCCGTGACGAGCGGCAGCTCCCGGTAGTCGATCTTGATCTTGGCGGCCGCGCGGCGCGCGGTCTCCGGGTGGTCGGCCGCGATCAGGGCGACCGGTTCGCCGTGGTGGCGCACCCGGCCGTTGGCGAGCACCGGGGTGTCCTGGATCTCCAGGCCGTAGTTCTTCATCTCGGCCGGCAGGTCGTCGTACGTCAGCACCGAGTAGACGCCGGGCATGGCCAGCGCCTCGGAGATGTCGATGGAGACGATCTCGGCGTGGGCGACGGTGCTGCGCAGGGTCTGGCCCCACAGCATGTCCTCGTGCCACATGTCCGAGGAGTACGCGAACTCGCCGGTGACCTTGAGGGTGCCGTCCGGGCGGAGCGTGGACTCGCCGATGCCGCCCTTGGTGTGCTTCTGGCTGACGTTCGTCGGGGCGCCGGCGGGCACGGTGCGGGTGTTCTGAGCCATGGTCAGACCGCCTCTGACTGACGGGCGGCCGCGAGGCGGACCGCGTCGAGGATCTTCTCGTAGCCCGTGCAGCGGCACAGGTTGCCGGAGAGGGACTCGCGGATGTCCTGGTCGGACGGGGAGGGGTTCTCCTCCAGCAGGGCGTCGGCCTGGACCAGGAGGCCCGGGGTGCAGAAACCGCACTGGACGGCGCCGGCGTCGATGAACGCCTGCTGGATGGTGGACAGCTCGACGCCCTCGCCGGTCTGCGAGTCGCCCGGCTTGGCCTGCCACTGCTTGGCCGCGTCCAGGGAGACGCCGCCCTTGCTGCCGCAGCCGCCGCCGGTGCCGCAGGCACCGCCGTGGCCGTGCTCCTCGCGCTGCTTGGCGAACTCCGCCAGGCCCTCGACGGTCACGACGTCGCGACCCTCGACCTGGCCGGCGGCCACCAGACACGAACAGACCGGCACGCCGTCGAGGCGGACGGTGCAGGAACCGCACTCGCCCTGCTCGCAGGCGTTCTTCGAACCCGGCAGGCCCATGCGCTCGCGCAGGACGTACAGGAGGGACTCGCCCTCCCAGACGTCGTCCGCTTCCTGCTGACGGCCGTTGACAGTGAAATTGACGCGCATGATTACGCAGCCCCTTCAAGCGAGCGGCCGGTGGTGCCGCGGTACTGCTCCCAGGTCCAGACGAGCTGGCGGCGAGCCATGATGCCAACCGCGTGACGGCGGTACTTCGCCGTGCCGCGGACGTCGTCGATCGGGTTGGCCGCGCCGGAGGCGAGGTCACCGAACTGCTTGGCGATCGACGGGGTGATGACCTTGCCGGACTCCCAGAAGCCGCCCTCCTCGAGCGCGGCGTTCAGGAACTCCTCCGCGGCCTTGGCCCGGATCGGGGTCGGCGCGGCCGAACCGATTCCGGTGCGCACGGAGCGGGTCTGCGGGTGCAGCGCCAGGCCGAACGCGCAGACCGCGATGACCATCGCGTTGCGGGAGCCGACCTTGGAGTACTGCTGGGGTCCGTCCGCCTTCTTGACGTGGACGGTCTTGATGAGCTCGTCGGCGGCGAGCGCGTTGCGCTTGACGCCGGTGTAGAACTCGTCGATCGGGATCAGGCGGGAGCCGCGTACGGACTCCACCTCGACCTCGGCGCCCGCTGCGAGCAGCGCCGGGTGCGAGTCGCCCGCCGGGGAGGCGCAACCGAGGTTGCCGCCGACACCGCCGCGGTTGCGGATCTGGGGGGACGCGACCGTGTGCGAGGCGAGCGCGAGACCCGGCAGTTCCGTGCGGAGGTTCTCCATGATCTGCGTGTACGGGACGGAGGCGCCCAGACGGACCACGTCCTCGCCGACCTCCCACTCCCGCAGGAGACCGATGCGGTTCAGGTCCAGGAGGTACTCCGGCCGGCGGTGGTCGAAGTTGATCTCGACCATCACGTCGGTGCCACCCGCAATCGGCACAGCTGTGGGGAACTCGGCCTTAGCGGCGAGCGCCTCCTCCCAGCTGGCGGGGCGAAGGAAGTCCATGAGCGGCTCTCTTCTTCTTCATCGTGTCGTTCACTTCAAGCCAGGAGGCCCAACGGCCCTCGACTGGTCGTTCACGTGCTGTTAACGCGGTGTGGAGTCAGTACACAAGCCGCGCGTCCCCCGGGTGCAGTCACCGAAACCATGAAGGAGTTGGCTGGCGGCCTCCCTCGTCTTGTAGATTCGTATGAAAGGCAGGATGCGACGACCTGCCCGATTTCCAACGGCAACATTCGAGACAGATCGGCGGCGACACCATGCGGCTGCGCGCACTGCTGGAAACCGAGGCGCTGGGGCTGCGGCTGCTCGGCGGCGAGGAAGAACTCGACCGGACGGTCCGCGGGGTCATGACGACCGACCTGCGCGATCCCAGCCGGTACCTGTCCGGGGGCGAGCTCGTCCTCACCGGGCTGGCCTGGCGTAGGAATTCGGCCGACTCCGAGCCGTTCGTACGAATCCTGGCGGGCGCGGGCGTGGCGGGGCTGGCCGCGGGCGAGGCGGAGCTGGGCGACATCCCCGACGACCTGGTCTCGGCCTGCGTGCGCAACCGGCTGCCGTTGTTCGCCGTGAACGAAGACGTTGCATTCGCCACGATCACCGAGTACGTCGTGCGCCAGGTGTCCGGTGAGCGGGCAGGCGATCTCGCGGCCGTCGTGGACCGCCACCGCCGCCTCATGACCTCGGGTCCCGCGGGCGGTGGCCCCGACGTCGTGCTGGATCTGCTCACCACCGACCTCGATCTCCGGGCCTGGGTGCTCTCCCCCACGGGCCGGCAGATCGCCGGGGCGGGCGAGCCGCTGGCTCCGGGCGTGTGCGCGGCCCTGGCGAGCGAACACCTCGCGGCGGTCCGGACCGGCCGCAGGGGCCCGCACCGGATCTCCATTCAGGGTATTACCTACTCGCTCTTCCCGATCAGGGGACACGGCCGCGGCGCGGCCGGGACCGTGGCCCGGGACGTGCGCGAGACGGTCCTCTCCGACTGGCTGCTGGCCGTCGAGGCCGACGCGGGCGACTGGCCCGCCGAGCGCCTGGACCTGCTCCAGGGCGTCACCCAGCTGATCGCCGTGGAGCGCGACCGGCGCGATGCGGCCCGCACGGTGCGGCGCCGCCTGGCGCAGGAGGTGCTGGAGCTGGTCCAGACGGGTGCGCCGCCCGCCGAGATCGCCGCCCGTCTGCGGGTGGCCGCCCCGGTGCTGCTGCCCGGGCTGGGCACCGCGCCGCACTGGCAGGTCGTGGTGGCCCGGGTGGACTGGGACAACGGCGACATCGCCGGCGGCCCGGTGGCCCAGTCCCTGCTGGAGGAGATCCTCGTCGACCCGTCGGTCTCCGGGCCCGAGCCCTCGGACCGGATCGCGGTGGCCCATGCGGGTGACGAGGCCATCGCCCTGGTACCGCTGCCCGCGCTCTCCGGGGAAGCCGGGGAGGACAAGGGACCGGATTCGGCCCTGCACGCCGACGTGCTGCTGGCGGGCGTACGGGACCCCCTGGCGGCCGGTCTGGCGGACGACGGCCGGCTGACCCTGGGCGTCAGCGCGGCCGTGCACTCCGCGGAGGGGCTGCGGGGGGCGCTGGAGGAGGCCCGGCACGCCCGCCGGGTCGCCGCGGCCCGCCCGGGCCGGGTCTGCGCCGCCGGCCACCACGAGCTGGCCTCGCACGTGCTGCTGCTGCCGTTCGTGCCGGACGACGTGCGGCGCGCCTTCACCGCCCGGCTGCTGGACCCGTTGCGGGACTACGACCGCCGCCACCGGGCGGAGCTCATCCCGACACTGGAGGCCTTCCTCGACTGCGACGGGTCGTGGACCCGCTGCGCGACCCGCCTGCACCTGCACGTCAACACGCTGCGCTACCGGGTGGGGCGAATCGAGCAGTTGACGGGCCGGGACCTGTCCCGGCTGGAGGACAAGCTCGACTTCTTCCTCGCACTGCGGATGAGCTGAGCAGATCCGCCCCCCGGCCGCACGGGCGGGACCGGGGGCCGCTGATGATCCGTCCGGACTTTGTGAAAGAGTTCACCCGACCCCTTGGCCGGAGCCGCCGATCCGTGCTCTCATTTCGCCCCAGGGCCCAATGATGTGCGGCTTGGTTGCTTTGGGGAGGGCAATGTGGCGGACACCGCCATGTCCGGTGCCGGATCTACCGGGGGAGACGACCCCCTCCAGCGGGCGATATGGCGGCTGCGTTCGCGTGGCTGTTGGACCGACGCCGCGGCGCTGCTGACGCCGCATGTGCACGACGCCGGAGCGGCCGTGCAGCGGACCGCGCTGCTGGTCGAGCGGTGTCTGTTCACCGGGCAGGGCTGGTCCGAGGCCGAGGACGCGCTGCGGACCGCCGAGGCGGTCGCCCGGAACGACGACGACCGGGGCGCAGCCGCGTGCGAGCGGGGTCAGCTGGCCTACGCCGCCACCGTGCTCGGGGTCCGCGACCGGGCGGACGAGGCCCGTTCGGCGCTGGGCCGGGCGGCCGCCCTGCTGTCACCGGGCTCCCGGACCCGGCCGCTGCTGGACTTCCGCCGGGGCCTGGTCGCCGAGCACCTGGCGGACGCCCCGCAGTCGGCGCGTCCGGCGTACCGCCGGGCCCATGCGGGCGCGGTGGAGCACGGGGACACCCTGCTGCTGTCGTTCACCTGGCGGCACCTGGCGGCGCTGGCCCTGCGGGACGGCGAAGTGGCGGAGGCCCGCAAGGGCTTCACGGAGTCCCTGCGCATCCGCGAGGAGCTGGGCTTCCTGGTCGGCACGGCGCCCGCACTGGCCGCCCTGGCCGAGGCGGAGCCCGAACCGGAGGCCGCCCGCCTGCGGGCGGAGGCTCGCCGCCTGTTCCACCTGCTGGGCGGCATCCCGACCTGGCTCGCCGACCAGCTCCAGGCTCCGGCCCCGTCGCCCGTCGCGTAGGCGCCCGTCGCCGTCGGATCGCGCCGGGCCCCGCCCGCCCGGTACGGCGCCTCGGCGCGTTGCCGGGCTCCCGCCCGGGGAGTCCCGGCGCGGGTCTGCGGCAGGGGTCAGCGGGCGGCGCCCGCGTAGTGGACCCGGAGCAGGGACTCCACCGCCGGCAGGTCCCGGGCGGCGAGGGCCGCCAGCAGCGCCGAGTGCTGCGCCGCATCGGCTACCAGTTCGGCCTGCCGGACCCGTGCCGCGCCCGGCAGGGGCCACTGCGCGCGGCGGTGGAGCTGCTCGGCCACCTCGACCAGCTGCCCGTTGTCCGCGAGCGCCAGCACCTCGCGGTGGAAGGCCCGGTCCGCCTCCAGGTACGCCGCGAGGTCCCCCGCCGCGGCCGCGTCGTGAGCCGCGGCGGCCGCGGGGCGCAGCGCCTCCCAGGCCTGCGCGGGCAGTGCGGCGGCCAGCCGCAGCAGGACGGGCACCTCCAACAGGGCGCGGACCTCGGCCAGCTCCGCTCGCTCCCGCGGGGTGCGGGCCAGCACCCGGAAGCCCCGGTTGGGCAGGCACTCCACGGCCCCCTCCAGCGCCAGCTGCTGCATGGCCTCCCGGACGGGCGTGGCCGAGACCCCGAAGCGCTCCCCCAGCGCGGGCCCCGAGTGGATCTCCCCGGGGGCGAGCTCGCCCTCCAGCAGGGCCGTGCGCAGGGCGTCCAGGACCTGTCCGCGCACCGAATGGCGCAACACCTTCCGCCGCTGTCCCGGCAGGGGGGCTCGGGCCGTGTCGTGCACGCGGTACTCCTCCGGGGTGCGGGTCTCGGGCTGCCCCGAGGATACGGCCTCACGGAGATCGGGTAAGGTAAGGCTTACCTGTTAACGATCGTGGATTCGGTGGTCCTCGCATGACCGTCACTCTCGTGCCCCCCGCCCTGGACGTCCCCTCCGCCCCGGCCGGCTCTCCGGTGGCGGAGGCTTACGCCCGCCTGGCGCAGGCGTACGGAGGACTGCAGGTCGTCGAGCTCGCCGCGCACGACCCGGCCCCTCGCGGTGCGGGGTGGGTCGGCGCGGACGAACTCGCCGGGGGCGGGCCCGCCCTCGACGCCTTCCTCGCCTGGGACGAGGCCCAGGTGCTGAGGGACTACGGCACGCAGGGCCGCCCCGATGTGATCGCGGGTTTCGGCCTGCACCGGTACGCATGGCCGGCCTGCCTGCTGATCACCGTCCCGTGGCTGCTGCTGAGGCGGGTCCCCCGGCTCCCCGTCACCCAGGTGGCCCACCACCGGACCCTCGGCCGCATGGCGGTGCGCGTCGAGGAATTCGCCTGCCTGCCGGACGACCCGGCGGCCGACCTGCCCGGGGCCCGGGTGGTGCCGGACGAGGAGGCGCTGCGGGCGGAGGTGCGGGTCGCGCTGGCCGGGCACCTCACGCCCGTGCTGGAGGGGTTCGGCCCGCGGATGCGGCGCGGCCGGCGCGCCCTGTGGGGCATGGTCACCGACGACGTGGTCGAGGGGCTCTGGTACATCGGGCAGCTGCTCGGCGACGAGCGGGGCGCCATGGCCGAACTGGAGGCCTTGCTGCCCGGGTCCACGGCGCCCTTCACGGGGGGCGCGGGCTTCCGCGCCCTGACCGCCCCCGACGGCTCCGAACTGCCCACCCGGGACCGGGCCAGCTGCTGCTTCTTCTACACGATCCGGCCGGAGGAGACCTGCGGCACCTGCCCCCGGACCTGCGACGCGGACCGCATCGCCCGCCTCACGGGGGCCGCCACCGGCTGAACCCACCCGGTCGGGTGACCACAGTCGAACACAACTCGGCTCGTACGGGCGCCAGTTCGAGAGACAACACCCTATCCGGCGGGCCCCGCCCCCCGTTGGCGTCCACTTGCACCGAAACCCGCGTGCACGGCGGACCGGCTGCGCCACTATGGCGCCCGGAACGCCGCATTCGCGAGGCAAGGGACATCCGCATGAGACTGACCGACATATCGCTGGACTGGCTGCTGCCCGGCAGCCTGCTGATCCTGGGCGTGCTTGCGGCAGTTGCAGTGCTGGCCCGGGGCAAGCGCGAGAGCGAGAAGGCCGCCGCCGAGGACAGCTGGGAACGCAGCGAGGAGCGGCGGCGCCGCAAGGAGGCCGTCTACGGGACGGCCTCGTACGTCCTGCTCTTCTGCTGCGCGGCGGTCGCCGCCGCCCTCTCCTTCCACGGCCTGGTCGGCTTCGGCCGGCAAAACTTGAACCTCTCCGGGGGCTGGGAGTACCTCGTCCCCTTCGGGCTCGACGGCGCCGCCATGTTCTGCTCGGTGCTCGCCGTCCGTGAGGCGAGCCACGGCGACGCGGCCCTCGGCTCCCGCATGCTGGTCTGGCTGTTCGCCGGTGCGGCCGCCTGGTTCAACTGGGTGCACGCGCCGCGGGGCCTCGGCCACGACGGGGCGCCGCAGTTCTTCGCGGGGATGTCGCTCTCGGCCGCCGTCCTCTTCGACCGGGCCCTCAAGCAGACCCGCCGGGCGGCACTGCGCGAGCAGGGCCTGATCCCGCGTCCGCTGCCCCAGATCCGGATGGTCCGCTGGCTGCGGGCGCCCCGGGAGACCTTCGGCGCGTGGTCGCTCATGCTGCTGGAGGGGGTGCGCACCCTCGACGAGGCCGTGGACGAGGTACGCGAGGACAAGAAGGAGAAGGAGAACGACCGGCACCGCCGGCGCGAGCAGCACCGTCTGGACCGCGCCCACATCAAGGCACTGGGCCGGCAGAACCGGGCGTTCGGGCGGGCTCGTGCCCGCGAGGGCGACATGCCGGGGCTGGCCCCCGGTTCGGGCTCCGCGCCGGTCGGCGCGGAGCCGGCCATAGCGGAACCGGGACTTCTGCCACCCCTGCGCCGCCGGCCCTCCCTGCAGGCCGTCAGCGGGACCGAATCCGCTGACCCGGCCGTCACCGGCCCCCGGACGGTGGACCTCACCGCCGAGGACGACACCCAGACCATCCCCCGGCTCGACTCCCTGGAGCGCAAACTGAAGGACCTGGAGCAGCAGTTCGGCTGAACCGGCCGACCGGCCGCGCAGGGCCCGCCGTTCAGGCGGGCCCGCCGTCCAGTTCGAACCACACCACTTTCCCGCTGCCCAGGGGCGGTGCGTCCACGCCCCAGGCGTCGGCGAGCGCCTGCACCAGCATGAGGCCCCGGCCGTGCGTACCGTCGTCGGCGGTCGGTACGTACGGCCGGGGCCTGCATGCGGAACGGTCCCGGACCTCCACCCGGAGCCGGGTGGCGGCCAGGCTCGCGGACACCTCTGCACCCCGGTCGGTGTGCACGAGGGCGTTGGTGACCAGTTCGGTGATCAGCAGTTCCGCCACCGCGGCGGTGTCCCCGTCGCAGCGGTGGCGGCCCAGCAACTCCCGTAACGCCCTGCGTACGTCGGCGACCGCGGTGAGATCGGAGCGGCGCACGCTCCGGGTGATCCGCGCCGTGCCCGCCACCGCCCCGTCCTCGCCCGTCGACGGTTCCCGCGGTACGGGCCTGCCCCTCTTCCACAGCTTCCCGGTCTGCGCCCCCACCCGCACGGCGATGCCCTCCCCCGTGTCATTGCACTCGAACAGCTCTACGGGATGCTTGCCCCTTGAGCCGTTCCGCACTCCTTCGGACTCAGGGGCGCGGGACGTTGCGCAGGTTGGATCGAGCCATCTGGACCATGCGGCCCACTCCCCCGTCCAGCACGATCTTGCTGGCGGACAGGGCGAATCCGGTCACCATCTCCGCGCTGATCCTCGGCGGAATGGACAGGGCGTTGGGGTCCGTCACCACGTCCACGAGAGCGGGTCCCGGGTGCCGGAACGCATCCTTCAATGCCGCAGTGAGCTGCTTGGGCTTCTCGACGCGGACACCGTAGGCGCCCGCCGCGCGGGCGATCGCCGCGAAGTCGGGATTCCGGTTCGTGGTCCCGTACGAGGGGAGGCCGGAAACCAACATCTCCAACTCGACCATTCCGAGCGAGGAGTTGTTGAAGAGGACCACTTTGACGGGGAGGTCGTACTGCACCAGGGTGAGGAAATCTCCCATCAGCATCGAGAAGCCGCCGTCACCGGACATCGACACCACTTGACGTCCCCGGTCGGTGAACTGTGCGCCGATGGCCTGCGGCAGGGCGTTCGCCATGGAGCCGTGGCTGAAGGAGCCGATGATGCGGCGCTTGCCGTTCGGCGAAAGATAGCGCGCGGCCCAGACATTGCACATGCCGGTGTCGACGGTGAACACGGCGTCCTCGTCGGCGAGTTCGTCGAGCACGGCCGCCACGTACTCGGGGTGGAGGGGCGTGTGCTTCTCCACCTTGCGCGTGTAGGCCTTCACCACCCCCTCCAGGGCGTCGGCGTGCTTCTTCAGCATCCGGTCCAGGAACCGCCGGTCCGTCTTGGCCTTCACCCGGGCGTTCAGGGCGCGCAGGGTCTCCCGTACGTCGCCCCAGACGGCGAGGTCCAGCTTCGAGCGGCGGCCCAGGTGCTCGGGGCGGATGTCCACCTGGACGATCTTCACGTCGTCGGGGAGGAAGGCGTTGTAGGGGAAGTCCGTGCCGAGCAGGACGAGCAGGTCGCACTCGTGGGTGGCCTCGTAGGCCGCTCCGTAGCCGAGCAGGCCGCTCATGCCGACGTCGTACGGATTGTCGTACTGGATCCATTCCTTGCCGCGCAGTGCGTGCCCGACGGGCGCTTTGACCCGGCCGGCGAACTCCATCACTTCGGCGTGGGCTCCGGCGGTGCCGCTGCCGCAGAACAGGGTGACCTTGTCCGCCTCGTCGACGAGGCGGACCAGCTTCTCGATCTCGCTCTCGCCCGGGCGCACCGAGGGCCGGGTGGTGACCAGGGCGTGCTCCACCGTCTTGTCCGGGGCGGGCTGGGCCGCGATGTCCCCCGGCAGCGCGACCACGCCGACCCCGCTGCGGCCGACGGCGTGCTGGATGGCGCTCTGCAGCACCCGCGGCATCTGCCGCGGGTTGGAGATCAGTTCGCTGTAGTGGCTGCACTCGGTGAACAGCCGGTCGGGGTGCGTCTCCTGGAAGTAGCCCAGGCCGATCTCCGAGGAGGGGATCTGCGAGGCGAGCGCGAGGACCGGGGCCATCGAGCGGTGGGCGTCGTACAACCCGTTGATCAGGTGCAGGTTCCCCGGTCCGCAGGAGCCGGCGCAGGCCGCGAGGCGGCCGGTGACCTGTGCCTCGGCGCCGGCCGCGAACGCGGCCGTCTCCTCGTGGCGGACCTGGATCCAGTCGATGCCGTCCGTCCGGCGGATCGCGTCCACGACGGGGTTGAGGCTGTCGCCGACGACTCCGTACATCCGGCGCACACCGGCGCGCACAAGGATGTCGACGAACTGCTCCGCCACGTTCTGCTTGGCCATGGGGGGTGCGCCCTTCCCGGTCTCCGTCCGGTGCCTGCCGGCCGGTCCTGCGCTGTGTGTGCCTCCCATCCAGCCACGTCCGCGCCGGTTACGCCTCCCAGACGGCGGCGGCCGTGCGGTCGTCGGCATACCCCTTGAGGCGCAGCTGGGTGTCGGCGAGGAAGGCCGCGAGGCCCGGCGGCTCCGGCTCGGACCAGCGCGCCGCGAGTGCCGCGGGCAGGCCGGCCTCCTCCCGCATCGGCTCGGCCAGGCCGCCGGAGCACAGCAGCAGGGCGTCCCCGGGCCGGGCCACCGAGGCCCGGAAGCGGAACTCCGCCCCCGCGTCGCCGGCCGGTCCGGGCGGTGCTGCGGCAGGTTGCGGCTCCAGGTCCTGCCACTGGCCCGACCGGAGGCGGAACAGGCCGCCGGCGCCCGTGCCGAAGCTCACCCGGGTCCGGCAGCGGGGGTCCACCGGCAGCAGCAGCCCGCGCAGCCCCGCGGTGTACGCCTCCTGCGGCAGCCCCAGCTCGGCGGCGCGGGCGCGCAGCCGTCCGTAGCCGCGGTCGGTGAGCCGCTGGAGCCCGGAGCGCAGGGCGTCGCGGCGCCCGGCCCTGATGTCCTCGGCGAGCCGCTCCCGGCTGCGGCCGACGGCGGCGGCGACCGTGCGGCACACCTCGGCGGCCCCGGGGGCGGCCCGGTCCCCGCCGGCCAGGACGACGAGGACGAGGGCTTCGTCCCCGGCGCCGAAGCGGGCGGTGAGCAGGAAGTCCCGGCGGGCCTCGCCGCGGAAGCGGGCGGAGTCCCCGCGCAGGGAGGCGGCGCGCAGGGTGTAGGTGCCGTAGCGGGCCCCCTCCAGGACCGTGTCGGGGACCAGGCCGTCGAGCGCGGCGGGATCGGCGGGCGGCAGCGCGCCGGGTTCGGCCGCGTAGGTGGGGGCGCGGTCGCCGAGGTGCTGCACCCGGTGCCGGTCTGTCGGGGCGGCGGGCGGGGGCGGCGGGGCCGGTACGGGCGGCGCCCCGGCCGGAGCCTCCTCCTGCGGCGCGCGCCCCCGCGGAGCGGACGGTCGCGGCGCAGGCACCGGCGGCACGTCGACGCCCCCGAGCGCATACCCGGTGGCCCCGCCCGCCCGCGGATCCCGCGGCGGTGGCAGCGCCCCCTGCTGCTCCGGGGCCGCGGGCGACCGCACGGGCGGGGGCGGCGGTACGGGCGGGGGCGGTGAAACCGGCGGGGGCGCGGCGGGAGGCGCGCCCGGAGCAACGGCCGGAGCAACGGCCGGGGCCGGCGGCAGCGGAGGGGGCGGCGGTACGGGCGCGGGCGCCGGCGCCGGGGCCACCCGGGGCTCGGGCGGCAGGGAGCGGCGGGGGGACGGGAGCAGGGCGTCCTGCGGGGGGTGCTCCCCGGCGGGTGGTCCGGGCGGGGCCCCGGGCGGGGCGCCCGGTGCCCCGGGCGGGTCCTGTGCCTGCGTCACCAGGACGGCCGCCGAGCGGAACCGGTGGTCCAGGGTGTCCCCCGGATCCGCCTCCGGTCCCGCGTCCGGGTCCTCGTACAGCTTCTGCCACCAGTCGTCCGCGCCCTGCTGACTCATGCCCTCATTGTCGGCCTCCGGCAGGGCCGGAAAACGCGGAACACGCGAAAAGGGCCCACCGGGCCGCCGCCCGGTGGACCCTTTCCGCTCTACCCGGACGGTCTAGCGGACGTCGTACGCCCGCGCGACCGTCTGGGTGACCTTGGCGCCGTTCGCATCGGTCAGTTCGACCTTCAGCGTGACCGGCTTGCCGGACATCCCGGCGTGGTCGACGACGGCACTCCACGCGCCGCCGTTCCGGCTGACCTTCGCCTGCGTCCAGTGCTCGCCGTCGTAGGAGTACGACAGCTTCGCCGACGCGAGCACCCCGGGCGTGTAGCCCGCGTGCCCGGTGGCCGCGAGCCCGATGACCTGCCCGTCGGCGGCGGCCACCGTCTTCAGGCCGTCCAGCGGGGCGGTGTACCTCGGGAAGAGGAGCGGCAGTCCCTGGGAGTACACGGCGGCGTCCTGCTTCGAGGTGAAGCCCCAGGTCGTACGGACCCCGGTGGAGCGCTGCCAGGTACGGGCCGGCGGCCCGATCTTCTCGGTGGTCTGGGTGAGTTCGTACCGCCCCTCGGCGGCCGGGACCTCGAAGACCCCGAACGGGTAGGGGCTCTCGCCGACGAGCTCGCCGTCCCGCTCCAGTACCACGTTGCCGATGTCGCCGAAGGAGCCCGGCTGCGCGAAGTGGCTGCTGTCGCCCCACATCGCGGCGGCGAAGCCGATCAGGTTGCCCTGCCGCTCGGCGGCCAGCTGCTCACGGCCCGCGCCGTCGCGCGGTGCGACCGGGCCGGTGACGCCGTCGTACCAGGCGGCCGTGGTCGTGCGGCCCTCGGCGTACGTGCGTTGCCCGCCCGTCATGAACTCGCCCCACGGGAAGCTGCTGGAGAGCATCTGGTCCCAGGCGGTGTCCCCGGCGGAGTAGAACTCGGTCCGCTTGCCGGGGGCGGCGACCGTCTCGACGGAGCCGAAGGCGACGGCGCTGCCGATGGGCCGGTACGCCCCGGCGAGGTCGACGAAGTCGGCGGCGACGCCCATGGAGTGGTAGGTGGCGTCCACCCGGCCGAGGCCGCGGTCGCGGACCCGGTAGGTGTGGCCCTTCTTGACCTCGCCGGTCTCGGGGAAGGCCAGGGAGTAGAGGTAGGGGCTCTTCGCGGTGCCCTTCCAGGTCAGCGACACGGGGCCGGCGGTGAGCCGGGCGAGCAGGGCCCTGCCCTCGTCCGCCGGGAGGGCGAGGACGGGTACGGGGGCCGCGGCGAAGCCGGTGCCGGCCACCCAGCGGCCGGGGGCGTCGCGGTGCGCGAGTACGGCGACCGCGCCGGCCGCCGCGGCGTCCCGGGCTGCCTCGTACAGCGCCCCGTCGGTGGTCTTGACCAGGGCGATCGCCCCCTTGGCGCCGGCCGCGGCCAGCTCCCCGGGGGTGCCCGTGCCCGCGTCGACCAGCGGTGCGCCGCCGGTCCCGTCGAGGTTGTCGCTGCCCGTGGACGAGGTCAGCGGGTGCAGCGCGGGGCCGCCGGCCACCTTCAGCTCGGACAGGACCGGCGCCCCGGCCCGCCAGTAGCTGCCGAACTCGAACGCGCCGTCACGGGCCCGGCCTTCGACCGAGGCGTAGTAGCCGCGGATGGTCCGGCCGCCCATGGCGGTGCCCGCGTGCAGCCAGACGTCGTCCCAGCTGCGGGCGAAGCCGAGGGTGGTGCTGCGGGCCTCGACCGGCCGGTCGGCCGCGATCTCCAGGCGGCCGGCCGTGCGGGCGTCCAGGACGACGGTCGTGTCCTTCCTCACCTCGACCTGGGGCCGGCCGAGGTAGGTGAGGGAGTCGATCAGCTCGGCGCCCGCCCCGGAGTCCGGGGTGCCGACGAACGCGGAGAGGAAGTAGGCGCCCGGCCGGACCCGGTAGACCTGGTCCACCGATCCCTCGTTGAAGCGGCGTTCGCCGGTGGCGTCGTCGGTGCCGATGACGTCCAGCGAGGAGGGGCCGGCGGCCGGCTTGCCCGCGCGGTCGACGAGTTTGACGCGCAGGGTCACCGTCTGCGGCTCGACGTACAGGGCGAACGGGGTGGAGACGCGCACGCCGTGCGCGGTGGCGACGACGCGGCCGGTGACATCGCCGTACTGGGAGCGCTCCAGCTTCGCGGCCGGGTCCAGGGCGAGCGGCACCCTGACGGTGGCGCCGGCCGGGACGGTCACCGTGCGCCGGCCCAGGCGGGCGATCGGACTGCGGACGGCGGAGCCGTCGTTCCCGGTGACCTTCTCGACGGCGAGGTCCAGGGTGACGGGGCCCGTGCCGGTGTTGGTGTACGGGACCTCGACGGTGGTGCGGTCGCTGCGGTCCTGCGGCCAGTTGTGGCTGCCGCCCTGCACGGCCGGGGCGCCGGTGACGGTGGCGTCGACGGCGGCCTTCACGTCGAGGCGGCCGGCGCCCGTCTCCCGGACGTCCCCGGGGACGCGGGTGTTCGCGGAGCCCACGAGGGCCGCCTTGATCTGCTGTCCACTCCAGTCGGGATGGCGCTGCTTGACGACGGCGGCGGCCCCCGCGACGTGCGGGGCGGCCATGGAGGTCCCCGACATGGACTGGTACGCGTAGACCCCGCGGCCGCCGGCCGCGGCGGCGGAGATCCCGACGCCGGGCGCGGCGATCTCGGGCTTCAGGGTGTGCCGGAGCCCGGCCGGGCCGCGGCTGGAGAAGGAGGCGGTGCTGTCGTCGCGGTCGACGGCGCCCACCGTCAGCACGTCGGCGGCGCAACCGGGAGAGGACACCGTGTTGTTGCCAGGACCGGAGTTGCCGGCGGCGACCACGAAGAGCGGCCCCTGCTGCGAGAGCCGTTCGGCGGCCGCGGCCAGCGGGTCGTCGCATGCGGTCCGGGTGGGGTCGCCGAGGCTCATGGAGACCACGTCGGCCTTGCTCTCCGCGGCCCACTCCATACCGGCGATGATCCACGAATCGAGGCCGTAGCCCTGGTCGTTCAGGACTTTGCCGCTGAGCAGTGCGGCGCCGGGCGCGACGCCCTTCTTCGCTCCGCCGCTCTCGGCCCCGGAACCGCCGACGGTGGAGATGGTGTGGGTGCCGTGGCCCTGCCGGTCCGCGTCGGTGTCCGAGTCGGTGAAGTTCTTCGACGCGGTGACGCGGCCCTTGAGGTCGGGGTGCTCCAGGTCGGTCCCGGTGTCCAGGACGGCGACCTTCGTGCCCGCGCCGTCGTATCCGGCGGCCCAGGCGGCGTGGGCGTTCACCTGCCTCGTGGAACGCTCCAGGTTCGCCTGGACCTTGCCGTCCAGCCACAGTTTCCTCAGGGCGCCGGAGGCGGAGCGGGCACGGGCGTCGGTACCGGTGACGTCGGCCCAGAAGGTGGCGGCCTGCTCCTTGTCGGCTGCGAGGGCCACCCCGCCGATGGAGTCCAGCACGAGGGAGCGTTCGGCTCCGCGCGGTGCGGGCGGGGCGCTGCGGGCCACGTTCACGGAGCCGTCGTAGACCGCGATCAGCGGGAGCTTCGCGGCGTGCGCGTCGTCGTAGCCCTGCCGGATGAGGCCGGTGACGTTGAAGAGCTCCTGGTCGACCCGGCCCGCGGCGAGCGCCTGGACGGCGCTCTCGGGGTAGACGTACAGGTCCTTGCCCGACTGGCGGGTCTGTACGAGCGGCTGCGAGCCGTCCTTGCGCGGCATGGCGGTGGCGGCGGTGCGGCCGGCCGCGTCCGTGGAGACCAGGATCCGGTCCCCCGTGACCAGGGTGACGGTGACGGGGGCGGCGGGCTGCCGTGCGGCGGCCCCGCTCCCGACGACGGGTCTGCCCTCCGGCCCTCCGGCACTCGGCTGCGCCGTGGACGGGCCCACGGCCGTGACGGCAAGGACGGCCGCGGTGGCCGCGCCGAGTGCCGTACGCGATATCGGGCGCATCGCTCTCCCCAGGTGAATTCCGGCCAACTGCTGTGGTGCGCGGCAAAGCCGCCGCTCACACTGCATGTGGCCGGCGGATGTGGTGCTGCGGTGGCATGACCTTGGCAGAGTGGCGGGGGGTGCGGCGATGATGTCCGCGGCGGGTTTGCGCCGTGGCCGCTTCCCGCCACGGGGCGGCAAGCGGAATGCTGAGTGCGGGGGTGGACGGGTTGCTGGGTGCGATAGGCCTGGACGAGGGTCAGGAGGGCGCGTACCGCGCGCTGGTGGCGCTGGGCGCGGCGGAGGTGCCGGACCTCGCCCACCGGCTGGCGCTGCCGGTGCCGCAGACGGAACGGGCGCTGCGGCACCTGGAGCGCCACGGCCTCGCCGCGCAGTCCTCGGCCCGGCCGGGCCGCTGGGTGGCCGCGCCGCCGGGGGTGGCCCTCGGCGCGCTGCTCACGCAGCAGCGGCACGAATTGGAGCAGGCGGAGCTGGCGGCGGTGCTGCTGGCGGAGGAGTACCGGGCGGAGGCGGCGGAGCCCGCGGTCCACGACCTGGTGGAGGTGGTCCAGGGAGCGAGCGCGGTGGCGCACCGCTTCCACCAGCTCCAGCTGGGGGCGGCGGAGGAGGTGTGTGCGCTGGTCACCGGCCGGCCGCAGGTGGTGACGGGCACCGACAACGAGGCCGAGGACCGGGCCTCCGTACGGGGCGTGGCGTACCGGGTGGTGATCGAGCGGGAGGTCCTGGCCCTGCCGCGCGGGATCCGGGAGGTGTCGACGGCCCTGGCGCGCGGCGAGCGGGTCCGGGTGACCGGGCAGGTCCCGACGAAGCTGGTGATCGCGGACCGGAGCCTGGCGATGGTCCCGCTGACGGCGCGCGGCGCGGAGCCGGCCGCGCTGGTGGTGCACGCCTCGGGGCTGCTGGAGTCCCTGACGGGGCTGTTCGAGGCGGTGTGGCGGGAGGCTCTGCCGTTGCGCCTGGGGTCGACCGGTTCGGCGGAGGAGTCGGGCGGCAGCCCGGACGCCACGGACCTGGAGATCCTGTCCCTGCTGCTGGCGGGGATGACCGACGCCAGCGTGGCGAAGCACCTGGATCTGGGTCTGCGGACGGTGCAGCGGCGGGTGAAAGGCCTGATGGAGCTGTCGGGGGTGACGACCCGGCTGCAGCTGGGGTGGCACGCGTACGAGCGGGGCTGGGTGGCCCGGTAGGCCCCGGTCCGTCACGCTGAGCAGATGGACGGGCCTCAGCTGTTCCTGGTGGGGCTGGTGCTGCTGCTCGGGGTGCTGGGGGTGATGGTCCCGGGTGTTCCGGGCACCTGGCTGGTGTGGGCGGGGCTGCTGTGGTGGGCGCTGCACGAGCGGTCCACGCCCGCCTGGACCCTGCTGGTCGCCGCGACGGCCCTGCTGCTGGTGGTGCAGGTGGTGACGTGGCAGCTGCCGCCGCGGAAGCTGCGCGGGGCCGGGGCCACCCCGCGGATGGCGGCGTACGCGGCTGCCGGCGCGGTGCTGGGCTTTGTCGTGGTCCCGGTCCTGGGCGCGGTCCCCGGCTTCGTGGGCGGCGTCTACCTGCACGAACGGCTCCGGCTCGGCGCGCATGGCGAGGCCTGGGCGTCGATGCGCGCGGTGATGCGGACGGTGGGCACGAGCGTGCTGGTGGAGCTGTTCGCGTGCCTGCTGGTGCTGGGCGCGTGGGTGGGGGCGGTGCTGGCCGGGGTGTAGGCGGCCCGGGAGGGCGTTTCGGGGGGCCGGTGTCACAGGCCTGTCCTAGCCTCGGTGCCGAAGGGCTCACCCAGCACCCGGAGGACGGCGCGCCATGGCCTCGATGCCGCAGAAGATCACCACGTTCCTGATGTTCGAGGGCCGGGCGGAGGAGGCCCTGGACTTCTACACCTCGCTGTTCGAGGACTCCGAGGTCGTCGACATCACCCGGTACGGGGCGGACGGCCCCGGCGAGGAGGGCAAGGTCGTGCGCGCCACGTTCGCGCTCGCCGGCCAGCGGTTCACCTGCATCGACAGTTACGTCCAGCACGCGTTCGGCTTCACCCCGGCGGTGTCGCTGTTCGTCGAGTGCGACACCGACGAGGAGCTGGAACGCCTCTACGCGGCGCTCGCCGACCGGGGCGAGGAGCTGATGCCGCTGGGCTCGTACGGCTTCAGCGCCAGGTTCGGCTGGGTGAACGACCGCTTCGGGGTCTCCTGGCAGCTGAACCTGCAGGGCGAGGGGCAGGGCGTCGACGCGTAGGTCCCCCCGGAACGGCGGTTCCGGGCGGGCCCGTACGGAGCAGCCGGCACGGAGCGGCCGGTACGGAGCGGGGCCCTGCCGGGAACGGGGCCCGGCCGGGAACGGGGCCCTGCCGGGAACGGGGCCCGGCCGGGAACGGGGCCCCGACCGGGAACGGGCCCGGCCGGGAACGGGCCCGGCCGGGAGCGGGGCCCGGCCGGGTGGTGGCCGGGGCCCGCGCGCCCGGGTCAGGCCCGGCCGGTGCGCTTCGCCGCGTAGTTGGCGCGGCCTTCCGCGGACTTCAGCCGCCAGTCCCGGCGGATCTCCGCCCGGACCCTCGCGTCGGTCTTCGCCACGATGCGCTGGTTCTCCCGCAGCAGCTTGCGGTAGCTCTCCAGGCGCCGCTCCGCGAGCTCCCCGGAGTCCAGGGCGGCCAGCACCGCGCAGCCCGGCTCCGCCTCGTGCGCGCAGTCGTGGAAGCGGCACTGCGCGGCGTAGTCCTCGATCTCCGAGAAGACCTGGCCCACGCCGGTCTCGGCGTCCCACAGGCCCACGCCCCGCAGCCCGGGCGTGTCGATGAGGACGCCGCCGCCCGGCAGGGCGAGGAGGTTGCGGGTGGTCGTCGTGTGGCGGCCCTTGCCGTCGACCTCGCGGGCCTCCTGGACCGCCATGACCTCGGCCCCGAGCAGCGCGTTGGCCAGGGTGGACTTGCCCGCACCGGAGATCCCGAGCAGCACGCTGGTGCCGTCGGCGACCACGGCCGCGAGGACGTCCGTGCCCTCGCCGCTGAGGGAGGAGACGGTGAGGACCTGCACGCCGGGGGCAGCGGCCTCCACGTCCTGGACGAGGTGCGCGAGGGTGGCCGGATCGGCCACCAGGTCCGCCTTGGTCAGCACGACCAGCGGCTGCGCCCCCGACTCCCACGCCAGGGCCAGGAACCGCTCGATGCGGCCCAGGTCCAGTTCGACGGCGAGGGACACGGCGATGATCGCGTGGTCGACGTTGGCGGCGAGGATCTGCCCCTCGGACCGCTGCGAGGAGGTGGACCGTACGAAGGCGGTCCGGCGCGGCAGGTACGCCTTGACGTACCGCGGGCTGCCGGCCGCCTCGACGGCGGCCCAGTCACCGGTGCAGATGACCCGGAGCGGGTCGTGCGGGGTGACGAAGGCGGTGTCGGCGCGGACGATGCCGTCCGCGGTCATCAGGTCGCACTGGCCGCGGTCGACCCGGACCACCCGGCCGGGCAGGAGCCCCTGCTCGGCGTACGGGAGGAACGCGGCCTGCCAGGCGTCGTCCCAGCCGAAAGCGGTGAGGGTGTGCTGGGTTTCAGAAGCGGTGGACGGATCGGGATGAGCGTTGGACAAGGGAGGCCCTTCGAAGGGCGGCCCCGGCAACGCGCTGGGCGCGTGGAAGGAAAGGGGTGTCAGCCGGAGACCGCAGAGGTGGAAGCGAGGATGAACTCCTGAATGCGGGCAGCGCCCGTCACCGCGACAGTCATCAATGTCCTCACCTCCTGTGTCCTGCTCAACGAACCGGCGTGTGCCCCGGCTGGCACGGCGCACGGCCGCTTCCCGGGAACGAGCAGAACTGTAACCCTGCCGGGCACGGAACGGCACCGATTTATTTCCGGCGGCTCCGATTCCCATGACAGCATGATCGTCATGACAGAGGGCGGCCGACTGCAAGGAGAGCAAATGGACGCGAGCGAACCCGTTCTGATCCAGCGGTTCAAGTCCTGGCTCCAGCCGGCGCCTTCGGCGCAGGACGCCGCACGGGCACCGTTCTTCACCGACGGGCTCGTCGTCCTCGACACGAACATTCTGCTCAGCCTCTACGAGTACACGGAGTCGGCGCGCACGGACGTGTTCACGGCGCTGGAATCCGTTGCGGAACGCCTATGGATGCCGCACCAGGTGGGCCTGGAGTTCGTTCGGGGGAGGCGGAGCACGCTGGAATCGCGCAAGGCCGCGCTCTCCGAAGCTGCGAAGGAGGTCAACCAGCACCTGATGCAGGCCGTGCGGTCGGTCCTGGCAGCGCGCACCGTGGTGACCAGGCAGCTCACGAAGTACGGGTCGGCAGCCGATGCGGTCGGACAACTGGACGCGCTCATCAGCGACTCGGCTGTCAACGCCTTGCTCCAGGAGTACCGCGCCGCCATGAAGGGCCACCTCGACGCCCTGAAGTCGCAGCACGGCCTTCCGGCCGACCTGGCAGAGGCCGACGACACCGTCCTCCTCCGTGTCGCCGAGATGTACGGCGACCGCATCGGCGCCCAGCCCGGTGACGCCGTGCTGCGGGCACGGATCGAGGAGGCCGTCGGCTTCCGGTTCCCCAACGAGATCCCTCCGGGCTACCGGGACTTCGGCAAGGACACCCCCATGAAGGCTGCGGGCGACTTCCTCCTGTGGGAGGAGCTGGTCGAGTTCGCCAAGACCCTCCCTGCCGGATCCCGCCGCATCCTCTTCGTCTCCAATGACACGAAGGAGGACTGGTACGAGACCAGGAAAGGGGCGGGAGGCACCCAGCGCCCTTGGCCGAGGCTCTTCGAGGAGGTCCGGGCACGGGCCGGCGCCGAGCTCCGCATCGAGACCCCTTCGCTGTTCTACGCGGGCATAAAGCAGTACCTCCACACCGGTCTGGATGAGACCACGTACGAGGAGATCGAGCGGGTGTCGACGGAGCAGGAGAGCCTGCCCGCCGACGAGGCAGACCCGGTCACCGTGCGGAACGCCGCGCATTCGGCGCCCCCTCCAGGGCTCGCCCGCGCCGCCTCCCGGTCCGTCGGCCTCACCACCGCCGGCGTACGGACCGCGCTGGAGTCGGCGGCGCCGCCCTTCCGCACGTTCCAGTGGTGGCTGATCGGTGTCACTGCGCAGTTGGGGCGGCGCGAGCCCTCCCCCGCCGAGCCCGCGGTGGACCTTGCAGCCGCTGTCCGGGGATCCGCAGCCCCGCCCGGCCCGTGGGAGCCGGCGACCGTGTTCAAGCCGGGGGACTGGGTCTACCGTGATTCTTCTTGGATCGCGTCCTGGTTCGTCGGGCTCCTGAAGGACCTGCCGCAGTCCGACCACGCGGTCCTCCGCAGCCTTGCCGCGCAGCAGGCCGAAGCGAACCGGTCCGCCGCCGAGTGACCCGGGCACTGTCCGGTCCGCTGCAGGAGAGGACCCCGTGCAGCACTCCCGCACCACCGACCTGCCCTGCTGCCTGGCAGAGCGCCGAAGAGGAGCCATGGAGAACGAAGAAGCTCATGCCGCCTGGGCACGTCTCAAGCCCAACACCCAGTTTTCGGTAGGCCAGTTGGCCGCCTTGCTCGGCGATGCCGACGAGTCCGCCGAGGCGGTGTTCGGCGCCTACCTGGCGGCGAAGAAGGACCTGGCCCGCTCGATGCAGGAGCTCCTCCGCTCCACCCTGCCGCCGTCCCGTCCCGCATTCGCCGAGCTGCGCTCGCGCGTCAGCGACACACTGCAGGAGCGGTTCGGCGGCCGCGTCCCGCAGAGGTTCCTCGCCGTCCCGTACGACAGTCCCGCCAACCAGGACCTGTTCGGGCTCCTCCACGAGCACATGGGCAGGCCGGTGGAGACGGCAGTGCTGCGCGCTGTCAACGCCGACGACATCCACACCGAGCGCCGCATACGCGAGCTGCGTGAACTCGGGCTCCGCATCAAGCCGGTGAAGCGCGAAGGCTCCGGGTGCTACGTGCTGGTGTCCGCCGACCTCGACCCCGACCAGGTTCGGGCCCTCGTGGTCAAGGCCATCAGGAAGTCCGCGCTGCCCGAGGCGGAGCAGGCCGAGCTGGTCGCCGCCCTCGACGCGTGATCGTGCGACCGCGCAGGGCCGTGCCCTGCGCGGTCAGCTGATCCTGGAGCGGTGCTGGCTGAAGAGGTCGTGGCGCTGGTGGTCGTCCTGGCCCACGAACGCCTTGAACTCACCGATGCTGTACGCGACGACGCCGTTGGAACGGGTCACCGCCGTCATCTCGAAGTCGTGCTTCAAGTGGTTGAGGTGCCGCTCGACCCCCGGCTGGTCGATTGCCGTGCCCGATGCCTCCAGCTTGGCGATGATCTGGTCGACCGACAGTGCCCGCGTACTGCTGCGCAGCAGCTTGTACACCGGATCGGTAACGGCATCGGCCGTCTCAACGAGATCACGGGGCTCACCGACCTTGTTCAGCGCGTTCCTGATCGAGACGCCGAGCGCCTTGGCGACGGGCGGCGGGAAGGCGTTCCCGATCTGCCGGTACACGCTGGTCTTGCGCCCGTGGAACCTCCAGCGGAAGTCGTCTTCGCCGCCGTCGCCCTCGGCGTCCGCATCGTGCCAGCCCTGGATCCGGGCGACCATGGCCGTGGTCAGCTTCGGACGCGGACGGCCGTCGATGACGGGGGGCCCGCCGGCAGGAGGCGCGTCATCGGCGACGCCCATCGCATCCACACCCTTCTCTGCCCATGCGCGCTTGGCGCGCGTGGGACCGAGGTCGGCACCGCCGTGCTTCTTCGACCCTCCGACGATGGTCGGCGCGATTCCGCCGGCTGAGTCGGCCCATTCCCGGGCGCCTTTCCAACCGTTCTGCTCCATGAGGTCCACAAGGAGCTCGCCCACCGGCTTGGCTGTGCCCGGGCGGCGTTCCGGCCACGCGAAGTACGGGGCGAACTCCTTCTGGAGGGCTACCAGGACGAAGCGCGGACGCAGTTGGGAGACGCCGAAGTCATCCGCCTGGAGGAGCTGCCACTCGGCGATGTAGCCGTGCTCTTTGAGCCGGTCGAGCACGTGCTGGCGGTAGCCCGCGAAGCGGTTGGCGCTGAGTCCGCGCACGTTCTCCAGGAGCAGCGCCTTCGGCTGCACCTTGCCGCAGAGCTCGATCGCCCAGGCGAACAGGTCGCGCTCGTCACCCGTCCCCAGCTGCTTCCCGGCGATGCTGAAAGGAGGGCAGGGCACCCCGCCGGCGAGGAGGTCGAGCTTCGCCGCATCGAGGGCCGGGTTCCAGACAGAGGGGTCGGCGACGTCGCCGACCCTGACGGACTCCTGCGCCTCCTCTTCGGTGTACCCGAGGAACTCGACGAGGTTGCGGCGCAGGGTCTCGGCGGCCTGGCCGTCGAGTTCGATGGCAAGGCGGTGGCGGAACCCCGCCCGCTCCAGTCCCAGGGACTGGCCGCCCGCGCCCGCGCAGATCTCGACGACCTCAAGCTGCTGTCCAGGCTCGATGGCCGGCATAGCGATCTCCCTCCAGGCACGCCAGGCTCTCCAGCGCAGAACCGGCGGTGCTGCTGCCACCGCCTGAGTAGACACAGGCATCCGGTAGCACAGGCTCCGCAGCAGCACCATAGTCGCAGGTGGCGGCAGAGCAGCGGTGATTCGCCACTGCAAGCCGGACAAGGGTGTGCAGTCTACGCGGCACGACTGACAGGATCACCTTGGAGACCGGTAACCCCAGCGGCGGTTCCGGCGCTGGTCAGCGGTCCAGCGCCGCGCGGACCTCCTCCCGGGCGTCCCCGGGGAGGCGGCGGTAGGCGTTCCACGCCCGTTCGATCGGGGTCGAGCCACGGCGACCGCGCTCCGCCCAGCGCACCAGCCGCCGCTGGTCGGCGGGGTCCAGACTCCTGATCTCCGCGGCGACCTCGTCGGCCCGCGCCGCACCTCCGTCACCCCCGGCACGGCACCGCTTGCACTCCGTAACGAGCAGCGTCTCCTCGCGGCCGTCCAGGAGCACCGTGGGACGGCGGCTGACCGACAGGACGGCTGTCTGGTTCGAGTCGTCGGGGTACGGCTCCGCACCCCCGATCCCGCACACCGTGCACATGTAGTGGTCCCGGGCGAGCACGGCCTGGGCCTGCTTGGCCGATACCGACTTCTGCGGGGCCGCCGCCCGCCGGGCGGCCCGGTCCCAGACCGGTACCCCCGCCTCCACGAACCGCTGGTCCTCAGCCAGGAGCGAGGCGTCTTCGGTGTTCGTGAGGATGACCCACTTGAAGTCCCGGAGGTCGCGCAGGCGGCGGTCGGCCTGGGCGATGCCGGGGAATGCGTCTCGGAGCTGCTCCTTGGTGAAGGTGTTGCCTTCGCCGACTTCCTGGAGGAGCCACAGCGCGCCCCTGATCATGGTTCCACCCTTGAGTTCCGGGTCGTTCCAGGCGGGGAGGGTCACCTCTGCTCCGTTCGTCGGTTCTTCAGATGTCCGAGTCTGGGTGATCACCAGTCCGGTTGTCAGCAGTTCCTGCCATTATTCCTGAGCAGTGAGTGCGATTGTCGCCTAGGAGAGGTTCTGGCTATGGCTGTGAAGTTCGGTGTCCCGCCCGAGGGTGAGCGGATCCGGTCCATGGTCGAGGAGCGGCTCCGGCAGGCCATGGCCGACAACGGCGCCAAGATCACGGTCGAGTGGCGCGGTGAGCAGAAGCACCTGAGCGTCATCTCCATGCCCGTGGACCTCCTCTACTTCAACCCCGACACCCACCGCATCCGTGCGCAGCGCACTCTGGACCCTGAGCGGAACCGGGAACTCGAGGAGCAGCCCTGGAGCGAGGCCGCCCAGGACTACCTCGGCCACCTCCTGAGCCGCAGCCCCTCCAACCCGCACCAGACCGACCCCGACTTCACCGCGCTGCAGGACGAGCTGGACGACTTCGGGCAGAAGGAGCCCGGGATCATCAGCCCCGACGGCATCCTCGTCGACGGGAACACCCGCTGCGCTGCCCTCCGCAAACTCGGCATCAAGGACATCCGCGTGGGAGTCCTCCCCGCGGACACCTCGCGGCGCGACATCAACAGCGTCGAGCTCGCACTGCAGCTGCGGCGGGACAAGCGGCGCGAGTACTCCTACATCAACCGTCTCATCGCGATCGAGGAGGAGCTGGCGAACGGCCGCCGGGTCGAGGACGTGGCACGGGACTTCAACATCAAGGCGACGACGCTCTACCAGGACCGCTGGGTCTACCAGCTGGTCAACGACGCCATCGAGCGCAGCAAGGGCCGTGCCCGCGGCGTCGGCCTGCGGCTGGTGGACTTCGAGGACCACCAGGAGAAGCTCCGCGAACTGCAGCGCGACTACACGAAGCTGGCGAAGACGGACCCGGACGCCGCCGAGCAGCTGAAGGAGTCCCGGCTCGCCATGGTGGTGCTGAACTACCCGAAGACCTCGGTGCGGCTCGCTGAGGCCGACTTCCACGCGCGCTACCTCGACGAGCGGCTGCCGGACGACCTGCGCCCTGCCGCGCAGGCATCCGCCGCCGTGTCCATCCCCGGCCTGCCGGGCATCGCGGTCCCGGACGCCACTGCTGCCGTGAAGACGGCCCGGGCCCTCACCGACAGCCTGCTGCAGGCGAAGGCCGCGTCGTTGGCCGGCGACAAGCTCACGCCCGCCGAGGTGACGCAGGCCGCCGCAAGGATCAAGGCTGCCCGCGGCACCTTCGACACCGCCGTCAAGCTGGCGGGCCAGAGTGCCTCACTGCAGAAGCGCAAAATCGCGGTGCCGGAGCGTCTGACGGACGCAGCCGACTACGTGAACCAGTGCGCGGCGGAGTTCGCCGAGGCCAAGTCGAAGCGCGCGCTCGACGAGGACTCCTTCGACGATGCCCTCCTCACCCTCCGTGCGAGCCTTACGCGCCTGGCCAAGCAGGCGGGCCGTACGTTCAGCTCGCCCGGGGACGGGGTCGAGTGGCTGCTCAACGCCACGCGGGAGGGCTGATGGCCGCGACCGCGGGCACGCCGAGCCTGGAGATCGGCTTCGGGGACAGCGTGGCGAAGGCCCGGTTGCGGGCGGGCGCCGACCACGAGGGAGACCTGCGCCGCCTCGCCCTGCGCTTCCGCAGCAGCGTGCAGCGCTCCCCCGGGAGCGTGGACGTGGACATCGACGACCTGCTCACGAACCTCGTGGCGCTGACGACCTGGCCTGAGCAGTCGGGCGTGGCATGGGACGGCCAACTGGCCTCCCTGGCAACGGATTCGGCCATGGATGCTCAGACGGTAGCCGAACGCCTAGACCCGATGGCGGGCGGCGCCGGCGGAGTACGGCCGGAGGAGGTCGACGGACTGCTCGGACCCGCCTGGACCGCTGGCCTCACCGCCTTCCAGCGCCGGGACATCGCCAAACTCCTCTCGCTGCGCCACGGGGCCAACTTCTCCGTCCCGGGCGCCGGCAAGACGCGCGTGGGCCTCGCTGTGTTCCAGGCGCTACGCCGTACAAAGGGTGTCGAGCGGCTGCTGGTGGTCGGTCCGAAGTCCTGCTACGAGTCGTGGCAGGAGGAGAACGCGAAGTGCCTCAGCGAGCCCCTGCGCATGGAGGTCCTGTCCCGGGAGGTCGACCCTGCGGCTGACGTGCTCATCGTGAACTACGAGCGTCTCAGCCCCTCTGTGGACGAGCTCGGCCAGTGGCTCACGGCCCGCCCTTCCATGATCCTCCTAGACGAGGCGCACCGGATGAAGCTCGGCGCCGAAGGGACGTACGGCGCTTCCTGCCTCGCCCTCGGCCCGCGGGCCCGGCACCGGTTGATCCTGACCGGCACCCCGGCTCCGAACGGCGTCAAGGACATCGAGAACCTGCTGGGATTCGTGTGGCCCGGGCACGGGCGCCAGAAGGTGACGCAGGCAGTGGCCGGCGGCGACCTCGCCGAGGCGAGCCGGGTCCTGCGCCCGCTGTTCACCCGCACCACCAAGGGTGAACTGGGGCTGCCCCCAGTGAAGACGACCCTCCGGACGCTGCCGATGCCTCCGCTGCACCAGGAGGTGTACGAGGCGCTGGTCGGCAGGTTCTCGGCCCGGGCCGCCGGGGCTGAAGGCGACTTCCAGGCCCTCGGCAAGATCATCGTCTACATGCTGATGGCGGCCACCAGCCCTGCCCTGCTCGCGGTCGGCACCACACGGTACGAACCGCTGGCGTACCGGGTCCCGCCCCTGGCCGTTCCTGAGGGGAGCCCGCTCTTCGACCTCATGCGGGACCTCCCCAGCTACGAGATGTCGCCGAAGTACCGCGAGGTCCTGGCCATCGTTGCGGAGAACGCGGCCAGTGGACGCAAGACCCTCGTGTGGTCCACGTTCATCCGCAGCCTGTACACCCTGGAGAGGGTCCTCAAGGAATTCCGTCCTGCCCTGGTCCACGGAGGCACGGAAGACCGCAGCGCCGAGATCGAGCGCTTCCGGAACGACCCGGACTGCATGGTGCTGCTGTCCAACCCGGCCACGCTCGGCGAAGGCATCAGTCTGCACCACGCCTGCCACGACGCGGTGTACGTCGACCGGGACTTCGCGGCTGGGCGCTTCCTGCAGAGCCTCGACCGCATCCACCGGCTCGGCCTCGCTCCGGAGACGGAGACCCGTATCACCGTGCTGGCCTCCGAAGGGAGCATCGACGAGGTCGTGGACCAGCGGCTGAGTGACAAGCTGCTCTTCATGGGGCGCATCCTCGACGACCCCGCCGTGCAGGAGCTCGCAGACCTCGATGAGGAGCCCGCCGTGGGCGGCGGCCTCGACCAGCGGGACCTGCAGGCGCTGATGGGCCACCTCCGTGCCCGTTCCGCCTAGTCCTGTCCTGCGTGCCGCCGTGCGGTGGCTGGAACGGCTTCCGGTCTCCAGCACCGCACGGTGCCGCGCACTGTTCACGAACCATGCCGATTTCAGCGACCTCACCCCCACCCAGTACGAAGCGGCTTACGCGTGGCTCGGGGAGAACGGCCTGCTCGGGAACGGTGTCGGCAGCGGCAGCGGCGCCGTCGGCGAACGCGTCTTCCGTGCCGCGCTCGCCTCCAGCGGCGCGGCGTGGCTGCCGGACGCAGACGTCCTGGTCCGCGGCCCGGCGGAGCTCCCGCAAGACGCCCTCCGGGCGGCTGAGGCACTGGGCATCCCGGAGGATGAGGCGTACGGGCAGCTCAAAGCAGTCTTCGGCAAAGTGGACACGGAGGCACGGGCCGTAATCGGCCGTGCCGGCGAGCTGGCCCTCCTCGGCCTCATCGCCGAGGCCGCCCTTGCCCGGGTCGAACACGTCGCCGCATACTCCGACGGCTTCGGCTACGACATCGCCGTACACGCGAGGCAGCACCCCCTGCACATCGAGGTGAAGAGCACGGTGCGGCGTGGGCGGACCGGCTTCTACCTGTCCCGGAACGAGTACGAGACGATGCGCTGCGACCCGGCCTGGCAGTTGGTGGCCGTACAACTCACTCCCGGCCACGCCGTGGCTGCGGTCTCTTCTGTTCCAGCCCGGTGGATCAGCGCCCAGGTACCGCAGGACAGGGGCTCCTTCGGGCGCTGGGAAGCGTGCCGGATCGACGTTCCGCCCGACGCACTCGTGCCGGGCATCCCGCGGCTTGCCCCCCTGCTCCGGGCAGGAGCGGCCAGGCTGCTGCTGCCGGGCGGGCGGAACCAGTGAGGGGAGGGAGCGCCGCGTCGGCGCTCCCTCCCCTCCGGCGTGCCTACGCCCGCTGGAAGCCGGTGTCGGCCAACAGGAACTCCTCAGCCTCCCCGGCCCAGGCCGGTGACTCTGCTTCGGGGCAGTCGCCCATGGGCAGGGCGTCGGAGAAGGCATCCTTGAGCGCTGCCCGCCACTGGTCCGCAGTGCCGCGGAGCCTGAACGGGCCGACCGGCAGGGTCACACCGTCCTCGTCGACCTTCAGAGGCGCTGTCTCCCCGGCCACGGTGACGTCGCTGTCGAGGCCGCTGGCGGCTGCGTCCAGCGCGGCGTCCAACTCAGCCGTGTCGATCCGCCCGGTCCAGTGCTTCGCGCCGGACTGTGCCTCCGCGAGCAGCAGTGTGCGGCTCCCCGCGGCGTACCCCGTGAGCGCCAGAGACCTGCGGGAGGGCGCTTCGGAGCGAGGGACGCTGGCACCGCCAGCATCGATGAACGCCGGGCGGAAGCGGTCGAGCAGCGCCGAGATCCGCTCCGCAAGCAGCGTCCGGCGGGCGACGAGGAAGTCCCTGAACCCGTCGGCTTCGAGCACCCGGGGGTCGGTCGGAACGGCGTGGGCTGCCAGGTCGTGCTTCTGCACTTCCCTGATGTACTCGGCAGGGGACCGGCTGCCGATCATGTTCTTGGCCGTCTGCTGCGAGACGAAGACGATGTTGGCCAGTTCGTTGATCTCCGCGGACGAGTACCTGTTCCTGTGGTTGCGCAGCTGCGCGGCCGGGTGCAGCGTGCTGTACTGCAGCCTGTCGCTGCCCTCGGCGGTGATGGAGATCGGCCCGCCGGCCCACCAGTCCTCTGCACCGGAGTGGGCGGCCGCCAGGTAGGAGAGCATGATGTACGGGCTCTGGATGGTGCGGCCGGAGAGATCGCGGGGCGTCACCGTGAAGCCCTTCTCGTCCAACCGCAGGTTGGCGAGGAGCGCGCGTACGGGCTCTGCGGAGTCCAGTGCGTTGACGTCCTGGGTCAGCGCGCTGTCGGTCGCTCCGCCGTAGCGGTTGCTCCCGCTCGCGGCCAGGAACCAGTAGAGCAGGCCTTTCTCAACCTCCGGGTCCACCGGTGCGCCCTCGGGCAGACGCCCGTAGAAGACGATGAGGGGGTGGAGGGCGGTGACGGACGAAAGGAGCGCCGTGGTCGGGACGAGCAGTTGCCCGGAGAGGAGGGGGACGACGCGCTCGAGGCCTCGGCGCACTCGCTCCCAGCCTTCGGTGACGGACTCCGGACTGGCGGTCGTCAGCCTGGACACGGAAGAGGTCCGCTTACCCGAGATGGAGAGGCTGAGGGTGATGGCCTTGATGAGGAAGGTGACGTCGACCGCCCGGTAGCCGCGCTCAGCCCACCGTGCCGACTCCTTCTCCAGCTCTCCGAGGAATCCCGGTGAGCGGGCCGAGAGGGTCGCCATCGCAAGATCGGTGGTCTTCAGGGGGCGGCCGCCGCTGTTGACCCGCACGAAGATCTGGGTGACCTCCTCATAGCTGAAGCCGTGGAGGACCTCCATGTGGAAGTCGCGCTGAGCGATCGATTCGAGCGCCTTCAGGCGGCGCCCGATCTCCGCGCCGTCGATGGACAGTCCCGCTGAGCGGAGCTGCATCTGCAGCGCAAACGGATCGGCACCGGGGCCGACGACGTCGTAGACCCTGACCCATTTCGGGCTCCTGAGCGTGGCATTGCTCTGGTTCTGGAACGCCTCCGTCTCGATGTTGAAGACGATCTGCGCCGTGGGGTGGTCGTTGAATACCCGGTACAGCGAGGTGAGCCGCTGCTGACCGTCGAGGAGGTACAGGGGCATGACACTCGGGAGCCCCTGTCCTGCGCCGATCTCCGCGGCGCGGGTCTCGGCGCCCTCGTCCGTCTTCCACAGCAGGAGCGTGCCGGCCGGGTAGCCGAGGTACATCGACTCCACGAGCTTTGCGACCTGGGACGCCCGCCAGACATAGCCGCGCTGGATCTCCGGGAGCATGATCTCCCCGTCAGCGATCTGGCCGATGAGTGTCGCGACGTCCCGGTTCGTACGTTCGACTGCCATAGGTTGGTGCCCCCGCCCCTGCTTTTCCGGACCAAGCCGCGTTCGACCCGGGCCAGCGCAGTCGTGGCTGCGCTGACCGATACGGTAGACGAGACGACGGGGCTCCACGCCCGGGTCCATGAGCTCGTCTCCGGGAGGCGGGCGTCGGGGCTACGCCTGCGGTCCGGCCCAATCCGCCTGCGCGCGCCGCCGGGACGCGACCGCAGCGCGGACGACGGCGGAACTCGCCTCGGCGGACTCGTGCTCCCAGAACCGCAGCACCAGCCAGCCGGCTTCCGCCAGGCGCGCATCCGTGTCCCTGTCGCGCTGCACGTTCCTTCCGATCTTCTCCCGCCAGTAGGCGGGATTCGTCTTCGGCGGTACGAAGTGCTCGGGGCAGCCGTGCCAGAAGCAGCCGTCGACGAAGACTGCGACGCGGGTCGGGCGGAAGACGAGGTCGGCCGTACGGCGCATTCCCGGGAGCGGCTTGGCCGCCACCCGGTAGCGGAGCCCTGCGGCATGCACGAGGGAGCGCAGCGCCCGCTCCGGGGTGGTGTCCCGGCTGCGGTTCCCCAGCATGCTGCGGCGGTTCGCGGCTGAGGACGCCCAGGAACCGTCCGGTGGCGACCAGTCGCCTACGACGGGGTCTCGCGGGAGATCGTTCATCGGCCCACGAGTATACGGCCGCTGCTGCCCCGCGGCCGGGCCACTTCTTTTTCCGCTCTGGCCCCGCGGGGTCGCGGGCCGGGGTGGCCGGTGGCTGCCCGGTGGCGGGAGGGCGGTGTCCGTTTCTTTCAAGACGGCGGGACCGCGGGCTGCCTAGCCTGCTGCCATGACTCCCCGACTCGATGTGATCGGCCTGATCGTCTCCGACATGGCCGCCTCCCTCACCTTCTACCGACGCCTCGGACTGGACGTGCCCGCCGGGTCCGAGGACCAGCCGCACGTGGAGGCCGCCCTGCCCGGCGGCCTGCGGATCGCCTGGGACACCGAGGAGACCATCCGCTCCTTCGACCCGTCCTGGACCCGCCCCCCGGGCGACGGCCGGGTCGGTCTGGCGTTCCTGTGCGGCTCCCCCGCCGAGGTGGACTCGCTGTACGCCGAGCTGACCGGGGCGGGGTACCGGGGGCACCTGAAGCCCTGGGACGCCTTCTGGGGCCAGCGCTACGCCGTGGTCCTCGACCCGGACGGCTGCGGGGTCTCCCTCTTCGCCCCGGCGGACCCCGCCGCGTAGGCGCCCAGCGTGGTTCCGGCCAGCGCGCGGACCTCGCGGGCGAGGTGCGCCTGGTCGGCGTACCCGGCGACGTCCGCCACCTCGGCGTACGGCATCCCGGCGCAGGCCAGGCCGAGGGCGCGGCGCAGCCGCAGGATGCGGCCGAGCGTGCGCGCCCCGTACCCGAAGGCGTCCAGCGAGCGGCGGCGCAGCCGGCGCTCGCCGAAGCCGACCGCCGCGGCGATGGAGGCGACCGGTTCCCCGGCGCGCAGCCGGGCCACCACCTCGGCGGGGAAGGGGTCCGGCGGGCCGGTCTCGGCGGCGCGGCGGACGGCGAGCGCCTCCAGCCCGGCCGCCGGGTCGGCGTACCGCGCGAGCTGCCCGGTCAGGCGGCGCACCTCGCGGGCCGGCCACAGCGCGGTCAGCTCGGTGCGTGCGTCCCGCAGCAGGTGGGCCGGTACGCCGATCAGGGCGGGGGCGGCGCCGGGCGCGAAGCGAATGCCCGCGACGGTGTCGCCCGGGACCTCGCCGGCCGGGTGCGGGCCCGTGTCGGGGCCGGCGACGAGCAGCCGGCCGCCGGTCCACAGCAGGTCCATGCAGCCGTCGGGCAGGACCACCCCGCCCCCGCCCGTGGCCCGCCACAGGACGGCTCCCGCCACGGCCCGCGACGGCCTCTCCTGGTACATCCCTCCAGCCTAGGGGGTGGGTGGCGCAAGGGACGGGCGGAGGGCGAGCGGGCGGGCGGTGGCGGGTCGGCGGGCGGGGCCGCGGAACGTTTCAGTGCTTGCGCAGCCGCGAGGTGTAGTCCTCCGGCGGCAGGAACTTCGACCAGCGCTCCGGGAACTCCGAGGGCATGCCCTCGTCCTCGTCGTCCTCGGACTCGCCCTCCGCCATCGCACGCCAGGCGGCGGCCCGCGCGATCAGCTGCGCCGCCTCCGCCTCCCGGGCCCGTTCGTTGGCCTCGCGGGCGGAGGCCGTGGCCACGGAGGGCCAGACCCGGTCGATGGCCGCGTTGACGGCCGCGCCGACGAGCACCGCGAAGGCCGAGATGCCGATCCACAGCAGGACCGCCACGGGGGCGGCCAGGGACCCGTAGATCGTGGGCCCCTCGACGGTGTTCGTCAGGTAGATCCGCAGCAGGAAGGAGCCGAGGACCCACATCGCGAGGGCCACGAGGGCGCCCGGCACGTCCTCGATCCACGGCGAGCGCACCGGTACGGACACGTGGTAGAGCGTGGTCAGGAAGGCGATGGACAGCAGGGTCACCGTCGGCCAGTACAGCACCGCGATGACCTCGGTGCCCCAGGGCACCAGCCGCACCACCGCGTCCGGTCCCACCACCATCAGCGGCAGCACGATCGCGCCGATCAGCAGGGCGATCACGTACAGCAGGAAGGCCAGCAGCCGGGTCTTCACGATCCCGCGGTGCCCGTCGAGTCCGTACATCACGGTGATGGTGTCGATGAAGACGTTCACCGCCCGGGAGCCCGACCACAGGGCGAAGGCGAAGCCGAGGGAGATCAGGTCCGGGCGGCCGCGGCGGGTCACGTCGTCGAGCAGGGGTTTGGCGATGTCGTTGACGCCCCGGTCGGACAGGACCGTGCCGACGGCCCGCAGGATGTTCTCCTCGATGCTGGCCACGGTGGTGGTGTCGGTCCAGTTGTCCACGTAGCCCAGCAGGCCGAGCAGACCGAGGAAGAGCGGCGGCAGGGAGAGCAGGGTGAAGAAGGCGGCCTCGGCCGCCAGTCCGAGGATGCGGTACTCGATGCACGAGTTGACGGTGTCCTTCAGCAGCAGCCAGGCCATCTTGCGCTTGGAGACGTTGCGGTAGAGGGCGCGGGCCCGGTGGAGCCGCCCTGGGATCCGCTCGGGTGTTTCTTTTGCTGGCTGCACGTCCTTACGGTATCCGCATGGCAGCCACCACCCACACAGTCAGCAATCAGGCCCCGCCGCTCGTGGGCCACGACGTCTACGGCGGCGACCGGGCCCTTCGCGAGGGCGTGGAGCGCCATCTCGCCGGGGCAGGGCCCGAACTCCTCGCCCTGGCACGGGAGGAGCTGACCTCCCTCGGGCGCGCGGCGGGGTCCGCGCAGGCACAGGAATGGGGTACCCAGGCGAACGAGTGTCCGCCCCGGCTGCGGACGCACGACCGGTACGGCAACCGCATCGACGAGGTGGAGTTCCACCCGGCCTGGCACCGGCTGCTCGGGCACGCCGTGACGAACGGGCTCACGGACGCCTGGGGGCGTCCGGCCGGGCACCTGCGCCGGGCCGCCGGGTTCTTCGTGTGGTCGCAGGCCGAGGCGGGGCACGGCTGCCCGGTCTCCATGACGCACGCCGCCGTGCCGGCGCTGCGCACCGATCCGGAGCTGGCCGCCGAGTGGGAGCCGCGGCTGACCTCGCACCTGTACGAGCAGGGGCTGCGGCCGGCCGCGGAGAAGGGCGGCGTGCTCTTCGGGATGGGGATGACGGAGAAGCAGGGCGGCAGCGACGTCCGGGCGAACACGACGGCCGCGGTGCCGCTGGACGCGTCGGGCGAGTACCTGCTGACCGGGCACAAGTGGTTCTGCTCGGCGCCGATGTGCGACGGGTTCCTTGTGCTGGCGCAGGCCCCGGGCGGTCTGACCTGCTTCCTGGTGCCGCGGGTGCTGCCCGACGGCACCCGCAACGCCTTCGCGATCCAGCGGCTGAAGGACAAGCTGGGCAACCGCTCGAACGCCTCCGCCGAGGTGGAGTTCGACGGGACCTGGGCGCAGCGGGTGGGCGAGGAGGGCCGCGGGGTGCGGACCATCATCGAGATGGTCGCCGCGACGCGGGTGGACTGCGTCGTCGGGTCGGCCGCGCTGATGCGGCAGGCGCTCACGCAGGCCGTCCACCATGCGGAGCACCGCTCTGCTTTCGGAGCGCCGCTCGTCGACCAGCCGCTGATGCGCAACGTGCTGGCCGACCTGGCCCTGGAGTCGGAGGCCGCCACCACGCTGGCGCTGCGCCTGGCGGCGGCCCAGGACTCCGGCACCGAGCAGGAGAAGGCCTTCCTGCGCCTCGCGGTGCCCTCCGCGAAGTACTGGGTGACCAAGCGCTGTACGCCGATGGTCGCCGAAGCCCTGGAGTGCCTGGGCGGCAACGGCTACGTGGAGGAGTCGGGGATGCCGAGGCTGCTGCGCGAGTCCCCGCTGAACTCCATCTGGGAGGGCTCGGGCAATGTGCAGGCGCTGGACGTGCTGCGCGCCCTCCAGCGGGAGCCGCAGGCGCTGGCCGCCTTCCTCCAGGAGGTCGGCCTGGCCCGGGGCGCCGACCACCGGTTGGATGCGGCCATCAAGGACCTGCTGACGGAGCTGGCGGACCTGGCGGGCATCGAGGCGCGGGCCCGCCGTGTGGTGGAGCGCATGACGCTCGTGCTGCAGGGCTCGCTGCTGGTGCGGTGGGCCCCGTCCGAGGTGGCGGACGCCTTCTGCGCCTCCCGGCTCGGGGGCGACTGGGGCGCGGCTTTCGGCACGCTGCCGCACAGCCTGGGTCTGGGCTCGATCGTGGAACGGGCGCGGATCACGGAGTGAGCGGGCGTCCGGCGGTCGGGCCGGAGCACCCCCGGGCGGTCCCCAAACGGCCCGGATCCGGGATCCGGGCCCGTTGACCTGGATCAGGGGTGGCGCCGCGCCGACTCGGCACCACCCCTGGTCCGAGAAGCCCCGAGGAGGAGCTGCCACGCCGCTGGGCGGCGTCCGGACAGTTTCAGTCGGCCGACCGGGACTTGGCGAGAGTTGCAAACCGTTGCACCCTTTGACTCGGCGGTCGTCCGCCGGCGGCGCCGGGGGAACGGCGTCCCCGGGAGGAGTGCGGGCGGCGCCGGACGCAGGTCCTGTTCGCTAGGGGGGGGGTTCCGGTGGCCGACACCGCAGGCAGCATGGTCGATGTGGCGCGCATCTCGGCCATGGACGCACGGGAGGCGGCTCGGCTGCTGAAGGGGGTGCGGGCGGCCGCGCTGGCCGGGGACCGGCCTCCGGCGGCACCGCGTCCGGAGATCGCCGCGTCCTGGCGCCGGATGATGGCGCAGGGGGTGCACCCGGACCGGGACGCGCGCTCGCGGATGCTCTCCGCGGCCGAGACCGAGGAGCGGCGGCAGGTGTCGGCGCTGCGGGAGGTCCTGCCGGTGCTGCGGGAGGGCCTGCTGCCCGCTCTGGACGAGGCCCTGCACATCATGGTCGTCGCCGACGCGGAGGGGCGGCTGCTGTGGCGGGAGGGCCACCGCTCCATCCTGCGCAAGGCGGACCGGCTGGGCTTCTCGGTGGGGGCCGACTGGGGCGAGAGGGTGGTCGGCACGAACGGGGTCGGCACGGCCCTGGTGGCGCGGCGGCCGGTGCAGGTCTTCTCCGCGGAGCACTTCGTCTCCAGCCACCACGAGTGGACCTGCGCGGGGGCGCCCGTACGGGACCCGCGGGACGGGCGGCTGCTGGGCGTGATCGACGTGAGCGGGCCGCTGGCCACCATGCATCCGGCGACGCTGGCCTGGGTGACCTCGGTGGCGCGGCTCGCGGAGCGGGAGCTGCGGATCCGGCACCTGGAGTCCCTGGAGCGGCTGCGGACGGTGGCCTCCCCGCTGCTGGCGCGCCTGCCGGGCCGGGCCCTGGCCGTGGACCCGCACGGCTGGACGGCGGCGGTCGCCGGGGTGGCTCCGGCGGAGCGGATACCCCTGCCCAGGGGTTTCGGGCCGGGCCGGACCTGGGTGCCCCCCCTCGGCGACTGCACGGTGGAGCCGCTGCCCGGGGGGTGGCTGCTGCGGATCGCCGAGGACCGTGCGGACGCCCCGGCGACCCGCCTCGTCCTGGACCTGAGCCGGAACGGGTCCTGGTCGGCGACGGTCTACGGGGCGGCGGGCAGCTGGTCCCACGAGCTGAGCCCGCGCCATGCGGAGCTGCTGTTCCTGCTCGTCGAGAGCCCCCGGGGCCGTTCGGCGGCGGAGCTGTCGGCCGAGCTGTTCGGCGACCCGACCCGGACCGTGACGGTGCGCGCGGAGATGTCGCGGGTACGGCGCCACCTGGCGGGCGTGCTGACCCACCGCCCGTACCGCTTCGCCCAGGACGTGGAGGTGGAGCTGATCCGTCCGCAGGATGCGGGCGCGCTGCTCCCGCACTCCACGGCTCCTGCGGTGCTCCGGGCCCGCCTGGGCCGCCCGGGACCGGGCATGGTTCCCTGACGTGCATGAGCACCATCACCCTCACCACCTGGTCCCTGGAAATGACCTCGGCTGCGGACCTCGTACCGGCGGCCGTCCCGGGCCCTGAGATCACGGTCGCCCGCGCCGCGGTCCCCTCCCCGGAGTTCAGCCGCTTCCTCTACGCCTCGGTGGGCGGCGACATCCACTGGACGGACCGGCTGTCGCTGACCCGCGCCCAGTGGCTGGAGCAGCTGGACAGGCCGGGGGTGGAGACCTGGGTCGCCTACGACCGCGGCACCCCGGCCGGGTACGTGGAGTTCGACCCCCAGGACGACGGCGTGGTGGAGATCGTCTACTTCGGCCTCCTGCCCGACTTCCGCGGCCGCCGCATCGGTGGCCACCTGCTGTCGGTGGGCGTCGAACGCGCCTGGTCGCTGGCGGACCGCTGGCCCGGCCGCGAGCCCACGCGCCGCGTGTGGCTGCACACCTGCAGCCTGGACGGGCCGACCGCGATGGGCAACTACCGGCGGCGCGGGTTCACGCTGTTCCGTACGGAGACGGAGGAGGCCCAGGAGGCCCCGACTCCCGGCCCCTGGCCGGGCGCGTAACCCGCCGCCCGGCCCGAGGCCCCGCCGCGGCCCTTCCCGACGCCCGGCCCGCGGCCCGGCCCGACGCCCCGGCCGGGCGGCGGGCCCGTGCTGAGACCCTTGCACGGGGGACGGAAGCCGCGGCGCGGCGCAAAACGCGTGACCGCCGTCACGTTGTCCCACCATCCGGGACGAGTTCGTCCGCATGATGGACAGTAGTGGACTCCTCCAATCGGCACATGACACGCTTCCGCCATGAATGGAGCTGGAATTGCCTTGGTGAGTCGGCGGCACGTCGACCTCGGCCGCATGTCCAGCGCCATGTGTCCGGCCTGCTGACGGAACCAGCCACAGCCGTAGACACCCCGAAAGCCCCCTGAGGCAGGACACCGCCGTGCCCACCCGGCAGAACGGCGGCGCCCGGCCGCACCCGCCTGCCGCCCTCGCAGGTCACCGCCGGACCAGGGGTCCCGCCGCCGCTCCCCCTGCCCTTGCCTTGAGCCGTTGAAGAAGGACGTACCGTCATGGCCGCCACCCCCGAAACGCCCGCAGCAGCCCCTGCCGCAGCGCGCCGCAAGACCGGCCGTCACCGCGGTGAGGGCCAGTGGGCCGTCGGACACCACACGCCCCTCAACGGCAACGAGCAGTTCAAGAAGGACGACGACGGTCTCAACGTGCGGACACGCATTGAGACGATCTACTCCAAGGCCGGTTTCGACTCGATCGACCCCAACGACCTGCGCGGCCGCATGCGCTGGTGGGGCCTCTACACCCAGCGCAAGCCCGGGATCGACGGCGGCAAGACCGCGATCCTGGAGCCGGAGGAGCTGGACGACACGTACTTCATGCTGCGCGTCCGCATCGACGGCGGCCGGCTGACCACCGAGCAGCTGCGGGTCATCGGCGAGATCTCCGAGGAGTTCGCGCGCGGCACCGCCGACCTCACCGACCGCCAGAACGTGCAGTACCACTGGATCCGGATCGAGGACGTCCCGGAGATCTGGCGCCGTCTGGAGGCCGTCGGCCTCTCCACCACCGAGGCCTGCGGCGACACGCCCCGCGTCATCCTCGGCTCCCCCGTGGCCGGCATCGCGCAGGACGAGATCATCGACGGCACGCCCGCCATCGACGAGATCCAGCGCCGCATCGTCGGCAACCCCGAGTTCTCGAACCTGCCGCGCAAGTTCAAGTCCGCCGTCTCCGGTTCGCCGCTGCTCGACGTGGCCCACGAGATCAACGACGTCGCCTTCGTCGGCGTGGAGCACCCGGAGCACGGCCCCGGCTTCGACGTCTGGGTCGGCGGCGGGCTCTCCACCAACCCCAAGCTCGGCGTGCGCCTGGGCACCTGGGTCTCCCTGGACGAGGTCCCGGACGTCTACGAGGGCGTCATCTCGATCTTCCGTGACTACGGCTACCGCCGCCTGCGCACCCGCGCCCGGCTGAAGTTCCTCGTCGCCGACTGGGGCCCGGCCCGGTTCCGCCAGGTGCTGGAGGAGGAGTACCTCAAGCGCAAGCTCACCGACGGTCCCGCGCCCGCCGAGCCCTCGGGCCAGTGGCGCGACCACGTGGGCGTCCACCAGCAGCAGGACGGCCGCTTCTACGTCGGCTTCGCACCCCGGGTGGGCCGCGTCGACGGCGCCACCCTCACCAAGATCGCGGACGTGGCGCAGCAGCACGGCTCCGGTCGGCTGCGCACCACGGCCGAGCAGAAGATGATCGTGCTCGACATCGAGGCCGACCAGGTCGACTCGGTCGTCGCGGCCCTGGAGGCGCTGGACCTGCGGGTCACGCCCTCCCCGTTCCGCCGCGGCACGATGGCCTGCACCGGCATCGAGTTCTGCAAGCTCGCCATCGTCGAGACCAAGGCGCGCGGAGCCTCGCTGATCGACGAACTGGAGCGGCGCCTGCCCGACTTCGCGGAGCCCCTCACCATCAACATCAACGGCTGCCCGAACGCCTGCGCCCGCATCCAGGTCGCGGACATCGGCCTCAAGGGCCAGCTCGTGCTGGACGACGACGGCAACCAGGTGGAGGGCTACCAGGTCCACCTGGGCGGGGCCCTCGGCCTGGAGGCCGGTTTCGGCCGCAAGGTCCGCGGGCTCAAGGTCACCGCCGAGGGCCTGCCCGACTACGTCGAGCGGGTCGTCACGCGCTTCCAGGACCAGCGCGAGGACGGCGAGCGGTTCGCCGCCTGGGTCTCCCGCGCCGACGAGAAGAGCCTCTCGTGAGCGAGCGCGCCGCCCCGTTCCACTGCCCCTACTGCGGCGACGAGGACCTGTTTCCCCACGAGAGCAGTCACGGCGCGTGGGAATGCCGGGCCTGCAACCGGGCTTTCCAGCTGAAGTACCTCGGGCTGCTGTCCCGGGGTGTCCGGTCCGACAGCGCTGGAGGGGACGAGAGATGACGACGGTTCAGGACACCCGGAACCTGAAGGAACTGGCCGAGCAGGCGGGCCGGGACCTGGAGGACGCCTCCGCGCTGGAGATCCTCACCTGGGCGGCCGAGACCTTCGGCGACGCGTTCGCCGTGACCTCCTCCATGGAGGACGCGGTCGTCGCCCATCTGGCCTCCCGGGTCCGGCCCGGGGTGGACGTGGTCTTCCTCGACACGGGCTACCACTTCGAGGAGACCATCGGCACCCGGGACGCGGTCGAGGCCGTGATGGACGTCAAGGTCATCACGCTCACCCCCCGCCAGTCGGTGGCCGAACAGGACGCCGAGTACGGCCCGAGGCTGCACGAGCGCGATCCCGACCTGTGCTGCGCGCTGCGCAAGGTCAAGCCGCTGGAGGAGGGCCTGGCCGGCTACCGCGCGTGGGCGACCGGGCTGCGCCGCGACGAGTCCCCGACCCGGGCGAACACCCCGGTCGTCGGCTGGGACGAGAAGCGGCAGAAGGTCAAGGTCTCCCCGATCGCCCGCTGGACGCAGGACGACGTGGACGCCTACGTCGCCGAACACGGCGTCCTCACCAACCCGCTGCTGACGGACGGCTACGCCTCCGTCGGATGCGCCCCCTGCACCCGCCGCGTCGCGCCCGGCGAGGACGCCAGGTCCGGCCGCTGGGCCGGGCTCGGGAAGACCGAGTGCGGGCTGCACGGCTGATGGCGGACACCACGAACACCACGGCACCGACGGAACCGACGGAGAAGAAGCAGATGAGCGTGAGCGACCAGGGCGCCACCGTGTGGCTGACCGGGCTGCCGAGCGCGGGCAAGACCACCATCGCCTACGCGCTGGCCGAGCGGCTGCGCGCCGAGGGCCACCGCGTGGAGGTCCTCGACGGGGACGAGATCCGCGAGTTCCTCTCCGCCGGCCTGGGCTTCTCCCGCGAGGACCGGCACACCAACGTGCAGCGCATCGGCTTCGTCGCCGAACTCCTGGCGGCCAACGGGGTCAAGGCACTGGTCCCGGTGATCGCGCCGTTCGCCGACAGCCGTGAGGCCGTCCGCAAGCGGCACGCCGCCGAGGGCACCTCGTACCTGGAGGTCCACGTGGCCACCCCGGTCGAGGTCTGCTCCGCACGTGACGTCAAGGGCCTGTACGCCAAGCAGGCGGCGGGCGAGATATCCGGTCTGACCGGAGTCGACGACCCGTACGAGGCCCCGGAGTCCCCGGACCTGCGTATCGAGTCGCACACGCAGTCGGTGCAGGAGTCGGCTTCGGCCCTGTACGCGCTGCTCACCGAGAGGGGTCTGGCATGACCACGGCCGCACACCTGCACACCGATTCCGGCTCCGACGCCCCGTACGCGCTGTCGCACCTGGACGCGCTGGAGTCGGAGGCCGTGCACATCTTCCGCGAGGTGGCGGGCGAGTTCGAGAAGCCGGTGATCCTCTTCTCCGGCGGCAAGGACTCCATCGTCATGCTGCACCTGGCGCTGAAGGCCTTCGCGCCGGCGCCGGTGCCCTTCACGCTGCTGCACGTCGACACGGGGCACAACTTCCCCGAGGTGCTGGAGTACCGCGACCGCACCGTCGCCCGGCACGGTCTGCGCCTGCACGTGGCGTCCGTCCAGGACTACATCGACGCGGGCAAGCTGCGCGAGCGCCCCGACGGCACCCGCAACCCGCTGCAGACCGTCCCGCTCACCGAGGCGATCCAGCAGCTCAAGTTCGACGCCGTTTTCGGCGGCGGCCGCCGCGACGAGGAGAAGGCCCGCGCCAAGGAGCGGGTGTTCAGCCTGCGCGACGAGTTCTCCCAGTGGGACCCGCGCCGCCAGCGCCCCGAGCTGTGGCAGCTGTACAACGGCCGGCACGCCCCGGGTGAGCACGTCCGCGTCTTCCCGCTGTCCAACTGGACCGAGCTGGACGTGTGGCAGTACATCGCCCGCGAGGGCATCGAACTGCCTCAGATCTACTTCGCCCACGAGCGGGAGGTCTTCCAGCGCAACGGCATGTGGCTGACCGCGGGTGACTGGGGCGGCGCGAAGGAGGGTGAGACGCCCGAGACGCGCCTCGTCCGCTACCGCACGGTCGGCGACATGTCCTGCACCGGCGCCGTCGACTCCGACGCCGTCACGCTCGACGCCGTGATCGCCGAGATCGCCGTCTCCCGGCTCACCGAGCGGGGTGCGACCCGCGCCGACGACAAGATGTCCGAGGCCGCGATGGAAGACCGCAAGCGCGAAGGGTACTTCTAGAGATGACCAGCACCACCGAGCAGTTCGCCGACGTGTCGGCCACCACGCTGCTGCGCTTCGCGACCGCCGGTTCCGTCGACGACGGCAAGTCCACCCTGGTGGGCCGCCTGCTGCACGACTCCAAGTCGGTCCTCACCGACCAGATGGAGGCCGTCGAGGCCGTCTCCGCCCAGCGCGGCCAGGAGGCTCCCGACCTCGCGCTGCTCACCGACGGCCTGCGGGCCGAGCGGGAACAGGGCATCACCATCGACGTCGCCTACCGCTACTTCGCCACCGCGCGCCGCCGGTTCATCCTCGCGGACACCCCGGGGCACGTGCAGTACACCCGCAACATGGTCACCGGCGCGTCCACCGCGGACCTGGCCGTGGTCCTGGTCGACGCCCGCAACGGCGTGATCGAGCAGACCCGCCGGCACGCGGCCGTCGCGGCCCTGCTGCGGGTCCCGCACGTGGTCCTGGCCGTCAACAAGATGGACCTGGTGGACTACCGGGAGCCGGTCTTCGCGAAGATCGCCGAGGAGTTCACCGCGTACGCCTCGGACCTGGGCGTCCCGGAGATCACCGCGATCCCGATCTCGGCCCTGGCCGGGGACAACGTGGTGGAGCCGTCCGCGAACATGGACTGGTACGGCGGCCCGACGGTCCTGGAGCACCTGGAGACGGTCCCGGTCAGCCACGACCTGACGGCCTGCCCCGCGCGCTTCCCGGTGCAGTACGTGATCCGGCCCCAGTCCGCCGAGCACCCCGACTACCGCGGCTACGCGGGCCAGATCGCCTCCGGCGTGCTGCGCGTCGGCGAGGCCGTCACCGTCCTGCCGTCGGGCCGCACCTCGGTCATCGCGGGCATCGACGCGCTGGGCGAGTCCGTGGACATCGCGTGGGCGCCGCAGTCGGTGACGCTGCGCCTGCGGGACGACATCGACATCTCGCGCGGCGACCTGATCGCGCCGTCCGCGAGTGCCCCGGCCACCACGCAGGACGTCGAGGCGACGGTCTGCCACGTGGCCGACCAGCCGCTGGCCGTCGGCGCCCGCGTGCTGCTGAAGCACACCACGCGCACGGTCAAGGCGATCGTCAAGGAGATCCCCTCGCGGCTGACCCTGGACGACCTGTCCCAGCACCCGGACCCCGGGCAGCTGGTGGCCAACGACATCGGCCGGGTGGTCGTCCGCACGGCCGAGCCGCTGGCGCTCGACGCGTACGCCGACTCGCGGCGCACCGGGTCCTTCCTGCTGATCGACCCGGCTGACGGAACCACCCTGGCGGCGGGCATGGCGGGCGAGTCCTTCGCCTCCCAGGCCGAGACGACCGTCCAGGCAGACGAGGAAGGGTGGGACTTCTAGACATGGCGACCGACATCTACGCCACCTTCGCCAAGGAAGGCGGCCGCGTGGGCAGCGGCCGCCTCGGCAGCGGCCAGGGAGGGGTGGCGCGATGTGCGCGATGACGTACGCGCACCGCATGCGCGCCCTCACCCCCCACGAGCTGTACCCGGCCCTGCTCCACAGACGAAGACCTGCGTCGTGACCCCACGGCGCTCCGAGAGGAAGTCCTCCCGTGCCTGCCACCGGTACCACCACCCGTAACGCGCGTCCCCGCACCACCCTGCGCCGCAGCGCCGTCGCCGCTGCCGCCCTGCCGCTCCTGATCGGCGCGCTCGCCTCCTGCGGCTACGGCTCCGAGGCCGAGAAGTCCGAGCCCAAGGCCGCCGACGCGGCGAACTCGGCCGACGCGGGCAAGAAGCTCTCCGCGTCCGAGGTCCGCATCGGGTACTTCCCGAACCTGACCCACGCCACCGCTCTGGTCGGCCTCCAGGAGGGCCTGATCGAGAAGGAGCTGAACGGCACCAAGATCAAGCCGCAGTCCTTCAACGCGGGCCCGTCCGAGATCGAGGCCCTCAACGGCGGCTCCCTGGACATCGGCTTCATCGGCCCCTCGCCGTCGATCAACGGCTACGTCAAGTCCAAGGGCAGCAACCTGCGGATCATCTCCGGTTCCGCCTCCGGCGGCGTGAAGCTCGTCGTCAACCCGGACAAGATCAAGACCCTGGACGACCTCAAGGGCAAGAAGATCGCCACCCCGCAGAAGGGGAACACGCAGGACGTCGCGTTCCTCAACTGGATCTCCGAGAAGGGCTGGACGGTCGACCCGGAGTCCGGCAAGGGCGACGTCTCCGTCGTCCGCACCGACAACAAGGTCACCCCGGACGCCTTCAAGCAGGGTTCGATCGACGGCGCCTGGGTGCCGGAGCCCACGGCCTCCAAGCTCGTCTCGGACGGCGCGGCCGTCCTCCTCGACGAGACCGACCTGTGGCCCGACAAGAAGTTCGTGATCACGAACATCATCGTGTCGCAGAAGTTCCTCAAGGAGCACCCGGACGTGGTCGAGGCCGTGCTCAAGGGCACGGTGAAGACCAACGAGTGGATCAACGCCAACCCGGACAAGGCGAAGGCCTCGGCCAACGCCAAGCTGGAGGCGGAGAGCGGCAAGGCCCTCGACGCCAAGGTCATCGACCCGGCCTGGAAGAGCATCCTGGTCACCGACGACCCGCTGGCCGCGACGCTGAAGACCGAGTCCGACTGGGCGGTCAAGGCCAAGCTCATCGAGAAGCCCGAACTGTCCGGCATCTACGACCTGTCGCTCCTGAACAAGGTCCTCAAGGCCGCGGGCAAGCCCGAGGTCTCCGACGCCGGTCTCGGCGCCAAGTAATCCCGTAGTCCAGCGAACCCAGGAGGTGACGACCATGGCCACCACGCTTGCCAAGGCTGCCGAGGGCACCGTAGCGGAGCAGCACACGCACGCCGCCCGCATCGAGCACGTCTCGAAGTCCTTCTCCGGCCCGGCCGGATCGCAGCTCGTCCTGGACGACATCAGCCTCGATGTCGCTCCCGGCGAGTTCGTCACCATCCTGGGGGCCTCGGGGTGTGGCAAGTCCACCCTGCTGAACCTGGTCGCCGGACTGGACAAGCCGTCCGCGGGGTCCATCACGACCCCCGGCGGCCGTCCGGCGCTCATGTTCCAGGAGCACGCCCTGTTCCCGTGGCTGACCGCGGGCAAGAACATCGAACTCGCGCTGCGGATGCGCGGGGTGGCCAAGGCCGAGCGGCGCCCGGAGGCCGAGCGGCTGCTGGACCTCGTCCGCCTCGGCGGCTCGTACGGCAAGCGCGTCCACGAGCTGTCGGGCGGCATGCGCCAGCGCGTGGCCCTGGCCCGGGCTCTGGCCCAGGACAGCCAACTCCTGCTGATGGACGAGCCGTTCGCCGCGCTCGACGCCATCACCCGGGACGTGCTGCACGGCGAACTCACCCGCATCTGGGCCGAGACGAACCTCTCCGTCCTGTTCGTCACCCACAACGTGCGCGAGGCCGTCCGCCTGGCCCAGCGGGTGGTCCTGCTCTCCTCCCGGCCCGGCCGGGTCGCCAAGGAATGGACCGTGGGCATTGCGCAGCCGCGCCGCATCGAGGACGCGGACGTCGCCGAGCTGTCCCTTGAGATCACTGAACACCTGCGTGGGGAGATCCGTCGCCATGGCCAGCACTGACACCACCCCGAAGGCCGCGGCCGGGGGCAAGCAGGACGACCTGGCCGGCCTGGAGGCGGGCCTCGACGCCCTGGACGCGGTCCAGACCCACCGCACGCCCGTCCGCGAGGTCCTCGTCAAGAAGGTCCTGCCGCCGCTCCTGGCCGTGGGCCTGGTACTGCTGGTGTGGCAGCTCCTGGTGGCGCTGAAGGTCACCGACGAGACCAAGCTGCCGCCGCTGGCCGACGTGTGGGACAGCCTGTCCGGCATGTGGGTCAAGGGCACCCTGCTGGAGGTCATCTGGACCAGCGTCTCCCGCGGCATGCTCGGCTTCCTGCTGGCCCTGGCCATCGGTACCCCGCTGGGCCTGCTGGTGGCCCGGGTGAAGTTCGTGCGCGCCGCGATCGGCCCGATCCTCCAGGGGCTGCAGTCCCTGCCCTCGGTCGCCTGGGTGCCGCCGGCGGTGCTCTGGTTCGGCCTCAACGACGCCATGATGTACACGGTGATCCTGCTCGGCGCGGTCCCCTCCATCGCCAACGGCCTCGTCTCCGGCATCGACCAGATCCCGCCGCTGTTCCTGCGGGCCGGCCGCACCCTGGGCGCCACCGGACTGCGCGGCGCCCGGCACATCGTGATGCCGGCCGCGCTGCCGGGCTACCTCGCCGGCCTGAAGCAGGGCTGGGCCTTCTCCTGGCGCTCCCTGATGGCCGCCGAGATCATCGCCAGCTCCCCCGATCTGGGCCTGGGACTGGGCCAGTTGCTGGAGAACGGCCGCAACAACATCGACCTGCCCGGCGTGTTCCTCGCGATCATCCTGATCCTGGTCGTCGGCATCGCCATCGACCTGCTGATCTTCAGCCCGCTCGAGCGGTGGGTGCTGCGCACCCGCGGCCTGCTGGTCAAGAGCTGATTCCCGTGTCCAGCGCACCCGCCCTGCTCGTCATCGCCCACGGCAGCCGCGACCCGCGGCACGCGGCGACCGTGCACGCCCTGGTCCGGCGGGCGCGGGGGCTGCGGCCGGGGCTGCGGGTCGAGACGGCCTTCCTGGACTTCGACACGCCGACGGTGGGACAGGCCCTGCGCGCCCTGTACCTCTCCGGCGCACGGCAGGTGGTGGCGCTGCCGCTGCTGCTGACCCGGGCCTTCCACGCGAAGTCCGACATCCCGGCCGCGCTGGCCGAGTCGGCCGCGCGCCTGCCGGGGCTGTCGGTGCGGGTGGCGGACGTGCTCGGCCCGTCCCCGCTGCTGCTCTCGGCCCTCGACCGCCGGCTCGCCGAAGCCGGCCTCACCCCGGCGGACCGCGCCACCACTGCGGTGGTGCTCGCGTCCGCCGGTTCCACGGACCCGGAGGCGATCGCAGTGATCGCTGAAACCGCGCGGGAGTGGCGGCGCACCGGTTGGTGTGCCGTGCGGCCTGCGTTCGCCTCCGGAGCCTCTCCCGCAGGGTTCCCCCGTACCGAGGACGCCGTACGGGCCCTGCGCGCCGAGGGCTGGGCACGGGTGGCGGTGGCCCCGTACGTCATCGCTCCCGGGCGGCTGCCGGACCGCATCGCGGCGGGGGCCGGGGCGGCGGGCGCGGACCTCGTCGCCGGGGTCCTGGGGGCCGCCCCGGAGCTGGCCCGCCTGCTGCTGCGCCGCTTCGACGCGGCCGCCGAAGCCCCCGCGGGACGCCCGGCCCTGACGGCCTGACCCGCCCGCCGCGCGGGAGCGGCGCGCGGGCCGGCGCGATCCGGGAGGGCCGGCAGTGAGACGGCTCAGCTGCGGGCCGCGGCCTCGTCCGCCGGGGCCGTGAGGTCCTCGGCGGACATCGCGCCCGGGGGCAGCCCCTCGCGCGCGAAGATGTTCGCCGCGTGCCGCAGGACGTCGTTGACGGGGGTCGGGACGCCGTGCAGCCGGCCCAGCAGGGAGATCTCCCCGTTGAGGTAGTCCGCCTCCACCGAGCCGGTGCCCCGGGCCAGGCTCTGCCAGGACGATCCGCCGCGGATGCCCGGCGGCTGTTCCACCTTGCCGTCGCGCGCCGCCGCCTGCTCGGCCTCGGAGGCGTAGGCGATCCCCGCGGCGGCGAAGGCCGCCTTCGCCTCACGGACCGCCCGCAGCAGCAGCGCCGTCTTCGCCGGGTCCGGTTCCGGCCCGGTCGTCGCCTGTACGGCATTGCCGAGGTTGCCCAGCAGCTTCGCGTACTTCCAGCGCATCACGTCCTCGACCACCGGCGCCTCGAACCCGGCCTTTTCCAGGTCGGCCGCGATCCGCCGGGCCCGCTCGTCCGCGCCGCCGGCGGCCCGGCCCAGGTGCAGGATGCCGGTGAGCGGCGAGCACAGCGCCGAGACCACGCCCGGCTCCAGGAAGGTGGCGGGCAGCCACACGCACACCCCGTACACCCGGTCGAAGCGGCGCAGCGCCAGCCGTTCGCTCTCCACGCCGTTCTGGGCGCACAGCAGCGGCAGCCGCTGTGCGGCCGTTCCGCCGCCCGCGACCTCCGCAGCACCCCAGGCGTCGAGGGCGGCCACCGCGTCCTGGGTCTTGACCGCGAGCAACAGGACGTCTGCGGACCGCAGTTCGCCCAGTTCTGCCGGTCCGCCCACGACGGGCAGCCGGTGCACCCGGGTCCCGGCGGCCGTGGTGAGCCGCAGTCCGTCCGCCCGCAGGGCCTCGGCGTGGTCCCCGCGGGCGACGAGGACGACCTCGCCGCCCGCCTCCGCAAGACGTCCGCCGATGGTGGCGCCGACCGCGCCCGCGCCGATGATGATGTACCGCATGGGCACGAGCCTGGCACACGCCGGGCCCTGCGCTACCGTCGGGGCATGGCGGACACGGTGTTCCTTCTCGGCGGCGACCTTCCGGTAGGGCGGCTCGGCCTCGGTACGGGCGGTCTGGTCGGCCCCGGCTTCTGGGGGCCGCGCGGCGGCCGGGCGCAGGCACGGGCCCTGCTGCGCACGGCGGTGGAGCGTGGGGTCACCCTCGTCGACACCGCCGACAACTACGGTCCCGAACTGGCCGAGGAGCTCATCGCGGAGGCCCTGCACCCGTACGGGGAGCACCTGGTCGTCGCCACCAAGGGCGGGGTGGTGCGCACCGGGCCGGACCGGTGGCACGCCGCAGGGCGCCCGGAGCAGCTGCGCGCGATGTGCGAGGCGAGCCTGCGGCGGCTGCGGGTGGAGCGGATCGGCCTGTACCAGCTGCACCGCTTCGACCCGGCGGTCCCGATGGCGGAACAGCTGGGGACGCTCGCCGAGTTGCGGGCCGAGGGCAAGATCCGGCACATCGGCCTGGACACGGTGACGGCCCAACAGCTGCGGCAGGCGCGGGAGTCGGTGCCGGTCGCCTCGGTGCAGAACCCGTACAACCTGCTGGACCGCAGTTCGGCGGAGGTGCTCGGGCTGTGCGAGGCGCACGGGATCGCCTTCCTCCCGTACCACCCGCTGGGCAGCGGCGCCCTGACGCGGGAGAGCGCGGCGGCCGTGACCGCGGTGGCCGCCGCGCACGGCGCGGGGCCGGGCCAGGTCGCACTGGCCTGGCTGCTGCACCACTCCCGGGTGCTGTGCCCGACGCCGGGCACCGGCTCGTCCGCCCACCTGACGGAGAACCTGGACGCGGCGGCCCTGCGCCTGACGGCTCGGGAGATGGCCCTGCTGGACGCCTTGGCCTAGGCGGGCGCCGCCGTCCCGGGCCCGGGCCGGTCAGACCTTCGTGAACACGCGCACGGCGCTGACTCCCTGCGCGGAGTAGGTGACGACCAGTTCCCCGGGGCTGAACTCCCGGACGATGGTGGCCGTCCCCCCGTCGATGCTGCGCACCTCGACGAGCCGGTCCCCGTCGGCGGTCACGAGGGAGGTCGCCGTGCGCCCGTCGGGGGTGGCCAGGGCGAATTCCTGGCCCAGCCGGAACTCGTCCACCGTGTTGCGCAGGCCGGTGACGGTCTCCAGGGTCCAGAGGCCGTCCTCGTACGAGAAGGTCTGGACGGGGTCGGTCGTGGTCGCGGTGGTCCGGGCGGGGGCGCCCACCCCGACGGCCCGCAGGTAGGCGTCGAAGTTCTCGCTGGAGACCATCCTCCAGCTGCCGGCGGCCTTGGCGGCGAGGGCGGGCGCGGCGTCGTGGTCCGTCATGGGGTGCCTTCACTGTCCGGGCGGGCCGGCGGGCCGGCGGCCCGCGCTGATCACCGCGGACCATCCACGCAGGCCGGACCGGAGCTGCGGTGGAGCCGGAACCGAGGCGCACCGCACCGCGGACCAAGCCGCGCCGCGAACCGAGCCGCGCCGCGAACCGAGCCGCGCCGCCGCGAGCCGCCGCGATGCGCACCGCCGCGATGCGCGCCGAGTCGGCCCGGCGGCGGCTCAGGCGCCGGTCAGCTCGACCAGTTTCACGACGGTGTTCCAGTTCCGGCTGGTCACGTCGATGCCCTTGACGACGGCCGGCCTGGCCAGCGCCTCGCCCAGCTTCGAACGGCCCAGGCCGTCCGGGGCGTAGAGGTAGAGGACGCGGTCGCCGAGCCGGTACTCCTCCGGCAGGTACGCGGCTTCGTCGAGCGCGGCGAACCGCTCGGCCCCGGGCTGCTCGGAGAAGAAGACGGCGTGCAGCTGCCTGCCCTCCAGCTCCGCGGCCGGGAACGGGCAGGCGTCCACGACGGCGCGCAGGTAGGCGCCGTCCACCACCAGGCACGGCACCCGGAAGCCGAAGTGCGCCTCGACGGCCGCCTCCAGTCCGCGTGCGAGCGCCACCGGATCCGCGGCGGCCGTGCTGAAGACGGCGTTGCCGCTCTGCAGGTACGTCTGCACCCCGTCGTGGCCGAGCCCTTCCAGCACGGCGCGCAGTTCGGCCATGGGGACCTTCTTGTTCCCGCCGACATTGATCCCGCGCAGCAGCGCCGCGTACGTCTTCACGGCCTGCTGCGTGGCCTGCCCGGTGGCTTTCTTCGTCATGAGGGCACCCTAGGACCTGCCTCGGACAGTTCGGCCTCGATGAGGTCGGCGGCCCGGCGGGCTCCGCCCTCGCCGGCCATCCGGGTGCGGATCTGCTGTGCGCGGGCGGCGACTTCGGGGTCGGCCGCCAGGGCGAGGACGGCCGCGCGCAGCGTCTCGGCGTCGGCCTGCTCTTTCGGGACGTGCCGGGCGACTCCGAGGGAGACCAGCATGTCGGCGTTGCCGAACTGGTCCACGGCCTGGGGGACGGCGACCATCGGGGTGGCGGTGGCGAGGCCTTCCTGGCTGCCGCCCGCGCCCGCGTGGGTGACGAAGACGTCGGCCTGGCGCAGGACGTCCAGCTGCGGCACCCAGCGGTGCACCTCCACGTCGGCCGGGACCGGCCCGAGGTCGGCCTCGTCGGTGAACCTGCCGATCTGCAGGACGAGGTGCCAGTCGGGGAGCTCTGCGAAGGCGTCCATGCAGGCCCGGTAGAAGGCGGGCTGCCGGGTGAAGGTGGAGCCGAGCGAGACCAGGGCGACCCGCTTGCCCGCGGCCGTTCCGGGCCGCTGCCAGCGGCCCTGTTCGGCGCGCTCGCCCTGGCAGGCACCGACGAAGGTGTGGACGGCGGGGTCGACCCGGTCGGCGTGCGGCTGGAGCGCCTCCGGGATCAGCACGATGCTGCGGCGGGGGCGGCCCTGGAAGCGGTCGACGTCGCCGTCGAGGCCGTTCGCGGTGAGCCATGCGGCGAACCGCGCGTAGTACGCGCGCCCCCGCTCGGAGGCCTTCAGCTCGGCGAACATCGGCGCGGCCACCTCCTCCTCGTACCCCTCCCAGGCGACCAGGTTCGGGGAGAGGGACACGGCGGGCACGCCCCAGCGGTGGGCGAGGACGCGCGCCGGGTAGGAGGTGATGTCGTGCAGGACCAGGTCCGGCTCGTCGCCCTCGAAGGCGGCCGCCAGCCGGGGCAGGGCCTGGATGGCGTCGTCGAGGAAGGGCTCCAGGTGGTCGATGAGCTCGGTGCCCCAGGCCTCCGGCTCCTCGTCGGTGGGCAGGGTCGAGGTGTAGACCACCGGGGTGGCTCCGGTCCGGGCGACCTGGGGTGCGAAGGAGGCGGGGACGGCGTAGCTGACCCGGTGGCCGCGGACGACGAGCTCCCGGATCACTTCGAGGCTCGGGTTCACGTGCCCGTGGGCGGCGATGGAGAACATGGCGAGGTGCGCGGACTGGGCTGAGGTCATGCCCCGACTCTAACGAGACGATACGTCTCGTGCAATGCCTTGGTGCGGCGGGCCCTCCCGCCGGCACGGTCACCGGGCCGGCCCTGATGGCGCATCAAGGCAGCGCACACCGGGGTGCGAGACTTGGCGGATTCACGGCGAACCGGCGAAGGACGAGACGAGCGGCATGGACGAGGCGCAGGCCAGGGGCGTACTGACGGCAGCGGGCCTCACCGCGGGCCCGGGGCGGGAGCCGGAACTCCTCGCCTTCGGCGAGAACGCCGTGTTCGCGGTCGGCGAGCTGGTGGTGAAGGTGGGCCGGGACCCGGAGCTGCTGGCGCGGGCGGCCCGGGAGCTCGCGGTGGCGGCCTGGTTCGCGGAGTACGGCGTGCCCGCGGTCCGCGCCGCCGAACCGGCGCCGCGGCTGGTGGACGGGCATCCGGTGACCCTGTGGCACCGGCTTCCGGAAGCGGTACGGCCGGCGCGGTCCGCCGACCTGGCAGAGCTGCTGCGGCAGGTCCACGCCCTGCCCGCGCCACCGTTCGCCCTGCCGCCGCGGGACCTGCTGGGCGGGGTGGAGCGCTGGCTGCGGCTGGCCGGCGGGGCGGTCGACCCGGCTGACGCGGCGTACCTGCGGGCCCGCCGCGACGCCTACGCCGGCGAACTGGCCGCCCTGACCCCGCACCTGCCGCCGGGCACCGTGCACGGCGACGCCCTGCCGCGCAACGTGCACGTGGGTCCGGACGGCCCGGTCCTCGTCGACCTGGAGACGGTCTCGGCCGATCTGCGCGAGCACGACCTGGTGGTGATGGCCCTCTCCCGCGACCGGTACGGCCTGCCCGCCGAGGAGTACGGGGCCTTCGTCGCGGCGTACGGCTGGGACGTCCGCGACTGGCAGGGGTGCGCGGTCCTGCGCGGCGCCCGGGAGACGGCGAGCTGCGCCTGGGTCGCCCAGCACGCGCCGGCCAACCCGGCCGCCCTGGCCGAATTCCGCCGCCGGGTCGCCTCCCTCCGGGACGGGGACCGCGAACTGCGCTGGCATCCCTTCTGACAGGACCGGACATCCCGCCAGCCGCGGGGCGCGGTGTCCTGACCGATCGCGACGGGGTCCTGCGCCTGCGGTGGTGGTCCCTGCGCGGCCCGGTTTCCGCCCCCGGTCAGCGGGGGCGGGGGATGAGCGGCCAGGCCGGCTCGACGACGGCCGCCGGGTCCGCGGTGCGCCGAAGGTAGCGCTGGAGGGACACCGACTGCTCGGCGGCCGCCCGGGTCTGGAGGTCCTGCAGGTCGGTCAGGGCCATGGCGCCGACGGGCCGGTGCCGCTCCGCCAGGCGCCGCACCACCCGGGCGGCGGCCACCGCGTCGGCCCGCGCGTCGTGCGCGTCGTCCAGCGGTACCCCGTAGTGGGCGCACAGGGCGTACAGGGCCCGCTTGCCCTTGCGGTACTTGTCCACGTGCTTGTCGATCACCAGCGGGTCGATCACCGGCGCGGGTACGCCGCCCAGCCGCTCGCTGACCGAGGCCACGGCGTGCCGCCGGCACTCCCGGTCCAGCAGGGACAGGTCGTACCGGGCGTTCATCACCACCAACGGCGTCCCGGCGCCCAGACCTTCGGCGACGGCCCGGGCGATCTCTTCGACCGCCGCTGCGGCCGGAAGCCCGTGGGTGCGGGCGTGCTCCGTGGAGATGCCGTGGATCGCCGAGGCCTCCTGGGGTATCGCCACTCCGGGGTCGAGCAGCCAGGTGCGCTCCTCGGCGATGCGTCCGTCCGGGTCCAGCCGCACGACCGCGGCCGTCACGATCCGGTCGGTCTCGACGTCGGTCCCCGTGGTCTCCAGGTCGAAGGCGGTCAACGGTCCGCTGGTCCAGCTCATCGCGCGGTCTCCCGCCGGCCGCGGCCGCCTGCGGCCCGTCGCACCCCGTCCGGCTGCGCCCCGTCCACGGCCCGGTTCCCGCCCCTGTCCGGCCCACCGCCGTGCCAGTCCCCCATGCCGCGCCCTTCCCCCCGTACCTGCCGGTCAACGGGTTTCAGCCTGCCACGGGCCACTGACATGCCGGACGACGCCCCCCTCGCACGACCCGCGGAGGCGGTTCAGGAGACCGGCCGGGAGTCCTCCCAGACCGATTCGAACTCCTCGCGGTAGGTCGTGAACAGCCCGTGGTCGGCGTCCTTCGGCACGCCCCGCCCCCCACCGCGCAGGACCAGCACCGGGGCCTCCATGCCCCGGGCCCGGCGCAGGTACGACTGCACCACCGCGATGCCCGAGGACTGCCCCTCCACCAGGTAGGCGGTGAAGCGCGGGGTCTCGTCGAAGACGTGGATGTCGAAGCGCGAGGGGTCCCGCAGCCCCGCCCGGACTCGGCGCACGTGCAGGATGTTCATCTCGACCGAGCGGCTCAGCTCACCCTTGCGCAGCCCCAGCTCCCGCTCGCGCCGTTTCACCGCGCTGCTCGCCGGGTTCAGGAACAGCAGCCGGACCCGGCATCCGGCCTCGGAGAGCCGGACGAGTCTTCGGCCCGAGAAGTTCTGCACCAGCAGGTTCAGGCCTATGCCGATGGCGTCGAGGCGTCGCGCGCCGCCGAAGAGGTCCTCGGCCGGGAGCTGCCGCTGGAGCCGTACGCGGTCCGGGTGGACCGAGACGACGTCCGCGTACCGGTCGCCCACCAGGTCCTCGACGGCGTCGATGGGCAGCCGGTCCGCCGACGGGCTGCCCGCTCCCCCGCCCAGGACGCCCAGCAGCCGCGCCGAGGCCCGTTCCGCCTGCTCCAGGACCGCGCGGGACAGCGCCCGGTTGCGGGACACGACGTTGCGGGTGACCTCCAGCTCGTCGAGGGCCTGCTCGATCTCGCGCCGGTCGTCGAAGTACGGTTCGAAGCAGGGCCAGTGCTGGACCATCAGCTCCCGCAGCTGGGGGAGCGTCAGGAAGCTGAGCACGTTGTCGTCGGCCGAGTCCAGCAGGTAGCCCTTGCGCCGGCTGACCTCGCGCACGGCCACCGCCCGCTGCACCCACTCCTGCCCGGCCGGCCCGGCGGCGGCGACCACCCAGTCGTCCCCGCCGTGCACCGGCTCGTAGACCGGGCGCAGCACCGCGCCCACCACCGACCGCAGCCGCTGTTCGATCAGGTTGAGCCAGATGTAGGCCCGGCCCGCCCGCTGCGCCCGGGTGCGGACCTCGCTCCAGGCGTCCGCGCCCCAGTCCAGCTCGGCCCCGGTCCGTGCGCCCTCGGCGCCCCCCGCCGGCTCCGGGCCGCCCGCCAGGGAGACCGCCCCGGCCGGCACCGCCCCCGAAGCACCTCCTGGGGCGTCCGCCGGGCCGCCCTCGTGACCGTGGTCACCAGGGGGCAGCTCCAGACCTCCCGAGCTCACCCGTGCACCGCCTTCTGCGTCTGGACGCCCGTCTCCAGTGATCACGGAAGGGTACTCCGCGCGTGCGGCCCGGTGCAGCCCGATGGCTCGTACACCGGCTGTCCGTTGACCCATTATCCGATGCGCCGACAGTCCGCTGACCCGCCTATCAGGTCTCCGGGTCACCCGGCAGGAGCATTGCAAGTCCACGCGTGGGGACCCTCTTTCGGGGAAGATCTGCCAGTGACGTGGTACGCCGGGTCCGCCGGGACATCCTCCGACACCAAGGGAAGAGTCGTTGCCATGCAGGTCTGGCCTGGACAGGCGTATCCGCTCGGCGCCACTTACGACGGCGCGGGCACCAATTTCGCGGTCTACTCGGAGGCCGCCCGGCGCATCGAGCTGTGCCTCCTGCACGACGACGGCTCGGAGACGGCCGTCGAGCTGCGCGAGACGGACGCCTTCGTCCGGCACGCGTACCTGCCCGGCATCATGCCGGGCCAGCGGTACGGGTTCCGGGTCCACGGGCCCTACGAGCCCGAGCGCGGTCAGCGCTGCAATCCGGCGAAGCTGCTGCTGGACCCGTACGCGCGGGCCATCAGCGGCAACGTCGACTGGAGCGAGGCGGTGTACGGCTACCACTTCGGCCGGCCCGACTCCCGCAACGACCTGGACTCGGCCCCGCACACGATGAGCTCGGTCGTGGTGAACCCGTACTTCGACTGGGCCAACGACCGGCCGCCGCGGCACGAGTACCACCACACCGTGCTCTACGAGGCCCATGTGAAGGGCCTGACCATGCGGCACCCGGACCTCCCGGAGGAGCTGCGCGGCACGTACGGGGCGCTCGCCCACCCGGCGGTCATCGGGCACCTCACCAAGCTGGGCGTGACGGCGCTGGAGCTGATGCCGGTGCACCAGTTCGTGCACGACCACCGGCTCGCCAACGACGGCCTGAGCAACTACTGGGGCTACAACACCATCGGCTTCTTCGCCCCGCACAACGGCTACGCCTCGGGCGACCGCGGCCAGCAGGTGCTGGAGTTCAAGTCGGCGGTCCGGGCACTGCACGAGGCGGGGATCGAGGTGATCCTGGACGTGGTGTACAACCACACGGCCGAGGGCAACCACCTGGGTCCGACGCTGTCCTTCCGCGGGCTGGACAACGCTTCGTACTACCGGCTGTCGGACAACATGCGGCACTACACCGACACCACCGGCACCGGCAACTCCCTGCTGATGCGCTCCCCGCACGTGCTCCAGCTGATCATGGACTCGCTGCGGTACTGGGTCACCGAGATGCACGTGGACGGCTTCCGCTTCGATCTGGCGGCGACGCTGGCCCGCCAATTCCACGAGGTGGACCGGCTGTCCTCGTTCTTCGACCTGGTGCAGCAGGACCCGGTGGTCAGCCAGGTGAAGCTGATCGCCGAGCCGTGGGACCTGGGCGAGGGCGGCTACCAGGTGGGCAACTTCCCGCCGCTGTGGACCGAGTGGAACGGCAAGTACCGGGACACCGTACGGGACCTGTGGCGGGGGCAGCCGCGCACGCTCGCGGAGTTCGCGGGACGGCTGACCGGGTCCTCGGACCTCTACCAGGACGACGGCCGGCGGCCGCTGGCCTCCATCAACTTCACCACCTGCCACGACGGTTTCACCCTGCACGACCTCGTCTCGTACAACGAGAAGCACAACGAGGCCAACCGGGAGGGCAACCGGGACGGCGAGACCCACAACCGGTCCTGGAACTGCGGGGCCGAGGGGCCGACGCAGGAGCCGGAGATCCTGGAGCTGCGCGAACGCCAGATGCGCAACTTCACGGCGACGCTGATGCTGTCGCAGGGCGTGCCGATGCTCAGCCACGGCGACGAGTTCGCGCGGTCCCAGGGCGGCAACAACAACGCCTACTGCCAGGACAACGAACTGTCGTGGGTGAACTGGCCGGAGCCGGGCAAACCAGCGCCCTCGCTGCTGGAGTTCACCCGCCAGATGGTGTGGCTGCGCCGGGACCACCCGGTGTTCCGGCGGCGCCGCTTCTTCCACGGCCGTCCGGTGGAGGGCACCCACGACGAGCTCTCCGACATCGCCTGGTTCACTCCGCACGGCGAGGAGATGCGGGCCCGCGACTGGCAGGCGCAGCACGCCCGGGCGCTGACCGTGTTCCTGAACGGCGAGGCGATCTCGGAGCCGGGGACCCGGGGTGAGCGGATCACCGACGACTCCTTCCTGCTGATGTTCAACGCGGCGCCGGAGGGCCAGGAGTTCACCATCCCGGCGGGGCACGGGGCCCAGTGGCGGCTGATCGTGGACACCGCGCGGACGGACGTGCTGCCACCCGGCACCGGGCCGCAGTTCGCGGCCGGGGACCGGGTGGCGGTGACGGGACGGTGCCTGGTGGTGCTTCAGCGGCCGGCGTAGGCGGTGGGGCCGCCCACCGGGTCCACGGCGGGGGACTGCGTCCGCTGTGCGGGGAGGAGCCCCGCGGCGTGGGTGCGGGCCGCGGGCACCCGGGTGGCCAGGGCGAGGGCCAGGGCCAGCGCGGCGGCTCCGACCGCCACTGCGAAGGCCCCGGAGGGCCCGTACCACTCGGCGAGGCGTCCGGCGGCGGCGAGGGCCACCGCCTGGCCGGCGACCAGGGAGCTGGCGGCGAAGGCCATCGACTCGGCGAGCCGGGCGGGCTCCACGGCCCGCTCGGTGAGGGCGAAGGCGGTGATCAGGTGCGGGGCGTAGGCGGCCCCGAGGACGGTGACGACCGCGTACAGCGGCCACAGGCTCCCGGTGAACAGCAGCGGCACCGACAGCACCAGCGCAGCGGCGGTGGCCGCCCGCCAGCGCAGCCGCAGCCCGAAGCGGGCGGGCAGCGCCCCGAGGGCGAGGCCTACGGCGGCGCTGACCACGCCCATGGCCGCGTACACGATCCCGGCCTGGCCGGGGACGCCCAACTGCGCGGTGAGCGCGGCGATCCCGGCCTGGCAGGCACCGAACATGGCGCCCTGCAGGGCGAGGGAACCCCGGACGGCGTGGACCACCCCGGGCTGGCGGACACGGCCCGCCCCGGCGGGGCGGCCCGCCTTGGCGCGCCCCTGCGCCGGGGTCCCGGCCGTGACCTCGGCGGTCGGGTGCAGGGCGTAGGCGCTCGCGAAGACGGCGACGAGCGCGGCGGCCCCGCCGAGGGCCACGGCCGGGTGCGCGGCGAGCGCGGCGAGCCCGACGAGGGCGGGGCCGAGGACGAACGAGACCTCGTCCAGGGTGCCTTCGAGCGAGTGCACGGCGCCGACCACCCTCTCGTCGGCTCCGGCGCGGTGCGCCAGGGCCACGGAGCGGGTCCGGGCGAGCGGGCCGATCAGCGGCACGGAGGCGCCGGTGACGGCGCCGATCGCGGCGAGCGGGACGGGGGCGAGGCCGCCGAGGGCTCCCGCGACGAGCGCGGCCGTCGCGAGGGCGTTCACGGCGGCGGCGGCCAGCACCACGGGCCGCTGGCCGTGCCGGTCGGAGAGCCGGCCGAGGACGGGTCCGAAGACCACCTGGCCGGCGGAGAGGACGCCGCCGACGATGCCGGCGGTGGCCAGGGAGCCGCTGGTCTGGGCGACCAGGAGGACGCTCCCGAACTGCGACATGGCCACGGGCAGTCGGGCGAGGAACGAGACGAGGGGGAGTAGGGGCCCGGTCAGGGCGATGACACTTCGATAGGTGTTGACGGTTCCAACCACTTGAGGCACGTTAACCCGGTGCAGTCACCCGGATGCATTGGGTAATGGCACGGAATCCGGCAGGCTGGGTACGTACGTTCTCATGAGCCAGCCGCTGTCACGCAAGCAATCGGAATCTGATGTTCCGAAATCTGTCGCTCCGGCGTCGACCTACCGTCTCCAGCTCGGCCCCGGATTCACCTTCGCGCAGGCCGGCGAGGCCGTCCCGTACCTGGCCTCCCTCGGCGTGTCCCACCTCCACCTCTCCCCCGTCCTGGAGGCGGTCCCCGGCTCGACGCACGGCTACGACGTCACCGACCACGCCCGGGTGCGGGCCGAGCTCGGCGGCGAGACGGGCCTGCGCGAGCTGTCCCGCACCGCCCGGGCCCACGGGCTCGGCCTCGTCCTGGACATCGTGCCCAACCACATGGCGGTCCCGACCCCGCTGCGGCTGAACCGGCCGCTGTGGGACGTGCTGCGCCACGGACCGGACTCCCCCTACGCCCGCTGGTTCGACATCGACTGGGAGGCGGGCGGCGGCCAGGTGCTGCTGCCCGTGCTGGCCGGCCCGGCGGACTCCTGCGAGCTGAAGGCCGACGGGGACGTCCTGCGCTACGGGGAACAGGAGTTCCCGCTGCGGGAGGGCACGGCCGCCCTGGAGCCCTCCGAGCTGCTGGCCGCGCAGTGGTACCGCCCGGCCTGGTGGCGGGAGGCCCGCACCTCCCTCAACTACCGCCGCTTCTTCACCATTTCCGACCTGATCGGGGTCCGGGTGGAGGATCCGGAGGTGTTCACGGCCACCCATGCCAAGGTGCTGGAACTGGTCCGCGACGGGATCGCGCAGGGGCTGCGGATCGACCACGTCGACGGCCTGGCGGACCCCGGCCGGTACCTGCGCCGGCTGCGCGCGGCGGCGGGCGAGGACTGCTGGGTGGTGGTGGAGAAGATCCTCGGCCACGAGGAACGGCTGCCGTCCGGCTGGCCGGTGGCGGGCACCACCGGCTACGACGCCCTGCGCCGGGTGGACGGGGTGTTCACCGACCCGGACGGCGCGGCCGAACTGGCCCGCTCCTATGCCCGCAGGACCGGGCTCCCCGACTGGGAGGCCACCGCCGAGGCCGCGGCCCGCGAAGTGCTCACCGGCGACCTGGCCGCCGAACTGGCCGCGCTGGAGCGCCGCGCCGGAAGTGAACTGAAGCCGGCCATTACGGAGTTGCTCGTCGCCTACCCCGTCTACCGGCCCTACCCCGAGGCTCCGGAGCCCGCGCCGCAGGCCGTGGAGCGGGCCTCCGCGGTCTGCGGGCCCGCCGCGGTGGCGGCCGTACGCGAACTGCTGCTGTCGGACGCGGCGTTCGCCGCCCGCTTCGCGCAGACCTCGGCGGCCCTGCGCGCGAAGTCCCTGGAGGACCGCGCCTTCTACCGCCACGCCCCGCTGCTCTCCGCCACCGAGGTGGGCGGGGAACCGGGCCGGCCGGCAGTGGCGGTCGCGGAGTTCCACGCCTACTGCGCCGCGCTCGAAGAGGACTGGCCCGGCTCCGGGACGGTGCTCTCGACGCACGACACCAAGCGCAGCGCGGACGTCCGGGCCCGGATCTCCGTCCTGTCCCAGGCGCCGGAGCTGATGGACCCGCCCGGAGGCGAGGAACTGCCGGACGGGACCGGACCGGACGGCGCCGCCCCCGCGGACCCCCAGCTGGCCTGGGTGGCCCGGCAGAGCGCCCTCGGGCTGGGCCCGGTCCCGCAGGCCGCGCCCCGGCTGGCCGACGCCCTGCTCAAGGCGGCCCGCGAGGCCGCGCTGCACACCAGTTGGACCGATCCTGACGAGGCCTACGAGGCGGCGGTCACCGGATACGTCCCGCCCGCGGCGGACCTGCCGCCCGGCCCGGCGCAGGCGGCGCGCGCCAACCTGCTGGGCATGGCCCTGCTGCACCTGGCGATGCCCGGGGTCCCGGAGGTGTACCAGGGCGCGGAGACGGAGTACCGGGCCCTGGTCGACCCCGACAACCGCCGTCCGGTGGAGTTCCCGCGCCGGGCGCTGGCCCGGCTGGACGCGGGGGGCGCGCCCGCCGGCCCGGCCGAGGAGAAGCTGGCCCTGACCGCGGCCCTGCTGCGGCTGCGCCGGAGCCGGCCCGGGCTGTTCACCGGGTACGCGCCCCTGGCGGCCCGGGGCGCGGCCGCCGGCCACTGCCTGGCCTTCGCCCGCCCGGCCGGGCTGGTCGCGGTGGCCACCCGGCTCTCGCACCGGCTGGCCGGGGCGGGCGGCTGGCGGGACACCGTCCTGCCGCTGCCGCCGGGGCGGTGGACCCCGCTGGCGTGGGCCGGCGGGGCGGCCGGGGGCCCGTACGAGGGGGAGGTCCGGCTGGCCGCGTTGCTCGATGTGCTGCCGGTGGCCGTGCTCGTCCGCGCCGGGGACCCGGACGCCGACGGGGACGGAGACAGTGGCGGGAACGCGGGCCGCCTGCGCCGAGCGGACGGAGGCGGCCTCCCGGACGCATAGCCGCGCAGAGGCCGTCGCGGCACCGGTCGACGCGACCCGGGAAAAGACCCCCGGGGGGCCGGTGCCACGGCGGTCCGGGGGCCGCGGCGCACCGTCCTCGCCGACGGCGCCACGGGCCGGGGGCGCCGGGGCGAGGACGACGCCGACCCCGGCAGCCGCCCGCCGCACGTCCGTCGATCGTGCGGCGGGGCGCCGGACCCGCCGGCGCGGCCCGGCACGACGTGCCCGAACTGTGGTGTGTGCGGAGCAGTAGGGGCAGCGTGCGGCGGGCATGGCATCCCTTGTGACTCTCCTCCGCGACACGTCCTACCCCACCCCCGGTGAACTGGCCCTGGCCGGCCGCGCGCTGGCGGAAGAACATCCCGGCCAGGTGCTCCTGCGCCGGGCCGGCAGCTCCCGGTCCGGGCGGCCGCTCTGGGTGCTGTCCGTCGCCCCGTCGGAGGGGCCGGACGCCCGCTCCTCCGACGGGACGGCGGGGCCCCTCCCGCCGGGGCCCGCGCGCAACGTCCTGGTCGTCGCCGGGGCCCACGCGAACGAGCCCGTGGGCGGTGCGACGGCGCTGTCCCTGGCCCGCCGCCTCGTCCACGACCCGGCGCCCCGGGCCGGCTGCGGCTGGCACTTCCTGCTGTGCGCCGACCCGGACGGCGCGGCCCTGCACCGCACGCCGCTCCCGGACTCGCTGCTCGACTACCACCGCAACTTCTTCCGGCCGCCCGGGCCCGAACAGCCCGAGTGGGCGCCCTCGTTACTGCCGGCGGACCGGCTGCCGCCGGAGACCCTCGCCCTGACCGCCCTCATCGACGAGCTGCGGCCCGTCCTGCAGGTCTCGCTGCACGCGACGGATCTCGGCGGGTCCTGGGTCCAGCTGACCCGGGACATACCGGGCCTCGCGGAGCCGTTCGCCGAATCGGCCGCCGAGCTGAGCATCCCCGTGGAGACGGGTGCCTCGGACGCCGCAGGCTGGCCCTCCCCCGGGCCGGGGATCTACGTGATCCCGGACCCCGGGAGCGGCGCCGCCGGGGCCTTCCACCCGGAGGACACCCGGCTCAGCACCTGGTACCACGCCCACCGGTACGCAGGCACCACCGCCATCGTCGAAGTCCCGATGTGGGCCTCCGACCTGGTGGACGATCCGGCCCCGCATCCCGATCCGCGCGGCGCCCTGCGCGTGCTGGCCGGGCGGCTCACCGAGGACGCCGCGCTGGTGGCCGCGGTGCGGGCACTGACCGAGGCCGCCGGCCGGCCCCCGTACCCGGAGCCGGACACCGCCCCGCTGCTCCGCGCGGTGGACTGGACCCTGGCCCTGATCCCGCAGATCGCCGCGGAGTGGGCCGGGGACGGGGCGCCCGCGGAGGCCACGGCGGCGTACATCGCGGGCATCGACGCCTTCGGGCGCCGGCTGTCGCTGCGCGCCGCCGCGATGCTGCTGCGGGTGCTGCGCACCCGCCGCCACCCGGCGGCGCCGGGCCTCGACCGGCTCGTCACCGGCTGGTGCGAGGAGTTCACGGCCCGGTTCCAGGCGCGCTGGGTCCCGGTGGTCACCCAGGTGGAGCACCAGTCCCGGACCGTGCTGGCCGCCTACGAGCGCCTCGTGGACCCCCGGTACGGCGGCGCGGGCCGGCCGGCCGCCGGCGTACGGCCCGGTCAGGACAGCGCGGGGTCCACGGGCAGCCCGTAGCGGAGCGTGGGGCGGGCGGTGGCGCCGAGGCGGTCGCAGGGACTCGACGTCCCCGGGTGATGGTCGGCCCGTCGGGGCCGGAGTGTCCGGAACTCCCCCGCCGCGCCCGCAATGATGGGCAGGATACGCATGCTGGACACCGCGGGAGACGAGGGGACCGTCCGTGCAGTTCGAGGTGTGGGCACCGCTGACAGGTCAGGTCGCCATGCGACTGGACGACGGGACGTACGAGATGGCGCGCGATCCGGACCGGGACGGCTGGTGGGTCGTGGAGGCCCCGGCCCGCGACGGGAGCCACTACGGGTTCCTGCTGGACGGCGGTTCGAGCGCGGGCGGCGTGGTCCGTCCCGATCCGCGGGGGCGGCGGCTGCCGACCGGGCCCGACGGGCCGTCCGCCGTGGTCGACACGGCGGCGCTGTTCGAGGATCCGACGCCCGGGCCGCGTACGCCGCTGCAGGACGCCGTGCTGTACGAGCTGCACGTCGGCACCTTCACCCCCGAAGGCACCTTCGACGCCGCGGCCGGCCGTCTGGGGCACCTGGTCTCCCTGGGCGTCACGCACGTGGAGCTGATGCCGGTCTGCCCCTTCCCCGGCCGCAGCGGCTGGGGGTACGACGGGGTGGCGCCGTGGGCGGTGCACGAGCCGTACGGCGGCCCGGCCGGCCTCGCCCGGTTCGTGGAGGCCGCGCACGCCGCGGGTCTCGGGGTGGTGCTGGACGTGGTCCACAACCACCTCGGCCCCTCCGGCAACCACCTGCCCGCCTTCGGCCCGTACTTCACCGAGACCCACCACACCCCGTGGGGCGCCGCGGTCAATCTGGACGCGCCCGGCTCCGACGAGGTGCGCGCCTACTTCCTGGGGAGCGCCCTGGCCTGGCTGCGGGACTACCGGATCGACGGCCTGCGCCTGGACGCCGTGCACGCACTCGTCGACGGGCGGGCGCTCTCCTTCCTGGAGGAACTGGCCGCGGCCGTCGACGAACTGGCGGTCGAGACCGGCCGTCCGCTGTTCCTGATCGCGGAGTCCGACCGGTGCGACCCCCGCACCACCACCCCGCGGGCCGCCGGCGGCCTGGGCCTGCACGCCCAGTGGAACGACGACTTCCACCATGCCCTGCACTGCGTGCTGACCGGTGAATCCCAGGCGTACTACGCGGACTTCGCGCAGGCTCCGCTGGCCGCCCTCACCAAGACCATGACCCGGGTGTTCTTCCACGACGGGACCTGGTCCTCCTTCCGCGGCCTCACCCACGGCCGACCGGTCGACCGCCGGCGGACCCCGGCGCACCGCTTCCTCGGCTACACCCAGACCCACGACCAGATCGGCAACCGGGCGCTGGGCGACCGGCTCGCCGCCTCCCTCTCCCCCGGCCTGCTGGCCTGCGCGGCGGCGGTGGCGCTGAGCGGCCCGTTCGTGCCGATGCTGTTCATGGGCGAGGAGTGGGGCGCGGGCACGCCCTGGCAGTACTTCACCGACCACCAGGACCCGGAGCTGGCGGAAGCGGTGCGCACCGGCCGCCGCCGGGAGTTCGCGGAGCACGGGTGGAAGGCGGAGGAGGTCCCGGACCCGCAGGACCCCGCCACCCGGGACCGCTCCTGCCTGGACTGGGGGGAACCGCAACAGCCCGGCCACGCACGGCTGCTGGCCTGGTACCGCACTCTCGTGGCCCTGCGCCGCTCCCACCCGGACCTGCGCGACCCGGACCTCGCGGCGGTCCGGGTGGCCTACGACGAGGAGCGGCGCTGGCTGACCTTCCGCCGGGGCGACGTACGGGTGGTGGTGAACTTCGCCCCGGAGCCGGCGACGATCGCGCTGGGTCGCAACGGGGTCCGCGTGCTGGCTTCCTGGGAGCCCGTGCACCACCCGGGTCAGGACGGCCGGCTGCACGTCCCCGGCGAGTCCGCGGTGCTCCTGAGCCCCTAGGGGCGGGAAACGACGAAGGCAAGGAGAGACGCCTCTCCTTGCCACTCTCAACGTATAGCGCACCGGGGGGCTTGCCACAAGCCCCCCGTGACGGCGCAGAATCGTCGGCCTGAGCCACAACCTGCAGAAACGGGGCGCGACGTGCATGTGCTGTTGTCGACGTACGGGGCACGCGGTGCCTTCCGGCCGGGGGCGGGGACGCCGGTGACCCGATCGGCCGCCGCGGAGGTGTCGCAGTGACCGGGACGTACGTACGGGACCTCCGCGAGGTGGACGAGACGCAGGTCGCCCTGGTCGGCGGGAAGGGCGCCCAGCTGGGCGGGCTGTCGCGGATCGAGGGCGTCCGCGTGCCGGACGGCTTCTGCGTGACGACGGAGGCGTTTGGGCGGATCATGGCGCAGTCGCCGTCGGCCGGCGAGGAGCTGGACCGGCTGGCGCAGGTGGACCCGGACGACCGGGAGGCGGTCCGCGCGCTCAGCGCGCAGGTCCGCCGGACCGTCGAGGGGATCGCCGTCCCGGACGACGTGGCGGCGGAGGTCACCGCCGCCCTGGGCCGGTTCGGCGCGCACTGCGCCTACGCGGTCCGGTCCAGCGCGACGGCGGAGGACCTGCCGACGGCCTCCTTCGCGGGCCAGCAGGACACGTACCTGAACGTCATCGGGCCGGCGGAGGTCCTGCGGCACATCGGCCGCTGCTGGGCCTCGCTGTTCACCGAGCGGGCGGTGGCCTACCGCCAGCGGGCCGGCATCGACCACCGCACGGTGCGGATGGCCGTGGTCGTGCAGCGGATGGCGGTCCCGCACGCGGCCGGGGTCCTGTTCACGGCCGACCCCGTCACGGGCAACCGGAAGGTCGCGACCGTGGACGCCGGCCTCGGCCTCGGCGAGGCCCTGGTCTCCGGCCTGGTGAACCCGGACGTCTTCACGGTGCGCGACGGCCGCGTCGTCGCCCGGACCGTCGCGGTCAAGGAGCGTGCCGTCCGCGCCGTGCCCGGGGGCGGCACCCGGGACGTGGCGGTCGAGGCCGGGCAGCAGGGGCAGCCGGCGCTGACGGACGAGCAGGCCGTGCGGCTGGTGCGGCTGGGGCGGCGGATCGAGGCGCACTTCGGCCGCCCGCAGGACATCGAGTGGTGCCTGGTCGACGACGGCTTCGAGATCGTCCAGAGCCGGCCCGTCACCACGCTGTTCCCCGTCCCCGCGGCCGCCGACGACGAGAGCCGCGTCTACGTGTCCGTCGGCCACGGGCAGATGATGACCGACCCCATGCGGTCCCTGGGGTTCTCCATGTGGCAGCTGACGGCCATGGTGGCGATGCACGAGGCCGGCGGGAGGCTGTTCGTCGACGTCACCCCACGGCTGGCCTCGCCCGCGAGCCGGGCCGGGCTGCTGGACGCCCTGGGGAAGCAGGACCCGCTGGTCAGGGATGCGCTGGAGACGGTCCTCAGCCGCGAGGACTTCGTCCCGACGGTTCCCGACCCGGCTCCCGGCGGACCGCCGCCCGGCGGTGCGCCCGCACCGGTCGCCACCGATCCGGCCCTCGTCACCGGACTGATCGAGCGGAGCCGGGCGTCCGTCGCCGCCCTGGAGCGTGAGATCCGGACGAAGAGCGGTCCGGCGCTGTTCGACTTCCTGCTGGAGGCCTTCGAGGAGCACAAGCGCGTTCTCGGCGATCCGCTGAGCATGCAGGCGGTCATGGCGGGGATGGAGGCCACCTGGTGGCTCAACGACACCCTGCAGGAGTGGCTCGGCGAGAAGAACGCGGCGGACACGCTGACGCTGTCCGCCCCCGACAACATCACGTCGGAGATGGGACTGGCGCTGCTGGACGTCGCGGACGTGGTCCGCCCGCACCCGGAGGTGGTGGCGTTCCTGCAGGGCGTCGGGGAGGGGGACTTCCTGGACGACCTCGCGAAGCTCCCCGGCGGAGCCGAGGCCCGCGACGCCCTGGAGGCCTATCTCGACCGGTACGGGATGCGCTGCGTCGGCGAGATCGACATCACGCGGCCTCGCTGGCGCGAGCGCCCCGGCACTCTCGTGCCCGTGATCCTCGACAACGTCAGGATCTTCGAGCCGGGCGCCGCCGCGCGGCGCTTCGAGGAGGGGCGGCGAAAGGCGGAGGCGAAGGAGCGGGACGTCCTGGAGCGTCTGCGGGCGCTGCCGGACGGGGACCGCAAAGCCGACGAGACCAAGCGGATGATCGACCGGGTCAGGACCTTCATCGGGTACCGGGAGTACCCCAAGTACGGCATCATCAGCCGCTACTTCCTCTACAAGCAGGCCCTCCTGGAGGAGGCCCGGCGCCTGGTTGCGGCCGGCGTGCTCGCCGCGGAGGAGGACGCCTTCCACCTCACCTTCCAGGAGTTCCACGAGGCCGTGCGCACGCAGCGGGTGGACGCCCGGCTCATCCGGGAGCGCGAGGAGGCGTTCCGGTCGTACCACGCCCTCACCCCGCCCCGGGTGCTCACCTCGGACGGTGAGGCCCTCACCGGGGCCTACCGGCGCGAGGACGTGCCGGCCGGCGCCCTGACCGGGCTGCCGGTCTCCGCGGGGACCGTCGAGGGGCGGGCCCGCGTCATCCTCGACATGGCGCAGGCCGACCTCGAAGCGGGCGACATCCTGGTCACCACCTTCACGGACCCCAGCTGGTCCCCGCTGTTCGTCGGGATCGCCGGCCTGGTCACGGAGGTGGGCGGGCTGATGACCCATGGTGCGGTGATCGCCCGGGAGTACGGCCTGCCGGCCGTCGTGGGCGTGGACCGGGCCACCCGGCTGATCCGGGACGGGCAGCGGATCCGCGTGCACGGGACCGACGGGTACGTCGAGATCCTGCCCTGACCTCCGCGCCGGGGCCCGGGGCCGGAGCCCGGGGCCGGGGCCGGAGCCCGGGGTCACGGCCGGGGCCGGGGGTCGGGACGCCAGCCGCGGCCGACGCGGGCGGGGCGCCGCGCGTCGCGGGACCACCCCGCTGATCGGCTATGCTGTGCTTGCACGTCGAACGGGTGGTCCGCCGCCCTTCGTGGTGGGTGTAGCTCAGTTGGTAGAGCACCTGGTTGTGGTCCAGGTGGCCGCGGGTTCAAGTCCCGTCACTCACCCTGCCGGCCCGTGGGGTACGAGGTCTCCTCGTACCCCACGGGTCTTTTTCATGCGTTCGCCGCCCGCGGGTCACGTCCGGAGGAAGGCCTCGACCTCGGTGGCGAAGGCGACCGGGCTCTCGTGCGGCAGGTAGTGGCCGGCGCCGGGCAGCGTGGTCACCCGGCAGTTCGGATACCAGACCTGCCAGGTGGCGCGCATCACATCGGCGGTGAGCGCGAGGTCGTGCTCCCCGACGAGGACCAGCACCGGGACCGTGCTGCCCTTCACCGCCGCCGACAGGTCCACGGGCTGCCAGCCGGCGAGGTACCCGGCGAGTGCCTCGGGCCGGGAGTCCGCCACGGAGTGCGCGACCATCCGGGACAGCCAGTGGCGGCTGACGCGGTGGCCGGTGACGAGGTCGATGATCGTCCGCCGTTTGCCGGGGTCCTGGGGTGCGCCGTAGAAGAGGGTGCGGCCGGCGTCGTCCAGTTCGTAGGGAGAGGCCGGGACGGGGGCGGCGCCGACCAGTTTCTCGATGCGCTCGGGCGCCCGGATCAGGACCTGCTGCATCGCCTTGCCGCCCATGGACAGGCCCAGCAGGGAGAAGGTGTCCCAGCCCAGCTGGTCGGCGAGTTCGAGGACGTCGTCGGCGATCTCCGCGAGGTCGTAGCGGCCGGGGACGTCCCGGCGCCCGCCGTAGCCGCGGTAGTCGAGGAAGGCGTACGAGAAGCCCTCGGGGTCGAGGTAGTCCAGCACGGAACCCCAGTTGGCACAGGAGCCGAACCAGTCGTGCAGCACGATGACGCGGACGGGTCCGGTGCCGATCCTGCGGTGGGCGATGGCCATGCATTCTCCCTCGGTGACGAAGGCGGAAGAACCGACGCCGTACGTTCTGCCCACCGGGCCTACCATCACACCGTCACGACGGAACCTCGGGCCACCGTGCACCCGGCGTCCGGGCCGAGGCCCGTCCCCCCGCGAAGTCACGGCAGGCAGTGGCTTCGCGGGCGGTCCGGGCGAACGGATGTACCCGTCCGGGAAGGGCTCAGACGGTTTTGATCGCAGGGTCGGAGACACCCGGTGCGCCGGTCTCCACATGGCCGGCGAAGCGGCGCAGGAAGGCGGCTTCGGCGTCGGAGACCACCGTGACGTCGTACCAGCGGCCGGAGGCGCGCAGGTCGACCGTGTGGGAGACGGTCGCGCCGGGGTTGACCTTGAAGGTCTGGGCCGCGCCGCCGTACGCGTGGGACACCGTCAGGTTGACCGCGGCCGCGCCGGAGTTGGTCATGCTGAGCGCCAGATTGCCGGTGGCCGCCACATGCCGGGCGGTGACCTCGGGGCCGGCCTTCTTCGCCGGGCCCTTCCAGGTGCGCAGGAAGCCGTTGGGGCCCCAGACCGTCAGGTCGATCCGGTTGCCGGTCGAGCTGCTGGTGCTCCACGTGTCCGAAAGGGTCTTGCCGGCCTCGACCGTGTAGGGCCAGGGGCCGTCCGTGCGGTTGCCCGAGGTGCTGTGGAAGTGGGCGCCCAGGGCGGGTCCGGCGGCGAAGGTGAGGGTGAACTTGCCGGTGGAGACGGTGGCGCGGCCGTCGACGTACGGCTGGTAGCCGAGGGCGCGGGTCGGCTTGGCGCCCGCCTCCTGACGGGGGAGGGTGCCCGTGGCCGGCGGGGTGGGGTGGTAGGAGGGGTGGCGGTTCCTGTCCGGCGGCAGGTAACCGGCCGTGGAGGGCAGCGCGGCGGGCGCGGCGTCGGCGCGGGTGAAGTCGAAGGCCGAGGTCAGGTCGCCGCAGACGGCGCGGCGCCACGGCGAGATGTTCGGCTCCTGCACCCCGAAGCGCTTCTCCATGAAGCGGATCACCGAGGTGTGGTCGAAGGTCTCGGAGCAGACGTAGCCGCCCTTGCTCCACGGCGAGACCACGATCATCGGCACGCGGGGGCCGAGGCCGTACGGCCCGGCCGCGTAGCCCCCGCCGCCCGCGTACAGGTCCCGGGTCACGTCCGCCGTGGACAGGCCCCAGGCGGAGGAGGCCGGCGGGTACGGCGGGACCACGTGGTCGAAGAAGCCGTCGTTCTCGTCGTAGGTGATGAACAGGGCGGTCTTCGCCCACACCGCCGGGTTCGCCGTCAGCGCGTCCAGGACTTGCGAGATGTACCAGGCGCCGAAGTTCGTGGGCCAGTTCGCGTGCTCGCTGAAGGCCTCGGGGGCGGCGATCCAGGAGACCGCGGGCAGCGTCCCGTTCTGCACGTCCGCGCGCAGCTTGTCGACGTACGTGCCGCCCGCCTTCACGTTGGTGCCGGTGCGGGCCTTCTCGTACAGGGCGCTGCCCGGCTGGGCGTTGCGGTAGGCGTTGAAGTAGAGGAGGGAGTTGTCGCCGTAGTTGCCGCGGAAGGCGTCGCTGATCCAGCCCCAGGAGCCGGCGGCGTTCAGGCCGTCGCCGATGTCCTGGTAGACCTTCCAGGAGATCCCGGCCGCCTCCAGCCGCTCGGGGTAGGTCTTCCAGCCGTAGCCGGCTTCCTGGTTGCCGAGGACGGGGCCGCCGCCGGCGCCGTCGTTGCCGGTGTGGCCCGAGAAGAGGTAGTAGCGGTTGGGGTCGGTGGCCCCGATGAACGAGCAGTGGTAGGCGTCGCACACGGTGAAGGCGTCGGCCAGCGCGTAGTGGAACGGGATGTCGTTCCGCGTCATGTACGACATGGTCGTGGCCGTCTTGGCCGGCACCCACTTGTCGTACTTGCCGTTGTTGTACGCCTGGTGGCCGCCGGCCCAGTCGTGGTCCAGCCCCTCCAGGAACTGCATGCCCAGGTCGGCCGCCTGCGGGTGGAAGGGGAGGATGTCCTTGGTCCCGTTGGACTGGTGGAAGACGGACTTCCCGTTGTCCTGGAGCACCGGCCGGGGGTCCCCGAAGCCCCGTACCCCCTTCATCGCCCCGAAGTAGTGGTCGAAGGAACGGTTCTCCTGCATCAGGACGACGACGTGCTCGATGTCCTGGATCGTTCCCGTGCTGCCCTGCGCCGTGATGGCGGCGGCCTTCGCGATGCTCTCGTTCAGCATCGAGAGGGCCGCGGTGCCTCCGGCGATCTGCAGGAACCTGCGGCGGTTGAGTTCTGTCATGGGTGACGACCTCTGGGATGTCGGGGGTGTCAGGGGCGCCCCAAGGACAGCGGTCCCGGGGTACCGGGCGGGGGTGGGCCGGTGACACCTCGCCGTACAGCTGGAGAACGAAAGGCCCTCCCGGCCGGCCCCGGACCTCCCCCGCCGGCGGCTGGTGGGAGGGTACGGGCCCGCGCCTGCGCACAACAGGCCCCGGGAACCCGCCACGGGGCACGGGGGCGGGTTCCCGCCACCCGCGATCAGCCCCCTTCCCCCTGACGCCTGCCGCCCGGTCCCGCCCCGACGGCGGGATCGGCTGTCCGGCCCCGCCGGCTCCCTACCGACCGGCCCGTCCCCGCCCGCCTGTGGCATGCCGCGGCGCAGCGCACCCGTGCGGTGGCCGGCTCCCCGGCCGGGGCAGCGGGCGCAGCAGCCGGGCGGGCACGCGGACGGTGACGCGCGGACGGTGAACCCGTTGCGCCGGCGCCCGTCCGCCCCGACGCCGTACGCGAGGCACAGGCGGTCCCGTCCGGGCCGAACGGCTTCCCGTCGGGGGCGTGGTGATGCAGTCGAGGCCGCCCGGCCGCCGCCGGGGCGGGGCGGCCGGGCAGGTTCTCGCAGGCAGCGGCGGCGATCCCGTCGGTGCTCGGGGGCCCGCCGGGGGGCTCAGCCCTCGGCCGGGACCAGCCGCAGTGAGATCGAGTTGATGCAGTAGCGCTGGTCGGTGGGCGTGGGGTAGCCCTCACCCTCGAAGACGTGGCCCAGGTGGGAGCCGCACTTGGCGCAGCGCACCTCGGTGCGGACCATGCCGTGCGAGGTGTCCGCGATCAGTTCGACGGCCTCGGTGTCCTTCGGGTCGAAGAAGGACGGCCAGCCGCAGTGCGACTCGAACTTCTCCGAGGACCGGAACAGCTCGGCCCCGCAGCCCCGGCAGGAGTAGACGCCCTCCGTCCGCGTGTCCGTGTACTCACCGCGGAACGCCGGTTCGGTGCCCGCGAGGCGCAGCACCTGGTACTCGGACGGGGTCAGCTCCGCCTGCCACTGCTCGTCCGTCTTCTGGACCTCGTACGCCATGACTCTTCCGCTCCCTCAGTTCGCCAGACGGGCGAGGATGGCCGGACCGAGGTCCGTGACGTCTCCCGCGCCCATGGTGAGAACGAGATCACCGGGCTTGGCCATTCCCGCGATGACGTCGGCGACGGCGTCCTTGGCGTGCTCGGCGGTGACGTCGGCGCCCGCCGCCCGGGCGGCGGTGATGATCAGCTCGCTGGTGACGCCCGGGATCGGGTCCTCGCGGGCCGGGTAGATGTCCAGGACCAGGGAGGCGTCCGCGAGGGCGAGGGCCTGGCCCATCTCCTTGCCGAGTTCCTGGGTGCGGGAGAAGAGGTGGGGCTGGAAGACGACCAGGATGCGGGAGTCCCCGGCGGCGCCGCGGATGGCCTCCAGGTCGGCGGCCATCTCGGTCGGGTGGTGCGCGTAGGAGTCGATGACCTGCACGCCGGCGGCCTCGCCCTTGAGCTGGAGGCGGCGCTTGACACCGGTGTACTTGCCGAGGGCGGAGGCCAGGTTGTGCACCGGGATGCCGAGGGCGACGCCGGCGGCGAGGGCGGCCACCGCGTTGTGCGCGTAGTGGCGGCCGGGCACGGAGACGGTGAAGGTGAGCATCCGGCCGGCCAGGAGGACGGTGACCTCGCTGGTCAGGCCGCGCGGGACGATCTTGACGATCCGGACGTCGGCGGTGTCCTCCTCGCCGTACGTGACGATCTCCAGGTCGGGGTTGCCGCCGACCCGGGCGGCGATCTCGGCCGCGCCCGCCTGGCCGTGGGCGACGACGAGGGTGCCGCCGGGCACCACCTTGGAGACGAAGGTCTCGAAGGACTCGTAGATCTCCTCGATCGAGGCGTAGTTCGCGTGGTGGTCGAGCTCGGCGTTGAGGATGATCGCGACCTGCGGGGCGTACTTGTGGAAGGTGCGGTCGCTCTCGTCGGCCTCGGCCACGAAGATGTCGCCGTCGCCGTGGTGGGCGTTGGAGCCGGGGGCGTCCAGGTCGCCGCCGATGGCGTACGAGGGGTCCAGACCCAGCGCCGACAGGGAGACCGCCAGCATGGAGGTGGTGGTGGTCTTGCCGTGCGTGCCGGCGACCGCGATGGGGCGCAGGCCGTCCATCAGGCGGGCGAGGGCGTCGGAGCGGTGCACGACGGGGATGCCGAGCTCGGCCGCGCGGGCCAGCTCGGGGTTGTCGGCGCGGATGGCGCTGGAGACGACCACGCAGGTGGTCGCGGGGTCGAGGTGGTCCGCGGCGTGCCCGCCGTGGACCACGACGCCGTGGGCGCGCAGCGCCTGAACGGTCTCGGAGTCGCCGCGGCTGTCGCTGCCGGCCACCTGCGCGCCGCGCTGGGCGAGGATCTTGGCGATGCCGGACATGCCGGCGCCGCCGATGCCGATGAAGTGGGGCCGTTCCATCGCGGTCGGCAGGCCGGGCTTCATTCAGGTCGCTCCAGGATCGAGTGCGGTGCTTGTACGCGTCGGTCTGGCCCCAGCCTATTCGTTGTGGGCGAAGAGCTTGAGCACCGGAACCCCGACCTTGTGCCGCGCGCGGGAGGCCCAGTCGCGGTGGAAGAACTCCTCCACGAAGTGCGGAGCGGTCAGGACGATCACCTCGTCGGCGCCGGTCTCCTCCACCACCGCCTTGAGCTTGTCGAGGGGGTGGCGGCCGACGATGTGACCGGTGGCGTTGGCCCCCTTGCCGCGCAGGGCGTTCAGGGAGTGCGCGAGGGCCTGCGCGGCAGGCCCTCGCGCGGCATCGCCCTCGGGCTCCTCGCCCTCGTGGACGGCTTCGGGAAGCTCACCGAGCGCGACGTCGTCGATGGCGCGCAGCAGGCGGTCCTGGTCTCCCCGGGGCTGCATGAGGACGACGAAGGAGACCTGGTCGTCCCCGTGCAGGGTCGTGACGAAGTCCACGTCCACCGTGGTCAGCGGCTGCTCGATCATCAATACGCTCGTGAACACGGACGCCCTCTCCTTCATGGGCCGAGGCCGGCTGGCGGCCCCTGCGGAAACCATCCTGCCCCGCTGTCGCACGGGGCCTGCGCAGGTATATGTGCCCAGCGGAAGCTAAGCGGAACGATAAATTCCGCCCCTTGTCAGATCCGACGGTAGCTCGTGAACAGGAACCCGGCCTCTTCCAGTACGCAGGCGGGCACGAGCCGTTGCGGAACCGCGACGGACGGGCCGCCGGCGATGCGCTGGGCGCCACCGGCCGTGAGCATCGGCGAGATCGTCAGGCACAGCTCGTCCAGGACGTCCGCGGCCACGAACTGGCCCAGCAGCCGGGGCCCGCCCTCGGTGAGCTGGCGGCGCAGCCCCCGCCCGGCCAGCTCCCGCAGGGCGCGGGCGGGGTCCACGGCCGCGCCGTCGCCCGCCACCACGACCTCGGCCCCCGCCTTGACCGCCTCGGCGACCCGGTCGGCCGGTGCGCCCGCGCCGGTGACCACCAGGGTCGGCACCAGGGGGGAGGTGAAGAGGGGGAGGGAGAAGTCCAGGTCCAGGCCGGCCGTGACCACCGCGACGGCGGGGGCGGGGCCCTGCCCGGCGGCCGCCCGGCGCGCCGCGAAGGCCTCGCGGGCCCGGGCCGGGCGGTAGCCCTCCTGGCGAACCGTTTCCGCGCCGACCACCACCACATCGGCCAGGGCCCGCAGCGTGCCGAAGATCCGCATGTCGGTCTCGCCGGAGATCGGCTGCGAGCGGCCGTCGTGCTGGGCCGCGCCGTCCAGGGTCGAGACCATGTTCGCCCGCAGCCAGGAAGCCGGGGCGGCCTGCTCGGGGTAGGCGTAGGCCTCGGCCAGCTCGTCCAGCGACCACTCCCGGTCGGCCCGGGCGGCTGGTGTCTGATCGGTCACAGGGAACAGGCGTCGCATCGATGCAGTGTGCCACGCCCCGTAGAGTGAAGAGCTGTGTCGACATCTCTCTCCGCTCCCGGCGCCGCCTCCGGCCGGCCCCTGACAGCCGATGCGGGGCCCCTGGCCCTGTGTGCCCGCGAGCCCCGGGTGCCCGCCGAACGGCTGGTCGCCGAGATGGTGCCGCCACCCCGTTTCGACGCGGTGCGCTTCGACACGTACGAGCCCGACCCGGCCCAGCCGAGCCAGGCCGAGGCCGTCACCGTGCTCAGCGGCTTCGCCGCCGGACTCGGCGGCGCCCACGCGAGCGGCTCCGGCAAGCGTCGCTGGTTCGGCAGGGGCGCCAAGCCCGCCGCCGCGGCCGGCCCCCGCGGGGTCTACCTCGACGGCGGCTACGGTGTCGGCAAGACCCACCTGCTGGCCTCGCTGTGGCACGCCACCCCCGCCGAGCCGGCGCTCAAGGCCTTCGGCACCTTCGTGGAGCTGACCAACCTGGTCGGCGCGCTCGGCTTCCAGCAGACCGTGCAGACGCTCGGCCACCACCGACTGCTGTGCATCGACGAGTTCGAGCTGGACGACCCGGGCGACACCGTCCTGGTGTCCTCCCTGCTCAGCCGCCTCGTCGAGCAGGGCGTGGCGCTGGCCGCCACCTCCAACACGCTGCCCGGCAAGCTCGGCGAGGGCCGCTTCGCCGCCGCCGACTTCCTGCGGGAGATCCAGGGCCTCTCGGCGCACTTCCGGCCGCTGCGGATCGACGGCCAGGACTACCGCCACCGCGGCCTGCCGCAGGCTCCCGCGCCCTTCTCCGACGAGCAGGTCACCAAGGCCGCGTACGCCACCGAGGGCGCGAGCCTGGACGACTTCCCCGGCCTCCTCGAACACCTGGCCCGGGTGCACCCCAGCCGCTACGGCGCGCTGACCGACGGGATCACGGCCGTCTGCCTGACCGGCGTCGGCCCGGTGCCCGACCAGTCGACGGCGCTGCGGCTGGTGGTGCTCGCCGACCGGCTGTACGACCGCGAGATCCCGGTCCTGGCCTCCGGGGCCCCCTTCGACGGACTGTTCAGTGACGACATGCTGAACGGCGGCTACCGGAAGAAATACTTCCGCGCCATATCGCGGCTCACCGCCCTGGCACGCGACGCAAAGCCCCTGGTCTCCCAGTAGGTTGGGCACGGCCGGGTCGCTTTCGCGGCGCGGCCGTTTCCACTTCTGCGAAGGGATCCACCATGGCCACCACGCGCTCCTCCCACACCGTCTGGGAAGGCGACCTGCTCAAGGGTTCCGGCGTCGTCTCCCTGGACTCCTCGGGCCAGGGTTCGTTCGACGTCTCCTGGCCCTCGCGCGCCGAGGCGGCGAACGGCAAGACCAGCCCGGAAGAGCTGATCGCCGCCGCGCACTCCAGCTGCTACTCGATGGCCCTCTCCCACGGCCTCGCCGGCGCGGGCACCCCTCCCACCCGCGTGGAGACCAAGGCCGACGTCACCTTCCAGCCCGGTGAGGGCATCACCGGCATCCACCTGAGCGTGCGCGCCGAGGTCCCCGGCCTGGACGCGGAGGCCTTCACCGCCGCCGCCGAGGACGCCAAGAAGAACTGCCCGGTCAGCCAGGCGCTGACGGGTACGACGATCACCCTGAGCGCCGAGCTCGTCTGATCCGCGGCGCCCCTGCGGGGCCCGCTCCCCGTCTGCCTGCCCGGGCCGTTCCCGCGGGATCGACCGGGCGGGGGACGGCGAGCCGCCGCCCGCGGGCGACCCGGTGGTGTGACACCTCGGCCGGTGCGCACGCGTCGGCGCGTCCGGGGCGCGGGGCCGTGGTACGACGGGCCGGTCCCGTCCCCGCCTCCGCCGCCGGGAGTTGCCGATGTCCGTCCCCCGCCGCAGCCTGCTCGCCGCCGGCACGATCGCCTTCAGCGGGGCGCTCGGCGCCCTCTTCTCCGGCAGCGCCGGCGCCGCCCGGAGCACCCTCGGGTACGGGCCCCTGCTACCGGATCCCCGCGGACTGCTCGACCTGCCCGAGGGATTCTCCTACCGGGTGCTCTCCCGCGCCGGCGATCCGCTCCGCTCCGGCGAGGGGACCGTTCCGGCCAACTGCGACGGGATGGCCGCCTTCGCGGCGGGCGGGGGCCGGGTCCGGCTGGTCCGCAACCACGAGAACCGCACCACCGCCGCCCTGCGCGTCCCCGCCGTACCGGGTCTGACCTACGATCCCGGGGCCCTCGGCGGCTGCACGGTCCTGGACCTCGCCGCGGACGGCTCGGTGACCGGCGAGCGCGTCGCCCTCGCCGGTACGGCCGTCAACTGCGCGGGCGGGCGGACCCCCTGGAACACCTGGCTGAGCTGCGAGGAGACCGAGGACCGGGCCGGCACCTCCGGTTACACGCGCGACCACGGCCACGTCTTCGAGGTGGACCCGGCCGACCCGCACCGCTCCGGCGCGGTCCCGCTCACCGCCCTCGGCCGGTTCGCCCACGAGGCCGTCGCCGTGGACCCGTACCGGGGGGTCGTCTACGAGACCGAGGACGCCTTCGTGGCGCCCTTCGGGCTGTTCTACCGCTTCCTGCCGAACCGCCCGCTCGGGGGGCCCGGCTCACTGCGGGCCGGCGGCGCCCTGGAGGCGCTGCGCGTGCCCGGGGTGGCGGACCTCGCGGAGGTGGACGAGCCCGGCGCCGAGTTCCCGGCGCGGTGGGTGCCCGTGCCGGACCCCTCGGCCGCCGGGACCCCGATCCGGCTCCAGGACTTCGGCCCGGGCGGGATCACCCACGCGCAGAAACTGGAGGGCTGCTACTGGGGCGGGGACGGCGTGCACTTCGTGTCCAGCTTCGCCCGAAGCGGCGAGGGCGCCGCCGCCGACCACCACGGGCAGGTGTGGCACTACGACCCGCGGCGCGGCCGGCTCCGGCTGGACGTGCTGTTCGGCCCGGCGGCCGACATCCGGCTGCCCGGGGACTCGCCCGACAACATCTGCCTGGCTCCGGACGGGGGGCTGATGGTCTGCGAGGACGGCGGCGGCGCCCAGTACGTCTTCGGTGTGACACCGGACGGGACGGTCTACCCGATGGCGCGCAACGCCCAGGACATCGGCCTGCCCGGCGCCCCGGAGTGGGGCGAGTTCGCCGGGGTGACCTTCTCCCCCGACACCCGGACGATGTACGTCAACGCCTACGCCCCGGGGACCACCTTCGCGGTGACCGGCCCCTGGCACTGACCCCGGTCGCGTCGCGGCTGCGCACGATCTCCTGGAGGATCGACGCAACCGACGGGATTGGGGTGGTCACCAGTGGCCGGGAAGCGGAGCGGCGACGAGGGCGGGGACCGGAAGACGAAGGAGAAGAAGAAGGAAAGGGAGAAGGGGAAGAAGCAGGGGAAGGAGGGGAAGCCGGACAAGACGGCGAAGGCCGGCCGGGGCGGGCAGGAGGCCGGGCCCGGCCTGCGGGAGCTGTTGCGCGTTCCGCAGGGCCACCGGATCGACCTGCGCCGCTTCGACCCCCGTGCGACCCCGGGCGGCCCTCGGGACAAGGCGGCGGCCCTCGCCGCGGCCGGCCCGATGGAGCAGCGGCTCGCCTCCCTCCAGGAGCGGCTCTACGCGGCGAGCACGGCGGGTGACGGCCGCCGGGTACTGCTGGTGCTCCAGGGGATGGACACCAGCGGCAAGGGCGGCACCGTCAAGCACGTGATCGGCATGTTCAACCCCTCCGGGTGCCGCATCACGGCCTTCAAGGCGCCCACGCCCGAGGAGCACGCCCACCCCTTCCTCTGGCGCATCGCCCGGGCGGTGCCCCGGCCGGGGGAGATCGGCATCTTCGACCGTTCGCACTACGAGGACGTCCTGATCGCCCGGGTCCGCGAGCTGGTGCCGCGCAGCCGGCTGGGCAGCCGCTACGGCCAGATCAACCGCTTCGAGCAGTCCCTCGCCGACGAGGGCGTGACCGTGGTGAAGGCCTTCCTGCACATCAGCCGCGCGGAGCAGCGCGCCCGGCTGCTGGAGCGGCTCGACAACCCGGACAAGCACTGGAAGTTCAGTCCCGGGGACATCGACGAGCGCGCCCTGTGGCCGGAGTACCGGCATGCGTACGAGCTGGCGCTGGAGCGCTGCTCCACCGCGGCCGCGCCCTGGTACGTCGTCCCCGCCGACCGCAAGTGGTACCGCAACTGGGCCATTGCTCAGCTCCTGCTGGAGCACCTGGAGGAGCTGGCCCCGCGCTATCCCGAGGGTGACTTCGACGTGGACGAGTGCCGTGCACGTCTGATTGCCACATAGTCATATATTTTGCGTACGTGACCATCCCTGTGCGCAAAGTAGTGGCCGCAGCCTCGCTCAGTGCCGCCCTCACCGCCGCCCTCACCGGATGCGGGGGCGGCGCCGGCCCGTCGGAGGCCGGCCGCGAAGCCCGCCTCGGCTCCCCCGGGGCCGCCTCCTCCGCCCCACTCCCGGGCCACTCCGCCGCCCCGCAGTCGAGCCCGCAGCCCGGGGCTCCCGGCCGGGCCCCGACGGTGGCGCCCGGACCGAACGGCCTGACCGCCGTCTTCGAGCGGGCGAAGCAGACCACGGACAAGACCGTGGCGCTCACCTTCGACGCCGACATGACCTCCGACCAGGGCCCGCGGGCCGCGGGCGGGGAGCGCTTCGACAACCCCGGGCTCATCGCCACCCTGCGCGCCCTGAAGGTCCCGTCGACGGTCTTCATGACGGGCCGGTGGGCGCAGGAGTACCCGGACCAGGCCAAGTCCATCGGGACCGACCCGAACTTCGAGGTGGCGAACCACTCGTACAGCCACCACGCCTTCACGACCCCGTGCTACGGGCTGCCGGCCCTCGACGGCGAGCAGGCGCGGGCCGACGTGGAGCAGGCCTTCGCCGCCTTCCGCACCGCGGGCGCCGTCAACACCGTCCCCTACTTCCGCTTCCCCGGCGGCTGTTACGACGACCAGGCCCTGCGCTCCCTCGCCCAGGCGAAGGTGACGGCCGTCCAGTGGGACGTGGTCAGCGGGGACGCCTTCGCGAAGGACCCGGACGCGGTGGCCGAGCAGGTGCTGGCCGGGGTGAAACCCGGTTCCGTGGTGGTCATGCACTGCACGCGCAGCGCCGCCCCCGTCACCGAGGAGGCCGTCCGCAAGGTCGTCCCCGAGCTGCGCAGGCGCGGCTACCGCTTCGTCAAGGTCTCGGAGCTGATCGGCACCTAGTGCGGTGACCGGCCGGGCCCGGCGGGTCAGCCGGAGCAGGCCGTGCGCTGCGCTTCCTGCCACTCGCAGACCGGGCACAGCACCACGCCCGGGGTGGCGCTCCCGTACTCGGTGGGCTTGCCGCACTCCAGGCAGTCCGCCCACGGCGGCCCCTCGGCCCGCACCGCCGGGGCCCCCGGGGCGGGGCAGTACGACGGGCTGTCCTGCTGCTGGTCCATGCGTACGAGGGTACGCATGGACCAGCAGTCCGCGGCGGTCCGGCCCCGGCCGGGGTCAGCCCGTGCTGAGGGGCACGGCCTCGGCCTCGCCCGTCAGCACGGCGAGCTCCTGCTCGTCCATCGCGCGTTCGCCCGCGTAGGCGATGCCGACGACGCCCTGGACCTGCCCGGATCCGTCGTGGACCGGAATGGCGACGGCCGCGTGCGCATCGACCGCGCGGGCGCCCGGCCGGACGTCACCGCTCGTGTCGGTCTTCAGGTTGCAGGTCGACACGGGCTCGTCGCGCTCGAAGGCGAGGCCGGCCATGCCCTTGCCGCGCGGGACGACCCGGACGATCTCCACAACCGGCGGCGGGATGTTCACGGCGGCGGCCAGCACCATGTCCTCGCCGCGGCGGACGTGGACGGTGCCCGCCGCCCCGCCGTGGGCCTCGATCCACTGCCGCAGCCAGGTCCCGGTCTTCTCCGATGCGCTCATGGGCGGGAGTGTGCCACCGCCCCCGGCCGCCGCCCCGCGCCTTCGAGCCGGCCTCCACCCCTCCTGCGGCGGCCGTGCAGCCGACCGCGGGCCTGTCCGGTCCGACCGGACGGGCGGCGCGGTGGGGTTCAGTTGGCGGCGGTCTCGGTGACCTCGCTGGGGCGGACGATGACGAAGCCCTCTCCGCGCAGTTCCAGCTGCACGGCCTCCCCGGAGCCTCCCCGGATCATCGAGCCGACCGACTGGGAGCGGTGCAGCCCGGTCTCCAGGCGGGCGCTCCAGCCGACCACCGCGTCCGTGTCGACGTAGACCGGGGCCTGGGCGGTGACCGGGATGACGATCGGGTTGCCGTCGCAGACCAGGGCGAGTTTGCCGGTGCCGGTGAAGAGGCTGTTGAAGAGGCCGCCGCCGGTCATGCCGGCGCCCTTGAGCATCTTGATCTCGTACGAGAGGGTCGGGTCGAAGCAGAGCACGTTGCGGCCGTTGATCGTCAGGGCGTCGCCGGGCTCGAAGTCGACGATGAAGCAGTTGCCCGCCTGGTGGGCGAACCAGACCTCGCCCTGCCCGCGCACCGACATCAGCGCCAGGCCCTCGCCCGTGACGGCGCGCTTGAGCATGCCCCCTATGCCCTGGCCCTTGCGCTCGAACCGGAGGCTGCCCCGGTGGGCGACCATCGAGCCCTGGCGGGCCAGCACCTCGCCGTTGACGGTGTACTTCACGGACTTGGCGTTCTGCAGGACCATGCCCGGGGCGACGGCTGCCCCGGCGAGGTTCTCGGACGCGAACAGATCACTCTTCATGGGCCCGATCCTCGCCCGCGGCCGACCCCCGCGGCATCATCCTGAAGGCGGAGGCTGGCATCCTTGGCCCGATGAGCAGCCAGCACACCCCCGACTCCGCCGAGGCCCCCGCGGTCGGTGCGGACAGCCCCTTCCGGCAGGAGCACCGCGCGCGCGACGAGGCCCCGCAGTTCGTCCTGCCGCTGGTGGTCCGGATCGAGAAGACCGGACCGCCCGCCCGGACGGATGCGCTGGAGACGGCGGCCCGCGCCGTACTGCTCCTCCTGACGGACGAGCGGGCGCAGGGCGAGGGCGAATGGGCCGGCGCCGTACGGGACTGGCAGGACGCCCGGATCCGCAAGGTGGTCCGCCGGGCGCGCGGGGCGGAGTGGCACAAGGCGGGAACGCTGCCCGGGATCACGGTGCACGGAGACACGGCCGAGGTACGGGTCTTCCCGCCGGTGCCGCTGGACGGCTGGCCCAAGGAGCTGGCGAAGCTCCAGGTGTCGGGCACGGACCTGGACGACCCCGCTCCCGCCGGGCCGCCCGGGCCGGGCCTGCCCGTCCTGTGGTTCAACCCCGGGGTCGGGATGTCGGCCGGCAAGTCGATGGCCCAGGCCGGCCACGCGGCGCAGCTGGCCTGGTGGGAGCTGAGCGCCCCGGAGCGGGAGCGGTGGCGCGACTCCGGCTTCCGGCTGGCCGTCCGTACGGCCACCGGGCAGCAGTGGGCGCAGCTGAGCGGGAGCGGTCTGCCGGTGGTGCGCGACGCGGGCTTCACCGAGGTCGCCCCCGGCAGCGCCACCGTGGTCGCCGACCATCCGGCGCTGCGCACCCGGCTCTGAGACCGTCCCGCGGCTGCGCCCGAACCTCAAATGTTGCTCTGAAACGCCGCCCCGTGCGGTTGGCCGGACCCCGCCGGGGCCATCACACCGGCACACGGTCCGAAGAGAGGGGGCGGGGGGACATGAAGCCCATGGCACACCTGGGGGTGGGGATCGGCTGGCGGCCGGAGATCGCGGACGCCGTCGAACGGCTGCCCGGCCTGGACTGGGTCGAAGTGGTGGCCGAGAACATCTGCCCCGGCCATCTGCCGGCAGCCCTGCAGCGGCTGCTCGACCGGGGCACCCGCGTCGTGCCGCACGGGGTCTCGCTCGGTCTCGGCGGCGCCGACCGGCCGGACCCGGCGAAGCTGGCGGCGCTCGGCGAGCGGGCGGTGGCGCTGGGGGCGCCGCTGGTCACCGAGCACATCGCCTTCGTCCGGACCTCCTCGCCCGCGCTGGAGGCCGGCCACCTGCTGCCCGTGCCGCGGACCCGGGACGCGCTGGCCGTGCTGTGCGAGAACGTGCGCATCGCCCAGGACGCGCTGCCCGTGCCGCTGGCGCTGGAGAACATCGCCGCCCTGATCTCCTGGCCCGGCGAGGAGCTCACCGAGGGGCAGTTCCTGACGGAGCTGGTCGAGCGGACCGGGGTGCGGCTGCTCGTCGACGTGGCCAACCTGCACACCAACCGGGTCAACCGCGGCGAGGACCCCGCGGCCGTGCTCGACGCGATCCCGCTGGAGGCGCTGGCCTACGTGCACGTGGCGGGCGGGGTGGAACGCGGCGGCGTCTGGCACGACACGCACGCGCACCCCGTTCCCGCCGTGGTCCTGGACGTCCTGGCCGGCCTCCGCGCGCGGGTCGACCCGCCCGGCGTGCTCCTGGAACGGGACGACGCCTTCCCGCCGGAGACGGAGCTGGCGGACGAACTGGCCCGGATCCGGGCCGTGGCGGGCGCCGCACCGGACCGGGCCACGGCGCCCCGCCGCGCCACGCCCCGGCCCCCGGCGGCCGGGAGCGGCGGGGCGGCCGGGCCGGAGGCCGCCGGCGAGGCGGCCCGCACCCGGGTGGCGCTGGGCCAGGCCGCACTGCTGTCGGCGCTGGTGGCCGGGACCCCGGTGCCCGAGGGCTTCGACCGGCAGCGGATCCGGGTGCAGGCCCGGTCGCTGGCCGCCAAGCGGGCCGGAGTGGTGGCCGGGCTGGCTCCCGAGCTGCCCGAGATCCTGGGCGGCGAAGGACCGTACCGCGAGGCCTACCTCCGCTACGCCAGGGGGCGCCCCATGGCCGCCGCCGGATACCGGCGCGAGGCCCTGGACTTCGCCGAGCACCTGCTGGTCCGGGACCTCCCGGCCGACCCGGCCGCCCGCCGCCGGCTCACCCGCTGGTGGCAGGACCGGGCAGGGGCCCGGCCGCCGCACCGGATCGTCCGCTGGGCCCGCGCGCTGACCGGGAGAGCGGCATGAACCTGCTGGCCCTGGCCGTCTGGGCCGCCGTCCTCGCCTCCTGCGTGCTGCTGCTGCTCGCCCTGCGCCGGTCGCGGCCCGCATCGCACGGCGCCGCCGGGCAGCTCCACGACCTGTCCGAGGCGGCCTTCCTCGCGGGCGGCCCCGGCAATGTGGTGGACGCCGCGCTCGTCTCCCTGCTCGGCGACGGCCGGCTGATCGTCGGCGGCCCGGGCATCGTCCAGGTGCGCCCCGGGGCCCGGGCCCGCGACCACGCCGAGCGGGCCGTGCTCCAGGCCTGCGCGGGCGCCCCCTCGGGGTGGCTCTACCAGGTGCGGTACGCCGCCATGCGCGACCCGGCCGTGCAGGAGACCGGGGAGGCTCTGGCCGAGCGCGGGCTGGTCCGCAGGCCCGGCTCCGGCCGGCCGCTGCGGCGCTGGGCGATCACCCAGGCCCTGGTGTGCGGGTTCATGGTGCCGATGGCGGTGGTGGCCACCATCGTCTCCTTCGCCCTGGACCCGGGCGCGCAGGTGCCGTTCGTCGTCAAGGTGCTGCCCGTGCTGATCGGCGGCGTCGCGGTGGGCGTGGTCGGCGCGAGGCGGGCCGGGCGGCCGATCACCGCGGCGGGCCGGCGGGCGCTGCGCGAGGTGCGGGCCGGGCGCCTGCACGACCCCGACCCGTCCGTGCAGACCGCCCTGTCCGGGCTGCGCGGCCTGCGCGACCCCTTCCTGCGCGCGCAGCTGGTGCCGGCGGCCCGCGGGACCCGGCTGGCGGCGGCCCAGTCACGGTCGCGGCCGCACGGCACGGACTCCGGGCACACGCCGGGCGCCGCGTACCTGCCGGTGCTGTGGTGCGCAGGCAGCGACGGCTCGGGCGGGTCCGGCTGCGGGGGCGGTTCCACCTGCGGATCCGGTACGAGCTGCTCCTCCGGTTCGGGCTGCGCAGGGTCCTCCGGCTCCGGCTGCTCCTCCTCATCCGGCAGCAGTTGCAGCAGTAGCGGTTCGAGTTGCAGCAGCTCCTCCGGTTCCAGCTGCTCCAGCAGTTCCTGAGCGCCTGTCAGGCCCGGCGGCCGGGCCGCGGCGTGCGGCAACCGGGGTACGCGCGCCGACACCGGGCGGCGGTCCTTTACAGCCTCCCCGCCCGGGGATCTCATCGGTCCATCCGATGAGAGGCAGGGCCCGCCATGCCCGGGACGCTCGCACGTCGCGCCGCCGCCGCCGCGGCGCTCTCCCTCCTCCTGTGCGCCGCTCCCCCGGCCCGCGCCGCGCAGGCCGCCCGGCCGCAGGTCGAGGGAGGCACCCGCTCCGCGGCCGAGGACGCCGGGGCCGAGCGCGTCGCCCGCCGCGCCGCCGCGGCGGCAGCCGCTGCGGGCGGCTCCGGGCCGGCCCTGCGCTTCGAGGCCTGCCCGGCCGCCGAGGGGCTGCCCTCCCCCGTCCGCTGCGCCGCCCTGCGGGTCCCGCTCGACTACGCCCGCCCCGACGGCCCGCAGCTCTCCCTGACCGTGAGCCGGATGGCCGCAACCGGCGCCGGCCGGGCCGCCCGCCAGGGCGCGCTCGTCCACCACCCCGGCGGTCCCGGTGCCTCCGGCACGGCCTTCCCGCTCGTCGCCGGCATGCCCGGATGGGAACGCATCGCCGCCGCCTACGACCTCGTCGGCTACGCCCCCCGCGGGGTCGCCGGCCCCGCCCCGCTGACCTGCCGGGACCCGGCCGCCCCGGCCACGGGCCCCACCCGGCTCCCGGCCGATCCCTCCGCGGCGTACAAGCAGCAGCGGATCGCCGCCGCCCGGGCCTACGCGCAGGGCTGTGCGCGGCGGGCCGGCGCGGCCCTGGCGCACTACACGACCCGGGACAACGCCCGCGACCTGCACGTCCTGCGCGCCGCCCTCGGCGAGCCGAAGCTGAACTTCGCCGGCGGCTCGTACGGCACCTACCTCGGTGCGGTCTACGCGACGCTGTACCCGGACCGTGTCCGGCGGATGGTCCTCGACTCGGCGGTCGACCCGGACCCGCGCCGCATCTGGTACCGCAACACCCTCGGCCGGGGGCCGGCCTTCGAGCGCCGCTGGTACGACTTCCGCGCGTGGGTGGCCCGGCACCACGGCACGTACCGGCTCGGCGCCTCCCCGGCGGCCGTCCGGGCGAGCTGGGAACGGGTACGGGCCTCGGTGGCCGCGGACCCGGCGGGCGGGGAAGTCGGCACCGGCGAGCTGCACTCCGCCTACGTCCGGGCCGTGTACCACGACGACACCTGGCCGGAGCTGGCCGCGGCCCTGGCCGCCTTCCTGCGCGGCGATCCGGGCCCGCTGGTGCAGCAGGCCGCCCCGGGCCCGGCCCCGGCGGCGGAGGCCGAGAACGCCACGGCTGTCTACACGGCGGTGCTGTGCAACGACGCCCCCTGGCCCGGGGACTGGGAGACCTGGGACCGCGACCACACGGAACTGGCCCGGACGGCCCCTTTCGCGGCCTGGGCCGACGCCTTCCTGCACCTGCCCTGCGCGTACTGGCCGGTGCACCGGCGGCAGCAGCCGGTGGAGGTGGGCGCCGCGCCCGGCGCGCTGCCGCGGACGCTCGTGGTCGCGGCGGAGCGGGACGGGGCGACCCCGTATCCGGGCGCCCTGGAACTGCAGCGGCGCCTCGGCGCCGGGGCCTCACTGGTGACGGAGGAGGGAGCCGGCAGCCACGGGGTGGTGGGCGGGCGCAACGCCTGTGTGGACCGCCACGTCGAGCACTACCTGCTGACGGGCCGGACCCCGGGCCGCGCGGCCGCGTGTGCGCCGCATCCGGAGCCCGCACCGGTGTCGCTGGACGACCGGGCAGCGGGCGCCCGCGGGGCGCTGCTGCCGCCTGTCGTCTGAACTTCCGGGCGGGATCTCCGGCTGCGTCGTCTCGGGGGCAGGGCCTCCCGATCCGCCGGAGGAACTCACCTGACGGTGCGGTCGTCCTCCGGCACTTCCCCCCGGGGGAGGTATCAGGCGAGTCCGGCGACCAGGTCGGCGACGGACTTGCGGCGCCCGGTGTAGAAGGGCACCTCTTCACGGACGTGCATACGGGCCTCGGAGGCGCGCAGGTGGCGCATGAGGTCCACGATGCGGTAGAGCTCGTCGGCCTCGAAGGCCAGCAGCCACTCGTAGTCGCCCAGGGAGAAGGAGGCGACGGTGTTGGCGCGCACGTCGGGGTAGCCGCGGGCCATCTTGCCGTGGTCGGCGAGCATGCGGCGGCGGTCCTCGTCGGGCAGCAGGTACCAGTCGTAGCTGCGGACGAAGGGGTACACGCTGACGTAGTCGCGGGCGTTCTCGTCGGCCAGGAAGGCCGGAATGTGCGACTTGTTGAACTCGGCCGGGCGGTGCAGGGCCATGTTCGACCACACCGGCTCCAGGGCGCGGCCCAGGCGGGTGCGGCGGAACAGGTTGTAGGCACCCTGCAGCTCGTCCGCCGTCTCGGCGTGCCACCAGATCATGACGTCCGCGTCGGCGCGCAGGCCGGAGACGTCGTAGGTGCCGCGGACGGTGATGTCCTTGGCGGCCAGCTGGTCGAAGAGCTCCTGGACCTCGTCGGCGAAACCGGCGCGGTCCTCCGGGAGGACGTCCTTCAGCTTGAAGACGGACCACAGGGTGTAGCGGATGACCTCGTTGAGGTCCTTCGCCTTCTTCCCCGCGTTGGGAATCTTCTCTGGTGCAGTCATGTGCCCATTGTCCCGTGTGCTGATCAGTGGTCGGTGCCAGGGGTGCCGAAAGCCGTGGTCACCGCGTCCGCGGCCGCGTGGGCGCTCGCGATGCACGCCGGGATGCCCACTCCGTCGTAGAGCGCCCCGCACACGGCGAGGCCCGGCAGGGCGGCGACGGAGGCGCGGATCCGGGCCACCCGGTCCAGGTGCCCCACGGGGTACTGGGGCAGTCCGCCGTCCCAGCGGGTGACGGTGGAGGCGACCGGCCGGGCGGACAGGCCGACGGCCTCGCCGAGGTCCGCGAGCGACACGGCGACGAGTTCGCCGTCCTCACGCTTCAGTTCGGCCTCGTCGCCGTGGCGGCCCACCGAGGTGCGCAGCAGGAAGAGCTCGGGGTCGGCCCCGGCCCAGGCCCACTTGTTGCTGGAGAAGGTGGAGGCCTTGATCGTGCGCCCGTCGACCGGCGGCACGAGGAATCCGCTGGTCCCGCCACCGGAGACGGCCTCGGGCAGGTCGCGGCGGCGGAAAGCCATCGTGATCAGGGCCATGGAGGCGTACTCGACCCCGCGCAGCACGGTCGCCGCCGCGGGCGCCGGCCGCTCCAGGAGCCGTGCGGCCGGACCGGCCGGGGTGGCCAGGACCACCCCGTCGGCCTCGACGGCTTCGGCGCCGGCCACCACCCGCCAGCCCCCGGCCGTGCGGACGAGCTCGCGGACGGGGGTGTCGGTGAGGATCCGCGCCCCGGCCGCCCGGCAGGCCTCGGCCACGGCGAGCGGGAGCCGTCCGATGCCGCCGTCGATGCCGGCGAAGACCGGTCCGGCCGACTGGGGCGCCGACTGCGCCCGGCTCTGCAGGGCGCGTACGCCGTCGCCGAGGAGGGCGTGCGTCCGGGCGGCCTCGAAGAGCTGGGGCACGGCGGCCCGCATGGAGATGCGGTAGGCGTCGCCGGCGTACACCCCGCCGAGCAGCGGCTCCACCAGCCGGTCGACGACCTCGCGGCCGAGGCGGGCGGCGACGTACGCGCCGACGGCGACGTCCTCGCCGATCTCGGCGGGCGGCAGGTCGCGTTCGGCCCCGATCCGGGCCAGGCCCTCGGCGGAGAGCACCCCGGAGGCCGCGAGCGGGCCCAGGTCCCCGGGGACGCCCATGACGTGCCCGCGCGGCATCGGCCGGAGCGCGCCGCGGGTCCACAGGTGGGCGGTGGCGGTGGCGGGCGGCTGCAGGGCCGCGCCGAGACCCACGGAGCGGGCGAGGTCCACGGCTTCGGGCCGGCGGGCCAGCACCGACTCGGCTCCGAGGTCGACGGGGAGCCCGGCGAGTTCGCCTGCGCGCAGTTTGCCGCCGAGCCGCGGGCCCGCCTCGATCAGGGTGACGCGGACACCGCCGGCGAGCAGCCGGTGCGCCGCCGCGAGGCCCGCGATGCCGCCGCCGATGACGACGACGTGGCGGGGGGCCCCGCCGGCCGCCGGCCGGTCCGTACGCATGTCCGCTTCGTCCATGGACACATCGTCGCAGACCGTCGGGCGAGGCCGGACCGTGACCGCTTCGGAACCGGCCCGGAACCGTGGAGGTGAAACCCCCGCGGGGACCCTGTACGTCGAACCGGCAACACCAGCCGAACTCCGGGGGTTTACCGCGATGCACACCGTGAACAGACACCGTTCGGCGGCCGCCCTGGCCGCGCTCTCCCTGGCCGGGGCGGTCGCGCTCACCGGCTGCGGCGCCGACGGCGGGAGCGGGTCCTCCTCGGCCGACAAGGCGGCGGTGGCGCCCGCGCAGGGCGGCAAGGCCCAGGAGGGGGCGCCGGGAGCCGCCGCCGCTCCCTCGGCGGGCTCCGCCGGGACGGACAAGAACGCCCCGCCGCCGGCCGCCGTGCGCCCGAACGTGATCCGCACGGCCACGCTGGGCATCGAGACCGCCGAGGTGCAGAAGACCCTCGCCGCGGCCCGCGCCGCGGCCGACGGCGCGGGCGGCTACGTGGGCAACGAGTCCACCCGGCGCGGGGCGGACGGCCGCGTGACCTCGACGGTGACCCTGCGGGTGCCCGGCGAGCGCTACGACTCCGTGCTCGGGGCCATGGAGGGCAGTGGGAAGCTCCTGCACCGCACGGTGGACGCGCAGGACGTGACGGAGAAGGTCGCCGACATCGGCAGCCGGGTCGCGTCGCAGCAGGCCAGCGTGGTCCGGGTGCGCGAGATGATGGACAAGGCCACGGCGCTGGGCGACGTGGTCATGCTGGAGGGCGAGCTGAGCAAGCGGCAGTCCGACCTGGAGTCGCTCCAGGCCCAGCAGAACGCCCTGAAGGACCAGACCTCGCTGGGCACGATCACGCTGGAGGTCTCGGAGCCGGCCCGGGAGCCGGTGAAGGAGAAGGAGGAGGAGCCGTCCTTCACGGACGCCCTGCGCGGCGGCTGGGAGGTCTTCACCACGTCCGTGCGCCTGCTGACGCTGGCGCTGGGCGCGGTCCTGCCGTTCGCCGCGGCCGCCGCCGTACTGGCGCTGGCGTTCCGGCTGTACCGGCGGCTGCGGCCGGCGAAGCCGCGGACCGGCCCGGTACCGCGTACGGTCCCGGCCGCCCGGGCCGGGTCGCGGCCCGCCGCACCGCCGGCGGAGCCTGCCGCGCAGGAGGCCCCGGGGGACCAGGAGGGCGGCCCCCGCGGCTGAGCCCGCGGCGCCCGGGCCGGACGCTGCTCCGGCGGACGGTCACCGGGCCCGTAGCGTGTCCCCGACACGACGACGGCGGAGGACGGTGCGGACGATGGCGACGGAACGACTGGTGGTGGTCGGCGGTGACGCGGCGGGGATGTCCGCCGCGTCCCAGGCCCGGCGGCTCAAGGGCCCGGCGGAGCTGGAGATCGTCGCCTTCGAGCGGGGGCACTTCACCTCGTACTCGGCGTGCGGGATCCCGTACTGGGTCGGCGGGCAGGTCGCCGGACGCGACGACCTGGTCGCCCGCACTCCCGAGGAGCACCGCGAGCGCGGCATCGACCTGCGGACCGGGACGGAGGTCCTGGAGGTGGACGTCGAGGGCGGCCGGGTCCGCGCCCGCGATCTGGACGGCGGATCCGAGTCCTGGACGGGCTACGACAAGCTGGTCCTGGCGACGGGCGCCCGCCCGGTCCGCCCCCGGCTGCCGGGCATCGGCGCCCACGGGGTCCACGGCATCCAGACCCTGGACGACGGCCAGCGGCTGATGGACACCCTGGAGCGCACGCAGGGCCGCCGGGCGGTGGTCGTCGGCGCGGGCTACATCGGCGTGGAGATGGCGGAGGCCCTCGTCCTGCGGGGCTACGAGGTGACGGTCCTGCACCGCGGCGAGCAGCCGATGGCCACCCTCGACCCGGACATGGGCGGGCTGGTGCACCGCGCGATGAACGGCATGGGGATCCGTACGGTCTCCCGCGCCGAGGTCACGAAGATCCTCACCGACGAGGAGGGCCGGGCCCGGTCGGTGGCCACGGCGGCGGGCGAGGAGTACCCGGCGGACGTGGTGGTGCTCGGCCTCGGCGTGGAGCCCCGGACGGCGCTGGCCCGCAGCGCGGGACTTCCGCTCGGGACCGCGGGCGGCCTGCTGACCGACCTGTCGATGCGGGTCCGGGGCCAGGAGAACATCTGGTCGGGCGGCGACTGCGTGGAGGTCCTGGACCTCGTCGCGGGCCGCCCCCGGCACATCCCGCTGGGCACGCACGCCAACAAGCACGGCCAGGTCATCGGCTCGAACGTGGGCGGCGGTTACGCCACCTTCCCCGGCGTGGTCGGGACGGCGGTGAGCAAGGTCTGCGACCTGGAGATCGCCCGTACGGGCCTGCGCGAACGGGACGCGCGGGAGGCGGGCCTGCGCTTCGTGACCGCCACCATCACCTCCACCAACACCGCCGGGTACTACCCCGGCGCGGTGGAGATGACGGTGAAGATGCTGGCGGAGCGCCGTACGGGCCGCCTGCTCGGCGTGCAGATCGTCGGCGGCGCGGGGTCGGCGAAGCGGGTGGACGTGGCGGCGGTGGCCCTCACGGCGGGCATGACGGTGGAACAGGTCGTCTCCCTGGACCTGGGCTACGCCCCGCCGTTCTCCCCGGTCTGGGACCCGGTCCTGGTGGCGGCCCGCAAGGCGGTCACCGCGGTCCGCTCGGCGGGGGTCTGAACAGCGTTCCACCGGCCGGGGCCGGGTACGGGAAGCGGGGCCGGCGGCGCCCGGTCACCGCCGGGTCGTGTAGTCCTGCCGCAGCGCGTCCAGGATGCCGGCGGCTTCGGGGAGGTCCGCCGCGCGGCAGCGGGCCGCGGCCGTCTCCAGCCGGGCGACGGCCTCCTTGTGGCGGCCGAGGCCGTTGCCCTCGATCAGCGCGGCGATCCGGACCGCCTCGGCTCGGGGCACCTCGCCCTGCTCCCCGCCCCGTTCGTGCAGGGCGACGGCGGCCTCTGCCTCGGCCAGGGCCTCCGGGAAGCGCTCCGCCTCCGCCAGGACCCGGGCGCGGCGGTAGTGGACGGTGCCCTGTTCGTACCAGGGCAGCAGGTCCTCGGTGTCTTCCGGCACGGCGGCGAGGACCGCGTCGGCCTGTGCGAGGTGGTCCAGCGCCGCGGCGAGTCCGTCCGCGCCCCGGGAGTGCACGGTGAGACGCGCGAACTCGCACATCATGTGGAGGATCAGATGCGTGTGCGGTGCCTGCGCGTGCGCGGCGACGGCGCGCTCGTAGGCGGTGGCCGCCGCGTCCCAGCGGTCCGCCATCGCCAGCGTGGTGGCCGCCTCCGCCGCCACCAGGGTCCGGACCTCCCGGTCGTCGTCCCAGCCGGCGACGGTGTCCGCCAGCCGCAGGAACTCCTCTGCCGAGGCCAGGTGCTCCCCGAGCTCGCGCAACCCCCGGGCCAGGGACAGCCGGACCTGTGCGAGCAGGCGTTCGTCGAGCACACCGGCCGCCTCGTCGGAGACGACGGACTCCAGCACCGCGACGGCGTCGGCCTGCTGTCCGCTGCGCGTCAGGACGCCGGCGAGCTGCAGCCGCATGTCCGCTGCCTCGTCGTGCGACCCGTCACGGTCGAAGCGGGCGGCCGCCTCCGAGAAGTGGCGCACGGCGCTGCCGGAGTCCCCGAGGTGGGAGGCCGCGTGACCGAGCAGGGCGTGGGTGGGGGCCTGGGCGAAGTCCGTGTCGTCGTGGCGGGCCGCATCGGCGAGCGCCCGGTGCAGCAGTTCGACCGCCTCCGCCGGCTCGCCCTCGGACAGCAGGACCTGGGCGAGGAGGGCCCGTACGCGTGAGCCCCGCCAGGGCCGTTCGGAGGCGTCCACGTCCTTCAGGGCGGCACGGAGCTCGGCCTCCGCGCGGCCGGTGTCCCCGCGTACGGCGGCCAGGTCCGCGACGAACTGGCGCGCGTTGGCCACGTGGTGGGGTACGCCCAGCCGTTCGGCCTCGGCGTGCAGGGTCCGGGCCCTCGCCTCGAAGCGCTCGACGACGTGCTCCGGGGCCTGCGGCCCCTCCTGCCGCGCCTGCCGGTAGGCGGCGTAGGTGCAGGAGAAGAGCACGGTGAGGTATTCCGTGACCCGCTGCGTCCGCACCTCGGTGCCGGCTGCCGACTCGCCCTCGGCGGGGTCCTCCCCCGTCAGCGGGACCCGTGCCTTCAGGTGCTCCGCTTCCTTCAGGATGTCGTCGAGGCCGGTGCGGGCCGCGTCCGCGGCGGACCGCCCGGCGTCCGGCGCGGCGTCCGCGGCCGGGCCGTCGGCCGCGCCGTCGGATTCCCCTTCCGGCAAGCCCGACCAGGCGAGGACGCGGGCCCGGGCGGAGAGCGCGTGCCAGTCCATGCCGAGCTGCGCGTACAGCCCGGCGGCCCGGGTCAGCTCGGTGGCGCTCTCCGCCTCCCGGTCCTCCCTGAGGAGCCGGTCCGCGCGGTGTTCGGCCAGTTCGGCGTGCAGGAGCTCCTCCGGGCCCAGCCGGTCGTCGTGCGCGGCCGGGTCGTCGGCCATGCGCCGGGCGACGAGGCTCCACAGCCTGTTCGCCCCGGGATGCCCGGCCGCCGCCGTCCGGCGCGCTTCGCGGACCAGGTCGGCGAAGTCCTCGGGGACCTCCTGCCCGGCGGGGCCGGGCACGGCGGGTACCGCGCTGCCCGCCGCGGAGGGAGAGGGGACGGTGGTCCGCAGCCCCAGGGGCAGCGGCTCGTCGAGCAGCGGGCGCCGCGCGAGGCGCGTCCGGCGGTGGTCACCGACGGCCGTGGTGGCGTTGCGCGCGTCGAAGGCAGCGGCCAGCCGGTCCCCGTCGGCCCGTACGTGGGCGAGGAGTTCGCCGGCGTTCCAGTGCCGTCCGGGCGGCCCGGCGACGGCGGTGTCCGCGTGTCCGTCCTCGACGAGCCGGGTCAGCAGCACCTGCGCACCGGTGAGGAAGCCCAGGCGGGCCAGCGGCGCGCCGGTCGACTCGAACAGCGGGCGGTTCTCGGCGAGGATCTCCAGGCCCCTGCCCTCGTTGCGGGTCAGGGCGCAGAACTCCAGGTGCAGTCCGACCTCGTCCTGCATGCCGGTGTTGCCCCGGACCCGCCGGTAGCCGGTGAGGTGGTGGGACCGGGCCTCGTCCGCCCGGCCGGAGCGCAGCAGCGGCAGCAGCGCCCGGGCCTGGCTCATCTGCGGTTCCTCGGTGCAGGCGAGGCTCCCGGCGAGGACCGGCCGCCAGGTGTCGAGCGCCGCGGCGTCGTCACCCGACGCCACCTGGTGCCAGGCCAGGTGCCGGATCTCGCAGGCTTCGCAGTCGCTCAGCTCGCTGCGGGGGCGGGTGACCCACAGGTCGTAGGCGTCGTCGACGGCGGAGCCGGTGTGGAAGGCGAGGTGGTAGTGCATCGCCGCGACCGGCTGCATGGCGTGGCCGGCTTCCGCGTAGCGGGTGCGCATCCGGTCGATCCACCCCCGGACGGTGTCCAGGGGCACCTCGGGCACCTGCAGCAGCGAGGTCGTCACCCACTTGAAGCGCCAGAAGACCTGGTGGGCCTCCCACTGGCTGAAGGACTCGGGGGCGGTGTCCCACAGCTGGAGCAGCCGGGCGAAGACGACGGGCGACTTGCGGTGCTCGCCGGTGAACTCGTACGCGGTCATGAGTTCGAGCAGGGCCGTGACGAGGACGTCGGGCTGCTCGAAGGGCTCGGCGCCCAGCACGAGTTCCTCGGCGGTGACGGTTCGCAGCAGGCCGTGCGGGCGCTCGTCGTTCTCGCGGAGCGCTTCGACCACGGCCTCGGGGGTGTCCAGCATCTACAGTTCCTTCCGGGGCTCGGAGCCGGGTGCCGCCGTGCCGGGGTGGTGCATGGCGTGGGTGAGCAGGCCCATGAAGGCCCGGTTGAGCAGGGCGCTCTCGCTCGCCCGCAGCGGGCGGCGGCTGAGCAGCAGGGCCTGGCCGTAGAGGGCTTCGGCGGTCGTGACGGCCAGTCCGCGTTCGGCGATCGTGATCGCCTGGCGGACCAGCGGGTTCAGGTGGTTGAGGACGAGCTGGGCCCTCGGGGTCTCCTGGCGCAGGGATCCGAGGATGTCGGCCCACAGGCCGTCGCTGTCGGCGGCCACGCTCGACCGGGTCCGCTCGTGGCGCGCCTCCCGGTTGTCGAGGAGGAGCGCGGGAGCAGTGACGGGCTGGAAGTCGCGCAGGACGACGTCGCAGTCGTGGCCGGCCATCGTCTCCCGGGCCACGGCGAGGAAGGCCGCCGCCCGCAGTTCGGCGGCCGGGTCGACGCCGTCGAGGTGCGCGGTGACGGTGGCCGGGTCGAGGTCGGTGACGCTGGTGCCGGGGCGGACCTCGGGAAGCCGGTGCACGAGGTCGCGGTCGTAGGTGTAGCCGCCGTTGACGACGCCGAGTCCGGCGGCCGAGGCGATGGGGGCGACCTGGCGGAACTCCTCGACGCTGCGGGTGACCAGCAGTGTCGGGTGCGTCCGGGCGAACTCCTCCAGCGTGACGTTGCCGTCGGTGGTCTCGAAGGGCAGCCACGGCAGCACGATGCGCAGCAGTTCGTCGTCGTAGCGGGCCAGGGCCTTGACCGCGAGGTGGTGGGTGTCGATGAAGCGGTGCAGCAGGGAGGGGTCGCTGGCGGCGAGGCCGGTGAGCCAGTCCCGGATCCGGTCGCCGAGGGCGTCCCGTACGGCGGACAGGGTGCCGTCCTCGTACAGGGCTTCCCGGGAGGCGGTCGGGCGCAGGCTGGTGGTGTCGACCACGCAGCGGACGAAGAAGGCCCATTCCGGGAGCAGTTCGGGTGCCTGGTCCGTGAGCAGCATGCCCTTCAGGTGTACCCGGTGGCCCGCGCGCTGCGCCGGGTTCACGGCCGTGGGCAGGACGTAGGCGACGCCGCGGAGCCCGGCTGCGGGAAGGTCCAGCTCGATGGTGTCGAGCGGGGTGAAGTCGAAGAGGGTGCGGCAGTGGGCGGTCAGCGCTTCACGACGGGCCAGGGGGGAGCGGTGGGTTTGCTCCCACGGGGGCGTTTCGTCGACCCGGTGGGTCTCGCCGCGCGGTCCGACGACGTTGACCTCGTACCGCAGGAGGCCGCCGTAGTGCCGGGCCAGGGAGACCACCCGGTCGGGCCGGGTCCACTCGGCGTTGTCCGCGCGGGGGACGAGCCGGACGGTGGTGCCCGGCTCGGGCACGGCGGAGGCCGGCAGGGTGCGGATGGTGTAGCGGCCGTCGCTGTGGCCGCGCCATTCGACGGCGGGCGCCGCCGGGTCGGCCGCGGACCGGCTGAGCACGGTGATCTCGTCCGCCACGACGAAACAGGCGAGCAGGCCGATGCCGAACTGGCCGATGAACTCCCCGCGGGCGGCGTCGAGCCCGGCGCCGTCCAGGACTCCGTCGGGGGTCCGCTTGGAACTGCGCCCGATGGTGGCGAGGAAGCGGTGCACGTCGGCCTCGGTCAGGCCGATGCCGGTGTCGGTGACGGTGAGGGTGTCACCGGTGTGCACCGTGATGGCGGCGGGGGAGCCCGGCGAGAGCGCCTGCCGGGCCGTGATGGCGTCGACGGCGTTCTGCAGCAGTTCGCGGAGGTAGACGCGGGGGCTGGAGTAGAGGTGGTGGGAGAGCAGGTCGACGAGGCCGCGCAGGTCGACCTGGAAGGTGTGGGCGGATTCGGCAGGGGGCACCTGGTGGCGCCTTTCGGTGGGCGCGCCCGCGCCGAGGACGACGCCGGCGGGAAGACGGACGGGAGGGTGCGGATACGAAGGGGTGCCGTCGGGCGACTGCACCGGGGGCCGCGCCGGGCCGTGCACCGCGGTCGGGAAGCGGGGCCGGCCCCGGCGCCGGAGAGGGCCGGGCGCTGCGGACGGTCCGGGTCCCCCGGGCGTGCGGCCCGGACGGCCCGCGGACGGGGCGGGGTCGCCTGCCGGCTGCGCCGCGGGGGCGCGGACGGGCCGGTCCGCCGTGCGCGGCGCTGTGGGGGCCCGGTGTCAGCGTCCGGTGGCCGACCGGTGCTGCCGGTAGGCGGCAGCCGGGTCGGCCCCGTTCAGGTAGTACCAGGGGAACTCGGTGACGCGGCCTTCGGTGGCCCGGAAGCACTCCCGGGCCGCGCCGCGCTCCCCGGCCAGCGAGAAGGCCATGGCGAAGGTGTTGAGGACCTGGATCCATGCGCCCCGGCGGACGAAGTCCGGGTGGCGGAAGGAGTGCTCGGCGGCCTCGTGCAGGGAGTCCGCCACCTCGGAGCGGTGCATGTACACGCGGTCCGCTCCCGCGTCGAGGGAGAGCCAGTGCTCCAGGTGCGCGATCGCGACCAGCTGGCCCAGGAGCGTGCCGCCGGGCGCGCCGAAGGCGGAGGTACGGGCGAAGGCGTGCATCTCTTCGTGCGATCCGCCCCATTTGTCGCAGACCTGCTGCAGCTGCTGCTGGTGGGCCCGCAGATGGTGCGGATCGCGCCGTACGGTCGCCTCGAAGCGGCGTCGGGCGGTGCTCTGGCCCACCTGGAGGCCGCGCCCGGTGGTCTGGAGGCCGCACCAGGGCGAGGTCCACTGCGGCTCGCGCTCCGCCGCCTCGTACAGCCACTGCTCGGCCGTGCGCAGCCGCGCGTGGAACACCTCGAACTTCTCGCGGGAGACGTGCTGCGCCCGCGCCCCCGTCCGGGCCTCCCACCCCCAGCTGATGTACCGGACTCCGGCGACGAGCCGGGGCAGCGCGGCGTCGGGTTCCGCTTCGAGGACCGTGTCGATCCACCGCTCGACGCCCGCCGTGTCGCCGACGGCCCACAGCAGTTCCGTGCGGTCCTCGCTCTCCGGGCGCGCTTCGAGCACCTGCCGTACGGCGCTCCAGTCGCCCGCGGCGGCCGCGTGCCGCACGCGCTGCACCTCGGGATCCCCGGAATCCTTCTGCACCTGCGCAAGGGGCCGACCGGCCCACTTCCCCAGGGCGAGCCCCCAGTCACGGAGCAACGCCATCTCCCCCACCCCTTGATGCCTGCGAACGGGGAGGCTGTTGATCACTCCCACGTGAAGGTAGTGACTATCACGCGCGACCGACATTCGCACAGCCGTTTGTCGTGCGGTCGCCCCGGCGAGGCGGCCGACGCGAACGCCGGTGGGCGGGACCCGAAGGTCCCGCCCACCGGCGTGTCGTCTGCGGTCCTGCCCGGCCCCGTCCGGCTCAGCGGGCGGTCCGGGTGTGGACGTGGTCCACCAGGCGGGTCAGTGCGTCGGGGTCCGTCGTCGGGAGGACGCCGTGGCCCAGGTTGAAGACGTGTCCCTCCAGGCCGGCCGCGGCCGCGAGGACCTCGTCGGTCTTGGCCGCGACCGCCTCGGGGGTGGAGAAGAGCACCGCGGGGTCCAGGTTGCCCTGGAGCGCCTTGCCCGGGCCCACCCGGCGGACGGCCTCGTCCAGCGGGACCCGGTAGTCGACGCCCATGACGTCCGCGCCGGCCTCGCCCATGAGGCCGAGGAGCTCGCCCGTGCCCACGCCGAAGTGGATGCGGGGGACTCCGTAGGAGGCGACGGACTCCAGGACCTTCGCCGACGCGGGCATCACCGAGCGGCGGTAGTCCGCCGGGGCCAGCGCGCCGACCCAGGAGTCGAAGAGCTGGACGGCGGAGGCCCCCGCCTCGATCTGGACCTTCAGGAAGGCGGAGGTGATCTCCGCGAGGCGGTCCAGCAGATCGGCCCAGAGCTCCGGGTCCCCGTACATGAGGGCCTTGGTGTGCTCGTGGTTCTTCGACGGGCCGCCCTCGACGAGGTAGCTCGCAAGGGTGAACGGTGCGCCCGCGAAACCGATCAACGGCGTGGAGCCGAGTTCACCCGTCAGCATGCCGATCGCCTCGGTGACGTACGAGACGTCCTCCGGGGTGAGGTCGCGCAGCTGTGCGAGGTCCTCGCGGCGGCGGATCGGCTGGGCCACGACCGGCCCGATGCCCGGCTTGATGTCCAGGTCGATGCCGATGGCCTTCAGCGGGACCACGATGTCGGAGAAGAAGATCGCCGCGTCCACCTTGTGGCGGCGTACGGGCTGCAGGGTGATCTCGGTGACCAGGTCGGGGCGCATGCACGACTCGAGCATCTGGGTGCCCTCGCGCAGCTTGCGGTACTCGGGGAGCGAGCGGCCGGCCTGCCGCATGAACCACACCGGCGTGTGCGGCACCGGCTCGCGTCGGCACGCCTTCAGGAAGGCGGAATCGTACGTCTGACTCGGCGGGCCCGCGGGGCGGTGGTTGGCGCTCACGACCCAAATCTTCGCACGTATGAAGAAGTGCCCGGCCCGGTGCGGGTGTCCCTGCGCCGTACGGCCGCTCGTTCCGCCTAGTCTTCCCCGCATGGCTGCGGCTCAGGGACGATTTTCAGATGGCGCTGACGGTATGGACAGCGCGGAGGAGGACTCCGTCCCGCTCCCCTTCCGCCGGGCGGTCGAGGGTTTGAAGAAGGCGCGGCTGCGCCAGGGGATCGAGATCGACCCCACGAAGCCGCCGCGGAGACTGGCGCCGTACGCCTATGCGCTGGAGGCGGCGGTCGTCGACGGCGAGGACGACCTGGCCGACGGCCGCCTCATCCTGCTCCACGACCCGGCCGGCCACGAGGCCTGGCACGGGACGTTCCGGCTGGTGACGCTGGTCCGGGCGGAGCTGGAGCCGGAGATGGCCGCGGACCCGCTGCTCCCGGAGGTGTGCTGGTCCTGGCTCAAGGGCGCGCTGGACGCGCGCGGGCTGGCGTACGGGGAGGCGAGCGGGACCGTGACCATGGCCGGCTCGCACTACTTCGGCGGGCTCGCGGAGCGGCGGCCCGCGACGCAGATCGAGATCAGGGCCTCCTGGACGCCCCGCGAGGCGGTGGGCGGGGTCCCGGACACCGCCTCGCACCTGGCGGCCTGGTGCGAGCTGCTGTGCCAGATCGCGGGGCTGCCCCCGGCCGGGCCCACGGACACCGCCACGGGCGTGGTCTCCCTGCCACAGCGGCGGGGTCCGCACCACCCGTAGCCGCGGGGCCGTACGGCCGCAGGCCGGCGGCCGGAAGCAGGAACGGACGAGCGAAGGACACGACCATGTGTCGGATCGAGGCCTCCGTTGCGGGCTTCTGATCACCCTATGATCGATCGTGCGTCCGAATTGCCCGAATTGTTACTCACCAAATCGTGATCATTCCCTAAAGCCGGGCGGGTGACGTGCCGAAGGAGTCAGTGACCATCCGCACGGTTCGCACCGGCTCCCTTCCCCCAGCCGGCCGTCCCGCCACTCCCCCAGGAGGCCTAGGTGTCCGTTCTTCTCGAGCAGCCCGCAAGCCTGGTCGCCTACCGCCCGAACAAGCCGACGGCCATGGTCGTCGTGGCCGACCCGCGCGTGCGTTCCACCGTGACCCGCCATCTGTGGGCCCTCGGGGTACGTGACGTGATCGAGGCGTCGTCCATCGCGGAGGCCCGCCCCCGCGTCGGCAGCCCGCGCGACATCTGCGTGGCCGACGTACACCTGCCCGACGGTTCCGGTCTCACCCTGCTCTCCGAGACCCGCGCCGCCGGCTGGCCCAACGGCCTGGCCCTGTCCGCCGCCGACGACATCGGTGCCGTGCGCAACGCCCTCGCGGGCGGAGTGAAGGGCTACGTCGTCACCGGTACGCGGACGAACATCGGGCTCCCCACCCGGCCCGGCGCCGCCCCCATCGGCGCTGCCGCCGCCCGTATGCACCGCCGCCCCCCGGGTGCCCCGAGCCACCCGGGCGGCTACCGAGAGCTCTCCGGCCGCGAGGTCGAGGTCCTGCGCCTCGTCGCGGAGGGCCAGTCCAACAAGGCCATCGGCGTCTCGATGGGCCTGTCCGCCCTCACCGTCAAGTCCCACCTGGCCCGCATCGCCCGCAAGCTGGGCACCGGCGACCGGGCCGGGATGGTCGCCGTCGCGCTGCGGACCGGGATCATCCACTGACCCCGCCCGCGGCTGCCGGGCGCACTCCGCCGGCCGCCGCCCGCCGGTAGGCCCGGGAGAACCCCGGGTGACGCCCGCACCTCCACCGCGTGCCCGTCGACGGAACGTTCCGGCGACGGGCGCGTCGCATCCACGGATACCCTTGACCGGTGACCGACGCCCAAGAGACCGCAGCACACCTGCGCACCACCACCGGGGGCGGCCCCCCGGACGACGAAGCTCCGTCCGATGGGCTGCCGATCCCCTTGCTGGAGCCGCGCGAGGGAATCCCCCCGGTGGTCGCCGACGCGGACGCGCTCGCCGAGGTGGTCGCGGCCTTCGCCGCGGGCACCGGCCCCGTCGCCGTCGACGCCGAGCGCGCCTCCGGATACCGCTACGGCCAGCGCGCCTACCTGGTGCAGCTGCGCCGCGAGGGCGCGGGCTCGGCGCTGATCGACCCGGTGGGCTGCCCCGACCTTTCGTCGCTGGGCGAAGCCCTGTCCGGCACCGAGTGGATCCTGCACGCCGCCACCCAGGACCTGCCGTGCCTGCGCGACATAGGCATGGTGCCCACCTCCCTGTTCGACACCGAGCTGGCCGGACGCCTCGCGGGCTTCCCGCGGGTCGGCCTCGGCGCCATGGTCGAGGGCGTGCTGGGTTACGCGCTGGAGAAGGGCCACTCCGCCGTCGACTGGTCCACCCGTCCGCTCCCCGAGCCCTGGCTGCGCTACGCGGCCCTGGACGTCGAGCTGCTGGTGGACCTGCGGGACGCGCTGGAGAAGGAGCTGGACCGGCAGGGCAAGCTGGACTGGGCCCGCCAGGAGTTCGAGGCCATCGCCTCGGCCCCGCCCGCCCCGCCGCGCAAGGACCCGTGGCGGCGTACCTCCGGCATGCACAAGGTGCGCCGGCGCCGCCAGATGGCGGTCGTACGGGAGCTGTGGGAGGCACGGGACCGGATCGCGCAGCGCCGCGACGTGTCCCCCGGCAAGGTGCTGGGCGACGCGGCCATCGTCGAGGCGGCCCTCGCCCTGCCGGCCGACGCGCAGGCCCTGTCCGCCCTGCCCGGATACGGGCAGCGCATGGGGCGGCGCCAGCTGGAGCAGTGGATGGCGGCCGTGGACCGGGCGAAGGCCCTGCCCGAGAACGCACTGCCGCAGCCGGGCGCCAGCCCGTCCGGTCCGCCGCCTCCGCGCTCCTGGGCCGACAAGGACCCGGCCGCGGCGGCCCGGCTGTCGGCGGCCCGCGCGGCCGTCTCGGAGCTCGCGGAGGGGCTGAACCTGCCGCAGGAGAACCTGATCACCCCGGACACCGTCCGCCGGCTCTGCTGGGAGCCCCCGCGGCGGCTGGAGCCGGAGGCGGTGGCAGAGGCGCTGGCGGGCTACGGCGCCCGCCCCTGGCAGATCGAACAGGTGACGCAGGCGCTGGTCACGGCGCTGGCCGCGACCGCCTGACACCGCAGACGCAACGACGGACCCCCGGCCCCGGCCGGGGGTCTTTGCATGCGGCCGGGGCCCGGCCGGACCGCACGCGGGTCCGGTGGTCCGCTCCTGCGGACCGGTGGCCCGCGCCGGGCGGACGGCCCGGCGTGCGAACCCGCGGCGGCGTCTGCGGCAGTGTGACCTTCGCCGCTCCTCGGGGAGGGGGTGTGCACAAGGGTTACCCGCAAGTAGCATGGGCCGGGTGAGCGGGCGCTCAGCAATGCATGCCGAGCACGCCCCCCGCGCAGCAGTGCACCCCCGCACCTGGAGGAGAGCCAACGTGCCTCGTACCGTCAGGGACGTCGTCTTCGTCGACGGCGTCCGCACCCCGTTCGGCAAGGCGGGCCCGAAGGGCATCTACCACGAGACCCGCGCCGACGACCTCGTCGTGAAGGCGATCCGGGAGCTGCTGCGCCGCAACCCGGACCTGGACCCCAAGAAGATCGACGAGGTCGCCATCGCCGCGACCACGCAGATCGGCGACCAGGGCCTGACGCTGGGCCGTACGGCCGGCATCCTCGCGGGCCTCCCGCAGTCCGTCCCGGGCTACTCCATCGACCGCATGTGCGCCGGCGCGCTGACCGCCGTGACCGCCGTCGCGGGCGGGGTGGCCTTCGGTGCGTACGACGTCGCCCTCGCCGGTGGTGTCGAGCACATGGGGCGCCACCCCATGGGCGAGGGCGTGGACCCGAACCCGCGGTTCGTCTCCGAGAAGCTGGTCGACGAGTCCGCTCTGTTCATGGGCATGACCGCCGAGAACCTGCACGACCGGTACCCGACGATCACCAAGCTCCGCGCCGACGAGTACGCCGTGCGCTCGCAGGAGAAGGCCGCCAAGGCGTACGCCGACGGCAAGATCCAGCAGGACCTGGTGCCGATCTCGGTGCGCAACACCAACGCGGAGGTCGGTGAGACGGGCTGGGGCCTGGTCACCACCGACGAGCCGATGCGCCCGGGCACCACGCTGGAGAACCTGTCCGGCCTCAAGACCCCGTTCCGTACGCACGGCCGGGTCACCGCGGGCAACGCCGCCGGTCTCAACGACGGCGCCACCGCCGCGATCATCGCGTCCGAGGACTTCGCCCGGGAGAACAACCTCCCGGTCAAGATGCGCCTGGTCTCGTACTCCTTCGCGGGCGTCGAGCCGGAGGTCATGGGCTACGGTCCGATCCCGGCCACCGAGAAGGCCCTCGCCCAGGCCGGCCTGACCATCGACGACATCGGCCTCTTCGAGGTCAACGAGGCCTTCGCGGTCCAGGTCCTCGCGTTCCTGGAGCACTACGGCATCGCCGACGACGACTCCCGCGTGAACCAGTACGGCGGGGCCATCGCCTTCGGCCACCCGCTCGCCTCCTCGGGCGTGCGCCTGATGACGCAGCTGGCCCGCCAGTTCGAGGAGCAGCCGCACGTCCGCTACGGCCTGACGACCATGTGCGTCGGCTTCGGCATGGGCGCCACGGTCATCTGGGAGAACCCGAACTTCAACGCCGAGGGAGACTCCAAGTGAGCACCACCGCTGAGCTCCTGAAGGGCGCGGCCGAGCTGTTCCCGGACGAGGTCGTCACGTCCGCGCACGTCCGCCACCTCGACCTGCCGTTCGGCGCCGGGCGCTTCGCGCTCGTCACGCTGGACAACGGCTTCGACCACACCAAGCCGACCACCTTCGGCCCGCAGTCCCTCGCCAACCTGAACGCGGCGATCGACCAGGTCGAGCAGGAGGCCATCGCGGGCTCCATCGTCGGCGCGGGCATCACCGGCAAGCCCTTCATCTTCGCGGTCGGCGCCGACCTCAAGGGCGTCGAGCTGCTGAAGAACCACGACGAGGCGCTCGCCATCGGCAAGGGCGGCCACGACGTCTTCAAGCGGCTGGCGGCCCTCGCGGTCCCGACCTTCGGCTACTACAACGGCGCGGCGATGGGCGGTGGCGTCGAGGTCGGCCTGCACTGCACCTACCGCACCGTCTCGAAGGCCATCCCGGCCTTCTCCCTGCCCGAGGTCTTCCTCGGCCTGGTCCCCGGCTGGGGCGGCTGCGCCCTGCTCCCGAACCTGATCGGTGCGGAGCGCGCGGTCTCGGTCATCATCGAGAACTCGCTGAACCAGAACCGCCAGCTCAAGGGCAAGCAGGTCTTCGAACTCGGCATCGCCGACGCCCTCTTCGAAGGCGCCGACTTCCTTGAGCAGTCGCTCCTGTGGACGGCGAACGTCCTCAACGGCACCACCGAGGTCGTCCGCGCCGAGGTCGAGCGCGGCGAGGCCTGGGACGCGGCCGTCGCCAAGGGCCGCGCCTTCGCGGACTCCAAGGTGCACGGCGCCGCCCCGGCCGCCTACCGCGCGCTGGACATCATCGCCGCGGCCAAGGACGGCGACCTCCAGGCCGGTTTCGACGCCGAGGACACCGCCCTGGCGGACCTCATCATGGGCGGCGAACTGCGCTCGGGCATCTACGCCTTCAACCTGGTCCAGAAGCGCGGCAAGCGCCCGGCCGGCGCCCCGGACAAGTCCCTGGCCCGCCCGGTCACCAAGGTCGGCGTCGTCGGCGCGGGCCTGATGGCCTCGCAGCTGGCGCTGCTCTTCCTGCGCCGCCTGGAGGTGCCGGTGGTCCTCACCGACATCGACCAGGAGCGCGTGGACAAGGGCGTGGGCTACGTCCGCGCCGAGATCGAGAAGCTGCTCGGCAAGGGCCGCATCAACCAGGACAAGGCGAACCGCCTGACCGCCCTGGTCAGCGGTGTCCTGGACAAGGCCGAGGGCTTCGCGGACGCGGACTTCATCATCGAGGCCGTGTTCGAGGAGATGTCCGTCAAGCAGAAGGTGTTCGCGGAGGTCGAGGCGGTCGCTCCGGCGCACGCGATCCTCGCCACCAACACCTCCTCGCTGTCGGTCTCCGAGATGGCCTCCCAGCTCCGTCACCCGGAGCGCGTGGTCGGCTTCCACTTCTTCAACCCGGTGGCGGTCCTCCCGCTGCTGGAGATCGTCCGCGGCGAGCAGACCGACGAGGCCTCGCTGGCCACGGCCTTCGGCGTCGCCAAGAAGCTGAAGAAGACCGCGGTCCTCACCAAGGACGCCCCGGCGTTCGTCGTGAACCGCATCCTGACCCGCTTCATGGGCGAGATCCAGAACGTCATCGACGAGGGCACCCCGGTGGCCACCGCCGAGAAGGCCATCGAGCCGCTCGGCCTGCCGATGTCCCCGCTGGTGCTGCTGGAGCTGGTGGGACCGGCGATCGGCCTGCACGTCTCCGAGACCCTGAACCGCTCCTTCCCGGAGCGCTTCACCGTCTCGCCGAACCTCAAGCGCGTGGTCGAGGCCGGCAAGCGCGGCTTCTACGTCTACAACGCGGAGAACGGCTTCAAGCCGGAGCTCGACCCCGAGGTCGCCGCGCTCCTGGTCCAGGGCGACTCCGTCCTGACGGAGGAGCAGGTCCGCGACCGCGTCCTGGACGCGGTGGCGCAGGAGATCGGTCTGATGCTGGAGGAGGGTGTCGTGGCCGAGGCCCAGGACATCGACCTCTGCCTCATCACCGGTGCGGGCTGGCCCTTCCACCTGGGCGGCATCACCCCGTACCTGGACCGTGAAGGCGTCTCGGAGCGCGTGAACGGCAAGAAGTTCCTGGCTCCCGGACTGGCGAGCGTTCCCGCCTAGTACGGCCCGCAGACAGGCGCGTGGCGGCCCGGCCCGCCCCCTTCCCGGGGGCGGGCTTCGGCCATTCGCATACGTGTCTAAGATTCACCCCCATGACGGACAAGCACGCGCGGCCCAGGCGCCGCCGCCGCATTCTGCGGATCACTCTGCTGCTGGTCGCCGTGCTGATCCTGGGCGCGGCCGGGGCGGGCTGGTGGGCGTACAGCCACCTCAACGGGAACATCGACAGCGTCGACCTCGACCGGGCGATCGGCGACAACCGGCCGCCGAAGGTCGTCGCCAACGCCCAGAACATCCTGGTGCTCGGCTCCGACTCGCGCGCCGGGGCCAACGGCGACCTCGACCACGGGGACGTCAGCGGTGCCCGCTCGGACACCGCGATGCTGGTGCACATACCCGAGGGCCGGGCCAAGGCCACCGCGGTCAGCATCCCCCGCGACACCCTGGTGACCCGGCCCGAGTGCAGGGGCGAGGACGGCAAGACCGTTCCCCCGGCGAAGCGGGTCATGTTCAACTCGGTCTACTCGCTGGCCGGGCCCGCCTGCGTGGTCAACACCGTGGAGCAGCTGTCCGGGGTCCGCGTGGACCACTTCGTCGAGGTGGACTTCGCCGGCTTCAAGGACCTGGTCGACGCCCTGGGCGGGGTCACCGTCACCCTGGACAAGCCGATGAGCGGAGCCAAGGGCGGCCTGAAGCTGGACGCGGGCACGCACCGGCTGAACGGCACCGACTCGCTCAAGTTCGTCCGCACCCGCTACGGCTACGGGGACGGCAGCGACCTCGGGCGCATAGGTCTGCAGCAGCAGTTCATGATGGCGATGCTGTCCGAGATCAAGAAGCAGGACGCCTTCGGCAACCCGGCGCGGCTGTACAAGCTCGCCGACTCCGCCACCCGGTCGCTCACCACCGACTCCGACCTCGCCTCCCTCACCGCCCTGTCGGACTTCGCCCGGAGCATGCAGGGCGTGGACCCGGACACGATGGAGACGATCATGCTGCCGGTGGCCTACGACAAGGTCGACCCGAACCGCGTGGTCGTGGCCGAGCCGCAGGCCGGGCAGTTGTGGGAGGCCCTGCGCAACGACCGGAAGATCCCGGCGTCCGCGAAGGACTCCCCCGCCAAGGGCTGACGGCACGGCCCGCGGCCCGGGGCCTGTGGCCCGCGGCCCGCGGTCAGAACCGTGCGTCCTGGCCCGCCTTGTGCAGCCGGCTGTTGCGGTAGCCGTAGGCGAAGTAGACGACGAAGCCGATGACCATCCAGATGCCGAACCGGATCCACGTCTCGGCCGGCAGGTTGAGCATCAGCCACAGGGAGGCCGCGATCGACAGGATCGGGACCGCCGGCACCCACGGGGTGCGGAAGGACCGGTGCAGGTCGGGGCGGGTCCTGCGCAGGACGATCACGCCGAGCGCGACCACCACGAAGGCGAACAGCGTGCCGATGTTCACCAGTTCCGCGAGCTTCTCCAGGCTGGTGAAGCCGGCCACCACGGCGATGATGCAGCCGAGCAGCAGGGTGGCCCGGTACGGGGTGCGGTACTTCGGGTGGGTGACGGAGAAGACGCGCGGGAGCAGTCCGTCGCGGCTCATCGCGAAGAACACGCGGGTCTGGCCCAGCAGCAGGATCATGCAGACCGTGATCAGCCCGACGGACGCGCCCAGGCTGATGGCGCCGGCGAAGAACGGCTGGTTCACCGATTTGAAGGCTTCGGCGAGCGGCGCGGTCGGCGACATCTCCGCGTACTTCTGCATGCCGGTGACTACCAGCGTCACCGCCACGTACAGCACCGTGCAGACGAGGAGCGAGCCGAGGATGCCGCGGGGCATGTCCCGCTGCGGGTTCTTGGTCTCCTCGGCGGCCGTGGCCACGACGTCGAAGCCGATGAAGGCGAAGAAGACGAGCGAGGCCGCGGTGAAGATGCCCATGACGCCGAAGTTGGTCGGCTCGTAGCCGAAGAGCAGCTGGACCAGGGGCGCGTGCAGTCCGCCGCCCGTCTCCTGCGGCCGGGCCGGCGGGATGAACGGGCTGTAGTTGTCGGCCTTGATGAAGAACAGGCCCGCGATGATGACCAGCAGCACCACGGTGACCTTGATGGCGACGACGACCGCGGTGATCCGGGCGGAGAGCTTCGTGCCCACCACCAGGATCGCGGTGAGCACCAGGACCAGCAGGAAGGCCAGCAGGTCGAAGGTGCCGCCGGCATCGGGCCCGGACAGCCCGACGGGCAGGTCCCAGCCGAGGTTGGTGTGCATGAGGTGGCGTACGTAGCCCGACCAGCCGACGGCCACGACGGCGGTGCCGAGCGCGAACTCCAGCACCAGGTCCCAGCCGATGATCCAGGCGGGGAGTTCGCCGATCGAGGCGTACGAGAAGGTGTACGCCGAACCGGCCACCGGGACGGTGGACGCGAACTCGGCGTAGCAGAGCGCCGCCAGGGCGCAGACGACGCCCGCCGCCACGAAGGCCAGGGCGGTGGCGGGACCGGCATTGTTGCGGGCGGCGATGCCCGTGAGGACGAAGATGCCGGTGCCGATGATGACGCCCACACCGAAGACCGTCAGGTCCCAGGCGGAGAGCGACTTGCGGAGCGCGTGTTCCGGCTCCTCCGTGTCGCGGATGGACTGCTCCACCGTCTTGGTACGGAACGGGCTGTTCAGATCCTTGCTCACCGACGCCTCCGAGAGGTGACGACGCACGAACGGGCCGGGAGGCCCACCCCCTACAGGGTGATCTCCCGGCCCGTGCCGTGCAACCGCGCATCGGCGCCGGGGCTAGTCGACCGTGGCGGCCGGCTCGCTGTCGTAGCGCCCGTCCAGCTTCGCGACCAGGCCGGTGACCTGCCGGGCGATGTCCGGGGCGGTCAGACCGATCTCGGCCATGATCTCCTTGCGGAGCGCGTGGTCGAGGAAGCGCTGCGGGATGCCGAAGTCGCGCAGCGGTACGTCGACGCCCGCGTCGCGCAGGGCCTGCGCGACGGCCGCGCCCACACCGCCGGTGCGGCCGTTGTCCTCGACGGTGACGACCACCCGGTGGCGCTCGGCGAGCGGCGGCAGGGCCTCGTCCACCGGCTTGACCCAGCGGGGGTCGACCACGGTCGTGGAGATGCCCTGCTTGTCGAGGAGGTCGGCGATCTCCAGGCACATCGGGGCGAGGGCGCCGACCGAGACGAGCAGTACGTCCGGACGGGTGACCTCGGCGGCCGGGGTGCGCAGCAGGTCCATGCCGCCGATGCGGCCCACGGCCGGGACGGCCGGGCCGACGACGCCCTTGGAGTAGCGCACGACGGTGGGGGCGTCCTCGACCTCGACGGCCTCGCGCAGCTGCGCCCGCAGCTGCTCGGCGTCGCGCGGGGCGGCGAGGCGCAGGCCGGGGACGACCTGGAGGATGGACATGTCCCACATGCCGTTGTGGGAGGCGCCGTCGTCGCCGGTGACCCCGGCGCGGTCCAGGACGAAGGTGACTCCGCACTTGTGCAGGGCCACGTCCATCAGGACCTGGTCGAAGGCGCGGTTCAGGAAGGTTGCGTAGACCGCGAAGACCGGGTGGACCCCGGCCGTCGCCAGGCCCGCCGCCGAGGTCGCGCCGTGCTGCTCGGCGATGCCGACGTCGAAGGTGCGCTCCGGGAAGGCGTCGGCGAACTTGTTCAGGCCGACGGGGTGGAGCATCGCCGCGGTGATGCCGACGATGTCCGGGCGCTCGTGGCCGAGCTTGACCATCTCGTCGGCGAAGACGGAGGTCCAGCTGGCGGCCGCGGTCTTCACCGGCAGGCCGGTGTCGGGGTGGATCACGCCGACCGCGTGGAAGCGGTCCGCCTCGTGCTCCAGGGCCGGGGTGTAGCCGCGGCCCTTCTGGGTGAGGCAGTGGACGATGACCGGGCCGCTGAAGCGCTTGGCGCGCTGCAGGGCGGACTCCAGGGCCTCGATGTCGTGGCCGTCGATGGGCCCGATGTACTTCAGGCCCAGGTCCTCGAACATGCCCTGCGGGGCGATGAAGTCCTTCAGGCCCTTCTTGGCGCCGTGCAGGGTCTCGTAGAGCGGCCTGCCGACGACCGGCGTGCGCTCCAGCAGGTCCTTGCCGCGGGCCAGGAAGCGCTCGTAGCCGTCGGTGGTGCGCAGGGTCGCCAGGTGGTTCGCGAGACCGCCGATGGTGGGGCCGTACGAGCGCTCGTTGTCGTTGACGACGATCACCAGCGGGCGGTCCTTGGCGGCGGCGATGTTGTTCAGCGCCTCCCAGGCCATGCCGCCGGTCAGGGCGCCGTCGCCGATGACGGCGGCGACGTGGTGGTCCTCGCGGCCCAGCACCTCGTTGGCCTTGGCGATGCCGTCGGCCCAGCCCAGCACGGTGGAGGCGTGCGAGTTCTCGATCACGTCGTGGTCGGACTCGGCGCGCGAGGGGTAGCCGGACAGGCCGCCCTTGGAGCGCAGGTCCGAGAAGTCCTGGCGGCCGGTGAGCAGCTTGTGCACGTAGGCCTGGTGGCCGGTGTCGAAGAGGACCTTGTCCTTCGGCGAGTCGAAGACCCGGTGCAGCGCGATGGTCAGTTCGACCACCCCGAGGTTGGGGCCGAGGTGCCCGCCGGTCTTGGAGACGGCGTCGACGAGGAAGGACCTGATCTCCGCGGCGAGCTGGTCGAGCTCGTCCAGGCTGAGCCGGTCCAGATCGCGCGGTCCCTTGATGCGGGTCAGCAGCACCCGTGCCTCCTTGCAGTTGCTTGCTGGTCTGTCGAGTCTAATGTTCCGCTCGCGGGACCCGTCATCGGGCCGTCCCGAGCGGGTCACACCTTTGTCATACATGTACGCCCGGGGACGAACCCACACATCTCATTCGGGCGTATACCCGCACAGACGTACCTGTCCACGTACGCACAGGTGCCCGGTGCCACAGGGAGTGGCACCGGGCACTGTGACCGGTCTTACCGCCGGTCCGCGGATGCGGACCGGGACGCGGGCCCGCGGGGCGGGCCCGCGGTCAGGCGCGGCCGGCCGACTTCTGCGTCTTGCGGGTGATCGAGTCGATCACCACGGTGGCCAGCAGCACCGCTCCGGTGATCATGTACTGGATCGGGGTCGCGATGCCCTCCAGTGCCAGACCGTACTGGATCGAGGTGATCACCATGACGCCGAGGAGGGCGTTCCAGGTGCGCCCCCGGCCGCCGAAGAGGCTGGTGCCGCCGATGACGGCCGCGGCAATGACGTTCATCAGCAGGTCGCCGGCGCCGGCGCTCTGGTTGGCCGCCGCGATCTTCGAGGCCCAGAAGAGCCCGCCGATGGCGGCGAAGGTGCCGGCGATCGCGAAGACCGTGATCCGGACCCGGTTGACGTTGATGCCCGCGCGCCGGGAGGCCTCGACGCTGCCGCCGAGGGCGAAGACCTGGCGGCCGAAGGTGGTGCGGCGGAGCACGAAGTCCGTGAGCACCAGGGCCAGCAGGAAGAGCACCACCGCGAGCGGCAGGCCCTTGTACTGGTTGAACACGACGGCGGGGCCGAAGGTGAACACCGCGAGCAGGCCGCTGCGCAGCAGGATCTCGGTGAGCGGCCGGGAGGGCACCCCGGCGGCCTCGCGGCGGCGCGCGTCGAAGAAGGAGGCCAGGAAGTACCCGACCACCGCGACCGCGGCCAGCCCGTAGCCGATGGCCACGTCGGAGAAGAAGTACGTGGTCAGCTGGCCGACGACGCCCTCGGAGTCCAGGTTGATCGTGCCGTTGCTGCCGAGGATCTGCAGCATCGCGCCGGACCAGAAGAGCAGGCCCGACAGGGTGACCGCGAAGGCCGGGGCGCCGATCCTGGCGAAGAAGAAGCCGTGGATCGAGCCGATCAGCGCGCCGCCCGCGACGGCCGCGAGGATGGCCAGCCATTCGTTCACGCCGTGGGTGACGGCGAGGACGGCCACGATCGCGCCCGAGACACCGCTGACCGAGCCGACCGAGAGGTCGATCTCGCCGAGCAGCAGCACGAAGATGATGCCGACGGCCATCATGCCGGTGGCGACCATCGTGATCGCGACGTTGGTCAGGTTCTCCGGGGAGAGGAAGTTCGAGTTCAGGCCCTGGAAGATCGACCAGATGATGATCAGACCGATGACGACGGGTATGGAGCCCAGGTCACCCGCCTTCATCTTGCGGCCGAACTCGCGCCGGTACCCGGACAGGCCCTCTTCGCGGACGAGCAGGCGGGGGTCCACGGCGGGGATGGCGTCCGCCGCGGCGGCCGGGTTCACGACCTCGTGGCCCGCCGCGTCGTTCTCGGCCGCCTTGCGCAGCGGGTCGGCGGCTGGGTTCTCGGTGCTCACTTGCGAGCCTCCCCGGTGCGGGCCGCCCGGCGGGTCACGGCGTTGTCCGTGGCTCCGGTGATGGCGGAAATGATCTCTTCCTGCGAGGTGTCGGCGACGGTGAAGACGCCGTTGTTGCGGCCGAGCCGCAGGACCGCCACCTTGTCGGCGACGGCCTTCACATCGGCCATGTTGTGGCTGATGAGGATCACGGCGTGGCCGCGCTCGCGCAGCCGCTCGACGAGGTCGAGGACCTGTGCGGTCTGCTCGACGCCGAGGGCGGCGGTGGGCTCGTCGAGGATCACGAGCTTGGGCTCGCCGAGCATCGAGCGGGCGATGGCCACGGTCTGGCGCTGACCGCCGGAGAGCGAGGCGATGGGGATCCGGACACTGGGGATCCGGATGGACAGGGTGGTCAGGAGCTCGCGGGCGCGGCGCTCCATCTCCACCTCGTCCAGGATGCCGCGGCGCTTGAGCTCGCGGCCGAGGAAGAGGTTGCCGACGACATCGATGTTGTCGCACAGCGCGAGGTCCTGGTAGACCGTCGCGATGCCCAGGTTCTGGGCGTCGTGGGGCTTGCCTATGGAGACCGGGCGGCCCTCCCACTCGATGACGCCGTCATCGATGGGGTGCACGCCGGCGATCGTCTTGACCAGCGTGGACTTGCCGGCGCCGTTGTCGCCGACAAGGGCGACCACTTCACCGGAGTGGATCTCGAGTTCTACGTCGGTCAGGGCCTGGACGGCGCCGAACCGCTTCGAGACCCCTCGCAACGCCAGCACGGGCGCAGCGGACACATGAACCATCTCCTTCGCCGCCTGACCGGCGGGGATGTCGTGCAAAAGAGCAGGAGCGGGGCGAATGGGGGGTAAGGCAGGGGGTGCATCGTTTCTGCCCGGCGCCCCGCAGGTGGCGGGGAAAGGAGTGGCGGGGCGCCGGGCAGGCGCGGGGGTCGCCTCGGAGGGCGACGGGGGGCCCTACTTCAGGCCGGCGGCCGAGCAGGCGGCCGCGTACTTGTCGCTGCAGATCTCGTCGGCCGTGTAGACACCGTCCTTGATGACGGTGTCCTTGATGTTGGCCTTGGTGAGCGAGACGACCGGGATGAGCACGGACGGGACGCCCTTGGCGGTCGGGCTGTCGACCGTGGAGGTGGTGACGCCGGTGACCTTCTCGCCCTTGGCGAGGGCGACGGCCATCTTCGCGGCGGCCTCCGCCTCGGGGGCGTACGGCTTGTAGACGCTCATGAACTGCTCGCCCGCCACGATGCGCTGCACACCGGCGAGTTCGGCGTCCTGGCCGGTGACCGGGGGCAGGGTGGCCAGGCCGGCCGCCTTGAGGGCGGTGATGATGCCGCCCGCCATGCCGTCGTTGGCGGAGTAGACGCCGACGACCTTGTCCTTGCCGATCGCCGAGAGCGCGGCCGCCATGTTGGTGTTGGCGTTCTCCGGCTTCCACTCGACGGTGTCGTACTCCTTGCCGATGTTCACCTTGCCGTCGAGGACGGAGTGCGCACCGGACTTGAAGAGCTTGGCGTTCGGGTCGGTGACCGAACCGTTCATCATGACGATCTGGCCGTCCTTGGCCTTGTCGCCCAGCGCCTCCAGGAGCGCCTTGCCCTGGACCTTGCCGACCTCTTCGTTGTCGAAGGAGGTGTAGGCGTCGATCGGGCCCTCGGCCAGGCGGTCGTAGGCGACGACCGGGATGCCGGCGTCCTTCGCCCGCTTGACCGCGCCGGCGATCGCCTTCGAGTCCACCGCGTCGACGATGAGGACGTTCACCTTGTTGGTGATCATCGTGTCGACCTGGGAGTTCTGCGTGGTGGCGTCCTGCTTGGCGTTGGCGTAGACCACTTCGCCCTTGCCGCCGGTGAGCTCGGCGACCTTCTTCTCGATGAGCGGCTTGTCGAACTTCTCGTAGCGCGCGGTCTGGTTCTCCGGCAGGAGCAGCCCGACCTTGATCGCGTCGCCCGCGGCGGGGGCGCCCGACTCCTTGGTCTTGTCTCCGGCTTCCTTCGCACTGCCACAGGCGGCGAGGGAAACGGCCATGGCACCGGCGGCGACGGCTACGGCGGCTCTACGCATACGCGTGTTCATTACTTGAACCTCCCTGACGAGGCCGCAACACTGCGGCCGAGGTGGATGTGAGTCAACCCCGGCCGCGTTTTGCCGTCAAGGAGTGAATCCTTAACGAGATGACAACGGTGCCATCCGTTATCTACCTGAAGACAAGACGGCTGGTGCTCGCACTCCACTTCCATGATCCGACAAAAGCGTCGAATCGCCCATTTCACTGAGCACCAGGGCCAGTGCCCCCAGCACCTCGGCCCGGCCGCCCAGGGACCCCGTGAGCACCGACAGTTGGCGGGCCGCGCTCGGGATGGCGTACCTCCCCACTGATTCACGGATGGGGGCCAGGACGAGTTCACCGGCGTCCGCGAGCGAGCCGCCCAGGACCACCCGGCTGGGGTTCAGGAGGTTGCACAGGCTGGCGACTCCGCTGCCGATGTGGCGGCCCACATCCGTGATCACCCGGCGGCAGCCCGGATCACCGTCGCGGGCCAGCTCGACCACCCGCTCCATCGTCAACTCCGGTCCGTGCGTGCCCTGCAGGAGCGGCAGGACGTACCGGGCGGCGGCGAAGGTCTCCAGGCAGCCGCGGTTGCCGCAGCGGCACACCGGGCCCGATTCGTCCAGCGTGATGTGCCCGATCTCGCCCGCCGTGCCGCCCGGTCCGCGGTAGATCCGGCCGTTGATCACCAGGCCCGCGCCGACGCCGCTGGCGACCTTGATGTAGGCCAGGTCCTTCACTCCCCGGCCGCTCCCCCACACGAGTTCGCCCAGCGCGCCGAGGTTCGCGTCGTTGTCCACGTACACCGGCACCCCGAGGCGCTGCGAGAGCTCCTGACGGGGGTTGATGCCGGCCCAGCCCGGCAGGATCGCGGTCGAGCCGAGGGTCCCGGACTCCACGTCGATGGGGCCGGGGACGCCGAGGCCGACCCCGATGACCTTCTGCAGGCTCACGCCGATGCCCGCGATCAGCCGCCCGACCAGCGCCTCGGCCCGGTCGAAGCCCTCCGCCCAGGAGGCGTCCACGTCCAGCGGCTCGGACTCCTCCGCCAGGACCTGGTGGGCGAGGTTGCCGACGGCGACCCGCAGGTGGGTGTGGCCGAAGTCGACGCCGATGACGATGCCCGCATCCCCGCTGAGGGAGACGCTGCGCGCGCGGCGGCCGCCGGCCGAGGTGTCGGTGACCTCGACGGTCCCGGCGTCCTTGAGCTCGCGGACGATGTTGGAGACCGTGGCCGCCGACAGGCCGGTGGCCCGCGCGATCTCCGCCTGGGTCAGCGAACCCTCGATCCGTACCGCACGCACGACCCGTTCGAGGTTCGCCCGATGCAGCGAGGACTGCGATCCGGGAGTCTGCACGACTCATCCACTCCTGCCCATAAGCGACGGCAAGCCGTCGCCCCCCGGCCGGGCCGTCGCGGCTGCACACTCCGAGACCCCGGCGTCTCTCCAACTTGTGAACCTTAAGTCGAGCCTTTGGGCCTCCAGACGTCAAGAGGCTGACACAGCGCGAATCGGACACTATCCGCCGAAAGAGGGAGGGAGCCCCCCACGAGATCGTGCTACGGTCGCTGAGGCGCCGGTCCTCTGCGGCCTTTCCGGCCGGACCGGGCGCCCCTGATGACCGGCGCGACGCAAGGAGGTGTTCGGGATGAGTCCCGATCGAAGTCTTTGCAGCGCACGCGTCCGCTGATCGCCTGATCAGCCCGTCCCGGTGACCGGCTGACCGTCCGCACGGCTGTGCACCGACCGCGGTACTCCGCTGTCCGCCTCGTCCTGCGCGCGTCCGGCAGCTGCGCCCCGCCCCTCTCCTTCCGCATGCCCGGGCCTCCTCGCCGGGCGTGCGTCATCCATGTCCTCGGCGTGCCCGGCGGCCTCCCGCGCCGCCGCGCGCCGACCCGTGACCACTCCGCGTGACCGCCCGGCTCCGTGCCGTCCGGACCCGTGGAAGGAGGTAGTCGTCATGACCATGCTCACCCCTCGCCCCCCGGCCACCCTGGCACCGCCGGGCCGCGGCCGCCGTGAGCGCAAGGCCGCCGAGCTGGAGGCCCGTACCCGGCTCGTCGGTGAGCGGCTCGCCGCCGTCAGCGCCGGTCCGGCGGTGCGCGCCCTGCAGCAGGTGGACTCCTCGCGGAGCGGCCTCACGCACGCCGAGGCCGCGCTGCGCCTGGAGCGCTGCGGCCCCAATGCCGTCGCCCGGGAGCGCGCCCCGCGCTGGTTCGTCCAGCTGGGCAAGGCGTTCTGGAACCCCTTCATCGGCGTCCTGGTCTTCCTGGCCGCCGTCATGTACTGGCAGGACCCCGCCGACCCGGGCGTCGTCATCCTCTGCGCGATGGTGGGGATCAGCGGACTGCTGCGCTTCCGGCAGGAGTTCCGCTCCGGCCGGGCCGCGGACGCGCTGCAGGACCTCGTCACCACCACCTGCGCGGTGCAGCGGCGGGCCGACAGCGGCTCGGCCCCGACCACCTTCGAGGTGCCCATGGACCAGGTCGTCCCGGGCGACCTCGTCCGGCTGGCCGCCGGCGACCTGGTCCCGGCCGACCTGCGCCTGCTCGGCTCCAAGGACCTGATGGTCAGCCAGGCCGCACTGTCCGGCGAGTCCCTGCCCGTCGCCAAGGCGGACACCCTCACGGAGGACCTCGGCCGGCCGGAGAGCGCCGACCCCGTCGAGGCCGACAACCTGTGCCTGACGGGCACCTCCGTCATCTCCGGCACCGCCACCGGGCTCGTCGTCGCCACCGGCGCCGACACCTACTTCGGCTCCATGGCCGGTTCCCTGGTCGGCGAGCGCCCGCCGACCAACTTCGACCACGGCGTGCGCAAGATCAGCTTCCTGCTGATCCGCTTCATGCTGGTCATGGTCCCGGTCGTCTTCGTGGTCAACGGGTTCACCAAGGGCGACTGGAACCAGGCCTTCCTGTTCGGGATCGCCGTCGCCGTCGGCCTGACCCCCGAGATGCTGCCGATGGTGGTCTCGGCGAACCTGGCGCGCGGGGCCGTCGCCATGTCCCGGCGCAAGGTGGTCGTCAAGCGGCTCAACGCGATCCAGAACCTGGGCGCCATGGACGTGCTCTGCACCGACAAGACCGGCACCCTCACCGAGGACCGGATCACCCTGGACCGCTGCCTGGACGTGCACGGCAGCGAGGACGGCGAGGTGCTGGAGTACGGGTACCTCAACGCGCACTTCCAGACCGGGCTGCGCAACCTGATGGACCAGGCGGTCATCGACCGCGTCGACGAGGCCGAGGAGGTTGTCGTCGACGCACGGTTCTCGATGGTCGACGAGATCCCCTTCGACTTCGCCCGGCGCCGGATGTCCGTGGTCCTGAGCCGCAACCCCCTGGTGGCCGGCGACGCCCGCCCCGGGCACGTCATGATCACCAAGGGTGCGGTCGAGGAGGTCCTGGGCCTGTGCACCCGCATGGCGGACCGCGGCCGGACGGTGGAGCTGACCGAGGAGCGGCGCCGGGCCGCGCTGCGGACCGCCGAGGAGCACAACCGGCGGGGGCTGCGGGTCCTGGCCGTCGCCACCCGCACGCTCACCTCCCCGCGGGCGGCCTACACGGTCGCCGACGAGGACCGGCTGACCCTGGTCGGCTTCCTCGCCTTCCTCGACCCGCCGAAGGCCGATGCGGCCCGGGCCCTGCGGGGCCTGGCCGACAAGGGCGTGGCGGTGAAGGTGGTCACCGGCGACAACGGGCTCGTCGCCGCCCGGGTCTGTGCCGACGTCGGCATCGACGTGGGCCGCGTGGTCTGCGGCCCCGCGATCGACGGCCTCGACGACGCGGACCTGCGCGCGCTGGCCGCCCGTACGACGGTCTTCGCGAAGGCCAACCCGGTCCAGAAGGCCCGGATCGTCCGGGCCCTGCAGGCCGAGGGGCACACCGTGGGCTTCCTCGGCGACGGCATCAACGACGCGGCCGCCCTGCGCACCGCGGACGTCGGCATCTCGGTGGACACGGCCGTGGACATCGCCAAGGAGTCCGCCGACATCATCCTGCTGGAGAAGGACCTGACCGTCCTGGAGCAGGGCGTCGTCCAGGGCCGGACCACCTTCGGCAACACGGTCAAGTACATCAAGATGACGGCCTCGTCGAACTTCGGGAACGTGTTCTCCGTCCTGGTGGCGAGTGCGTTCATCCCCTTCCAGCCGATGCTCGCAATCATGCTGCTGGTGCAGAACCTGGTCTACGACATCTCCCAGCTGGCCACCCCGTGGGACCGGATGGACGAGGAGTACCTGCGCACGCCCCGCAACTGGGACGCCCGGGGCATCCTCCGCTTCATGGTCACCATCGGCCCCGTCAGCTCGGTCTTCGACATCGCCATGTTCACGATCATGTGGAACGTGTTCGGGGCGAACAGCGAGGCCCACCAGGCGCTCTTCCAGTCCGGCTGGTTCGTCGAGGGCCTGCTCTCGCAGACCCTGGTCGTCCACATGATCCGTACCCGGAAGATCCCCTTCCTTCAGTCCCGCGCCTCCTGGCCGGTGCTGCTGACCACCGTCCTCGCGGTGCTGGCCGGGCTGTGGCTGCCGTTCTCCCCGCTGGCCCCGTCGCTGGGCTTCACGGCGCTTCCCGCGGCCTACTTCCCGTGGCTGGCCGGCGTCCTGCTCGCCTACTGCACGCTCACCCAGCTCGTGAAGAGCGCCTATGTCCGCAGGTTCAAGACCTGGCTGTAGGAACCCCGTCGCCTCCTCGCCGCCGGGGTGCCCGGCGGCGCTACTTCAGGGTGGCCGAGGTCAGGCCGGCCTGGATCTGCCGCTGGAAGGACAGGTACACGGCCAGCATGGGGATGATCGCGATGGTGGCGCCGGCGAACAGCACCGGCAGGTCCGTCTCGTACCCCATCTGCTGCTGGAGCTGGATGAGGCCCTGGGTGAGCATGTAGCGCTCGGGGTCCCCGCTCGTCTGCGGCTGCATCAGCACGGCGGGGAGGATGTACTGGTTCCACTGCCCCAGGACATTGAATATCCCGACGCTGATCAGGCCGGGCTTGGCCATGGGCAGCATCACCTGGAAGAAGATCCGGGTGTCGGACGCCCCGTCGATGACCGCCGCCTCGTGGACCGCCGTGGGCAGCGTCCGGAAGAAGGAGTGCATGAAGAAGACGGTGAACGGCATCGAGTAGGCGACGTACACCAGGATCAGGCCGTGGTACGTGTTCAGCATGTCGAAGCGCTTGACCATGAAGAACAGCGGGACCAGCGCCAGGAAGACGGGGAACATGGCCCCGCTGACGAAGAAGTAGTAGACGGCCCGGTTGCCCCGGAAGGGGTAGCGGGCCAGCACGTACGCGGCCATCGAGCCGAACAGCATCGTCAGCGGCACCGAGAAGACCAGCACGATCAGCGTGTGGGCGAAGTACCCGCCGATCCCCTTGGTCCAGGCCCGCGAGAAGGCGTCGAAGTGCCAGTTGGCGGGCCAGCTCAGGGCCGAGCCGCCGATCTGCGCGTCGGTCTTGAAGGAGCCGAGGACGAGCCAGATCAGGGGCAGGACGATCATGATCGCCCAGAGGGCGAGGAACCCGTGCGAGAAGACGTTGAGGACCACGCCCTCGGAGCGGCGCCCGTCGCGTTCCCCGTCCCGTCCCGGTCCGGCGGACCGCCGCGCGGCCGGCTCGTTCTCGACCTTGGTGACTGTGGACTCTGCGGTCATCGTGGTACTCCGCTCAGAACTCGATGCGCTCGCGGCGGGTGGCGCGCAGCGTGATGACGGAGAGGGCCATGGTCAGGACGAGCATGACCACGCCCATGGCGCAGGCGTAGCCGCTCTTGCCGAAGTACAGGAAGTTGCGCATCAGCACCGTCGCCATGACCTCGCTGTGGTGGTCGGGGCCGCCGCCGAACTGGCCGGAGGTCATGGTCGACACCAGGACGAACATGTCCATCGCGGCGATGCCCAGGTAGACCGCGGCGGTCTGCACAGAATCCCACAGCAGGGGCAGCGTGACCTTGAAGAAGGTCTGGGCGCGTCCGGCGCCGTCCAGCAGCGCGGCCTCGTAGATGTCCTTGGGCACGGACTGCATGGCCGCGGAGAACAGGACCAGGTAGAAGCCGACGCCGGACCAGACGACCACGAAGAGCAGGCACCACAGCACGAAGGCGGGCTCGTTGAGCCATTCGACGGGGTGCTGCGCCGAGACCAGGCCGGTCTTGATGAGGAAGCCGTTGAGCAGGCCGCCCTCGTCACTGCGGTAGACGGCGCCGAAGAGCACCGCGAGGATGGCGAGGGAGAGGACCTGCGGGAAGAAGTAGACGACCTTGTAGAAGCGCGAGCCGGCGACCCCCTGGACCCCGCCGGCCCCGCTGCGCCCTCCCGCGTTCACCATGAAGGCGAAGAAGAGGGCCAGCAGGATGGTGACCACCGGGACGAACACCAGGAGCAGCAGGTTGTGCCAGAGCGCGCCGCGGAAGACCTCGTCCTCCAGCAGGGTCGAGTAGTTGTCCAGTCCGACGAAGTCGAAGGTCGGGGACTGGCCCGTCCAGTTGGTGAAGGAGTAGCCGAACGTCTGGATGTACGGCCAGGTCACAAAGGTCAGGTACAGCGCGAGGGGGGCGATGAGGAAGCCGGCGATGAAGCCGCCCTTCCCCCTCCCCGAGGCTACGTGGCTCATGGTGTCCGTCCCTGGTTCCCCCGGCTGGCGCCGGGTGGTGCCCCCACCGGGGTGACCGGTGGACGCGGCGTCAGCTGCGGCGGTTGTTCTTGGCGTTCGGGTCCTTCGCCGCCTTGTCTACCGCAGCCTGGGCCCGCTTGATCCATTCCTTGGGCTGGATCCGCTGTGCCATCAGCTCATTGGACGCGTTCTCGATCTCGGTGCCCATCTCGCTGTACCACTCGGTGTACAAGTAGTTGAAGGTGTGGTCACCGGCGCCCTTGAGCGCCTCCACCGCCGACTGGGTGCCCGGCCGGAGCTTGACGGTCGGGTCCACGCCGTCCTTGACGACGGTGAGCGAGTTCGCCTGCTGGGCGAAGATCGTCGACCACTCGCGGGAGAGCATCGAGCGGAGGAACTCCAGGCCGCCCGCCTTGTTGGCGGCCTTCTCCGGGACGATGAACGGCTCGCCGGCGCCGGCCCGGATGGCCTCGACGGGCAGTTTGCTGTCGGCCAGCACGGGCACCGGCAGGAACTTCATGTCGAAGTCCTCGGGGGTCTGCTTCAGCTGCTCGTTCTCCAGCCAGGACCCGGAGGGGATGAAGGCGGCCTTGTACTGGTTCCAGGCCGTCTGGGACTCCGTGTGGGTGAGGCCGTTGGTGCCCGGCATCAGCAGGCCCTTCTCGACCACCTCGTAGACCGCCTCGACCGCGGCGAGGGCCGCGGCGCTGCCCTCGAAGGCGTTGGGCTCCAGGTTGTCGATCGCCTTCATGGCGTCCAGACCGCCCTTCTTGGCGATCAGGTCCATGATGACGACGTTGATGTAGTACGGGAACTTCCCCTGGTGGGCGAGGCCGCCGAGGCCCGCCTCCTTGGCCTTGGTGCAGACCGCGAGGAACTCGTCCCAGGTCTTGGGGGGCGCCCAGCCCTTCTCCTTGAAGAGCTTGCCGGAGTACCAGAACCCGAAGACGGTGTAGACGTAGTTCAGCGCGACGAACTTGCCGCCCTGGGTGCCCTGTTCCACCGTCCCGGCGATGAGGGTGTCGCGCACCTTCTTGGCGGGGTCGTCGAGCGAGGGTGCGTCGAGGACCGCGGCGAGGTCGGCGAGCTGGCCGCCCTTGGCGAGCACGTCGAGCTTGATCTGCTGGGCGCCGGCGTCGTCGACCACGTCCGGCGGGTTGCCGCCGTTGAAGCGGGGCTGCAGCTTGGCGGTGATCTCCTGGGTGCCCAGGTGGGAGCTGGTGGTGCCCCACTTCTTGTCGAAGGCGGCCTCCCAGGCCTTCGCGTAGTCGTCGCCGAAGCCGCCCTTGAAGACGACGACGTCCAGCTTGCCGCCCTTGGCCACGCCGAAGGGGTTCTCCTTGGTGACCGCACCCTTGTCCGGTCCCTTGGTGGAGTTCTCCTCGCCGCCGGAGGCGCACGCGGACAGGAAGCCCATGGTCGGCACGGTGATGAGGCCGAGTGCCGCGGAGCGCTTGATCAGGTCGCGGCGGCCGAGGCCGGTGCCGTTGCCCTTCACGCCGTGGGCTGAGGTGGATCCCATGCTCAAGTCCTCGCCTTCGTCAGGGGTGTGAGGGAGGAAGGACCGTCAGGCAGCTGCCGCACATGCGGGCAACGCCGCAGGTCCCCGCTCTCCCCCGGCCCGGGGCCGCTCGTTCCGCGGTGATCCGGACGGGCACAGGTATAGTCCACTCCGGCTGGTGTGAGCAAGATCATGCGCAAGGATGGCCACCGGCTTTTCCGAGTTGAGACCTGTCCGTCATCTGACACCGGCACCACGAAAAGCGGAAGGGCCGTACCCCCTTAACGGGGATACGGCCCTTTGGTGCCGAAGGTCAGGCTCAGCCGCGGATGAGGTTCCGCAGCACGTACTGCATGATGCCGCCGTTGCGGTAGTAGTCCGCCTCACCCGGCGTGTCGATGCGGACGACCGCGTCGAACTCCACGCCCGTGTCGGTGCTCACCTTGACGGTCCGCGGGGTGGTGCCGTTGTTCAGCTCCTCCACACCGGTGAAGGCGAAGGTCTCCTCGCCGGTCAGGCCCAGGGAGGCGGCCGTGGCGCCCTCCGGGAACTGGAGGGGGAGGACGCCCATGCCGATCAGGTTCGAGCGGTGGATGCGCTCGTAGGACTCGGCGATGACGGCCTTGACGCCGAGCAGCGCGGTGCCCTTGGCCGCCCAGTCGCGGGAGGAGCCGGAGCCGTACTCCTTGCCCGCCAGGATGACCAGCGGGATGCCGGCGGCCTGGTAGTTCTGGGAGGCGTCGTAGATGAAGGAGACCGGCGCGCCGTCGACCGTGAAGTCGCGGGTGAAGCCGCCCTCGGTGCCCGGCGCGATCTGGTTGCGCAGGCGGATGTTGGCGAAGGTTCCGCGGATCATGACCTCGTGGTTGCCGCGGCGGGAACCGTACGAGTTGAAGTCGCGGCGCTCGACGCCGTGCTCGGTGAGGTACTTGCCGGCCGGCGTGTCGGCCTTGATCGCACCGGCCGGGGAGATGTGGTCGGTGGTGACCGAGTCGCCCAGCTTCGCCAGCACGCGGGCGCCGGCGATGTCGGAGACCGGGGTGGTCTCCATCGTCATGCCCTCGAAGTAGGGGGGCTTGCGGACGTAGGTGGACTGCGGGTCCCACTCGAAGGTGTTGCCGGTCGGGATCGACAGCGCCTGCCACTGGGCGTCGCCTGCGAAGACGTCCTGGTAGGACTTGTTGAACATGTCCTCGCCGATGGCGTTCGCCACGACGTCGTTGACCTCGGCCTCCGACGGCCAGATGTCGGCCAGGAAGACCGGCTTGCCGTCGGTGTCGGTGCCCAGCGCGTCCCGGGTGATGTCCACCTTCATGGAGCCCGCGATGGCGTACGCGACGACCAGCGGCGGGGAGGCCAGGTAGTTCATCTTGACGTCGGGGTTGATGCGGCCCTCGAAGTTGCGGTTGCCGGAGAGCACCGAGGTGACCGCCAGGTCGGCCTCGTTGATCGCCTTCGAGATCTCCTCGTCCAGCGGACCGGAGTTGCCGATGCAGGTGGTGCAGCCGTACCCGACGAGGTTGAAGCCCATCTTGTCGAGGTACGGGGTCAGGCCGGCCTTGTCGAAGTAGTCGGTGACGACCTTCGAGCCCGGGGCCAGGGTGGTCTTGACCCACGGCTTGCGGGTCAGGCCCTTCTCGGACGCCTTCTTGGCCACGAGCGCCGCGGCGACCATGACGTAGGGGTTCGAGGTGTTGGTGCAGGAGGTGATCGCGGCGACGGTGACGGCGCCGTGGTCGATCTCGAAGGAGGTGCCGTCGGCCAGCGTGACCAGGGTGGGCTTGGTCGGTACGCCGTTGGCCGAGGCCGGGGCGTCGGACGCCGGGAAGGACTCCTTGCCGGCCTCCTCGTCGTCGCTGACGTAGTTGCGCACGTCCTGCGCGAACTGCTGCGAGGCGTTGGCGAGGACGATGCGGTCCTGCGGGCGCTTCGGGCCGGCGATGGAGGGGACAACCGTGGAGAGGTCGAGCTCCAGCTTCTCGGAGAAGTCCGGCTCGGCGGCCGGGTCCAGCCACAGGCCCTGCTCCTTGGCGTACGCCTCGACGAGCGCGACCTGCTGGGCGTCGCGGCCGGTCAGGCGCAGGTACTTCAGGGTCTCGTCGTCGATCGGGAAGATCGCGGCGGTGGATCCGAACTCCGGCGACATGTTGCCGATGGTGGCGCGGTTGGCCAGGGAGGTCGCGGAGACGCCCTCGCCGTAGAACTCGACGAACTTGCCGACGACACCGTGCTTGCGGAGCATCTCGGTGATGGTCAGCACGAGGTCGGTGGCGGTGGTGCCGGCCGGCAGCTCGCCGGTCAGCTTGAAGCCGACGACGCGCGGGATCAGCATGGAGACCGGCTGGCCGAGCATCGCGGCCTCGGCCTCGATGCCGCCGACGCCCCAGCCCAGCACGCCCAGGCCGTTGACCATCGTGGTGTGGGAGTCGGTGCCGACGAGGGTGTCGGGGTACGCCTGGCCGCCCCGGACCATGACCGTGCGGGCCAGGTGCTCGATGTTGACCTGGTGGACGATGCCGGTGCCCGGGGGGACGACCTTGAACTCGTCGAAGGCGGTCTGGCCCCAGCGCAGGAACTGGTAGCGCTCCTTGTTGCGGCCGTACTCCAGCTCCACGTTCTGGGCGAACGCGTCGCGGGTGCCGAACTTGTCGGCGATGACCGAGTGGTCGATGACCAGCTCGGCCGGGGCCAGCGGGTTGATCTTGGAGGCGTCGCCGCCCAGGGCCTTGACGGCCTCGCGCATGGTGGCGAGGTCCACGACGCAGGGCACGCCGGTGAAGTCCTGCATGATCACGCGTGCCGGCGTGAACTGGATCTCCTCGCTGGGCTGGGCCTGGGAGTCCCAGGAGCCGAGCGACCGGATGTGGTCGGCGGTGATGTTCGCGCCGTCCTCGGTACGGAGCAGGTTCTCCAGCAGAACCTTCAGGCTGTAGGGAAGGCGGGCAGAGCCCTCGACCTTGTCCAGCCGGAAGATCTCGTAGGACTCGTCGCCCACCTGCAGCGTGCTGCGGGCGTCGAAGCTGTTCGCCGACACGACAGTCTCCTTCATGCATGAATTCGCGCGTATTGCCGCAATCCTGCCGCCACGCCCCTTGGCCAATCCGCTGAGGTCAGGCTAAGTTAGGTAGCCCTTACCAGCGGGGGCGGCTGCGGTTCGCCTTCGGCAGATATCTCGATGTCGAGATAACTCTAGTACATGACCGGGCCTGGGGACGAGGCGCGCCTGCGCGCCCGCCCGGGTCCGCGCTCCGGGGGCGGCTGCCCCCTGCTCCGGTTCCTCCCGGATTGCGGCAGCACTCTGTCCGGTTGCGCCCGGAATGCGTTGGCGGCGTGAACGGTGGCGGGCGGCCCGAGGCCGCCTTGCCGGCCGCCCGGGAGGGGCCACAGCCTCGCCTCTCCCTCGGTCCCTTACCCCGCAGGCCTGGCCGGACGCACTCTTGAACGCGTTCAGATTCTCTGTCAGGATGCATCCGACCCGCCCGGGGGGCGGCCCGACGAGAGGACTCCCGCCATGACGAGCCCACTGCTCCGACCGCGGGGCCGGTCCCGCGCCGCCGTCGCCCGCGCCGCCGCGGGTGCGGGCGCCGGTGCGGGAGGGGCGGCGCCGGAGGGGAGCACCGCCCCGACCCGGATCCTCGACTGGCCGGACCCGCGCGTGGCCGCGCTGGTCCGCGGGCTGGGCGCGGCCCCGGCCCCGGGGGACCCGGCCGACCCCGCCCGGCAGGTCGAGGCACTGCACCGGGCCCACCGGTGGATCTCCGCCGCCGTCCGGCCGGTGTACTCGGTCCAGGACGAGCGGCCCGTCTCGCAGGTGCTGCGCCGCGGCCGGGGGTCGTGCAGCCAGCGGCTGGCCGTGCTGGAGGCGGTCGCCCGGGCCGGCGGGGTGCCCACCCGGGTGCGCGGCCTGCTGGTGGACGGCGCGTTCTGGTACCCGCGCTTCCCGCGGCTGCGCCGCATCGTCCCGGACCAGGTGCTGCTGGCCTGGCCGGAGTTCCGGCTCGCAGGGGAGTCCGGGGGCTGGCTGACGGTCTCGGAGCTCTTCGGCGGGCTGCGCCCGGCGCAGGCGGCCGGCGGCGGATTCACCAACGCCGGGACGGAGACCCTCTTCGAGGCACTGTCCCGGACGGCCATCGACTGGGACGCGCCGCCGGCCTGCCCCGCCGCGGGTTCCGCCGCCGCGCCCGGGCCGGCGGGCGCCGGAGCAGGCCCCGCCTGCGACCTGTCCGCGTACGTCCTGGCGGACCTCGGCCACCACGACTCGCGGGACGCGCTGTTCGCGCGGCACGGGCAGACCCTGTGCGCCGTGGCCAGGCTGGTCGCGGAGCCGGTCCTGGGCCGCCGCGCGGCGGGCGCGGCGTAGTACACCCGCCGGCGCGGCGCAGTACCCCCGTCAGGACGTACGCACGGCCCCGGGGTCGCCCATGTCCCCGGCGGGAGCCGGGTTGTCCAGCGGCAGCAGCAGCGGGCGCTTGGCCGTCCGGCCGTCGCCGGAGGAGCGGCCGCGCAGCCGGCGCCCCAGCCACGGGCCGAGGAACGCGGCGGCCCAGCGCAGTTCGGCGGCCACGGCAGCCCGGCGCGCCAGGGCCTGCTGCGGCGGCAGCGCCAGCGTCCAGCTGTCGTCGCTGCCGGGCAGGCCGACGGCGTGCGCAAGGGCGGCGGCGATCCGCTCGTGGCCGATCGGGCTGGCGTGCAGCCGGTCGGTGGTCCACATCCGCGGGTCGGCGACCGCGGCGGGCAGGGCGGTCTCCGCGACGAACACCCCGTGCCGGGCGGCCGCGGCGCGGATCCGCTCGTTCAGGCCGGCCACCCGCGCACTGACGGGCCGGGCGATCGGGACGACCTTGCCCAGGTCCGGGAAGGTCACCGTCGCGACCTGGGCCCCGGCCTCCGTCAGCGCGGCGAACATCGCCTCCAGGTGCCCGGCGACCTCCGCGGCGTCGAACCGGGGGCGGAGCACGTCGTTGACCCCGGCGACGACGGTGGCCAGGTCGGGTTGCAGGGCCAGGGCAGGGCCCAACTGCTCGGCGCGGACCTGGCCGGCGAGACGCCCCCGGACGGCCAGATTGGCGTACTGCACGCCGGGATGGGCCTCCGCGAGGAGGGCGGCGAGCCGGTCGGCGAAGCCGCGCAGGCCCACGGTGTCGTCCCCGTCGCCGAGGCCCTCGGTCTGGCTGTCGCCCAGGGCGACGTAGCGCAGGATTTCACGGTTCGTCACGATGTGTCCGCCTCTCCCTGAGGACGGCCGCGCTACGGCGGCACCAGTCCCGGTGGCCCTGCTCGAAGGCGATGCCGCGCAGGCAGGTGAGGTACCCGCCGATCCGCTCGCCCCGGAGCAGGAACTCTGCTTCGTCCCTGTCGCCGCGCATCTTGCGCAGCACCTTGCCGAGGAGCTCGATCTTGGCGTCGGCGGCGGACGCCCGCTCCTCCAGCTGTCCGATCACCGCGGCGCTCCCGATCCGGTCGGCCGTCTGGACCTTGACGAGGAGGTCGTCGCGGATGACGGACGGCTTCGATGCGGCCGCGGCGAACTCCTCCAACTCCGCACGCCCGGCCTCGGTGACGCGGAAGAGGCGCTTGTTGGGCCGGGTCTCCTGGACCACCTGGCGGCCCTCGACCAGCCCGTCGCGCTCCAGTCTGGCCAACTCGGCGTAGAGCTGCTGGGGCAGGGCGTGCCAGAAGTTCGCGACGCCGATGTCGAAGGACTTCGCCAGTTCATAGCCGCTGAACTCGCCGTCCAGCAGCGCTGCCAGTACCGCATGCCGCAAGGCCATCGGAAGCCGCCGTTCCCTTTTGTCGATCGCGCCTGCATCATACTCATGCAATTGACTAGTCACATTCTTGACTATGAGGAGAACCGGTCATGGAGACTGCCGAACGCTTCCGCGCCGCCGTGGAGAAGCGGGACCTCGCGGCACTGGAGGACCTCTTCACCGAGGACATCCGGCTGTACAGCCCGGTGAAGTTCACCCCCTTCGAGGGCAGGCCCGCCGTGCTGGGGCTCTTCGGGGTCCTGTTGCGGGTCTTCGAGGATCTGCGCTACGTCGGCCGCTTCGAGGGGGCCGCCGAGACCAGCAGCGACGGCGAGGAGGCCCCGGGCGTGATCCTGCCCTTCCGGGCCACGGTCGACGGCAAGCAGATCCACGGCATCGACCTGCTCCAGTTCGACGGGGCGGGCCGGGTCCGGGAGTTCACCGTGATGGTGCGCCCGCAGTCGGCCGTGCACGCCCTCGGCCAGGCGGTCCTCGCCGGCCTGGTCGCGGACGGACTCGCTCCGGACGTCCCGCAGGACGCCGCCTGAGACGTGGCGTTCAGGGGGGGGCGGACCGCAGGGCCCGCCCCTCCCCCGTTCGGAGGTACGTACCCCCGCGAACCGGACAGAGCCTCCCCCTGCGCGCCGGAGGAAACTCTGTCCGGTTTCCGGCTCGCGCACCTGCGCGCTCCCCGAAGGCCGCGCCGCACACCGGGAGTTCCCCCGGCTGCCGCCGAGGGCGCCGGATGGCAGCCGTTCACCCGCACGGCCGCCCCGCCGCGCCCCGCTCGGCACGCCGCCCCACCATGGGAGCTGACGGTCGGTAACACCCGTCCGCCACACCCGACGCGAACCACATCTCATATCTGAGATACCGTGCACCCATGGCAGACGACTACCTCGTACGCATCGGCAAGCTCATCCGTGACGCCCGGCAACACCGGGGCTGGACACAGAGTCAGCTCGCCGAGGCGCTCGGCACCAGCCAGAGCGCCGTCAACCGGATCGAGCGCGGCAACCAGAACATCAGCCTTGAGATGATCGCCCGCATCGGCGAAGCGCTCGACAGCGAGATCGTCTCTCTGGGCTACGCCGGCCCGATGCACCTGCGGGTCGTGGGCGGCCGTCGCCTCTCCGGCGCCATCGACGTCAAGACGAGCAAGAACGCCTGCGTCGCCCTGCTCTGCGCCTCCCTGCTCAACAAGGGCCGTACGGTCCTGCGGCGGGTGGCCCGCATCGAGGAGGTCTACCGCCTGCTGGAGGTCCTGAACTCCATCGGCGTCCGGACCCGCTGGATCAACGGGGGCGTGGACCTGGAGCTGATCCCGCCGGCCCGCCTGGACATGGCGGCCATGGACGCCGACGCCGCACGCCGGACCCGGAGCATCATCATGTTCCTGGGACCGCTGCTGCACCGGATGGACAGCTTCCGGCTGCCGTACGCGGGCGGCTGCGACCTCGGCACCCGCACCATCGAGCCCCACATGATCGCGCTGCGCCGCTTCGGCCTGGACATCACGGCCACCGAGGGCATCTACCACGCCAAGGTCGAGCCCGGCGTCTCCCCCGACCGGCCGATCGTGCTGACCGAGCGCGGGGACACGGTCACCGAGAACGCGCTGCTGGCCGCCGCACGCCACGACGGCGTCACCGTCATCCGCAACGCCTCCTCCAACTACATGGTCCAGGACCTGTGCTTCTTCCTGGAGGCGCTCGGGGTCCGGGTCGAGGGCGTCGGCACCACCACGCTGACCGTCCACGGCATCCCGAACATCGACGTGGACGTGGACTACTCCCCTTCCGAGGACCCGGTCGAGGCGATGAGCCTGCTCGCCGCCGCCGTGGTGACGGAGTCGGAGCTGACCATCCGCCGGGTGCCGATCGAGTTCATGGAGATCGAGCTCGCGGTCCTGGAGGAGATGGGCCTGGACCACGACCGCTCGGCGGAGTACCCCGCGGACAACGGGCGCACCCGACTGGTGGACCTGACCGTGCGGCCGTCCAAGCTCGAAGCCCCGATCGACAAGATCCACCCGATGCCGTTCCCCGGGCTGAACATCGACAACGTCCCGTTCTTCGCGGCCATCGCCGCGGCCGCCCAGGGCCAGACCCTGATCCACGACTGGGTGTACGACAACCGGGCCATCTACCTGACCGACCTGAACCGCCTCGGCGGCCGCCTCCAACTCCTGGACCCGCACCGCGTCCTGGTCGAAGGCCCGACGCGCTGGCGCGCGGCGGAGATGATGTGCCCTCCGGCCCTGCGCCCCGCGGTGGTCGTCCTCCTCGCGATGATGGCCGCCGAGGGCACCTCGGTGCTCCGCAACGTCTACGTCATCAACCGCGGCTACGAGGAACTGGCCGAGCGCCTCAACTCGGTGGGCGCCCAGATCGAGATCTTCCGCGACATCTAGCGGATCCCTCTCCGAGCCCCGTCCGCCCCGGTCGGGCGGGCGGGGCTCCGCGCTCCGCGGACGGGAGGGCCGCGCTCCCGGTACCGGCGCGGCGGGGGATCGTTGGGGTGGGTGTGACGATCACGAAGAAGCTGGTCCTGACCCTGCTCGCCGGGGGCGCCGCTGCCGCGTTCTCCTCGCCCGCCGTCGCCGACGGCCCCCTCGCCGGGCTGGCGAAGCCGCTGGCCGACTCCGGCGCCGTGGCCGCGCAGGTGGTGCCGGAGCCCGAGGACGTGCAGCAGGTGGTGGGCGTGGTCGGGAAGGCCGCGCGGACCGGCGAGCTCCGCGGCAGTTGACACCCGTGGCGCCGGGCTACACCGCCGTCGGCGCGTGGCTGCCCTGGAGGCGGGCGAGGTCGGAGGGGCGGACCTGAATCGCGAACACCGCGATGGCCGCCGCGACCAGGGTGAACGCGGCCGCCACCACGAAGGCCGCGCTCACGCCGGAGGTGAGCACCTGGTCGGCCCATGGTTTCGGCAGCTGTCCGGTGCTCCGGAAGGAGGCCAGCTGTTCGGGGGTGGCCGAGCGCAGGAAGGACGGGACCTGCTCCTTGGCCTCGTTGCGGCTGGCCGTGCCGAAGACGGTCACCAGGATCGACAGGCCGAGGGAACCGCCGACCTGCTGCATGGTGTTGAGCAGCCCGGACGCCGCGCCCGACTCCCGGTCGGGCACGTTGGACAGGGCCATCAGCGTCAGCGAGACGAACTGCAGGCCCATGCCGGTGGCGAAGACGAGCATCGGGCCGAGGATGCTGCCCAGGTAGGTGGAGTGGATGTCGGTCTGCGTCAGCCAGGCCAGCCCGGCCGCGCAGCACAGCGCGCCGGTGACCATGAAGGGTTTGGGCCCGAACCTCGGCAGCAGCTGGGAGGTGACCCCGGCGGCCAGCGCGATCATGACGCTGATCGGCAGGAAGGCCAGGCCGGCCCGCAGGGGGCTGAAGCCGAGGACGTTCTGCACGAACAGGGTCAGGAAGAAGAACATCCCGAAGATCGCGCAGGCCAGGAAGAGCATCATCCCGTAGGTCCCGGCGCGGTTGCGGTCGGCGAACATGTGCAGCGGGGTGATCGGTTGGGGCGAGCGGCGTTCGTTGAGGACGAACAGGGTCAGCAGGACCACGGCCGCCGCGAAGGAGCCGAGGGTGATCGCGTCCCGCCAGCCTTCCTGGGAGGCGCGGATGAAACCGTAGACCAGCGAGACCATGCCGAGGGTGGACAGCAGCGCACCGGGGAAGTCGAAGTGCCCGGGGTGGCGTTCGGACTCGCGGATCACCTTCGAGCCCACCAGGGCGATGAGCACCGCGATGGGGACGTTGACGAAGAGCACCCAGCGCCAGTTCAGCCATTCGACGAGCATCCCGCCGGCGAGCAGGCCGATCGCGCCGCCGCCCGCCGACACCGCGGCGAACACGCCGAAGGCCCGGTTGCGTTCGGGGCCCTCGCGGAAGGTGGTGGTGATCAGCGCGAGGGAGGTCGGGGAGGCGATGGCTCCGCCGACGCCCTGGAGGGCGCGCGCGGCCAGCAGTTGGCCCTCGTTCTGGGCGAACCCGCCGAGCAGCGAGGCCAGTCCGAAGAGCAGGACGCCGAAGATGAAGACGCGTTTGCGGCCGAGGATGTCGCCGGTCCGGCCGCCGAGCAGCAGCAGTCCGCCGAAGGTGAGGGTATAGGCGTTGACGACCCAGGACAGGCTCTCGGTGGAGAAGCCGAGGGCGGTCTGGATGTGCGGCAGCGCGATGTTCACGATGGTGATGTCGAGAACGACCATGAGCTGGCAGGAGGCGATGACGAACAGTGCAAGCCCGTTCCCGCCCCCTCGGACCTTGCCGTCGGTCCCGGTTCTGGTCGGCGATGCGTTCCGGTCCACCCTCACGACGCTAAGCCCGCACTCCGGGGGTCACCACTCGAACAGCCTAATCCCAGTGACATTTCACATGTCACACTTCGAGGATGGATGACTTCCTCAGCCTCTCCGCGCGCACCGCCCGCTTCACCCGCGGCGCCCCCCGCGCCTTCGCCTTCGGAGATGCCGGCCGGCTGCTCTGGTTCCTGCGCTCCGACGGTCCCGCCGACCCCTTCGACAGCCTCTGGGTGCTCGACACCGCCACCGGCACGGAGGTCCGGCTGGCCGATCCCCGCGTCCTGTGCCCCGTCCCCGGCCCCCTCCCCGCCGCCGAACGCCGGCTGCGCGAGCGGATGCGGCTCACCGCCGACGGGATCGGCTCGTACGCGCTCACCGGCGACGGCCTCGGCGCGGTCTTCGCCCTGTACGGGCGCCTCTACCGGGTCCGTTACGCGGGTCCTGGCCGGCCGGCCGGGGCGCCCGAAGCGGTCCCGGCCGCCGGGCCGGCCGTCGACCCCCGCGCCGACACCGACGGGTCCCGCACCGCCTACGTCTGCGAAGACGCCCTCCACCTGGCCCCGGGCGGCCGGATCAGCCCCGACGACGGGGCCCGCTGGGGGCTCGCCGAATTCGCCGCCGCCGAGGAGCTCGGCCGCGGCCGGGGCCACTGGTGGTCCCCCGACGGGACCCGCCTGCTGGCCGCCCGGGTCGACGAGAGCGCCCTGCCACGCCGTTGGTTCACCGACCCCGCGCACCCCGAACTCCCGCCCGAGGACTTCGCCTACCCCGAGGCGGGCGGGCCCAACGCCGAGGTGCAGCTGTGGGTGCTCGGCCCCGGCCGCGACCCCGTACGCCTGTCCTGGGACGCCGAGGAGTACCCCTACCTCTCCGACGCGGGCTGGGAGTCGGCCGGGGAGGTCCTGCTGACCGTGCAGGACCGGCTCCAGCAGACCGTGCTGCTGCTCTGCGCCGACCCGGCCACCGGGCGCTCCCGGGAGCTGTCCCGCACCACGCACCCGCAGTGGGTGGACCCGATGGTGCCGGGAACCCCGGCCCGCCTGCCCGACGGCCGGATGCTGACCGCCGCCGACACCCCGGGCGGCGCGGCCCGCGCCCTCGCCGTGGACGGCCGCCTGCTCACCGGGGAGGACCTCCAGGTCCGCCGGTTCGCCGGTCTGCACAAGGGCCGGCTGCTGGTCGAGGCCGGGCAGCGCGACCCCGCCGAACAGCAGGTCCTGCTCCTCGACCCGGCCACCGGCGAGCGGACCGCCCTCGCCGACGGACCCGGCGTGCACACCGTCCTGGCCTCGGCCGGTGCGCTGCTGCTGACCTCGGCCGACGCCGACGGGATCCGCCGGACCGTACGCACCGCCGACGGGCGCGAGAGTGTCCCCCGCGACCTCTCCCAGCCGCTGCCCCACCGGGTCGTGCCCGTCCTGGAGCGGGTCACCGAGCACGGCGTGCCCACCGCCCTCGTCCTGCCCCGCGGCCACGTCCCCGGCCGCCGCCTCCCGGTCCTGGTGGACGCGTACGGCGGCCCCGGACACCAGGACGTCAGCGCCGAACCGCGGCGCTGGCAGGCCAGGCAGTGGTGGGCCGACCAGGGCTTCGCCGTGGTCACCGTCGACAACCGCGGCACCCCGTACGTCTCCCCCGCCTTCACCCACGCCGTGTACCGGGGCCTGTCCGAGGTCACGCTGACCGACCAGGTCGCGGCGCTGCGCGCACTCGGGGACCGGCACCCGGACCTCGACCTCGGCCGGGTCGGCATACGCGGCTGGTCCTACGGCGGCTACCTGTCGGCCATGGCGGTGCTGCGCCGCCCCGACGTCTACCACGCGGCGGCCGCCGGAGCCGCCCCCACCGACTTCCGGCACTACGACACCGCCTACACGGAGCGCTACCTGGGCCTGCCCCAGGACCACCCCGAGGCCTACGAGCGGGACTGCCTGCTCTCCGACGCCCCGCGGCTGACCCGGCCCCTCCTGCTGGTCACCGGCCTGGCCGACGACAACGTGCACCCTTCGCACACCCTGCGCCTGTCCCGGGCCCTGACGGACGCGGGCCGCCCGCACCGGCTGCTGGCCCTGCCGGGCGTCACCCACATGACCCCCGGGGGCACCGCCGAGAAGGTGATGGCGCAGGAACTCGACTTCTTCCGGCAGGCTTTGGCCTCGGCGTAGGGGCCGGTGCGCGCGGAAGGGCCCCGCAGACGCCATCGGCTGCGGGGCCCTTCCTCTTCCCGTGATCCCCGTCAGTCACCCGGGAAGTGGCAGGCCACCTCGCGCGAGGCGGCGGGCCGCAGCAGCGGCCGCTCGGTACGGCACAGCTCCCGGGCCTTGGGGCAGCGCGGGTGGAAGGCGCAGCCCGGCGGAGGCGCGGCCGGGCTCGGCGGGTCGCCGAGCAGCACGATCCGCTCCCGCCGCCGCTCCGCCACCGGGTCGGGCAGCGGTACGGCGGACAGCAGGGCCCGGGTGTACGGGTGCTGGGGGTCCTCGTACAGCAACCCCTTGTCGCCGATCTCGACGATCCGGCCCAGGTACATGACGGCGACCCGGTCGCTGACCCGTTTGACCACGGACAGGTCGTGCGCGATGAACACGTACGCGAGTCCCAGCTCTGCGCGCAGCCGTTCCATCAGGTTGACGATCTGGGCCTGTACGGAGACGTCCAGCGCGGAGACCGGTTCGTCGGCGACGATCAGCCGAGGCGCGGTGGCCAGCGACCGGGCGATCCCGATGCGCTGCGCCTGGCCGCCGGAGAACTCGTGCGGGTAGCGGTCGGCGTGCTCGGGGATCAGGCCGACGAGTTCCATCAGCTCCGCCGCGCGGTGGCGGGCGTCCCGGGCGCTCCAGCCCTGCACCAGCAGCGGGTCGCAGATGATCCGGGCCACCGTCTGCCGGGGGTTGAGGGAGGAGTGCGGGTCCTGGAAGACCATCTGGACGTCCTTGCGCAGCGGCCGCAGGGCGCCCTGGGAGAGCCGGGTGATGTCCCGGCCGTCGAAGGAGATCCGGCCGGCGGTGGGCTCCAGCAGGCGGACCAGCATCCGGCCGGTGGTGGACTTCCCGCAGCCGGACTCGCCGACCAGGCCCAGCGTCCGGCCCTGCGCGAGGTCGAAGGAGACCCCGTCCACGGCGCGCACGGGCGCCCCCCGGCGCCCGGTCGCCGACCGCTTCCCGGGGAAGGACATGGCGAGGTCCCGGACGGACAGGAGCGGCGGCTCGGCGGTGGTCATCGCGAGGCCTCCTCGGGGGTGCGCGCTCCGGGGAAGTGGCAGGCCACGGCCCGCCGGTGGCCGCCCGCCCCGCCGCCCGGCCCGTCCGGGTACGCGGCGAACTCCGGCCGCTGCTCCCCGCAGCGCGCCCGGACCCGCGGGCAGCGCGGGGCGAAGGCGCACCCGGGGGCCGGGTCGAGCAGCGAGGGAGGTGTCCCGGGGATGGAGGGCAGCGGCTGGTCGTCGGGGGTGTCGAGGCGGGGCAGCGAGTCGAGCAGGCCCCGGGTGTAGGGATGGGCCGGTTCCGCGAACAGGGCCTCGACCGCGCCCTGTTCGGCTGCCCGGCCGCCGTACATGACCAGCACCTCGTGGGCGACGCGGGCGATGACTCCCAGGTCATGGGTGATCATCACGACGCCGAGCCCGCGCTCCTGCTGGAGCCGGGCGATCAGCTCCAGGATCTGCGCCTGCACGGTGACGTCCAGGGCGGTGGTGGGCTCGTCGGCGATCAGCAGCTCGGGTTCGCAGGCCAGGGCCATGGCGATGACGGCGCGCTGGCGCATGCCGCCGGAGAACTGGTGGGGGTACTCCCCCGCGCGGCGGGCCGGTTCCGGGATGCCCACCTCGCCGAGCATGTCCACGGCCCGTCTGCGGGCCGCGGCCCGGCCGGCTTTGAAGTGCACCCGGAAGTGCTCGGCGATCTGCTCGCCGACCGTGTAGTAGGGGTGGAGGCTGGAGAGCGGGTCCTGGAAGACCATGGCCATCCGGCGGCCGCGCACCGTGGCCAGCTCCCGTTCGCCGAGCCCGGTCAGCTCGCGTCCGGCCAGCGCCACGGAGCCGGTGACCTGGGCGGCGCCCCGGTGCAGGCCCATGACGGCCAGGGAGGTGACCGACTTGCCGGAGCCGGACTCGCCGACGATGCCCAGGGTGCGCCCGGCCTCCACGGTGAAGGCGAGCGAGTCGACGGCCCGGACGGTCCCTCGGGGTGTGGTGAACGTGACGTGCAGGTCGCGTACGGCGAGCAGGGGGGCGCCCATCAGTACCTCACCCTCGGGTCGATGACGGCGTACAGGAGGTCGACGACGAGGTTGGCGACGACGATGAAGAACGCGGCGAGCAGGGTGACCCCGAGGACCACCGGCTGGTCGGAGCTGACCAGCGCGCCGTAGAACAGCCGCCCCACGCCGGGGAGTCCGAAGAGGGACTCGGTGATGACGGCTCCGGCGAGCAGGCCGCCCAGGTCCATGCCGAAGAGGGTGAGGACCGGGGTCATCCCGGACCGCAGGCCGTGCTTGACGACGACGGTGCGTTCGGGCATGCCCTTGGCGCGGGCCGTGCGGATGTACGGCTCGGCCATCGCCTCGATCATCGAGCCCCGGCTCTGGCGTGCGTACATGGCGGCGTAGAGCAGGGCGAGCGCGGTCCAGGGCAGGAGCAGGTTCGAGGCCCAGCCGAGCGGGTCCTCGGTGAGGGGCCGGTAGCTGGGGTAGGGCAGGAGGCCGGCCGTGCGGATGACCCCGTGGATCAGCATCACGGAGGTGAAGTAGACCGGCAGGGAGGCGGCGGCGACCGCGCCCACCATCAGGGCCTTGTCGGTGGCGGTGTCCTTGCGCAGGGCGGCGGTGACCCCGGCGCCCAGGCCCAGGAGCAGCCACAGTACGGCCGCCCCGGCGGCGAGGGAGGCGGAGACCGGGAGCCGGTCCGTCAGCAGGTCCCAGACGGGCAGGGAGTTCTCGTAGGAGTAGCCCAGGCAGGGGAAGTCGCACCGGACGGCGTACGGGCCGGTGCCGAGGGTGCGGCCGGTGAAGATGCCGGAGAGGAAGCCGCCGAACTGGTGCCCCAGGGGCTGGTCGAGCCCCAGGTGGGCACGGACGTCGGCCAGCCGCTCGGGGCTGCAGGTCTTGCCGCAGGCGGCCGCAGCCGGGTCGGCGGGCAGCACGTGGAAGATGAGGAAGGTGACGGCGGCGATGGCGAGCAGCACGCCGGCGACGCCCAGCAGGCGGCGCGCGAGGTAGAGGATCAACTGCGGCCGCCCTTCGGGTCGAGGATGTCGCGCAGCGCGTCGCCGAGGAGGGTGAAGGCCAGCACGGCGAGGAAGAGGAAGAGGCTCGGGACGACGAAGTACATGGGGTCGGTCTCGTAGAAGGCGACGGACTCGGCTATCAACTGGCCCCAGGACGGGGTGGGCGGGCGGACCCCGACGCCGAGGTAGCTCAGCGCGGCCTCGGTGCTGATCATGCCGGGGACGAGCAGGGTGGTGTAGGCGATGACGGGGCCCGAAACGCCGGGGAGGATCTCGCGGGTGAGGATCCGCCAGGGGCCGGCGCCGCCGACACGGGCGGCGTCCACGTACGCGCGGTGCTTGAGGGAGAGGGTCTGGCCGCGCACCACACGGGCGACCCCGGGCCAGCCGAAGACCCCGATGACGGCCGTCATCAGGACGATCCGGTTGACGTCCTTGGCCACGGACAGCATGGCGATCATGAAGATCAGCGAGGGGAAGGACATGGTCAGGTCCGTCAGCCGGGACAGGACCGTGTCGGTGCGGCCGCCGAAGTACCCGGCGGCGATCCCGGCGGCGGTGCCCGCGGCCACGACGATCGCGGTGGCGGCGAAGGCGATGAGGAGGGAGACCTGCGCGCCGTGCACCACCCGGGCGAACAGGTCGCGGCCGGTGACGGGTTCGACGCCCAGCCAGTGCTCGGCGCTGATCCCGCCGAGCGGGCCGAGGGGCCGGCCGCCGAGGTAGGGGTCGACGGCGGTCTTGTCGAACTCCTCGGGGGACCACCCGCCCAGCGCGCTCAGCCAGGGGGCAGTGACGGCCATCAGGACGAAGAGGAGGACCAGGCCGAGGCTGACGCGGACCGCGGGGCGGCGGCGCAGTTCCCGCCGGGCGAGCTGCCAGGGGCTGCTGCCGGGCGCAACCGTCGCCGGGCCGCCGGGGGCGGTTGCTCCGGCGCCGGGGGTGCCGGGATCGGAGGGGGCGGGCGGGGCGGGGGTGCCGGGGGTTCCGGGGGCGGAGGCCCGGGGTGTCGGGGCTCCGGATGCGGTGGTGGCCATGACGGGCTGCGGGTGGCTCGTCCGGCCTCAGCCCTGGCCCTTCGCGGGGTCCTTGAGGCCGATCGTGGCGTAGTCGATCGTGCCGGTCCACACGGGGTGGCCGAAGGCCCCCGCGATGTTGGTGCCGACCAGCAGCGGCTTGCGCTCCAGGAGGACCGGCACGGCCGGCGACTTCTTCATCAGCTCCGCGTCCAGGTCCGCCCAGGCCCGGGCGGCCTCCCCGGCGTCCGCCATGGCGTTGATCTCGTCGATCCGCTTCATGGTGGCCTCGTCGCGGAACTGGCTGTAGTTGCCCTGGTTGCCCTTCTCCTTGATGGTGCGGCCGTCGAAGACGAAGGGGATCCAGGTGGAGCCGGAGGGGTAGTCGGGGCACCAGCCCGACAGGCTCATGTCGGGGGTGGTGGAGAGGTCCCCGATGACGTCGTAGTAGGCGCCGGGGTCGACGGTGTCGACGACGACCTCGATGCCCGCCCGGGACAGGCCCTGCTGAAGGGCTTCGGCCTTGGCCTTGTCCCCGGTGGACACCGCGAGGGAGACCTTCAGCTTCTCCTTGCCCGCGGCCTTCAGGAGTTCCTTGGCCTTGGCGGGGTCGCCCGCCGGGGCGATCTTCAGGGTGTCGGCCTGCTTGCCGCCGGACAGGGCCGGAGGCAGGTAGGCGGTCGCGACCTCGTTGAGGGCCGGTCCGCCGCCCGCGGTGATCACGGCCTCCTTGTCGACGGCGTACTGCATGGCCTCGCGGACCTTGGGGTCGTCGAAGGGGGCCCGGGAGTTGTTCAGGTGGAGCATCTCGGTGCAGCCCTGGGACTCGGCGAGCAGGCGGGCCTTGACCTCCGGCTTGGGCAGCACTTTCGGGGCGCTCTCGGGCCGCATGTCCGCGTACGGGACGGTGGAGGCGTCCACGCCCTCCCCGGCGATGATCCGGTCGTCGATCTGGCCTCCCTTGAGGCCCATCACGACGACGAACCGGTCCGGGTAGGCCTTGCGGACCGGGTCGGTGGCGGCGTCCCAGTGCTCGTTGCGGACCAGGACCAGCTTCTTGTCGCGGTCGTACGACTCGATCTTGTACGGGCCCGAGGAGAAGGGGCGGGCGTCGTACCGGGTGCCCTTCTCCTGGGACTCGGGCACCGGGGCGAAGGTGGGCAGGGTGGCGGTGGCGGAGAACTCGGCGACGGGCCGCTTGAGTTCGAAGACGAGGGTGCGGTCGTCGGGAGTCTTGACCGAGTCGAGGTGCTTGCCGTCCAGGGGGCCCTTGTAGCCCTCGGTGCCCGCCAGGTACTGGGCGGCGTAGTCGGGGCCGCCGGTGAGGTCGGGGGCGAAGGAGCGTTCGACGTTGTACTTGATGTCCTGGGCTCTGACCGGTGAGCCGTCCTCGTACTTGACGCCTTCCTTGAGGGTGAAGGTCCAGGTGCGGCCGCCGTTGGAGGGGGTGCCGAGGTCGGTGGCGAGGTCGGGTACGAGCTCACTGCCGGCCTTGCCGGGCTCGGCCTTGAAGGTGACCAGCGTCCGGTAGAGCAGCCGGGTGCCGAAGTCCATGGTCGGCATGACCCAGTTGCGGGCGGGGTCGAGGTGCGCGAAGTCCTGGTTGGACAGGACGGTCAGGGTTCCGCCCTTGACCGGGGTGCCGCCGAGGACCTTGCCGTCGTTGGCGGCGGCCGGGTTCTCGGCGCCCGCGCCGCCCTTGCCCGGGGTCGCGGCGCCGGTACAGCCCGAGGCGCCGAGTGCGAGAGCGGCCACCAGGGCGGTGGCGAGGGCGATGTGGGTGCGCTTGTTCATGGGTCACTCCAGTGGAGGGCTGCGCTCTATGATGTGACCGGTAACATAGTAATGTGAAATTGCACTGACAAGAGCCAGGCGCCCCCGTTATCCAGCCGTAGCCAAATCCCGCCCGCGAGCAGGGCGGTTGGGGGCGCCGGCGGCGAAGGCCGGGGCGGGGTGGCCTAGACGCCTGAGCCGAGGCCCGTCTGGGGGCGGCCCACCGGTTCGTCGCGGCCCTGGGCCCACAGGGAGCGGACGTGGCCGAGGTGGCGGGTCATGCAGGCCTGCGCCGCGTCCGCGTCGCCGCTGATCATCAGGTCGAGCAGCTCGATGTGCTCCTCCGCCGAGGACACCAGCTTGCCCGCCTCGTCCAGGCCGGTCAGCCCGTACAGGCGGGAGCGCTTGCGCAGGTCCCCGACGGTCTCCACCAGGCGGTCGTTGCCCGCGAGGGCGAGCAGCGAGAGGTGGAAGCGACGGTCGGCTTCCAGGTAGCCGATGAGGTTGTGCTCGCGGGCGCTGGTGACGATCTCCTGCGCGACGGGGCGCAGGGCTTCCAGCTGCTCGGCGGTGGCGGTCCGGGTGATCCGGCCGATGGTCGGCACCTCGATCATGGTGCGCAGTTCCGTGTACTGGTCCAGGTCGCGCTCGCTGACCTCGGTGATGCGGAAGCCCTTGTTGCGGACCGGTTCGACGAGGCCTTCGCGGGCCAGGTCGAGCATCGCCTCGCGCACCGGCGTGGCCGAGACGCCGAGTTCGGCCGCGAGGCCGGGCGCGGAGTAGACGCTGCCGGGACGCAGCTCTCCCGCTATCAGGGCTGCTCGGAGGGCGTGGCCGACCTGGTCGCGGAGCCGTTCCTGGGCCTTGATGAGACTGTGCTGCTTCAGGTCACCCATTGCATTTCCTCCGAGACCCCCGACACCTGCTGACGAGCAGAGGAACAGCGTACAATGTCACGTTGCGCTGCTCACCCCGGCGGCCTCGCACAACGCGACCGCCACGGCAAGATCCTCCCAGGCCATGCCCACGCTCTTGAAGAGCTGTGGACAACTCGGCTCAGCGCCCACGCGCGTCCGGCCGGACACCAGGTCGCCGAGGGTACCGGTGATATGACCGGGCCCGATCGCCCCCTGCGCCTGCGGCACCAGCAGGTCCCCCGCCTCGCGCAGGGCCGCCGCCCGCGACTCCACGTACACGGCCGAGCGCCGCACCAGCTCCGTGTCCGTCTCACGGGCCGTCGGCTCGTGCGAGCCGACGGCGACGACGGTGGCGCCGGAGCTGACCAGGCGTCCGTCGAAGAGCGGCTCGCGGGCGGTGGTGCAGCAGACGACGAGGTCGGCCTCGGCCACCTCCGCGGCCCTGCCGGTCCGGGCCGGCACGCCGAGGCCCTGGGCGTGGGCGACGAGGCCGCGCGCCCCGGCCGGATTCCGGCCGACGACCACCACCTCGGCCAACTCCCGCACCGACAACGCCGCTTCGAGGTGCCCGTACGCCTGCGGTCCCGAGCCGAAGAGCAGCATCCGCAGCGGGCGCCCCGCCGGGGCCAGGTGGCGCAGGGCGAGGGCGGAGACGGCCGGGGTGCGCAGGGCGGTGAGCGCGGCTCCGTCGAGCAGGGCGAGCGGGCTCAGCGTGGGCCCGTCCAGCAGCAGGTAGGACCCGGTGATGCGGGGCAGGCCCCGGGCGGGGTTCCCGGGCGCGATCCCGGCGATCTTCACTCCGGCGTGGGTACCGGACGCGGCCGGCATCAGGAGCAGTTCGCCCCCGCCCGGCACGGGCAGGGCGGTGCGCTGCGGGCAGTTCTCCGGGTCGAGGCCGCCGAGCAGGGCCGCCGCCAGCGCGTCGGCCGCCCCGGCCGGGGAGAGCAGCCGGGCGATCTCCCCGGCGCCCAGCTGCGGGAGCCGGGCCCGGGGGGCTTGCGCGCCGGCCGCTTTCACAGCAGGAATCCGGCGCCGAGGGGGTCGTACGGGTCGGCCAGGAAGGCGTGTTCGCCGGTGCGGTACGCGGTGCCGGTGACCTCGGTGACCCCGCCGGGCAGGATGCGGCCGGTGAACACCGTGCCGGTGACCGACTCGTGCAGCAGGTCCTCCCCCGGTCCCAGCCGCCCGTCCTGCGCGAGCAGGGCGAGCCGCGCCGAGGTGCCGGAGCCGCAGGGCGAGCGGTCGACCTGCCCGTCGGCGAAGACGGTGACGTTGCGCTGGTGCGGCCCGAACGGGGTGTCGGGCAGCTCCTCGTGGAGGACCACGCCGTAGACCCCTGAGAGCAGGGCCCCGCCGGGGTGCCAGGTGGCCGGGTGGGTGGCCAGCGCGGCCCGGACCTCCCGGCCGGCGCGGACCAGGTCGGGCAGTGCCGCGCGGGACACCTCCAGGCCGAGGTCGCGGGCCCGGACGGAGGCGTAGCAGGCCCCGGCGTGGACGAGGTCCGCCTCGACGACTCCCAGCGAGGTGGCGACGGGCACCGCGCGGGCGGCCACCCGTGCGGGGACGTTGCGGAAGGTGACCCCGGTGGTGCGGCCGCCGCCGCGGTGCACGGTGGCGGTGACCCGCCCCGACGGGACGTCGATGCGCACGGGCACGTCCCCCTCGTCGGGGGCGGGGACCCGGCCGGTGTCCACGGCCCAGACCCCGAGCGCCATGGCGCCGTGGCCGCAGGCGGTGGAGTAGCCGTCCTTGTGCCAGAACAGCACGCCGAAATGGGCCCCGTCGTCGTCGGGCGGGACGACGAACCCGCCGTACATCCCGCCGTGTCCGCGCGGCTCCTGCACCAGCAGGCGCCGTACGTCGTCCAGCGGGCCCCGGCGCGGAGCCGTACCCGACCCCCCGGGGCCGACGGCGGTGGCGCAGCGTTCGGCGACGGTGTCGCCGGGGACGGGCGGCAGGCCCCCGGCGGCGGTGTCGACGATCCGGAAGGGCTCGCCGGCGGTGTGGTAGTCGGTGGTGCGGACGAGGGGGCGGCCGGTCACAGGAGGAAGCCTCCGGGGAAGGGGTCGGCGGGGTCGAGGAAGAACTGGGCGGTGCCGGTGATCCAGGCCCGGCCGGTCACCGTGGGGACGACGGCCGGCCGGGACCCGACGGTGGTCCGGGCGACCAGCCGGCCGGTGAACTCGGTGCCGATGAAGGACTCGTTGACGAAGTCGGCGCCGAGCCCGAGCAGGCCGCGGGCGTGCAGCTGGGCCATGCGCGCGCTGGTGCCGGTGCCGCAGGGAGAGCGGTCGAACCAGCCGGGGTGGATGGCCATCGCGTGCCGGGAGCGGCGGGCGTCGGAGCCGGGGGCGGCGAGGTAGACGTGCTTGAGTCCGGCGATGGACGGGTCCTCGGGGTGGACGGGCCGGTCGTCGGAGGCGTTGACGGCGTCCATGAGGGCGAGTCCGGCGGCGAGGAGGTCGTCCTTGCGGGCGCGGTCGAAGGGCAGGCCGAGGGCGTCGAGTTCGACGAAGGCGTAGAAGTTGCCTCCGTAGGCGAGGTCGTAGGTGACCGTGCCGTGGCCCGGTACCTGCGCCGTGAGGTCGAGCCCGACGCAGAAGGAGGGGACGTTGGTGAGGGTGACGGCCGTGGCCGCGCCGTCCTTGACGCGGACGTCGACGCTGACCAGGCCGGCCGGGGTGTCGAGCCGGACGGTGGTGACCGGCTCGACGACGGGCACCATGCCGGTCTCGACGAGGACGGTCGCCACCCCGATGGTGCCGTGCCCGCACATCGGCAGCAGGCCGGACACCTCGATGTACAGGACGCCGAAGTCGGCGTCGGGCCGGGTGGGGGGCTGCAGGATCGCGCCGCTCATCGCCGCGTGGCCGCGCGGCTCGTACATGAGCAGGGTCCGGACGTGGTCCGTGTGCTCGGCGAAGTGGAGCCGTTTCTCCGCCATGGTGGCGCCGGGGATCACGCCGACCCCGCCGGTGACCACCCGGGTCGGCATGCCCTCGGTGTGCGAGTCCACCGCGTGGTAGACGTGGCGCGTGCGCATGGAGTATCCCCTGGTGGCGGCTAGTTGAGGCCCTCGGCGAGGGCCTTCCCGGTGGCGGCGCGGACGGCGGCTTCGGCCTCCCCGGCGAGGGGCAGGCGCGGCGGCCTGGTGGGGCCGCCGGGACGGCCGGCCAGGTCCATGGAGAGCTTGATGGCCTGGACGAACTCGGTTTTGGAGTCCCAGCGCAGCAGCGCGTGCAGGGACTTGTAGAGCGGCAGGGCGGTGGCGAGGTCGCCGGCCGCGGCGGCCCGGTAGAGGGTGGCGCAGGAGCGGGGCAGCGCGTTGGGGTAGCCGGCGATCCAGCCGACGGCGCCGGCGAGGACGAGTTCGAGGAGGACGTCGTCGGCGCCGACCAGCAGGTCGAGCCCGGGAGCCAGTTCGGCGATCTCGTAGGCGCGGCGCACGTCGCCGCTGAACTCCTTGACGGCGACGACCGAGCCGTCGGCGTGCAGCCGGGCGAGCAGGGCGGGGGTCAGGTCCACTTTGGTGTCGACGGGGTTGTTGTACGCGACGACGGGCAGGCCCGCTCGGGCGACCTCGGCGTAGTGGGCGCGTACGGCTGCCTCGTCGGCCCGGAAGGCGTTGGGGGGCAGCAGCAGGACGGACCCGGCGCCGGCCTCGGCTGCCTGGTCGGCCCAGCGGCGGGCCTCGGCGCTGCCGTACGCGGCGACGCCGGGCATGACCCGGGCGCCGTCGCCCGCGGCTTCGACGGCGGTGCGCACGACGCGGGCCCGCTCCTGGTCGGTGAGGGTCTGGTACTCGCCGAGGGAGCCGTTGGGGACCACGCCGTCGCAGCCGTTGGCGATCAGCCAGGCGACGTGTTCGGCGTAGGCGTCGTGGTCGACGCTGAGGTCTTCGCGCAGGGGCAGCGTGGTGGCGACCATGATGCCGTGCCAGGGGCGGGTGCGGACGGGCGCGGGGGTGTGCGCGTGGGTCATGACAACTCCCTCGTATAGTGTGTGACATTTTACTAGCGGACGCGATGCGGCCACAAGGGCCGCGGCGGTGCGGATCAGCCGTCCGCGGGCGGAAGTTCGGCGAGGTGGCGCAGCAGCACCGGGCAGGACAGCGGACGCCGGTCGGGTCCCGGCTCCTCACCGGCCAGGGCCGAGACCGCCGGTCCGCACATCCGCCCCTGGCACCAGCCCATCCCCGCGCGGGTGAGCAGTTTGACGGTACGGGCGTCCCGCGCCCCCAGGTCCCGCACGGCCTCCCTGATGCGGCCGGCCGGGACCTCCTCGCAGCGGCAGACCAGGTCGTCCTCGCCCAGCCACGCGGTCCAGCCGGGGCCGGGACGGTGCACCGCGGCCATCGCCCGGGCGAAGGCCCGCAGCCGCTCGCGCCGGCGGGCCGTGCGCGCGGGGGCGGGCCGTCCGGCGACGGCGTACGCGGCGATCTCCCCCTCGGCGAGCGCCAGTCGGGCGCCGCCGGTGCCGCCGGTCTCGCCCGCGGACCAGACCCCGGGGACGGAGGTGCCCTGCCGGGCGTCCAGGTCGAGGACGGGCGTCCCGTCCGGGCCGCGGACGGTGGCGCAGCCGAGGCCGGTGGCGAGTTCGAGCTGCGGCAGGAGCCCGTGCCCGACGGCCAGGGCGTCGCAGGGGATCCGGCGGGCCGTGCCCGGCAGCGGCCGCCAGTCCCGGTCGAGGCGGGCCACGGTGACCGCTTCGACCCGGTCGGTGCCGTGGGCTTCCAGGACGGCGCTGCGGGTCAGGAGCCGGACGCGGTGGCGCAGCAGTCCCCCGCCGAAGGCGGCGGCCTCGGCGAGCTTGCCCGGGTTGCGCAGCAGGGCGGGCAGGTGGCCCGCGTAGGCGGGGTAGGAGCCGGCCTCCACCACTGCGGGCACGGCCGCCCCGGCGGCGGCGAGCGTGCCGGCCACGGCGAGCAGCAGCGGCCCGCTCCCGGCGACGACCACCCGCCGGCCCGGCAGCACGAGGCCGCCTTTGACCATGGCCTGCGCCCCGCCGGCGCCGACCACGCCGGGCAGGGTCCAGCCGGGGAAGGGCAGGTGCCGCTCGTGGGCGCCGGTGGCGAGCAGCACGGCCCGCGCCCGGACGGCCGCGGACCGTTCCGCGGCTCCGTGGCCGGCGGTGGCGTGCAGCACCCAGCGGCCGCGGCCGGGCCCGGCGCCGCCGTCCTGGACCACCGACCAGACGTGGTGGCCGGGCAGGTGGGTGACGCGGCCCGCTGCGATGTGGGCCCGCAGGGCCCTCTCGCGTGCGGTGAAGGCCTGCCAGTCGTGGTGGAGGGCCTCGGGGCGGGCGGCGCCCAGGCCGGGGGCGGGGTGGCGGTAGAACTGGCCGCCGGGACGGTCCCCCGCGTCCAGGACGGCGACGGTCAGCCCGAGGTCCGCGGCGGTGACGGCGGCGGCCAGCCCGGCGGGTCCCGCGCCGACGACGGCGAGGTCCGCGGGCTCGGCGGTGTCGGCGGCGTCGGCGGCGGGGAGGCGGCCGAGCGCGGCGCCGGCGCGGGGGTCAGACGGCGAGGTCGGCACGGCCGGTCCCCTCCTGGGTGGTGACGGCGTCGCCCGGGCGGGCCGGGACCAGGCAGGCCCGCTGGTTCGGGACGCCGTTGACGGTGACGAGGCAGTCGAAGCAGCTGCCGATGCCGCAGAACACCCCGCGCGGGGCGCTGTCCCCGCGGGTGGTGCGCCAGGACAGGATCCCGGCGGTCCAGAACACGGCGGCGAGCGACTGGCCGTCCTGTGCGGTCAGTTCGCGGCCGTCGAAGGTGACGGCGTACGTGGCCGCCGGGGAGCCGCCGACCAGAGAACGGGGCGTCCTGGCAGTGCGGTGGCCCATCAGCGCTGCTCCTCGGGGGTGTCGGGCGCGGACCGCGCGAAGCGGTCCGGGCGGAAGGGGGCGGGGTCCAGCGGTGGCCGGGCCCCGGTGAGCGCGGCGGCGATCAGCAGGCCCGTCGCCGGGGCCAGGCCGATGCCCGCGCCCTCGTGCCCGCAGGCGTGCAGCAGCCCGGGGCGGCGCGGGTCCGCGCCGATGGCCGGCAGGTGGTCGGGCAGGTAGGGCCGAAAGCCGTGGTAGGTGCGCAGGACGCGGACGCCGGCGAGGACCGGGAACAGGGCGGCCGCCTGCGCGGCGAGCCGGCGCAGGGCCTCGGTGGACAAGGACCGGTCGAAGCCGACGCGTTCCCGGGTGGCGCCGATGAGCACCGGGCCCGCCGGGGTCCCCTCGACCACGGCCGAGGACTGCAGGGCGGCGGAGCCGCTGGCCACGTCGGCGATGTAGTCGGCGGCATAGACCTTGTGCCGCACCACGCGCGGCAGCGGCTCGGTGACCAGGACGAACCCGCGGCGCGGCAGGACCGGCAGGTGCACGCCCGCCAGGTCGGCGATGCGTCCGCCCCAGGTCCCGGCCGCGTTGACCACGGCCGGTGCGAGCAGGTCCCGGCGCGGGGTGCGCACGCCCCGTACGGCTCCCGAAGCGTCCAGCAGGACGGCGGTGACCTCCTCGCCGAGGTGGACCTCGGCACCCGAGGCGGCCAGCAGCCGGGCCGCCGCCTGGGCCGGCTGGACCTGGGCGTCCTGGGGGTAGTGCAGTGCCCCGGCGAGGCCGGGGGCGAGGTGGGGCTCCAGCTCGCGCAGCTCCCCGGCGGCCACCTCCACCGCCTCGGCGCCGGCTGCGCGCTGGCGGTCCGCGAAGCCGCGCAGGGCCGTGAGGGTGGTCTCGTCCGGGGCGACGACCAGGCCGCCCTTGGCCTCGTACTCGGCCTCCCGGGGCAGGTCCGCGGCGAGTTCGCGCCAGAGCCCGTTCGACAGCAGGGCGAGGTCGAGCTCGGGTCCCGCTTCCTTGTCGGAGACGAGCAGGTTGCCCTCGCCCGCGCCGGTCGTGCCGCCCGCGACGGGGCCGCGGTCGACGACGGCCACGCGCAGGCCGGCCCGGGCCGCCTGGTGGGCGCAAGCGGCCCCGACGACGCCGGCGCCGATGATCACGGCGTCCAGAGGATGTCTCTTGAGCACGGCAGTAATATGTCACATTCTCTAGTACCTGCCCAGACCGGTCCCGCACCTTCGCGGCGGCGGGACCGGTCCGGTCGGGATCAGCCGCGCAGCGGGCCTTCGCAGCGGTAGTTCGACGAGCCGGCCTTCTTGTCGGTCCAGACCTCCACCGGGCTGAAGGAGCAGTTCATGTCGGCGAGGTTGTCGGAGGCGGCGCCCGCGCGGTCGAGGATGAAGTAGTCGACCGTCTCGGACATGTCCTTGAAGTTCTGGTCCTCGCTGCGCCAGTTCTTCAGGTTCGCGCTGATCCTGCCGGTGCAGGTGAAGCGGCGCTTGCCGGGCTCGCCGTTCTCCACGCAGTCCGGGGTGTTGTAGGTGGCCGCGGCGAAGGAGGACTTCACCGAGGAGAGCACGGAGTCCTTCAGCCGGTCGGTCGGGGTGAAGGTGGTGTTCGGCACGTACAGCTGGTCCACCTTGGCGATCTGCGCGTCCAGGAAGCGGTTGTAGTCGCGCTGGAGGTAGCTGTCGGCGCCCGTGCGGTGGCGCCAGGCGTCGAAGGCCGCCACGTCGTTGTTGCGCAGGTGGGTGTACATCTCGCGCAGCAGCGAGGGCTTCTCGGTCCACAGGAACTCGAAGAAGGTGCCGGCGTAGCTGTAGAAGCGGAACCCGTCGCCGTCGTAGGTGGCGTTCAGCAGCTGCTCCACCGTCATGCGGGGGCCGCCGCCGGCGGTGTCGCCGATGATGCTCTTGACCAGGGACTTGCGGACGGCGATGCCGTTGTCGCGGGTGGCCCCGTCGAAGAACTCGGCCGTGCCCTCGTCCATGGCGGTCGTGCGGTCGCCCTCGTACCAGGGGCCTTCGCCGAAGAAGCCGGGCACCGCGTAACGGCCGTTGAGGTAGTGGGTGTACTCGTGGCGGAAGAGCTCTTCGAGGGTGAGGGAGGAGTCCTGGGGGACGCGGCGCTGGTAGGTGTAGAAGGTGGCGCCGTTCTCGATGTAGATGCCGCCGTTGTTGGTGTCGTAGCCGGTCAGGATCGGGTGGTAGTTCTCGTAGTCGGCGCGGGAGGCGTAGAGCACGATGTTCAGCGTGGTGTTGGGGTCGCCCGCGAGCGGCTGCTCGGTGCCCAGCACGCGGTGGAACTGGGCCTTGACCTGCTTGCTGGCGTAGTACAGCTGGTCGACGGTGGCCCGGTCGAGGCCGGTGCGGACCTTGATGGCGCCGCTGTCGTAGGTGTACGTGTGGGGGAAGATCCGCTTCTCGATGTCCTCCTTGCACACGCCGTAGGGCTTGCAGGCCTCGTAGAAGTTCAGCCAGGTGACGACCTTGGCCCACGGCTGGCTGCCGTCGCCGAAGGCGGCCCTGACCGGCTCCAGCAGGGCCCCGAGGTCGGCGGTGGTCTGCGCGCGCAGACCGTCGACCTGGCCGAAGCGGCCGAACTCGCTGAGCGCGTCCCGCACCACCCAGGCGTTGCCGGTGCCCTTGAGGTGGGTGTAGGTGGCGAAGGCCTTGAAGACGGCGCGGTAGGAGGGGTCGGCGGCGACCGCGGCGTGGAAGGCGGCGTCCTGGTTGCCCGGGTAGACGCCGAGGTAGTTGACGGAGAGCGCGGCGAGGGCGGCGCCCGCCCAGGAGGCGTCGAGGTGGGTGGCCGGGTGGGCCGGGTCCATGGTCGCCAGGACCTTCTTGACCAGGCCGAGCTGGTGGTGGCGCAGGCCGGGGGCGCTGGCCGCGTAGAGGGCCTCGCGCAGGGTGCGGGCGTTGGAGGCGGTGGCGTCGAAGGTGCGGGCGGCGGCGCCGAAGTCGGCGACGGCCTGGCGCATCGCGTTCACGGTCGGGGCGTCGGTGACGTCGATCTCCGAGCGCGCGTAGTCGTGGTAGGCCACCGCGTGCAGGTAGGTGAACATCTCCTCCAGGTGGGAGGAGTTCTGGCCGTCGTGGGCGGCGGCCAGGGCGGATATCCGGCGGGAGACGGCCTGGACGTGCGCATCGGACATGACGGGGGTCAGCCGGGCGTCCCAGGTCCAGATCAGGCCGCGCAGGCAGCCGTCGGCGGTGACGGCCCGGTCGGCGAGGAAGTCGGCGAACTGCTCCGGGCCGAGGCCCGTGATCCCGTCGAGGGTGCAGGGGACGGCGGCGGCCAGGCTCCGCGCGGTGGGCGCGGCCTGCCCGGTGCCGTACTTCTCGCTGCGGCGGTCTGCGGCGGTCGCGGCGGACCGGGCGGGGCCGGGGACCCGGCCGGAGGCTTCGGCTCCGGCGCCGGCGGCGGTCTGGCCCGCGCCGGGGGCGGGCGCGGGCGCCGGGGTGGCGTCCGCGGCGTCGGCGAGGCGGTCGACCTCGTCGAAGGGGTTCACGGCGGGGGCCCCGGAGGAGAAGGTGCCGGGCGCCGACGGGCCTGCCGCGGTGGTGCCGGTCCCGGTGTCGGCGGCCTGGGTCACGCCCTGTCCCGCGGTGGCGAGGAGGGTGACCGCCACGGCGGCGGAGAGGAGGGACGAACGCACAGCTCTGTGCTGGAACACCAAGGACTCCTGTGGGAAGGGGAGGTGGGGGACATGGCGCGGGAGGGGCACGCAGGAGGTCCGGGGCCGAGGACGGCGCACGTCTGCGCCGTGCCGCGCGAACCGGCCTGCGTCACACGGCGTTTGACGGGGATTAACGTGCCGCGGTGTGAGCTGTAACATAGTAATGTGAAATTGCACTGACAAGCCCTGTGCGCCCACCAGTTCGCATCCTCTTGAGGGAGACCCCGTGACCGACACCTCCTCCCGCCTCCACACGGGCAGCCATGACCTCCCCGCTTCAACGGAGTTGTCCCGCTCCATGGCCGGCGGCTGGGCGGCCTCCCCGCTGCCCGCGTCCGCGGCCCCGGCCGTCCGCGCGCTCACCCCGGCCCGCCGCGCCCGGCTCTCGGCGCTCTTCCCCGGCGAACGCCTGATCGTCCCGGCCGGGGAGCTGCGGGTCCGCTCCAACGACTGCGACTTCCGCTTCCGCCCGCACAGCGCCTACGCCTGGCTGACCGGCCTGACCGGGGAGGACCAGGCGGGCCATGTCCTGGTCCTGGAGCCGTCGGGCCCGCACGGCCACGAGGCGGTGCTGTACCTGCGGCCCCGTTCGCCGCGGACGGACGGGAGCGAGGAGTTCTACCGGGACCGCCGGTACGGGGAGTTCTGGGTGGGCCGCCGCCCCGACCTCGCCGAGGCCGAGCGCCTCACCGGGATCCGCTGCACGCACCTGGACGCCCTCGGCACCCCGGCGGGCCGGCGGGCCGGCGACGACACGGCGCTCACCACCGCCCTCGCGGAACTGCGCCTGGTCAAGGACGCCTGGGAGGTCGGACAGCTCCAGCTCGCGGTGGACCACACGACGGCCGGCTTCGAGGACGTCGTACGGGCCCTGCCCCGCGCCCTGGAGCACCCGCGCGGCGAGCGGTGGATCGAGGGGGTTTTCGGCCTGCGCGCCCGCGCCGAGGGCAACGGGACCGGCTACGAGACCATCGCGGCCTCGGGCGCCCACGCCTGCGTCCTGCACTGGACCCGCAACGACGGCCGGCTGGCCGGGGACGAACTGCTGCTCCTGGACGCGGGTGTGGAGACGGACAGCCTGTACACGGCCGACATCACCCGCACGCTCCCGTTGTCGGGCCGCTTCTCCCCCGTCCAACGCCGGGTCTACGAACTGGTCCTGGCGGCCCAGGACGCGGGCATGGCCGCGCTGCGGCCGGGTGCCCGTTTCCGCGACTTCCACGGCGCAGCCATGCGGGTGATCGCCGAGGGGCTCGCGGACTGGGGCGTCCTGAAGGACGCGGAGGGCGACCTTCACCGGCGCTACACCCTGTGCAGCAGCGGCCACATGCTCGGTCTGGACGTCCACGACTGTGCGAAGGCGCGCGCGGAGTCCTACCTGGACGGGGTGCTGGAGGAGGGCCAGGTGCTCACCGTGGAGCCGGGCCTCTACCTGCAGCCCGACGACGAGACCCTCCCGGCGGAGCTGCGCGGCATCGGCGTGCGCATCGAGGACGACCTGGTGGTGACCGCGGACGGGGCCCGGCTGATGTCGGGCGCCCTGCCGAGGACGGTGGCGGGCATCGAGGAGTGGATGGGACGTCTCCTCGACGCCCGCTGAGCCGGGCTGCCGGGCCTCCCGTCTCGCCCCGGGGCGGGACGGGCTCAGGGCAGGGCCGGCTCAGGGCAGGACCGGTTCAGGGCAGGACCGCGACCCCGTCCAGTTCGACCTGCGCCTGGACGTCCCACAGGCGGGCCACGCCGACGACGGCCATCGCCGGGTAGTCGCGCCCGGCCAACCGGTGCCAGATGCGGCCGAGTTCGGCCGCGCAGTCCCGGTACGCCGCCACGTCCACCGCGTACACCGTCACCCGGGCCAGGTCCGCCGGGGTGCCGCCGGATGCGGCCAGCGCGGCCAGCAGGTTGCCCAGGGCCTGCTCGAACTGCTCCGGCAGGCTCTCCCCCACCACCGTGCCCGATGCGTCGAGCGCGGTCTGGCCGGCGAGGAACACCAGCCGCGAACCGGTCGCCGCGACGGCGTGGGAGAAGCCCGTCGGCGGGGACAGCTGCGCCGGGTTGATCCGCTCCAGGCTCATCGGGCATCCGCCTCCCGGTACAGCTCCTTGGCGATGATCGTGCGCTGGACCTCGCTGGCCCCTTCGTAGATCCGCGGGGCGCGGACCTCCCGGTAGAGGTGCTCCAGCAGGTGGCCCCGCTGGAGGGCGACGGCCCCGTGCAGCTGGACCGCGTGGTCCACCACGTACTGGGCCGTCTCGGTGGCCAGCAGTTTCGCCATGGCCGCCCGGCGGGGCACGTCCGGTGCGCCCCGGTCGTAGGCCCCGGCGGCCGCGTACACCAGCAGGCGGGCCGCCTCCGTGCGGGTGGCCATCTCGGCCACCCGGTGCGCCACCGCCTGGAGGTCGCGCAGCACCCCGCCGAAGGCGGACCGGCCGGCCGTGTGGGCGAGGGTCGCGTCCAGTGCGGCCCGGGCCATGCCCACCGCGAACGCGCCGACGCTGGGCCGGAAGCGGTTGAGGGTGTCCATCGCGACGCGGAAGCCCTGCCCGGGCCCGCCGAGCAGGTCCCGGCGGGCGACCGGGACCCCGTCGAAGGCGAGTGCCCCGATGGGGTGCGGGGAGAGCATGTCCAAGGGCTCGCCGGACAGGCCGGGGCGGTCCGCCGGGACGAGGAAGGCCGACACCCCCTTGGCGCCCGGCCCTTCACCCGTCCGGGCGAACACGGTGTAGAAATCCGCTTCCGGGGCGTTGGAGATCCAGCGCTTCTCGCCGCTGAGGCGCCAGCCGCCCGCCGGGTCCGGGGCCGCCTCCAGGGCCAGCGCCGCCGCGTCCGATCCGGCTCCCGGCTCGCTCAGCGCGAAGGCCGCCACCGCGCGGCCCGCGCGGACCGCGGGCAGCCAGCGCTCGCGCTGCGCCTCGCTGCCCGCCTGCAGCACCGGGTAGGCGCCCAGCCCTTGCAGGGCGAGGGCCGTCTCGGCCTCCGTGCACCCGTAGGCGAGGGACTCGCGCAGCAGGCACAGCTCCAGCGCGCCCGCGGCGAAGACCCGCTCCAGCAGACCCGCCTCCCCCAGTGCCGTGAGCAGCGGCCGGTTGACCCGGCCCGGCTCCCCCTTCCCGGCCAGCGGCCTCAGCTCCCGTGCCGACAGTGCGCGCAACTGCCCGCACCACTCTTCCTGGTCCGCCCCGAGCGCGAATCCGGTCATCCGAATGTCCCCGCATCTATCGCGTCCTGTTGACTGCCGTCACCATCACGATACGCTCGTACCGCTGTCGCACGGCCGGCTCCACCCCAATCCGGACCGTCGCAAAGGGGCGAACGCCTTGGACCTCAAGCCCTCCGCTCACACCGACACCTTCGCCCGCGACCATCTGCCGCCCGTCGGCTCGTGGCCGGAACTCCTCTTCGAGCTGCCCGAACTCGCCTATCCGGACCGGCTGAACTGTGCAGCCGAGCTGCTCGACGCGACCATCGCCCGGTTCGGCCCCGACCGGCCGGCCTTCCGGACCGGCGCGGGCGAGGTGTGGACGTACGGGGTGCTGCGCGAGCGCGTGGACCGGCTGGCCCACGTGCTCACTGTCGATCTGGGCGTCGTCCCCGGCAACCGGGTGCTGCTGCGCGGGCCCACCGGCCCCTGGCTCGCGGCGTGCTGGCTCGCGGTGGTGAAGGCGGGCGCGGTCGCCGTGACCGTCCTGCCCCGGCAGCGGGCGCAGGAGCTGGCCACGGTCTGCGCGATGGCCCGGATCGGGCACGCACTGTGCCACGCCGACGTCCTCGACGACCTGGTCAAGGCGGAGGTGCCGGGGCTGCGGACCACCGTGTACGGGGGCGGCGCGCAGGACGACCTGCTGCGTCTGGCCGAGGCCGTTACGGCGGAGCCGTTCACCGCCGTGGACACCTCCGCCGACGACGTCGCGCTGATCGCCTTCACCTCGGGGACCACCGGCCGGCCGAAGGGCTGCATGCACTTCCACCGGGACCTGCTCTCCGTCGCGGACACCTTCTCCCGCACGGTGCTGCGCCCCCGCCCCGACGACGTCTTCGCGGGCAGCCCGCCCCTCGGCTTCACCTTCGGCCTGGGCGGGCTGGTCGTCTTCCCGTTGCGGGCCGGGGCCTGCGCGCTGCTCCTGGAGGAGGCCGGGCCGCGCGCCCTGCTGCCGGCGCTGGCGCAGCACCGGGTGTCGGTGCTGTTCACCGCGCCGACCGCCTACCGGACCATGCTGGACGCGCTGGGCCCCTACGACGTGGGCACGCACGACCTCTCCGCGCTGCGCCGCTGCGTGTCCGCGGGGGAGAACCTGCCCGAGGCCACCTGGCAGGCCTGGTACGCCCGTACCGGCCTGCGGATCATCAACGGCATCGGGGCCACGGAACTGCTGCACATCTTCATCTCCGCCGCCGACGAGGACATCCGGCCCGGTACGACCGGCCGGGTGGTGCCGGGCTGGCAGGCCCGGGTGGTGGACCGCGCCGGGCGGCCGGTCGCGGACGGGGAGCCGGGGCTGCTGGCCGTGCGCGGCCCGGTGGGCTGCCGCTACCTGGCGGATCCGCGGCAGGCCGACTACGTGCGGGACGGCTGGAACCTGACCGGCGACACCTACGTACGGGACGCGCAGGGCTACTTCCGCTACGTCGCCCGGGCCGACGACATGATCATCTCTGCGGGCCACAACATCGCGGGCCCGGAGGTGGAGGAGGCCCTGCTGCGCCACCCGGACGTGGTGGAGGCGGCCGTGGTGGGGCGGCCCGACGAGCGGCGCGGGCAGGTGGTGGTGGCCTACACCGTCGCCCGGGAGGGCGTGACGCTCGCGGAGGAGGAGCTGCGCGCCTTCATGCGGGCCGAGCTGGCCCCCCACAAGTGCCCGCGCTCCTTCGTCTTCCTGCCGGCCCTCCCCCGCACGGCCACGGGCAAACTGCAGCGCTTCCGGCTGAGGGATCTAGAGTGAATCCGTGGTCGAGCACACCCCGCGATCCCTGATCGTCACGTTCTACGGCGCCTACGGGCGGGCCTTCGAGGGCCCGGTGCCGGTGTCCGCCCTGATCCGGCTGCTCGGCGCGGCCGGTGTGGACGCCCCGTCGGTCCGCTCGTCGGTGTCCCGGCTGAAGCGGCGCGGCTTCCTGCTGCCCGGCCGCGCGGCGGACGGGTCGGCGGCGTACGAGCTGTCCCGGGAGGCCCGCCGGCTGCTGGAGGACGGCGACCGGCGGATCTACGGCTCCCCGCAGCGCTCCCCCGAGTGGCTGGTGGCGGTGTTCTCCGTGCCGGAGCAGGAGCGCAGCAAGCGCCACCTGCTGCGCTCCCGGCTGGCGCGGCTCGGGTTCGGCGCGGTGGCCCCGGGGGTGTGGATCGCCCCGGCCCAGCTGTCGCTGGAGACCGGGCACACCCTGGAGCGGCTCCAGCTGACCCCGTACGTGGAGCTGTTCCGGGGCGCCCACCTCGGCTTCGCCCCGACCGCCGAGGCGGTGGCCCGCTGGTGGGACCTGACCTCCCTGGCCAAGCAGCACGAGGAATTCCTCGACCTGCACGAACCCGCCCTGCGCGCCCTGCAGTCGGGCCCGGAGCCGACGGCGGAGGAGGCCTACCGCGGCTACCTCCTCGCCCTGGACAGCTGGCGGCGCCTGCCGTACGCCGATCCGGGGCTGCCGCGCGAACTGCTGCCCGCGGACTGGCCGGGCGACCGGGCGGCGGCGGTGTTCGCCGAGCTCCATGCGCGGCTGCGGGACCGGGGCGCCACCTTCGCCCGCCCCTGAGCGCAAACCGGGTGCGCGCAGCCCGCGCGGGCGCCAGGATGGGCCATGACCTGGACCTTCACCCGTGACCTGGCGGCCTACCTGAGCGCGGCGGGCCCGTGCGTGGCCGCGCAGCCCGTGTCGAACACCGTGCTGCTGACCACGGCCGACGCCCTGGAGCGGCGCGGCCCCCGTGCATTCGGCCGCGCGGACCCCTTCTTCGGCTGGTGGACCGGGCCGGACGGGTCCGTCGCCGGCGGCCTGCTGTGCACCCCGCCGTTCCCCCTGCTGGTCGGGGCGCTGCCGGAGGGGGCGGTGCGGGCGCTGGCCGCGTGCCTGGACACCGAACCGCTGCTCGCGGACATCAGCGGGTTCAACGCCCGGCGCGCCGACGCCGGGGTACTGGCCGCGGCCTGGCGGCGGCCCTCCCGGGTCGCGGTGCGCAACCGCCTGTACCGGCTGGGCCGCCTCACGGACCCCGACCCGGCGCCGGCCGGGCGGGCCCGGGCCGCCGGCGAGGGCGACCTGCCGCTGCTGCTGGAGTGGGTCGAGGCCTTCAACCGGGAGGCGGGGCAGCCCGGGGCCGCCTCGCCCGCGGCCCTGCGCGAGCGGATCGGGTACGGCGGGGCGCTGCTGTGGGAGGACGCCGGTGCGCCCGTGGCGCTGGCCTCCTTCACCCGGCCGGGCGGCCGCGGCTGCCGCATCGGCCCGGTGTACACCCCGCCCGCCTGCCGCCGCCGCGGCTACGCGGCCGCGGTCACGCACGCGGCGAGCCGGGCGGCCATGGCGGCCGGCGCGGGGCAGGTGCTGCTCTTCACGGACCTGGCCAACGCCACCAGCAACGGCGTCTACCTGCGCCTGGGCTTCGTCGCCGTGGAGGACCGTACGGAGGTGCTGGCCGCCTGACCGGGTCCGGGCGTCAGCCGCGGCCGGTCGGCGGGGGGCGGCTGCCGGCCCGGTAGGGCGCGGGCCAGGGTGCGGCGGGGCCCTCGTAGGACTGCTCGGCGGCGGCGTGCAGGGTCCAGTGCGGGTCGTAGAGGTGCGGGCGGGCGAGGGCGCAGAGGTCGGCGCGTCCGGCCAGCAGCAGGGAGTTGACGTCGTCCCAGGAGGAGATCGCGCCGACGGCGATGACGGGGATCCCCAGCGCGTTGCGGATCCGGTCGGCGTACGGGGTCTGGTAGGAGCGCCCGTACTCGGGGGCCTCGTCCGAGACCACCTGGCCGGTGGAGACGTCGACGGCGTCCGCGCCGCGGGCGGCGAAGGCGGCCGCGATCCGCACGGCCTCCTCGGGGGTGGTGCCGCCGGGGGCCCAGTCGGCGGCCGACAGGCGGACCGTCATGGGCCGCTCCTCGGGCCAGACGGCGCGGACCGCGTCGAAGACCTCCAGCGGGAAGCGCAGCCGGTTCTCCAGGGAGCCCCCGTAGGCGTCGGTGCGCCGGTTGGTCAGCGGGGACAGGAAGCCGGACAGCAGGTAGCCGTGGGCGCAGTGCAGTTCCAGCAGGTCGAAGCCGCAGTCGGCGGCGCGGACCGCGGCCGCGGCGAAGTCGGACCGGACCGCGGCGAGGTCCTCGATCGTGGCGGCGCGCGGGACGGCCGAGACGCCCGGCCGGTAGGGCAGGGCGGAAGCGGCCAGCAGCGGCCAGTTGCCCGTGGGGAGCGGGTCGTCCATGCCTTCCCACATGAGCCGGGTGGAGCCCTTGCGGCCCGCGTGCCCGAGCTGGACGCCGAGCGCGGTGCCGGGGGAGGCGGTGTGGACGAAGCCGGTGATCCGCCGCCAGGCCGCCGCCTGCTCCTCGGTGTACAGGCCGGTGCAGCCGGGGGTGATCCGGCCCTCGGCGCTGACGCAGACCATCTCCGTCATGACCAGGCCGGGGCCGCCGAGGGCGCGTCCGCCGAGGTGCACGAGGTGGAAGTCGCCGGGCACCCCGTCCTGCGCCGAGTACATGTCCATCGGGGAGACCACGACCCGGTTGCGCAGGGTCAGTCCGCGCAGGGTCAGGGGGGTGAACATCGGCGGGGTGTGCTCGTCCGGGCAGCCGAAGTCGCGTTCCACGGCGCGGGTGAAGCGTTCGTCGCGCAGCCGGAGGTTGTCGTGGGTGACGCGGCGGCTGCGGGTGAGCAGGTTGAAGGCGAACTGCCGGGCGCTCTGGCCGACGTAGCCCTGGAGTTCCTCGAACCAGCGCATGCTGGCGGCCGCGGCCCGCTGGGTGCTCGCCACGGCCGGGCGGCGCGCCGTCTCGTACGCGGTGAGGGCGGCCGGTACGTCCGGGTGCGCGGCGACCGCGTCGGCGAGGGCGAGGGCGTCCTCCACGGCCAGTTTGGTGCCGGAGCCGATGGAGAAGTGGGCGGTGTGGGCCGCGTCGCCGAGCAGGGCGACCCGGCCGTGGGACCAGTGCTCGTTCACGACGGTGTGAAAGCGCGTCCACGCGGAGTGGTTGCCGCGCAGCGGGCGTCCCCGCAGGGCCTCCCCGAAGACCTTGGCGCAGCGGGCCGCGGACTCGTCCGCGTCGCACAGGTCGAAGCCGGCCGCCGCCCACACCTCTTCGCGCATCTCCACGATCACCGTGGAGGAGTCCGCGGAGTACGGGTAGGCGTGCAGCTGCATCACGCCGTGCTCGGTCTCGGCGGTCTCGAAGCGGAAGGCGTCGAAGGCGAAGTCTGCGGCGAGCCAGATGTAGCGGCAGCGTCCGGGGGTCACCGTGGGGCGGAAGTGGGCGGCCCCGGCCTGCCGGGTCGCACTGTGCACCCCGTCCGCCGCGACGACCAGGTCGTGGTCGGCGGCGAGGGTGAAGGCGTCGGGGACGGCGGCGCGGAAGCGGAGCCGGACGCCCAGGCGGGCGCAGCGCGCGTGCAGGATCTCCAGCAGCCGGCGCCTCCCGAGGGCGGCGAAGCCGTGGCCGCCGGAGGTGAGCAGGCGGCCGCGGTGTACGACGTCCACGTCGTCCCAGCGTACGAACTCCGCGGCCAGGGCGGCGTGGACCTCGGTGTCGGCCCGCTCGATGCCGCCGAGGGTCTCGTCGGAGAGGACCACGCCGAAGCCGAAGGTGTCATCCGGTGCGTTGCGTTCCCACAGGTCCACCCGGTGGCCCTGGCGGGCCAGCAGGGCGGCGGCGTACAGTCCGCCCGGCCCGCCGCCCACGACGGCGACCCTCAGGGCGTGCGGGGCGTGTGCGGTGTCCGCGGACATGCCGCTACCTGCCCTTCCACTCCGGCGGCCGCTTCCCGGTGAAGGCGGCGTGGAACTCGGCGTAGTCCTCGCCGTTCATCAGCAGGGCCTGGGTGGCGGCGTCCATCTCCACCGAGGCCGCCAGCGGCATGTCGAGTTCGGCGGTGAGCAGCGCCTTGGTCTGCGCGTAGGCGAGGGCCGGTCCGGCGGCCAGGTGCGCGGCGAGTTCGGCGGCCCGCGCGTGGGCCTTGCCCTCGTCGGTGAGTTCGCTGAGCAGCCCGATCCGCTCCGCCTCGGGGGCCCGTACGGGCTCTCCGAGCATCAGCAGCCGGGTGGCGTGGCCGAGGCCGACGACCCGGGGCAGCAGGTAGGCGGCGCCCATGTCCCCGCCGGAGAGGCCGACCCGGGTGAAGAGGAAGGTGAAGCGGGCGGTGGGGTCCGCGATGCGGAAGTCGGCGGCGAGGGCGAGGACCGCGCCTGCTCCGGCGGCCACCCCGTGCACGGCGGCGACGACCGGGAAGGGGCATTCGCGCAGGGCGCGGACCACGTGGCCGGTCATCCGGTTGAAGTCGAGGAGCTGGGCGGTGTCCATGGCGAGGGTGGCGCCGATGATCTCGTCCACGTCGCCGCCGGAGCAGAAGCCGCGCCCCTCCCCGCCGAGGACGAGGGCGCGTACGGAGCGTTCCCGGGACAGTTCGGCCAGCAGGTCGCGCAGGTCGGCGTAGGCGCCGAAGGTGAGCGCGTTGAGCTTGTCGGGGCGGTCGAGGGTGACGGTGGCCACGCCGTCCTGCCGGGTCACCCGGAGGTGGCGCCACCGTTCGGTCGCGGAGGTGGAACCGGTGAAAGGGCTCACACGCAGACGGTATCACTGGATGGTGACTGCCGTCACAGAAACGCGACACGCCTGCTCCGGTCCGGTCGGGCGGCCACACGCGCCGAAGGTCCCGGCCGCGGGCACCCTCTGGTCCCGCGGGCTGCGGGCGGGGTGCCCTACGGGGAGCCGCGGGCCGTCCGTATGGTTGAAACGACGACTTCCCGGCCGCCGTGCGCGTCGGCCGGGCACGACAACCGGACCTGGCGCCTCCCGCCGGGCGCCCGCACCCCCAGCCGCCCCTCCCGCCAGGAAGGACCCGCCGTGCCCGACGCCTCCGCCTGGAGGATCGCCCTGCCGCACACGGCCGCCGCCGTCCCCATGGCCCGCGCCCTGGTCCGTACGGCGCTGACCGAGGTGGAGACGCCCGCGGACAGCGACACGGCGGAGCTGCTGACCGCCGAACTGGTGGCCAACGCGGTGGAGCACACCCCCGCCGGGGGGCCGATCGAGCTGGTCGTGGAGCTGCTGGCGAACGGCTGCCAGGTGGAGGTGCACGACGGCGACCCGGGCCTGCCCGGAGGGCTGGCGGCCCGTCCCGGCGACGCATGCCGCCCGCCGGACCCCTGGCAGGAGCACGGCCGCGGTCTGCTGCTGATCCGGGCGCTCAGCTCCGACTGCGGCCACCGGCAGACCGCGCACGGCAAGGCGGTGTGGTTCACCCTGCCGGGCCGGGCGGCCCCGGCATGACCAGCACTAGGCGGCGGGCCGCGCGAGGGTGGCGACGAGCACGGCCTTGATGGTGTGCAGCCGGTTCTCGGCCTCGTCGAAGACCACCGAGTGCGCCGATTCGAACACCTCGTCCGTCACCTCCAGGGAGGCGAGCCCGTGGCGTTCGTGGATCTCCCGGGCGACCTCGGTGCCCAGGTCGTGGAAGGCGGGCAGGCAGTGCATGAACTTCACGTCCGGATTCCCCGTGGCGCGCAGCACGTCCATCGTCACCGCGTACGGGGCCAGGGCCTGGATCCGCTCGTCCCAGACCTCCTTGGGCTCCCCCATGGACACCCAGATGTCGGTCACCACGAAGTCGGCCTGGGCGACGCCCTCGCCGATCTCCTCCGTCAAGGTGATGCGGGCCCCGCTGCGCTCCGCGAGCTCCCGGGCCGCGGCCACCACCGGCTCCGCGGGCCAGTACGCCTTCGGCGCCACGATCCGCACGTCCATGCCGAGCAGGGCGCCGGTGACGAGGTAGGAGTTGCCCATGTTGAAGCGGGCGTCGCCGAGGTAGGCGAAGGCGATCCGCTCCAGCGGCTTGGCGCTGTGCTCGGTCATGGTCAGCAGGTCGGCCAGCATCTGGGTGGGGTGCCAGTCGTCGGTGAGGCCGTTGAAGACGGGGACCCCGGCGTGCGCCGCGAGCCCTTCGACGACCTCCTGGCTGTCGCCGCGGTACTCGATCCCGTCGAACATCCGGCCCAGCACCCGGGCGGTGTCCTTGACCGACTCCTTGTGCCCCATCTGGGAGCCGGAGGGGTCGAGGTAGGTGGTGTGGGCGCCCTGGTCCGCGGCGGCCACCTCGAAGGCGCAGCGGGTCCGTGTCGAGGTCTTCTCGAAGATCAGCGCGATGTTCCTGCCCCGGAGCAGCCGCTGCTCGGTGCCGGCCTTCTTGGCGGCCTTGAGCGTGGCGGCGAGCTCGACCAGGCCGCGGAACTCGTCGGCGGTGAAGTCGAGCTCCTTGAGGAAACTACGGCCGACGAGATCGGTGGCCATGGGTCGCTCCAGAGTCACGGTGACAGGGGATGATGGAAGTCTATACGATCCTCTGCATCGATATACAGTCCCATGAGTCCCCTCCACCGCCCTGCCGCCCCGGACGGTGTGGTGGGGTGGCGGGGTGGCGGGGTGGCGGTGTGGCGGGGTGGCGGTGTGGCGGTGTGGCGGTGTGGCGGTGTGGCGGTGTGACGGTGTCAGCCGACCGGGTCCCGCTCGACGGGGCAGCTCATACAGCGCGGGCCGCCGCGTCCGCGGCCCAGCTCGCTGCCCGGGATCTCGATGACCTCGATCCCCTCCTTGCGCAGGTGCGTGTTGGTCGTGACGTTCCGCTCGTACGCGACGACCACCCCCGGCTCGACGGCCAGCACGTTGCAGCCGTCGTCCCACTGCTCGCGCTCCGCCGAGTGCACGTCCTGCCGCGCGGTCAGCACCCGGATCGAGTCCAGCCCGAGGGCCGCCGCGACGGCCCGGTGCATGTGCTCCGGCGGATGGTCGGTCACCTTCAGATCACTGGCCCCGGCCCCCGGCTCGATCGTGTAGGAGCGCAGCATGCCCAGGCCCGCGTACTGAGTGAACGTATCTCCGTCCACCATCGTCATCACGGTGTCCAGGTGCATGAAGGCCCGCGACTTGGGCATGTCCAGGGCCACGATCGTGGTCGCCGAACCGGCGGCGAACAGGCCCCGGGCCAGCATCTCCACGGCCTGCGGAGTGGTCCGCTCGCTCATCCCGATCAGCACCGCCCCGTTGCCGATGACCAGCACGTCCCCGCCCTCGATGGTCGAGGGGTAGTCCGCCTGCCCCTGCGACCAGTAGTGGAACGCGCCGGAGGAGGTGAAGAGCGGATGGTGGCGGTAGATCGCCTCGAAGTGGACGGTCTCGCGCTGCCGGGCGGGCCAGCGCATCGCGTTGATGGACACCCCGTCGTAGATCCAGGCCGAGGTGTCCCGGGTGAAGAGGTGGTTGGGCAGCGGCCCCAGCAGGAAGTCGTCCAGCTCCATCGCGTGGAAGCGCACCGACACCGGTTCGGCGTGCCGCTCCAGGAACTCCCGCTTGGTCATCCCGCCGACCAGCGCCTCGGCCAGCGCGGCCGGACCCAGCCCGTCGAAGGCCGACCGCAGGTGGTCGGTGGCGAGCGGCCCGTACTCCTTCTCGTCGAAGACCCGGTCCAGCACGAGGTGCCTGGCCTCCGGGATGTCCAGGGCCTCGCACAGGAGGTCCCCGAACAGGTGGACCTCCACGCCCCGGTCGCGCAGCACGTCCGCGAACCCGTCGTGCTCCTGGCGGGCCCGGCGCACCCACAGCACGTCGTCGAAGAGCAGTGCGTCCTTGTTGCTCGGTGTGAGCCGCTTCAGCTCCAGGTCGGGCCGGTGGAGGATGACGCGGCGGAGCCGCCCGGTCTCGGAGTCGACGTGGAATCCCATGCCGTACACGTTCGCAGACCGGGCGGCGTTTTGACGTGGCCTCCGCTCAGCGGGGGGTGGTCAGGCCGAGCAGCGCGGAGGGCGCGCCGGTCAGTTCCGGGGTGAGGAGGCCCAGTTCGGGCCTGGTCAGGTTCGGCAGACCGTAGTTGGAGCCGTCCGGCATCGTCAGCGGAGCGCCGAGGACCAGCCCCGGCGTGCGGGTGCGCAGGGTGTCCGCGGGGGCGTCCAGGGACCCCTCTCCGTCGGTCTCGGGCGCGCCCAGGAGGTTCGGCACCGGAGAGGTGACGAGGGTGTTGCCGAGCTCGGCGCCGATCGGGACGGCGGGGAGCAGGGGGGTGGGGAGCATGTCGCCCTTGTGGTGGCGGGGCGCCTCGGGCGCTCCGACGACCGGGACCGGCACGCCGGTGGCCACGCGGGGGGCCGCCACGCCCAGAGTGGTCTCCACGGCCTCCAGCGGGACGCCCACCGGGACCGAGTCGGCCATGGCCGGGGTGGCCGCGCCGGCCGCGGCCATACAGGTCAGGAGCGCCGCAATGCTTCCGCGCGCGGTCATCTTCATAGGTGATGTTCCGTCCTTCCAAGGTCGCGGACGTTCCGCTGCCCTGGATGAACGATCCCGCCGGTGGCATTCCCGGAGTTCTCCGCGAAAGTTCCCCCATACGACCTAATTCCAGGCCGTACGGGGGCCCTTGCTTTACGCCCGGCTCCGCGCCCGGCCCCGCGCCCTGTCCCGCGCCCTGTCCCGCGCCCTACGGTTCGCAGGTGGGGCCCGCCCGCAGCGTCGCGGCGAGGTCCGCGACCGCGGCGGGGCCGATGCGGCAGCAGCCGCCGACGAGGCGGGCGCCGACCCGGGTCCAGGCGGCCACGGGCCAGCGCGGCGGGTCCGGCGGGGCATGCCAGGTGCCGGTGGCGGCCTCCCAGACGGAGCCGTCGTTGGGGTAGGCCAGCAGCGGTTTGCCGGTGACCGAGGCCGCCGCCTCCAGGGCGGGCAGCACCTCCCCGGGAGCGCAGCAGTTGACGCCGAGCGCGATGACCTGCGGCGCCGCCGCGGCGAGCGCGAAGGCCTCGGCCAGGGGCGCGCCCGAGCGGGTCCGGCCGTCCTCGACGGTGTAGCTCAGCCAGGCCGGGGCGCCCGTCTCGGCGAGGATCCCGAGCAGGGCTTCGGCCTCGTCCGGGTCGGGGACCGTCTCCAGGGCCAGTACGTCCGGCCCGGCGGCCAGCAGTGCCTCGACACGGGGCCGGTGGAAGGCGGCCAGCTCGCGCACGGTCAGGCCGTACCGGCCGCGGTACTCGGAGCCGTCCGCGAGCACCGCCCCGTAGGGGCCCACGGAGGCCGCCACCCACACCTCGTGGCCGGCGGCCCCGGCGGCCCGGGCCGCGAGGCCGACGCTGCGACCCAGGAACGCGGTGGTCGCGGCGCGGTCGTGGTCGTGGGTGGCGAAGGAGGCGTAGCCGACCTGGTAGGACGAGGTGACGAGCACCTCGGCGCCGGCCCGCGCGTACGCCCCGTGGGCCGCCTCCACCTGGTCCGGCCGCTCGGCGAGGACCCGTCCCGTCCACAGGCCTCCGGACAGGTCGCAGCCCTGGGCGGCGAGCTGGTTGCTCAGCCCGCCGTCCAGGAGCAGCGGCCGGGGCCGGCCGGCGAGGGCTTCGGCGAGCGGACCGGATGCGCGGGGCACGGCTTCTTCGCCCGCCCTCAGCCGAGCTGGGCCAGGACGCCGGAGGAGATCAGCTCCAGGTGGTCCAGGTCGTCGAGGTCGAGCACTTGGAGGTAGGCGCGGGAGGCGCCGACGGCGGCGTAGGTGCCGAGCTTCTCCACGACCTCGGCCGGGGAGCCGGCCAGGCCGTTGGCCTTGAGCTCGTCCACCTCGCGGCCGATGGCGGCGGCACGGCGGGCGACTTCGGCGTCGTCCTTGCCGACGCATACCACCAGGGCGTTGGAGTAGACGAGGTCGTCGGCCCGGCGCCCGGCCTCCTCGGCGGCCTCCCGGACCCGGCCGAACTGGCGCGCGCTGTCCGCGACCGAGGCGAAGGGCATGTTGAACTCGTCCGCGTACCGCGCCGCGAGCCGGGGGGTGCGCCGGGCGCCGTGGCCGCCGATGAGGACCGGCACCTTGGCCTGGGCGGGCTTGGGCAGCGCGGGCGAGTCCTCCACCTGGTAGTGACGGCCCGTGTAGTCGAAACGCTGCCCCGGCGGGGTGGCCCACAGGCCGGTGATGATGGCCAGCTGCTCCTCCAGCCGGGCCATCCGCTCCGTCGGGAACGGAATCCCGTACGCCTTGTGCTCCTCCTCGAACCAGCCCGCGCCCAGGCCCAGCTCGACCCGCCCGCCGGACATCCGGTCCACCTGCGCCACCTGGATGGCCAGGACACCGGGCAGCCGGAAGGTGCCGGCCGTCATGAGGGTGCCGAGCCGGATGCGGCTGGTCTCGCGGGCCAGGCCCGCGAGGGTGATCCAGGCGTCGGTGGGGCCGGGCAGGCCGTCGGCCGAACCCATCCTCAGGTAGTGGTCGGAGCGGAAGAACGCGTCGAAGCCCAAGTCCTCGGTGGCCTTGGCGACGGCCAGGAGGGTGTCGTAGTCGGCGCCCTGCTGGGGCTCGGTGAAGATGCGGAGGTCCATGCCTTCCATCCTGCCTTCCTCCCACCCCCGCAGGGTGAATCTGCGTCAACGGGACAGCGCGCCCGCGGCCCGGCCAGTGACCACCCCGGAGGGGGATCGTTGCTCGGACGGAGCCGGACCGCCCGGCCCGCGCGCCGGCGGCCCTCCGCCCGTGCGTCCACCGCCCCCTTCCGTACCGGGAGGGCCAGGACCGAGAAGGCCGCCATGTCCCACGAGGCCGTGCCGCAGACCCCCCGACCGACCGGACCCACCGGGCAGGCAGCACCCGGGCACGCAGGGCAGGACGCCGCGGCGCCCGACCCGGCCTTGCACGGCGCGCCGAAGGGCCTGCTACAGCAGATGGAGGAGCTGATGGCGGCGCTGAACGCCGACCTCTCGCAGCTCGACGCCGACCTCCAATCCTCCGCGGACCGCCCGTCCGCCGGCAGGCCCCCGACCGCGGACCTGCACACCACCGGGAGCGAACGCCCGCCCCACCGCCCGCTGTGACCGTACGGGTCCGGGTCCGGGGGCCGCTCCGGTAGCCCCGACCGGGCGGCGGACCGGGCTCGCCGCCGCGACCGGCGGGAACCGGCCCGGGCCGTGGAGCCGTCCACGGCCGACCGCCGGACGGCACAGGCACCGTCCGCACCAGCAGGCCCGGCCCACCCCCACCCGCTGCCGCTGCCGCTGCCGCTGCCGCAACGAGAACGACCGGCGCCTCCCGCAGGGCCCGGGGGATGTCCGCCGCCCTACGGGCAAGGCCGCGCACCCCTCCCCCGTCGCGATCTGGCCGAGGCCCCCGTACCCCGCGGCTCCCCGCTCCCCGCTCCCGGCAACCGACCACCGACCACCGACCACCGACCACCAGCACGCTGGCCCCCGGCCCCAGCCCGCAGCCCAAACCACCCACCGGCCCCCGAACCCACACACCGGCCCCGGCCGCCGACCACCCGCACGCCGGCCCCCGGGACCCAGCCGTCTCCCGGCTCGCCCCCCGAGACGCCCGCCCGTCAGGTCACCCCGGAGGCTGAGCCGCGTTCGCGGACCGTCAGGCGGCGCAGGAGGGCCCTGACCCGGTCGCTCGACTCGTCGGCCGCGTCGATGGACTCTATGCACTGCCAGTACAGGCCCTCTTCGTCGGTCCCGCACGCCACCCCGACCAGCGCTATGCCCACTTCACCCAGCAGCGCCTGCAGCCCGAGCAGCGCCTGGCGGACGTCCGCCACGCCGGTCAGCTGCGCCGCCCGCGGCGGGTGTTCGGGCGTGACGCCCTCTCCGCGCAGGGCAGCGCGGTCGAGCACACCGCACCCCCTGCCTCCCGCCTCGCCCAGGCCTCTGGCCTCGGGTCTCAGCTCCGGCGGTCCGGTGACCGCCAACCACCCTCCCATCCCCTGTGCGAGAGCCTGGGCCTGCCAGGCCTCCCCCACGATGTCCCATGCCGCCCCGCTCTGTGCCAGCGCGTGCCGGCCGGCCGCGATAAGCCGTACCGCATCCATATGCCGTCCCCCGTCCGCACGACATCCTGCCAATCTCACCACTACCCAGAGTGAGGGCAATGGGCCAGTAAAGCCAGGGGTATTCGGAAATTGTGGACAGAAACGTGATTGTGGACGAGCCCGTCACTCCGAAGAGTGACGATCACCCGTCGGCTTGCCCGGAACCGGGAAGCGGAGCTCGTTCCTCTCGATCTTCGCGGCGAGCGCATCCAGCACATCCACCCCCAGCACCTCACAGAACTGCAGCAGGTAGGCGAGCACGTCGGCTACCTCGTCGGCCACCCGGTGCGCGCTCCGGGGCTCCTCCATCACCTTCGCCGACTGTTCCGGCGTCAGCCACTGGAAGATCTCCACCAGCTCGGACGCCTCGACGCTCAGCGCCACCGCCAGGTTCTTCGGCGTGTGGTAGGGCCCCCAGCCGCGGACCGTCGCGAACTCGACCAGCCTGCGCTGGAGTTGCCGCAGCCGCTCGCCCCCTCCCTCGTCCCCTCCCTCGGTCCGCCCCTCGTCCGCCGCCCGGTCCTGCGGCCCATTCGCGTCACCCGCGTCACCCGCGTCACCCATGTCGCTCATGGGGTCAGGTCTACCATCGCGAGGCCCGGGATCCCACGGGCGAGGTCCGCGGTCACCTCCCCCACGGACGCGACCAGCCGGACATGGCCCCGGCTACAGGACAGCACCGCCAGCCTCAGCAGTTCGGCGGCCTGCCGCCGGTCCAGTTCGCGGTCGAGCCCGTCGGCGAGCACGGTCAGCGTCTGCTGCGCCGAGAGCAGTTCCGCGGCGGGATCCATCGCCAGCACTCCGGGCCCGGTCAGCAGCACCAAGGACAGGGCGAGGAAACGGAGTTCGCCGCCGCCGAGCCGCCCGAGCTCCGTGGCGGGCCGGTCGGGACCGCGGTCGAGCAGCGCCGTGACCGGACCGTCCGCCTCGCCCCGCACACCCAGCCCGGCGACCGGGCCCGCGCAGCCGGTCCGGGCCGCTTCGGTCAGCAGGGCGTGCCGCGTACCGCACTCGTGACGGGTCCGGCGCAGTACGTCGGCCAGATTGGCGCAGTCGCGCAGCAGCCGGCCCTCCCCGAGCGGGACGGGGGCGCGCATCCGGCCGGGCTGCGGGTCGCAGGAGAACACCGAGCGCAGGGCCACCACCACCTGCTCGGCGGCGGCGAGCACCTGCCGCTGCCCCGCCGTGGACCCGGCCACCCGGAGCGGCAGCAGGGCCGTGCCGAGCCGGTCGTCGGGCAGCGGGGCCCGGGTGACACCGGTGGAGCCGCCGGTCAGCCAGGCGGCCTGGACGGAGCGCCGGCCCGGGTCGCGCAGGGCCGTGCTCAGCAGGATCTGGCCGTCCTGGGTGAGGCGTTCGCCGACGATCCGCAGCGAGGGCTCGGCCTGAACCGCCAGGTCCAGCCGGACCGGCCCGGCGGGGCCGTCGACCGTGCAGCCGATACGGAAGCCGCGCCGCCGGTCGGCGTCGGGGGCCGCCCGGTCCGGGATGCAGGCGGCCGCGTCCGGGAAGGCCTCCTCCAGCGTGGCCCCGGAGCCCAGTTCGGCCAGGGCCTCGTAGGCAGCCAGCAGCCGGGACTTGCCGCTGCCGCTGGGGCCGCCGAACAGGGTGACGGGCCCGAGCGGGAAGACGGCGGCGCGGTGCGGGCCGAAGGCGGACAGCCGCAGCTCGGTGACGACGGGCCGGGGCTGCGACTGCCGTTGCGCAGGCACGAGGGCCGCCGCTGCGGCTAAGCCGCCGGGGCCGGCGCCGGAACCGACAGCGGCGGAGGAAGGGGAGGTGGAGGTGGAGGTGGAGGGGGAGACGGACGCGGCGGCAACGGCTGACGCGGTGGCGCGGCCTGCCGGCGGCGCGCTCAGGGGGGAGGCTTCCATGGGCCGGACGGTACGGGCCGCCGGACCCCCCGGGAGCCCGCCGAACCGTTCCGCCCCCGTCACCTTCCTACGATCGGGGGACAGCTGCGGCGGCGATCCCCTCGACCTCGGTTCCGACGGGCGCCAGCAGGAACACGTTGCGGTCCACCCGGTGCATCCCGCTGCCCAGGCCGAAGACGACCCCGCTGCTGAAGTCCAGGATGCGCTTGGCCACTTCGGTGTCCGCACCCGTGAGGTCGAGCAGCACCGGGATCTGGGCGATCAGGTACTCGGCCACCTCCCGGGCGTCCGCGAAGATCTGGACCCGGATCACCACGAAGCGCCGCTGTTCCGCAGCGGCCGCCACCGGCGCCGTGGGAATCGTGCGGTGGTCCACCCGGGAGGGCCATTCGTTGCGACTGCGCAGGGGTACCACCTGCGCGAGCCCCTCCCACTGTTCGTCGGTGACGTCGTACCTGCTCACCGGGCCGCCTCGGCCGTGCGCTTCATGTGCATCCCCCCATCCTCCCCCGTTTCACCCGTTCAGCCCAACAACGACACGAGGCGGGACCGGGTACACCGCAGAAGCGAAGTGAGTTAGGTTAGGCATACCTAACCAAGTCACTCCTCGGGATTACGGAGAGATCCGCATGCGCATGCCCGGTGCCCCTGCCAGCCCTGCCAGCCCTGCCAACCCTGCCGCCCACCCCGCGCCCGCCGACCGGCCCACCGACGCCGAGCGGGTCCGGTCGGTCCTGGCAGCCGCCCACTCCATGACCGTGCTCGCCGACGGGCTGCGCTCGGAGGTGCGCCACCTCGACGGCGCCGACCCGCTGGGCCGGCTGCACCTGCACCCCGCCGCACCGGACGGCAACGGTCGGGACCTCCCCTCGATCCGGCTGGAGTTCACCGACATCGCCCCCACCCCCGTACGCGACCGGGTGCGCGCCCGGGTGACCCTCCTCGGACGGCTGCTCACCCCGTACCCGCACGCCGCGCCCGGCTTCGCCGGTGCCACCGGCTTCGACGCCCCGAGCACCGGTTCCCCCGACAGCACGTGCATGGAATTCGGCCGGGCGGTCCTGGAGACCGCGGAGGGCGTCGCGTACGTCGGCCTCGAAGAGCTGGACGAGGCGCGCCCCGACCCCCTCGCCCCCTACGAGGCCGGCATGCTGACGCACCTCCTCGACGACCACCCCGACCTCGTCACCCTGCTGCTGCGCCTGGTCCGGCCCGTACCCAGCGCCACGGTGCTCCGCGCGCTGCCGGTCGCGATGGACCGGTACGGGCTCACCCTGCGCCTGGAGGAGCGCCGCGGCCACCGCGATGTGCGGCTGGCATTCCCCTGCCCGCTTGACGACGTGGAGCAGTCCGGCGCGCAGATCCAGGCCCTCTTCAGTGCGGCCCGCCGCCGCTCGCACCGCAACACCCTGCCGGCCTGAACCCCCGGGAATTCCGTGGGAGACGGAATAGCCGCCGGCCGGCCCCGGTTGGTGTCGATCATGAAGGCCATCACGTACAACGCTTATGGAACTCCCGCGAACCTGGCGCTCGTTGAGGTCCCCCGACCCAAGGTCGGACCGGGCGAGGTACTCGTCCGCGTCCGCGCCGCCGGGGTCAACCCGGTGGACTGGAAGGTCGCCGCCGGATACCTCGACCCGATCCTGGAGGTGCGCTACCCCGTCATACCCGGCTGGGACGTCGCCGGTGTCGTGGAAGCCGTCGGCGAGGACACCTTCGACTACGCCGTGGGCGACGAGGTCTACGGCTACGTCCGCAAGGAGTGGGTCGAGCTCGGCACCTACGCCGAACTGGTCAGCGCCCCCGTCCGCACCCTCGCCCGCAAGCCCCGCGAGCTGACCTTCGAACAGGCCGCGGGCCTCCCGTTGGCCGGGCTCACCGCCTACCAGTCGCTCACGCGCGCGGGCCTCAAGGCCGGCGAGAGCGTCGTCATCCACTCGGCGGCCGGCGGCACCGGCTCCTTCGGCGTCCAGATCGCCGTCGCCCTCGGCCTGCGCGTCATCGGCACCGCGGGCGCCCACAACCACGACTACCTCCGCTCCCTCGGCGCCGAACCCGTCCTCTACGGCGAGGGCATGGCCGACCGCATCCGCGCGCTGGCACCCGAAGGCGTCGACGCGGCCCTCGACTTCCACGGGGACGGCGTCATCGGACTCCTCCAGTCCCTGGTCAAGCAGCGCGAACGGGTCGTCTCCATCGCCGACCACGAGGCCGCGGCCCAGGGCGCGCACCAGCTGTGGGTCCGCCCCGACACCGCTGACCTCACCTTCCTGGCCGACCTCGCGGACACGGGCCGGCTCACCGTGAACATCGCGCACGCCCTGCCGCTCGCGGAGGCGGCGAAGGCCTGGGAGCTCAGCGCCGCGGGCCGCACCCGCGGAAAGATCGTGCTGACGGTCTGACGGTCTGACGGTCTGACCGCCTGTCTGCCCGAACGTCCGACCGTCCGACCGTCCGACCGTCCGCCGGTGTGCCGGTGTGCCGGTGTGCCGGTGTGACGACCTTAACGTCTGACGATCTGCCCCGCCGCGTCCTGCCCGGCCGGCCGGGGCAGGCAGGCCACGGGCGCGGACGGGTCCGATCCCGCCCCGCGCCCGATCGGTCAGGCGCCTTGGGCGGCCGCCGCATGGCGGTTGGCGGGCCGGGGCAGGCCGTAGTTCTCCCGGAGGGTCCGGCCGGTGTACTCGGTGCGGAAGAGCCCGCGCCGCTGCAGGATCGGCACGACGTGGTCGACGAAGTCGGTCAGCCCGGTGGGCAGGACGGGCGCCATGATGTTGAACCCGTCGGCGGCGCCCTGGGTGAACCACTCCTGCAGCTGGTCGGCGATCTGCTCGGGGGTGCCGGCGAAAACCCGGTGTCCGCGGCCCGCGCCGAGCCGGGCGATGAGCTGGCGCAGGGTCAGGCCGTCGCGCCGGGCCAGTTCCGCGACGAGGGTGAAGCGGCTCTTGTTGCCGTTGATGTCCCGCTCCTCGGGGAGGTCGGGCAGCGGGCCGTCCAGGGGAAGTCCCGTGAGGTCGGTGCCGAGCATGCCGGAGAGCTGGGCGAGCCCGTACTCCGGCACCTGGAGGTCGGTCAGCTGCTGCTCCAAAGCCTTCGCCTCGGCTTCGGTGGATCCGATGACGGGGGCGATGCCGGGCAGGACGAGCAGGTCCCCTTCGGTGCGGCCGTACTTGGCCAGACGGGACTTGAGGTCCTTGTAGAAGGTCTGACCGTCGGCCAGGGTCTGCTGGGCGGTGAACACCGCCTCGGCGTACTGGGCGGCGAACTCCTTGCCGTCCTCCGAGGAGCCGGCCTGCACGAGCAGCGGGTGGCCCTGCGGGGAACGCGGCACGTTGAGCGGGCCGGCGACCTGGAAGTGCTTCCCGCGGTGGGCGGCCGGGTGCAGCCTGTCGGTGTCGGCGTAGATGCCGTGCTCCTTGTCGAGGACGATTGCGTCGTCCTCCCAGCTGTCCCAGAGCTTGGTGGCGACCTCCAGGAACTCTCGGGCCCGCTCGTAGCGCACGGCGTGGGCGAGGTGCTCGTCGCGGTTGAAGTTGCGGGCTTCGTCGACGGTGCCGGAGGTGACGATGTTCCAGCCGGCCCGGCCGCCGCTGATGTGGTCGAGCGAGGCGAACTTGCGGGCGGTGTGGAAGGGCTCGTTGAAGGTGGTGGAGACGGTGGCGATGAGCCCGATGTGCTCGGTGACGGCGGCGATGGCGGAGAGCAGCGTCAGCGGTTCGAAGCCGCCGAGGGCGTTGTAGCGGGCCTTGCCCCAGAGCGCGAGCCCGTCGGCGAAGAAGATGGAGTCGAGCCGTCCGCGCTCGGCGGTGCGGGCCAGCTCCTGGAAGTACCGCAGGTCGGTGACGCGCTCGGGGCTGCTGTCCGGGTGGCGCCAGGCCGCGTCGTGGTGCCCTGCGTTCATCAGGAAGGCGTTGAGGTGGAGGGTCCGGGGAGCAGTCATGTCGGGTCCTTGGGGTGCGTGCGGTGCGTACGGGGTGCGAACGGGCTGCGTGCGGGCGCGTACGGGGGCGCCGTACGGGCGGAGGGCGGGCACGGGCGGAGGGCGGGTACGGGCGGAGGGCGGGTACGGGCGGGAGGAGCTGAGGAAGCGGGGTGCGCGGCGCTCAGGCCGGTACGCGCCAGAGGCTGAGGCGGCGTTCGACGGCGACCAGGATCTGGTTGAAGGCCACGCCGATCGCGGAGATCGTGACGATTCCCGCGTACATCTGCGGGATGGCGAAGTTGAACTGCGAGGCGTTGATCAGGTAGCCGAGGCCCGCCTTCGCCCCGATCATCTCGGCGGCCACCAGGACGAGGATGGACACGGCGCCGGCCAGCCGGATGCCGGTGAAGATCGTCGGCACGGAGGCGGGCAGGATCACCTTCTGGAACAGGCGCGGCGTGGACAGGTCCATCGAGCGGGCCAGCCGCACGAGCGTGGGATCGGCGTTGCCGACCGCGCTGATGGTGTTCAGCAGGATGGGCCAGACGCAGGCGTAGACCACGATCGAGACCTTGGAGGTCTCGCCGATGCCGAGCAGCAGGACGAAGACCGGCAGCAGGGCGAGGGCCGCGGTGTTGCGGAACAGCTCCAGCAGCGGGCCGAGGAACGCCGCGACCGGCCGGTACCAGCCGATCAGCAGGCCGAGGGGCACCGCCACGACCACCGCGATGGCGAAGCCCCCGAAGGAGCGGGTGAGGCTGGCGCCGACGTGCTCGCCGAGCTGGCCGTCGCCGAGCAGCTCCCACCAGGCGACGGCGACTTCGCTGACCGGCGGCAGGAAGGTGGCGTCGACCAGGTGGAGGCGCGGCGCGGTCTCCCACAGCGCGAGGAGGCCGAGGACCGCAGCCGACCGGAGCAGGGCGGCGCGCAGCAGGCGCAGTACGGTCGCCGCCGCCGAGGATGTGGTCCGGGCGGGGGCGCTCGCCCGGGCCCGCCTGCTCCGGCGCGGCTTCCGCTCCTCGGCGGGCACGGCAGCGGGCGCGGCAGCAGGCGCGGCAACCGACACCGCGGCGGGAGCACCGACCGACGCGGCGGCGGGCACGGCTGCCGGGGAGACCGCCGGTGCGACCGTCGGTGCGGCCGCGGCAGCCGGAGCGGCAGCCAGTGCGGCAGCCGGTGCGCCGGCCGCGACCGCTCCGGCGGCGGTTACGGGGGTTTCGGTTCGGATCGTCATACCGAGGCCTCTTCCTTCTCCAGTTGCTGGGCGCGGGCCACCTCGTCGTGGAGCAGGGTCCAGATCTCGTGGCGGTAGCGGGCGAACTCCGGGCTGGAGCGCAGGTCTTCGCCCTGGAGCCCGGGTCCCCGGTCGTCGAAGGAGATGGGGACGACCTCCTTGATGCGGCCGGGGCGGGAGGTGATGACGGCGACCTTCTGCCCGAGGTACACGGCTTCCTCGATGCCGTGCGTGATGAAGACGACGGTCTTGCCGGTGCGCTGCCAGATGCGGCGCAGCTCGTCCTGGAGGGACTCGCGGGTCTGTGCGTCGAGGGCCGCGAACGGCTCGTCCATCAGCAGGACGTCCGGGTCGTAGGCCAGCGAGCGGGCGATGGCGACCCGCTGGCGCATGCCGCCCGACAACTCGTGCGGATACCGGTCCTCGAAACCGGTCAGGCCGACCAGGTCCAGGAACTCCCGTGCCTTGGCGGCCCGCTGCCGCCGGGGCACCCCGGTCGCCTCCAGGCCGAACTCGACGTTGCCGAGGGCGGTGCGCCAGGGCAGCAGGGCGTACTGCTGGAAGACGATGCCCCGGTCCAGGCCCGGCCCCGTGACGGGTCTGCCGTCGAGCAGGATCCGTCCGGAGGTGGGCCGGGTGAGGCCCCCGAGGAGGTCCAGGAGGGTGGACTTGCCGCACCCGCTGGGTCCCACGACCACCAGGAACTCGCCGGACTGTATCTCCAGGTCGATGCCGTCGAGGGCGGTGAACTCCCCGGTGACCTTCTTGTCCTTCGTCGGGAAGGTCTTGGTGACCGACTCGAACACGATCTTCGCCATGGGGGCTTCAGCCCTTTCCGCTGCCGTTGAACTCGTTGGTGAACAGGTCGGCGGCCTGCAGCCGGCCCTTCTTGATCTCGCCGCGCTCCGCGAGCCAGTCGATCCAGAGCTGGAACTCCTTCTCCTCGATCCGTCCGGACGGTGCGGCGACCCCGTACGAGCGCCAGTACTGGAGGGTCGAGGTGTCCTCGTTGCGGCCCCGCTTCTTGACGATCTCCGTCATCCGGGCGATGACCTCTTCGCGGGGCGTGCTGCGGGACCAGTCGATGGCCTTGCCGACGCCCGTCACGAAAGTGCGTACGGTGTCCGGGTTCTCCTTGATGAAGCGCTGGGTCATCACGTACGTGCCGCCGCTGAAGGCGCCCAGCAGGTCGAAGTCGCTGAACAGGGGCCGGATGCCGCCGGCCGCGACGGCCTTGTCGCGCAGCACCCCGCTGAGGACGCCGACCTCGATCTGCTTCTGCCGCAGCGACTGCTCCGTGTTGACGGGCGGTACGACGAGGGCTTCGACCTTGTCGGACTCGGCGCGGGAGAGGCCCCCGCGGCCGAGGTAGATGTCCAGGAGGGCCTGGGCGTGGGCGCCCAGGGTGTTCATGCCGACCTTCTTGCCGATGAGGTCGCGGGCCGAACGCAGCGGACTGTCCTCCAGGACGTAGTAGCCCAGGTTGGTGTCCTTGTCGGAGCCGTAGTACGAGATGACGGCCTTGACGGGTGCGTTGCCCGCGGCGAGTTTGACGACCGCACCGTTGAAGGCCCCGCCGAAGTGGGTCTGTCCGGTGGCGGCGGACTGGATGTCCTGCGGGCCGCTGATGGTGTTGCCGACCCACTCCAGGCTGAGGTTCCCCAGGTATCCGAGGTCGGCGGCGAGTTCGGGCAGCGTCACGGCGCCCACTCCGCCCTGGTACTTGAGGGTGGTGACCTGCTTGCCGGATCCGGAACCGGATCCGCCGGCGGTGGCCGTGCCGCAGCTCACCGCGGCCGCCGAGATGCCGAGCAGGGCGAGGAACTGGCGTCGGGAGGTGGTGGTCGGGGTGAAGGCTGCGGGCATGGCGGTTCCTTGTCGGTGCGTACGGGGCCGGGGGTTGGGGCGGGGACGGTGGGCTAGGGGGTCGCGGTGAGCGCGGGGAGCGGGACGGCGCGCAGGGCCTCGGCGAACTCGTCGACGGCCTGGAAGAGGTCGAGTTCGGCCTCGGGCCGCAGCCGGTCGGGGCCGGCGCCGCGCTCCACGGAGGAGTCCAGGACGAACCGGCCGGCCGTGACGTGCCGGGCACCGAGCGCGGCGAGCACGGGGCGCAGCGCGTAGTCGATGGCCAGGACGTGGGCCAGGCTGCCGCCGGTGACCAGGGGCAGGACGGTCTTCCCGGCGAGGCCGTCCTGCGGCAGCAGGTCGAGGAAGGCCTTGAGGAGTCCCGTGTAGGAGGCCTTGTAGACCGGGGTCGCGACGACGATCCCGTCGGCGGCGGCGACGGCTTCCAGCGCCCGGCGGATCTCCGGCTCGCCGCGGCGGGCCGAGAGGAGGTCGGCGGCGGGCAGTTCGCGCACGGACAGGTGCGAGGCCTCGAACCCGGCGTGGGAGAGGCGGCGCAGGACGTGGTCGGCGACGACAGCGGTGCGGGAGTGGGCGGAGGGGCTTCCGGTGATGGCGAGCAAGCGGGGCACGGGGGCTCCTTGGAAGGCGTACGGAGGCGGGGCGCGGGCGGGCCGCCGCGGGGAGGGCAACAGCCGCGGCAGCCGGGCCCGGCGGACAGCCGGCCGGCCGGCCGCTCGGACGTGCAAGGTCCGGGCGGACGGGGCCGGGCGGACGGCCGGGGGGCCGCTCAGACGTGCAGGGCCCGGACGGCCGGGGGCCGGGCCGGCCGGTTGGCCGGCAGGCGGTAGGCCGGGAAGCGGTAGGCCGGGAGGCGCTAGGCCGGTAGGCCCGAAGCCGCCCGGCCGGGCCGCAAGCGGCGGTCAGGCGGCTTCGGGCGCCGTGGTGGAGGCGCCGGAGGCGATGCCGAAGGCAGGGTCCGGAACGCTCTCCGGGCTGATCAGCCGGGAGGGGACCCCGTCGGGGCCGACCGGGACGTCACCGTCGACGGTGACCCGGCGCAGGGTGCGCTCGTGCTCGTCGGAGTCGTCCACGCCGTAGTGCTGGGTGGCGCGGTTGTCCCAGATGGCGACGTCGCCCTCGCGCCACTGCCAGCGGACGGTGTTCTCGGGACTTTCGATGTGCGACTGGAAGAGGTCCTGGAGGGCGCGGGAGTCGCGGCCGGTCAGCCCGCTGATCCGCTGCACGAAGTTGCCGAGCAGCAGGGTGCGTTCGCCGGTCTCGGGGTGGACGCGGACCACCGGGTGCTCGGTGAGGAACTCGGTGGAGGTGAACACCTCGCGGTACTCGGCCAGCGCCTCGGGAAGCGCGTCGGGCCGCAGGGCTGCGTAGTCGTAGGCGTTGGAGTGGACGGCGCGCAGGCTGTCGGCGAGGGCGCGGAGCGGCGCCGGGAGGTGGGAGTAGGCGGTCGCGGTGTTCGCCCACAGGGTGTTGCCGCCGTACGGGGGGATGGTGACGGCCCGCAGGATGGAGAAGGCGGGGTAGGCGGGGACGAAGGTGACGTCGGTGTGCCACTGGTTGGCGCGGGCGCCGTGGTGGGAGTCGATGCCGAGGGCGTAGCGCCCGTCGGCGGAGGGGACGGTGGGGTGCGCGACCGGGGCGCCGAGCAGCTGGGCGAAGGCTTCGTGGCCCGCCTCGTCGAGGTGGTCCTGGCCGCGGAAGAAGACGACCTTGTGGGCGAGGAACGCGGCGCGGACCTCGGCGACGGTCTCGGGGGCGAGGTCCCCGCCGAGCCGCACGCCGCCGATCTCGGCGCCGATACGGCCGCCGATCTTCGTAACGGTGGACGCGGTGGGGGGTGCGGTCTGGGTGGCGGTGGCCATGGGTACTCCTCGGGCAGGGCTGCGGTATTTATTTCCGCAGCGGAAGAAATGCGGGTACGGCAGGAGGGGGTGCGGTCGAGCGCGGTGCGGTGGTGTGACGGTGCGGTCGTGCGCGGTGCGGTGGTGTGGCGGTGCGGCGCGGACGCCGTGGGTGCGGCGGCCGTCATTCGCGGCTGCCGTGGGTGCGGATGCCGTACCCACGGCAGCCGTGGTGGCGAGTACCGCGGATGCGGGTGCCGTGGATACGGGTGCGGATGCGGATACGGGTGCGGATGCGGTGGACGCTCCGGTGGACGCCGGGACCGGGGGCGCGGAGGTTCCCCGGTGCCGGCGGCGCCGGCGGACGGCCCGGCAGGTCACGGGCATCGGCGCCCGGAGGCGCGGCGGAGCTCAGGCGCGGCGCAGGGCCGGACAGCGGCCCGGACACCGGAGCGGCGCCGTACAGGGGCCGCCGGGGGTGTGGAGCCGCGGGGCGAGGTACTCGATCGCGGACATGGCTCGGAGCCTGTCAGCGCCCCCGCTCCCGGTCAACCCCCGCCAGCGCCCCCGCCGCACCTGCCGGGAAGGGCTCCCGCCCGACCCCGTACACCGCCGCTGACCTGGTCTTTCCCGCCCGTACCAGAAGCGCCCGGCCGGCCGGGGGACGGCCGAAAACCATGGCCGGATTTCACGGTCCCGCAACGCCCCTGCCACGCCCCGCCCTCGTACGGCGCCGCCCCGCGCCCCGGGCCGGGCCGGTGCCCCCGCCGCAGGCGCCGCCCCCGGGGCGGTTGCCGCCGGGTGCCCGGCCGGGGTCCGGCATGATCGGGGGAACACGTCCACCGAGGAGGCCCCGTGACGCGCATGGCCGGTGACAGCAGGGCCGCCGCCAACGCCGCCTCCGTGCTGCGGACGGTGCTGGAGCACGGTCCGGTCGCGCGGAGCGGGATCGCCGGGTTGTGCGGGCTCAGCCCCGCGGCCGTGTCCCGGCAGGCCACCGGGCTGCTCCGGTCCGGCCTGCTGCGCGAGCTGCCCGGACCGGCCGCAGGCGTGGGACGCCCGCGGATCCCCCTCGACCTGCACACCGGGGCGGTCGGCGGGCCGGTGGCCGCCGGACTGCACGTCGGGGTGCCCCAGTCCACGTTCAGCCTCGTCGACCTGCGCGGGCGCCTCCTGGCCCGCCGGTCCTTCCCGCACCGCGACCCCCGCGACCCCGCACTCTGCCGTGACATCGCCGAACAGCTGGGCCGCTTCCTGCGCGCGTTCGACACCGGCCGGCCGCTGCTCGGCATCGGGGCCGCCCTCGGCGGCTGGGTGCGGCCCGGCGACGGGACCGTGGTGCGGCACGAGGCGCTCGGCTGGCGGGACGTGCCGCTCGCCGCCGCACTGGAACGCGCACTGGGCCTGCCGGTGTCCGTGGACAACCATGCCCGCGCCGTCGCCCACGCCGAGATCCTCTTCGGCCGTCCGGAGGCCCGCCGCAGCCTCGTGCACCTCTTCATCGGCAACGTCGTCGACGCCGCCTTCGGCACCGAGGGCGCCGTGCACCAGGGCCCCGGCGCGGCCGCCGGCGACGTCGCGCACCTCCCGGTGCCGGGCTCGCAGGCTCCCTGCGCGTGCGGCCGTACGGGCTGCCTCCAGGCGACCGCCTCCGACACCGCGCTCGGCGCCGAGGCCGTCCGCCGCGCCATCGTCCCCGACCCGTCGGTCCCGATGCTCGTGGACGCCGCCGCCACCGGCGACCCGCGCGCCGACCGGCTGCTGCGCGAACGCGCCCGCGCCGTCGGCCGGGCCGCCGCCCTGCTCCTGGACGTGTTCAACCCGGCGGTCATGGTGGTCACCGAGCTGTCGAGCGTGCTCCACGACGGCTACCTCGCCGAGATCCGCGAGGCCGCCGCGGCCCTCTCCCGGGTGCACAGCGCTCCGGAGCGGATCGTGGGACCGTACGCCGGACCCGCCGTGCTCCCGGGCGCGGCAGCGGCAGTACGGCTCGTTCCGCTCTTCCGTGACCCCTCCCACCTCACATGAGAGGGGGAGATCACATCCGGTGGTTCTGGTTGTTGCCCGGGCACCCCCCTAGCATTCGAGCCATGACGGTCCTGCCTGACGACGGGCTCTCCTTGGCCGCCGAGTTCCCTGACGCGACGCATGAGCAGTGGCAGCGCCTGGTAGAAGGCGTGCTGCGCAAGTCGGGCAAGGAAGCAACCGGCGAGGCCGCAGAAGACGCGTTGTCCACCACGCTCGAGGACGGGCTCACCACCCGCCCGCTCTACACCGCACCCGCAACCGCGGCCGACACCGGCTTCCCCGGTTCGGCCCCCTTCGTCCGCGGCGGCCGGGCCGAGGGGAGCGCCGCCGACGGCTGGGACGTACGCCAGCGCCACCTCGGCAGCGATCCCGTACGGGTGAACGAGGCCGTCCTCGCCGACCTGGAGAACGGGGTGACCTCGCTCTGGCTCACCCTGGGCCGGGACGGGCTCCCCGTCGACGCGCTCCCGCGCGCCTTGGACGGCGTCTACCTCGACCTCGCTCCCGTCTCGCTCGACGCCGGCGCCGAATACGCGGCCGCCGCCCGGGCGTTGCTGCGCCTGTACGCCGACCGCGAGGTCGCGCCTGAAGCGGCACGGGGCTGCCTCGGAGCCGACCCGCTGGGCCACGAGGCCCGGACCGGCGAGGCCCTGGACCTCGCCGAAGCCGTCGCGCTGGCCGAGACCGCCTCCGCCGGATACCCGGGGATCCGCGCCCTCGCCGTGGACGCGCTGCCCTACCACGAGGCCGGCGGCTCCGCGGCCGAGGAGCTGGGCCTCTCCCTGGCCACCGGCGTCGCCTACCTGCGGGCCCTGACCGCGGCCGGACTCGGCGTCGAAGCGGCACTGGGCCAGCTGGAGTTCCGCTACGCCGCCACCGCGGACCAGTTCCTCACCATCGCCAAGCTGCGCGCAGCCCGCCGGCTGTGGGCCCGTGTCGCCGAGGCCTGCGGGGCCCCGGAGTCCGGCGCCCAGCGCCAGCACGCCGTGACCTCCCCGGTGATGATGACCCGCCGGGACCCGTGGGTGAACATGCTGCGTACCACCGTGGCCTGCATGGCCGCGGGCGTGGCCGGCGCGGACTCCGTGACCGTCCTGCCCTTCGACCACGAACTGGGCCTGCCTGACGCCTTCGCGCGCCGCATCGCCCGCAACACCTCCACCATCCTGGTGGAGGAGTCGCACCTGGCCCGCGTGATCGACCCGGCCGGCGGCTCGTACTACGTGGAGCGCCTCACCGACGAACTCGCGCACGCCGCCTGGGACTTCTTCCAGACGGTGGAGAAGGCGGGCGGCCTGGCCACCGCCCTGCGCTCGGGACTGGTGGCCGAACGCCTCGCCACCACCTGGGCCGCCCGCTCGAAGGAGCTGGCCCGGCGCCGCGAACCCGTCACCGGGGTCAGCGAGTTCCCGCTGCTCGCGGAGAAGCCGGTCGTGCGCGAGCCCGCCCCCGCAGGACCCGTCGGCGGTCTGCCCCGCGTCCGGCGCGACGAGGCCTACGAAGCACTGCGCGCCCGCAGCGACGCGCACCTGGCGGCCACCGGGGCCCGGCCGCGGATCTTCCTCGCCGCACTGGGTCCGGCAGCCGCGCACACCGCGCGGGCGACCTTCGCCTCGAACCTGTTCCAGGCGGGCGGCATCGAGGCCGTCCACGACCCGGTGTCCGTGACCCCGGACTCGGCCGCGGAAGCCTATGCGGCGAGCGGCGCGGACGGCACGGCCGTGCTCTGCTCCAGTGACGCGCTGTACGGGGAGCAGGCCGCCGAGGTGGCCGCGGCCCTGCGCGCGGCAGGAGCGAGCACGGTGTTCCTCGCGGGCAAGCCCGGCACTGCCGCGGAAGCGGTGGACGCGTACGTCTTCGCCGGCTGCGACGCCGTCGAGGTGCTGTCCTCGGTACTCGACCGGATGGGAGTGACGTCTTGAGCAGCATCCCCGATTTCTCCGGGCTCGCACTGGACGGCGGCGGCCCCTCGGCCGGCTCCGAGGACCAGTGGCGCGCCGCCGTCAAGGAGGCCACCGGCGCCGCCCCCGACGACCTCGTGTGGGAGACCCCCGAGGGCATCGGCGTGAAGCCGCTCTACACCGGGCGGGACCTGGAGGGCCTGGACTTCCTGGCGACGTACCCGGGCGTGGCCCCGTACCTGCGCGGCCCGTACCCGACGATGTACGTCAACCAGCCCTGGACGATCCGGCAGTACGCGGGATTCTCCACGGCCGAGGAGTCCAACGCCTTCTACCGGCGCAACCTGGCCGCCGGGCAGAAGGGGCTGTCGGTCGCCTTCGACCTGCCCACGCACCGCGGCTACGACAGCGACCACCCCCGCGTCACCGGCGACGTCGGCATGGCGGGCGTGGCCATCGACTCGATCTACGACATGCGCCAGCTGTTCGACGGGATCCCGCTGGACAAGATGTCGGTGTCGATGACGATGAACGGCGCCGTGCTGCCGGTCCTCGCCCTGTACATCGTGGCGGCGGAGGAGCAGGGCGTCTCCCCCGACAAGCTCGCCGGGACCATCCAGAACGACATCCTCAAAGAGTTCATGGTCCGCAACACCTACATCTACCCGCCGAAGCCCTCGATGCGGATCATCTCCGACATCTTCGCGTTCACCTCGCAGAAGATGCCCCGGTACAACTCGATCTCCATCTCCGGCTACCACATCCAGGAAGCCGGGGCCACGGCCGACCTGGAGCTGGCGTACACCCTCGCCGACGGCGTCGAGTACCTGCGCGCGGGCCAGGCCGTCGGACTGGACGTGGACGCCTTCGCGCCGCGCCTGTCGTTCTTCTGGGCCATCGGCATGAACTTCTTCATGGAGGTCGCGAAGCTGCGCGCCGCCCGGCTGCTGTGGGCGCGCCTGGTCAAGCAGTTCGACCCGAAGAACGCCAAGTCCCTCTCCCTGCGCACCCACTCGCAGACCTCCGGCTGGTCCCTCACGGCGCAGGACGTCTTCAACAACGTCACCCGCACCTGCATCGAGGCGATGGCGGCGACCCAGGGCCACACCCAGTCGCTGCACACCAACGCCCTCGACGAGGCGCTCGCCCTGCCGACGGACTTCTCGGCGCGCATCGCCCGCAACACCCAGCTCCTCCTCCAGCAGGAGTCGGGCACCTGCCGCTCGATCGACCCCTGGGGCGGCAGCGCGTACGTGGAGAAGCTGACCTACGACCTCGCCCGCCGCGCCTGGCAGCACATCGAGGAGGTCGAGGCGGCCGGCGGCATGGCGCAGGCCATCGACGCGGGCATCCCGAAGCTGCGCGTCGAGGAGGCCGCGGCCCGCACCCAGGCGCGCATCGACTCCGGCCGCCAGCCGGTGATCGGCGTCAACAAGTACCGCGTGGAGAGCGACGAGGCCATCGACGTCCTCAAGGTCGACAACTCCTCCGTACGCGCCCAGCAGATCGCGAAGCTGCGCCGGCTGCGCGAGGAACGGGACGAGGCCGTCACCCAGGACACCCTGCGGGCGCTGACGAACGCGGCCGGCAGCGGCGAGGGCAACCTGCTGGCGCTCGCGGTGGACGCGGCGCGCGCGAAGGCCACCGTCGGTGAGATCTCGGACGCCCTGGAGAAGGTGTACGGGCGGCACGCCAGCCAGATCCGTACGATCTCCGGTGTGTACCGCAACGAAGCAGGCGAGTCGCCGTCGGTGGAGCGCACCCGTGCGCTCGTGGACCGGTTCGAGGAGGCGGAGGGCCGCCGTCCGCGCATCCTGGTCGCCAAGATGGGCCAGGACGGGCACGACCGCGGCCAGAAGGTCATCGCGACCGCCTTCGCCGACCTGGGCTTCGACGTGGACGTCGGCCCGCTGTTCCAGACCCCGGCGGAGGTGGCCCGCCAGGCCGTCGAGGCGGACGTGCACGTGGTGGGTGTCTCCTCCCTGGCGGCCGGCCACCTGACCCTCGTACCGGCGCTGCGCGAGCAGCTGGCGGAGGAGGGCCGCGAGGACATCATGATCGTGGTGGGCGGTGTCATCCCGCCGGCCGACGTCCCCACGCTGCTGGAGATGGGCGCCACCGCCGTCTTCCCGCCCGGCACGGTGATCCCGGACGCGGCGCACGACCTGGTGACGCGGCTGGCCGCGGATCTGGGCCACGAGCTGTAGGCGGCCGCGCGGATGCCCCCGAAGATCGACGTCGACGCGTACGCCAAAGGCGTGCTCGACGGCAAGCGCGCCCACATCGCCCGCGCGATCACCCTCGTCGAGTCCACCCGCGCCGAGCACCGGGTCCTGGCGCAGCAGCTGCTGACGCAGCTCCTGCCGCACGCGGGCCGGGCGCGCCGGATCGGCATCAGCGGGGTGCCGGGGGTGGGCAAGTCCACCTTCATCGACGCGTTCGGCACGATGCTGACGGGGCTCGGCCACCGCGTGGCGGTGCTCGCCGTGGACCCGTCGTCCAAGCGCACGGGCGGCTCCATCCTGGGCGACAAGACCAGGATGGAGCGCTTGTCGGTGGACCCGGCGGCGTTCGTCCGCCCCTCCCCCTCGGCGGGGACGCTGGGCGGCGTCGCGAAAGCCACCCGGGAGTCGATGATCGTCATGGAGGCGGCGGGCTACGACGTGGTCCTCGTCGAGACGGTCGGCGTCGGCCAGTCGGAGACCACGGTCGCCGGCATGGTCGACTCCTTCCTCCTGCTCTCGCTGGCGCGTACGGGGGACCAGCTCCAGGGCATCAAGAAGGGCGTGCTGGAACTGGCGGACGTCCTCGCCGTCAACAAGGCCGACGGCCCGCACGAACGGGACGCCAAGGCGGCGGCCCGCGAACTGGCGGGCGCGCTGCGCCTGATGCACCCTGCCGACGCCGCCTGGACCCCCCCGGTCCTGACGTGCAGCGCCCGCGAATCGTCCGGCCTCGACGAGGTCTGGAACCGCCTGGAACAGCACCGCACCCTGCTCGAAGCGGGCGGCCGCCTGGCCGCGAAGCGGGCGGCGCAGCAGGTGGAGTGGACCTGGTCGATGGTCCGCGAAGAACTCCTGGAACGCCTCCGCGCCCACCCCGCAGTCCGCGCCCTGACCCCCACCCTGGAATCCGCCGTCCGCACGGGCACCACCACCCCCACCTCGGCGGCGGACCAACTCCTGTCAGCCTTCACCACCCCGCCACCCCCGACGGACGAGCCCCGGGCCGACACGACCTGACAAGACCCGACAGCGTTGGGGGCGCGGGGCCGCAGCAGAGCCCCCGGGGGCCCCCATTCCCAGCCCGGCCGGCGTTAGGGGCGCGGGGCCACATGATCAGCCCCGCCGGCGCTTGAGGCGCAGGGTCCGGGGCGGAGCCCCGCCGGCGCTCGCAGCGCAGGGCCGCACAACCAGCCCGGCCGGCGTTTGAGGCGCGGGGTCCGGGGCGGAGCCCCGGCAGCCGACCCGCAGGTTCACCCCGCGCCCAAGCCGGGCCCCACTCCCAGCCCCGCCGGGGTTCAAGGCGCGAAGCCGGATGATCAGCCTCGCCGGCGTTCGAGACGCGGGGTCACATATTCAGCCCCGCCGGCGTTTGAGGCGCGGGGTCCGGGGCGGAGCCCCGAGGGCCTCGGCGCGCAGCCGAACCCCCGCCCCCAGGGCCAAGCCCGGCGCAGCCGAGCCCGTACCCCGCCCCCCGGAGGGATCACGCGTCGACGAGCACCGACCCACCCGCAGCCAACACCTCACGCAGCACCCGCGTCCGCTCCCCCACCTCGTGAGACGCGAGCAACGCGGCCAGCACGGCAATCCGCGCCTGCCCGGCCCGCAGCGTCCCGGTCGGCACGGCCCCGGCCGCCACCAGGTCCACCGCACCGCCGTGCGTGTAGATCTCGGTCACCGGCCCGGCCACCACCCGCGTGGTCAACGCGACCAGTACCCCCCGGGCCACCGCATCCCTGACCGCCTCCACGATCTCCGGCGTCGCATTCCCCGCACCGGTCCCGATCAGCACGATCCCCCGCGCCCCCGCCTCGACCGCCGCGTTCAGCAGCACCGGGTCCCCGTCGGCGTGGTGCATGACCATGTCCACCCGCGGCGGAACCTCCGGCATGGCCGGCAGCGCCAGCGCCGCCGGCCGCTGCGGCGTACGCAGCATGGTGACCTTGCCGTAGCCGATCTTCCCGAGCAGTTCCTTCGAGGGGTCGGCGAACGCGTCCAGGTCCACAGCCTGGGTCTTCACCGTGCCGCGGGCGGCGTGCAGCCGCCCCGCGAAGGCGATCAGCACGCCGAGCCCGCGCGTGTTCGCCGCGGTGAGCAGGGCGTCGTACAGGTTCCCCGGCCCGTCACCGTCGGCCGTGCCCATGGGCCGCTGCGAACCGGTGAACACCACGGAGCGTGCGTCGTGGTGGTGCAGGTCGACGAGGAAAGCGCTCTCCTCCAGGGTGTCGGTGCCGTGCGTGACGACGATGCCGTCCACACCCGGGTCGGCAAGCACCTCGTGCACGGTACGCAGCAGCGTCAGCTGGTGGGCGGTGGTGAGCCGGGGGCTGTTCACGCTGAACAGGTCGACCAGCTCGACGGTCACGCCCTCGGGAAGCGGCGCCGTGGCGACGACCTCCTGGCCGTCGGCTTCCGCCGCGAAACCGGAGCCCTGCCAGCGGCTGGCTATGGTTCCGCCGGTGCTGATGACGACGATCCGTCCCATGGCCGTGGCCGCCTTCCATCGTGCGCGCATACGAGAGTGAGGCCCCGCACACGCGTGCGGAACCCGGCAATGATAGAGAGATCTACGCGCAACGCGATTGCTTCTTTCTCCCCTCCCGTAACATTCACCAAGCGATAATTGCGCCATGGACGCGATTGACAGAGATATCTTGCGTGAGCTCCAAGCCGACGGCCGCCTCAGCAACCAGGAGCTGGCCCAGCGCGTGGGCCTGACCCCGTCCCCGTGCATGCGCCGCGTACGCCAGCTCGAACAGGACGGGGTGATCCAGGGCTACCGCGCGGTGATCTCCCCGGAGGCGGTGGGCCGCGGCTTCGAAGTGCTCGTCTCGGTCGAGGTGCGCCGGGACCGCGAGGCGGTCGAGGCCTTCGAGGCCGCCCTGCAGGACATCCCGGACGTCATCGAGGCCTACCGCCTCTTCGGCAGCCCGGGCTGCCTGCTCCGCATCGCGGTCGCGGACCTGCGCGCGTACGAACGCCTCTGGATCGAACAGCTGACAGCCCTCTCGGGCGTCACGGAGGTCAACTCCCAGATCATCATGAAACGCATCAAGGAACCCACAGGCCTCCCCGTCTGACCACCCCGCACCCCGCACCGCCCACGCCCTCGTCCGGCTGCGCTGTGCGGGGTGTCCGGCCAATCATGCAGTCACCCGCCGACACGCAGGAGCGATGGGCTCAACACCCACGCCGCCCCCTCGGTAGGGCGCGGCCGGACGTCCTGTCACAGGGGCGGACAGACCTTCGTCAACGGGTCGACACCTCACACAGCGAGGAGCCCCGACTCCACGGCCCGGACAACCGCAAGAGTGTGATTCGGGCAGTTGAGCTTGGCCAGAATGATGCCGACCGTGCGTTTGACCCCATGCTCAGAGATGCGCAGCGATCCGGCGACTTGCCGGTTGTTCTGCCCCTCCGCAATCAGACGCAGTACCTGTTGTTCACGTGCCGTCAGAGCAATCATTGACGCGCGCTTCGAGGCGGCGTCACCACCTGCCTGGTCGGGTGCCGTGACGGACCGTCGCGCCAGAGACCGGGCACTGCTGGTCGCGACGTACTGGCGCACCAACCTCACCATGCGCCAGATCGCGGCGCTTTTCGGAGTGTCCAAGTCGGCCGCGGCCCGCATCATCGACCACCTCGGGCCGATGCTTGCGCTCCAGCCCCGCAAACGGTTCGGCAAGGACACCGTGCTCATCGTGGACGGCACCCTGGTCCCCGCCCACAAATCCACCACCACCGCCGCCCGGTCGGGGAACTGCCGGTTGTCCACCAGCCGCCAGGTCGTCATCGACGCCGACACCCGCCTGGTCATCGTGGTCGGCCGGCCCCCCGCCGGACACCGCAACGACTGCAACGCATCGGCGGAGTCCGGCGCCGAGGCCTCCGTCGGCACGACCATGGCCACGGCCGACGGCGGCTGCCCGGGCACCGGATTCGTCCTGCCGCACCGCCTTCGCCAAGGCGGAGGACTGCCCGACCCGAAGCAGACCCGCCACACGTCCTGCATGCAGGCACCCACCCGCGTCTTCCATGCCTTGGCCCGCTTCAAGACCTGGAAGATCCTCCGCGACTGCCGCCTCCACGACGAGGGAGTCCACCACGCCATGCTCGGCATCGCCCTCATGCACAACCTCGCCATCGCCGGATGAGCGACCGCATCCGGCCCCGACCGCCTGGGCCCGGACCCCGGCAACGCGTACACCGTGGACGGGAGGCAGTCCTGGAGCAGCCCCCCGGCGCGAGCCGGAGTCTGTACCCCGCGGAGTGCGTTCGCGGCAACGACGCGGGCGCCAAGTCTTCAGGCGGACTGGACGGCGATGGTGCAGAGGCGCTTGGTGGCCCGGGTCAGGGCTACGTACAAGTCCCTTTCCCCGCCGGGGCGGTTCGTGATGATCTCCTCGGGGTTCATGACGACGACCCCGTCGAATTCCAGACCGCGTGCTTCGGACGCCGGCACGATGCGTGCGTGGTGAGCGATGCCCTGGGCCGTCAGCTCGCCCATCCTAGTGCTGCTCCGCGGAAGTTCGTGGAGGGGTTGTCGGAAGGCAGGTCTGGACACGTCGGATGTGTCAGGCGAAGGAGAAGCGCGCGGCGGCTTCGGCGGGCGTGGTCGCTTGGCGGCGTCCGGGGACATCGTGGACGGTGGTTGCGCCTTCGGAGCGGAGCTGGTCGGCACTGGCGTCCCGGGTCATGATGGCGGCGTAGGCACGGACGTCCGCGGCGGTGAGGTCCGTGCGGCCTCGCTCGGTGTACTGCTGGAGGAGGTCGGTGACGTCGGGGTTGAATCGCAGCATGGTCACCGGGGCGTTGAAGCGCCTGGCGATGGCGATGAGTCGTGCGCGTGCCTGCGGTGTGACGTTCGTTGACTCGGCGACTGCGCTGTGTCCGGTGGCGAGCCTGGCGACGATCCTGCGGTCACGTTCCTCGAACGTTCGTGCGTCCGCCGCGTCGGATTCCGCTTGCGCGGGTGAGGTGCCGAAAAGCTCCGCGCGGATCTCGTCGCTGGACACCACGGCTTCCGCGTCGATCTGCCGGCTCGCGATCAGTGCCCGAACGAAGCTGGTCTTACCCGAGGCCGGTGGGCCGACGAGGACAACGAGTCCTGCCGGCACCCGGATGGCCGGCGCGAGAGCGTTGAGGTAGAGGTCGCCTGCGCAGTCGAGGGCTTCCTCCGGGGAGCCGGCCGGCAGTCCGCTGGGCAGGATGTTGTCCCGGTAGCTGTCGCTGCTGGCCAGATAGAGGGCGAAGCCCCAGGTGTGCAGCACGCCGGTGAAGCGCAGTCGGCAAAGCGGCAGGCTCCGCTCGCCGGGCAACTCGGCTGCCACGTAGGCGAATCCTGTGCGGAAGCGGACCGTGATGGCGTCTATGTGGGGCCAGCCTTCGCGGGCGTGGCGGTTCAGACGCTGGCGCAGGTGGTGCTGCATCGCTTCCGGGGGGTTCTTCGGCACGGGCCCATCCTGCCGGGTGCGGCGGCGGCCCGCCATGATCGTTGGCCGTGGAGGGTGGGCGACGGGCAGGGACAGCGGTGGCGGTGGCGATCGATTCGCGGGTCCGCGAGCGGCTGGTGCGGACGGTGGCCTCGGCGAAGTCCGAGATGCGGGCGGTGCTGCGGGCCCGGATCGTCCTCGCGGCGGCGGACGGACTCGCCAATGGCGCGATCGCCAGGGAGCTCGAGGTCAGCGTGAACACGGTGCGCAAGTGGCGCGGGCGGTTCGCCGCACTGGGCCCGGACGGCCTGCGGGACGCCGAACGGTCGGGGCGGCCGAAGATCTACGGGCCCGAGGTCCGCGTGGCGATCGTGGCCACAGCAACCAGCATGCCGCCGCATCCGGAGGGGACCTGGTCGCACCGGGCCGTCGCCCAGCGCGTGGCCGGTGCCTGCTTGGTGTCGGTCTCCGCCTCCCAAGTCGGCCGGATCCTGGCCGGTCTGGACCTGAAGCCGCACAAGGTCCGTGGCTGGCTCACCCGCCGGGACACCCCCGACTTCTGGCAGCGAGCGTCCGCAGTGTGCGCCCTCTACCTTGATCCGCCGGAGGGGGCGGGGGTGCTCTCCATCGACGAGAAGACCGCGATCGCCGCCCGTTCACGCCGCTATCCCGGTCGTCCCGCACGCCCCGGTGAACCCGCCCGGCAGGAGTTCGAGTACCGGCGTGATGGCACCGCCTCCCTCGTCGCCGCTCTCGACGTTCGTACCGGTGAGGTCCTCACCGAGGTGATCGCCCGCAACAACGCGGCGACCTTCACCGCCTTCCTGGACCAGCTCGACCGGGCGATCGCTCCTGGCAAGGAGATCCACGTCGTTCTCGACAACGGCTCCCCCCACACCGCTAAGCACACCAAGGCGTGGCTGGCCGCGCACCCGCGCTGGCACGTCCGCTGGACCCCGCCGCACGCCTCCTGGCTCAACCAGGTCGAGCTGTTCTTCTCCGCCCTCACCCGCCGGGTCGTGCGGCATGGCGACTTCACCAGCCGCGACGACCTGATCGAGAAACTGGAGGCATACGTCATCGGGCACAACGAGACCGCCCAGCCCTACCGATGGACCTACGAAGGCACACCGCTCAAGGCCGCCTGATCAACACCCCTCCACGAACTTCCGCGGAGCAGTACTAGTGTCCGCGCAGATCACTCCCAGAAGCTCGCCCGGGTACGCGCTGCTCTGGGCGCGGACTTCCTGGGCGACGGCGCTGACCAACCCGTCCGGACGTGTGGTCACGGCGCGAGGGCTCTCACCGCTTCGCAGTGACCGTGTGGGCTTCTGGTCCGGCGCGATCCCCAGGAGCAGATCCCGGACGCTCTCCAGGATCTCCTGCGTGGTACGGTAGCTGACGGTCAGGTTGTGCAGTGTGAACCGCGGTCCGACGTGGGGGCTCAGTGCTTCCTTCCAGTCGCGTGCTGTCGCGACCGGGCCTGCCTGGGCGAAGTCACCCACCAGCGTCATCGCCCTTGCCGGGCAGCGGCGGACGATCATCCGCCACTGCATGGCGGTCAGTTCCTGCGCCTCGTCGACGACGACGTGCCCGTACGTCCGCTCGGGAAGGCCGTCGACCAGGCTCGCCGCCTCGTCCAGCAACGGCACATCGGCATCGGTCCACGGGTCGTGCGGAGCGCGCAGCAGGAGGGACCTCTCCTGGGCGGTAAGGCGGGGCAGGCGCTCGGCGAGAGCGCCGGCGTTCGTCAGGAGTGCCTGCACCAGGTCACCGGGTGCCAGCCGCGGCCACAACACCTCGACCGCCCGGTCGACGCCGGCGTCGTCGAGGAGATCGGCTCGGATGGCGTCCAAGTCCAGCTCATGGACCGGGCCCGGGTCGGCCGCACCTTCTGCACGGCGCTGGGCGGCCCCCGTGAACCGGTCGAGGTTGATGCCCGTCATCCTCTCGGCATCGGCGTCGATCTGTTCGAGCAGGTCGCCCATGTCGCGTTGCATCCCGTCGGTCACGGCGTCGACCAACAGCTCCTTGAACACCTGGCGCGCGGGGTTGTGCCCCGATACGGCTGCCACGGCACCCTCGCGGGCCGCGGCGACTTCCTCGCCGGAGAGGCGGACCAGTTCCTGTCCGACCCACACGGTGAAGTCACCTGTGGGGGCTTGGTGGACGCGCAGCAGACCGGCCAGGGCATCCGCGAGGTCGGAGCTGCCCTTGAGGCGCGCCGTATCGAACGGGTCTGCCGTGTCCGTGGACACTCCGGCCAGTTCCTGGCAGGTCGCCAGAACGACGTCATTCTCTCCGAGTGACGGAAGGACATGCGAGATGTAGTCGAGGAACCGGGCGTTCGGGCCCACCACCAGGACACCCTCTTCCGCGGCGCGCGGGAACGCGTACAGGACATAGGCCGCCCGGTGCAGGGCGACCACTGTCTTGCCGGTCCCGGGCCCGCCCTGCACCACGGTCACCCCGCGGTGGGCGGAGCGGACGATCTCGTCCTGCTCGGCCTGCAGTGTCGCGACGGCCGCGTGCACCCTGCCCGTCCGCCGTGCCGACAGAGCCTCGGTCAACGGGCCGTCGCCCACGACGTCCTCGTCGGTCGGGGCGGTCCCGTCCAGCAGTTCGTCACTCACCGAGATGACCGTGCGCTCCTCGAGACGCAGGTGCCGGCGCCGCCGCAAGCCCACCGGGTGGACTGGTGTCGCCTCGTAGAAGGGCCGCGCCGCGTTTGCGCGCCAGTCCACGAGCAGGGGCAGGTCATCCTCCTCCGTATGCAGGCCGATCCGTCCGAGGCGCAGGGCCGTGCCGTCTGTCCAGTCGATGCGCCCGAAGACCAGCCCCCTTTCGGCGCCCTCCAGCCGTCCGATTTCCTTGGCCAGACGCTCTGCGGCAATCTCCCTCTCGTATGCCTCCCCGGCGCTTTCCGCCGGGGCCTTCAGCACGCTGGCTCGCTGTGCTCGCGCCTCGGACACACGGTCGGCGAGCAGTGCATACAAGGAGGACACGTAGTCCCGCTCCGATTGAACCGCACGCACAGCAGGATCGTTCTTCTTCGACAACAGAGGGCTCCTTGGTGAAGTGTGCCGCCGCCGCCAAGCGGACCGCCCGGCCCGCGGCAGGCAGCTGGACGTCATCGCTGTTTGCGCTCCCATGCCCGCCTGCCTTAGAACTCCTAACAAAATGGGCTGAGCGTGTCCTCTGACTGGGTGACGCCGTTGGGTGTGCGTGGGCAAGCGCGATCCTCAGCCGTGGGTGGTGGACGACGAGTTATGGGCTCGCATCAGGCCTCTGCTGCCGGTGCGGCAGCGCCGGCATCGGTATCCGGGCCGGAAGGCTCTGGATGATCGTCAGGTGCTGTGCGGGATTCTGTTCGTCCTCTACACCGGGATCCGGTGGGAGTGGCTGCCGGCCGAGCTGGGCTTCGGGTCGGGCATGACGTGCTGGAGACGACTGCGCGACTGGAATGAAGCGGGTGTCTGGCAGGCCCTGCACGAGGTGATGCTGGCCGAGCTCCGCGCCGCTGACCGTCTCGACCTGTCACGGGCGGTGATCGACAGCTCCCATATCCGGGCCATGAAAGGCGGCCCAAAACTGGCAGGAGCCCGGTCGACCGAGGACGTCCGGGCTCCAAGCATCACGTGATCTGCGATGCCAACGGCATCCCGCTTGCCGTACGCCTGACCGGCGGCAACTTCAACGATATGCGTGAGCTCGCCCCCATGCTGGAGGCTCTCCCGCCCATCCGTGGGAAAGTCGGCCGTCCCGCCAGCCTTCCCGACGAGGTCTACGCAGACGGCGGCTACGACTCCCGGGCCAACCGCACCCTCCTGCGGAGCAGGAAGATCCGACACCGCATCGCCCGACGCAATCAACACAACTCAGGCCTGGGAACCAAACGCTGGGTAGTGGAACAGACCATCGCGCTCCTGCACTGGTTCAGACGCCTCCGCATCCGCTGGGAGATCCGTCACGACATTCACGAGGCCTTCCTCAAGCTCGCCTGCTCACTCATCTGCTGGAGACGACTCCGATCCGCATTGAGTTAGGAAAGTTCTTATGGGCGAGCCCGCCCTTCGAGCTCATGGGCGGAGGGAATCCGGTCGACCTTCACGCGGTGGATCGAGAGTCGGAGCTGCGCGCCTCTTCACAGTCCGGCTCCACTGCCGGACTCTTCTTCTTCCCGGCAGCAGGCAAGGTGATCAGCAGCACGACTGCTCCGAGCAGTGCGATGGCCGCAATCCAGCCTGCGCCGACGTGCATGGCATCGACAAGGGCATGGTCAGCAGCCTGCGCGAGAGTGGGCTGGTGCATGGTGGCGGCGACGTGGCGGGCCTGTTCTGCGGAAACTCGCACCTGATCCTGCAGCGGACCGGGTACGCCCTCCAGCGAAGGTTCGATGGCCCGTCGGTACATGATCGACATGATCGTGCCGCCGACGGCGATTCCGATCACACTGCCGGTTTGCCGCACGGTGTTGGTGACCGCCGATCCTGCACCGGCCTGTTCCAACGGCAAGTCGTTGGTCAACGCGGCCGTGACGGGACCGATCACCATGCCGATCGAGAGACCCTGGATCAACAACAGGACCTCGACCCAGACGAGCGGAGTCTGGAGTCCGAGGAACCCGTACCCGCCCATGGTCAACGCAGCCACGGTCAGTGCCGGCACGGCGACCAGGCGGAGCGGCAGGCGGCGAACCAGGCGCGAGGCGAGAGGCGCCCCCGCGAGCGCACCGGCCGCCGTCGGGATATTGGCCAAACCCGCCTTCGTCGGCGAAAATCCGAGCGCACCCTGAAGGTAGAACGCGTTATAGAAGGTGATGGCAGCCACACCGAAGAGCAGCAGCCCGAGCGCTACATTGCCGCCGCTGAAGGTGCGCTGCGCGAACAGTCGCGGGTTGAAGCTGGGCGCCTTGAGACGTAGTTCGACCAATACGAAAACAGCCAGCAGAAGCAGACCGCCGACGATCGGCGCCCAGACGTCGGTACGCGTCCACGCCGCCACCTGCCCCGCCCGGATCAGTCCGTAGGCCAACGCCACGAGGCCGCTGATCAACAGCAGCATTCCTGCGGGGTCCATGGGCCGCCGAACAGGGCTGCGGAAATTCGGAACCAGCACGGCGAGCCCCGCCAGTGCCAGGGCCGCGACCGGGACATTGATCAGGAAGACCGAGCCCCACCAGAAATGGTCGAGCAGAAAACCTGCCAGTACCGGTCCGGCAGCCATTCCGACACCGGCCGACGTCGAAAAGATTCCGATTGCGGCAGCCCGCGCGGTGCCGGTGAAAGTCCACATAAGGATGGCCATCATGGCCGGCGTGATCAGCGCGCTGCCCACGCCCATCACAGCTCGAGCCGCAATCAGCTGGCCCGCATCGCTTGCGTATGCCGCCCACAGCGAGGACCCGGCAAAGATGGCCAATCCACTGGAGAACACAGTCCGGTGGCCGAACCTGTCTCCCAGTGCCCCCGCAGTGAACATCAATGTGGCGAAGGCCAGAGTGTACGAACCTGTCGCCCATTGCAGCTGACCGGGATTGGCTCCCAGTCCACGGCCCGGGTCTGCAAGGGTCTCCAGCGCGGTACTCAGGACGGTATTGTCCAGCCAAATCAGCAGCGAACACAGCATGAGAATGGCGAGAATCAACTGCTGCCTGGGCTCGGGCAGCGTTGCAGGCGCGGCCATGAACACCTTCGGATATCGATCGGCAGAAACTGAACGACTGGACCATAAGCAAACCCTACGACCCTGTCAAGCTTAGAATTCCTCGCCGAGACTGTTGCAGCCGAACGAAATACGTGCCTCTCAGCCGGATTTGCGGATGGAATATTTTTGTGCCTCTGGTGGATTTACAAGAAAGCGAATTCCATGTCTTCAGTAACCTGTCGCACCGCGTCCTGCGACCCGGCCCGCCCTGCCGTCGCCGCGGTGATCGCCGGCTCGGGCCAGGGACCAGCCGGGCAACTGCTCGGGTCGGCCCCCGCGCCTGAACATCGTCGAATGCCCGGCGCAGGCGCCCGAGCCCGTCGGGCGCCAATCTGACGGTTCGCTCATCAACGGCCGCTGAGCGGATCGAGCCAGCGCCGGAGGTGCGCGGCGGTCTCCTCCGCCTGTTCTTCGATGATCGAGAAGTGATCTGACTCGATGCGCTCGATCGGTCCACGGTGTTGCCGGGCGGGGACGGGGTCGACGTCCCCGAAGCTGCTCAGCGTCACGGTGGCCCGCAGGTTCAGCGTCGGCGCGGTGATCGGCTCGGCCGCACGCTCGGGGTATATCCGCACGTAGCCGCCCATGGAGACCAAGGCGTGGTCGTCGACGGGGGTCAGTGCGTTGTCCCGGGACAGGATCTGCCCCAGCGCGTCGGTGAGCACGAGGCGGTTGAGTCCGTGCTCTTCCGGGGAGTAGGTGTCGATCATCGCGACGCCCACGAGGTCAACGCCGTCGTCCTCGAGCCGCCGGGCGACAGCATGGGCGATTGCACCACCGGCCGAATAGCCGATGAGCGCCACCGGGCCCCGCTCGCGTTGCGACGCAACGGCCGCGGCAAGGCTGCCGATCGCCGCCGCCCATGTCGCGGCAGGTCGTCGCCCGGGCTCATACCAGGCAGCCGCAACGCGCTGACCTGCCGCTCGCCGCCCAGACCGCGGGCCAGCCGGGCGAACTGGTGCGGTCCCGATCCCGCCAGGAACGAGGGGATGCACATCAGTGCCGGTGCGGTGGCCCCGCGCGCCAAGAGCTGCGACGCAGCCGGGCGCCGTACGGCTGCCTCGTCGGCGGAGTACATGGTCATCAGGGCCGAACTCGCGATGAGCAGGGGCATCGCCGTTTCAAGTTCGCCGCGGCGATGTGCCGCCGCCACCAAGTCGGTGGTCGTGCCTCGCACGCCGACCGGTGCCTGCTCGACCACCCCGGTGTCGGATTCCTCGATCAGCGATCGCACCAGCTTGGCCACGTCGGCAGCGGTCGGGTGGTCGAAGATCAGCGTCGAAGGCAACACCAGCCCGGTCGACTGCACGAGCCGGTTCCGGAATTCGATGGCCCCGAGGGAGTCGAAACCGAGCTCGGTGAACGGCGCGTGCAGGTCGATCGCGTCGCCGGACAGGTGGCCGAGGACCCCCGCGGCGACGTTGCGCACCTCGCGCAGGATCACAGCGCCGCGGTCGGCGTCGGGCCGTGCGGCCAGCTGCCGCGTCAGGCTGACACCGGTACTCGCGGCGGCCGGGGGAATCCGGATCATGCCGCGCAGTACCGCGGGCAGTGTGCCGCCGCCGGCCAGGGTGGTGAGCGCCGCCGTGTCCAGCAGTGCCGTGACCGGTGTCGCCCGGTCGGTCGCGAGCGCGTTGTCGAACAGCGCCATCCCGGACGCCGGGTCGATGGGGACCAGGCCGAGCTTGGCCCGGAACTGGCGGGCGCACTGCTCAGCGCCGTCCCCGGCGAGTATCCCTGCCATGTCGACGGTCCACAGTCCCCAGGCCAACGAGTGTGCGGGCAGGCCCGCGCTGCGCCGCGCGCGTGCCAGCGCGTCCAGCACGCTGTTCGCGGCGCCGTGATTGCCCTGTCCTTGTCCGCCGAGCAACGGCGACGCGGACGAGAACGGCACGAACGCCGACAGATCCGTCCCGGGTCAGCTCGTGCAGATGTAGTGCCGCATCGACTTTCGGTGCCAGCACCCGTGTCGTCTGCGTGGTGGTGAGGGTGGGCACCAGCGGCCAGAGCCAGTTCCACGAATCCGGTACCCGGCATCGAGACCGCGCCGAAGACGGCGTGGTCGGCGAGCCATGGGTGCGTGCGCAGCGAGAGCCTGCCGGTGAACAGCCACTCGTCCTTGCCGGCGATCTGCACCACAGATCCGCAGCGGACCCGCTGAACGAGAGCGGGATCGCGGCACCCTGAGGACCGGCCGGGTCGCAACCATGCCGGGGAGCATAGCCGTACCTCGGAGAGAGGGCCCACCCGTCTCAAGGGGTAGCCCTACCGGTCAAGGCACACCGGCCAGCACGCTCCGATGCCGACGCTCGTCATTCAAGCGGATGAACCGCCTGTGCGGGCACTGGCCTGCTTCCAGAGACATCACCATGGCGTCGCTGACCACCAGGTGCAGCTCAGACCGGTCCGTAGGGCGGGCAGCCGACGGCTCGAACGGTCTCCCGGTCCAGGCGCGGCCGCCAGTGCCTGCGGCGCCGGCCACCGCCTTGCCGCCGCCCGAAGCTGACACGGGGCAAGGAACGCGGCTGTGTCAACGCGTCAACGCGTCAACGGCTTGGAACGCGGAGGAGATCGCTGCCCTGAGGCCTGACGGGCGTGCCAGGTACGATCCGGCGAGCTGGATGCCCTGCTCCCCGAGACCGGCCTGCGCTTCCCGCAGTCTCCGTACATCCTCGGTAGATGCCTGGGGAACCCCGTAGCGGAAAACCGACGCGGCCCGGTCAACAATCCGGGGCTGATGACCGAGGATTGCGCCGAGCCGCTCAGCGGCAAGCCGGCAAACCGCCTCGGGGGTGGTGTCCATAGAGGGGCCGACCCGCAGACTGCAGCGTACGAAGTTCTCGCCCGTTCCGGCGCGGTCGAACTTCCTGTCCAGAAAGGACACGGCCACGAGGGGCGCGAGCCGGGCGTCTCCCACCAGAATCCCCGTCACGTCGTCGTGCAGCGGCTCGCTGCCGTCGGCAAGACGGAAAGTGACCGTCGCCGACGCCCGGTACGGGATTCCCGTCAGGACCTCCGAGACCGAATGGTCCGCGAGAAGGCCGCCCGCGACAGGCGCCGGCGTGGCGCAAATGACGGAATCGGCATACCGGAGCGCTTCGCCGCGCGCGTCGACCAGAAGCCGGCCCTGCCCTTCCCGTAGCACTTTCGCGACCGGGCTCCCCGTCTCGATGACGGGACCGAGCTCCCTCTCCAAGCGTTCCGCGAGCTGAGCGGTTCCTCCGGACAGGCCCCACGCCTGGCGCCTCCGCGTGGGGTCCCCGGAGATGCCCGGGTCGTAGGAGGACTCCCGCAAGGGCGCGAGCAACGACGGCTCGGCACCGGCCCTGACCACTGAGCGCAGCGTGTCGGCCGAGATCCCGCCGCCGGCCTCCCGGCTGAAGGCCGCCCGGAGCGACCGGATCGCCCCCAGGGCCGCTGTCGGACCCGATACGTAACCCAGCCGGAGGATGTCCCGTGCCATGGGGCCGTCGTGGGACCAGCGGGGAAGGCCCCGCAGCCGGCCACGGGCGTAGATGCGGACCTCGGGCTTGGAAGACCAGGTCATCAGGCTCTCCAGCCCGAGGCTCCTCAGCATGTCCTCCAGCTCCGGTGAAAGGCCGTTCACCGTCTGAGCGCCGGCATCCACGAAGGACTCGCCGACCGCGACCCTGCGCAGATTCCCGCCCGCCGCACCGCCCGCTTCCAGCACGGCGACCTTCAGGTCAGGCGCCGCCCGCCGCATCGCGTAGGCGGCGCACAGGCCGGATATGCCCGCGCCGATGACCACGACATCGGACGACGGAACGCATCGGGAGGGCGGCAGGGACATCGACTCAGACCTTCCGCCACGACGGCACCCAAGCTCCGTCCTCGATCGTGTAGTCCCCGAAGAGCGCCGGTGCCTCCGCACGCATGATCTCTCCGATCTTGTGGAAGACGAGACGGATCTCCTCCTCCGCCCCCGGTGCCGTCCGGGATTCGATGGTGTGCCGCAGTGTGCGGATGTTCGCCGTCCAGAGCAGGGTGGTGCCCACGCCCTCGGGAGCGAATCGCCTCATGAAAGAAGTCTTGTGCTTCTTCTCCGAGAACACGACGCCGTCCTCGTCGAGGCCGAAACGCCCTGCCATCCAGGTCTGGAACTCCTCCAGCTCCCGCAGTACGCCGGACGCCCGTTCCATCAGCTCGGCATCCTCGCGAGCCCACTCCGGGAACCAGAACGGGATCTCCTGCAACCGGACGAACCGCAGCGACTCCTGGGACACCGCGGTACCGGCGCGATGCCGGATCAGCTCGTGGGTGAAGACCCGGCTCACGTTGTTCAGTACGAAACTGAAGTTCGCGTGCTCCAGCACCGACCCGTGCGCACTCGACAGGATGTTCTTCAGATACGCGCCCTGATCGGTACGCACCCGCTTCACATTGGGGTTGAGCCCAGGCTCCCAGGACCTGTAGCACACGCGGCCGGCGATCTCCGCCAGGGTCTGCGCCTCGTTCAACTCCTCGTCCAGCCGGCCCTGGTCGAGCCGCGCCAGCCATTCGACGCCACCGACCTCTCCCATGTACCTGGCGATCTCTTCGAAGTCGAGCGCGGGACGAGCGACGACCAGGACCTCGGGTTCAGTGTTCTTCATTCTTCTCTTTCACTTGCCATCTGTCTGGGCCACGAGCAACCGGCTGGGCGCGCGGAAGGAGACCAGTTCGAGGAAGGGAGGCCCGTCCGCATCCGCCGCCCGGAGGTTCGGGAACCTCCGGGCGGCCATGTCGAGGAAGACACGTCCTTCGGCGCGGGCCAGTTCGGCGCCCGGGCAGCGGTGCCGGCCCAGCCCGAAGCCGAGGTGCTGACGGCCGGAATCGCGGAAGGGGCAGATTCCCTCCGGATCCTCGAAGGCCTCCGGATCGGTTCCCGCGCTGGTGAGCAGCAGCAGAAGCTCCGCGTCGGCCGGCAGCTCCACCCCGTTCAGGGTGGTTTCCCGGCTGGTGATCCGGCGCCATGCCGTCAGGGACGGCTCCCTGCGCAGCGTCTCCTCCACGAAGGCCTCGGCCCGCTCCGGCCCGCCGGCCTGCAGCGCCTGCCACTCATCCGGGCTCTCCAACGCCCGGCACAGCGCCGTGCTGATCATCTGGGACGTGGTCACATGACCCGCTACCAGCAGGTTGGAGCAGATGGCCACGATCTCGTCGCGGGTCATCGGCGAGCCGTCCGGCATACGGTGCGCCGCGAGGGCAGCGAGCAGCGAACCGTCCGGAACCTCGCGCAGTTCGGCCAAGTCGCAGAGCCACGCGTAGAAATCGGAGGCGCGGCCGGCGAGCAGACGCTGCTCGTCCTTGTCCGTACGCCCCCAGAAGAGGGTGATGAAGGCGTCCGTCCATTCCGCGACCGTCGCGGTGTCCACCTCTGAGAGACCGGCGATCCCCAGCATCTCCAGCATGACCCGAATGGGGATGGTGCGGGCGGCGGTCGATGCCACATCACACCGGCCTTCCACCTCCAAGGCCGCCTCAAGCAGGTCCAGCTCCTCGGCGGTGACCCTCTCGATCATCGGCAGCGCTTCGCGCACCCGCTGCGCGCTGAACATCCTGAGCACGATCCCGCGCAGTCCCGCATGGCTGTCGCCGCTGTTGTTGAACAGCGCCGGCGGAATATTGAAGCCGACCCGTTCCATGATCCTCAGCGCCGGGAGACGCAACGGCAGGACCGGGCGCAGGGCGTTGTCATTGCGGTACGTGGCCGAGTCCAGCAGGACCTTGCGTATGTCCTCGTCCCTGCTCACCAGCCACAGACGCGTCGCCGGGTCGTAGTGGACCGGCGCGGAACTGCGCAGCCGCGAGTAGACGGGGAACGGGTCGGCCGCGAACTCCTGGGAGAAGAGGTCTATCTCCCGGCCCGTTGACGCGCCGGCGCCGGTTGCATCCGTTGTCAGCACGATCAGACCTGTGCCGGGGAGCCGACCAGGGGCAGCGTGCCGTCGGCCACCATGACGCCCAGTGCCTGACGGCGCACCTTCCAGGTCGAGGTCATCGGCAGCGCGTTCCAGGCGCAGTGCAGCGGATCGGCCATCGGCGGGAGGCCGACGACCGCCTGCCGCCAGGCGAGGCGGTCCAGCGGCTTGTCGTCGTGGGTAGAGATGACCGGGACCGGCCGGCCGTCGGCGTCGCCCACGAGCACGATCTCGGTCAACTCGGGCAGCCGCTCCATGAGCGCGTCCTCCACCTGCAGGCTGCTCGCCACACCGTCGATGTGGTCGATCTCCCGGTCCAGGAGGTGGACGCAGCCCCACTTCGTCCGGTAGCCGAGGTCGCCCATGCGCCACCAGCCGCCCGCGAACCGCTCGGCGAACTGCTCGGCCCCGCCGATGATGCCCAGCGAGTGTCCCTGCGAACGCACGAGGATGGGGCCGACCCGCTCGGGTCCGGGCGTGTCGATCAGCGGTTCACCGATCTTGACTTCGGACACGCCCTGGAACGTACGCCCGAGGCAGCGGCCGTCCGCCGTCTTCGCCAGCTGCCGCGTGTACGGACGCATACAGATCGGGCCGGTCTCCGACTGTCCGTACCCCTGGATGTACAGCGGAAGCTTGCGCCGGCTGGCACCCAGCAGAATGCGCATGGTCCTGGGGTGCATGGCGTCGAACGTGTTGATGAAGTAGCGCACGTTGGCCAGCGGTCCGCGCGGGTCCTGGGCCAGCTTCTCCCACTGGATCAGGCAGTTGGGGTGGGCCTCGATCATGCCGGGCTTGGTCTCGCTGAAGAGATCGGCAGCGTTGCGCGGATCCGGGTCGGCGAGGATCACCGTGTGCTGACCCCGGTAGAGGGTGATCCACAGGAGGGGCCAGATCCTGGCGTGGACGAAGGAGACGCAGAAGCCGCGGGTCTCACTGGCGCGCAGCACCTTGGCGGTCTTCAGCTGGGGCTTGAGGTGCCACCACAGGCTGCGGGCTGACTGCACCACGAGCTTGGGCAGACCGGTCGTGCCGGAGGTGTGCGTCGCGAGCGCCGGCTCGTCGGCACCGCGGCGCACGGCAACCCGGCGCGGTGCACCGACGAACTTCTCCAGGCTGAGGCTGTCCCCGGTCGTGCCGTGCGTCAGCAGGACCCGGCTGGTGATCCCGGACAGGTCGATCCCGTCCAGAGCCCCTTCGAGCGTTGCGGGGTCCGTCAGCAGGACGGGGGGCTGGTCGAGCTTGGTCAGCAGCTCAGCCACCACCGCGCCCTCGAGCTTCGGGGAGAGCAGGACCGGGATGGCGCCGAGGCGGCCCAGCGCGCACGCGACCAGGACCAGGTCGAAGCTGTTGGACGCGAAGAGGACGACGTGCTGGCCGGTCTGGACCTCCGCGGCCGCCAGCCGTGCCGATATCTCGGCCACGTGGTCGGCGAGCTTGCGGAAGGTGATTCTCGTTCCGGATTCCGGGAACAGGGCCAACCGATGGTCGAGGGTGACGTGAGAGTTCGGGTGGCGGGCGGCCCCCATGTCGAACAGCTCACCTATACGGAGGGCCTCGTTGGACGTTGCTGCCATGTCGCTGTCTCTCCAAGCGATGTAGAAGTATCGAGGGGAAGGCGCCCCGTACGCCTGTTGCTCTGCCGATACGCCGACTGCCGGACCGGCTCTGTTCTCAGCCTTCTTCAGCCCCGTGCCGTGTCGTGCCGCTCTGTGCCGGCGGCTCCTCCTGCCACTGGGCGGCTGCACCGGTCCGCCTGGCGGCGACGACCACCTGGACCACCTGCGCGGTGCACACCGTCACTCCGGACGCGTCGGTGAAGACGGTGTCCACCCAGACCCGCCGGCCCTCCGTCTTGACGATGGACGACTCTGTGCGCACCCGCCCGCCGGGCACAGGCGCCAGGAACCGCATGGAGAGCTCCCGGGTCGCCAGCCACTCGCCGTCCTCAAGCACGGTGTACATGCACATGCCGGCGTAGCTGTCGGCGACGGCGGAGAGGTATCCGCCGAAGACTCCCCCGGGGCCGACCATGACGGGGTCCACATCCCACTCGCCCCAGATCCGGCCCTCCTCCCAGCCGTCGATGCCCGGAAGGCGGAGCACTTCGACGATTGCGGGCGGGCGCGACTCCTTGGCGACGATCTTGTCCAGGAGAAGGTGGAAGCTGCGCATGAGAGGTCCAATGGTCAGAGGGCGGGGTTCGGAAGCGCGGGGGTCAGAGGCGGGCAACCGCCCACGTCAATACGGTCCGGTCGGCGGGCCGGCCGCCCGTCTGCAATCGGACGCCGTGCACGACCGCGATTCCGTCCCACACCTTCCCGTCATAGCAGTCCACGGGAAGCTCCAGTTCCTTGAAGCTGCGAATCGCCAGGCGCAGTCCGCATGCGGCTTTGTAGACCGCTTCTTTCATCGAGAAGAGAGCAGTGAGCTGCTGCTCGGGGTCCGGCTGCTGTTTCAGCCAGGCCCGTTCCCGCTCCGTACAGAGAATCCTGGCAGCACGCGGCGGAATCGACCTCGCAATTTCGATGTCGACACCGGCCGCCCGAATATCGCTGCTCCGGGCGGCCAGGCATACCGCCGTACCATTCCGGTGGCTGATCGACCCGACAACACCCTGGGGGAAGAGCGGCATTCTTCCCTCCGACAGTACGGGACCTCGTTGTCCCAGTACGCTCAGGCATTTCGCGGCTGCCGCACGTCCTAGCCGGAAGTCCTCCCTGCGGGCGAGTGGCAGGCCGACCATCAGCCGGCTTTCCTCCCGAAGCAGCGGAGGCAGTCCGTCCACCGGCAGACGGGCGTACTCGAGCACCACCCCTTCGGCCAGTCCGAAGAGCGGCGGGGCGGTCGTTCCGGCAGTCGTGGGCATGAACGGGAACTAGGCGCAGACCGCAGCCGTGTCCTGCGCCGGGCGCGCACCGAGCAGCGCGTCTATGTCCGCGATGGTGGCCACGGAGACGATCTCCTCGTCCTCCATGGCGCGTCCGATCTCGTCCTCCAGCTTCATCACGAGGAGAACCATCTCGCCGGAGTTCAGACCGGCATCACGCAGGTCGTCGTCATCGGCTATGGAGTTGAGGATGGCGGGAGCGGACATGCACTCCGCCAAGAGCTGACGGCCGGTCATGATGGATTCTCCTTGAGTGGACGCACCAGCACCACGTTGCGTGTGGCGGCAGGTGCCTCTCCGTGTTGGTGCCGGACCGTTTCCCGGTCCGCCGGGCTGTCACAGGGCACGAGCCTGTTGGGTACGGAGCCGAGGCAGAACTCGACGAAGTCCTCGGAGGCGCCCTGCCGGAGCCCCAGCAGAGCGAAAACGGGGTCAATGACCTTCCACTCCCCGTCCTCGCGTACCTCCGTCCACGAGTGATCGCTGCCGAGCAGGCCCATGAGGTATCCCCGCCGGCTGCGGGCCTCGAGGCCGGCCTCGGCGAACACCCGCTCCAGCTCGAGGCTGACGCTGATGCAGTTCACCGTGCCGTTCGCGCGAGCCGCCACCGGGTCGTTGCGCAGGGCGAGGGGCATCGACTGGTAGCGCATCCGACCGGTGCGCATCTCGTCCAGCGCCTCGTGGAAGGCCTGCCGGACTAGCGGGTGGCCGACCCGCCGGACACTGCCGACGGTGCGGACCGTCGCCTCGAACATCGCCATCGGGGGGTACCCGTCGACGTTCGCTCCACCGGCGTCCACCGCTGCGCCCACCAGGGTGCGCTCGTCCCGTGCCTGCCCGCCGAAGTCCGCACTGGACAGGGCGGCGAACTCCCACGAGCCGGTGCAACCCGCCGCGTCGGGACACGCGGCGAGATTGCGGACGTGCCACGGGCGCGGGTCGGTCCACTCGCTCGGCGCGCCAGCGGCGAACCGGAAGAGGTAGCGCTGCACCAGTTCGGGCACGGACGTACCCGATCCGGAGGACGCGGCCAGATTGCGGATGTCGCTGTCGTCGAACAGCACACGTCCGCCCTCGGTGGTGTGCCGCAGCCCCGCCTCGATCAACGCGTCGAGAACGGGCTCCGGACACCGCATGACCGCCAGCGCACTGGCGCGGTCCATGTCGAAGCGGAGGTACTCCTCGGGCGTCGGCACGATCTCCGACAGGGCGTCGAGCCAGCCGCCCGCGCCGTGTGCCGACACCTCGCGGGTCATCGTCCGGACTCCACGCCGTCCGGCGCGCCCCCGGCGGATTCCGGGCTCTGGAGCGCCTGGACCAAGTCGTTGACCGTCTCCATGGCGAAGAGCACGTCGTCGTCCAGGGAGACCCCGTGAATCTCCTCGAGTTCGCTCACAATTTTCAGGAGCTTCACGGACTCCATACCAGGAAGCAGATTGATTTCGGCTTTTCCAGAAATATCGCCGACCGCGATACCGAGTTCGGTCGCGAGAACCTCGCGGACAGAATCGGCGACGGTCATCGTGGAGTGTGTCTCCACTGTGGGATTCCCTTCATTGATCGCTCCGGATAACTCGTCACGCCAACCCCACAACTAGGGGTAAATGGCGGTGAGTTCATCAAGAGAACGGCGGAGCTTGTTACGCTGAACCTTACCGCTACTCGTCTGCGGCAAGAAGCGCGGGGGTGCGAGATATACCACTACGTCACCTATCCCGATCTGCAGCTTGATTTCCCTGCGGCACGCGGCGACAAGCGCGGCACGCTCGGCGATGTCACCGAGGTCGGTTTCCACGACGAGCGCCATGTGTTCCGACTCCAGCAGGGTTGCGCAGCGCTTTCGGTATACGCCCGGAAGGTCGCGTACGACGGCCTCCACGTCCTCCGCGTAGTAGTTCACCCCGCGCACGATGACCATGTCCTTCAGGCGGCCAAAGATGAACAGGTGGCCGCCGTCCATCACGCCCATGTCGCCGGTCCGTATCCAGCCGTCGGCGGTGTGCTCATCGCCGGGCGGGCGTCCGAAGTAGCCCGGCGTGACGGCCGGGCCCGAGATCTCGATCTCGCCGGCCTGCCGTTCGGCTGCGGGCCGGCCGTCGACCGAGATCCGCACGTGGACGCCGGGCACGGCCTGACCGAGGCTGACCAGCGGGCGAGCACCGATCGCGCCCTCGTCGGCGGGGACGAACCGGCCGTCGAGAAGCGACTCGCGGTCCACCCAGCGGACGACGGGCTCGCGGCCGAGCACCGGGAAGGTCACAGCCAGCGTGGCTTCCGCCATCCCGTAGACCGGGTACATGGTCTGAGGCCGGAAACCCCAGGGGCCGAACGTCTTCTGGAACTCCTCGATGGAGTTGACGTTCACCGGCTCGGCGCCGTTGTAGAGGAGCCGCCACTTCGACAGGTCGAGGGGCGCGGGCGGATCGTCCTGAGACCTCACGGCGGTGACCAAGGCGTCCAGGAAGAAGTTGGGCGCGGAGTTGAGGGTGCAGCCCTCCTCGACGAACCGGCGCAGCCACTCCAGCGGGTTGCGGATGGCGGCACGCGGATGCCACAGGATCACATCGGCGCCCACCGACAGAGCGGTGAGCACGCTGAAGATGCCCATGTCGTGGAAGAGCGGCGCCCACATGCCCCAGCGGTCCTCGCTGGTGACGGCCGACGGTTCCGCGATCGCGTTGAGCCCGGCGATCACGTTCCCGTGGGTGAGCGCCACCCCCTTGGGAGCCGAGGTGCTGCCGGACGTGTACTGGATGTACGCCAGCGCATCGGCGGGGACGGGGCCGGCGGGCAGCGCTGCCCCGCCGACGGGCGGCACGAGGTCGCCCAAGGACACCACGCAAATCCCGGGAAGCGCCTGCTCCATGGCTTGGCGGACGCGTTCCATCGCCGAGTCGACGACGAGGACCGTGATCCCGCCGTCCTTGAGGATCGCGGAGACATGGCGTGCGTAGGCGTCTGAGCCCGCCTGCCCGAAGGGCAGTGCGAGGGGGACGGGAACCGCGTGGGCGTACTGGGCGCCGAAGAGCGCCTTCAGGAACCCGCTGCCGTTCTGCATGATGTAGGCGACGCGGTCGCCGGGAGCGACTCCCCGGGAGATCAGCCCCCGGGCGGTGGCCCTGGACTCGTCGAGCAGCTCGGAAAGCCGGAGCGTGCGCTCCTCTTCGACGAAGGTCACAGAGGACTCGGCGCCTTCATGGACCCGGGTCTCGAGAAGACCGAGCAGAGTGTCGTTCATGGTCACATCCCTCCTGGGTACCGGGCGCTCACTGCTTCGCCGCGGCCTGGGGGCGCGGCAGGAAGGCGACGCCCAGGGCGATGAGCGCGGCCGCTGCGGCGAGGACCAACGAGCTCACCCCGTAGGCCATCCGGTAGTCGTGCCGAGCGGCTTCCGCGAGCTGCGCCTTCGCGGGACCTGCCGGGTCGGCGAGCACCTGGCGGCAGTCCGTGGACTTGGCGGCCTCGGCCGGGTTGCCCTCGCCCTGCGCGATCACACAGGCCTGGAAGCTCTGCAGCGTCCGCTCGGTCTGTGCGCCGTCCGCGGTCGCCGACACCGATGCGCGGATCTTCTCCGCGCCCTCCGCGGCGGAGTCGTGGGAGCTCGAACCGAGCGTGCCGAAGAACACGACACCGACCAGGGCCACACCCAGTACGGCTCCGACCTGCTGGCCGGTGCTGAGGGTGCCGGACGCGGAGCCGGCGTCCGAGCTGCGCACGGATCCCAGGACCACGCCCATGAGAGGTGCAAGGGCCAGACCCAGACCCGCTCCCGCGATGAAGAACGTGGGGATGAAGTACCAGCCCTTGAGGCCGTTGCCGGCCAGCAGCGTGGTGGCGCCGACGCCGATCACGCCCGCCGACCAGACCAGCGAGCCGGTGACGACCGCCGTGCGGCCGCTCGTCTTGCGTGCATACGCGGTGGAGGAGTAATAGCCGACCAGCGAGCCGATGGCGAAGGGGGTCATGACGGCCGCGACCGCCAGGGTGCTGTAGTCGAAGGCGAGCTGGAGCATCAGCGACTGGTAGAGGAAGAACGAGGCGATACCGGAGTAGGCCAGCAGGTACATGACCAGGCCCACCGTGAAGGCCCGGTCGCGCCAGAGCGAGGGCGGCACCAGCGCCGACTGCGTCTCGCGGTGGACCTTTGTGCAGCGGAGCCCGAACAGTGCGAAGAGCGGCAGGGAGAGGGCCATCACGGCGAAGGTCCACCACGGCCAGTCACGCTCGTGACCCTCGATCAGCGGGTAGCACAGGCAGGCGAGGGCGGCACTGATGATGAGGACGGACGGAACGTCGAGCTTGCGGGCCTGCTCCGAACGCGATTCCGGCAGGTAGCGCAGCGCCGCGAACACGCCGAGAATGCCGATGGGCAGGTTCAGCAGGAACGCCGGACGCCAGCTGCTGCCCCAGAGGTCGAGCTCGATCAGCACACCGGAGATCATCGGGCCGGCGATGGTGGCGGAGCTGGCCACCATGCCCAGCGCCGCGAAGGCCTTGGGACGGCGCTCCGGCGGGACCACGACCTGGATGACGGCAAGGGTCTGCGGGTACATCAGTGCGGCGGCGACACCCTGCAGGGCTCGCGCGACGATCAGCATGGCGGGGCTGGTGGCGAAACCGCACGCCGCCGAGGTGAGGACGAAGCCCACCAGGCCGACCACGAACAGCCTGCGTCGGCCGTACAGGTCCCCGAGGCGGCCACCGGTGATCAAGAGAACCGCGTAGGCGAGCTGGTAGACCGCAACGACCCACTGGGACTGGGCGAAGCTGGCTCCCAGGTCGCTCTGGAGAACCGGCACGGCAACATTGACGATGGACGTGTCGGCCAGCACGAGGAACGCCGCGGTGAGAACGACGGCGACGGCCATGCCGGTGGACTTGAGCTGATTCGAGTCCTCTTGAGCTGTGGCAGTTATGCTGCCAGTCACGGCAAACTCCTGTCTTCGGGCAAAGTTGCGTCAGGGCATGACAAGACCCCGTCGGGTCGACGTCGGATGTGTGGGCATCACGACAGACCGAATCGGCGGTCACTGCGGTGGAGCGGGCAGGGCGGGGCAAGGGTCACTGCGGGACGTCGCGCCCGGTTCCGGTGCTATCCGGATCGCGCGCTGTCCCGATCAGATACTGCGGATCAGGCGTTTTCGAGCCACTTGCGGGTGACGGGCAGTACCGTTGGCGCATCCTTCGCGATCTCATCGAGAATGGCCGCGAGGGTGCGTGACGCCAAGGCCTTTCGCCAGGCCAGCTCTGCCTTCGCCATTTCATTCTGAACGGTGCAGGGGACGTTCGTCCCCGTGGTGCCGAACGTTGCGCCCACTCCGCCCTTGCGGATCTGGGTGCACTGAAACATGTCGGCACGTCCCTCGACTGCCGCGACGATGTCCATGAGGGTGATCTCTGAACTGGGGCGTGCCAGAGAGAACCCGCCATGCACACCAGGCACGGAGTGCAAGATCCCAAACCGCACCAGGGCCTGGAGCTGCTTGGTGAGATAAGCCTTCGGCAGCCCGTGGAAATCTGCCAGCCGACCGGCCCGCACCGGGGTCCCCGGGGGAGCGCACGCCAAGGTGATGCAGGCGTGAACCATCCACTCAACACCAGTGCTGATCTTCACGAGATTCAGGATAGAGGATCACCTGGATCCTGTCACCCCGCTCAGCGGGTGGGGGCGAGGAAGTAACGTGGCATCAAGCGGGTTGGTCACGAGGCCATATGACGTGCCGATACCCACGTGGCCCTGCCAGGCGGCGAAAGATCGGCCGTGTGCTCCGCCCCTGTGACAGACGGCCCCTCCACATTGCCCCCGCCACCCTTCACACGGTCCCGCCGGGCGCCCCCAGAGAGCGGCCCCGCGACGGGGCCGTCCGCGCCCCGAGCACACGGCTCAGGGATGGAGAACACTGATGAACGACCCGGCCGACCTCCACATATGCCTTGTCGGCGGAGGTCCGCGAAGCCTGTCCGTCCTGGAGCGGCTCTGCGCCCACGAGAGGAGGGCTCCGTCCTGCCGCTCACTGACGGTGCATGTGATCGACCCCGCGGCTCCCGGAGCCGGGCACGTGTGGCGCACCGACCAGTCCCGGGTTCTGCTGATGAACACGGTGGCTTCCCAGATCACCGTGTACACCGACGACAGCGTGCGCATCGACGGCCCCATCGAGCCCGGGCCCAGCCTGTACGAGTGGGCCCAGGCGCTCGTCGCCAGCCCGCACCCGCCCGCCCGGCCCGGGCAGGAGGACGGCCCCGGCGAGCACGTGCTCGCCGAGGCCCGCCGGCTGACCCCGGACTCGTACCCCACTCGCGCCTTCTACGGGCACTACCTACGCGACAGCTTCCGGCGGATCGTCCGGCGGGCGCCCGCACACGTCAACGTGGTGGCCCGCCGCACGCGGGCCGTTGCCATCGCCGACGCCGACGGCAGCCAGGGCGGCTCCCAGAGCATCCGGCTGGAGAACGGCGGCTGGCTGCGGAATCTGCACGCCGTCGTCCTGGCGCAGGGCCACGTACCCGCCCGGCTGTCCGGCGGTGAGGAGCGCGCCGCGTCCCTGGCGCACCTCCACCGGCTCACGTACCTCGCGCCGGCGAACCCGGCGGACACGGATCTCAGCGGCATCCTGCCCGGTGAGCCCGTACTGCTCAGAGGTCTGGGCCTCAACTTCTTCGATTACATGGCGCTGTTCACCACCGGTCGCGGCGGAACCTTCGTCCGGGCGGCGGCCGGGGACGACAGCGGATGGCGCCTGGTCTACCGGCCCTCCGGACTCGAACCCACCATGTACGCGACCTCCCGCCGCGGACTGCCCTACCACGCGCGGGGCGAGAACCAGAAGGGCGCGCACGAGCGGTACTTCGCCCGCCTGCTCACCCCCGAGTACATCGAAGGGCTGCGGCGGGGCACACGCGCCGGAGAGCACATCCGCTTCACCGAACAGCTGTGGCCGCTCATCTCCGCTGAAGTACAGAGCGTCTACTATCAGACCCTGCTGCGTTCCCGCGGCCGGGCGGGCGAGGCGGAGGCCTTCACCGACAAGTACCTCGGCACCCCCGCCGAGGAGGAGCGGCTCGCGCTCCTGGACGCGTACGGAATTCCGGCCGCGGACCGGTGGGACTGGGAACGTGTCACGAACCCCTGCGGAGACCGGACGTTCACCGGCAGGGACGACTTCAACACCTGGCTGCTGGAGTACCTGGCCCGCGATATCGAGGCCGCGCGGGCCGGAAACGTCGACGGGCCGCTCAAAGCAGCCCTGGACGTACTGCGTGATCTACGCAACGAGGTGCGGCTGGCCGTGGACCACGGCGGTCTGGACGGGATGTCGCACCGCGATGAGCTGGACTGCTGGTTCACCCCGCTCAACGCCTTCCTCTCCATCGGCCCGCCGGTAGCGCGCATCGAGCAGATGACGGCGCTCATCGAGGCCGGTGTGCTGATCGCCACGGGGCCGGGCACCTCCGTACGCATCGACCCGCGGAGGCCGGCCTTCACCGCCTCCTCCGACTTGGTACCCGGAGCACCCGTCGAGACGTCGGTCCTGATCGAGGCCCGGCTGCCGGGGCCCGATCTCAGGCGTACGGCCGACCCGCTGCAGCGGCACATGCTGAACACCGGCCAGTGCACCACGTACCGCATCGCCGATGCGCGGGGCGGCTTCCACGAGACCGGCGGACTGGCGGTGACCCAGCGGCCGTACCACGTCATCGACGCCGACGGGCGGGCCCACCCGCGGCGCTTCGCCTACGGCGTGCCGACCGAGGCGGTGCACTGGGTGACGGCGGCGGGCATCCGGCCGGGTGTGGACTCCGTCACCCTCGGGGACTCCGACGCAATCGCCCGCGCCTGCCTCAGCCTGCCTGCCGCCGGCGGCTCCCTGGCGGCCGGCCCCTCCCGCTCCCTCTCCCTCTCCCGCGAACCCGAACTGATCGGAGTGCCCGTATGACCATGAACCCCGAGTCCGTCACCTTCGACGCCGGTCTCCTCTCCCCCGTACGCGCCGGCACCCCGGTGGAGGAAGCAGTCTGTGATCTCGCCTGGCTCCAGGCCATGCTCGACGCCGAGGCGGCGCTGGCCCGCGCACAGGCCCGCCTGGGCACGCTGCCCCTGCACGCGGCCCGCGCCATCAGCGCCGCCGCTAGAGCGGAGCGGCTCGATCTGAGACAGGTGGCCCTGGCCGGGCGCGAGACCGCCAATCCCGTGGTGGGCCTGGTACAGGCATTCACCCGGCTCGTCGCCGAGGAGCATCCGGCGGCCGCCGAGTACGTGCACCGGGGCTCCACCAGCCAGGACATCCTGGACACCGGTGCCATGCTGGTCGGCGTCCGTACCCTGAGGATCATCCGGGCCGACCTGGACAGATCCGCGCAGGCCCTGGCGGTACTGGCCGAGCGCCACCGCGACACACCCATGGCGGGGCGGACGCTCGCGCTGCACGCGGTCCCGACGACCTTCGGACTCAAGGCCGCGGGGTGGCGGAGGCTGGTGCTCGCCGCCGAACAGCGGCTCGCCGACCTGATGGAACGGGGGCGGCTGCCCGTATCGCTCGGCGGGGCTGCCGGCACCATGGCCGGCTACCTCGAGTACGCCCGTGTCGGCGCCGAGGAGCCGTGGGCGGACGGCGATTACCTCGAGCGGCTGGTCGAGATGTATGCGGAAGAGACCGGCCTCGCGGCGCCGGTGCTGCCCTGGCACACTCTGCGCTCACCCATGGCCGATCTGGCGGGTGCGCTGTCCTTCACGGCCGGGGCACTGGGGAAGATCGCCGCCGATGTGCAGTTCCTCACCAGGACCGAGGTCGGGGAGGTGACGGAGCCCTTCCAAGCGGGTCGGGGCAGCTCCTCGGCCATGCCGCACAAGCGAAACCCCGTCCTGGCCACGCTGATTCGCAGCGCTGCCCACCAAGTTCCGCTCATGGCAGCGGGTCTGATGCAGTGCATGGTCGCCGAGGACGAACGCCCGGCGGGGGCCTGGCATGCGGAGTGGCAGCTGCTCCGCGAGTGCCTGCGGCTGACAGGTGGCGCCTCTCACACTGTGGTGGAACTCGCAGAGGGTCTCGAAGTCCACTCGAGTCGGATGGAGTTGAATCTCGGCATGACCGGCAGTCGCATCACCTCCGAGCGGATCGCCGCTGTGCTCACGCCGCACCTCGGGCGTGCGGCGGCGCGCCGCCTGCTGAACGAGGCCTCGGCTGCCGCAGAAGAGGCCGGGAGGCCGCTCCACGAGGTGCTGGCCGAGCTTCCGGAGCTGGCCGGCCGGCTTACGGAGGCAGAACTCGCCGATCTGTGTGACCCGGCCCACTACACGGGGGGCGCCGGGGCGTTGGTCGACCGGGCGCTGCGTCAGGGAAGCGGCGGCTGAAGAGGTGCGAGGCCTTTTCTTGTGTAAATGGCTTAGTTGACGATGCATCTGGCCGTACGTATGCTGGCTCCGACCTGGGGCACGGGGGAACCATGGGAGGACCGACCGACAATCAGATACCGAATGCGCGTGGTTGACTGAACGTCATCTGAATTCAGCATCGTCGTTCTCCAGTTGAGCAGGGCCCGCGAAGAGCGAGGCGCTCCGGCGATCACACGCGGCACTTCGGAATTCCAGCCAGTCGTTTTCCGAGAACACCCGCCGACATGGCATGCGCTCCTCCGCTGGGACCGCTGAAACCGTTCGGTCGGGTACCTCATTCGCTGTTCCACAGCGGCATTCATTCACCTCTTGGCACAACTGCCGGCACCCACTGTTTTGACAGCCTGTCAAAGCGTCCCCTTCGCATCCCTTGATTGTGTTTCAACTGCCCGTAAGCGGCGGCTGACGACTCTCAGCGGGGTATGTGCGCCGCGCTGTGCCCCGGTGTCGCCACGCAAGTTCAGAGACGGAACCCCACCATGAGCACCCACTCGAAGACACAGCCGCGCCCCTACAAGCCGATGTCCGAAGAGGACCGGCGCAAGCAGATGGAGGAGAGCAACGGAGAACCCGTACTCGACTTCAGCACGGGACGCGTCAACGAGAACAGCACACCGTACATCGACTACCACAGCGTCGATGTACTGCTGAGCCTGCAGCACCCCCGCAGCGACGAACCTGCGGAGTGGCCCTTCTACATCACGGGGCAAATCCAGGAGCTCCTCTTCAAGCTGATGTTCACCGAGGTGAACAGGGTGCGCGATTTCCTCTTCGAGGACCGGCTCGACGAAGCGATCTGGTACCTGCGCCGGATCGAGCGTGTTCAGCGCGTTCTGACGGCCACGTGGGAACCGATCAGTACCATCACGCCGACCGAGTTCGCCGGCTTCCGGAACGAGCTGGGAACGGCCTCCGGCTTCCAGTCGTACATGTACCGACAACTGGAATTCTCTCTCGGCCACAAGGTCCGCCGCATGGCCGAGGCCTACCGGTCGGTGGACTGGCTGTACACGCAAGTCACGGAGACCCTGGAAGCGCCGAGTCTTTACGACGCCGTCCTGTCCCTGCTGCGCCGCCGCGGCATGGACATCCCGGAGGAATGCGTCACCCGTGATTTCGCCGAGCCGTACGAGCCGCACCCCGCGGTCGAGGCCGCCTGGGCCGAAATCTACACATCGCCCCGTGAACACCACGAGCTGTACGTGTTCGCCGAGGCCCTTTCCGAACTGAACTTCCAGTATTCGCGCTGGCGCACCACCCATTTCCTGGCGGTCGAACGGATCATGGGCTACAAGCCAGGAACCGGCGGAACCCTGGGAGTCGAGTGGCTGCGGCGCGTAGCCGAACACCGCTTCTTCCCCGAACTGTGGTCCGTTCGTACGGAACTCTGACAACGAGAGGGCAGCGAATGGCCACGGCTGTCTACCGCAATTACGGTCAGGAAGAACTCGACCGCCAGTATTCGCCGAGTTCCTGCGTCGCTGACATCTCGCTCTTCTTGGACCAATATGCCGAGGAGAGCAGGAAGACCAGAGGTGAGCTGTCGGCGCGCAGAGGGCTCGCCTACGGTACGGAGCCCTGCGAGACGCTCGACTTCTTCCCGGTCGACTATCCGGACGCCCCGCTGCTCGTGTTCATCCACGGGGGTTACTGGCAGGAACTGAGCAAAGACGAGTCGTCCTTCCCAGCCGGCGGACTGGTCCCGGCCGGCGTCGCCTATGCCGCGCTTGACTACGGGCTGGCACCGCACTACCGGCTCGAGGAGATCGTCGGCCAGGTGCGCCGCGGGCTGGACTGGCTGATCGGCCATGCCGCCGAACTGGGTGTGGACAAGCGCCGCATCCACCTCAGCGGAAGCTCCGCGGGAGCACATCTGGTGCTCATGGCGCTGCTCGGGGACTGGCGGCCCGGCGGCCTGCACCCGGCTGACGCATTCGCCGGAGCCACCCTGCTCAGCGGTGTGTACGACCTGGAGCCCCTCAGGCTCACCTACGTCAACGAACCGCTGGGCCTCGACGAGACCGCGGCCCACAGGATGAGCCCGATCCATCATCTGCCGGACCGGCTCCCCCGGTTGATCGTCGCCCGAGGCGGCGCGGAGACCGACGAGTTCTGCCGTCAGCACGACCAGCTCGTCGAGGCTGCCCTCTCCCGCGCACTCGAGGTACGGGACCTGCGGATCCAGCACCGGAACCACTTCGACATCACATTCGACCTCGGCGACCCGGCCTCGACGCTCGGAGAAGCCGTACTCCATCAGATCCGCTTCACGTAACAGGAGTGCCATCACTCATGAGTGACCAGAGAATCAAGAACATCGTCGTCCTCGGCGGCGGTACGGCCGGCTGGATGTCCGCCTCGTACCTGGGCAAGGCGCTCGGTCCTTCCGTGAAAATAACCGTGTTGGAGGCGCCGGCGATACCGAAGATCGGCGTCGGCGAAGCCACGATCCCGAACCTGCAGAAGGTGTTCTTCGACTTCCTCGGCCTGTCGGAGGAAGAGTGGATGCCCGAGTGCAACGCCAGTTACAAGATGGGCATCCGGTTCGTCAACTGGCGGACCCCCGGCGCCGGTGAGGCCGAAAGCCGTCCGCACGGCACGGGCCACGACCACTTCGACCACCTCTTCGGTCTGCTGCCGGAGCACGACAACCTGCCGCTGTCGCACTACTGGACGCGCAAGAAGCTGCTCGGCCAGACCGACGAGCCGTTCGACTACGCCTGCTACCCGCAGCCCTCGACCTTCGACAAGAAGCTCTCCCCGCGCTTCATGGACGGTACGAAGTGGGCCAGCTATGCCTGGCACTTCGACGCGAACCTGGTCGCCCAGTTCCTGCGCCGCTTCGCCACGGAGAAGCAGGGCGCGATCCACATCGAGGACAAGTACGTCGGCGCCGAGATTGACGCGGACGGCAACATCACCTCGATCCAGACCGAGGGCGGCCTGACGCTCGAGGCCGACCTGTTCATCGACTGCTCCGGCTTCCGCAGCCTGCTCATGAACGGCGCCATGCAGGAGCCGTTCATCGACATGAGCGACCACCTCCTCAACGACCGTGCCGTGGCCACCCAGGTCCCGCACGACGACGAGGCGCACGGCGTCGAGCCCTTCACCTCGGCCATCGCGATGTCCTCGGGCTGGTCTTGGAAGATCCCGATGCTGGGCCGCTTCGGCACCGGTTACGTCTACTCCAGCCGGTTCACCTCGCAGGACGAGGCGACCGAGGAGTTCTGCCGGATGTGGAACCTCGACCCCGAGACGCAGCCGCTCAACCACATCAAGTTCCGCGTCGGCCGCAACCGCCGCGCCTGGGTCAAGAACGTCGTCGGCATAGGCCTGTCCTCGTGCTTCCTCGAGCCGCTCGAGTCGACCGGTATCTACTTCGTGTACGCGGCGCTGTTCCAGCTGGTGAAAAACTTCCCGGACAAGCGCTTCGACCCGGTTCTGGTCAACCAGTTCAACCGCGAGATCGAAACCATGTTCGATGACACGCGGGACTTCATCCAGGCCCACTTCAGCTTCGCCCCGCGCAACGACACGCCGTTCTGGCGCGCCTGCAAGGAGCTGGAACTCGCGGAGGGCTTCAAGGAGAAGGTCGCCCTCTACAAGTCCGGCCTCGGCGTGAACCTCCCGGTCACCGACGAGAGCAACTACTACGGCAACTTCGAGGCGGAGTTCCGCAACTTCTGGAGCAACGCGAACTACTACTGCGTGTTCGCCGGACTCGACTACCTGCCGGACCACTCGCTGCCCGCACTGGAGCACCGGCCGGAGGCCGTTGCGGCTGCTGAGATGAAGTTCGCCGAGATCAAGCAGCGGCGCGATGAGCTCATCAACACGCTGCCGTCCACGTACGACTACCTGCGCCACCTCCACGGGAAGTGATCACCGCCGGCCGCCCGGGTGTACCCGGGCGGCCGGCCACCGTCGACGTCAGGACGTCCATGCCCCTCTCTGATCATCTACTCAACCTGCCCCATGTGGCGATGGCCCTCGCGGCGGCAGTCGTCGTGGTCGTGGCGGGCCGGCTCGTGGCGCGTAGAACTGGTCAGCCCGAGGTCATCGGGGAACTCGCGGCGGGCCTGCTCGTCGGGCCGCTCCTCATCGGGCTGCTCGGCCGCGACCGGTTCGCGGCCCTGCTGCCCGCCCACGTACTTAAGGACCTCGGATTCTTGGCCGAGGCAGGGCTCGTACTGTTCATGGTCAGCCTGGTGGGCAAACTCCGCCGCGGCGCGTCCGCCCCGAAGGCCGGATCTAAGGCCGGATCGAACGGCTGGGTGGTCCTCGGCTCGTTCCTCCCCGCCTTCGCCACCGGACTGCTGCTCGCCGGCTGGGTGATGTGGGCCGGCGGCGCCGACGTACGCGGGAGCGCCCCGACGCCCTCCTTCATGCTGATGACGGCGGTGTCGCTGTCCATCACAGCGGTACCCGTGCTGGCCAGGATCCTCGCCGACCGCGGCATGACCGATACCGAGGCGGGCCGCACCGCCCTCCTCTCTTCCCTCGTGATCGACGCGATCGCATGGCTGCTGCTCCTGGTGGCGGTCGGCCTGAACTCGGGCCAGTTCAGCGGCTTCCTGCGAGCCGTCGCCGTTCTCGGCGCCGCGGTGCTGACGGCACTCGCGCTGCGCGGACTGCTGAGCACCCGCCTGAGCAGCCGGCTGTGCGCACGGTTCCCCACGGGCACCGCGGTGCTGATCGGCGCCGTCGCGATCGCCATGGCCTTCACCATGAAGGAGCAGGGCATGACGGCGATCATAGGTGCCGTCCTCGCCGGTCTGGCCGTCCCGACCCGGCAGGAGGCACTGTGGGCGCCGGTGGTGGACGCGATTTCGAGAGTCGGGCTCTTCCTGATGCCCGTCTTCTTCGTGGTGAGCGGAGTCACCGTACTCACCAAGGGGTTCGGTACGGCGACGGTCACCCTGGTCGTGCTGGTCCTCGCCCTCGGTGTCGTGGGCAAGGCGGGCGGCGGCTACCTCGGAGCGCGCATCGGCCGGCACACCCCGTTCGACGCGTTGCGCATCGGCGTTCTCATGAACACGCGGGGGCTCACCGAACTGGTGGTCCTCCAGGTGGGCTACAGCGCGGGCGTGCTCACCGCCCCTCTCTACCTCGCGTTCGTGGTCATGGCACTGGTGACGACCGCACTGACCGGCCCCGCCCTTCGACTCGTGGACCGCGCCGAATTCCGGTCCCGGCCACCGGTGCCCGGGCCGGTCATGGCCGAGAGAGGAGACCTGCGGTGACCCACGGACACCCCACCCCCCACCTCACCCACCCCGAACCCGTCCAGCCCGACGAGTTCCGGTCGCTCATGTCGGACTTCCCCACCGGAGTCGCCGTCGTGACGACCATCGACGAGGGCCAGCCGTGGGGGATGACCTGTTCCTCCCTCTGCAGCCTCAGCGTGTCTCCGCCGACCCTGCTGGTCTGTCTGCGCGCGGAGAGCCCGACCTTGGGCGCGCTCCTGAGGCAGGGCACCTTCGCGGTCAACCTGCTGCATGGCGACGCCCGCGCCGTGGGCGAACTGTTCAGTTCCGGAGCGACGGACCGGTTCGACCAAGTGACCTGGTCCGCCGGTGCCACCGGCCCCCACCTGACCGAACACGCCCATGCCATCGCCGACTGCAGGGTGACCAGGACCGTGGACGGCGGCAGCCACGTCATCGTCTTCGGCGAGGTCGTCCACGTCTCACGGGACGACCTGCGCTCTCCACTGCTCTACGGCAGACGCGGATACCACACGTGGGCGTCATGAGAACCGTGGCCCTCCGCGCCACCCGAGAACGACCGATGACAGACCTGTTTGGAGTAGAGCGTTGACACCCACTCGCGAGGCGGCCGAGCGACTCGACGGCACCGACCCGCTCGCCCCCCTGCGCAAGCGATTCATGCTGCCGGACGGCGTGGTGTACCTCGACGGCAACTCCCTCGGGCCCATGCCGACGGGCACGCCCGATGCCCTCGAGCACACCATCCACCAGCAGTGGGCCCCGCACCTGATCAAGGGCTGGACCGACGATGGCTGGCTGGACGCCCCGCTTCGTGTGGGCCACCGCATCGGACGACTGCTCGGTGCGGCTCCCGGGCAGACGATCGTCGGTGACTCCACCTCGGTGCAGTTCTTCAACGCCTTGACCGCCGCCGCCCGGCTGCGCACGGACCGCACCGTGCTGCTCGTCGACGCCGACGGCTTCCCCACGGACCGCTATCTCGCGTCCTCCGTCGCACGGCTGCTCGGACTGACCCTGCGCGAAGTCCCCATGAGCGGACTGGCCGAGGCCCTCGCGTCCGATGCAGATCAGGTCGCCGTGGTCGCGGCCAGCCCCGTCGACTTCCGGACCGGTGAACTGTGGGACATGCGCGCTCTGACGAAGGCTGCCCACGACGCGGGCGCGGTCACCGTGTGGGACCTCTGCCACGCCACGGGCGCCCTGCCGCTCGCCCTCGACGAGGACCGGGTCGATTTCGCCGTCGGGTGCAGCTACAAGTTCCTCTCCGGCGGTCCTGGAGCACCGGCCTACCTCTACGCGGCCGAGCGCCACCACCCGGTCGCTGACCAGCCGTTGACCGGCTGGCTCGGCCACTCCGCACCCTTCGACATGACCTCCGAGTACCAGCCGGCCGAAGGGATCTCCCGCTTCCGGATCGGCGCCCCGCACGTGCTGTCGCTCACGGCCCTCGATGCGGCCCTCGACGTGTTCGACGAGGCGACGGTGGAACAGATCCGCGCCAAGAGCCTGGCCCTGAGCGAGTTCTTCCTCGCCTGCTACGACGACCAACTGGCGGGCCTGGGCTTCGAACTGGTCACCCCCCGCGACCCCGGACGACGCGGCAGCCAGGTGACCCTTCGGCACCCGGCAGCAGGCCGGCTGATGGACACGCTCGCCGAGCGCGGCGTCATCGGTGACACCCGCCCGCCGAACCTCATGCGCTTCGGCATCAACAGTCTCTACGTCACGTACACCGACGTCTTCGACGCGGTCGCGGCGCTGCGCCTGCTAGCGGAGAGCGGCGAGTTCGGCAGCTGACACCGGCCTGTCAGCGAAACATCGAGATTCTCGGAGAGTTCAATGTGGTTCAGTGAGGTCCTTGACCGGCATTGTCAGCAGCGCGGCGACCAGCCGGCTGTTGTCGAGGGGGAGCGCAGCCTGACCTGGCTGGAGCTCAGGAAGGCCGCACATTCCGTGGCCGCCCACCTGAGCGACCGCGGAGTACGCAAGGGCGACCGCGTCGCCGTGTACTCGCGCAACAGGTTCGAAGTGATCGTGAGCTACTTCGCGCTGGCCCACCTCGGAGCGCCGTTCGTACCGGCGAACCACGCCATGTCGCCGTCGGAGTTCTCCGACGTCGCGGAACGGCTGGGCGTCGTACACGTCATGGGCGAGCAGCGCCCGGTCGAGCGGCTGGGCCTGCCCGCCGACCGGACGACCGTCTTCGACTCCGGCGAGTTCCAGAAGGCGCTCGCCGCCGACGTCCCCGCGCCCCCGATGGCCGCCGGCATGGACGATCCTCTGGCGATCCTGTTGACGTCCGGCACCACCGGCAAGCCCAAGGGTGTGCTGCAGACGGCCGGAGCGCTGCGGCTCATGAGCATGTCCTGGCTCGCCCAGGCCAAGGCCGACGACACCGTACGGCTGCTCAACCTGAACTCGCTGTCGCACGGCGGCGTGACCGTCACGTTCCACTACATAGCCGCCGGCGCCACGCTGCACATGATGCGGGAGTTCCAGCCGCGTTCCGTCCTCAGGGAGATCCGCGAGCGCGGCATCACCCACATCTGGATGGTTCCGCAGACGCTGCGCTTCCTGATGATGGTGCTCGGCAAGGACACCGAGGTCGAGAGCGACCTGCGGGAGATCATGTTCGGGGCGTCGCCGATCAGCCGCGAGCTGATCCGGGACGCGCACCGCGCCTTCGGCTGCGACCTGCGGAACATCTACGGGATGACCGAGGCCGGCGGCACCTTCGCCACCTGGGTGACCGGCCCGGCGGCGGAGGGCGCCGAGAGCGCCGTCCCCCTGGAGTCGAGCGGCCGCGGCGTGCCCGGCATCCGCGTCGAGATCCACGACGAGGAGAACCGGCCGGTCCCGACCGGCGAGATCGGGGAGGTCTGCGTCCTAGCCGCGGGGCGGATGTCCCACTACGTCGGTGACGCGGCCGAGACCGCCCTGACCATCGTGGACGGATGGGTGCGCACCGGGGATCTCGGTTGGATGGACGCAAACGGCTTCATCCACCTCAAGGACCGCAAGAAGGACCTCATCAAGCGGGGCGGCCAGAACGTCTTCCCCGCCGAGGTGGAGAAGGCCATCGCCGAGTTCGAGGGCGTGAACGACGTCGCCGTGCTCGGAGTCCCGGACAAGCACTGGGGCGAGACCCCCCTGGCTTACGTGGTTCCCGAGGAGGGGGCCACGATCGACTCCGACGAGGTGCTGGCCTTCCTGCACGGACGGCTGGCCTCGTACAAGCTGCCCAAGGAAGTACGGACGATCGCGGAGATCCCGCGGAACGCCGCCGGGAAGATCCTGCGCAGGGTACTGGCGGAGCGGGCCGGCGAGCAGCGGTGAGGACGCTGCCCACGGGCTCGCGGCACCGGACGGTCGCCTGCATCGGGGCCGGTCCGGCCGGCCTGTTGGCCGCTACCGGGATCAAGACCGCCCGACCCGACTGGCAGGTCGTGGTGTACGAGCGCTCGCCGCGGGGTGCGACGTACGGATACGGCGTGGTGTTCTCTGATGTCGCCGTACGGACCGTCGAGTACATGGCGCCCGCCCTCGGGGCCATGCTCGCCTCCCAGGTGGCCTGGTCCGATGTCGAGGTGCGGGCGCGGGGCCGGCGGTACCGGATCCCCGGGCACGGCTACACCGCCGTATCCCGCCACCGGCTGCTCGACGAGCTGGCGGACCAGGCGCAGGCCGCCGGCGTCGAACTCCGCTACGAGACCCCCGTACACCTCGATGACCTGCGCGGACAGTACGACCTGGTGGTCGCGGCCGACGGCGCGAACAGCCGGACCAGGCAGGCGCTGGCGGCCGAGCTGGGCGCACGGGTCGGACGCGGACGGTCGCGGTACGCCTGGCTCGGTACGACAGCCGAATTCGACGCCATGACGTTCATCTTCGAGGAGACCGACCAGGGCGTCGCCGTCGCCCACGGCTACCCTCACGGGGACGGGGTCAGCACCTTCGTCGTCGAGGTGCCCGCGCATGCCGGCGGCCCGGATCGGGCCGCCGCCGTGCCGGGGACGGCGGACGACTTCAGCCCGGAGCAGCCGCAGGCCGTGCTCGCTGCCTGGTCCGACGTGTTCGCGGAGCACCTCCAGGGCCATCCGCTCCAGGCCAAGGACCTGAACTGGGCCCACTTCCCCTCGATCAGGCTCGACCGCTGCGTGTACGAGAACGTGGTGGTCATCGGCGACGCCGCGCACACCCTGCACTACTCGGTGGGCTCGGGCACCCGCATGGCGCTGGAGGACGGCTTCTACCTGGCCCGTGCGCTGGAACGGCACGGCGATGTGCCCAGTGCGCTCGCCGAGTACGAGCGCCGACGGCTGCCGAGCTCCCGAAATCTGCAGACCGCGGGTGAGCGGAGCATGCGCTGGTTCGAGCGGGTGCCGGAGTATCTCGACAAACCCGTCGCTCAGTTCTCCCTGCACCTGCTCGGCCGTACCGCCCTTCCCGACCTCGATCAGATCGGGGCGGACGCGCCGGAGCTGGTGGCCGACGCGGCCCGCAGTCTGGAGAGCGGTGGCAGCGTCTTCGCGCTGCCGCTCGACCTCGGGACGGTACGGCTCCCGGGCCGCCTCGTCGCCGACCACACGGACGTACGAGACACCGGTACGACCGCGCAGTCCGATCTGTACGCGGGCCTTCCCCGCGCACTCGAGCTGTTCCCGGCCGCGGCTCCCGGCCCCGGTAGCGCGGTCGGCACGGTCGGCACGGTCGTCGGCGGGCGGAAGCTGTCCGCACAGGCAGCCCTCGATCGCCCTGGACTGACCGTGATCGATGCGGGGCCCTGTCCGGTGGATCCCGCCCTCGCGGCCCGCGAGGCCGAGGAGCTGGCGGCCCTCATCCGGAAAGCGGGGTTGGCCGGAGGTGCGCCGATCGCCATCCGGACCCCACTGCCCCCTGCCCCGGAGCAGTCTCCGTACGAGCCGTCCGCCGGGCTCCTCGCCCGGCTGACCGTGCTGCACCACGCGGGCCTGTGCGCCGTCGTGGACCTCGCGGCTCCGCCTGGCCGCGCGGGCACGGCCGACGAACTGCTCGCGGCGCTGGAGGAGGCGGACATCGTCTCCAGCGCCCTCCCGGTCCGGACCATGCTGAGCGGCTTCAGCTCACGGCCCGGACAAGTCGAATCCCAGATGCTCGCCGGCCGGATTGATCTGTGGTGCCTGCCGGTCCGCGGGTGAACGCGGGCGCGCGGGTCCTCACGGGCTCCGGTCCCCCGTTCCGTCTCTTACTCGAGCAAAGGAATTGAAGACGTGATCAATCGCAGAAACGTCCTCGGAGCGACCACCGGACTCGCCGCGGCCGCGGCGGGCCTGCTGGGTTCGGGAACGGCCAGTGCCCGCTCCTTCGTGCCGAGCACCTCCACCAGTTGGGCCAGCCTCGAGCGGGCCCTCACCGGCGACCTGATGCTTCCTGGAGAAACCGGCTACGAGGGCGCCCGGAAGCTCGCCAGTGCCCAGTTCGACTCCATCTACCCGCAGGCCGTCGCCTACTGCGAGACCGAGCAGGACGTCAGCACCTGCCTCCGGTTCGCCCAGGACAACGGCATCCACTTGGCGGTGCGCAGCGGCGGCCACAGCTACGGCGGCTGGTCCACCACCGAGGGCCTGGTCCTGAACCTGACCCGTATGAAGCACGTCGTCGCCGGCGCGAGCGAGGTCCGCGTGGGCCCCGGAGCTCAGTTCGTGGACGTCGTGCAGCAGATGGCCCCGCACGGGCTGACCATACCCGGCGGCTTCTGCCCGACCGTCTCTCCCGGTGGCTTCATCAGCGGCGGTGGCACCGGCTGGCAGTTCCGCAAGTTCGGACCCGCCTCCGACCGGCTGCGCTCCGCGCGGGTGGTGCTGGCCGACGGCCGTGCGGTCACCGCCTCGGCGAATTACAACGCGGACCTGTTCTGGGCCCTCCGCGGCGGTGGCGGCGGCAACTTCGGCGTGGTCACCGACTTCCGTATGGCACCGACGTCCATTCAGCGTGTCGGCCACTACACCCTGACCTGGACCTGGAACGACGCGCAGCGCGCCGTCGCGGGCTTTCTGGACTGGGCGGCCCAGGCGTCCGCCGATCTCGCGTGCGGCGCACTGATCCGCATGGCCGACGCCCGCCCGGGCGCCGTACCGATGATCATCGTCTCCGGCGTGCACTTCGGCACGATGGCGGCGCTCGAGGGCGAGCTGGCGGCGCTCACGGGTCTGATCGGCACCGCTCCCGCGACCCGCGTAGTCCAGGACCTGTCCTACGACAAGGCGATGATGCGTGTCTTCGGCTGCGAGGACAAGACGGCCGACGCTTGCCACACGACGGGGAGCAGCCCCGACGCGATGCTTCCGCGCACGACGTACATCAAGAACCGCGGGCGCTTCTTCAACCGCACCATGCCGCAGACCGGCATCGACCAGATGCTGGCGGCGTTCGACTCCGACCGCAGGGCCGGCCAGGCCCGAGTCATCAGCCTGCTGGGCCTGGGCAAGAACGCCAACATCCCCGCCGTGGCATCCACGGCGTGGGTGCACCGCGACGCCCAGTACAGCGCGACCATCACGACCACCCTCAGCCCGTCCTTCATGACGGACGAGGACAAGGCCGCCGGCGGCCAGTGGCTCGACGGCGTCTTCAACGCGGTTGACCCGTACTCCAACTCCCGTTCCTACGTGAACTTCCCCGACCCCGAACTCCAGAACTGGGCCGACGCCTACTACGGCTCCAACCTCCCGCGCCTGAGCAGCATCAAGCGCCGCTACGACCCGTACGGCTTCTTCACCTTCGCCCAGTCCATCCCGGTGTAACGGCGTATCAGCCCGAAGCAGCGCGCACCGCCAGAAAGCCGCCTCACGCGCCGGGGTTGTACCCCGGTGCGTGAGGCGGCCTTTTCATGCTGCCGACCCATCAGGAAATGCGTCGGGCATGCGTCAAACGTGCGTCACGGCCGGATACACATCCCCTCCCGCAAGGTCCGCCAGCAGCACGTCGAGCACCGCCTCCTCTATACACATCTCGTGCTCAGCCAGGGCAAGCGCCAGATCCGGGTCCCAGGACGATGGGTCCGGTCTACCGGAGAGTGGCCGAGAACCGGTCCCAGTCGCTGCCGCCGCCTGCCGGTAGTTCGCCGTGTAGCGCCAGGGTCGCCACGGCACGTGCTGCAGCAGTGCTGTGGCGATGCGCAGACCGCCCCAGTCGAAGTCGCCGTGGTAGCGGAATACAGCACCGAGCGCGTTCAAGTGGTCCAGCAGCGTGAGAGCGGCGGCTGAGGGTTGCCCCTTGAGGCAGAGCAGCGGAAGGGCGTCCGGGCCGTGAGTGTCCGCCGCAGCCGAGGGGACGGCGGGGTTCTCGCAGATGTGGACCACGGGGGGCACCGTGCGCGGCGGACGGTGGGCGAGCTGCCGGAGGGTCAGTACGCAAGGCTCGCCCGCGTCGGCCATCCAGGCCAGAGCCGGAGTCCCGCGAAGATTGAGCGTGAGGACTGTCGAGGAGACATCGTCCGGCAGCAGGCCGACGGAGGCCCACGCCGCCCTTCGCCAGGCCGCTCCCTGCCCGTCGGGATGACCGGTCAGAGCTCGGACGCCGGACAGGACGAGGGTGGCAACCGGCGTGCCGTGGGCGAGCACTTGGGCACTTCCCGGAGTATCCGCGGCGAACACTGAAAGTGAACGCGCCGGTGTGGCTGGCAGTTCCCGGAAGCGCCCGGACGCCCTGATCGAGCAGCAGGCGAACGGAGGCGGGCGTGCCGGCGAGACGCCGGGCAAGACCGCCGTCGCGCACGCGCGCGGCCCACTCGGCGTGGTCCGGCAGTTCCTCTGCGAGCAGCGTGAGCGGCCCGTACGCCTCCTCCCAGGCCCGTCCCTCCATCCGACGGGCCTCGTCGAGGAGCACGACGGGGCCGGTGAGTGAGGCGACGGCCGCCTCCAAACCGCCGGGGCTGATCCCGGATCTGCGCAATACGGCGTCCACCGCATAGAGCCGCACCGTCAGCGATGCGCCACCGCCGGGAGCCCGTCCCAGCAGCCGTTCCGCCGGGGCGCGTTGGGCGGGGGCGGGCGCGACGAGGCACACCGGTCCGGCGAGTGGCTGACCGCGCTCCATCCGGCGGCGTACGCGCTCTACGAGCCAGGCCAGATCGGCACCCCCCAGGAGCCGGTGCAGGCGGTCCTCGTCGACGGGTGCCGCCTTCACGTCCACAGGAGGTCCGCTTTCTGATCCGCCCGCCGCACGGGATCCCCCCCTCGGGTTCGAGCTGTGCCGTCCCACTCCCAGCGGGTGACGAGGACGGCTGCCACCTCGTCGACGCGGGAGAGCTGGGCGATGGCGATGCCCGGAACCTGCGGGTAGCACGCCCATTCCCGCCTATTGGTCATGACCACGTCCAGGTCGAAAGCGTGCAGGAGTCCGAGGCACTTGGCGCGGGAGTCGTCATCGACACCGGCGAACGCCTCGTCGAGGGTGACGAGCTCCTCGCTCAGGCGCCGTTGCATCCGCTCCCAGGCGCCGTCCGAGTCGTCGGTGGCCGCGAGTTTCCGACTCCAGGGCAGGGACAGCGCGATGGCCGGGGTGGCCGCCCACGGTCCGTCCCCCGTCGCGGGTACGGCGATCTCGGGGAGCGCGACCGTGATGAGCCCTGTGGTCCGCGAAACGCTGGAGCGCGGCGATGGCCTCGGAACGCGCGGCTGCGGCACCGGTGACGTCCTTCTCCAACTGCTCGATCCGTCCCTGGGCCCAGTTGGCCCGACCGTCCGCTTGCGTGCGGCGGTCCTGGGACAGGCGCTTCTCAGCCGCACAGGCGCGCAGGGCCTGGGCGGTCTCGGCGAGCCTGCGCTCCAGCTCGGCCACGGCGCTTCCCACAGTCGAGCGCAGGGTGGCGAGCCGCTCTTCGGCGGCTGCCGCCTCCCGTTCGGTCTCCTGTGTGCGAAGCCCGAGTGCGGCGGAGCGCGCCGCCGCCCGGCCGGCTTCCTCCCGTTCCCCCTCCACCTGCTCGGCCGCCTCCGACCGCTCGCGCAGCGCGGGCCAGAGGGCGGCCAGTACGGCGGTGAGTTCGCCGAGGGCCTGTCGTACGCCGTCCAGGGCGGACCGGTCCACGGGCAGCCCCAGATCGGCCGCGGCCTCGTGGAGGCCGGCGGTCGCCAGCTCGGCCCGCTCGGCCGCGGCCAGCACCTCGGCGGCCCGCTCCTCACGACGGAGCCCGGCCCGGCGGCAGTTCTCGGCGGCGGCCGCGGCACGGGCGTGGGAGCGGGTCAGCCCGGTCTCGTCCGGCAGGGCGCCGAATTCGGCAGCGAGCGTACGGCGGCGGGCAGCCAGCGCCTGCAGCTCGGCCGCGGCGGACGCCGACTCCGCCCGGAGGATCTCCAGCTCGGCGCGCAGGTCGTGGGCACGGGCACGGCGCGCGCCTCCCGGGCACCTTCCCCGATGTACTCGGCGGCCTGCTTGGCCCAGCGGCCGGTGAGGGCGCCGACGCGGTAGGTTCCGTCCACCGCGGCCCAGGTGTCTCCGGCCGCCCCCGTGCTCCCCCGCACGGCACCCGCCGCTCCCGCGCGCCCTGCCGCGTCTGCGCCCGCCGTACCGAAGCCGATCGCCGCGAGCAAGCGGGACGCCACTCCTTCGCCCACGGCAGCGGACCGGGTATCGCCGCGGTCGACTGCCGGGCACAGGACATCGGCGAGCGACGGTCCGTCGACCGGCCCCCTCACCGGGTCGAGGAGGGCGTCGTGGTCGTCCGCGGCGAGGACCTCGCCCTCGGGACACACCCATGCGTCCAGCAGTCCGGCCCCTGCCCTTGACGCCCACAGCGCACATAATGCACCCTGCCCTAACCTGCAGGTCAGAGGCCCTTTGCGGCCGGTTCAAGGATCGCCACGCACTCTATGTGGTGGGTCATCGGGAACAGGTCGAAGACGCGGAGTGTGCGGGCCTTGTAGCCGTTCTCCTTGAAGTAGCCCAGGTCGCGGGCCAGGGCTGCCGGGTCGCAGGCCACGTAGGCGATGCGGCGCGGGGTGAGGGCGGCCACCTGGCGGACCGTCTGCTTGCCGGCGCCCGCGCGGGGCGGGTCCAGGACGACCAGGTCGCACTCGGTGATGCCGGTCTTCGGCAGGATCTGCTCGACCTTGCCCTGCTCCACCCGCACCCGGGGGAAGTCGGCCAGGTTGTGCCGGGCGTCCTCCACCGCGCGCTTCGTCGACTCGATGCCGAGCACCGCGCCGGTCTCGCCGAGCCGTTCCGCGAGCGCGCCCGCGAAGATGCCGACGCCGCAGTAGAGGTCGAGGGCCATCTCGCCCTTGCGCGGCATCAGGCCCTGCATGACGGCCTTGATCAGGGTGTCCGCGGCCTGCGGGTGGACCTGCCAGAAGCCGCCCATGCCGACGCGGTAGGTGCGGCCGTCGGCGCGCTCCCGTACGAAGGGGCGGCCGTGGACGCGGTGGACCCCGCCGTCCTTCTCCTCGACGCGGAGCACGGAGACGGGCTTGTCCAGCTCCACCAGCGGCAGGCGGCCGCCGGGGCGCGGGGTGAGGACCACCTGGCGGTCGCCGGAGCCGGAGGCCGCGATGGCCTCCACCGAGGCCATCTGGGGCCAGTCCTGCTTCTCGATGCCGAGTTCCGAGACGCCCTGCGCCGCGATCATGCAGTGGTCGATCAGCTCGATCTCGTGCGAGCGGTGCTTGCGCAGGCCCGCGTTGCCGTCCTCGTCGATGGCGAACTGGACGCGCGTGCGCCACTGCGGTACCTCGCCGGCGGGCAGCTTGTCGCCCTCGGCCGGGATGACGGTGCCGTCCCAGCCCGCCTCCTCCGGAGTGAGGCCCGCGAGCCGCTGCAGCTGCTCGGCGACGACCTCGCCCTTGAGCCGGCGCTGGGCGCCGGGCTTGGCGTGCTGCCAGTCGCAGCCGCCGCACTTGCCGGGGCCGGCGTACGGGCAGGGGGCGGGGACGCGGTCCTTGGAGGCGTCGAGCACGGTGATGGCGTCGGCGCGCAGGTAGCGGGAGTCGGCGTCGCCCTCGGTGACCTTTGCGACGACCTTCTCGCCGGGCAGGGTGTGGCGGACGAACAGGACCCGGCCGTCCTCGGTACGGGCGATGCAGTGTCCGCCGTGTGCGACGGGGCCGACCTCGACCTCGTACTCCTCCCCGACCAGTGACTGCTTCTCGTTCTGCTCGGTCATGGTGGGGAGACTCCAAAAGAGAAAAGGGAACGGCCGGACGACCGACCCACCAGTTTACGTGGATCTCGTCCGGCCGTTCACCAACCGGTCCAGCGGCCGCCGGGGCCGGCCTCCCCGCCGCCGCCGTTCACCAACCGGTTCAGAGGCCGCCAGCGCCGCCTCCGCGCCCCGGGCCGCTTCCCCGCCCGGACCCGCGTGCGTCCCGGGCTACTTCGCCGCCGTGTTCTTCGGCGGGCGGGGGGTGTCGACGGGGCCGCGGCGCACCGCGCCCGGCGCGTTCCAGTCCTGCCGCTTCTTCGCCCGCCGCTTGGCGAGTTCCGAGGACTCCAGCTGGTAGGGCACCGAGGTGACCATCACACCGGGGGTGAAGAGCAGCCGGCCCTTGAGCCGCAGTGCGCTCTGGTTGTGCAGCAGGTGCTCGTACCAGCGGCCGACGACGTACTCCGGGATGTACACGCTGACGGCGTCGCGCGGGTTCTCGCTGCGCAGGCCCTTCACGTACTCCACGACGGGGCGGGTGATCTCGCGGTACGGGGAGTCGAGGATCTTGAGCGGGACGTTGATCCCGCGCCGCTCCCACTCCTCCCGCAGGGCCTTGGTCTCCGCCGGGTCGACGCTGATGCTGAGCGCCTCCAGGGTGTCGGAGCGGGTCAGCTTGGCGAAGGCCAGGGCGCGCAGGGTGGGCTTGTGGACCTTGGAGACCAGGACGATGGAGTGGACGCGGGAGGGCCGCACGCTGTCGTCGCTGGGGCCTTCCGCGGCGGCGATCTCGGCGGATACGCGGTCGTAGTGCTTGCGGATCGCGGACATCGTGCCGTAGAAGATCACCATGCCGAGCAGGGCCACCCAGGCCCCGTGGGTGAACTTGGTGGCGAGGACGACGACCAGCACCATGCCGGTGAAGAAGGCGCCGAAGGTGTTGATGGCCCGCGAGCGGTGCATCCGGCGGCGTGCGGCGGGGTCCCGCTCGCTGCGCAGGTGGCGGTTCCAGTGCCGGACCATGCCGATCTGGCTCAGCGTGAAGGAGACGAAGACGCCGACGATGTAGAGCTGGATCAGCTTGGTCGAGTCGGCGTCGTAGATCCACACCAGCAGCATGGCGGCCCCGGCGAGCAGCACGATGCCGTTGGAGAACGCGAGGCGGTCGCCGCGGGTGTGCAGCTGGCGCGGCAGGTAGCGGTCCTGGGCGAGGATCGAGCCGAGCAGCGGGAACCCGTTGTACGCGGTGTTGGCGGCCAGGAACAGGACCAGTGCGGTGGCGGCGGCGAGCAGGATGAACAGGAAGCTGCCGTTGCCGAAGACGGCCTCGCCCACCTGGGAGATCACCGGGTGCTGGACGTACTCGGGGCCGACGGGCACGCCGTTGTCCAGCAGGTCGGCCGCGGGCTGCTCGGCCATCTTCACGTCGGTGGCCATGGCCAGGGCGATGATGCCGCAGAACATGGTGACGGCCAGGCCGCCCATCAGGGCGAGCGTGGTGGCCGCGTTCTTGCTCTTGGGCTTGCGGAAGGCGGGCACGCCGTTGCTGATGGCCTCGACGCCGGTCAGGGCGGCGCAGCCGGAGGAGAAGGCCCGCAGCAGCAGGAAGACCAGCGCGAAGCCGGCCAGCCCCTGGTGCTCGGCTTTGATCTCCAGATGGGCGGTGGGGGCCTGCATGGTGTCGCCGAGGACGAGTCCCTTGTAGGCGCCCCAGGCGATCATGACGAAGACGGCGCCGACGAAGACGTACGTCGGGATGGCGAAGAGGTTCCCGGATTCCTTCACGCCGCGCAGGTTCATCAGCGTCAGCAGAAGGATCATGACCATGGCCGAGAGCACCTTGTGCTCGATCACGAAGTCCACGGCGGAGCCGAGGTTCTCGACTCCGGAGGAGATCGAGACGGCGACCGTCAGGACGTAGTCGACGAGCAGGGCGCTGGCCACCGTGAGGCCGGCCTTGGGTCCGAGGTTGGTGTTGGCGACCTCGTAGTCGCCGCCGCCGCTCGGGTAGGCGTGGACGTTCTGCCGGTAGGAGGCGACCACGGTGAACATCAGCACGACGACCGCCAGGGCGATCCAGGGGCTGAAGTGGTAGGCCGACACGCCTGCGATCGACAGGACCAGCAGGACCTCGCCGGGGGCGTACGCCACGGAGGAGAGCGGGTCGGAGGCGAAGACGGGCAGGGCGATCCGCTTGGGGAGGAGGGTCTCTCCCAGGCGGTCGCTGCGCAGGGCCCGGCCGATCAGGATCCGTTTGGGCACGTCGGTCAGTTTGGACACGGAGAGGATCGTAAGCGTTCGAAATCGGACTGACGAACCCCGCACCCCGTACCGGCACGTTCTCCGCGCAATTCGTCCCCGCGGGCCCCCCGACTGGGCCGCATGAGGTCACACGCGTGACCGCCCGTGTGTAGCTTGGGCCATGGTCTGAGACCCTGTTATGCCAGAGCATGCAATGAGGCTGGAAACCAGCGAGTCGCTGACAGCCGGAAGGACGGCCGTGCACATCGTCATTATGGGCTGCGGAAGAGTGGGTTCCGCCCTCGCGCAGACCCTGGAACAGCAGGGGCACACGGTCGCCGTCGTGGACCAGGACCCCACCGCATTCCGCCGGCTGGGTGCCGGTTTCGGCGGGCGCCGCGTCACCGGGGTCGGCTTCGACCAGGACACCCTGCGCGAGGCCGGGATCGAGGACGCGGGAGCCTTCGCCGCGGTCAGCAGCGGTGACAATTCCAACATCATCGCCGCGCGGGTGGCCCGGGAGATGTTCGGCGTCGAGAACGTCGCCGCCCGCATCTACGACCCCAAGCGCGCCGAGGTCTACCAGCGCCTGGGCATCCCCACCGTCGCCACCGTGCGGTGGACGGCCGACCAGATGCTGCGCCGGCTGCTGCCGTCCGGCGCCGAGCCCCTGTGGCGCGACCCCAGCGGGGCGGTGCAGCTCGCCGAGGTGCACACCTCCACGGCCTGGGTCGGACACAAGATCAGCAAGCTGCAGGAGGAGACCGGCGTACGGGTCGCCTTCCTCACCCGCCTGGGCGAGGCCGTCCTCCCGACGTCGGCGACCGTCCTCCAGGAGGGCGACCTCGTCCACGTGATGATGCGCACGGACGAGATCGACAAGGTCGAGGCGGCCTTCGCCGAAGGCCCCGAGGAGGCACACGCATGAGGGTCGCTATCGCCGGAGCAGGCGCGGTGGGCCGCTCCATCGCGGGTGAACTGCTGGAGAACGGCCACGAGGTCCTCCTCGTCGACAAGGCGCCGACCGCCATCTCGGTCGAGCGGGTCCCGCAGGCCGAGTGGCTGCTGGCCGACGCCTGCGAGATCACCTCGCTGGACGAGGCCGCACTGCAGCGCTGCAACGTGGTCATCGCGGCCACGGGCGACGACAAGGTCAATCTGGTCGTCTCGCTCCTCGCCAAGACCGAGTACGGGGTCCCGCGCGTGGTGGCGCGGGTCAACAACCCGAAGAACGAGTGGCTCTTCAACGAGTCCTGGGGCGTGGACGTCGCCGTCTCCACCCCGCGCCTGATGTCGGCCCTGGTCGAGGAGGCCGTGAGCGTCGGCGACCTGGTCCGGCTGCTGCGCTTCAGCCACGGCGACGCCAACCTCGTCGAGCTGACGCTGCCGCCCGACTCCTCGGTGGCCGGCACGCAGATCGGCGACATCAGCTGGCCGGAGGACACCTCGCTGGTCACCATCATCCGCGGCAACCGGGTCCTCACCCCGCACGCGGAGGAGACCCTGGAGCCGGGTGACGAACTCCTCTTCGTCGCCGCCCAGGCCCGTGAGGAGCAGCTGGAGGTCCTCCTCCAGGCGCGGCGCTGACCCCGCGCAGCGGCCGTACGTACGACGGAGGGGCCCGACGACCGGTGTCGTCGGGCCCTTCCGTCGTCGGCGCAGCCCTGCTGCGCGGCGGTGGCGCTGCGTGCGTCCGCTGGTGTCGCGGGCCGGTGCGTCAGAGGCCGGGCTCCTTCGTGGCCGCCTTGGCCGCCTTGGCCGCCTTCTCGGCCTGCTCCTGGGCCTCGTACTCGGCCATCACGTCGATGGGCGGCGGGGCCTTGGCGAGGAACAGCCAGGTGAAGTACACCGCAAGCACCATCGGCGGCAGCTTCAGGGCGATCAGGACCCAGCCCAGCTGCGTCGCGTCACCCCACCAGTACAGCGGGAAGAGGATCGCGTACTTGGCGAGGAAGATGAGCCCCCAGGCCAGGCTGGCCTTGACGTAGGCCTTCTTGCGCCCCGGGTTGCGGGTGCGCCAGGACAGGTTCTCCTTGAACACCGGCCCGAGGATCACCCCCAGCAGCGGGAAGCCCACCAGGGCGGAGAGCGTGAAGGCCACGCCCAGGCCGGCGCCGTAGATCATGCCGGGCAGGTAGAAGCCCTTCGCGCTGCCCGTGAAGAGGGCGAAGGCCACGCCCACGCCCACGCCGAAGACTCCGCTGAAGGCGTGCTTGACCGTGTCCTTGCGGGCGAGGCGGACGACCACCAGCAGGACCGCGACCGCGCCCGCCGCGATGGCGGAGAGCTTCACGTCCTTGTTGATCGTGTAGATCATCACGAAGAGCAGTCCGGGGAGCATCGTCTCCACGGTGCCGCGGATGCCGCCGAAGGCGTCGAAGAGCGCCGCCTGGGTCACCGCGTTCTGGTCCTCGGCCGGCGCGGCGGCCGGGTCCGGGGTGGTCGGTTTGTCGAATGACGTCACCGGTTACTGCTCCTGTCCGAGCGGTCGGAGTTCGTACTTCGGGTTGAAGAGCACCCGACGGCCGTGGCTCATGGAGATGCGCCCGGAGGCGATCATGCGGCGCCCGGGCTCGATTCCCACGATCGAGCGACGTCCGAGCCAGACCACGTCCAGCGCGGCCGACCCGTCGAACAGCTCGGCCTCCAGGGCGGGCACTCCTGCGCGGGGCCGCAGGGTGACGGTACGCAGGGTTCCCGTCACCTTGACTATCTGGCGGTCGTCGCAGTCACAGATCCGCGTGCACCCCGCGGCTTCTGCGTCCGACTGCAGCTCCGCGGAATGCAGCTCCTCCTGCGAGGTGGACAGCCGCTCGATCATCCGGCGGAACCGGCCCGCCGGCCTGACCGGCTTGGCGGACTTCACGGGACGCGGTTCAGCACTCATACAGGAAGCGTACCGGCGCCCGCGCTACCTCTCGAAGCGGTATCCCATGCCCGGTTCGGTGATGAAGTGCCGCGGGTGCGAGGGGTCCGCCTCCAGCTTGCGGCGCAGCTGCGCCATGTAGACCCGCAGGTAGTTGGTCTCCGTGCCGTACGAGGGCCCCCAGACCTCCTGCAGGAGCTGCTTCTGGCTGACCAGCTTGCCGCCGTGCCGGACCAGGACCTCCAGCAGGTGCCACTCGGTGGGCGTGAGGCGGATGTCGCGGCCCTCGCGGACGGCCTTCTTCGCGGCCAGGTCCACCGTGAAGCCGTCGGTCTCCACGACCACCTCCTCCCCGCCGGCGCCCGCGGGCGGCTCGGCCCGGCGCACGGCGGCCCGGAGGCGGGCCAGCAGCTCGTCCATCCCGAAGGGCTTGGTGACGTAGTCGTCGGCGCCGGCGTCCAGGGCCTCCACCTTCTCGTCGGAGGTCTGGCGGGCGGAGAGGACCAGGATCGGCACCCGGGTCCAGCCGCGCAGCCCCCTGATCACCTCGATGCCGTCCATGTCGGGCAGGCCGAGGTCCAGGAGGACCACGTCGGGGTGGCGGGCGGCCGCGAGTTCCAGGGCGGCCGCCCCGTCGGCCGCGGCGTCGACCTCGTACCTGCGGGCCTTCAGGTTGATGACGAGGGCTCGGACGATCTGCGGCTCGTCTTCCACCACGAGCACCCGGGTCATTGGGGTCCTGCCTTCTGTCGCTCGGTGCGGCCGCGGTCGCGGCCGCCTTCCCGTGTGTCGCCGCCGTCCCCGCGGTCCCCGTTGTCCGGGGGCGGGGCGGCCGTCCGGGCCGCGGCCCGCAGGGTCAGGACCATGGTCAGTCCGCCGCCGGGGGTGTCCTCGGCGGCCAGGGTGCCGTCCATGGCCTCGGCGAAGCCCCGGGCGACCGCGAGCCCGAGGCCCACCCCGGCCCCGCGGGGCGCGTCCCCGTGCCGCTGGAACGGGGCGAAGATCTTGTCCTTGGCCGGGTCGGGCACGCCGGGTCCGCGGTCGACGACCCGTACCTCGACCCGGTCGCCGAGGAAGCTGGCGGCCACCAGGACGGGCTGCTGCGCGGGGCTGTACTTGACGGCGTTCTCCACCACGTTGGCCACGGTGCGTTCCAGCAGCCCCGGGTCCACGGCCACCATCGGGAGCGTCTCGGGCACGTCCAGCAGCACGCTGTCCTCGGGTACGCCGCCCAGCGCCATCGGGATCACCTCGTCGAGGTCGATCTCCCGGATCAGCGGGGTGACGGTGCCGGTCTGCAGCCGGGACATGTCCAGCAGGTTGCCCACCAGGTGGTCGAGCCGGTCGGCGCCCTCCTCGATGCCCCGGAGGAGTTCGGCCCGGTCCTCCTCGGACCACTCCACGTCGTCGGAGCGCAGGGAGGTGACCGAGGCCTTGATGGAGGCGAGCGGTGTACGGAGGTCATGGCTGACGGCGGCCAGCAGCGCGGTCCGGATCCGGTTGCCCTCGGCCATCCGCCGGGCCTCCTCGGCCTCGCCCACCAGCCGCTGCCGGTCGAGGACGACGGCTGCCTGGGCGGCGAAGGCGCCGAGCACCCGGCGGTCCTCGGCGGGCAGCACCCGGCCGGACAGGGCCAGCGCCATGTGGTCCCCGATGGGCATGTCCACATCGGCGTCCTCGGGGCGCAGCACGGGGTTCGGGCCGACGCTGCCGGCCGGCTGCCAGGGCTCGACCTCGCCGTCGCGCTCCAGCAGGGCCACGGACTCCATGGCGAAGGTCTCGCGGACCCGCTCCAGCAGGGCGTCCAGGGCGGTCTCCCCGCGCAGCACGCTGCCGGCCAGGAAGGACAGGATCTCGGACTCGGCCCGCAGCCGCGCGGCCTGGTGCGTGCGCCGGGCGGCCAGGTCCACCACCGAGGCCACCGAGACGGCGACCCCGAAGAAGACGGCGATGGCCACGATGTTCTTCGGGTCGGAGACGGTGAAGCGGTGCAGCGGCGGCGCGAAGAAGTAGTTGAGCAGCAGCGAGCCGAGGGCGGCCGAGGCCAGGGCCGGCCACAGGCCGCCCAGCAGGGCGGCCGCGACCGTCAGGGCCAGGAACAGCAGCATGTCGTTGGCGAGCCCGAGGTCCGCGTCGATGTGCGTGAGCAGCAGGCACAGCAGGACCGGGAAGACCGCCCCCACCAGCCAGCCCGCCATGATGCGGGGCCGTCCGAGCCGGGCGGCCGAGCGCACCACGGGCAGGCCGCGCCGCCCCCTGGCGACCTCCTCGTGCGTGACGATGTGCACGTCGAGGTCGGGCCCGGAGTCACGGGCGACGCTGGCGCCCACCCCGGGCCCGAACACGTACTGCCAGGAGCGGCGGCGGCTGGAGCCGAGCACGATCTGGGTGGCGTTGACCCCGCGGGCGAAGGCGAGCAGGGCCTCGGGGACCGCGTCGCCGATCACATGGTGAAACGTTCCGCCCAGGTCTTCGACCAGGGTCCGCTGCACCGCCAGCTCCTTCGGCGAGGCCGCGGTCAGGCCGTCGCTGCGGGCCACGTAGACGGCCAGGATCTCGCTGCCCGAGCCCTTGGCGGCCATCCGGGAGGCCCGCCGGACGAGGGTGCGCCCCTCCGGCCCGCCGGTCAGGCCGACGACGATCCGCTCCCGCGCCTGCCAGGTCGAGCGGATGCCGTGCTCGCCGCGGTACTGCTGGAGGTACTCGTCCGCCCGGTCGGCCACCCACAGCAGGGCCAGCTCGCGCAGGGCGGTCAGGTTGCCGGGCCGGAAGTAGTTGGACAGGGCCGCGTCGACCTTGTCGGACTGGTATATGTTCCCGTGCGCCATGCGGCGGCGCAGCGCCTGCGGGGACATGTCGACGAGCTCGACCTGGTCGGCCCGCCTGACCACCTCGTCCGGCACCGTCTCCCGCTGGCGCACCCCGGTGATCGACTCGACCACGTCGCCGAGCGATTCCAGGTGCTGGATGTTGACGGTGGACACCACGTCGATGCCGGCCCGCAGCAGTTCCTCGACGTCCTGCCAGCGCTTGGCGTGGCGCGAGCCCGGCACGTTGGTGTGCGCCAGCTCGTCCACCAGCGCGACGGCCGGCCTGCGGGCGAGCACCGCGTCCACGTCCATCTCGGTGAAGAGCGCACCGCGGTACGCCAGCTCCCGGCGCTCGACCTGTTCCAGGCCGTGCAGCATGACCTCGGTGCGCGGCCGCCCGTGGTGTTCGACGAAGCCGACCACGCAGTCCGCGCCCCGCTCCACCCTGCGGTGGGCCTCGGAGAGCATCGCGTACGTCTTGCCCACACCGGGTGCCGCGCCGAGATAGATCCTGAGCCTGCCGCGTCCCATGCGCCCATTCTCGGGGACGTCCGGGCCCGCCACGTGCCGGCGGGGGCCGGCGGGCGCATCCCTGACGGATTCCTGACGCGCCCGCGCGCGGCGGGAAAGACCGGTGGGCCCCACCCCCGAAAGGGGTGAGGCCCACCGGCCGACGGTCTTGCGTCCCGCCCCCGCCGGGGCGAGGCCGTGCGGGGTCAGCGGACCTCGGTGATCTCCGGGCCGCGCTCCAGCTGGCCCATGCCCCCGCCGAAGCGGGAGCCCTCCTGCTCGTCGGTCTGCACGCCGTCCGGCACCATCTGGGCGTCGTTGGGCAGCTTCAGGACGATCGGGTCGCGGGGGGCCATCGGGCCGTCGCCGCGCAGGACGACGGTGTCCCGGAAGATCTGCTCCAGCACGCCGGCCGACTCCGGGCGCACCGCGCCCTGGCCGGAGATGACGCCGCGCAGGAACCAGCGCGGGCCGTCGACGCCGACGAAGCGGACCAGCTGGTAGCCGGTCTGCCCGTCCGGGAGCGGGACGGGCACCTGAGCGCGCAGCTCCCAGCCCAGCGGACCCTCGACCTCGTCGATGATGCCGCCCTGCTGGGTGATGCCCGAGGCGATCTCCTCGCGGACCTCGCCCCAGATGCCTTCCTTCTTGGGCGCGGCGAAGGCCTGCAGCTGCACCGCGCTGTCGCCGAGGACCACGGTGGCGGCCACGATCGCGTCACCGGCGACCTCGACGCGCAGCTCCATGCCCTCGACACCGGGTACGAGGATGCCGCCCAGGTCGACCCGGCCGTCTTCCGGGTTGCCGAGGACCTCGGAGACGTCCCAGGGGCCGTCGGGCCGCGGGGCCGGCGGCAGGTTCACCCGGCGCGGCTTGGCAGCGGCGTCGTCCTGTCCCTCGGCCTCGTCGAGCTCGTCGGCACTGACGCCGTCGACGACCTGCTCGGCCGCGCCGCCGTCCTTGACGGAGTCGTTCTTCTTGCGACGTCCGAACACGTCACTGTCCTTCCCGGTCGGTTACGACCGAAGCGTAGCCATTCCCACCCTGCTGACCAGCGCCGGATCCGGCCACGGCCGCATGACCGCCGGTGGAGCCGAAACCCCCCTCGGCCCGGGCCGAGCCGGGAAGTTCCGCCACCTCGTGGAAGCGCACCCTCTCGACTCGCTGGACAACCAGCTGGGCAATGCGGTCGAAACGCTCGAACCGGACGCTCTCGCGAGGGTCGAGATTGACCACGATCACCTTGATCTCCCCACGGTACCCGGCATCCACCGTCCCCGGGGCATTCACGAGCGCGAGCCCGCAGCGGGCGGCCAGGCCGGACCGGGGGTGCACGAAGGCCGCGTAGCCGTCGGGCAGGGCGATGGACACCCCGGTGGGCAGCACGGCCCGCTCGCCGGGCGCCAACTCGGCGGCCTCGGTGGTCACCAGGTCGCAGCCCGCGTCGCCGGGGTGGCCGTACGCCGGGATCGGCACGGCCGGGTCGATGCGGCGGATCAGCACGTCCACGCCGTGCCGCGATGCGTTGTCGTTCAGGGACATCAGGGGTTCACCTCGAAGGCGCGTGCGCGCCTGACCTGGTCCGGGTCGGCCATCGCCGCCTGGATCTCCTCGGGCCGACCGTTGTCGATGAAGTGGTCGACCTTCACCTCGATGAAGAGGGCGTCGGCGCGCACGGCGACCGGGCCCTGCGGGCCGCCTATCCGGCCCACGGCCGTGCAGTAGATCTTCCGGCCGGCCACCGCGGTGACCTCGGCCTCCAGGGAGAGCACGGTGCCCACGGGGACGGGCCGCACGAAGTCGGTCTCCAGCCGCCCGGTGACCGCGATGACGCGCAGCAGCCAGTTCAGCGAGCCCAGCGTCTCGTCGAGCGCGGTGGCCAGGACGCCGCCGTGGGCGAGGCCGGGCGCTCCCTGGTGGGCGGCCTTCACGGTGAACTCGGCGGTGACCCGGACGCCCTCTGCGGCACGGGCTTCCAGGTGGAGTCCGTGGGGCTGCCCCTCGCCGCAGCCGAAGCAGTGCTCGTAGTGCGCACCGAGGAGCTCGCCGGGTGCCGGGGCATCCGGGTGCCGGACCGGCGCGGTGGCATCGGCCGGGGGCGTCAACGCTGTGTTTCGTCCACTCACAGCCGCAGACCTTACCCGCGCCGCCACCCGCCGGTCGCCTCGTGGCAGGCTTGGCCGCATGCAGCTCTCCCCCGCGCACCACGACGAACGTCTGACCGCCCCCCGCTCCTGGTGGGGCATCGCCGCGCTGGTCGGCCTCGCGTGCGCGTTGATGCTGCTGCCGCTGGGCACGCTGCCGCTGCTGGCCGGCCTGGTCGGGGGGACGGCGCTGGGCGGGCTGCTGGTGAGTTCGTACGGGTCCGCGCGCGTGCGCGTGGTGGGCGGTGCGCTCGCCGCGGGTGACGCCCGGATCCCGGTGGCGGCGCTGGGCGAGCCCGAGATCCTGGACGCACAGGAGTCGCGCGCCTGGCGGACGTACAAGGCCGACACCCGCGCGTTCATGCTGATGCGCAGCTACGTGCCGACGGCGGTCCGCATCGAGGTGACCGATCCGGCCGATCCGACGCCGTACGTCTACGTCTCCACCCGGGAGCCGGAGGCACTGCGGGCGGCCGTCCTCGCGGCGCAGGCCGCTCCGGCCGCCTGACGGGAGGGCGGAGCGGGGCCGGCTCGTCAGAGGGCCGGCGGCCGGCCCTCGATGGCGGCCCTGACGTCCTCGGGAAGGGGCCGGGAGGGCTGCTCCAGGGGCGGCAGCGTGCCGAGGGCGTCCCAGGGCACGGCGCGGGAGCGCAGGTCTGCGCGCACCTTCTCGGCGAGCTTGCGGGTGTCGCGGCGGTTCATGACGGCCCCGACGGCCGCCCCCACCATGAAGGGCATGAGGTTCGGCAGGTTGCGGACCATGCGCTTGGTGATCTGCTGGCGCAGTTCGCGCTTCATCTGGCCGCCGAGCGCCGCGTTCAGCGTGGTCGGCTTGGTCAGGTCGACCCCGCGCTCCTCCGTCCAGCCGGTCAGGTAGGCGACGCTGCGGTCCTTGAGGTTTCCGGGCGGGCGCAGGCCGTAGACCTCGTGGAGTTCGGCGATGAGCTTGAGTTCGATCGCGGCGACGCCGGTGACCTCCGCGGCCAGCTCCGCCGGCATCGCGGGCGGAACGGGCAGCATGGCCGCTGCGCCGATGCCCGCACCGACGGTCGACGTGGCGTTGGCGGCGCCCGAGATCAGCTTGTCGGCAAGCTGATCGGGACCGAGGCCCGGGAACTGCGCGCGCAGGGTCGCGAGGTCCCGAACCGGAACGCGCGGTGCGTTCTCGATGACGACTTCGGTGACGTACAGGGCGGCGGCCCTGACGCCTTCGCCGCCCTTGCGCACACCGTGTCTGACGGCGTGCAGCCGACGAGCCCCGGACCTCTGCCGGGACCCCTCCTCGGCCTCTGTGGCCGACGGCACCGCCGGGGCGGTGTCTGAGGGCACGGCGGCTACGCCGGGGGCTCCAGGACCCGTTTCCGGGCCCGTGGTGGCCACCTGCGTCTCCGCCGGATCACCAGATTTCCGAAAGCGGCGCTTGCGGAAGGGTGTCGAGCCAGCCACGGCCGACGCCTCTCAGTCGCAGTCGCGGCAGATCGGCTGACCGTTCTTCTCACGTGCCAGCTGGCTGCGGTGGTGCACCAGGAAGCAGCTCATGCAGGTGAACTCGTCGGCCTGCTTGGGCAGGACCCGGACGGCCAGCTCCTCGTTGGAGAGGTCCGCACCGGGAAGCTCAAGGCTCTCGGCCGAATCGAATTCGTCCATGTCCACGGACGAGGACGACTTCTCGTTGCGTCGGGCCTTCAGCTCTTCAATGCTGTCGTTGTCGACGTCGTCGTCTGTCTTGCGTGGGGTGTCGTAGTCCGTTGCCATTGTTCGCTCTCCCCCTCTGGGTGTTAGCGGTGTCTCAGCGCACGTAACGCGCGAGAGGCCGGACTTGTGCCCGACCTGAGGCGGAGATTTTGCCTCACATCAAGGTCTGTTACTGAATCGACACCCAGCCGCTCACCATCAGGCGCGATTGGCTGGGATGACGACCGGGACCGTACACGGTCCGGGGGCCGTCTTGCACAAACGCCACCCCGTGCATTTACCGCCATCAGGGGGGCCGGAAACCCGGACTTCCCGGGCGTTCCGGCCGCCTGGGGGTCACAGAACGCACATGGACCGACACTCGCCACTGTGATCGATCACACAGGGACGGCCATGTTCATGGACCACGGGTTCAGCCATCAGCGAACACGGGGCGGAGGAGTCACAAGGGAAGAGTGACACGCATCACGAGGCCACCGTCCTCTCGGGGGGTCGCCTGGATCCGGCCGCCGTGTGCGCGCGCCACGGAGCGCGCGATGGAGAGGCCGAGCCCGACCCCCTTGTCACTCCCCGTCCGCTCGGTACGCAGCCGCCTGAAGGGCTCGAAGAGGTTGTCCACCTCGTACGCGGGAACCACGGGACCCGTGTTCGACACCATGAGCACCGCCTGGCCGTGCTGGACCTCGGTGGTGACCTCGACCCAGCCCTCCTCCGGGACGTTGTAGCGCACCGCGTTCTGCACCAGGTTCAGGGCGATCCGCTCCAGCAGGACGCCGTTGCCCTGGACCACGGCGAGCGCCCGCTCGCCGCGGATCTGCACGCCCTTGGCCTCCGCCTCGACGCGCGCCTGCTCGATGGCCCGGGTGGCGACCTCCGCGAGGTCCACCGGTTTGCGCTCGACTATCTGGTTCTCGCTCCGGGCCAGCAGCAGCAGGCCCTCGACCAGCTGCTCGCTGCGCTCGTTGGTGGCGAGGAGGGTCTTGCCGAGCTGCTGCAGCTCGACCGGTGCCCCGGGGTCCGACAGGTGCACCTCCAGCAGCGTGCGGTTGATCGCGAGCGGTGTCCGCAGCTCGTGCGAGGCGTTCGCCACGAACCTCTGCTGGGCCGTGAAGGCCCGTTCCAGGCGGTCGAGCATCTCGTCGAAGGTGTCGGCGAGCTCCTTGAGCTCGTCGTCCGGCCCGTCCAGCTCGATCCGCCGGGTCAGGTCGGAGCCGACCACCCGGCGCGCGGTCCGGGTGATCTTGCCGAGCGGCGACAGGACCCGTCCGGCCATCGCGTAGCCGAAGGCGAAGGCGATGATGCTCAGGCCCAGCAGGGCCATCAGCGAACGGCTCAGCAGGTCGTCCAGGGCGTGCCGGCGCTGCTCCAGGGCGCACTGGCTGATCGCTGCCTGGAAGGTGTCGCTGGGCAGCGCGTTGCCGTTGCCGGTGCCGTTGGACAGCGCGGGGCAGGTGGTGCTGGTGACCTGGATCGGACCGCCGCCGACGATGGAGAACTGCGGCGCGTACCCCTCCCGCAGCGCCTGCGCGGCGAGCAGGTAGATGATCGACAGCAGCAGGATGCCCGCGATCAGGAACATCCCGCCGTACAGCAGCGTCAGGCGTATCCGGATGGTCGGCCGCAGCCACGGGAAGGGACCCTCGGGCTGGCCGGGGTCCCAGGTCGGTTTCGGTGGCGTCGCGGGTGGCGCCGGGATTGCAGCCATGCTTCTCAGATCCGGTATCCGGAGCCGGGCACGGTCACGATGACCGGCGGCTCGCCCAGTTTGCGGCGCAGGGTCATGACGGTCACCCGCACCACGTTGGTGAACGGGTCGGTGTTCTCGTCCCAGGCCTTCTCCAGCAGCTGCTCGGCGGAGACGACGGTTCCCTCGCTGCGCATCAGCACCTCCAGCACCGCGAACTCCTTGGGTGCCAGCTGCACCTCCCGGCCCTCCCGGAACACCTCGCGCCGGTTGGGGTCGAGCTTGATCCCGGCCCGTTCCAGCACGGGCGGCAGGGCGACGGTGGTCCGCCGCCCGAGCGCCCGTACGCGGGCGGTCAGCTCGGTGAAGGCGAAGGGCTTGGGCAGGTAGTCGTCGGCTCCCAGCTCCAGACCCTCCACCCGGTCGCTCACGTCCCCGGACGCCGTCAGCATCAGCACGCGGGTGGGCATGCCGAGCTCGACGATCTTCCGGCAGACGTCGTCGCCGTGCACGAGGGGGAGGTCCCGGTCGAGCACGACCACGTCGTAGTCGTTCACCCCGACACGCTCCAGGGCGGCGGCGCCGTCGTACACGACGTCCACGGCCATGGCCTCCCGGCGCAGGCCGGTGGCCACCGCATCGGCGAGCAGCTGCTCGTCCTCGACGACGAGTACGCGCACGTCGTTTCCTTCCTCCGAGCCCCTCGGGGCAGACGTCTGGTGCGCCGCCCATCCTGCCGGTTTCAGCCGTAAACCGGCTGTAAGGCGTCACCCGTGGGGGACGGGCGGGGCGGAAGTGAGGATTCCCCGGTCCTGCGAGGTTTCTGCGCCCAGGGTGCCGGGGAGGACGAGAGCACACCCCATCCACTCCCTGACGGCGGACTGCCACGTCACGCCGCCGACCCACGAAGAGGGGGCGAACCCCATCATGGACGCATTCACCGCGGGTCTCCTGCAGCGCATCAGGGCCACGCAGTCGGACCTCAGGCAGGCCCGCGAGTCGGGCGACGACTTCCTCGCGGAAGTGGAACAGGCGGAGCTGGAGGACCTCCAGCGCCTGGCCGCCGAGCACGGCGTTCCGGTCTCCGCCTCCGTACCGGCCCCGGTCCCGGCCGCCTGACCTGCAGATCGGCCGAGAACCCCGGCCGCCCCTCCCCGGGGCGGCCGGGGTTCTCGTACGTCCGGCTCCGCCGGCGCCCCGGCCCGCACTCAGTCGTGCCAGGCCCCGGCCTCCTCCAGCAGCGGCTGCAGGGAGGCGAAGACCGCCGGGCTCGCCGCCAGCGCGAGCTCCCCCGAGGCCGGCCGGCCGGGGCGGCCGCCGGTCAGGGCGCCCGCCTCCCGGGCGATCAGCTCCCCCGCGGCCAGGTCCCAGGGGTTGAGCCCCCGCTCCCAGTACCCGTCCAGCCGCCCGGCCGCCACGTCGCACAGGTCCAGCGCCGCCGACCCGCCCCGGCGGATGTCCCGGACCAGCGGGATGATCCGCTGCGCCACGTCTGCCTGGTGGGCCCGCCGGGTCTGGACGTAGGCGAACCCCGTGCCCACCAGCGCCTGGTCGAGCGGGGCGGCCGCCCGGCAGGAGAGGCGGACGCCGTCCCTCCAGGCCCCGCCGCCGAGCACCGCGTGGCAGGTCTCCCCGCGCATCGGCGCCACCACGACGCCGACCACGGTCTCGCCCCGGTACTCGGCCGCGATGGACACGCCCCAGCTGGGCAGCCCGTAGAGGTAGTTCACGGTGCCGTCCAGCGGGTCGATCACCCAGCGCACCCCGCTGGTGCCCGGGGTGTCCGAGCCCTCCTCACCGAGCAGCCCGTCCTCGGGCCGCCGCTCGGCGAGCAGGCCGGTGATCAGCTTCTCGGCCGCGATGTCCATCTCGGTGACCACGTCGATGGGGCTGGTCTTGGTCGCCGCCACCGCGAGGTCGGCCGGCCGGCCGTCGCGCAGCAGGGCCCCGGCCCGGCGGGCCGCCTCCAGGCCCACGTCCAGCAGTTCGGCCTTCAGCTCTTCAGGGATCACGGCTCTTGCTCCTCGGGGTGGTTCCGGTCCGGTCCGCTGCGGGGGGGGGCGGGTCCGCTCAGGCGTAGGGGCTGTCCGCGCCCGCGGCCGCCGCGCGGGGCGCCCGGGCCGGGCAGCAGCCCACGGGGCACAGGTCGTGGCTCGCGCCCAGCCGGCCCAGCGCGCACCGCTCCACGGGCTCGCCCCGCTCGGCCGCGGCCCGCTCCAGCACCAGTTCCCGTACCGCCGCGGCGAACCGCGGGTCGTCGCCGACGGTCGCCGAGCGGGCGATCGGCAGCCCCAGTTCGGCCGCCTTGGCGGTGGCCTCGGTGTCGAGGTCGTACAGCACCTCCATGTGGTCCGAGACGAAGCCGATGGGCACCATGACCACCGCCGGGGTCCCGGCCGCGTGCAGCGCCTCCAGGTGGTCGCAGATGTCCGGCTCCAGCCAGGGGATGTGCGGGGCCCCGCTGCGCGACTGGTAGACGAGGTCCCAGGGCAGTGGGTCGCCCGTCGCGGCCCGCACCGCGTCCGCGATCACCCGGGCGGTGTCCAGGTGCTGCCTGACGTACGCCCCGCCCTCCCCGTCGGCGGTGTGCCCGCCGGCCGGTCCGGAGGTGTCGGCCGCGGCCACCGGGATGGAGTGGGTGGTGAAGACCAGGCGGGCGCCGCTGCGGACCTCCGCGGGCAGCGACCGGAGGGAGGCCAGCACACCGTCGGTCATCGGCTGCACGAAGCCGGGGTGGTTGAAGTAGTGCCGCAGCTTGTCCACCGCCGGCAGCTCCGCGACTCCTTCGTCCGCCAGTGCGGCCAGGGCGTCGGCGAGGTTCTCCCGGTACTGGCGGCAGCCCGAGTACGAGGCGTACGCACTGGTCGCCAGGACCGCGATGCGGCGGCGGCCGTCGGCCGCCATCTCCCGCAGCACATCGGTCAGGTACGGGGCCCAGTTGCGGTTGCCCCAGTACACCGGCAGGTCCAGGCCGTGCTCCGCGAAGTCCTTGCGCAGCGCGTCCAGCAGCCGGCGGTTCTGGCCGTTGATCGGGCTGACCCCGCCGAAGCCGAAGTAGTGCCGGCCGACCTCCTTGAGCCGCTCGCGCGGGATCCCCCGCCCGCGCGTGACGTTCTCGAGGAACGGCACGACGTCGTCGGGTCCCTCGGGGCCGCCGAAGGACAGCAGCAGGAGGGCGTCGTACGGGGCGGCGGGCCCGCCGGGCGGCGGGGAGAGCTGGTCTGACATGCATCGAATCCTGCCACCCGGCGCCGCCGGGCGGGAACCGGCCCGGCCGGCCGCAGCCCGCCGGTCTCCCCGCCCCGGGGCGCCGCCGCCTCCGCCGTGCACCGACCCGGCCGGTGGCCGTAACCTGTACAGGCCACTGACGTTCCTTACGGAGACCCCTTGCCCAGTCCCTACCGCGCCATCTTCGCGGCCCCCGGCAGCAAGGGCTTCAGCGCGGCCGGGCTGCTGGGCCGGATGCCCATATCCATGGTGGGCGTCGGCATCCTCACGATGATCTCCGAGATCACCGGCCGCTACGCGCTGGCGAGCGCGCTCACCGGCACCCTCGCCCTGGCCGCGGCGGTCCTCGGTCCTCAGATCTCCCGCCTGGTGGACCAGTACGGGCAGCGGCGCGTGCTGCGCCCCGCCACCCTGACGTCCGTGGCCGCGGTGGGCGGGCTGCTGCTGGCCGCCGCCAACGGCCTGCCGGACTGGACCCTGTTCGTGTGCGCGGCGATCGCGGGCTGCGTCCCGAGCGTCGGCTCGATGATCCGGGCCCGCTGGACGGTGATCTACCGCGACTCGCCCCGCGACCTGCACACCGCCTACTCCTTCGAGTCGGTGCTGGACGAGGTCTGCTTCATCTTCGGCCCGATCCTGGCCATCGGACTGTCCACCACCTGGTTCCCCGAGGCGGGGCCGCTGATCGCCGCCGGCTTCCTGCTGGTCGGGGTCTGGCTGCTCACCGCGCAGCGGTCCACCGAGCCCGAGCCGCACCCGCGCGGCGAGCACACCGACCGCAGCTCCGCGCTGCGCTCCCCCGGACTGCAGGTCCTGGCGGGCACGTTCGTGGCGACCGGCGCCATCTTCGGCTCCATCGACGTGGCCACCCTGGCCTTCGCCGACGAGCAGCACCAGAAGTCGTACGCCAGCCTGGTGCTGGCCGTATGGGCCTGCGGATCCTGCCTGGCGGGCATCGTCTTCGGCCTGCTCCATCTCAAGGGCCGGACCGAAGTGCGCTGGGTGGTGGGCGTATGTGCGATGGCCGTGAGTATGATCCCCCTCCTACTGGCCGGGAACCTTCCGATCCTGGCCGTGGCGCTCTTCGTCTCGGGCCTCGCCGTCGCTCCCACGATGATCACCACGATGGCCCTGATCGAGGCGCACGTCCCACGCGCGAAGCTGACCGAAGGCATGACCTGGATCAGCACCGGCCTCGCGGTCGGCGTCGCGATCGGCTCCGCGGTGACCGGCCTGGTCATCGACGCGGCCGGCGCGCGCAGCGGGTACGTCGTCTCGCTCGCGGCGGGGGCGGCCGCGGCGGCGGTGGCGTTCGCGGGATACCGCCGGCTGACGAGGCCGGCGCAAGGGGAGGAGCCCTCTAGCGATGGCGGACACACCGACGAGGACGACAGCGGGGACAGCAGGGAAGAACGGTCCGGCCGCGTGGCGTAACTGGGCGGGCAACGTGACCGCCACGCCCGCCCGTACGGTGGCCCCGCGCTCGGTCGGCGAGCTCCAGGAGGCGGTCCGCCGGGCCGCCGAACAGGGCCTCCGGGTGAAGGCGGTCGGCACCGGACACTCCTTCACCGCCGCCGCCGCCACCGACGGGGTGCTCATACGGCCGCAGGCGCTGGCCGGGATCCGGTCGGTCGACCGGGCTGCGGGAACCGTCACGGTGGTGGCGGGCACGGTGCTCGGAGACCTGAACCGGGCCCTGGCCGCGGAGGGGCTCTCGCTCACCAACATGGGCGACATCATGGAGCAGACGGTGTCCGGCGCCACCAGCACCGGCACGCACGGCACCGGCCGCGACTCGGCCTCCATCGCCGCGCAGATCCGCGGCATGGAGCTGGTCACCGCCGACGGGCGGCTCCTCGCGTGCTCCGAGAAGGAGAACCCCGACGTCTTCGCGGCGGCCCGGATCGGCATCGGCGCCCTCGGCATCGTCACCTCGCTCACCTTCGCCGTGGAACCGCTGTTCTTCCTGACCGCCCGCGAGGAGCCGATGGGCTTCGACCGGGTGACCGCGGAGTTCGACCAGCACGTCGCGGAGAACGAGCACTTCGAGTTCTACTGGTTCCCGCACACCGGCAACTGCAACACCAAGCGCAACAACCGCAGCCAGGGCCCCGCCGCCCCGCCCGGGCCGGTGAGCGCCTGGATCGAGGACGAGCTGCTGTCCAACGGCGTCTTCCAGGTGGCCAACTCCCTGGGCCGCGCGGTCCCGGCGGCCGTCCCCGCCATCGCCCGCATCGCGAGCCGGGCCCTGTCGGCGCGCGCCTACACGGACATCCCGTACAAGGTGTTCACCAGTCCGCGCCGGGTGCGGTTCGTGGAGATGGAGTACGCCCTCCCGCGCGAGCGGGTGGTCGAGGCGCTGCGCGAACTGAAGGCCGTGGTGGACCGCTCCGGCCTGCGGATCAGCTTCCCGGTGGAGGTGCGCACGGCCCCCGCGGACGACATCGCACTGTCCACGGCATCGGGGCGGGAGACCGCCTACATCGCGGTGCACATGTACCGGGGCACGCCGTACCAGGCCTATTTCACCGCGGCGGAGCGCATCTTCACCGAGTACGGGGGACGCCCGCACTGGGGCAAGGTGCACACGCGGGACGCGGAGTACTTCGCCCGTGTGTACCCGCGGTTCGGCGAGTTCACCGCACTCCGCGACCGGCTGGACCCCGACCGGCTGTTCGGCAACGACTACCTGCGGCGCGTCCTGGGCGAGTGAGGCGCGGCCGGACCCGCCGTCACCGGCCGCCGTCCGTACCGCGCGTCATGCCCGCGCCGCCGCCGGAGCCCGCGCCTCCGCCGGTTCCGGCGGTGGACGGCGCGGCGTGCGGACTCGGGGAGGCCGGGGGTGCGGGCGGGGACGCCGGGGCGGACGTGGAGGGGGCCGGTCCGGTGGACGGCACGTCCGACGGGGTGGTGCTCGGGCCGGGGCTGCGGGCGCCGCCCGTGCCGGGCGAGCCGGAGGGGGGCGGGGTCGCGGTCCCCGAACCGGAGCCCTTGCCGTCCTCCTCCGCCTTCCCGTCCTTCCCGTCCTTCCCGTCCTTCCGGTCTGCGCCGGGGCGTTCCGGAGCCGGCGCGGGGTCCTGGCGCTGCACGGTGCGGGTGCCGCCGGAGAAGATGGTGCCGCCGCCGCTGCTGACGGAGGTTCCGGCGACCGCCTCGTAGGTGCCGAGCACGCCCATGGAGAGGGCGAAGGCCACACCGGCGGCGACCGCCGTGCGCCGCCGGCCGCGGACGCGGGTGCCGTGGACGGTGGCGTCGCCGAACCTGTCCGCCGGCGGTCCGGGCGCCTCCCCCGGCGGTCCGGGCTCGTCCCCGGACGTCCGGGGCTCCGCCCCGGCGGGGGCCCGGCGGGTCCTCGGGCGGGTGCTTTCGCGCAACTGGTCGCCGGTGCGCCGGAAGACGTGCCCGATGACGGGTCCGCCCGCGGTGGCCACCACGCTGACGACGCCCGCGCCCAGGATGGTGCCGTAGACCCCCAGCTGCGAGGCGAGCAGGGCGGCGGCCACGGTGGCCAGGGAGCTGCCCGCCACCTGAGCCGCGCTCAGGTCCAGCTTCCTCGGCTCCGGTTTCCCCGGTTCGGCATCCTGCGTCGTCTTCTGACCCATCCTCATCCCCTGCGTGTCTCCTGCCTCTCGCGCGTCGGACGCTCCAGCAGTTACTGACACCTGAGCGAAACGGAAAGTTCCATTTCTGGGGATTCTGTGAAGCAGGACACCTGAAAACGTGTTCGACCGCAGGTGGGGCCCGACAGAGGGCAGGCCAACTCCCGCCGTCCGAGACAAGTTCGGCGGCGCGGCGGTCCACCCAGGTGGCCCGAATGGAGTACTGTGGCGAGCCCTGGGGCCGTCCTTCCTTACGGATGTCCGGACCCGGGAGAGGGGGCCGGCTGATGGAAAAACGGCACTCAAGACCGGTGATGCCGCGGTATTGCACGGGCTCCTGCTGCGCACAGTAACCACTCGGTCACTGTGTGTGCCCAACAGGTAACCGTGCCATAACGGCGATCAAGGGCACACGCCCGACACGCCGGTTTAACTCGGCAAGGTTGTGGCAGGCTGCACCCGGGCAGGCCACACTCGACTAGCGGAAGCAGCGACGCACGTGACGTCGGCAGGCACCACCCGGGAGGTCCCCATGCCCGAACTGCGTGTCGTGGCCGTCTCAAATGACGGCACACGACTGGTGCTCAAGGCTGGGGACAGCACGGAGTACACGCTTCCGATCGATGAGCGGCTGCGTGCCGCCGTGCGCAACGACCGTGCGCGGCTGAACCAGATCGAGATCGAGGTGGAGAGCCACCTCCGCCCCCGCGACATCCAGGCCCGCATACGAGCCGGTGCCTCCGCTGAGGAGGTCGCCCAGCTCGCCGGCATCCCGGTCGACCGCGTGCGCCGCTTCGAGGGCCCCGTCCTCGCCGAGCGCGCCTTCATGGCCGAGCGGGCCCGCAAGACGCCCGTGCGCCGGCCGGGCGAGAACACCGGACCCCAGCTCGGCGAGGCCGTGCAGGAGCGGCTGGGCCTGCGCGGGGCCGAAAAGGACTCCGTGCAGTGGGACTCGTGGCGCCGCGACGACGGGACCTGGGAGGTCCTGCTCGTCTACCTGGTCGCCGGAGAGCCCCATTCGGCGAGCTGGACCTACGACCCGCCGCGCCGGCTGGTCGTGGCCGTCGACGACGAGGCCCGCTCCCTGATCGGCGAGTCGGACGACCTGCCCGCCACGCCGGAGCCGAGTTTCCCCTTCGTCCCCCGGATCGCCCGGCTGCCGCGCGACCGGCCGCTGGACCGCGCCCTGGACCGCCAGCTGGAGCGCAACGCCGCCCACACGGCCCCCGTCCCGGACCCGGAGGAGGAGCGGGACACCCTGACCAGCCTGCTGGAAGCGGTACCGAGCTTCCGTGGGGACATGGTCGTCCCGGACCGGACCGACCGCGGCGACCGGACGGACCGTACGGACCGGAGCGAGCCCCCGGCGGAGGAGCCGGACGTGGTGGAACCGCCGGCCCCGGCCGCTTCGGCGGGCGCGGGCTCCGCGTACGCCGACGTCCTGATGCCCCGTACGGTGGCCGGCCACCGCGACCGGCTGACCGGCACCACCGACCGGCAGGCCGAGGCCGACGGGGTCCGCCCCGGCCGGCGCGCGGCCGTGCCGAGCTGGGACGAGATCGTCTTCGGCACCCGGCGCAAGAAGCAGGAGTAGCAGACCCTTCGGGCCCGCCGCGCGGGCCCGTCCGGTCGTGCCTACTCGGGGTCGTGCCTACTCGGGGTCCGGGCCGGTGGCCACCGGGCGGGCCGGGTCGGCGGACCACTGCGACCAGCTGCCCGCGTACAGGCTTGCGCGGATGCCCGCCACGTCGAGGGCGAGCACCTGGTGCGCGCCGGAGACGCCCGATCCGCAGTACACCCCGACCGGGGCGCTCCCCGCGGCGCCGAGCGCGGTGAAGCGCTCCCGCAGCTCCGCGGCCGGCAGGAAGCGCCCGTCGGGTCCCACGTTCTCCGTGGTCGGCGCCGACAGTGCACCCGGGATGTGGCCGCCGACCGGGTCGATCGGCTCGACCTCGCCCCGGTAGCGCTCCCCCGCCCGGGCGTCCAGCAGCACCCCGGCCCGGGAGAGCTCGGCGGCTCCGTCCGCGTCCAGCAGGCCGAGAGCCCCCGGAGTTGGCTTGAAATCACCCTCCTGCGGCGCCACCCGTTCGGCCGTCACCGCGCCGCCCGACGCCGTCCACGCGGCCAGGCCCCCGTCCAGGACGCGCACGTCGGGGTGACCCGTCCAGCGGAGCAGCCACCACGCCCGGGCGGCCGCCCAGCCCTGGCCGCCGTCGTACACGACCACCGGTGTGCCCGACCCGACACCCGCCCGGCGCATCACCGCGCCGAAGGCTTCCGGATCGGGCAGCGGGTGCCGCCCGCCCGACCCGGGCGGACCTGCCAGTTCGCGGTCGAGGTCGACGTACACGGCTCCCGGCAGGTGCCCGGCCTCGTAAGCGGGCCGCTGGTCGGGGCCGCCGAGCTGCCAGCGGACGTCGAGCAGCACCGGTGGCCTCGCCCCCGACAGCTCGCTCGCCAGTTCGGCGGCGGAGAGGATCGCAGATTTCGCAGTCATGGAAGCCATCTTCCTCCCCGCCCGAAACCCCTGTGACAAGGCCGTGATGGGCGGCCGCACCGATCCGGTCATCTCTCCGCACCGGCCTGTCGATGCGGCCCGGTCGAGGCGCGCCGGACCCGCGGGGTGGAAGCATCGGCAGCGGCACACGGGGGCCGGCACGACGGAGGAGACGTTTGACATGACCGAGGCATCGGGAGCAGTGCGGCGCCCGCCCGGCACACCGTGCTGGGTGAGCCTCATGGTGCACGGCCTCGGGACCACCGAGGAGTTCTACGCCGATCTCTTCGGCTGGGAGTACGCGCCGGGGCCCGACCAACTCGGCCCGTACGTCCGGGCCCTGCTCGACGGGAACGAGGTGGCGGGCATCGGCGAACTACCGCCGGACCGGCACCTGCCGGTGGCCTGGACGACGTACCTGGCCACCGACGACGCCGATGCCACGGCCGAGACGGTCCGCTCCTGCGGCGGTACGGTCGCGGTGGGCCCGCTGGACGCCGGCATCGCGGGGCGGGTGGCGATCTGCTCCGATCCGCTGGGGGCGATCTTCGGCCTCTGGCAGGCGGCGACACACCTGGGCACGCGCCTGCACGGCGCGCCGGGCACCCCCGTCTGGAACGAGCTGATCACCCAGGACACCTCGGCGGTCGGCAAGTTCTACGAGCACGCGTTCGGCCACGAAGCGCAGTCCCACGAGGCGTCCTCCGAGGAGTTCGACTACCTGACCCTGCGCCTGGAGGGCCGCCCGGTGGCCGCCGTCCGCGGCGTCGGACGCGCCCTGCCGCACGACCGGGGCCCGCACTGGATGGCGTACTTCGAGACGGAGGACCCCGACCGCTCCGCCGAACGGGTCACCGCCCTCGGCGGCCGCGTGGTCACCCCGCCCCGCGAGGGGCCCATCGGACGCCAGGTGACGGTCGCCGACCCGGAGGGTGCGGTCTTCACCCTCGTACGGTCCGCCCACGCCCCGGACCCCGGCGCACCGGAGTAGCCGCAGCAGGTGCAGCTCCTGGAACGGCGGGTCCCGTCGGCCTGCGCGGCTCAGCGCGTCTGGCCGGCCACGACGTCACAGAGCGAGCGCAGCGCCTCAAGCGCCGGGCGGGGCGGAAGGGACTGCAATGCCGTACGGGCTCGGTCCAACCGCCCGTGCATCATCGCCTCGGCCTCGGCGAGGGCCGGGGAGCGGCGGAAGAGGGCCAGGGCCCGGCCCCGCTCGGCGGGACCCACCGAGCCGGCGGACAGCAGTTCGCGCAGCTCGGCGCCCTGGGCCGTGCGGTCGGCGAGCGCGAGCAGGACCGGGAGGCTGGCGACGCCCGCCGCGAGGTCCTTGCCCTGTTCCTTGCCCAGTTGCTCCGTCGGAGTCTTGATGTCGAGCAGGTCGTCTGCCATCTGGAAGGCGAAGCCCAGCTGTTCGGCATACTCCCCCAAGGCCCACACCACCTGCTCCGGGGCTCCCGCCTGTTGGGCTCCGATGCGCAGCGACATGGCGAGCAGGGCGGCTGTCTTGCCCGATATCACCCGGTGGTAGTGGCCCAGGGGGTCGTCGCCCGCGCCGGGGCCGACGAGTTCCTGGAGCTGGCCTTCGACGAGCCGTCCGGCCACCTCTGCGTTCAGGGAGGTGGCCTCCGGGCCCAGGTCGGCGGCCAGCCGGGCGGCCTTGGCCAGCAGCAGGTCACCCGCCAGCACCGCGAGTCGCTCGCCCCAGCGGGAGTTCGCGCTCGGAACACCGTGCCGGGTGGCCGCAGCGTCCATGACGTCGTCGTGGTAGAGCGAGGAGACGTGGACCAGTTCCACGATGACCGCCGCCCTGGTGACGCCGTCCTTCCAGGGGTCGCCGAACTCCGCCCCGAGCAGTACCAGCAGCGGGCGCAGCCGCTTGCCCCCGGCGGCGGCGAGATGGCCGGCCAGATCGGAGATCCTCGGATCCCCGGCGCCCTCCGCGTGGGCGGCCAGCTCCTTCTCCGCCGCTTCGAGCCCGTGGCGCAGTCGCCGCTCCAGTCCCCTGTCGCTGAGGGCCAGGCGACGGAGCATGCCCGCCTTGCGCAGACGTGAGGGCACCGGCCCTCCGTACACCGCTTCCAGTGTCTTCACGGGTGCCATGCCTCCCCCTCGCCTGCACGGAACGGGTTGAGTCAGACAAACCCGCTCGAACCAATACCACTGTCCCAGCCGTCCGATCGGCGCCACCACTGATTGGCATGAAGGTGCCGGCGGACGCCCGCCGCCGGGGCCAGTGGCATCTTCCTGCACGGCGCGGTGGCGCCAACTGCCCTGCCGTGCAGCTCTGTTACGTTCCCCAGCGAACTCACCGAGAGGAATGGGATCTTGCGCAAGAACCGAATGCTCTGCGCGGCCGCGGCCGCCTCCCTGGCCGTACTGGCCGCCACCGCGGCGCCGGCGGCCGCATCCGAGGACGCACCGCGGAGGGGCGCCTGCGGTGACATCACCCTGTCGGGCACGCTGCCGGTACCACCGGCCGGGATGTCCGCACGGCAGGAGGTCGGCATCGGGGCGGACTGCACTCCCGTCCTGGGGCCGGTGCGGTACGTCCCCGCGGTGGCGGACACGCCCCGCTCACTCACGGTCCCGGGGGCCGCGGAGACGACCCCGCGCCAGGTGCGCAGCTGGTCGGAGATGTACGACTGCTGCAAGATCCTGATGACCGCCCTCTACACGACGTCCACCTGGGACACCGTGGGCGGGCAGGTCGCCAACCCGGCGACCGTGGTGAGCCATGCGGCCAACCGTGAGCCGTGGAACGCCGGCTGGTCGCTCACCGCGTCCCGGAAGGACGAGCAGGATTCGGGCGCCCTCGTCACGGCGCATGCCGAATTCGGCTACCGCGGGATCTTCGACCTCGGGGGCAACCGGTACGCGAACACGCACGACACCACGGTGCGGCTGAACGGCGACGGTACGGCTTCCTGCACCTTCGACATCACGCTGCGGAACACCTTCATCGGGTGGAACTCGGTCCGCGGCTGTTCCTGACCCCCGGCCCCGGCCGCCGGCCGCCCGGGGGCGGTACGCGACGGGGGCGCGCGCCTCCCGGTAGGTGAGCCGGGAGGCGCGCGCCTTCTTCCGCTACGGGCCGGAATCTCCTGCCATGGCCGGTTCCCGCAGCTCGTCGCCGCTGCCGGGGCCGGCGTCGGGGTCGGCGCGGTGTCCGGGCCACCAGGCCTTCGCACCGAGCAGCATGGTCACCGTCGGCACGAGGAGCAGGGCCATGACGAAGGCCGTGAGCAGGATGCCGAAGGCCACGGCGAAGCCCATCTGCTGCAGCAGGGAGTTGTTGGCGAGCATCAGCACTCCGAAGGTGCCGGCGAGGATGACCGCCGCCGAACCGATGGTCGGCGCGGACTGGGCGACGGCCTGTTTGACCGCTTCCCTCGGGGAGGTTCCCCGCCGCACCTCTTCTCGCAGACGCGCCACCATGAGGATGTTGTAGTCGGTTCCGATGGCCACGACGAAGAGGTACACGATGACGGGCAGCATGAAGAGCAGCCCGGACTCGCCCTTGACGCCCTGGAAGAGCCAGACCGTGGCGCCGAGCGTCGCGGCGAAGCCGAGGCCTACCGAGACCATCAGGTACCAGGGGGCCACGACGCTCCGCAGCAGCAGACCGAGGATGATCATGATGGCCAGGCCGGCGACCGGGAACACGAGCTTGTAGTCGTGGTTCACCGCCACCTCGATGTCGGCCAGTACGGCCGTGGTCCCGCCGACGACCGCCTTCGTCCCCTCGGGCGCCGCTTCGTGGACGGTGTCGCGGAGGTCGCCGGACACGAGGGCGATCGCCTTCTCGGAGGCCGGCCGGTGCTTCAGCACGGCGCTGAACTGGGCGACGTCGCCTTCCGCGCTCATGACTGCCGGGGACACCTCGCCGACGCCCTCGGTCTTCGCCACCTCGGTGCGGAAGTCCTCCAGGGCCGCCGCATCGAGCTTGGCCCCGCCCCGCGAGGTGACGAGGATCAGGCTCGGGTCCGTCTGGCCGGCCGAGAAGCCCTTCTGCAGCTCCTCCATCGCCTGGACGGATTCGAGGTTCTTCGGCAGGGAGCTCTCCGAGTCGAACTCGGCCTTGAATCCGAGCGCCCCCGCGGCGAGTACCACCAGCACGCCGGCGGAGACGGCGGCGACCACGGCCGGACGGCGCGAGACCGTTTCGCCCAGCCGGTTGGCCAGCCGGTTCTTCGGCGTCCGCTTCCATGCCCGGGAGGGCCAGAACGCCTTCGTCCCCAGGAGCGAGAAGACCGCCGGCACCAGGGTGAGCGCCGCAACGAGCGTGACGGCCACGGCAATGGCCAGCGAGGGGCCCATGGCCTTGAGGCTGCCCATCGTGGACAACAGCAGGGCCAGGAAGGCCACGATGACGGCCCCGGCCGCCGAGGCGATGGTCTCGCCCACCCGGGCGACGGCGTCCGCCAGCGCGGCCTTGGGCTCCTGGCCGGCCCGCAGGTGCTCGCGGTAGCGGAACAGCAGGAAGAGGATGTAGTCCGTCCCCACACCGAAGAGCACGACGATCAGGATGGCGGAGATGCCGCTGTCCGCCTGCAGCCCGGCCACGTCGCTTGCGATGGCGATCAGGGCCATGGCGACGGTGAACATCACCGCGATCATCAGGACGGGCAGGAAGGCGATCAGCGGGCTGCGGAAGATGACGGCGAGCAGCACGATGATCAGCAGCAGCGTGGCCATCATGATCATGGCGTCCGTGTCGCCCGAGGACTCGCCCGCGTCCAGTGCCGACGCCGCCGGGCCGGTGACGCCCAGCGTGAGTGCGGTTCCGTCCAGGAGCTGTCTGGCGTCCTGCCGCAGGCTCTTGACCGCCTCGATGACGGCCTCGTCATAGGGGTCGTCAACGGAGGCGACCACGGTGGCCAGGGCGATCTCGCCATTGGGTGAGACGGCTTCCGGGCTGGTCTCCACCTTCTTGATGTTCTCGTACTTCTTGTCCTGCAGCCCGGCCGCCACCTTGGCGACGTCCGCCTTGTCGCCATCCGTCAGCTTGCCGCCGTCGGCCCGCTGGAACACCGCGATGGCAGCCGACTCCTCGCTTTGCGGGAAGGCGGTTGCTGCTGTTCTGGCTGCCTGGACCGATTCGAAGTGGGAGGGCAGGAAGTCCGCCTGGTCATTGGTGGGTTTCAAGGTGGGCGCCAGGGCGCTCAGCGCAACGGCCGCAATGATCCACGCAATAATCGTCAGCCATGGCCGGTTGACAGAGAACCGTCCTATTCGTCCGAACATGGAGCTCCTTCACCATCATTTCCGATACTGTCCGATAACCGTGACAGGACGACCTCGCTGCTCTCCGGCTGACGACAGGACAGCACGTACTCACATCAAGGGGGCGCCTTTCGGCCAGCCGCGCGGCGTCAGCGAAAACGCCGGCACGGCCGGACCAGTCAGCCGGAAAGGGTGAAGTAATCGGGCTCGTATGTCAGGTTGCTGACAGCGAGGGCTCGGGACTTACCGGCAGGCGGGGAAATGTATTCCGCCTTGGCCGCTTGCTGCCACATACGTCGACATGGCCGGGGGTGCTCTGGTAGGCACGACCACCACGGGCGGAGGACCCGGGCGCCCGTCGCAAGCCGGCCAGGTTGGCCGCATTCGTCGCCTGCCGCGCCACCCGCGGGCCGCGGGCGGCGCGAGGACTGCACCATGGGCCGGGAAATTGCGAATTCAGGGTACGGGAATCGCATTCCGATGGCATTTACACCCACATTCCACGAGCCGTACTCCCGGAACGGCGGCCGGAGAACCGTCGAGCAGCGTTCCGCACCGGAGACGTGAGGGGGCGGCCCACATCCCATCGAATCGGGCACAGTCGCCCGCACGCCCCCTCGCACCTCGGGGGCGCTTCCACACGACTTCCACCGTAATTTCACCATGAGGCAACAGGCCTCCGAACGGAATTGATCATTCCCAGTCGGGTGTCCGATTTCCCGCCACCACAGGACGGCGACGGCTGCCCGGCAGGTGGTGGAGAACGCCTCATACGCCCGGCAATCCAGGACCGGAAGGTTGATCGTTAACCTTTCTCTTTTGTTTGACTCGATTGACGCGTGGTTGTTAATCTCGCCCCGGGCGCACTACGGGGCGCGCCCGCCTGAGGGCGACTGCTGACAACGGTTCGAGCAGCCAGCCGACACCGCTGTCTCAGCCTGCCCGGGTTCCTCGCTGCAGCGGGAGCCCGAAGTTCGCAAGACCGCAACGGGGGAATGATGTTGAATGCAGTCATGCAGGAAAGGCCACTGCTGGCGGAGCAGGAAAATGGTCAGGAAATATCCGCTGAAATATTCGGACCCGTCGGAGGGTCCGACGATGTCGAGCGAACCCTTCTGCAGGCCCGGGATCTGATCAATTCGACCCTCTTCACGCACCGCTCTGCCTCGCCGGCGGATTCCGCAGCACGGATGACGTCCGGCAACGGCGACGCCGAGGACTCCATCGTGCAGCTCATCGGCGGGGCCCGGCACCGGGTCAGCGTCGCCCTGTCCGGAAACGAGGAACAGGCCGAGGCCGTCACCAAAGCGCTGATCGAGCGAAGCAAGACGACCGGGGAAGGGCTCGCCGTCCGGTTCCTCTGCACACCGAAGGCGCTGGAAACGCGGCTCATCCGGTCGGTCGCCCCGCATTCTGCGGGGTGGGAAGTGCGCGTCATCGAGGACCATCTCGTCGAAGCCCTGGTGGTGGACGGGAGGACAGCGCTCGTCCACAACGGCCCCCGGTCGCAGGAGGGCCGCATCGTCATGCTGGAGGACCCCGCCGCGGCGAGGACCCTCGAACTGCTCCTGGCCGGCGCATGGCGGCGGGCGGTACTCCTCAAGGACTACCTGCGGCTCGGTGGCCGCCTCCGCAGTGACCTCGGCCAGCGCATCCTGGAGCGCCTGTGCGCCGGGTCCACCGATGCGGTCGCGGCGCGCGAGATGAAGGTGTCCCTGCGCACCTACCGCCGGCACGTCGCCGAGATCATGCGCGACCTGGGTGCGAGTTCCCGGTTCCAGGCAGGAGCCCGAGCCGTGGAACTCCGCCTGCTGCCCGAATGCGGATAGCAGACACATCACCATGCCGCATTTCGGGGGAAATTGCTGTGCACGATACGCCTTCATCACAGTCAGCCGGCAGCAGTGGTCCACGGGAGGACGAGGAGGAGACTGGATTCAAGAGCATGCAGGACGAGTTCGAATTCGAACTCATGGAAGTGCGCGCACTCATAGAATTCACCCTCACCAATCGGCGGGACCGTCAGCTGCGCAATACGCTGATATCCGAAGTCAAGGCAGAGAAGGAGAGCATTTCAGGCGAGGTCCGCACGCTCCTTGCCGGGGCGACCGAGCACGTCGAGATCATCCTTGCGGGAGAGGCCGAGATCTCCCAGGCGGTGTGGAATGCCGTCGCCGGACGGATGCGCAGCCACGGCCCGCGCATGGACCTGCGCGTCCTGTGCACGAGGGCCTCCCTCGACCAGCGGTGCTTAGCGGGCGAAGGGGAGGGAGAAGACGTGCCCGGCGCGCCCAGGGTCCGGGTGTCCGACCTGCCGCGGCTCACGGCTGTCATCGTCGACGGACGGACGGCCCTGGTGTGTGCCGAGTCGGCCGTGGGCGGGCGGGCCTCGGTCATCCGGGCCGAATCGGTGAACCGCACGCTGCGGCTGCTCTTCGAGAGCATCTGGCGGAGCGCCGCCGTACCGAGCCGACTGAGCGGATTCGGCCGCCGGGACCACTCCGACACCGTCCGGCAGGTGCTCAAGTACCTGAAACTCGGGCTGACCGACGAGGTGGCGGCCAGGGAGCTGTCCGTGTCCGTCCGCACCTACCGCCGGTACGTGGCGGAGATCATGACGATGCTGGGGGCGGACTCCCGTTTCCAGGCCGGCGTACGGGCTGCCCGACTCGGCCTGCTGTCCGCGTCCCCGTCCGCGGAGCGTGACCCCTCCAAGGCCCCTCCCGGCGGTGCGGCCCCCTAGGGCGCCGCACCGCGGCCGCCAGCAGCACGAAGCGCCCGCTGCACCACCGGTTTCCCGGTGGTGCAGCGGGCGCTGCCGGTCCCGTCAGCGCAGCCGCAGGAGGGCGCAGGCCAGCGCCCCGTCGCGGTCCACCGAGGTCACCACGGCCGTACGGCCGCGGGCTGCCGGGTCCTCCGCGGCCAGTGCCAGCACCGATACCACCTGGAAGGTGGCGGTGGCCGCGGACGTGTCGCCCATCCGGGCCGGCTGCGGTACCCACCGGGGAGCCGGCGCGCCGAAAGCGGCCTGGAGCGCCGCCCGTTCCTCGGCGCCGGCCGCACCCGCAGGTGAGGACGGCGACACCGCCCACACGTCCTCCGGGCGAACCCCCGAGCGGCGCACCGCCCGCTCGATGCAGGCGGTCAGCGAGGCGGCCACGCCCTGCGGTCCCACGATGCCGGCCTCCACCAGCAGCACCTCGGCCAGGCCGCCGCCGGGCGGGACGGAGTCCGCCGGTTCGACTTTCAGCACCGCGCAGCCCTCACCCAGGACCGTGTCGCTCTCGTCGGCGCCCCGCACGTGCAGCTCCAGCCACGACCGGGCCGCGGAATACTCCTCCACGGCGCCGCACAGCACCGTGCGCGCCCGGCCCGCCGCCAGCAGCCGGCGGGCGTAGTTCAGCGCCATGAGACCGGAGGCCCGTCCCGCCGCCACCGTCGCATTCGGGCCCTTCAGCCCGTACCAGATGGCGCATTGGCCGCTCGCGCAGTTCATCACGGTGTTGGGGAAGTGGGACGGGTCCACGTAGAAGGGCTTTTCCTGCAGGAAGGTGTCCCGGGTCAGGTCCATCATGCTCTGGGCGCTGCCGGTGTTGGTGCCCAGCACCAGGGCCGCGCTCTCGCCTCCCAGGTCCGCGGCCGACCCGCCCGACTCCTCGATGAGCCGGCCGATGGCCGTGACCGCCAGACCCGTGACCCGGTCCATGGACCGGGTGCCCTTGCGCCCGAGGACGTCCCGGATCGCGAAATCCGGTACCAGGCAGGCCTGTTCGTCCGCGCCGCCCCACTGTTCGGCGTCCAGCGCCGTCGCGGCCGGGCGGCCCGAACGGACGCCTTCGGCGAAGGCCTCCCTGCCGATGCCGAACGGCGACACCGCCGACCATCCCGTGATGACAGGACCACGTACTGCGGTGACCATCCCGCTCACAGCCGATCACTCCTCTTGGATTTGGTTCGGGAACGCACGCCTCGCTCAGCGGGCCGCCGCACGGTGGTAGGCGCGGGCGGCCAGCGGGACGATCACGCAGAACAGGACGCCGAAGACCAGGAGCGACGCGGCCACCGGGTGCTGGGCGGGAAGGGCGTCGCTGACGGGCTGGGAGGGGTTGCCCCACAGTTCGCGGCAGGCGCTGACCACCGCGCTGATGGGGTTCCACTCGGTGACGATCTGCAGCCAGCGCGGCAGGCCGTCCGGGGGGACGAACGCATTGGACAGGAACGCGAACGGCAGGACCATCAGCGTGGACAGGGTGTTGACGGCCTCGGGGCTGCGGACCACCAGGCCGATGAGCGCCCCCACCCAGCACATGGTGAAGCCGAGCAGCAGCAGGAGGCCGAAGCCCAGCAGGGTCTCGCCGAGGCTGTTGTGCGCGCGCCACCCGATGAGGGTGCCGACGACGGCCATCACGACACAGCTGAGGGCCGTCATGGCCAGGTCGGAGACCGTACGCCCGAGCAGTACGGCGTAACGCGACATGGGCAGCGAGCGGAACCGGTCCACCAGGCCGTTCTGCAGGTCGTCCGCCACACCTGCGGCCGTGGTGCCGACGGCGGAGAGCATGACCTGGGTGAAGATTCCGCCCATGATGTATTCGCGGTAGTTCCCGCCTCCCGGCACGCTCATGGCGCTGCCGAAGAGGTAGCCGAAGACCAGCACCATGACGACCGGCGCGATGGTCACGCCGATCAGCTTCTCCGGTACGCGCACGATGTGCCGCATGTGGCGGCCGGTCAGGGCCATGGTGTCGTTCACGAGCTCGCTCATGCGGCGGACGCTCCCTGCTCTGCCGTGGCCGTGACGGGCCGCCCTGTCGCGTCCGCCGGTTCCCCGGTACCGGGTGCGTGCCCGGTCAGCGAGAGGAAGACGTCGTCGAGGGACGGCCGGCGCATCGCGAAATCCACCACGTCCAGGCGGTGTTCGCGCAGGGCGTTGGCCACCTCGGCGATCGAGCCGATGCCCGACTCCACCTGTGCGCTGACGCTCCGGCCCTGTGCGCCGACCACCGGTGCGCCCAAGGCGACCTTCTCCAGCAGCAGTGCGGCCTGCGGTACGTCGTCCGGGTCCGCCATCGTCACTTCGAGGACTTCCCCGCCGACGGTGCGCTTCAGTTCGTCGGGCGTGCCGTCGGCGATCAGAAGCCCCTTGTCGATCACGGCGATGCGGTCCGCGAGGTGGTCCGCCTCTTCCAGGTACTGGGTGGTGAGCAGGACGGTCACCCCCTCGGCCACCTGCTCGCGCACCATGGCCCACAGGGTCATCCGGCTGGTCAGGTCCAGACCGGTGGTCGGCTCGTCGAGGAACAGCACTTCCGGTGAGGCCAGCAGGCTCGCCGCCAGGTCCAGGCGGCGGCGCATGCCGCCCGAGTACGTCTTGACCTCGCGGTCCGCGGCGTCCGACAGCTCGAACCTCTCCAGCAGCTCCACGGCGCGCTTCCTGGCTCCGGTCCTCCCGAGCCGGTAGAGCCTGCCCATCAGCACGAGGTTCTCGCGGCCGCTGAGGCGTTCGTCCACGGCCGCGTACTGGCCGGCCAGTCCGATCCGCCTGCGTACTTCCATCGGTTTCTCGGCCACGTCGTAGCCGGCCACCTTCGCCCGGCCGCCGTCGGAGGGCAGCAGCGTCGCCAGGATGCGAACCGTGGTGGTCTTCCCCGCGCCGTTGGGGCCGAGGACGCCCAGGACCGTACCGCGCGGCACCGTGAGGTCGACTCCGCGCAGTGCTTCGTGGTCCCCGTACCGCTTGCGCATTCCCTCAGCTTCTATTGCTGCGTCCATGTACCCCGCCTAGAGAAGTCGGCTTTCGCCCCACGATGGCAGCGGCCCGGCCACTGCCCCAGAGCCGTGACCGGAACCTGTCACGGGTGGGCGAATTCCGCAGTGCGGCGGAAAAGGCGGGAGTTTGCGGGGCCCGAGGCTTCAGCGTTTGGCCCGGAATACCGTGAAGAGCATGCGCAGGACGAGTACCGCGCTGATGACCAGCAGGTGGTATCCGATCAGGCGGAAAAGGCTGAGGTCCTCGGCGATGTCCGGCCCGCCGGGTATGGCCAGGAGGATGACGGCCATCACCCCGCTCGTGGCACCGAGAAAGGTGATGAGCACCTCGTGCACCAGCGACCGCAGGTAGGTGCGGTCGCGCGCATCGGCGAACAGCCGGACGCTCATGCCGAGCCGGCCCTGTTCCAGCGCGCTGGTGACACGGTCCAGGCGGCGGGGCAGCCGCTGCAGCAGGGTCACCGCCGCGTGCAGGTCCGCACTCGGGCTGAACGTCCGGCCGTCCCCCCATCCGAACCGCCCCCGGCCCGTCTGCCCGCCGTCCGCGAACTCCCGGGCCGCTTCGATGACGTCGAAGCCCGGTGACACCTTGGAAAGGGTGCCCTCCAGGGTGCCGAGCGCCCGGAACACGGCGGCCACCTCCGGCGGTACGGCCATCCCGTGCCGGGCCACCAGCCGGAACAGGTCGGCGAACACCTGGAAGTCGGGGACCGAACCGCCGGACAGGTGACGGGCCATGAAGCGGCCCAGTTCCCGCTCCAGCTCCCTCTCGTTGATCTCGTCGGGGCGGGCCACCAGTTCGAGCAGCGCGTCGCACAGGGCGGCGGGGTCGCCGTGGTGGATGGCGAGCAGATAACGGCCCAGCGCCGCACGGAGCTGTCCGTCGAGCCGCCCCACCGATCCGAAGTCGACCAGGGAGATCTGCCCGTCGCCGCTGAGGAGGATGTTCCCCGGGTGCGGGTCGGCATGGAAGATGCCGTCGGCGAGGACCTGCTGGAGCATGTTGAACAGCAGGTCCCGGGCTATGTCGGCCCGTTTGGTGACGCGTTCGTCGATGGACTTGTGGGCGGTGCTGATGGGCAGGCCCGGGAGGCGCTGCATGACCATGACCCGCTCGCCGCTCAGTTCCTCGTACACGACGGGGAGCCCGATCCTGCGCTCGTCCCGGCGGGCCCAGGCGCTGGTCACCGCCGCCAGGTTCTGCGCCTCGGTGCGGAAGTCGAGCTCCTCCGTGACGGAGGTGGCGAATCCCTCGGCGAGTTCCGCCGTCCCCAGGGCCCGGGCCCAGGAGGTGCGCGCCTCCAGCATCCGGCCGAGCCGGCAGATGATGTCGAGGTCGCGCTCGACGAGCGGCCGGACGTGCGGCCGCTGCACCTTGACGACGACGTCTTCACCGGAGTGCAGGCGGGCCCGGTGGACCTGGGCGATCGACGCCGCTGCCAGCGGCTTCTGCTCGAAATGGGCGAAGACCTCTCCCGGTGTCCTGCCCAGGTCCTGCGTGAGCAGCCGCTCCACCTCTTTCCAGGGCTCCTCCGGCACCTGGTACTGGAGCCTGCTGAGCTCCGTGATGAACTCCGGGGGGAGGAGGTCGTGGCGGGTCGACAGCACCTGGCCGAGTTTGACGAACGTCGCGCCGCCCTCTTCGAGTGCGAGCCGCAGGGACCGCGCGAGGCGGGCCCGGCCGGTGCTGAGGGCCCCGTCCGCGTCCCGACCGCGGCGCAGGTACGGACGCAGTCCGTGGCGCACGGCGATGGTGCTGATGTGGGAGTAGCGGCAGGCCCTGGCCGCCCGGGAGCGGACCGCCCGCAGCCAGCCGGCGGGCGAGCCCGAGGAGCCGGACGGCACGACCAGCTCGGAGACCGCCAGGAAGACCGTGGCCAGCAGGAAGGTGCAGCCGATCTGCACGGTGGTGATGGCGCCGCCCTGCTCGGGACGCTGCATGGCGGCGCCGAAGACGGCGAGGCCCACCGTGCCCACGACTCCGGTGAGCAGGGTACGGACGATGCCGACCCGGAGGCCGAGCAGCCGCTGCGCCACGGCAGCGAAGACCACGATGAAGAGGATGACGCTGAAAGCCGCGCCGAAGAACATTTCGATCTCTTCCACCACCCGTCGCGCCGTGCCCCGCCGCCGATCCTAGGAAGGCCGGGCTCCGGGGCTCAAGGGGCTCGCAGCAACCTGCCAGATCCCATGACCGGGCTCGGTCCGGGGCCCGTTGCGGCTTTGAATGATGCGCACTCAACCCGCGGCAGGCAGCCCGCAACCGCGCAGAGGACAAAGGAAACCAAGCATCGTGCGTCGTGTACTCGCCATCTCGCCCCATCTGGACGACGCCGTGCTGTCGGCCGGCGGGCGGCTGTTCGAGCTGGCTTCGGAAGGCGTCGAGGTCACGGTGTTCACCGTGTTCGCCGGCCGGCCGCAGCCGCCCTTCTCGCCGGTCGCCGACTACCTGCACAGCCTGTGGGGACTGGGCGACGCCCCCGTCGTGCACCGCCAGGCCGAGGACCGCCGAGCGGTGTCGCTGCTCGGAGCCACCGCCCGGCACGGCTCCTTCCTGGACGCCGTGTACCGGCCGAGGCCGGACGGCAGCGGCTGGCTGATCGGGATGGACGGCGCGCCTCCGGAGGGCGAGGACGAAACCGAACTGGCCGCACGGCTGGCGGGCACGGTCGCCGACCTCGTCGGCGAGCTCCGGCCCGATGCCGTCCTCACCTGCGCGGCGGTCGGCGGCCACCTGGACCACCGGCGCACCCGCGACGCGGTCCTGGCCGCGGCCGGCCCCGGCACACCCACCCTGTGCTGGGAGGACCTGCCCTACGGGCACCGCACCGCGCAGGTTCCCGCCCTGCCGCCCGGGGTCCACTTCACCGGCAGTGTGGCCCGGACCGCCGCGGACCCGGCCTGGGAGGCGAAGTACCTCGCCGTGGAGGCCTACGATTCGCAGCTCACCATGCTCTGGCCGAACGAGCCCGAGTTCCGGCCGGTCTTCGACTCGCATGCGGCCGGGCACGCCCGCGCGCACGGGCTCACCGGCCGGGCCGAACTGTTCTGGAACGTGGGCTTCGACCGGCGCTGACCTGCCCGCGGCGGCGGGGCCCGGGTGGCGGCTGCGCCTGGGTGGCGGCTGCGCCCGGGTCCCTGCGCCCGTCAGCTGCCGGACCGCAGCCGCTCTTCGACCAGGCGCACGACGGCGGCCGGGCCCCCGGCGGCGCGCACCTGCTCCTGCATCCGCGCCATCCGGCCGGGCAGCTCCCGGTCGGCTGCCAGCGTGAGCACCGAGGCGCGCAGCGTGTCCGCACCGACTTCCTCGGGGGGCAGGACGCAGCCGAGGCCCAGCCGGGCTATCGACTGCGCGTTCATGGGCTGGTCCGCGGACTGCGGGACGGCGACCATCGGGACGGCGTGGTGGAGGGCTTCCATGACCGATCCCATGCCGGCGTGGGTGATGAAGGCGTCGGCGCGCGCGAGCACCTCCAGCTGCGGAACTCTGCGGTGCACTTCGAAGTTCGCGGGCAGGGACCCGAGTTCGGCCGGGTCGGTCTGGCCGCCGACGACCATGACCACGTGCCAGTCCAGCCCGCCGAATGCGGCGATGCACTGCCGGTAGAACTCCAGGTCGCTGAGCACGCTGCCCAGCGAGACCAGGAGGACGGGCCGGCCTCCCGCAGGCGCCTGCCACCTTCCCTGCAGGGGGCGCTCGGTGATGCAGGGGCCGACGAACACGTACCGGTCGTCGACCGTGTCCCCCCGGAACTGGAACGCGCGGGGCAGGGTGACCACGCACAGATCGGGCTCGTCCGTGTAGTCGTTGACCGACATGGTGACGCCGCCCCGGTCGAGGAATTCGCGGAACCGGCGGCGGTAGGCCACCCAGGAGGGGTCCTCGGCCATCAGCTCCTGCATCAGCTCGCGGTGTTCCGCGTAGCCCTCGGAGGGGACGTGGGTCGGTGAGAGCCTGATCGCGGGGACGCCCCAGCGCTGGGCGAGGAGCCGGGCGGTGTGGGCGGTGAAGTCGTACAGGACGAGGTCGGGACGGTCGTCCTCGAAGGCCTTCTCCTGGGCCGGGAGCACGGCGGCGGCCTCTTCGAGGAAGAGCGAGGACATCGCGACGATGTCGTCGTGGGGCCAGTCCTGGCCGCGGTGGGTGGGCGGCAGGGTCGATTCGTGGACGACCGCGGTGGCGCCGGCCGCTTCCACCTGCGGCGCGAACTCCTCGGTGATGACGTAGCTGACCCGGTGGCCGCTGCGCACCAGCTCGGCGACGACGGCCAGGGTGGGGTTGACGTGCCCGTGGCCCGGGATGTTGAAGAGTGCGATGTGGGACATGTGCTCCGCTCCTGGGAGGTGTGCGCGGGAGGGTGGTCGTACGGTCTATGCGGGAGCCGCCCGGCGGTGGCCCCACGCCAGCAGACCCCAGGCCAGGCCCCATAGGAGGAAGTAGGGGGACCACAGGAGCAGGTCCCACCAGGCCAGGTGGACCGTGCCCTGCCAGCCGAACCAGATGACGCCCACGTCCCCGACGGCGAGCAGCACGGCCCGTGCGGTCATCGCGAGGAAGGCGAGGACGGCGGGCAGGAGGAGGATCCAGCGGGGTATCCGGCGCAGTCGGTGGCCCCAGGGGCCCGCGACGGCAACGGCGTACACCAGCGCCAGGGCGACCAGGGCCGCGAACTGCCAGTGGCTGGTGATGGCTTCGGCGTCCTGAGCGATGAGCTTCTTCCTGGCCTCGGCCGGCACCGGGGTCTGGGCCAGGAGCAGTGAGCCGCCCAGCGCCCAGTAGACCTTCATGGCGCCGTAGAGCCCGGTGAACGCGAGGGTGCTCCGCAGGCCGAGGCGCCGCCACCGGGCGCCGGCGCTCCCGCGCCGGGTCGGCGCGCTCACTCCCGCCCCTCCTGCACGCCCGTGGCGTCTGCAACCGGTCCGGCCGCCGTCCGGGGTCGGCGGGTGCGGTGGACGTAGCCCCAGACCACCGCGCACCACAGGACGAAGAGCACGGTCGAGGTCAGGGCATCGGATGCGGTCCAGCCGATCTCGCCGCCCCCGAGGGTCGAGTCGTAGACGATGGCCGCTTCGCCGGCGCCCATCGGCACGAGGGCGGCGAGCAGGGCGGCCAGCAGCAGCCAGCGCGGGACCTTGCGGCCGGCTGCGTGAATGGTGGCGAACGCGAGGACGGCGGCGGCAAAACCGAGGGCGGCGAGCACGAACTGGTCGAGTGCCGGATTCGTGTGGCCGTTGTCGCCCGTCACTTCGGGGCCACCGGGAAGTCCCAGCTTCCCCTCCATTCCGTACACCGCCTTGGAAGTGGAATAGATGAGGAAATTCACCCCCACGATGAATGCGGGTAACCCGTGCCACAGCGAGACAGGAAACCAGGTGCGGAATCTGGCCACCGCTCGGCCACGGAGTTTCTCCGTCATGCTGTGCCAACTCTCGTTACGGGAGGACAACAACCCGGTGTGCAGCGGGCGTTGGCCGCGCGCTCAGGCGCGGGTCACCGATACCGGCAGTCGCTCCGCGCCGAGCATGCTCCCGGTGTCGAGCAGGGTGACGCCGTCGCCGTGGACAACTTCGAGTTCAGCGTACCTGTCGAGCAACAGGGTGAAGGCGGTGCTCCCTTCAAGCCTGGCAAGGGGGGCGCCGATGCAGTAGTGGATTCCATGGCCGAAACCGATGTGGCGGTTTCCGGCCCTGTGGATGTCGAATCGGTCCGGGTTCTCGAAGTGCGCCTCATCACGATTCGCTGAGGGGATCCACACGCGGACGACCTCCCCCTCGGGGATGGTGTGGCCACCCAGTTCCGTTTCTCGGCTGGTCATCCGGCGGGCGTTCGTGAAGGAGGGCCTGAGGCGGACGACCTCCTCTATGGCGGCGGGCACGAGCGACCGGTCGGCCCGCACCTCGCGCCAGGCGTCCGGGGCCCGGTCGAAGAGCAGCGCGATGTTGGTCACCAGGGCGGAGCTGGTGGAGATCCCGCCCAGCAGCAGGATGCCGACGAATCCGATGATGTCCTCGTCCTGCAGCCGCTCGCCCTCCACGCGCGCCTCCAGGAGGAGGCTGATCAGGTCGTCCCTGGGGGCCGTCCGCCGCTTCCGGATGAGGTCGTACATGTAGGAGTTCAGGGCCCGGTAGTGCTTCGCGTTGTCCAGCATCCCCTTCATGGAGGGGACTCCGGTGTGCAGTGCGTGGGCCCACTGGGCGAACAGTCGTGAGTCCTCGCGGGGAGTGCCGAGGATGTCGGCGATCATCAACACCGGGAAGACCGAGGCGAAGTCCTCCGCGAGGTCGAAGACCTCCCTGTCCCCGAGCTCGTCCAGGAGTCCGGTGGCTATGGCGGTGACCTGGGGTTCCAGGCCGGCCATGTAGCGGGCGCTGAACGCCTTGCCGACGAGCTGCCTCAGCTGGCGGTGGCGCGGCTGGTCCTTGGCCGCGATGTTGCCGACGAAGAAGAGGTCGTAGTCCTCCTGCGGCGGCGTCAGCTCGGTGAGGTCGTTCTGGAATATGTGGTTGCTGGACATGACGTGCTGTGCGTCGGCGTACCGGAAGACGTCCCACTGGCCCGTCATCGGGTCGTAGAAGACGGGTTCCGCCTCCCGCATCTTCCGCAGTTCCGCGAAGAACTGCGCATCCGGTTCGGGTGTGTGCGCTGCGGCCGCCTGGCGGTTCTCTTCCATCAGTCTTCCTTCCGGTGCGCCGGGCGGGCGTCGATGGTCTCCAGCCGCTCGGCGAGTATGCGGCCGATCTCCGCCAGAGGGCCCGGCTTCATGAGGTCGGTGTGCTTGCGGTCGATGTCGCGGGTCACGATCTCGCCGTCGACGAAGGGCTTCCAGGTGTCGGGGGTCGGCGAGATGTCGATCTTGTCCAGGGTCGCGACGACCAGCGTGATGTCGCCCGTGAACCGTTCGGGGACGAAGGCGTTGAACAGGGCGCTGTTGTTCGCGTAGATCCGGCTGATCGCCTCGATGTGGCGCTTCTCCAGGCTGGCCATGGCGCTGCCCAGGCGCTGGAGCACCTGGGTGACCCGTCCGTGGGTCAGCGGGCCCTTGCCCAGGTAGCGGCGGTCATAGCCGACCCAGCGCAGCAGGTCGGCGAGGATCGCCTGCTCGGTGGTGTCCGGGAGGCGTTGTCCCGGGTACGTGTCCAGGATTCCGAGGAAGTCGACCTCCTCGCCCGACGACTGCAGGCGGGTGGCCATGGCGTGCGCGATGACGCCTCCCGAGGAATAGCCGACGAGGCGGTAGGGTCCGGCCGGCTGCACCGTGCGGATGTGCGCGATGTAGTCCTCGGCCATCGCGTCGATGCTCCCGGGCAGCGCCTCGTCGCTGTCCAGACCGCGGGCCTGGAGTCCGTAGACGGGGTATTCCTGCCCGATGTGCTTGATGAGGCCGGAGTAGCACCAGCTGAGGCCGCCGGCGGGATGGACGCAGAACAGCGGCGGACGCGAGCCGAAGGGCCGCAGCGGGAGCAGTACGTCCAGTGGGCCGCCCTGCTCGGTGCCCTCTTCCAGCTGCGCGGCCAGGTGGGCCGGCGTGGGGGCCTCGAAGAGGCTGCGGATGGTGAGTTCCGTTCCGAAGGTCTCCCGGATGCGGCTCAGCAGGCGGGTGGCCAGGAGCGAGTGGCCCCCGAGGTCGAAGAAGTTGTCGTCGATGCCGACCCGGGGCACGTTCAGCACCTCCGCGAACAACCCGCACAACACCTCCTCCCGCGGCGTCCTCGGAGCCCGACCCCCCACCACACCCGCCACCTCGGGCACCGGCAACCGCCGCACGTCCAACTTCCCGTTCACCGTCAACGGCATGACGTCCAACACCACGAAAGCCGACGGAACCATGTACTCCGGCAACACCGACCCCGCAAAAGCCCGCAACTCACCACCCCCCACCACCACACCCGCCACCGGCACCACATACGCCACCAGACGCCGCTCCCCCGGCACGTCCTCCCGCACCACCACCGCCGCATGCCCCACCCCCGCATGCCCCGCCAAAACCGCCTCCACCTCCCCCACCTC
>NZ_JAEBEE010000010.1:0-370724 GCF_046548835.1 Streptomyces sp. cmx-4-9 | reverse complement strand
CCTCTCGGGCTTTCCTCCGGCGCTTCGTTCTTCGTTTCCGACTCTATCAGACTCTTTCGTGTCCGATTCCCGGTCGAAGCGGGATTCGCTTTCCAGGATTCCGCTTTCGCGTTTCCCTTTCCGGCGATTGCGACTCTATCAGAAGATTTCCACCGGATTTCCCGGCTTCAGATCTGGATGATGAGGAATCGCGCGCACCCCTCAGGAATTGAATTCCATATGGGGGGTGAGGTGACTTTAAGCCATCGCTGCCGAACTTGTCCAGTTCGAGGCAACCGTTCGAATCTACCTCCCCGCTGGCTCCGTGTCAACGGTGGCTGCGGGACGTCAGGAGACTAGCAGGCGAACGGGGAGCGACGCACATCAGGCTGCCGTGGGAAGGGAGGCGTTCCGGTCGGCGGCTTCCACGTCGCCCGCCTCGCCGGCCCGGGAGGCCCGGCCGCCCAGGACGAACACGTAGAGCAGGAAGGCCCCCTCGGCGATCACACCGATCGTGATGCGGGCCCAGGTGGGGAGGCCCGACGGGGTCACGAAGCCCTCGATGAGGCCCGAGACGAACAGGACCACCGCGAGGCCGATGGCCATCCCGAGGGCGGCCCGGCCGCGTTCCGCGAGGGCGGCGCGCCGGGTCTGCGGGCCCGGGTCGACGACCGTCCAGCCCAGGCGCAGGCCGGTGCCGGCGGCGACGAAGACCGCCGTCAGTTCGAGCAGGCCGTGCGGGAGGATCAGGCCGAGGAAGACGTCGAGGCGGCCGGCCGAGGCCATCAGGCCCAGCCCCACCCCCAGGTTGGCCATGTTCAGGAACAGGATCCAGAGCACCGGGAGGCCCAGGAAGGCGCCGAGGACCAGGCAGACGGCGGCGGCCTGGGCGTTGTTCGTCCAGACCTGCGCGGCGAACGAGGCCGCGGGATGGCTGGAGTAGTACGTCTCGTACTCGCCGCCCGGTTTCGTGAGCGCCTTCAGCTCGTCCGGGGCGGCGATGGCGCCCTGGACCTCCGGGTGGGTGGCTATCCACCAGCCGATGAGCACGCCCACCGCCGTCGAGACCAGCGCGGTCGGTATCCACCAGCGCCGGCTGCGGTGGACGGCGGCGGGGAAGCCCACGGTGAAGAAGAGCACCGCGTCGCGCCAGCCGGCCCGGCGGACACCGGTCACCGTGGCCCGGGCCCGGGCCACGAGCTGGGTCAGCCGGCCGGTGAGCATCGGGTCGGGGGAGCTGGACTGGAGCAGGGACAGGTGGGTGGCCGTGCGCTGGTAGAGCTCGACGAGCTCGTCCGCCTCGGCGCCCGTGAGCTTGCGGCCCCGCCCCAGGAGGTGCTCCAGGCGGTCCCATTCCGCCCGGTGTGCCACCACGAAGACGTCGAGATCCATCCGGTTGCCGCTCCCCTGCCCCAGGTTCCCTGCCACTGCCTGCTCCTGATGTGGTCAGCTTGGCAGACTGGTGGTCGTAGGGGCGGGGCAGGTCACGTGAAAGGTGCTGCGGTGAGCGATCTGGTGACGGGGGACGCGGTCGTCCTTGGACTGCAGCCGGCGCGGCTGCCCAGCCGGGCCCTGGCGTTCGTGCTCGACGCGGCCGTCTACGTCATCGGATACCTGCTCTTCTCCCTCTCGCTGACCCTGGCGACGGCCTCGCTGGACTTCGCCGCGCAGGCGGCGATAGCCGTGGCCACCGTGCTGCTGGTGCTGGTCGGCGTGCCGATCGCGGTGGAGACCCTGAGCCACGGCCGGTCCCTGGGCAAGCTCGCCTGCGGTCTGCGGGTGGTGCGCGACGACGGCGGGCCGATCCGCTTCCGGCATGCGCTGGTGCGCGGGGCCATGGGAGTCGTGGAGCTGCTGCTCACCTTCGGCTCGGTGGCCTGCATCGCCTCCCTGGTCTCGGAGCGGGGCCGGCGGCTCGGCGACGTCTTCGCCGGGACCCTGGTGGTCAGGGAGCGGGTGCCCGGGGCCCGGGTGGTGCCGGTGCCCGCGCCGCCGCCGTGGCTGGCCGGCCGTTTCTCCGGGCTGGACCTGTCGGCCGTGCCTGACGGGCTGTGGCTGGCGGTGCGGCAGTACCTGACGCGGATGGGGCAGCTGGATCCGCAGGTGGGTGCGGCGATGGCGGTGCGGCTCGCGGACGAGCTGGTGGAGCGTACGGGGACGCCGCCGCCCCCCGGGGTGCCGGCGGCGGCGTACCTGATGGCGGTGGTGCACGAGCGGCAGTCCCGCGACGCCGCCCGGGCCTTCGCGGCCCGTTCCGCGGACCGGTTCACCGCGCCGGCGGCCGGCCCGGCCGCGCCCGTCGTGCCGTACGGGGCACCGGCGCCGTACGCCGCTCCGTACGGGGCCCCGCGGCCGGCCCCCGCCGCTGCCGCGCCGGCGGCTCCCGTGCAGCCGCCGCGCAGCGGGGGGTTCGCGCCGCCGGCGTGAGGGCTGCGGTCTACGCCTCGAAGGTGGAGGGCGGGGTCTCCAGGTGTTCGAGCTCGATTCCGGGGGCGGCGAGGACCACGTCGCCGGCCAGGTGGACGGTGTGGACCTCGCCGGTGTCCAGGGCGCTGACCTGGTAGGCGTCCACCAGCAGCGGGCCGCTGTCCGTGGGGTGCTCCTCGCGGGAGACCAGGGCCCAGGCCTGGTCGACCGTACGCGGGGCGAGGACCGGGTCGGTGAGGGCGACGAGCCGGACGCGGGTGGCGGGGGCGCCCGGGTCCAGGCGCAGCAGGCGGGCCGTCGCGACGAGGAAGGCCGGGGAGGTGCCGGTGAAGCCGGGGGCCTGGACGTTGCCTTCGGTGGCCTCGGCGCCGGCGGGGTCGGTGCGCACCCAGGTGACGCCGTCGACGGCGGCGCCCCGCACCTGCCAGCTCGCGCTGGTGACCTCCAGGCGGATGGGGCGGCCGAGCGTGTCGACGGCGAGGTCGACGGAGCCGCGGTGGTCGCCGTCGGGGGCGGTCAGCTGGGAGACGTAGCGCCAGCCGGACGGGCCGGGCGCGCAGTGGAAGTGCTCCTCGCCGAGGGGCGTGTGGTCGTGGGGGTCGTGGAGCGAGTAGCGGCCGCGGGGCATGGTGGGCACGTTTCGTGGTCGGGGCGGCGGACAGGCCCCCGGCGCGCGTGCGCCGGGGGCCTGCGGGGAGCGGGTGCCGATCAGCGGGGGCCGGTGCCGATCGGGGGCCGGTCAGTAGCGGTAGTGGTCCGCCTTGTACGGGCCTTCGACCTTGACGCCGATGTACTCGGCCTGCTCGGGGCGCAGGGTGGTGAGCTTGACGCCGAGGGCGTCGAGGTGGAGGCGGGCGACCTTCTCGTCCAGGTGCTTGGGCAGGACGTAGACGTCGGTGGGGTACTCCGCCGGCTTCGTGAAGAGCTCGATCTGGGCCAGGGTCTGGTCCGCGAAGGAGTTCGACATGACGAAGGAGGGGTGGCCGGTGGCGTTGCCGAGGTTCAGCAGGCGGCCCTCGGACAGGACGATGAGGACCTTGCCGTCGGGGAACTTCCAGGTGTGGACCTGGGGCTTGACCTCGTCCTTGACGATGCCCTCGACCTTGGCCAGGCCGGCCATGTCGATCTCGTTGTCGAAGTGGCCGATGTTCCCGACGATGGCCTGGTGCTTCATCTTGGCCATGTCGGCGGCCATGATGATGTCCTTGTTGCCGGTGGTCGTGATGAAGATGTCGGCGGTCTCGACCACGTCGTCGAGGGTGGCGACCTGATAGCCGTCCATGGCGGCCTGCAGGGCGCAGATCGGGTCGATCTCGGTGACGATGACGCGGGCGCCCTGGCCGCGGAGGGACTCGGCGCAGCCCTTGCCGACGTCGCCGTAACCGCAGACGACGGCGACCTTGCCGCCGATGAGGACGTCGGTGGCGCGGTTGATGCCGTCGATCAGGGAGTGGCGGCAGCCGTACTTGTTGTCGAACTTCGACTTGGTGACGGCGTCGTTCACGTTGATCGCCGGGAAGAGCAGGCTGCCCTCGGCCATCATCTCGTAGAGGCGGTGGACACCGGTGGTGGTCTCCTCGGTCACGCCGCGGATCTCGGACGCGAGCTGGGTCCACTTCTGCGGGGACTCGCCGAGGGTGCGGGTCAGCACCGCGAGGATGTGCGCGTACTCCTCGGAGTCCGCCGTCGACGGGTCGGGGACCGCGCCGGCCTTCTCGAACTCGACGCCCTTGTGGACGAGGAGGGTGGCGTCGCCACCGTCGTCGAGGATCATGTTCGGGCCGCCGGTGGGGGTGTTCGGCCAGGTCAGCGCCTGCTCCGTGCACCACCAGTACTCTTCCAGCGTCTCGCCCTTCCAGGCGAAGACGGGGATGCCCTGCGGGTTCTCCGGGGTGCCGTTCGGGCCGACCGCGATGGCGGCGGCTGCGTGGTCCTGGGTGGAGAAGATGTTGCAGGAGGCCCAGCGGACGTCGGCGCCGAGAGCGGCGAGGGTCTCGATGAGCACGGCCGTCTGCACGGTCATGTGCAGGGAGCCGGTGATGCGCGCGCCGGCGAGGGGCTGGGCGTCCGCGTACTCGGCGCGGATCGACATCAGGCCGGGCATCTCGTGCTCGGCGAGGGTGATCTCCTTGCGGCCGAAGGCGGCAAGGGAAAGGTCTGCGACCTTGAAGTCCATGGGTGGTGCTCCTCATGGTGCGAGAGGGTGGGTACGGCTGGGCGGCGCGCCGTTCGGCCGGTTACGTCCAAAACCAGTCTGGTGGGGCGCGTGGCTCACAGTCCGTCGGGGGTCCTCTCTCCCCTCGGCCGGTCACGAGGACCGCCCGACCGCCATCAGCAGCGACGCCTGACTCTGCCCTCGAATCTACACCGGTCGGCGCAGTGCGCCCCAGTCGGCCGTTCGGGCAGGCGTGTCCCGGGGTCGGTTCGTCCGGTGGATGGATGGGGGTCTTCGGGACTTCTGACGCCTCCTCCGGGGCGGCTGCAGTGCGCCCCCCGGAGGAGGCGTCGGACGTCCGCTCTCGGCCGGGTCCCGTACCGCGGGGGTACGGGACCCGGCCGCGGTGCGGAACCGGCCAGACCGTAGCCTTCCGGCCACATGCACTGCTGGGAGGGGAACGGATCCATGGCACACCGTCCGGGGCGAAGACTGGGGACCGCGGCGGCCGCCGTGCTCCTGCTCGGGGCCGCACTGATCGGCGGGCCGACGGCCTTCACGCTGAGCCGCTTCGACGCGGTGCGGGCGGGCAGCGACAACATGCGCCCCACCCTGGTGCCCGGGGACCTCGTCGTCCTGCGGAAGAAGGCCACCCCGGTAGGACGCGGTGACCTCGTGCGCTTCGATCCCGCGGAGTGGGGGGTTCCGGGCCCGTTCCTGGGGCGGGTGGTGGCCGTGGGGGGCGACCGCATCTCCTACCGGGAGGGCGCCGCAACCCTGACCCTCAACGGCCGGCCCCTGCAGGAGCCGTACGTGCTGGGCGGCGCCCCGGGCGCGGGCGGGACGGACTTCGACGTCACGGTGCCGCCGGGCCGGCTCTTCCTGCTGGGCGACAACCGGGACGACTCCGCCGACTCCCGCTTCCACCCGCAGCACGAGCACGGGACGCTGCCGGTGTCGGCGGTGACCGGGGTCGGGTTCAGCCACGAACATCCGGTGGCGGTGGGTTTGGTGCTGTCCGTGGCGGCCGGGCTGTGCACCCTGCCGGTCGGCGCCGGCCTCGCGGTCGCCTGGCTGGTGGCGCGGCGGCGCGGGCGGCGGGCGCCGGTGCGGCCCGCCTGGGACTCCTCCCGCGGCGCGTAGGCGCGGCGGGCACGGGCGGGCCCCCGCAGCCGTGGCTGCGGGGGCCTCACAGGTCCGTCAGGCCGGGGTGGCACCCGGCTTCGCGAGCGGGTCGATCCGGCCGGCGTGGAGGATGTCCGGCTCCAGGTAGATCACCCGGGCGATCGGGACGGCCTCGCGGATGCGCGCCTCGGCGGCGTCGATGGCGCGGGCCACCTCGGCCGCGGTGTCGTCGTGCTGGACCGCGATCTTGGCGGCGACCAGCAGCTCCTCGGGGCCGAGGTGCAGGGTGCGCATGTGGATCAGGCCGGTGACGGTGTGCCCGTCGACGACCGCGGTTTTGATCTTCTCGACGTCCTCGGTGCCCGCGGCCTCACCGAGCAGCAGGGACTTGGTCTCGGCGGCCAGGATGATCGCGATGATGATCAGCAGGATGCCGATGCACAGGGTGCCGATGCCGTCCCACACGCCGTTCCCGGTGGCCAGAGCGAGGCCGACGCCGACGAGGGCCAGGACGAGGCCGACGAGCGCGCCGAGGTCCTCCAGCAGGACGACCGGGAGTTCGGGGGCCTTGGCCCGCTTGACGAACTGGCGCCACGACAGGCTGCCGCGGGTCTGGTTCGACTCCTTGATCGCGGTGTGGAACGAGAACGACTCGGCGAGGATCGCGAAGACCAGGACACCGACCGGCCAGTACCAGTTCGTGATCTCGTGGGGCTCGTGGATCTTCTCGTAGCCCTCGTAGATGGCGAACATGCCACCGACGGTGAAGAGCACGATGGAGACGAGGAAGGCGTAGATGTAGCGCTCGCGTCCGTACCCGAAGGGGTGCTGCGGGGTCGCCTCGCGCTGGGCCTTCTTGCCGCCGAGGAGCAGCAGCCCCTGGTTGCCGGAGTCGGCCAGCGAGTGGACGCTTTCCGCGAGCATCGACGAGGAGCCGCTGAACAGGAACGCCACGAATTTGGCTGCAGCGATGGCGAGGTTGGCGGCGAGTGCCGCCACGATCGCCCTGGTACCGCCCGACGCGCTCATGGATGCAAGGTGTCCTTCCCTCAGCTCTGACTACCGGCCGCACATTGTTGCAGCTACCCCGGCTCAGCCGCCTCAGACGACCACGGTGGCCCGGAAGACGGTTCCCGTCCCGGACAGTTCGGTCTTCTCGCCTGCCGGGACGAAGACCGACTCACCGGGGGCCAGCGTCAGTTCGCCGGCCCGCGGGGAGCCCGCCGTGCAGAGCAGGATCTGCGGCGCGCCGTGCGGGAGGGTGTGGGAGGCGCCGCCGGGTGCCAGGACGAAGCGGGAGAGCCGGAATTCGTCGATGGGGGTCTCGTAGACCTCCTCGGCGCCGCCCTCGGGCCGCAGCACCTCCGGGTCGCCCGCCGTGAACTTCGTGACCTTCAACAGTTCCGGCACGTCCACGTGCTTGGGGGTGAGGCCGGCGCGCAGCACGTTGTCGGAGTTGGCCAGCAGCTCCACGCCGAGGCCTGCGATGTAGGCGTGCGGGACGCCCGCGCCGAGGAACATCGCCTCGCCGGGCTGGAGTCGGACGTGGTTGAGGAGCATGGCCGCGATGACCCCCGGGTCGCCCGGGTAGTCGTGGACCAGGGCCGCGTACGGCTCGTACGGTCCCCCGAGGCGTACGGCGGCGGCCGCGGCCTCGGCGACGGTCGCGGCCGTCTCCTCGCGGTCGGCGGTCAGGACGGCCGTCAGCACCTCGCGCAGCGCCGCGTCCTCGGGGTGGGCCCGCAGCAGGTCGGCGTACGGCTTGAGGGAGTCGACGCCGAGGCCGTCGAGGAGGTCGGCGGCCTCGTGCGGGGGACGGAAGCCGCACAGCCCGTCGAACGGGGTGAGGGCGCAGATCATCTCGGGCTTGTGGTTGGGGTCCTTGTAGTTGCGGTGGCCCGCGTCCACGGGGATGGCGCGCCGCTCCTCGTCCTCGAAGCCCGCGCGGGCCTGCTCCAGGTCGGGGTGGACCTGGAGGGAGAGCGGGGCGCCGGCGGCGAGGAGCTTGAGGAGGAAGGGCAGCCGGGGGCCGAAGCGGGCGACGGCGGCCGCACCGAGTTCGCCTTCGGGGTCGGCGTCGATGACCGCGCCGAGCGTGGTCGCCCCCGCGCCGCGGTCGAGGCGGGAGGGGGCGCCGGGGTGCGCTCCCATCCACATCTCGGCCTGGGGCTCACCGGTGGGCTCGGTGCCGAGGAGCGCGGGGATCGCGGTGGTGGATCCCCAGGCGTAGGGGCGGATCGTGTTGGTGAGGCGGTCCATCGTCGTCTTCCTGGATAGAGCTGGGCAGCGGAGTATGCCTCAGCTGTGTCCCCCGGAGGCCAGCGCCAGGTAGGCGGTGGCGAAGTCCGTGACGGCGAGGAGCTCGGCGAGCTGTTCCAGTTCGACGCCCTCCTCCGGTTCGAGTTCGCTGACGGCCGTGTCGTGGCTGAGGGCGAGCTCGCGTGCGGCAGGGGCGGCGGTGAGGCCGCCGGCCGGCCGGTCGCGCAGCAGGACGATGCGGGCGCGCAGGGCCTGGGGCTCGTCGACCCGGTCACGGAAGAAGTCTTCGGGGTCGGCGCCCGCGGCGAACGCCCCGGCGAGCAGGACCCCGTGGGCCGGGAGGGCCTCGGGCAGGGCTGCGGCGAGGGCGGGCCGCCCGGCCAGTTCGGCGAGGGTCGCGGCGAAGCGCCGGCCCGCGGGTCCGGCGCCGACGCCCTCGCTCCAGATCAGCGGGAGGGAGTCGGCGAGTTCGGAGGCGAGGGTCTTGGCCGGGTTGGAGTACGTGACGACGGCGGGGCCGCAGCGTTCGGCGGTGCGGTCGAGCCGGTCGGCGACGAGTTGCAGCTCACGCGGGCCGGCGGCGACCAGGCCCAGCCTGTCGAGGAGCACCAGCAGCGGTGTCAGCAGGGCCCACAGTGCACCGGGGCCGGCCGCGGCGGACTCGTCGAACTCCTGGTACGGGGCCTTGGCCATCGGTACGAGGAGCCCGTGCGCCCCGTCGACGGCCTCGCTCAGCGGTGAGCGCTCGGGGGCGACGGCGACGACGGTGCAGCCGCGCCGGTAGGCCTGCTCCGCGAGGCCGGCGAGGCCGGGTTCGGTGCCGTCGGTGGTGGCGATGAGCAGCAGGTCGACGGGGCCCGCCCAGCCCGGCAGGGCCCAGCGCAGGGCGCCGGCGGCGTGCGCGACGCCGGTCGGGTCCAGCCGGATGACGGGGGCGCCGGCCCCTGCGAGGGCGCCGAGCAGGTCGGCGACTCCGGTGGCGGCGGTGCCGGGCCCTGCGATGAGGACGGCCCGGGGGCGTCCGTCGGGGCGCAGGTCGGCGAGGCCCGCCTCGGCCGCGTGCCGGGCGGCGGTACGGACCCTCGCGCCGGCTTCGGCGGCGCCGCGGAGCAGGCCGCGGCGATCGGCGCGGGCGAGATCGTCCGGGGCGTCGAGAAGCGACTCGTCGAGCATGGCGGCCTCCGGCTGTTGGGTGACGGAACCAGTCTGCGCGTACGGGGCGGGTACGGGGCCCCGGCCGCGGCCCGGAGGGGTCAGGCGGGGCGGCGGGCCTCGTCCACGAGCAGCACCGGGATGCCGTCGCGCACGGGGTAGGCGAGGCCGCAGTCCTGGCCGGTGCAGATCAGCTCGGGAGCCGTCTCGTCCGCCGACTTGTCCTCAAGGGGCGCGTGGCAGGCGGGGCAGGCGAGGATCTCCAGAAGGCCGGCTTCGAGCGGCATGGGGCGGTTCCCTTCGAACATGCGGTTTGGGCGAGGTCAGCGTACCGCCGAGTCACCTCCGGTGCGGCCGCAAGGTGCCTGGTGGCGGGCGCGGGTGGCGGCCGGGGGCGGCCGGTGCGGGTGGCGGGCGCGGGTGGCGCGGCCGGCGGCGGGAGGGCTGCGCCGGCGGGGGCCGTCCGGAACGCCCGTGGGGCCGGGTCGGGCGGCGGTCAGGCGCGGATGAGGGCGAGGACCTCGTCGCGGACCGTGGCGAGGGTCTCGGCGTCGCGGGCCTCGACGTTCAGGCGCAGCAGCGGCTCCGTGTTGGAGGCGCGCACGTTGAACCACCAGTCGGCGGCGGTGACGGTCAGGCCGTCCAGCTCGTCGAGGGTGGTGCCGTCCTGGGCGCCGTAGGTCTCCTTGACCGCGGCCAGCCGGGCCGCCTGGTCGGCGACGGTCGAGTTGATCTCGCCGGAGCCCGCGTAGCGGTCGTAGGAGGACACCAGGTCCGACAGCGTGCCGTCCTGGCCGCCGAGGGCCGCCAGCACGTGGAGCGCGGCGAGCATGCCGGTGTCGGCGTTCCAGAAGTCCTTGAAGTAGTAGTGCGCCGAGTGCTCGCCGCCGAAGATCGCCCCGGTCTTCGCCATCTCCTCCTTGATGAAGGAGTGGCCGACGCGGGTGCGCACGGGGGTGCCGCCGTGCTCGCGGACGACCTCGGGGACCGACCAGGAGGTGATCAGGTTGTGGATCACGGTGCCGGAGTTGCCGTGGCGGTCCAGCTCGCGGGCGGCCACCAGGGCGGTGACGGCGGACGGGGAGACGCCCTCGCCGCGCTCGTCGACGATGAAGCAGCGGTCGGCGTCGCCGTCGAAGGCGATGCCGAGGTCGGCGCCCTCCGCGGTGACACGGGCCTGGAGGTCGACGATGTTCTTCGGGTCGAGGGGGTTGGCCTCGTGGTTGGGGAAGGTCCCGTCCAGCTCGAAGTACATCGGGACGAGGTCCAGCGGCAGGCCTTCGAAGACGGTGGGCACGGTGTGGCCGCCCATGCCGTTGCCCGCGTCGACGACGACCTTGAGGGGGCGGATCGCGCTGAGGTCGACCAGGCCCTTGAGGTGCGCGGCGTAGCCGGTCAGGGTGTCCTGCTCGGTGATGGTGCCGGGGACGGTCCCGGGGGCGGGCGCGGGCGCGCCCTCGTCGGTCCACTTCTCCGCCAGTTCGCGGATCCGGCCGAGGCCGGTGTCCTGTCCGACGGGCGCGGCGCCGGCGCGGCACATCTTGATGCCGTTGTACTGGGCCGGGTTGTGGGACGCCGTGAACATCGCGCCGGGCAGGCCCATCGCCCCGGAGGCGTAGTACAGCTGGTCGGTGGAGCACAGCCCGATCAGGGTGACGTCCACGCCGCGGGCGGCTGCGCCGCGCGCGAAGGCGTTCGACAGCCCTGGGGACGAGGGGCGCATGTCATGGCCGACCACGATCGCGGTGGCGCCGGTGACCTCGACGAATGCGGCACCGAACAGTTCGGCCAGGTGCGCGTCCCACTCGTCCGGTACGACGCCGCGGACGTCGTAAGCCTTGACGATGTTCGAAAGATCTGCGGCCACTGCCTGCCCTCCTGAAGGTCCTGTGCGAACAGCAAACGTACCGTGAACCAGGATCCCCGCTGCAGGCGATCCGGGCCTCAGGAGTCCGGCGAACGCAGGACGCGCAGATGTCCGCGGCGGGTCTCGCCGGCCACGGGGCCGCCGCGGCCGCCGGGTTCGGCGGCGCGCTCCGGCGGGCGGGCCGCCTCGCGCACGGCGTTGGCGAGGGCTTCGAGGTCGTCGCCGCTGGGGCGGGACGGCGCCGATCCGTCGGACAGCCGGACGACTTCCCAGCCGCGCGGGGCGGTGAGGCGTTCCGAGTGCTCGGCGCACAAGTCGTAGCAGTGGGGCTCGGCATAGGTGGCGAGCGGTCCGAGGACTGCGGTCGAGTCGGCGTAGACGTACGTCAGCGTCGCGACGGCAGGGCGGCCGCACGCGGTGCGCGAACAACGACGTACAAGGCTCACGACGTTGGACGGTACCGCACTCTTGACCGGGCCGCGACGAGGCTCCCGTCGCTCACTCCCCCGTGTCGTGCCCGCGGCGGCGCGGCGGGAGTCCGGAAATGCCCGCCGGGCAAGGGCTACCCTGCGGGGGTGACGGACAGCTCCCTGCCTCCCCGCCCCGCCGAGCCGCCCCCCGGGACCCCCGGCGGGGCCCCCGGCGGGACCCCCGCCGCGCCGCGGCACCGCAGGCGCGACCGGCACGGGCGGGGCATGCGCGGGCCGGTGGCGCCGCCGCAGGTGCCGCTGTCGGCGAGCCGGTCGGAGCTGTTCGGGGACCTCGTACGGGATTCCGTGGAGCGGCTGGAGCGGCGCTGGCCGCAGCTGGCCGAGGTGGAGTTCCTGGTGGGGGACGTCCCGGGGCCGCCGGGGGGCCCGGAGGCGGGCTGGAACGACGAGGCGGTGCCGCTGGGCGCGCTGTACGAGTCCCGCGAGGGGCGTCCGGCCCGGATCGTGGTGTTCCGCCGGCCGGTGGACATCCGTGCGAAGTCGCGGGACGAGAAGGCGCTGCTGGTGCACGAGATCGTGGTGGAGCAGGTGGCGGAGCTGCTGGGCCTCTCGCCGGAGACGGTGGACCCCCGGTACGGACAGGACTGAGTCCCGGCCGTACCGGGGGCGTCCCGCAGGTCAGTCCGTCAGGACCGAGAGGTCCTGTACGGCCCGGGGGACCGAGACCGTGGAGCGGTCGTCCGCGAGGGTCTGCACGGTGAACATGGCGATTCCCTCGTGCGGCAGGGACAGGGTGCGGGCCGCGTGGACGGGGCCGCCCGCGAGCGTTTCGACGGTGAGGGCGTAGGAGCCCTTGCCGCCCGTCGGGGCCACGGCCACCTGCTGGGTCGTACCGGCCTTGACCTGCACCTCCTGGGAGGCGCCGGCCCCTCCGCCGGTGGTCGGCGAGGCTGTCACCCTGACCTTGGCGTCGGTCCCGCCGGGCACCGTCAGTGCGAGGACGGTGGCGTCCTGGTCGGTCCGGTTGTCGGCGACGGTGGCCCGCGGGCCCACCGGGCCGGTGGCCGGCACGAAGCCGAGCTCCTGTTTGGCGCCGCTGCCGCGGACCACCCGTACGGCCGCCACCACGGGGGCCGCCCTTCCGGCGTCGGCGGGGGCCAGCAGCAGGGAGCCGGGCTCGCCCCGGGTCAGGTCCTTGAGGTCGACGGCGGCGGTCGTCCCGGCCTTGAGGTGCAGCTGTTCGCTGCCGGCCGGGGTGATGGCGCCGTTGGGCCCGGCCAGCTTCAGCACCAGGTCCGCGTCCTCCTCGCCGGGCACGTGCGCGACCAGCCGCACGGAGGTGGCGTCGGCCGGGATGCCGGGCAGGACCAGCGAGCCCGCCGGGTCGGCGGCGGCCTGGAGCCAGTCGGCGCCCACGGTCTCCTCGGCGGCCTGCACCGAGGCGCCGACCCGGCCCGCACGGGTGGTCACGTGGGCGGTGGCGTCGGCGAGTTGGGCGCCGGGGACCAGGGAGGACAGCAGGACGGACTTGGTGGACTTCGGGTCGATGCGGATGTTCTCGCTGGTGCCCTGGTCGGGCTTGGCGGCGCCGTCCGGGCCGAAGAGCCGGATGTCGACGACGGCGGCGGCGTCGTCCGGGTTGGTGAGGTGGACGTAGTCCTCGCGGCCCTTGGCGGTGCTCACGCCGGGGAACCAGAAGTCGGTGCCCGGTGCGGTGCAGCCCGCGCCGAGGAGGCCGCGGGAGCGGCCGACGGAGACCTGGGTGGTCTGCTGGGCGGTCCAGCCGGGGGCGAGGACCCCTTCGGCGCTGCCGGTCAGCGCGGGCGCGTCCGCTCCGGTGGCGGCGGCCCCGGCGGGCTTGCCGGTCTCCTTGAGTTCGAGGACCGGCTTGGCCTCCTTGGTCGCGCCGAGCAGCCGGGCCGTGCCCGTGCCTCCTGTGGCCGCGGCCCCGGCGGCCGCGGCCGCGGCCGGAGTGAACGCCGTGTAGGTGGTCTCCGCGATGTCCGAGGTGCTGGGGGCCGGGCACACCAGCAGGGACCGCTCGACCGGCATCCGGGCGGCGGTCGCGGCCTTGGCGTCGGCCGCCCCGCTCCCGGGGGCGGTGAGGGAGGCGAGGCCGGTCACCGCGGCGAGGGCCGCGGCGACGGCCGCCAGCGTCAGGGGTGCGCGCTGCTTCACTGCTGGGGGCTCCCGTCGGAACGCGGGTCGTGCGGTGCGTGGGGGTCGTACGGAGCGTGCGGCTCGTACGGCTCGTACGGCTCGTACGGGTGGGCGTACGGCTGCTGCTGCGGATACGGGGGCTCGTACCCCTGCTCGTCCTGCTGCGGGGACGGGTAGGGCGCGTACTGCGGCGCCGGGGCGTAGGGCTGCGGGTTCTGCTGCTGCGACTGCTGTTCGTAGGCGTAGCCGCCCTGGCCGGGCTGCGGCTGGTAGGCGTACGCCTCTTCGCCGTACACCGGCTGGGCGGGGATCTGCGCGTACGGGTCGGCGTCCGCGGCCGTCTCCGCGGGGGCGGCGGCGGCTTCCGCGCCGGCGCGCAGGCGTCGGGCGCGGCGGCCCTCGCCGGCCTCGCCGGGTCCGGGTCCCTCGGGGAGGGCGGCCTCCTCCTCGGGCAGGTCGTCGTCGAGCCGGGCCCGACGGCCCGGGAGGGCCATGACCAGCAGGACGAGGGCGAGCAGGCCCTGGGTCCAGTGCCAGGCGGTCCGGGTGAGGGAGGGCTCGTGGACCAGGTCGAGGCGGCCGCCGGCCGCGGGGAGTTCGAAGCCCTGCGCCCAGCCGTCCAGGGTCTTGGGCTTCAGCGGCTTGCCGTCGAGGGTGGCCCGCCAGCCGGGGGCGGCGCGGTCGGCGATGCGCAGCACGCGGCCGGCCTCGCCGGCCGGGATCTTGCTGTGGGCCTCGACGGGGCCGGAGGCCACGGGGACGGGGGCCTCGCCGGTCTTGCCGGGGACGATGACGGCGCGCGGCAGCCAGGGCTCGACGCCCCACAGGGCGGTGCCGTCCTGCTGGTGGCGGCGGCTGAGCCCGGGGGTGGCGTCGAGGACCCGGCGGACCTCTTCGGGGCCGCCGGGGCGGAACATCACGAAGCGGATGGCGTAGGCGCTGAGCTGGCTGGACTGGTCGGCTCCGGAGCCCGCGACGAGGTTGGAGACCACCTTGTCGAGGCGGGCGTCGCTGCCGGCGCCGGCGGCGGTCTCGGCGGCTCCGAGCCGGCCGCCTGATCCGCGGACCAGGCTGTAGGAGAGGGTGGCGGCGCCGGGGGCGGGGTCCAGGATCAGGGTGCGGGTCTGGTTGTCGTCCCCGCTGGCCTCGGCGACGAATGCCGGGACCTGCACGGGGTCGCGCCGCTGGAGCGGGCCGTCGGCGCCGGCGAGCAGCCAGCCGGCCGCGCCGAGGACGGGCCCGGCGGCCGCGGCGAGCGCGATGAGGGCGGCCAGGGGCTGGCGCCAGCCGAAGCTGCTGGCGGCGACCCGCTCCCTGGCCCCGTCCGCGCCGAGGACGGCTGCGGCGAGCAGGGCCAGCCCGTAGACGAGGGTGGCGGGGCCCGCCCAGGCGGTGCGGTTGAGGAGCACGGCCAGCAGCAGCGCGGTCAGGGCGACGGCCCAGGCGGTGTGGATGGCGAACCGGCGGTCGCTGCGGAGCAGGGCGGCGAGTGCGGCGAGGACGATCCCGGCGAGGAGCAGGCCGCCGGCGGTCCCGGGGCCGCCGGGGCTGAGGCCGAGCAGGTCCAGGGCGGTGGCGGAGCCGGTTCCGTAGGGCAGGCCGGCCTCGCGCAGGAACCGGCCCGGGTGGGTGAGCAGGCCGAGTGACCAGGGGGCCAGCACCAGCAGGGGGACGGCGAGGACGGCGAGCAGCCGCAGTCCGTACGCCTTCCACTGCGCGCGGCGCAGGACGAGGGCGGCTGCGCCGAGGACGGCGGCGAGCGGCCAGACGACGGGGGTGAAGGCGGTGGCCGCGGTCAGCAGCAGGGTGGCGGTCCACACGGCGCGCCAGCCGCCCCTGGCTCCGGGCCGGGCGCCGTCCTCGCCGAGGGCGAAGGCGGCGGTCGCGGCGCGGGCGGTGAGCGGCAGCAGGACGGCGAGGACGGCGGTGCCCAGGCGGCCGCCGGCGAGGGCGCCGGTGACGGCGGGCAGGAAGGCGTAGGCGGTGGCGGCCCAGGCGCGCAGCAGGCGGGAGGTGACGAGGGGCCGGGAGGCGAAGTACGCGGTGAGTCCGGCGAGGGGGACGGAGCCGACGAGGAGCAGGGTCAGGGCGGCCTCGGTTGAGCCGAACAGCAGGGTGGAGAAGGCGCCGAGGACGGCGAGGTAGGGGGGCGCGTCGGCGGTGGAGCCGGTTCCGACGGGCTGCCAGGTGTCGGTGTAGGCGTGCCAGAGGTCGAGGCCGCTGTCGGGGGCGGGGAGCAGGGCGCCGCCCATCAGGGAGCCGCCGCCGAGCAGGGAGCGGCAGGCGGCGACGGAGACCAGCAGGAGCAGTCCGAAGAGGACGGGCGCCGGGTTGCGGGCGATCCGCTTGAGGCGGGCGAACCGCTCGGTGGTGTCCGGGTACTCGCCGTCCTCGCCGGGCGCGGTCAGGACGCTGGGCGCGCCGTGCCGGCCGGCGGCCGGGGTGTCGCTCTCGCGGCCTTCGCCGAAGTACCCGGCGAGCTGTTCGGCGTTGGCCCGCAGCGAGGCGCCGGGTGGCGGGAAGAGGGGGCGCAGTTCGGCGGCGGGGACGGCGGGGCGGCGGCGGGCTCTGCGGGCGGCGAGGACGCGGCCGGGGCGGAGCAGGGTCGCGAGGAGTCCGGTGACCTCGTCCACGGCCTGGCCGGGCGCCTTGCCGACGAGGTAGGCGAGGGTGCGCAGCAGGGTGCCGAGCAGGACGCGCAGCAGGACGTACGGCAGGGCGCGGCCGGAGCTGTTGGCGAGCATCGTGTAGACGGCGCCGGCCTTGTCGACGCGGTGCGGGCTGGTGGTGGTGCGGCCGGCGCAGTCGACGGTGCGGCGCTCGCGGGCGGAGGCCTCGGCGTGGCGCAGTACGGCGTCGGGGGCGACGAGGACGGTGTGGCCCGCGCTCTGGGCGCGCCAGCAGAGGTCGACGTCGTCGCGCATGAGGGGCAGGCGCCGGTCGAACCCGCCGAGGGCCTCGTAGACGTCGCGGCGCACGAGCATGCCGGCGGTGGAGACGGACAGCACCGGGCGGACCTGGTCGTGCTGGCCCTGGTCCTGTTCGCGGCGGTCGAGCCCGGTCCAGCGGCGTCCGCTGCGGGCGATGCTGACCCCGGCTTCGAGGAGCTGCTTCTTGTCGTACCAGCCGCGCAGCTTGGGGCCGATGACGGCGGCTTCGGGGTTCTCGTCGGCGACGCGCAGGAGTTCGGTGAGGGCGTCGGGCTCGGGGGCGCTGTCGTCGTGGAGGAGCCACAGCCACTGGACGGGTTCGCCGTGGGGGAGTTCGGGGAGGTCGTAGGCGTCGTCGCGCCAGGTCCGGCTGACGGGGTCCCAGCCGCTGGGGCGCTTGAGGTACGGGAGGTCCTCGGGGGTGAGGGTGCCGGCGCTGCGGGCGGCTTCCTCGACGGCGGCGCCGAATCCGGTGCGGCGGGCGAGGTGCAGGACCCGCTCGTCGCCGAAGGCCTCGGTGAGCAGCCGGGCGGAGTCGTCGGCGCTGCCGGTGTCGGCGGCGACGTGGTTCTGGGCGGGGCGTTCCTGGCCGAGGAGTCCGGCCAGCGTCCGGGGCAGCCAGCGGGCGCCGTCGTGGGCGACCAGGACCGCGGTGACGACGTGCCGGGGGAACTCGGGGGTGGCGCCGGCCTGGTGGGGGGCCGTCGACTGGCTGTGCAGGGACATCGCGGTACGGGCCCTCCGGCCGGGGATCCGGGGGTGGTGTGCCCTCGGAGGCTGCTGGACAGCGCCCCACACTAACGGCTGGCAGCAGAGCGGTCCGCCTCCTGCGGGGAAGGTGCAGGAGGCGGACCGTGTGCTCCGGCCGACGCCCTCGTGGCCGTGCGGCTCGATATGTCGTGCGATGTGCGGTAGGTGCCGGGCGGGGAGTGCCTCGGGGGCCTCAGACCGCTGCCTTCTTCAGCCGGCGCCGCTCGCGCTCGGAGAGTCCTCCCCAGATGCCGAATCGCTCGTCGTTGGCGAGGGCGTACTCAAGGCATTCGGAGCGGACTTCACACGCCAGGCAGACCTTTTTCGCTTCGCGGGTGGAGCCGCCCTTCTCGGGAAAGAAGGATTCGGGGTCGGTCTGGGCGCAGAGGGCGCGCTCCTGCCATCCGAGCTCCTCGTCCGCCTCCTCGACCAGCAGTTCCTGAAACAGCTCGGTCATGTGCGCCCCTCGCTCTGTCTGTGCGTCCCCGTGGTGTTGCCGTCACCGATCGCTACGTAACGACACGAGTGAAATTACAAGTGCGTGGCTCCGGAGCAGTCAAGCCGAGATCTGCTATTGGGCCCCTTATTCACTCTGCGGAACCAAGCGTATGCGTTAAGTGTTCATATCGCCAAAAATCGTGACACATGCAACGGGCGTCCCGCGATGCCCGCCTGCCCGCCTTCACCCGTAATCCACGTGTCACTCGTCGGTGTGGTTGCGATCACGCCGGCGAAGCGGTGTAGATCACAGTCCGGTCACGAGATCGCGTGACGGGTTTGATCCCGGCAGAGCGCCACATCCCCTGGTCCGCAGTGCACAAACCTTTCTCCGCGCACAGCAACCGGATGAGGTGAAAGTTTTCCGCCAAAACGGACATTGGGTTGACAGTCCGGCCCCCGAGCCGGTCTCCTTGTCCGCATGTCAGTGACCGCAGCCGCCACCGGGACCCCCATTCGTGGGTTCCTGTGCGCTGCCCAGGTCCACTGTTGCTGTTGCAGCTGTTGATGCCCGTGGAGCTCCGGCTCCGCCGAGCTCCGGCCCCTTGCAACCGCCAGCACCACTGACATCCGTCGAGGTACTCCCACGATGAACCGCACCACCACCCCCCACGCGCACACCGAGAGCGACCTCCAGATCGCCGGTGACATCCTCGCCGTCCAGCACCTGCTCCAGCCCGCCCCGGAGCACCCCTCCACCGTCGCCGGGTTCGTCGGCCTCGCCCGCTCCGTCGCCGCCGACCGCGGCTCCTGGGAGCACCTGGTCCGCTACGACGCCACCACCCGGTGGTACCACCGGCTGCGCACCGGCCCGGGCTACGAGGTCTGGCTGCTCAGCTGGGTGCCCGGCCAGGGCAGCGGCCTGCACGGCCACGGGGAGTCCTCCGGGATCATGACCGTCCTCGACGGCACCCTCGTCGAGCACGTCGCGCCGAGCGGCCGCCGGCTCGCGCTGGGGCCCGGCTCCCAGCGCGTCTTCGCCCCCGGCTACGCCCACGAGGTCGTCAACGACACCCTCGAAGGGGCCGTCAGCCTGCACGTGTACTTCCCCGGGCTGACCGAGATGCCGATGCACACCTGCTCCCCCGCCCGGTCCGGGGCCGTCGGCGTCGGAGCCCCCGCGGCCTGACAGACTTCGGTGCATGCGCATCGTTGTTCTGGCCGGCGGTATAGGCGGCGCCCGGTTCCTCCGGGGACTCAAGTCGGCTGTGCCCGACGCGGACATCACGGTCATCGGCAACACCGGTGACGACATTCACCTGTTCGGGCTCAAGGTCTGCCCCGATCTGGACACGGTGATGTACACCCTCGGCGGTGGCATCAACGAGGACCAGGGCTGGGGGCGCGCCGAGGAGTCCTTCACCGTCAAGGAGGAGCTCGCGGCGTACGGGGTCGGACCCACCTGGTTCGGCCTCGGCGACCGCGACTTCGCCACCCACATCGTCCGTACGCAGATGCTGGGCGCCGGCTACCCGCTCAGCGCCGTCACCGAGGCCCTCTGCGACCGGTGGCGGCCCGGGGTCCGGCTGCTGCCCATGACCGACGACCGGGTGGAGACCCACGTCGCGATCACCGACCCGGACACCGGCGAGCGCCGGGCCGTCCACTTCCAGGAGTACTGGGTGCGGCTGCGCGCCTCGGTGGACGCGGAGGCCGTCGTCCCCGTGGGCGCCGAGCAGGCCAAGCCGGCGCCCGGCGTGCTGGAGGCCCTCGCCGCCGCCGACGTCATCGTCCTGCCGCCCTCCAACCCGGTGGTCTCGGTGGGGACGATCCTGTCCGTGCCCGGCATCCGCGAGGCGGTGGCCGCGGCCCCCGCGCCGGTCGTGGGCCTCTCCCCCATCGTCGGCGGGGCGCCCGTGCGCGGCATGGCCGACAAGGTGCTGGCGGCGGTGGGCGTCGAGTCCACCGCTTCCGCGGTCGCCCTGCACTACGGGGCCGACCTGCTCGACGGCTGGCTCGTGGACACCTGCGACGCGGACTCCGTGGCCGCGGTGGAGGCCGCCGGTATCCCCTGCCGCGCGGTGCCGCTGATGATGACCGACGAGGCGGCCACCGCCGCCATGGCCCACGCCGCCCTCGACCTGGCACAGGCCGCCCGGTGAGCGCCGGCGCGGCTCCTTCCTACGAGGTCCGGGCCGTCGAGGGCATCCCCGAGGTCCGGCCGGGCGACGACCTGGCGAAACTGATCACGTCCGCGGCCCCGGACCTGGAGGACGGGGACGTCCTGCTGGTCACCTCGAAGATCGTCTCCAAGGCGGAGGGCCGGATCCGCCGGGCCGACTCGCGCGAGGAGGCCATCGACGACGAGACGGTCCGGGTGGTCGCGCGCCGCGGCGCCCTGCGGATCGTGGAGAACCGGCAGGGGCTGGTGATGGCCGCCGCCGGGGTGGACGCCTCCAACACCGCCCCCGGCACCGTGCTGCTGCTGCCCGAGGACCCGGACGCCTCGGCCGCCGCGATCCGGGCGGGCGTGCGCGAGGCCCTCGGCATGGACGTGGGCGTGGTCGTCACCGACACCTTCGGGCGGCCCTGGCGCACCGGGCTCACCGACGTGGCGATCGGCTCGTCCGGGGTGCGGGTCCTGGACGACCTGCGCGGGGGCGCCGACGCGCACGGCAACCCGCTGAGCGCGACGGTGGTGGCGACCGCCGACGAACTCGCCGCCGCGGGCGACCTGGTCAAGGGCAAGGCGGCCGGGCTGCCGGTGGCGGTGGTCCGCGGGCTGGGGCACCTCCTGGGCCAGGGTTCGGCGCGGGACCTCGTCCGCTCCCCGCAGGACGACATGTTCCGGCTGGGGACCTCGGAGGCGGTACGGGAAGCCGTGACGCAGCGGCGCACCGTACGGGCCTTCACGGCGGAGCCGGTGGACCCGGGCGCGGTGCGCCGGGCGGTGGCCGCGGCCGTGACCGCGCCCGCCCCGCACCACACGACGCCGTGGCGGTTCGTGCTGCTGGAGTCCGAGGCCTCGCGGCTGCGGCTGCTGGACGCGATGCGGGACGCGTGGGTCGCGGACCTGCGCGCGGACGGGAAGTCCGAGGAGTCCGTGGCCCGGCGGGTGCGGCGGGGCGAGGTGCTGCGGGCCGCCCCGTACCTGGTGGTTCCGTGCCTGGTGACCGAGGGCGCGCACCACTACGGGGACGCCCGGCGGGACGGGGCGGAGCGGGAGATGTTCGTGGTCGCGATGGGCGCGGGCGTGCAGAACCTGCTGGTCGCGCTGGCCGGGGAGCGGCTGGGCTCGGCGTGGGTGTCCTCGACGATGTTCTGCCGGGACGTGGTGCGCGAGGCGCTGGACCTGCCGCGGGACTGGGATCCGATGGGGGCGGTGGCCGTGGGGCACCCGGCCGCGCCTGCGGCGGACCGGCCGGCCCGGTCGGCCGCGCGGTTCATCGAGGTCCGCTGAGGGCTTCGGCGCCGCAGGTCACAGCTTCCCGATGTCGCTGCGCGGCATGCGCGGGACGCGGCGCGGCGGGGTGCGGCCGGCGAGCAGGATGAGCCGGGCGGCCCGGTGGCGCTGGCCCGCGTACGGGGCGAGGAGCTCCAGCATGGCGGCGTCGTCGGCGTCCCGGTTCCCGGCGAGGGCGTAGCCGACGATGCCCGGCAGGTGCAGGTCGCCGGTGGTCACGGCGTCGGGGTCGCCGTTGCTGCGCTGGAGGGTCTCGGCTGAGGTCCACGGGCCGATGCCGGGTACGGCCTCCAGCCGGGCCGCGGCCTGCGCGGGCTCCATCGCGGCGGCCTCCTCCAGACGGGCGGCGACGCGGGCGGCCCGGACGATGGTGGCCGAGCGCTTGGCGTCGACCCCGGCCTTGTGCCAGTCCCAGGACGGGATCATGGCCCAGGTGCGGGGGCCGGGCACGACGTACATGTCCTGCGGGCCGGGCGCGGGCTCGCCGTACCAGCGCACCAGCCGGCGCCAGGCGCGGTAGGCCTCGTCGGCGGTGACCTTCTGCTCCAGGATGGTGGGGACCAGCGACTCCATCACCAGGCCGGTGCGGGTCAGGCGCAGCCCCGGCCGGCGGCGGTGGCTGGCGTGCAGCAGGCGGTGGCGGGGGACGAAGGCGGCCGGGTCGTCGCCGGAGCCGAGGAGCACCGGCAGCCGGTCGAGGATCCACTCGGAGCCGGCCCCCCACGCCTCGGCGCGGACCTCCTCGCCGGCGGCGGCCACCCGGAGGGTGGCGGGGCCCTGGGGGGTGCGGGTGGTGCGCCAGACGGAGCCGTCGGGCGTGGCGCGGAAGGTCGGGTCGCCCGGGCCGCGCCGGAGCGGGCCGAGGGTGAGCCCGAGGTCGACGGGTCCGCCGGGCCGCCAGGTGCGCACCGCGGCCCCGGCTCCGGCGGCCGCCCCCCGGCCGGCGGGCACGCCGGTCCGGCCGCCGCGCACGGCGGCGCGGGTGAGTGGATCGAAGCGACCGGCCATGCCTTGAGCGTATCCCCGCCGCGCGGGCACCCCGCCCGGGGCGCCTGCCCGGCGGGGCGCCTGCCCGGCGGGGAGCCTGCCCGGCGGGGAGCCCCCGGCCGGGGGGCGGAGGCCGCGATGTCGGGGCGGAGGCCGTGGGGGCGGAGGCCCGCGGGTCCGGGCGCCGCCGGTCACCGCACTAGGAGCGCCCCTGGAGCTTGGCGGAGGAGCTGCGGGTCGCGCCCAGCCGGCCGTAGAGCTGCTTGCCGGGGCACTCCGTGGCGAAACCGTCGCGGTGGCCGGAGATGACGTTCATCGAGACGTTCCGGCCCTTCGCGTACAGGTTGCCGCCGCCGGACTTCAGCGTGGTCTTCGCCCGCGGGTCGCGGCCGAAGAGGCCGAGCTTCCAGGCGGTGAGGCGGGCGACGGCGTCGACCGCGACGGCCGGGGGCGCCGTCGTGGAGAAGGTGCCGAGGACCGCGACGCCCATGCTGTCCGTGTTGAAGCCCATGGTGTGCGCGCCGAGGACCGCCTTGGAGACGCCGCCCGCCCGGCCCTCGTACACCGTGCCGCACTTGTCGACGGCGAAGTTGTAGCCGATGTCGCGCCAGCCGCTGCTGAGTACGTGGTAGCGGTACAGGCTGCGCAGCACCGCCGGGGCGTCCTTGCAGGCGTAGTTGTTGCCGGAGGCGGTGTGGTGCACGAAGGCCGCCTTGACGGTGTTCGTGTAGACGAACCCCGCCTCGCGCAGCGACTCGTCCGCCCCCCAGCCCTTGCGGGTGACGATCCGCGGGCGCGGGCCGATGAAGGGGGCCGCCGCCGCGCTGAGTGCGCCGTCGCTGGCGAACACCGCGTCGGCGGTGGAGTCGGCCTTGTTCAGCTCGCCGATCTCGTCGGCGCCGAGGGCGGCGTGCGGCAGGTTCGCCGAGGAGGACTCGGCCGTCCCCATCGACATGGCCGGGACGGCCTCTTCGCCCTTGTCGTCGCCCGGCCCGCCGTTCTTCCCGTCGGCCGGGGCAGCGGGCGGCTCCGCGCCCGGGTCGACGAGTTCGATCCGCAGGCCTGAGGGCAGCCGGGCGCCGGCACGGGTGGCAGGCGGGGGCGCGGCGCCCGGCTCCGCCTGGACGCGGACCTCCACCCCGTCGGACGCGCCGACCCAGAGCGGCGCCGTCGCGCCGCGGACGCGGCCCGTGCCGCGCTCGACCGCGTCCGGGTCGGCCGCGTGCTCGCTGTTGTGCGTCTCGACGTCCTGCCAGTCGGACCAGGCTCCGGTGGCCGTGGCGCGGGTCCGGACCTGGACCCGTCCGTGGAGTTCGCTGCTCACGTCGTCCCAGACGACGCCGACCAGCGAGAACGTCCTCACCTCGCGCGCCGGCAGGCCCTGCGTCTCGGGGCCCTGCGGCGAGGCGCTCATTCCCGGGACGCCTGGCGTCCGGTTCGCCGCGGGCCCCAGCGGGACGAGCGGCAGCGACTGGGTGGAGCCGGCCGGGCCCACGGGGGCCGACTCGGCGAAGGCCGGAGTGGGAAGCGCGAGAGGGAGGGCCAGTGCGGCCGCCGTCGCGACGCCGATCGAGGAAGCAAGGAATCCACGCATGAAAAGGATGGTGGGCAGGGACACCGCCCGGCGCCATCCGAGAACTGACAGCCCGTCCGATACGGCGCGCCTGCGCCTCCTCCGTACGGTGGATCGGGCCGCCCCCGTACGGGGGACGGGCCCGCGTACCCTGTGCCGGGTGAACGCCACTGACCGCACCCCTGCCGACCTGCTGCGATCCGCGCTCGCCGCCGATCCCGGCCGCCCGCTCGTCACGTTCTACGACGACGCCACGGGCGAGCGCGTCGAATTGTCCGTCGCCACCTTCGCCAATTGGGTGGCCAAGACCGCCAACCTGCTCCAGGGCGACCTGGGCGCCGAACCGGGCGACCGGCTCGCCCTGCTGCTCCCCGCGCACTGGCAGAGCGCCGTGTGGCTGCTCGCCTGCGCCTCGGTCGGGGTGGTCGCCGAGGTCGACGGGGACCCGGCCGGCGCCGGCCTGGTCGTCAGCGGGCCGGACACCCTGGAGGAGGCCCGGGCCTGCTCGGGCGAGCGTGTGGCGCTGGCGCTGCGGCCGCTGGGCGGCCGGTTCCCGCAGCCGCCGGCCGGGTTCGCGGACTACGCGGTGGAGGTGCCGGGGCAGGGCGACCGCTTCGCCCCGTTCGTCCCGGTGGACGCCGACGGGCCGGGGCTGGTCGTCGGCGGTGAGGAGCTCTCGTACGCGGAGCTCACCGGGCGGGCCCGCGAGGACGCGGTGCGGCTCGGCCTCGGCGAGGGCTCGCGTGTGCTGACCGGGCTCGGCTACGACACCTGGGACGGCCTCTCGGCGGGGCTCTTCGCCGCCCTGGCCTCCGGCGGATCGGTGGTCCTGTGCCGCCACCTCGACCGGCTGGCGCCCGAGGAGCTGGCCCGGCGGGTGGCGAGCGAGCGGATCACCCACACCGTCTGAGCCGTCCGTCCCGCGGCCTCGGAGCCGGGAGCCGCACCCCCTCCGGCGCGCACCCCCGCACGTCCCCCCGCACGTCCCGGCCGGGCCCCTGTCCGGGCCCCTGTCCGGCCCCTGCGCCCGGTGCGGCCCGCCCACCCGGACCGCCCGGCTCCGGGTTCGGGTTCGGGCGATTTGTCACCCGGACGGCCCTAGACAGACCCCTGCCCCCGGGCTGCCGCGACGGCCCCGGGGCAGGATCGGCAGTGGCCGTGCCCACCCGTACGGCTTGTTGTCGCAGCGGCGAGGGGACGGACGCGAGTGACCGACAGCGCAGGCATACCGGGAGGTACCGGCGCGGCCGGAGGCACTCGCAAGCCTCCGCCCAGCCGCCGGCGCCGCCTGCTGCGCTGGATCGGCTTCGGGGCGGCCCTGCTGGTCCTCCTGGGCGCGGCCACCGGCTGGTGGATCTACACCAAGCTGGACGGGAACATCACCGAGGACACCTCGGCGGCGGACGAGCTGCGCCGCTACGAGCGCGAGCGCCCCGCCCACCTCGCCGAGGGGGCACAGAACATCCTGCTGCTCGGCTCCGACTCGCGCTCCGGCAAGGAGAACGCCCGCTACGGGAAGGACCGCGGCACCCAGCGCTCGGACACCGCGATCCTGCTGCACCTCCCGGCGGACCGCAGGAGTGCGACCGCGGTCTCGATCCCCCGGGACCTGATGACGCGAATCCCCGGCTGCCTGAAGGCGGACGGCACGCGCACCACCGAGCAGTTCGCACAGTTCAACTGGGCCTTCGAGTGGGGCGGGGCCGCCTGCACGATCCGTACGGTGGAGAAGCTCACCGGGATCCGGGTGGACCACCACATGGTGGTCGACTTCCGCGGCTTCAAGCGGATGGTGGACGCGGTGGGCGGTGTGGAGGTGTGCCTCAAGCAGCCGATGGACGACACCGAGGCCAAGCTGAAGCTGCCCGCCGGACGCCGGCTCCTCCAGGGCGAGCAGGCGCTCGGCTTCGTCCGCGCCCGCTACAGCCTGGGCAACGGCAGCGACACCGACCGGATGGAGCGTCAGCAGCAGTTCCTCGGCTCGCTGGTCAAGAAGGTGCAGAGCAGCGGGGTCCTGCTCAACCCGACGCGGCTGTACCCGCTGCTGGACGCGGCGACCTCCTCGGTGACCACCGACCCGGGGCTGGCCTCGCTGCGCGGACTGTACGAACTCGTGCGGGGGGTAAGGGACATACCGACCGAGCAGATCAAGTTCCTGACGGTGCCCCGCAAGCCCTACGCGGCCAACCCGAACCGGGACGAGCTGGCCGAGCCGGACGCCGAGCGGCTGTTCGAGCAACTGCGCCGGGACCGGCCGGTGACGGTGGCCCCGCCCGTGCCGGGGGACGGGCAGGGCACCCCGCGGGGGCGCCAGGACGGGTCCGCGGAGCCGGCCGGGGACGGCGACGGGGGCGAGAAGACCCCTGGTGGAACCACCGCCACCCCGGTTCCCGTCCCCACCTTCACGGGAACGACGGCGGGTACGGCCGACTGCCGGTAAAGCAATCCAAAAAGCCGGTGACCGAACCGCGCGGGATGGGCGGTTCGCCCCGTTATAAGGGGAGTGGAATTTGTCACCAGCATGGTTTGCAGCCGAACCTGACGGATAAGGTGAGCGATCCGGTGCTCCGGCCACCCAGGAGGCCGGACACCAGCAGCCGGATCGTTGACCGTGCGCCCGGGGGAGGCGCGTCGCGAGGCACCGACGGAGGATTCGAGCAACCGTGGATGCGCAAAGCCGTGGGCGGGCCGACGAGATCGACCCCGCCGACCAGTGGGTGATCAACCCCCGCACCGGCCACTACGAACTGCGACTGAGCCAATCCGCTCCGCAGTCCGCACCGTCCGTCACCACGCCCCGCAGATCGACCCCGCCCCGTACGGCCCCCTCCCCCACCGCACCCCCGCCCGTGGTGCCCAAGCCGCGCCGCGGCGACGGCCCCCCCGGCGGCCGGCGCGGCGGCCGGTCCCGCAAGGGCGGGAGCGCGGGCGGCGGCGGACGCCGCAAGGCGCTGGTGATCACCGGCGGCTCCCTGGCGTTCCTGCTGGTCGGCGGCTCGTTGGCGGCGTACCTGTACTACGACCACCTCAACGGCAACCTCAGCGTCACCGACATCGCGGGCGCGGGCACCGGCGGCTTCAAGAAGGACCAGGCCATCAACATCCTGGTCATCGGCACCGACAAGCGCAGCGGGGCGGGCAACGAGGGCTACGGGGACGCGGAGAGCGTCGGCCACGCGGACACCACGATCCTCTTCCACATCGCGAAGGACCGCAGCAACGCCACCGCGCTGTCCATCCCCCGCGACTTGATCGCCGACATCCCGGTCTGCCCGACGAAGCAGCCGGACGGCTCGACGAAGAACGTGCCCGCCTCCAAGGGCACCCGCTTCAACAACAGCCTGGGGCAGGAGGGCCGCGACCCGGGCTGCACGATGCGCACCGTCACGGGCCTGACCGGCATCGAGGTCGACAACTTCATGATGGTCGACTTCAACGCGGTGAAGAACCTCAGCACGGCCGTCGGCGGGGTCCCGGTCTGCGTGGAGAAGCCCGTCGAGGACGTGGACTCCAAGCTGAAGCTCCCGGCGGGCGAGAGCCGGCTCTCCGGCGAGCAGGCACTGGCCTTCGTACGGACCCGGCACGCCTTCGGCAACGAGAGCGACCTGGACCGCATCAAGACCCAGCAGGCGTTCCTGGCTTCGATGATGCGCGAGATGAAGTCCAAGGAGACGCTGACCAGTCCGAAGAAGTTCTTCTCGCTCGCGGAAGCGGCCACCAAGTCGCTGACGGTGGACCAGGGTCTGGGCTCGATCGGCAAACTCACCGATCTCGCGGGCGAGTTGAAGAACATCAACCCCAAGAACGTCACCTTCACCACCCTTCCGGTGCTCGACAACCCGGCCGAGAAGGTCAAGGCCACCGTCGTCCTGGACCAGGGCAGGGCCGATCCGCTGCTGCAGATGATCCGCGGGGACGTCTCGCTGACGGAGGTCGAGAAGCAGGAGAAGGCCTCGCAGCAGGCCGCCGACGCCGAGGCGCAGAGCAAGCAGGACGCGCTGCTCCAGGGCGGCCGCGCGGCGCCCGGCGACGTACGGGTGGACGTGTTCAACGGCGGCGGGCCCAAGGGCTCCGCCTCCACCACCTTGAACTGGCTGCAGAACACCAAGGGCGTCGCCCGCGCGAGCAATCTCGGCAACGCCCCGGCCAAGGTCGCGGCCACCCGGCTGGAGTACGCGCCCAACCAGGCCGACCAGGCCCGGGCGCTGGCGGACATCATGGGCCTGTCGGCCGCGGCGTTGAAGATGGGGAGCTCCGACGCCGGGCCGAAGACCCCGATGAAGCTGACCCTCGGGCCGGACTTCAAGGAGGCGGGGTCGCCTCTGACGGCCCCGGCGCCGCAGCAGCTGTCCGAGGACGTACAGCGCATCGAGGCGGACAAGTCGGTCTGCGTCAAGTGACGGGCCGCCGCCGGCAGGAACGGCGTGCATTCGACCGAGTGGGTTCTTGAGGGGGGTACGTGTGAGGCACAGCAGCGTGCGGGAGGAGGGGGCGACCGCCCGGGCCGCCGGCGGGGAATCCGGCGGTGACGCGGACGCGTCCGGCGCGATACCCCCGCCGCGGGGCGGTTCGCGCCGGGCCGGCGGCGGCTCCCGCCGGGCCCGGCCCGGCCGCCCGAACCGGCGGGGGCGGCGGCGCGTACTGCGTTGGACGGCCTCCGTACTGTCCCTGCTCATACTCGGGACGGCGGCGGCCGGCTACCTCTACTACCGTCACCTCAACGGCAGCATCCAGACGGACGAGCTGAACCTCGGCGAGAACAAGCTGGGCGGATCCAAGCCCAACGCCTTCGGTCAGACCCCGCTGAACATCCTGCTCATCGGCTCCGACGCCCGCAACGACGAAGCGAACCAGGCCCTCGGCGGAGCCTCGGACACCTTCGACGGGCCGCCGCTCGCCGACGTGCAGATGCTGCTGCACCTGTCCGCGGACCGCAGCAACATGTCGGTGGTGTCGATGCCGCGGGACACCATCCTGACGATGCCCAAGTGCACGGAGCCCAACGGCACGGTGTACCCCGCGAGCAAGGGCCTCGTACAGACCAACGAGTCGCTCCAGCGCGGCGGTCCGGGCTGCACGGTCGCCACCTGGACCGAGCTGACGAAGATACCCGTCGACCACTTCATGATGATCGACTTCAAGGGCGTGGTCGCGATGGCCGACGCCATCGGCGGCGTCCCGGTCTGCGTGGAGCAGAACGTCCACTCGCGCACCCGCGACGGCAAGGGCTCCGGGCTGAAGCTCCCGGCGGGTACGAGCGTCATCCAGGGCGAGCAGGCCCTGCAGTGGCTGCGCACCCGCTACGGGTTCGAGGACGGCACCGACATCGGCCGCACCCACGCCCAGCACCAGTACATGAACTCGATGGCGCGGGAGTTCCGCAAGAACGCCAAGCTCAGCAACCCGGTCAAGCTCAACAGCCTGGCGCAGGCGGCCATCGAGGCCATGGTCGTCGACACCGGCCTCAACAAGATCGACAAGCTGTACGACCTCAGCGTGGAGCTCAAGAAGGTCCCGCCGGGCCGGATCACCATGACGACCATGCCGTGGGTGTACAGCTCCCGGCCCGGCATGGACGGCCGGGTCGAGCCCAAGTCGGGCGAGGCGGAGGACCTGTTCCGGATGATCCGCGAGGACATCCCCCTCGACGGCCAGGGCTCCGGCGCCCCGGCCGACGGCGCCTCCCCCGCCGCCTCCGGCACCCCGGCCGCCCCCGCCGGGTCGCCGCAGCCGCCCACGGCCGCGGCGACCACCGCCCCGGCCTCGCCGCCCTCGAAGATCGCGGTCGGCGTCCGCAATGCCACCGGGGGCAAGGACGGTACGGAGGCCAAGGCCAAGGGCCGGGCGACCGAGGTCGCGGCCCTGCTCGCCGGCAAGGGCTTCACGGGCGCCACCGCCGACACCCGGACGGGCGCCGAGGACACCACGGTGGTCCGCTTCGCCCGTCCCGAGCAGCAGGCCGACGCGCTCGCCGTGGCCACCGCGCTCGGCCTGCCGGCCTCCGCGGTCCAGCAGTCCGAAGAGGCCAGCGCGATCGTGCTGTTCGTCGGCAAGGACTGGCGCACGGGCCCGCTGCCCGCCGCGCCGCCGCCCGCGCCGACGAAGGCGCCGGACTCCGCGCACGCCCTCAACGGCGACAACGACAAGGCCTGCATGCCGGTCCAGCCCGGCTTCACCTGGTAGGCACCGGGCGCGGGCAGGTACGAAGGGGGCCTTGCGGCGGCCGTGTCGGACACGGCCGCCGCAGGGCCCCCTTGCGCGGTCTCAGACCTGCTGCGACGCGTCGCGGACCACCGCGGGGCGGCGGGTGGCGATGAGCTGGTCCGCCAGCGCCCGCGGGCTGGTCAGGAACCCGAAGCCCCAGCACACGTGCATGGTGGCGAGGGCCAGCGGGATCTGCGCCCGCGCCTTCAGCGGGAGCCCCTTGCCGGCCGGCAGGGAGCCCGCGGCGATCGCCGCGAGGTACCCGGCCGGTACGGCGAAGCCCCAGGGCGTGAGGGCCGCACCCACGACGACCCCGGCCGCCAGCGCGGACACCAGGGTCGGCGGGGCCAGGTAGCGCAGGTTGATCGAGCCCTCGTGGTAACGGGCCACCACGTGGCGCCAGCGCCCGTAGTCCTTGTACTGCTTGGCCAGGGCCCGTACGGAGCGCCGGGGGCGGTACTGGACCTTCAGCTCGGGCGAGAACCAGATCAGCCCGCCGGCCTCACGGATGCGGAAGTTCAGCTCCCAGTCCTGGGCGCGGATGAACTCCTCGTTGTAGCCGCCCTGCTGCTCCAGCGCCTCACGGCGGAAGACGCCGAGGTAGACGGTCTCGGCGGGTCCCGCCTGGCCGCCGGTGTGGAAGGGCGCGTTGCCGACACCGATCCGGGAGGTCATCGCGGCAGCGACGGCGTCCTCCCAGGCGTTCTGGCCCTCGGCGTGCATGATGCCGCCGACGTTCTGCGCACCCGTCTCGTCCAGCAGGCGGACGGCCGTGGCGATGTAGTTCGGCGAGAGCATGCCGTGGCCGTCCACGCGCACCACGATCGGATGGCGCGAGGCCTTGATCGCGGCGTTGAGGGCCGCCGGAGTCCGGCCGGTGGGGTTCGGGACGGTGTGGACTCGGGGATCGTCGGCGACGAGTTCCGCGGCGATCTCGTCGGTGCGGTCCGTGGACGGCCCCAGCGCGATCACCACCTCCATCTCGCCCGCGTACTCCTGCTCCAGGATGTGGCGGACGGAATCGCGGAGGTAGTGCTCTTCATTGAGCACCGGCATGATCACCGAGACTGCGGGCTGCTGGGCGGGCATGTGGTCCTTCACGGTCGGGTATCGGTGTCACGTTACCGCGTACGGGGGAACCGGGTGCGCGCCGAGTGAGCAGTACGGACAGAGGCTGATCGTATGGGCTTACTGTTCTGCCGCATCAGACGCATCTGGCCCAGCAGTCGACCGGTCTCCCAGCTGATCCCCGCGGAGGTGTCCCCCGTGCCCCAGCCGCACCGTCCCACCCGTCCCGCCAGGCCACCCCAGCCGCAGCGTGCACGGCGCGGCGGTGGCCGAAAGGGCGGCGTCCCGGCGCGGCGGGGCGGCGGGCGGCCCCGGTGGGGGGTGCGGATCGCGGCCGGGCTGTCCCTGGTGGTGCTGGGCTCCGGTGCGGTCGGGCACGCGGTGATGACCGGCCTGGACACCGGGATCCAGCGCGTCGACCCCTTCCGCGACATGAAGAACCGGCCCGAGGCCGGGCACGGCCTGAACTTCCTGCTCGTCGGCACCGACGGCCGCGAGAAGATCACCCCGGATGAGAAGCGCGAGTACCGCCTCGGCGGGGCTCCCTGCCACTGCACCGACACCGTGATGCTCGTGCACCTGTCGGCCGACCGGGAGCGCGCCAGCGTGATCAGCCTGCCCCGCGACAGCTACGCCCAGGTGCCCGCGCACCGGGACCTGGTCACCGGGAAGGACCACAAGACCCACCCCATGAAGCTGAACGCCGCCTACGCCGAGGGCGGGCCCGGTCTGACGGTACGGACCGTCGAGCACATGACCCGGGTCAAGATCGACCACTACCTGGAGGTCGACTTCACCAGCTTCATGAAGACCGTCGACGCGGTGGGCGGCGTGGAGATCTGCACCGCCAAGACCATGCGCGACCCCAACACGGGCCTCGACCTGCTGCCGGGCACCCACCGGCTCAGCGGCGGCCAGGCCCTGCAGTACGTGCGGTCCCGCCATGTCGACGGCGCCTCCGACCTCGGGCGGATGCAGCGCCAGCAGCGCTTCGTCGCCGCCCTCATCAAACAGGCCACGAGCGGCGGGGTGCTGCTGAACCCCGTGAAGTTCAAGCAGGTCAGCTCCACCCTGCTCGGCTCCGTACGGGCCGACGAGGGCTTCGGATCGGAGCAGATGCTCGCGCTCGGCCAGGCGATGCGGGACTTCACCCCGACCTCCTCGGAGTTCGCCTCGGTGCCGATCGGCGACCCCTCCTTTCCGGTCAAGGGGATCGGCTCCACCGTGAAGTGGGACGCGACCAAGGCCGCCCAGCTGTTCGAGGCCGTGCGCAACGACCGGCCGCTGGCCCCGGCCCGGCCCGGGCGGCCCGCCGGGCGCCCCGCCGCGGTGCCGGTGGACGTGCCCCCGCAGCAGGTCCGGGTCCAGGTGGAGAACGGGACCCGGATCGACGGCCTGGGCGGGCGGGTCGACGCGGCCCTGCGCGCCACCGGCTTCGACACCACCCGGGCCCCGGGCAACGGCGCCAGCCGGGAGGTCAAGCGCACGCTGATCACCTACGACCCGCGCTGGGACCGCTCGGCCAAGTCGGTGTCGACCGCGCTGCCCGGCAGCGAACTGCGGGCGGTGGCGGGCCAGGGCCGGACCGTGCTGGTGACCGCGGGCGCCGACTACCGCAAGGTGGTGCCGGTGCGGGCCGAGGACCCGTACCAGGGCCGGTTCGCGGTCGTCACCGGCGACCAGGTGGTCTGCGGAAGCTGAGCCGCCCGGCCGGACCGGGCGGCGGTGTCAGTCGTCGAAGCCCTGCGCCGCCCGCTCCTCGCGCAGCGCCATGATCGCCTGGCGGCGGGCGAGGCGGTGGGTGCGGCGGATCTGGGCCTCCTGGTAGCGCCGCTCGTCCCGCTCCGTCTCGGGCAGCACGGGCGGGACCGTCCGGGGCTTGCCCTCGGCGTCCACCGCCGCGAAGACGAGGTAGGCGCTGCCGACCTGGGTGGCGGGGGTGGACTCGTTCCACCGCTCCGCGAGGACCCGTACGCCGATCTCCATGGAGGAGCGGCCGGTCCAGTTGCACTGGGCCTTGACGTGGACGAGGTCCCCCACCCGCACGGGGGCGAGGAAGGCCATCTCGTCCATCGAGGCGGTGACCGCCGGGCCACCGGAGTGGCGGCCCGCCACGGCACCCGCCGCGTCGTCCACCAGCTTCATGATCACACCGCCGTGCACCGTGCCCAGGAGGTTGGTGTCGTTGGCGGTCATGATGTGGCTGAGGGTGGTCCGGGAGGCGGAGGTCGGCTTCCCGGCCGGCTCGCCCGCTATCTGTGTCATACGGACACCTTAGAGCCGTACCGGAGGCATCAGCTCTGCAACAGCCCCGGTACGGAACCCGCACCGGGCTGTCGGACGACACGCCCGACCGGGCATTCTTGTCCGCATGAATGACTGGCCAGAGGGTTGGACCGGCGACCGCGACGAGCGCGGCCGCCGCGACGACGGATACGGGCGCGGCAGCGCGCAGGCGCAGCCCGAGGGCGCGCAGCGGATGCAGCACGTCCGGCGGCAGCAGCCGCAGCAGCCGCAGCGGCAGCGGCCCGGGCAGCCGGCGGCTGCACCGCCCGGCCGCCCGGCGGGCCCGCCCGCACACGGGGTGCCTCCGCAGCAGTCGCCCTCGCATGACACGTACGGGGGCTACGACAGCGGCTACAACACCGGCCAGGTCTACGGCTCGCCCTCCGGGGGCGCTCCCGGCGGCCCCGGCGGCCCCCGGCCCCCCGAGGGGCCCGGCCGGCCCGCCCGGGCCCCCGGCCCCGCCCCGGACTGGCGCAGACGCATCAAGGTCGGCTCGATCGTGCTGGTCTCCGCGCTGGTGGTGACCACGGTCGCCACGTACTTCTGGGCCGACTCCGAGGTCCGCCGCGAGGTGGACCTGTCGAAGGTCGTGGAGCGCCCGAAGGAGGGCGACTGCACGACGTACCTGATCGTGGGCTCCGACAGCCGCGAGGGCATGTCCGACGAGGAGAAGAAGAAGCTCCACACGGGCTCGGCCGAGGGCAAGCGGACCGACTCCATGATGATCCTCGCCAAGTGCTCCAGCGGGAACACGATGATCTCGCTGCCGCGCGACTCGGACGTGGAGATCCCCTCCTTCGTCGGCTCCCAGACCGGCAAGAAGTTCCCCGCGCAGGGGCGCCGCGTCAAGCTCAACGCGGCGTACGCCGAGGACGGCCCCGAGCTGCTGGTGCGGACGGTCGAGCACAACACCGGCCTGCGCATCGACCACTATGCGGAGATCGGCTTCGCCGGGTTCGCGAACATCGTCGACGCACTCGGCGGTGTGGAGCTGGACATCGAGCAGGGCTTCAAGGACGAGAAGTCGGGCGCCGACTTCAAGGCCGGCAAGCAGACACTGAACGGCGAGCAGTCGCTGGCCTTCGTCCGCACCCGGTACGCCTTCGCCGAGTCGGACCTCCAGCGGACCAAGAACCAGCAGAAGTTCCTGTCGGCGCTCGCCGGCCAGGCGGCCACCCCGTCCACGGTCCTCAACCCGTTCGCCCTCTACCCGATGCTGGGCGCCGGCCTGGACACCCTGATCGTGGACAAGGACATGGGCCTGTGGGACATGGGCCAGATGTTCTTCGCGATGAAGGGCGTCCAGGGCGGTGACGGCGTGTCGATGAACATGCCGATCTCCGGGCAGCGCGGCGGCAACCTGGTCTGGGACAAGGCGAAGGTGCAGCAGCTGGTGAAGGAGATCCAGAACGACGAGAAGGTCACCGTCCGCGGACAGTGACCTCCGGGTCGAGCGGGGCCGGGCCGGGGCCCGCGGCGCGGCGCGCGGGGCCCTCGGGCCGCCGCGCGCCGGTGCCCGGGCGTCGGGCGCCCGTGCTCAGGCGTCGGGCGAGAAGCGGATCGCGGCGGCGGGCAGCCGCGCCTCGCACCACACGCGGGCCCCGGTGCGCAGCTCGTTGTCGGCCCCCACGACGGCGCCGTCGCCGACGACCGCGCCGTCCAGCACGGTCCGGGCGCCCACCTCGGCGCGGGCGCCGATCAGGCTGGCGTTGACTTGTGCGTCCGCGCCGATGACGGCGTCGGCCAGCACGATGGAGCCCTGGACGACGGCGCCCGCCTCGATGCGCGCGCCGGCCCCCACGACGGTGCCCCCCGACAGCTTGGCCCCGTCGGCGACCCGCGCGCCGGGCAGGACCAGCGACTCGCCGCACCGGCCGGGGACGGCCGGGGAGGAGACGACACCGCGGACCAGGTCGGCGGAGGCCTGGATGATGGACTCGGGCTTGCCGAGGTCCATCCAGTACGTGTTCTCGGTGACCCCGTGCAGCAGGGCGCCGGAGGCGAGCAGCTCGGGGAAGGTCTCGCGTTCGACGGAGACGGGGCGGCCCGCCGGGATGGAGTCGATCACGCTGCGGCGGAAGACGTAGCAGCCGGCGTTGATCTGGTCGGTGATGATCTCCTCGGGGGTCTGCGGCTTCTCCGTGAAGGCCAGCACCCGCCCCTCGGAGTCGGTGGGGACCAGGCCGAAGGCGCGCGGGTCCTCGACCCGCACCAGGTGCAGGGAGACGTCGGCGTCGGCCGCCTGGTGGGACTCGACCAGTGCGGCGATGTCCAGGCCGGTGAGGATGTCGCCGTTGAAGACGAGGACGGCGGAGTCGGGGCCGCCGGTCAGCCGCTGCGCGGCGTTGCGGATGGCGCCGCCGGTGCCCAGGGGCTCGTCCTCGACCACGTACTCCAGGGTGAGGCCGAAGGCGGACCCGTCGCCGAAGTAGGGCTCGAAGACCTCGGCGAGGTAGCAGGTGGCCATCACGATGTGGGTGACGCCCGCGGCGGCGGCCCTGGCTATCTGGTGGGCCAGGAAGGGGACACCGGCCGTGGGGACCATCGGCTTGGGGGTGTTCACCGTGACCGGCCGCAGGCGCGTCCCCTGTCCGCCGACCAGCAGGATCGCTTCCGTCATTACGTTCTCCCCAACCGGTTCTGGCGTACGAAGGTTCAAATTTAGCCCATGCGGGGGACGTGCCAAGGCCGGAGGCGGCTGCTGGCGCCCGCCTCCGGCCCGATGGTGCGTTACGGCAGGTTCCGCGCCATGACGATGCGCTGGACCTGGTTCGTTCCTTCATAGATCTGCGTGATCTTCGCGTCGCGCATCATGCGCTCCACCGGGTAGTCACGCGTGTAGCCGTAGCCGCCCAGGAGTTGGACCGCGTCGGTGGTCACTTCCATGGCCACGTCGGAGGCGAAGCACTTGGCCGCGGCGCCGAAGAAGGTCAGGTCCTCGTGGGGGCCGCCGCCGGAGACGCGCTCCGAGCGGGCGGCGGCCGAGTAGGTCAGCTGGCGGGCGGCCTCGATCTTCATGGCCATGTCCGCGAGCATGAACTGCACGCCCTGGAAGTCGCCGATCGGCTTGCCGAACTGCTTGCGCTCCTGGACGTAGCCCTTGGCGTAGTCCAGGGCGCCCTGGGCGATGCCGAGCGCCTGGGCCGCGATGGTGATGCGGGTGTGGTCCAGGGTCTTCATCGCGGTGGCGAAGCCGGTGCCCTCGGCGCCGATCATGCGGTCGGCGGGGATGCGGACGTTGTCGAGGTAGACCTCGCGCGTCGGGGAGCCCTTGATGCCGAGCTTCTTCTCCGGGGCGCCGAAGGAGACGCCCTCGTCGGACTTCTCCACGACGAAGGCGGAGATGCCCTTGGAGCGCTTCTCGGGGTCGGTGACGGCCATGACCGTGTAGAACTCGGAGACGCCCGCGTTGGTGATCCAGCGCTTGACGCCGTTGAGCACCCAGAAGTCCCCGTCGCGCACGGCGCGGGTCTTCATGCCGGCGGCGTCGGAGCCCGCGTCCGGCTCGGAGAGCGCGTACGAGAACATCGCGTCGCCCTTGGCCAGCGGACCGAGGTACTTGGCCTTGAGCTCCTCGGAGCCGGAGAGGACCACCGGGAGGGAGCCGAGCTTGTTCACGGCCGGGATCAGGGAGGAGGACGCGCAGACGCGGGCCACCTCCTCGATCACGATCACGGTGGCGAGGGCGTCGGCGCCCGCGCCGCCGTAGGTCTCGGGGACGTGGACGGCGTGCAGGTCGTTGGCGACCAGGGCGTCCAGGGCCTCCTGCGGGAAGCGGGACTCCTCGTCGACCGCGGCGGCGAACGGCAGGATCTTCGCCTCGGCGAGCGAGCGGACCGACTCGCGGAGCATGTCGTGCTCCTCGGCCGGGCGGTACAGGTCGAAGTCGGCAGAACCCGCCAAGATCTCTCACTCCCCAAGGTCACACGTGATGTGCGTGATGCTAACTACCGTTAAGTAACCCAAATCTTAGTGCTCGGCGCCCGGGCAGCGATATGTGCGGCGCACGTGAGCTGCGTGACAGCCGCTCACCGGCCGCCGTCCGGGGGGAGCGTCCCCCCGGACGGGTCCGACTATGCTCAGTGGCCGCAAACGGCCCGCGCCGCCCCCGCACCGTACGGAGCACCCATGGCCCCCCTCAGGATCACTGTGATCGGCACCGGATACCTCGGCGCCACGCACGCCGCGGCGATGGCGGAGCTGGGGTTCGAGGTGCTGGGGCTGGACGTGGTGCCCGAGAAGATCGAGATGCTGGCCTCGGGCCGGGTGCCCATGTACGAGCCCGGCCTGGAGGAGCTGCTGTCCGCGCACGTGGCCGGACTGCCCGGTTCCACGGGCCGGCTGCGGTTCACCACCTCCTGGGAGGAGGTCGGGGACTTCGGCGATGTGCACTTCGTGTGCGTGAACACCCCGCAGAAGCACGGCGAGTACGCCTGCGACATGTCCTACGTCGACGCGGCGGTGGCCTCGCTGGCCCCGCACCTGACCCGGCCGGTCCTGGTGGTCGGCAAGTCGACCGTGCCGGTGGGCTCCGCGGAGCGGCTCGCCGCGAAGCTCGCGGAGCTGGCCCCCGCGGGAGCGGACGTGGAGCTGGCCTGGAACCCCGAGTTCCTGCGGGAGGGCTTCGCCGTGCAGGACACCCTGCACCCGGACCGGATCGTGGTCGGCGTCCGGGGGGAGCGCGGCGAGAAGGTGCTGCGGGAGGTGTACGAGACGCCGATGTCCGAGGGCACCCCGCTGGTGGTCACCGATTTCCCGACCGCGGAGCTGGTGAAGACCGCTGCCAATTCCTTCCTCGCCACCAAGATCTCCTTCATCAACGCGATGGCGGAGGTGTGTGAGGCCGCCGGCGGCGACGTGGTCAAGCTGGCCGAGGCCATCGGCTACGACGAGCGGATCGGCGCGAAGTTCCTGCGGGCCGGGATCGGCTTCGGCGGGGGTTGCCTGCCCAAGGACATCCGGGCCTTCATGGCCCGGGCCGGGGAGCTGGGGGCCGACCAGGCGCTGACTTTCCTGCGCGAGGTCGACTCCATCAACATGCGGCGCCGCGGGCACATGGTGGAGCTGGCCCGGGAGGCGGTCGGCGGGTCGTTCCTCGGCAAGCGGGTCGCCGTGCTGGGTGCCACCTTCAAGCCGGATTCGGACGACGTGCGGGACTCCCCCGCGTTGAACGTGGCGGGCCAGATCCACCTCCAGGGCGGGCAGGTGACCGTCTACGACCCCAAGGGCATGGACAACGCCCGCCGGGTCTTCCCCACGCTGGGGTACGCGGATTCGGCGCTGGAGGCGGCCCGCGGGGCGGAGGTCGTGCTGCACCTGACGGAGTGGCGCGAGTTCCGTGAGCTCGACCCGGCCGCGCTGGCCGCCGTCGTCACGGACCCGCTCGTCCTGGACGGCCGCAACGCCCTCGACCCGGTGCGGTGGCGGGCGGCGGGCTGGACCTACCGTGCGATGGGCCGCCCGCGGGCCTGACCGGGTGGTCCTTGTACGATCAGTCCCCAAACACGACGGACGGGTGGTGGGGGGCAGTGAAGCTTGCCGAGGCGCTGGCGGAACGCGCAGAGGCGACGCGGCGGGTGGAGCAGCTGCGGGCGCGCGTCGTCGGTAACGCGCGCCACCAGGAGGGCGAGACCCCGGCCGAGAACGCGGCGGAGCTGCTGGCCGAGGCGGACGCGGTGCTGGACACCCTGGAGGCGCTGATCCGGCGGATCAACCGGACCAATGCCGCTGCGGACATGGGGCCGGACGGCACGCTCACCGATGCCCTCGCCCGGCGCGACGTCCTGCGGCTGCGCCACTCCGTGGTCACCGCGGCGGCGGACGCGGCCGCGGGGACCGGTGACCGGGGGTACGCCCGGCAGCTGCGGTCCGAGCTGATGATGCTCGCGGCCCTGCCCGTCGCGGAACTGCGCAGCCAAGCGGATCTGGTCGCCCGGGAGTTGCGCGAGATCGACGTGCGGATCCAGCGGACCAACTGGGAGGTCGACCTGCTGGACTGAGGCGTCCGGGCAGGAGAAGGCGATGCGGAGCAGGTAGTCGCTGCGGAGGCGTGCACACACCGAGGGCCGGCGGTCATCCGGCTCCTTTCTCGGCGCGTGAAGAGCAGCGAGGGGTTCGACTCCCCGGGAACAGTGCAGCTCAGCACTGCGTACAGGTGACCGCGCACCGTGCACATCACATCACCACGTGCAGATCCGAAGCGACGAGGGCGGGTACGGGGCATCCGCATCGGAACGGGCCGTCCTTTCGGGGGCGGCCCGTTCTTCGTGGCCGGGCTGCGGCCGGCCGGGGGTCATGATGCGGCCGTGCGCCGGTGTTGGGCGGCGCGGGCGGTGAACTCCGCGTCGCGCAGCACCCGTTGGGTGTTGCCCCAGGTGAGCAGGGCCAGTTCGGCTTCCGGCCAGCCCCGGTCGAGCAGTTCCGCGATGAGTTTGGGGTAGCCCGAGGGGTCGGCGAGGCCGGTCGGCCGGGAGCGGCCCGGCTCGGCGCCGAAGGCTGCGCCGAGGCCGACGCAGTGCGGGCCGGCGACGGCGCGTACGTGCTCGACGTGGTCCGCGACCGCGTGCAGGGAGTCCCCGGTGCGCGCGGTGTCGAAGGCGACCATGACCAGGCCGTTCGCTGCGCGCACTGCGGCCAGTACCTCGTCGTCGGTGTTGGCCGGGTACGGGTTCAGGGCCGCGGCCGCGGTGTGCGAGACGACCACGGGTGCTTTGGAGGCCCCGGCCAGCTGACGGGCGACGGGCGGTGGGCAGCCTGCGAGGTCCAGCAGGACCGCGAGCCGGTTCGCCTCGCGGACCACCTCGTGCCCGAAGGGTGTAAGGCCTCCTTCGGCCCATGGTGCGCCGGCGGGCGCCAGGATCCGTACCCCCAGGGTGTGGAAGGCGCGCAGGGTGCCGAGGGAGTCGATGAGGGTGCGGCCGGGCACCGGGCCGAGGAAGGAGGCGATCCGGCCCTTGTTGCGGGCGTCCGCCATGTCGTCGGCGCTGAGTGCCAGGCGCAGGCTGTCGGGGTGGCGGCGCACCAGGGCGAGCGCGACGTCGATCTGCTCCAGGGTGTCGGACACCAGCCGGTCGGGGGCCGCCGGGCCGGCGGCGGCCGGTGCGGCCTGCGCCTGGGCCTGCGCCTGGGCGTGGGCGTGGGCCTGCGGTGGCATGAGGGACCAGAACTGGGCGCCCACGCCGCCGGCCCGCAGACGGGGGATGTCGGTGTCGAGTCCGACGTCCGTGGTCTCGATGTCGTGGTGGGGGCTTTGGCGCAGGGTCCCGACCAGGGTGTTGCAGCCGTCCGCGACGGGATGGACGGACAGCAGGGCGGCGGCCCGGTCGAGAGCCGTGGCCGCCGGCGTGGCGGGGACGCTCCCGGCCCCGAGGGAGCCGGGGCCGGTGGGGGCGTGGCCCACGTCGGGTCGTTCGTCCTGCAGGTCGGCCATGGCGTTCGCTCCGGTCTCGGCGGCAGCAGGGAGAGTGCTGCCACCGTGACATGCGGGGCGCCCGGGTCGCCCGGCGGATGTGGCGTTCGAGTGTAGTCAGCCGGTCACAGCCGGTCACCGCATCGCCGGGCGCGGGTCAGTCGACGGTCGGCATGACCGCGTTCGACGGGCCCCGTGAGGCCGTCGCCTCCCGCGCGACCGCTTCTGCGTCGCGCAGCGCCCGTACTGCGTTCGACCAGGTCAGTTTGGCCAGGTCGGGGTGGGACCAGCCGCGGGCCAGCAGCTCTGCCACCAGGTTCGGGTAGCCCGCCACGTCGTCGAGCCCGGCCGGGGTGAAGGCCGTGCCGTCGTAGTCGCCGCCGATGCCGATGTGGTCGACGCCGGCGACCTCCCGCATGTGGTCGAGGTGGTCGGCGACGGTGGCGGCCGTGGCCACCGGCCGCGGACGGCCCGCCTCGAAGGCCCGGTGCAGGGCCATGGCCTCGGGGGTGGTGTCCAGGTGGTGGAATCCGTGCGCCCGCAGGTTCTCGTCTGCGGCCAGGGTCCACTCGACGGCCTCGGGCAGGATGAACTTGGGCACGAAGGTGGCCATGGCCACTCCGCCGTTGGCCGGGAGGAGGGCCAGCACGTCGTCCGGGATGTTGCGGGGGTGGTCGCAGACCGCCCGGGCGGAGGAGTGCGAGAAGATCACCGGCGCCTCGGAGACGGCGAGGGCGTCCCGCATGGTGGTCGCGGCGACGTGGGAGAGGTCCACCAGCATGCCGGTGCGGTTCATCTCCCGGACGACTTCGCGGCCGAAGTCCGTCAGTCCGCCGTGCCGGGGCTCGTCGGTCGCCGAGTCCGCCCAGTCGATCGTGTCGTTGTGCGTGAGCGTCATGTACCGCACGCCCAGCCGGTGCAGGGCGCGCAGGGTGGCCAGGGAGTTGTTGATGGAGTGGCCGCCCTCGGCGCCCATCAGCGAGGCGATCCGGCCGTCGGCGCGGGCGGCCTCCATGTCGTCGGCGGTCAGCGCCCGCACCAGGTCGCCGGGGTAGCGGTCGATGAGCTGGGCGACGGCGTCGATCTGCTCCAGGGTTGCGCTGACGGCTTCGTCGCCCGCGTAGTCGGAGCGGACGTAGACCGACCAGAACTGCGCACCGACGCCGCCGGCCCGCAGCCGGGGGATGTCGGTGTGCAGGTGTCCGCTCTGGTCGGCGGCGATGTCCCGCAGGCCGAGGTCGTAGCGGACCTGTTGGCGCAGCGCCCAGGGCAGGTCGTTGTGGCCGTCGGCCACGGGGTGCTCGGCCAGCAGCTCGCGCGCCTCGGCCAGGCGCTGCGCCGCGCTCACGCGCCGAATCCGAAGGAGTCCGTGCCCGCGACCTTCGTGCGCAGCCGCTTGCCCTTCTCGGTGGCCTGGTCGTTGAGCTCCTGCTGGAAGTCCCGCATCCGGGCCAGCAGCTCCGGGTCGTGGGCCGCGAGCATGCGTACGGCCAGCAGCCCGGCGTTGCGGGCCCCGGCGACGGAGACGGTGGCGACGGGGACGCCCGCGGGCATCTGGACGATCGACAGCAGGGAGTCCATGCCGTCGAGGTACTTCAGCGGTACCGGTACGCCGATGACGGGCAGCGGGGTGACGGAGGCGAGCATGCCGGGCAGGTGGGCGGCGCCGCCCGCGCCCGCGATGACGGCCTTCAGGCCGCGGTCGGCGGCCTGTTCGCCGTACGCGATCATCTCGCGCGGCATCCGGTGCGCGGAGACCACGTCGACCTCGTAGGGGACCTCGAACTCGTCCAGGGCCTGGGCGGCGGCCTCCATCACGGGCCAGTCGGAGTCCGAGCCCATGACGATGCCGATGACGGGACCGGTGGCGCCCGCGGTTCCTGCGGAAGAGGGGGTGCTCATTCGGTGATCGTTCCTCTGAGGTAGCCGGCAGCGTGACGTGCGCGCTCCAGCACGTCGTCCAGGTCGTCGCCGTAGGTATTGACGTGTCCGACCTTGCGGCCGTGTTTCACGTCCTTGCCGTACATGTGGATCTTCAGCTGCGGATCGTGGGCCATGCAGTGCAGGTATGCCGCGTACATGTCGGGGTAGTCACCGCCGAGCACGTTCGCCATCACCGTCCAGCGGGCGCGCGGGCGCGGGTCGCCCAGCGGCAGGTCGAGGACCGCCCGCACGTGGTTGGCGAACTGGGAGGTGATCGCGCCGTCCTGGGTCCAGTGGCCGCTGTTGTGCGGACGCATGGCCAGTTCGTTGACGAGGATGCGTCCGTCCGCGGTCTCGAAGAGCTCCACGGCCAGGTGGCCGGTCACGTCGAGCTCCTTGGCGATGCGCAGGGCCAGGGCCTGGGCCTCGCCGGCCAGCTCCTCCGAGAGGTCCGGGGCCGGGGCGATCACCGTGTCGCAGACCCCGTTCACCTGGACGGACTCCACCACGGGGTAGGCGACCGCCTGCCCGTGCGGCGAGCGGACGATGTTGGCCGCCAGTTCGCGGACGAAGTCGACCTTCTCCTCCGCCAGGACCGGGACGCCCGCCTTGAACGGGGCCTGCGCGTCCTCGGGTGTGCGCACGAACCACACGCCCTTGCCGTCGTATCCGCCGCGCACCGTCTTGAGGATGACGGGGAAGCCGCCCACCTCCTGTGCGAAGGCCGCCGCGTCCGCCGGATCGCGCACGATCCGGTGGCGGGGGCTGGGCACGCCGATCTCGTCGAGTCTGGCGCGCATCACCCCCTTGTCCTGGGCGTGCACCAGCGCATCGGGCCCCGGGCGGACGGGGATGCCGTCCGCTTCCAGGGCCCGCAGGTGTTCGGTGGGCACGTGCTCGTGATCGAAGGTGATCACGTCACAGCCCTGCGCGAAGGCGCGCAGGGTGTCCAGGTCGCGGTAGTCGCCGATGACGACGTCGCTCACGACCTGGGCCGCCGAATCCTCCGGGGTGTCACTGAGGATCTTGAATTTGATTCCGAGGGGGATACCCGCCTCGTGGGTCATGCGGGCGAGCTGTCCGCCGCCGACCATGCCGACTACCGGGAACGTCACCCCTCCAGGATATCCGGCGGTATTCCGCCATCCGGACGGGACCCTGGCGGGTGCCCGCGCGTGTGCCGTGCGTCGCAGGGGGCGCGAACGCACAGACGGACCCCAGGGGGGACACTTACGATGGTGGGGTTGACGAGAACCGGACGCCCCGTGCAGGGGCGGTGACCGACAGGGACTGAACCAGCAGATGAGCAATCCGGGGAACGGCTCCGCCCTCGAACGCGTACGGGGCCTCCTGCGCGAGGTCGTCAAGTTCGGGGCGGTCGGTGGCCTCGGGGTGCTGGTCAACCTGGGCGTCTTCAACCTGATCCGGCACACCACCGACCTCCAGGTGGTCCGGGCCAGCGTGATAGCCACCGTCGTGGCGATCGCCACGAACTACCTCGGCTTCCGGTACTTCGCCTACCGGGACCGGGCCCAGAGCGGCCGCACCCGCGAGCTGACCCTCTTCGCCGCGTTCAGTGCCGTCGGCCTGGTCATCGAGAACGGTGTCCTGTACGCCGCCACCTACGGCTTCGGCTGGGACGGCCCGGTCGCGACGAACGTCTTCAAGTTCCTCGGCATCGGCACCGCCACCGTCTTCCGCTTCTGGTCCTACCGGAGCTGGGTCTTCAAGGCCCTGCCGGCGCCGGCGGCGCCCGTCGCCGCGGGCGACCCGGCCCCCGTGCCGCGCCCGCTGCCCGAGCCGCAGCCCGCGGCCAAGTAGCACCCGGCCCGGCCGACGGGCCGCCCCGGTGCGGTCACGGCACTAGCGGACGGTCTCCTCGGCTTCGGCCCGCTCGGGCGGGGTCCGGCTGAGGAACAGCGCGAACACCGGCGGCTCGGCCTGGAGCAGTTCGAGGCGGCCGCCGTCCGCCTCCGCCAGGTCGCGGGCCACGGCCAGGCCGATCCCCGTGGAGTTGCGGCCGCTGATGGCCCGCTCGAAGATCCGGTTGCCGAGGTCCGGCGGGACGCCCGGCCCCTCGTCGGTGACTTCCAGCACCGCCTGGTTCCCGATCACCCGGGTGCGCAGCGCGACGGTGCCGCCGCCGTGCATGAGGGCGTTCTCCACCAGGGTCGCCAGCACCTGCGCGACCGCGCCGGGGGTGCCGACGGCCCGTACGCCCTGTTTGCCGGAGCGCACGATGGCCCGGCCCTCGCTGCGGTACGCCGGACGCCACTCCTCGACCTGCTGCTTGACGACCTCGTCGAGGTCGAAGGGGACCGCCGAGCCGGTGCGCGGGTCCCGCGAGTTGGTCAGCAGCCGCTGCACCACGTCGGTGAGCCGCTCCACCTGGGTGAGGGCGATCGTCGCCTCCTCCCGCACGGTCTCCAGGTCGTCGGTGACCGTGATCTCCTCCAGCCGCATCGACAGGGCCGTGAGCGGGGTCCGCAGCTGGTGCGAGGCGTCCGCGGCCAGTCTCCGCTCGGCGGTCAGCATCCGGCCGATCCGCTCGGCGCTGGAGTCCAGCACGTCCGCGACCCGGTCCAGCTCGGGCACCCCGTACCGCCGGTGCCGGGGCCGCGGGTCGCCGGAGCCCAGGCGCTCCGCGGTCTCGGCGAGGTCCGTCAGCGGGGAGGCCAGCCGGTTCGCCTGCCGTACGGCGAGCAGGACGGCCGCCACGACGGCCAGCAGGGCCACCGCCCCGACGACCGCGAGGGTCCGGCCGACCTCGCGGGTCACCGTGGAGCGGGACTCCTCAACGATCACCGTCTCGCCCTGTTCGCCGCGGGCGCTGCCGCGGATGACGCTGCCGTCGATGCGGTCGCCGACCTCCACGGGCGGCTGGCCGGGCACGGTGATGCGGGCGTAGTGGCCGAGGTCGAGCTGCTCGGCGAGCGCCCCCGGCACGATCGGCTTCTTCTCCAGCACGTCCGTCTCGACGATGCCGACGAGCCGCAGCGCCTCGGACTCGATGCGGTCCTGGGCGCTGCTGGTGATCGTGCGGGTCTCCACGATCACCAGGGAGACCCCGAAGACGGCGATCACGACGAGCACCACGGCGAGCGTGGAGTTGATCAGGCGGCGGCGCATGCCCTAGAGCATGCCCCAGGGGAGGGCCTCAGCTCTTCTCGAAGCGGAAGCCGACCCCGCGGACGGTGGCGATGTACCGCGGGTTGGCGGCGTCGTCGCCGAGCTTCTTGCGCAGCCAGGAGATGTGCATGTCGAGGGTCTTGGTGGAGGACCACCAGGTGGTGTCCCAGACCTCGCGCATCAGCTGGTCGCGGGTCACGACGCGGCCCGCGTCGCGGACCAGGACCCGCAGCAGGTCGAATTCCTTGGCCGTGAGCTGGAGCTCTTCCTCGCCCATCCACGCCCGGTGGGACTCGACGTCGATCCGCACGCCGTGGGTGGCGGGGGGCTGGGAGGCCTCGGTGGCGCCGCGCCGCAGCAGGGCCCGGACCCGGGCCAGCAGTTCGGCGAGCCGGAAGGGCTTCGTGACGTAGTCGTCGGCGCCCGCGTCCAGGCCGACGACGGTGTCGACCTCGTCCGCGCGGGCGGTGAGCACCAGGATCGGGAACCCGTGCCCTTCCGCGCGCAGCCGGCGGGCGACCTCCAGCCCGTCCATGCCCGGCAGGCCCAGGTCGAGGACGACGAGGTCGACGCCGCCCTGCAGTCCCGCGTCCAGGGCGGTGGGGCCGTCCTCCCGGACCTCTACTTCGTACCCTTCGCGCCGCAGTGCGCGGGCCAGGGGCTCGGAGATGGAGGCGTCGTCCTCGGCGAGCAGTACACGCGTCATGTGGGTGATGGTAGTCCGCACGGACCTGCTGGAAAGGCCTGCTGGGACACCCCTCTCTATGTGGGCGCACCAGGGGCTTACGCCCTTCGAATATGGGTAATCGGTTCCCCGGAATCCTGTGATCCATATCTCAAGTCCTTCCATATGCCGCAGTGTCGTGTCGTATGGTGGCGAGACGCCTGATGCACTACTCAGGGGATCTTTGTGCCGAAAAGCGAGCCAAAGACCTCAAATTCTGCTCTGGTCGGTTTGCCCGACCCAGATGACAGTGAATGACCTGTGGGCCGGGCCCGCCGCGTGACGATGCGCGGCGGGCGTGGATCCCGGTGCCGGATGTCCCTCCGCCCCCCATCCCCGGGGGCGGGCCCCCGAGGCGTGGGGTGGGACCCCCGGCCGCCGGTGCCGGCCACCCCTCACCGGGCGCTACCAGGCTCACGAAGCCCAGCGTCCCGAGCAAGCAAGGATCGACCATGGCTTCCAGCCTGACGACGGACTCCTCCAGGCCCCCGGCCGACGAGAAGACCTTCTTCGGCCACCCCCGTGGCCTGGCCACTCTGTTCATGACCGAGATGTGGGAGCGCTTCTCCTACTACGGCATGCGCGCCCTCCTGGTCTACTACCTGGTCTCGGGCGGCGCCGACGCCGCCACGGGCAGCCAGGGCGGCGGCCTGGCGATGACCGCGGCGACGACCACGGCCATCTACTCCGTCTACGTCTCCATGGTCTACCTGATGGCCATGCCCGGCGGCTGGTTCGGCGACCGTGTCTGGGGCGCCCGCAAGACGGTCGCCATCGCCGGTTTCGTGATCATGGGTGGCCACCTCTCGCTGGCCCTGCCGGGCCAGGCGATGTTCTTCGTCGGCCTGATCCTGGTCGCGGTCGGTTCCGGCCTGCTGAAGGCCAACATCTCGACGATGGTCGGCCACCTCTACGACGGTCCCGAGGACCCGCGCCGTGACGGTGGCTTCACCCTCTTCTACATCGGGATCAACCTCGGTGCCTTCATCGCGCCCTTCGTCGTCGGCACCGTCGGCAAGGAGTACAACTGGCACCTGGGCTTCGGCCTCGCGGCCGTCGGCATGGGTCTGGGCCTCGCGCAGTTCCTGCTCGGCACCAAGCACCTGAGCCCGAAGAGCAGCCTGGTCCCGAACCCGCTGTCGGCGCAGGAGCGCAAGGCCGTCCTCACCAAGGTCGCCTTCGTGGTCCTCGGTGCGGCCGTCTTCTACGGCGCCGTGATCGCCCTCGGCATGTACACCCTGAACTGGGCCCTGGTCCCGCTCACGCTGGCCGGCCTGCTCATCCCGATCGCCGTCCTGACCCGCATCAAGCGCGACAAGGACCTCTCGGGCTCCGAGCAGTCGAAGATGACCGCGTACATCTTCTTCTTCGTCGCCGCCGCCGTGTTCTGGATGATCTACGACCAGGGCGGCTCCACGCTCTCCCTGTTCGCCGACTCCAAGACCGCCGACACCGTCTTCGGCCTCGGTTTCTCGGCCACCTGGTACCAGTCCCTGAACCCGCTGTTCGTGATGGCGCTGGCCCCGGTCTTCGCCTGGCTGTGGCTGTGGCTGGCGCGCAAGAACCAGGAGCCGAACACCATCGTGAAGTTCGCGATGGGCCTGGTCCTGGTCGGTGCCTCGTTCTTCGTCTTCATCGTCCCGATGAACATGGCCGGCGACGGCACCATGGTCTCCCCGATGTGGCTCGTCTCGATCTACATGATCCAGACCATCGGCGAGCTGTGCCTCTCCCCGGTCGGCCTCTCGGTCACCACGAAGATGGCCCCGCAGAAGTACGCCTCCCAGATGATGGGCGTCTGGTTCCTGGCGGTCACCGCCGGCGACTGCACGACCGGTCTGCTCTCCATCGCGGGGGTCGACCTGAACGGCACCTGGGTGATCGGCTTCCAGGCGGCCGCCGCCGTGGCGGCCGGCCTCGCGGTGTACGCGTACCGCAAGAAGGTCCAGTCCCTCATGGGCGGCGTCCACTGACGCAGCCGGACAACGGCAGGGGCCCGGCACACCGCACGGTGTGCCGGGCCCCTGCCGTTTCCCTACCGGGTGCCGCGCAGGCGGCGCCACGGGGTGAAGGCGAACACGGCGCCGCCGAGCAGCATGACCGTGCCGGCGACCAGGGCCAGGGCCTTGAGGCCGCCCTCGTCCTCGGCGCCGGTTTCGGCGAGGCCGCCCGAGGAGGCGGTGGAGCCCGCGGTCGTGCTGCCCGTGGTGGCGGGCGAGCCGGAACCGCCCTGCTGGGCCGTGGTGTCCAGTTCCAGCGAGACGCCGGTGGTGCTCGCCTTGCAGGGGACGTTCAGCGGGGCGGAGCCCTCGGACATGGTGACGTCGATCGACATGTCGGACGGGCTGAGCGTGACCTTGCCCGTCTTGCCGGGCTTGTAGGTGCCCGTCATGTCGCTGAGGCTGACGCCCTCGCCCGCGCCGATCGGGGCGGCGTTGGCCGGGCCGGTGACCTTGACCACGCCGCTGTCGGCGCCGCCCAGCTTGATCTGCATCGAGGGCTTCAGGGCGCCCTTGGGCAGGGGAAGCGGGGCCTTCATGGCGTCCTTGGCCGTCTTGACCGTCAGGTCGTAGCCGCCGCCGTTCTTCTTGGCGTTGACCGTGACCGGGGTGGTGATGCCGCCCGGGACGGTTGCCCCGCAGTCGAACTTCACGTCGACGGCCTTGCCCGGGAAGTCGGTCTGGCCGCCGCCACCGCCGCTCGTACCGCCGGTGGTGGCGCCGCCCGTCGTGGCGCCACCGGTGGTCGCGCCGCCGGTGGTCGCGCCACCGGTCGTGGCGCCGCCCGTGGTCGCGCCGCCGGTCGTGGTGCCGCCGGTCGTCGCCCCGCCGGTCGAGCCGGCCGACACGTCGATGGTCGCGCCGACGCCGACGGAGCCCGTCGGCGCGCACTTGGTGACGAACGTGCCGAAGGGGAAGCTGACGGCCACGTCGTACTTGCCCGGGGTCAGCGTGACCTTCCCGGCCTTGGTGAGCTTCAGCTTGGCCTTCATGGCCGACATGACCATGGGGGCCTTCTTGGGGATCGGCGGGTTCTTCTTCTCGCCGACCACCTTCAGCTCGCCCGCCCCGCCGCCGACCGTGATCCAGCCGGTGGGCTGGACCGCGTCCTGCGGGATGTCCATCAGGTCCGTGTTGTTCGAGGCGGGCTTGACGGTCTCCCAGACCACGTCGACCTCGTCACCCACCTTGGCCGTGGCCGGGGCGGTGATCCTGGCGGTGGTCTCGCCCTCCACCGGGCTGCCACCGCCGGCCGGGGGGACGCACTTGACCTTGAACGTGGCCTCGGCGGCCTGGGCGGGAGAAGCCACTGTGGCGATACCCGCGCCGCCGAGGAGCAGCGCGACCGCGGCCGCGCCCACCCTCCGTTGGGTTTTCACGAAAGTCCCTTCGTCGTCGAACGGTTCTCAGACGGTGCGGACGTCTGCGGTGCTGTGTCCGGCGCGTTGTCCGGGGTGAACCACGGCAGGACCGCCGTGGGGGTCTCGGGGGGCTCCGCCGGCGGCGGTGCGGTGCGGGCCTGCGCGGACCTCCGTACGGCGGAGCCGGCCGCCCGCAGGCGCGGCAGCCGCGCGGTGGGCGCCGCCGGGTCCGGGAGCCCGGCTCCGCGGTGGCGTCCGCCGGGGGCCGCCGGGCGGCGCGGGCGGACCCGGTCCACGACCGCCATGCCGATGCGGAAGACCCCGGCCGGGACGACCACCAGGAGCAGGCCCCAGAAGAGCAGGACCCCGTACGGGCGGTCCACGCGCCAGGGCTGGGCGGCCATGACGGTCTCGCCGTACTTGAGGGAGAGGGTGTAGTCGCCGTGGGCGCCCGCGGTGAGGGTCGCGTCCAGGGCGACCTCCGCCGTGCCGCCCGGCGCGATGGTGCCCTTCCAGTGGACCTCCTCCCACAGCGGGGCGAAGACCCCGTGGGCGGTGCCCAGCTGGAAGACCGGGTCCTTGACCGGGGCTGAGCCGAGGTTGCCGACGGTGACCGTGAACCTCCGGCCGGGCGGCGCCCCGAACCAGGTCAGCACCCCGTCGCCGCCCTCCAGCCGGACCCCGGTGAGCGCGGCGAGGCGCGGGGTGCCGGACTCCGCGGGCAGTTCCGCCACCGGATGGCCGGTGATCTTCAGCGGGACGGCGACGGTGGACTGGTCCCCGTTGACCGAGGCGACGTCGACGACGCACGGGCAGGGTTTGGGGGGTTCCACCACCGGCAGTCGTGCGGTGAAGCGCCCGTCGTCGGCGACCGGGACGGCCACTCCGTCGGCGTTGGCGCAGCTGTTGGTCCCGCCGATCATGTTCTGCCCGCAGACCAGCAGCATCACGAGGGTCTTGGGGCGCCAGCCGGTGCCGGTGACGGTGAGTTCCGTCCCCTTGGCGGCCTCCTGCAATGAGAGCGCCACGGCGGGTCTGCCCTCGTCGGCGGCGGCCGGGGCCGCCGGGGCGAGGACCAGGGCGAGACCCAGGAGCAGGGCGCACACCGCCGGCCCCGCCGCGAGGAGGGCCTGCCAGGGGTGTCGTGCGGTCACCTGGGTACTCCCGTCAGCTCGTTCTGCGGTGCAGGGACCGGGGCGGGCCCGGGCTCCGGGGGCGCGTCCGCGGACGGGTCCGTACGGGCCCTCCTGCGGACGAGGAGCAGCGCGACCCCGGTGGTCGCGCCCAGCAGGAGCAGTCCGGCGCCCGTCCAGCCCGCGATCCGCCACGGCACGAACCAGGCCGAGGCGGTGGCGGTGGCCCGGGCGCCGCCGGGGGCCGTGACGGTGAGGGTGAGGTCGACCCGGTCCAGGACCGGTGCGCCGGGCCAGGGTTCGGTGAGTTCGACCCGCTGGCCGGGCAGGAGTTCGAGGGGCAGGGCGCGGGCCCCCCGGCCGGGCACCTCCCCGAGCCGGCCCTGCGCGCGGATCGCCAGCTCGGGCGCGAGGGCCACGTTGCCCCGGTTGACCAGGGTGTACGCGACCTCCGCGGCGGAGCCCCGGCCGTGCACGGAGACGTCCTCCACCGTGAGGGCCGCCAGGGCGGGGCCGCTGACGCGCAGGTGGACCCGTACGGCCGCCTCCCGGCCGCCCCCGGTGGCGACCACCGCGGCGGGGTGGTCGCCGGGCGGCGCCGCAGGCGGCACGGTCAGCGTGAAGGGGACCACCGCGCGGGTCCGCGGCGGGACGGTCACGGTGGCGCCGGACCCGAAGCTGATCCAGGATCCGGCCCCGGCCCCGTCTCCCGCGGGGCGCACCGCGAGGGCCCCTTCGGCGGTGTTGTGGGCGTCGGCCCCGCGCAGGGTGAGGGTGTGCGCCCGGTCGGTGGTGTTGTCCACGGCGAGCCGGTCCTCCAGCACGGTGCCGGCGGCGCCCGCGAGGTAGAAGGACGGACGGGCGCCGCCGGGCCGGGTCGCGGCCGCCCCGGCGACGGGTTCGGCGGTCCAGCCGGGCTCGTCGGCGGCTGCGGGGTGCGCGGGGTCCGCGTGCAAGGCGGCCGCGGGGTGCGCGGGGCCCGCGTGCAGGGCGGCCGCGGCGAGCAGCGGTACGAGCAGGCGGGCGTACCGCGGGCGGGCGGAGGGGGCGGGCATGGCCGGGGGCGCCCCGTTCAGGACCGGGCCCGCCCGCCGCGCCGGGTCAGCCACAGCACGCCGGCGGCGCCGGAGAGCAGCACGGTGGCGCCGAGGGTCCCGAGGGCGAGGGCGGAGTCGGCGGGGCCGGTCTGCGGGAGGGTGGCGGGGGCGGTGGCGCCGGGCTGCGGCGCACTGCCCCCGGGGGCGGTGACCTCCAGTTCCAGGGACGGCCCGGGGCTGTTGCCGGGGGTGCAGGTGGTGGTGGTGCCCATGGCCTTGATGGTGAGCACCCCGGCGGTGAAGGTGGCCTTGCCGCTCTTCCCGGGCGTGTAGGTGCCCGAGAGGTCGGTGATCTTGATGGGGGTGTCGGCGGGCACGGCCTCGGGGTTGGAGGGGCCGGACACCGGTACGGACGCCTTCTCGGCGCCGCCCACCTGGATGACGGCGCTGGGGCTCATGGCGCCCTTGCCGAGTTCGATGGGGCTGGAGGAGACGCCCTTCTGGAAGGACATCGTCAGCTTGTACCCGCCGCCCTCCTTGACGGCCTTGATCTCGATGGGCGACACGGCCGACTTGTCACCGATCGGGGTCTTGCAGTCGTAGGCCACGTCGACGACGGCGGCCTGCGCCGCGGGAGCGGCCAGCAGGACCGCCGATCCGGCCAGCGCGGAGGCCAGCGCGAGTGCGGTGGAGCGTTTCCGGTCGGACACCTTCGTCTTCCCCTCGGACCACAAGTTACTGACGGCACATCAGATGGTGGCTCAAGGTACGCCCGGGACCCTGCGGAGGGAAGACAAAGGACAGCCCGGATCAACGGCCCGTCGGCCGTACGGTTTTCGGCCGCTCAGCGCGTCCCGGTCACGCGTGCGCCGCGCTGCCAGACGGCCTGGACGAGCGGGACCCCGGGCCGGTAGGCGAGGTGGACGTGGCTGGGGGCGTCGAGCAGCGCCAGGTCGGCGCGGGCGCCGGGGGCGAGCGTCCCGATGTCCGTGCGGCGCAGCGCGCGGGCGCCGCCGGCGGTCGCCGACCAGAGGGCCTCGTCGGGGGTCATCCGCATGTCGCGGACGGCGAGGGCGATGCAGAAGGGCATGGAACTGGTGTAGGAGGAACCGGGGTTGCAGTCCGTGGACAGCGCGACGGTGGCGCCCGCGTCGATCAGGCGGCGGGCGTCGGGCCACCGGGCGCGGGTGGAGAACTCGGCGCCGGGCAGCAGCGTGGCCACCGTCGTCCCGGCGGCCTGCGCGAGCGCGTCCACGTCGGCGTCGGTGAGGTGGGTGCAGTGGTCGGCGGAGGCGGCCTCCAGCTCCACGGCCAACTGCACGCCGGGGCCGTGGGAGAGCTGGTTGGCGTGGATGCGCGGGATCAGCCCGGCAGCGGCGCCCGCGGTGAGGATCGCGCGGGCCTGGTCACCGTCGAAGGCGCCCTTCTCGCAGAACACGTCCACCCAGCGGGCGTACGGGGCGCAGGCCGCCAGCATCGCGCCGGTGACGAGGTCGACGTAGCCGGCCGGGTCGTCGGCGTGGTCCGGGGAGACGATGTGCGCCCCGAGGTAGGTGACCTCCTCGGTGTGCGCGGCGGCGATGCGCAGGGCGCGGGCCTCGTCGGCGACGGTCAGCCCGTACCCGGACTTGGTCTCGAAGGTGGTGGTGCCCTGGCGGCGCGCCTCGTCGAGGTGGCGCACCAGGTTGGCCTCCAGCTCCGCGTCGGTGGCGGCGCGGGTGGCGGCGACGGTGGTGCGGATGCCTCCGGCGGAGTAGCTGCGGCCGGACATCCGGGCGTGGAACTCGGCGGTGCGGTCGCCCGCGAAGACGAGGTGCGAATGGGAGTCCACGAAGCCGGGGATCACGGCCCGGCCCGCTGCGTCGAAGGCGGTGTCCGCGGCCGGGACCTCGTCGGCGGGGCCGACCCAGGCGATCGTCTCGCCGTCGATGACGAGGGCGGCGTCCCGGATCAGCCCGAGGGGGCTGCCGTCGCCGAGGGCCGGATCGTTGGTGACGAGGCTGCCGATGCGGGTGATGGCGGTGGTGGTCATGGTTCCTCTCGGTTTCCTGCAACTCCGCCCCGGACCCCGCGCCTCGCCGGCGGGTGAGGCGCGGGCGGGGAGCGCCCTGATCTGTCAGCCGCGGAGGGCCGCGATGGACTCGGCAAGGGCGGACGGGACGTCCCCGACCAGGGTGTGGGCGCCGTCGCGGACGATGTGGCGGCCGCCGACGACCGTGTGGCGGACATCGGCGGCGCTCGCCGCGAACACCGCCGTCTCGGCGCCCAGGCGCGGCAGCGCGCCCGCCGTGCGGACGGAGTCCAGCGCGATCGTGGTGAAGTCCGCGAGCGCGCCCGCCTCCAGGCGGCCCGCGTCGGGCCGGCCGAGGGCCGCGTGGCCGTCCTCGGTGGCCGCGGTGAGCAGCGCGTTCGCCGTCCAGTGGCCCCGGGTGCGGCTGCGCAGGCGCTCGTTCAGCTCCATCGCGCGGGCCTCCTCGAACAGGTCGATCACGGCGTGGCTGTCGCTGCCCAGCGACAGCGGGCTGCCGGCCTGCTGGAGGCGGACCGCCGGTCCGATGCCGTCGGCGAGGTCGCGTTCGGTGGTGGGGCACATGCAGGTGCCGGTGGTGGTGTCGCCGAGGAGGGCGATGTCCTGGTCGGTGAGGTGCGTGCTGTGGACGCCGGTGGTGCGCGGGCCCAGCACCCCGTGGTCGGCGAGGAGCCGGGTGGGGGTGCAGCCGTGGGCGGCCTGGCAAGCGTCGTTCTCCGCGGTCTGCTCGGAGAGGTGGACGTGCAGCGGCGCCTGCCGTTCGGCGGCCCAGCGGGCCACGGTGGCGAGCTGGTCCGCGGGCACGGCGCGGACCGAGTGGACGGCGGCGCCGATCAGCGCGTGCTCCCGGGGCCGCAGGGCGCTCACCCGTTCCGCCCATGCCTCGGCGGTGCCGTCCGAGAAGCGCAGCTGGTGCGCTTCCGGGGCCCGGCCGAAGCCCGCCGAGAGGTAGGCCGTGTCCAGGAGGGTGATGCGGATGCCGGCCGCGGCAGCGGCCTCGATCAGGGCCTCGCCCATCGCGTTCGGGTCGGCGTAGGACGCGCCGCCGGGGGCGTGGTGGACGTAGTGGAACTCGCCGACGTCGGTGATGCCGGCCAGTGCCATCTCGGCGTACGCGGCACGGGCGAGCGCGAAGTAGGTGTCGGGGGTGAGGCTCTGGGCGGCCTTGTACATGAAGTCGCGCCAGGTCCAGAAGGTGCCCGAGCCGACCTGCACCGTGGAGCGCAGGGCCCGGTGGAAGGCGTGGCTGTGCGCATTGGCCAGGCCCGGGAGGGTCAGGCCGCGCAGGACCTCCGCCCCCGGCGGCGGGGCGTCCGCGCCGGTGCGCAGCGCGCCGATGCGTCCGTCCGCGGCCACCTCCAGGGCGACGCCCGGCTCGACGTGGGTGCCGAGCCAGGCGTGCTCCAGCCAGTACGTCTTGTGCGCCGTCACCTGCACGCGAGTCCTTCCAGTACGTCGGCGAGGGCGAGGACGCCCGCCACGCAGTCGTCCTCGGCGGCGAACTCCTTCGGGGAGTGGGAGACGCCGGTGGGGTTCCGTACGAACAGCATCGCGGTCGGGACCGCCGCGGAGAGGATTCCCGCGTCGTGTCCCGCGCCCGTGCCGAGGACGGGCAGGGAGCCGCCCAGGATGCGGTTGAGCTCGTCGCGCAGGGCGTGCTCGAACTCGACGACCGGGGTGAAGGACTCCTGGACCACCGCGAGGTCGGTGCCGTCCTGCTCGGCGCGCTCGCGGGCGGCCTTCTCCACGGCGGTGACGACCGTGTCGAGGGTGGCCTGGTCGGCGGCGCGCGAGTCGAGCCAGCCGCGCACCAGGGACGGGATCGCGTTGACCCCGTTGGGTTCGACCGAGATCTTCCCGAAGGTGGCGACGGCGCCGGCGAGGGCCGCCTCGGTCCGGGCGGCCAGCACGGTCGCCGCGTACGTGAGCATCGGGTCGCGGCGGTCCACGAGGCGGGTGGTGCCCGCGTGGTTGGCCTCGCCGCGGAAGTCGAACCGCCAGCGGCCGTGCGGCCAGATCGCGGAGGCGATGCCCACGCGGTCCCCGGACAGGTCCAGGGCCCGGCCCTGTTCCACGTGCAGCTCGACGAAGGCCCCGATCCGCGCGAGCCGTTCGGGGTCGGCGCCGATGGCCTCGGGATCGTACCCGGCGGCCTCCATGGCCCGGGGCAGCGTGATGCCGTCCGCGTCGCGGAGCCCGTACGCCTTCTCCTTGGTCAGCTGTCCGGCGGTGAGCCGCGAGCCGACGCAGGCCAGCCCGAAGCGGGCCCCTTCCTCGTCACCGAAGTTGGTGATGGCGAGCGGCCTGGAGAACTGCGCTCCCCTGCGGCGGAGTTCGTCCAGGGCCGCGAAGGAGGACACCACCCCGAGGGGGCCGTCGAAGGCCCCGCCGTCGGGGACGGAGTCCAGGTGCGAGCCGGTGACCACCGCGTCCCCCGCGAGGGGGTCGCCGAGCCAGGCCCACTGGTTGCCGTTGCGGTCGGTCTCGTACGCCAGCCCGCGGGCGCGCGCCTGCTCCTGGAACCAGGTCCGGCAGTCGGCGTCGGCCCCGGTCCAGGCATGGCGGCGGTAGCCGCCGGAGCCCGCGTCCCGGCCCACCGGCGCCAGCTCGGCCCACATCTCGTGGAAGTTCACGCGGAGTCGCCCTCGCGCATCGGGACGCGGACCCCGCGCTCGTCCGCCACCGACTCGGCGATGTCGTAGCCCGCGTCGACGTGGCGGATGACGCCCATGCCGGGGTCGTTGGTGAGGACCCGGCGGATCTTCTCGCCCGCGAGCGGGGTGCCGTCGGCGACCGTGACCTGGCCCGCGTGGAGGGAGCGGCCCATGCCGACGCCGCCGCCGTGGTGCAGGGAGACCCAGGAGGCGCCGGAGGCGACGTTGACCATGGCGTTGAGCAGCGGCCAGTCGGCGATGGCGTCCGAGCCGTCGAGCATGGCCTCGGTCTCCCGGTACGGGGAGGCCACCGAGCCGCAGTCGAGGTGGTCGCGGCCGATGACCAGCGGGGCGGCGAGGGTGCCGTCGGCCACCATCTCGTTGAAGCGCTCGCCGGCCTTGTCGCGCTCCCCGTAGCCGAGCCAGCAGATGCGCGCGGGCAGGCCCTGGAAGTGGACCCGCTCGCCGGCCATCTTGATCCAGCGGTGCAGGGACTCGTTCTCCGGGAAGAGCTCCAGCATCGCCTTGTCGGTCTTGTGGATGTCCGAGGCCTCGCCGGACAGCGCCGCCCAGCGGAAGGGGCCCTTGCCCTCGCAGAACAGCGGGCGGATGTAGGCGGGGACGAAGCCGGGGAAGGCGAAGGCGCGGTCGTAGCCGGCCAGCTGGGCCTCGCCGCGGATGGAGTTGCCGTAGTCGAAGACCTCGGCGCCCGCGTCCATGAAGCCGACCATGGCCTCCACGTGCGTCGCCATCGACTCGCGGGCGCGGGTGGTGAAGCCCGCCGGGTCCTTGGCGGCGTAGGCGGCCATGTCGTCGAAGTCGACGCCGGTCGGCAGGTAGGCGAGGGGGTCGTGGGCGCTCGTCTGGTCGGTGACGATGTCGATCGGCGCGCCTTCGGCGAGCATCTGCGGGAGGAGGTCGGCGGCGTTGCCGAGCAGGCCGATGGAGAGCGGCTTGCGGGCGTCGCGGGCCTCGACGGCGAGCTGGAGGGCGTGGCGGAGGTTGTCCGCCTTGACGTCCAGGTAGCGGTGCTCGATGCGGCGCTCGATGGCGCGCGGGTCCACGTCGATGCAGATCGCGACGCCGTCGTTCATCGTCACGGCCAGCGGCTGGGCCCCGCCCATGCCGCCGAGGCCGGCGGTGAGGGTGATGGTGCCGGCCAGGGTTCCGTTGAACTTCTTGGCGGCGACGGCGGCGAAGGTCTCGTAGGTGCCCTGGAGGATGCCCTGGGTGCCGATGTAGATCCAGGAACCGGCCGTCATCTGCCCGTACATGGTCAGACCCAGCTGCTCCAGGCGGCGGAACTCCTCCCAGTTGGCCCAGTCGCCGACCAGGTTGGAGTTGGCGAGCAGGACGCGCGGGGCCCACTCGTGGGTCTGCATCACGCCGACCGGGCGGCCGGACTGGACCAGCATCGTCTCGTCCTGCTTGAGGGTCTGCAGCGTGCGGACCATCGCGTCGTACGAGCGCCAGTCGCGGGCCGCCTTGCCGGTGCCGCCGTAGACGACCAGCTTGTCGGGGTGCTCGGCGACCTCGGGGTCGAGGTTGTTCTGGAGCATCCGCAGCGCGGCCTCCTGCTGCCATCCCAGGGTGCTGAGCTCGGTGCCTCGCGCGGCCCGTACGGGGCGGGGTCCTGACATGGCGGTGCCTCCTCCGGTGTTGGTCAATCCATTCACATCCTCCCGTCCTGAATAGATTCAGTCAACAGCTGCGGGCCGCGCCGTCCGGTGGTGGGATGGCGGACATGGCTGCCCAGACGCACAAGCCGGCGGACCCGGACGGCGCGGCGGCGCGCCGGGACCGGGCCGTACGGGCCGCGGTCGAGCAAGGACTGGTGGGCGGGGCCGATCCGGCGCCGCCCCTGACCTGCCTGCTCGACCTCGCCGGTATCCGCGCCTCCGCCGCCGCCCTGACCGGCGCCTTCGCCGCCGCGCTGCCGCCGGGCACCCCCGTCCTGCACGCCTTCGCAGTCAAGGCCGCCCCCCTGGTCCCGGTGCTGCGGCTGCTCGCCGACGCCGGACTCGGCTGCGAGGTGGCCGGCCCGGGTGAGCTGGCCCTGGCCCGGGCCGCCGGCGTGGAGCCGCACCGCACCGTCCTGGACTCCCCCGCCAAGACGACGGCCGAGCTGCGCGAGGCCCTCGCCCTGGGGATCGCGGTGAACGCCGACAACCGCCAGGAGCTCGCCCGCCTGGACGCGCTGACCGCCGCCGCGCCCACCCGCTCGCCGATCGGCGTACGGGTCAACCCGCAGACGGGGGCGGGCGCCATCGGCGCCCTGTCCACCGCCACGGCCACCTCGAAGTTCGGGATCGCCCTGCGCGACCCCGGCGCGCGCGCCTGGTTGGTCCGGGCCTTCCTGGACCGGCCGTGGCTGACCCGCCTGCACATCCACTCCGGCTCCCAGGGCGTCCCGCTGCCCCTGATCGCACAGGGCGTACGGGAGCTGCACGCGCTGGCCGAGGAGGTCAACACCGCGGCCGGACGGCGCCAGGTCGACACCCTGGACATCGGCGGCGGCCTGCCGGTGAACTTCACCTCGGACGCGCACACCCCGGCCTTCGGCGGATACGTCGCGGCCCTGCGCGCAGCGGTGCCCGCCCTCTTCGACGGCTCCTACGGGCTGGTGACGGAGTTCGGCCGGTCCCTGCTGGCCAAGCACGGGCTGGTCCTGGCCCGCGTGGAGTACACCAAGACCACCGGGGGCCGCGCCATCGCGCTCACCCACGCCGGGGTGCAGCTGGCCACCCGCACGGTCTACGCCCCGCAGGCCTGGCCGCTGCGCATCCTGCCGTACGACTGCGCGGGCGCCCCGAAGACCGGCGGCCCGGTGGTCCAGGACGTGGCCGGTCCGGCCTGCTTCGCCGGCGACCTGCTGGCCACGGGCCGCGAGCTGCCCGCGCTGGCGCCGGGGGACCTGATCGCGGTGCCGGACACCGGCGCGTACTTCTTCACCGCCCACTACGGCTACAACAGCCTGCCGCGCCCGGCGGTGCACGGGTTCACCGCCACCGCGCAGGGCGGGATCCGCTTCGCCGAGGCCCGCCCGGCGCAGTCCCTCGCGCAGATCGTGGCGGAGGCGGGCGGCGCCCGGCCGGACGCCCTGCTGTAGGCCGGGCCGCGGCCCGGCCCGCCGCGCTACTCCACGAAGAGCCCGCGTGCGGCGGCCCGCGCATCGAAGGCCTCCAGGCGGGCCTGCGCGTCCGGCAGTGCGTCCGCCATCGCCTCCAGCAGCACCCGGCCCAGCAGCATGGGCGCGCAGGCCGTGTCGAAGGCCAGCCCGGTGCCGACCGGTGCCGGGATCAGCAGGTCGCAGTGGGCGGCCACGGGCGCGAAGGCCGAGTCGGCCACCGTCACCACGGTCAGCCCCGCCCGGCGGGCGCGTTCCAGGGCGTCCACGACCTCGCGGGGATGGCGGGGCAGCGCGAAGCACAGGAGCGCCGTGGCCCCCTCGTAGCGGGCCGCGTCGATGCGGTCCTCCATCATCGAGCCGCCCTCGTCGAGGAGCCGTACGTCCGGGTGCACCTTGGCCGCGAAGTACGCGAAGCCGCGCGCCTGCGAGGACGCCGCGCGCAGGCCCAGCACCGGCAGCGGGGTCGAGGCGGCGAGCACCCGGCCCGCCTCCTGCACCGGCGCGGGGTCGGCGAGCAGGGCCGCGAGCTGCCGCAGGTTCTCGATCTCGCCCAGGACGGCCTGCTGGTACTCGTTGTACGCCTCCCCCTGCTCGGCGTCCGCCCGCTCCGCCGGAGCCACCTCCCGCAGGTGCCGGCGCAGCGCGGGGTACCCGTCGAAGCCGAGGGCCACCGCGAACCGGGTCACCGAGGGCTGGCTCACCCCGGCCAGCTCCGCGAGCTCCACGCTCGACAGGAAGGGCACCTCCGCCGCGCCGCGCACCATGCAGTGCGCGATCCGCCGCTGGGTCGGCGTCAGGCGGTGCCCCTCGAACAGCTTCTGCAGCCGCGCGGCCGGGCTGTCGCTCATCCCGTCCCCTCCGTCCCGGTGATCCATTCAGTCACGGAGCACTCTGCATGCGGTTATGCAGCTCGGCAAGCCGGTCCGCTCCGCGAGACGCCGCGACGCGGCCCCGGCCGCGGCCGGGAGCCGCGCGGATACGGGGGCTGGCCCCAGTGCACCGGGGGGCGGCGGTTCCTACGGTGGGGCCATGGACATCCACGCCCGAGAGCTGAAGAAGGAACTCGACGCCGCACTGGACGCCCGGCGCGAGCTGGGCCCGGAGTACGAGAGCGCCCTGGTGGACTCGTTCGTCGAGAAGGTCGACACACAGGTACGGCGCCGCCTCGCCGAGGAGCGCCTGGCGGCGGCGCGCGGCGGACACCGCTCCGGCCCGGCGGACGGGAACTTCGGCGAGCGCTTCGGCTTCGCCATCATCACGCTGGTCCTGGCGGTCCCGCTGTCGGCCATCGCCGCGGCCGAGGCCCGCTTCAGCGGACTGCTGGTCGCCTGGGCGGGCATCGTGGGCGTGAACTTCATCCACGCGGGCAGACGGGCCCGGTCAGGCGGAGGCCGGGACACCTCCGCCTGACCCGGGCGTGCACCGACGGAAAGAAGCGGGGACCGCCGCACCCCGGTCGCCCGGGGGCGGGACGACGGCGGTCCCCGCGGTGGACACGGCCGGGTCAGGGCCGTCCGCGTCCGTGGCACCGCGCGGTCCGGGAGCCGCTCCGGGGTACGCAACGCCGTTCGGTGGCGCCGGCCGGGACCCGGTCTCCCGTTCCCCTGCCGACGACCACCACTGTGCCCGGGCCGTGTTAAGCCGGTGCTGCCGCAACGTGACGGGCCCGTACCGATTGCGCGACGCCCCTGCGCACGGCCCCGTGCACCTGGTCCGCTACTTCGCGTCCTTGGCGAGGAAGGCGAGCAGGTCCTGGCGGCTGACCACGCCGGTCGGCTTGCCCTCGACCAGCACGATCGCGGCGTCGGCCTCGCCGAGCACCGCCATCAGCTCGGCCACCGGCTCACCGGAGCCGACCTGCGGCAGCGGCGCGCTCATGTGCTTCTCCAGCGGGTCGCCGAGGGAGGCCCGCTGCGCGAACAGCGCCGCGAGGAGCTCCTTCTCGACCACGGAGCCGATGACCTCGGCGGCCATCACGTCCGGGTGGCCGGCGCCCGGCTTGACGATCGGCATCTGCGAGACGCCGTACTCGCGCAGCACCTCGATGGCCTCGCCGACCGTCTCCTCGGGGTGCATGTGGACCAGGGAGGGGATGCCGCCCTCCTTGTCGGCCAGCACGTCGCCGATGCGCGCGGCGGGACCGGCCTCCTCCAGGAAGCCGTGCCCGGCCATCCACTCGTCACTGAAGATCTTGCTGAGGTAGCCGCGGCCGCTGTCGGGCAGCAGGACGACGACCACGTCGTCCGGGCCCAGGCCCTCGGCGGCGCGCAGCGCGGCGACCACGGCCATGCCGCAGGAGCCGCCGACGAGGAGGCCCTCCTCCTTCGCCAGCCGGCGGGTCATCTGGAAGGAGTCCTTGTCGGACACCGCGATGATCTCGTCCGTGACGTTCGGGTCGTAGGCGGTCGGCCAGAAGTCCTCACCGACGCCCTCGACCAGGTACGGGCGGCCGGAGCCGCCGGAGTAGACCGAGCCCTCGGGGTCGGCGCCGATGACCTTGACCCGGCCGCCGGACACCTCCTTCAGGTAGTTGCCGGTGCCGGAGATCGTGCCGCCGGTGCCGACGCCCGTGACGAAGTGAGTGATTTTCCCCTCGGTCTGCTCCCACAGTTCGGGACCGGTCGTCTCGTAGTGCGAACGGGGGTTGTTCGGGTTGCTGTACTGGTCGGGCTTCCAGGCGCCGGGCTCGCGCGCGAGGCGGTCGGACACGTTGTAGTACGAGTCCGGGTGCTCGGGGTCGACGGCGGTCGGGCAGACCACGACCTCGGCGCCGTACGCGCGCATGACGTTGATCTTGTCCGTGGACACCTTGTCAGGGCAGACGAAGATGCACTTGTAGCCCTTCTGCTGGGCCACGATGGCGAGTCCTACACCCGTGTTGCCGCTGGTCGGCTCCACGATGGTGCCACCGGGCCTGAGGGCTCCGCTCTGCTCGGCCGCCTCGATCATCCGTACGGCGATCCGGTCCTTCACGGATCCACCGGGATTGAAGTACTCGACTTTGGCCAGCACGGTGGCCTGGAGGCCTTCTGTCACACGGTTGAGCTTCACCAGCGGGGTGTTGCCGACGAGGCTGATCATCGAGTCGTGGAATTGCACCATGTTCTCCAAGGAGGGGACTCCACGGGTTCTCCGGGAGGTCCGGCCAGAGTATGCGGAAAGGGATTGGCCGACCGTCCGTACGGGGCAGGAAGGTCAACGAGGCCCGACAGGAAAGCGAGGTGGCCCCAGTGTCCAGGGCGAGAACTGCCCGCCGCATCGCGGCGGGGGCGGCGTACGGCGGAGGCGGGCTCGGGCTGGTCGGGGTCGCGACGGTGGGCCTGGTGCTGGCGGAGGTGCAGTTCGCCAAGCGGACCGTGGGCACCGGGCTGCCGGACCCCCCGCGGGCGGACGGGCTGTACGGGAGCGAGTTCGCCGGACCCGGGCAGAGCCCGGGCCCGCTGCGCCTGGGGATGCTGGGCGACTCCACGGCGGCGGGGCTCGGCGTGCGGCGGGCCCGGCAGACTCCGGCGGCGCTGCTGGCCTCCGGGCTGGCGGCGGTGGCGGAGCGGCCGGTGGAACTGCGCAACGTGGCCCTGTCCGGCGCCATGTCGGACGACCTGGACCGGCAGGTGGCCGTCCTGCTGGACACGGACGCACCCGCCCCCGACGTGTGCGTGATCATGATCGGTGCGAACGACGTGACCCGCCGGATGCCGCCCACCCAGTCGGTGCGGCTGCTGACGGCCGCGGTCCGCCGGCTGCGGCTGGCGGGGGCCGAGGTCGTCGTGGGCACCTGCCCGGACCTGGGCACGATCGAGCCGGTCTACCAGCCGCTGCGCTGGGTGGCCCGGCGGGTCTCGCGCCAGCTGGCGGCCGCCCAGACCATAGGGGTGGTCGCGCTGGGCGCCCGTACGGTCTCCATGGGGGACCTGCTGGGCCCCGAGTTCGCCGCGAACCCCCGTGAGATGTTCGGCCCGGACTCCTACCACCCGTCGGCCGAGGGGTACGCGACCGCGGCCATGGCCGTGCTGCCCACCCTGTGCGCGGCACTCGGGGTGTGGCCGGAGTCGGACCGCCTCGACGTGTCCCGGGACGAGGACATGCTCCCGGTGGCCAAGGCGGCCTCCGCGGCGGCCGGGGAGGCCGGCACCGAGGTCACGGCGGTCCGCGGCCCCTGGGTCCTGCTCAAGCACCGCCGGCGGCGGCGGGTGGCCGGCGAGGAGCTGCCCGAGCACCGGCGCGGCGAGAAGGGCGCGGGGCTCGCCGACACCCGCACGGCCGGCCAGTGACGGCGGGTGCGGCCCCGGTCGGGCCGCACCCGCCCCGAGCCGGGGCGGGGCGGGTGCGGGGCGGGGCCCGGAGCGACCGGCATCACACGCCCGGGCCGGTGACCCCGACCGTACGGGGCGGTAACTTCGCTTGCGGTCCGGTTAGAGCCGCAACACACCCCTTGGAGTCCCGATGCCCGAAGCCGTCATCGTTTCCACTGCCCGTTCGCCGATCGGCCGGGCCGGCAAGGGATCGCTCAAGGACGTCCGGCCGGACGACCTGACCGCGACGATCATCCAGGCCGCCCTCGCGAAGGTCCCCGAGCTGGACCCGCGCGAGATCGACGACCTGATGCTCGGCTGCGGCCTCCCCGGCGGCGAGCAGGGCCACAACCTGGGCCGCATCGTGGCCGTGCAGATGGGCATGGACCACCTGCCGGGCCTGACGGTCACCCGCTACTGCTCCTCGTCCCTGCAGACCTCGCGGATGGCCCTGCACGCCATCAAGGCCGGCGAGGGCGACGTCTTCATCTCCGCGGGCGTCGAGACGGTCTCCCGGTTCGCCAAGGGCTCCTCGGACGGCCTGCCGGACACCCACAACCCGTTCTTCGCCGAGGCGGAGGCCCGGACCGCGGCCGTCGCCGGCAGTGAGGGCTCCTCCTGGCACGACCCGCGTGAGGACGGCCTGGTCCCGGACGCGTACATCGCGATGGGCCAGACCGCCGAGAACCTGGCCCGCATCAAGGGCGTGACCCGTCAGGACATGGACGAGTTCGGGGTCCGCTCGCAGAACCTCGCCGAGGCCGCCATCAAGAACGGCTTCTGGGAGCGCGAGATCACCCCGGTGACCACCCCGGACGGCACGGTGGTCTCCGTGGACGACGGCCCGCGCGCCGGCGTGACCCTGGAGGGCGTCCAGGGCCTCAAGCCCGTCTTCCGCCCCGACGGCCTGGTCACCGCCGCCAACTGCTGCCCGCTGAACGACGGCGCCGCCGCGCTGGTCATCATGAGCGACACCAAGGCCCGCGAGCTGGGCCTGACCCCGCTGGCGCGGATCGTCTCCACCGGCGTCACCGGCCTCTCCCCCGAGATCATGGGCCTGGGCCCGGTCGAGGCGTCGAAGCAGGCCCTGAAGCGGGCCGGCCTGACGGTCGGCGACATCGACCTCTTCGAAATCAACGAGGCCTTCGCGGCGCAGGTCATCCCGTCCTACCGGGACCTGGAGATCCCCCTGGACAAGCTGAACGTCAACGGCGGGGCCATCGCCGTCGGTCACCCCTTCGGGATGACCGGTGCCCGCATCACCGGCACCCTGATCAACGGCCTCCAGTTCCACGACAAGCAGTTCGGCCTGGAGACCATGTGCGTCGGCGGCGGCCAGGGCATGGCCATGGTGATCGAGCGGCTGAGCTGAGCCGGAGCGGAGGGTAGGGGTCGGCCCGAGGTACGAGGGCCGGCACCTGCCCGCAGCGGTGGCGAAGCTCAGCGCGACCCAGGGCACGAGCGGCTGAGCTGAGCCGGAGCGGAGGGTAGGGGTCGGCCCGAGGTACGAGGGCCGGCACCTGCCCGCAGCGGTGGCGAAGCTCAGCGCGACCCAGGGCGCGAGCGGCTGAGCTGAGCCGGAGCGGAGGGTAGGGGTCGGCCCGAGGTACGAGGGCCGGCACCTGCCCGCAGCGGTGGCAGGGCACGAGCGGCTGAGCTGAACGGGTGGAATCGGGGTGCGGGCCGGCGCCCGGTCCGGAGTCGGGCGGTCGCTGTGCGTAGGGGCTTCACCGGCACCCGGCGTCTGACCTGCGGGCGGGCTCCGGATCCAACCCTGTCGCAGCCCATCTGTGACCGAATCTCCCCCAGGATGTGACCTTTGTCCTGGGGGAGCGGCATTCCCGCAGGTCAGTGTCGTTACGCAAGGGACGGGTGTGACCAAAGCCCTGTCCAATTCGTGACGTAATGCACTGCACGCCATTCCCAGGTCGGGACACTCTGATGTAGGAAGTCGGGGGATCGAACCACAACGGGAGTTAGTCAGTGAGCGCCATGTCTCTTGCCCTGCTGCTGACCACGGCCGCTGCCACGGCCGTGGGCGCTGCTGCGCTGCACGCCGTCCACGGACTGCGCAAGCAGGTCACCGCCCTGCGCGGTGACCTGGTCGCGCCGGCCCACGCCCGCGGCGCAACCGTCCCGCACGCCCGCCACGCCGTGGACTCCCCCGCCGCGGAGATACGGGCCGCCGTGGCCGAGGCCCTGGCCGAGGAGCGCGAGCGGGAGCTGGCCGAGGCGCGGGCCTTCTGGGCCGCGCAGGAGGCCCGGGACGCCGCCGACGCACCCTCCCTGCTGGGCGGGCTGCCCGGGCTCGGCGAGGACCCCCCGGTGTTCCTGCCCCGGCAGGCCGACCTGGTGGGTCTGGACCAGGTCCTCGGCGAGGAGGCCCTCGACGAGTTCCCGGCCTACCCCGAGGACTCGGCCGAGCTGGCCGCCGCCCGCCGGCGCCACCCCTCGCACCCGGACTTCGTCCCGGCGCAGGCGGCGCACCCCGGCGCGGACCACGAGCGCACGGTGAGCCGTCTGGAAGAGCTCGCGCAGGCCCGTACGGCCCTCGCGGACGTCCGCCCCGGCCCCCTGGGCACCCTGGACGTGTACGTCTTCACCGACGGCACCACGCTGTGCATGACCCCGGGCCACCGGGAGACCGCCGAGCGGCTCGCCGAGGCCCTGCGCTCGGGCACCGCCCCGGTCCTGCTGGGCGGCTCGGGCATCTCCGGGGCGTACGCGCTGACCTTCTCCTGCGGGGACGCCGAGGACCCCGACAGCAATGTCTACATCCTCGCGGACCGCGTCATCGCCTCGCTCTGACCTCCGCCTGCTCCACCCGTCGCACGGCCTCGTCCAGCAGTTCGGACGGGGCCGTCGCGCCGTCCCCGACGGGTGCGGTCCGCAGCGCCTCGGCGAGGTCCTGCCCGGCCACGGCCAGCTGGTCCCCGACGACGAACAGACCCGCCTCCGGCATCTCCAGCGCCTCCCGCCCCGGGGCTTCGAGGCGCTGCGCGCGTACGGAGAGCTCGCGGGCCACCTCCAGCGCCTCGGCGGCGGCGCCCTGCTGCAGGCGGCTCTGCGGCGCGGACCGGAGCCAGTCGGCGAAGCGTTCCACGACGGCGGTCAGGGGCGAGGTATCGAGCACCCGGCCGACCTTACGCGCCGCCCGGGCACCATTGCCAACGGGCGAACTCTCCGGCACGGTGTCGTGAAGAGAACAGCACGGCGATACCTCCGGAGGCGCCCATGTCCGTAGAGTTCTCCGAACAGACCCACCGCAACATGATCGACAGAATCCCCCGGACCACCGGTCGTGAACTCTCCGACTGGCTCCGCGCCGTCGACGAGGGGCCCTCGCTCGTCCGGTTCGAGGAGAAGGTCGGCTGGCTCCTCGGGGCGCACGAGCTGTCGTACGGCCAGGCCAAGGCGATCATCCACGAGTACGACCTGCGCAGAGCGCAGCGCCGCTTCGGCTGAGCCCTGATCCCCGGGCCCTGTCCGCCCCCCAGGAACGCGCAAAGGCCCCGCGAGCAGCTGCTCGCGGGGCCTTTGCGGTCCTGCTAGTCGTCGCCGGAGAGGATCTGGAAGATGCGGAGCATCTCCATGTAGATCCAGACCAGGGTCATGGTGAGGCCGAAGGCCGCCAGCCAGGCCTCCTCGCGCGGGGCGCCGTACGCCACGCCGTCCTCGACCTGCTTGAAGTCGAGGGCGAGGAAGCACGCGCCGAGGATGACGCCGAGGGCACCGAACAGCAGGCCGAGGCCGCCGCTGCGGAAGCCGAGGCCGTCACCGCCGCCGAAGACGGAGAACAGCAGGTTCGCCGCCATCAGCAGGATGAAGCCCAGGGCCGCCGCCATCACGAAGCCGTAGAAACGGCGGGTGACGCGGATCCAGCCCATCTTGTAGGCGAAGAGCACCGAGGCGAAGACGCACATCGTGCCCATCACGGCCTGGATGACCACGCCGGGGCCCAGGTAGGTGCTGGTGGCGGCGCTGATGACGCCCAGGAACACGCCCTCGAAGGCCGCGTAGCCCAGGATGAGCGCCGGGACCGCCTTGCGCTTGAAGGACTGGACCATCGCCAGCACGAACGCGACGAGCGCCGCGCCGATGCCGATGCCGTACGACGTGCCGAGGTTCTCCGGGTCGACCGGCAGCAGGACCCAGGCGAGGACGGCTGTCAGGACCACGGTGCCGAGCGTCATGGCCGTACGGCTCACGACGTCGTCCATGGTCATCGCGTTGGTACGCGGCGCCGCCTGCGGCGCACCCGTTGCCGGGTCGGTCGCGTAGGGGTTGGTCGCGTAGGGGTTGGTCGCGGCCCCGGCCTGCTGGTGCTGCGCGTCGAACTGCGCGTAGCCCCCGTTGTCGCGGCTGAACCCCCGTCGCGAGAAGACCGGGTTACTGCTCCTCATCTCACTCCTCCATGGCCACCGTGCGCAGCCTTGCAACAAGAGTAATGCGCTCGCAAAGAAAGCACCCTACTGCTGGAGGAGGATCTTAGAAGAAGGCAGGGCGAAGTGCAGGGGATAAGAGGAGCGCGCCCTGCGACATGTGCGGAGTGCCCGGAGCCGGACTTGAACCGGCACGGCCCGAGGGCCAGCGAGGTTTAAGCTCGCCGTGTCTGCATTCCACCATCCGGGCAGGGCGTGGTGACCCCCGTGGAAAAGCCGTGAGCACAGCGACGAGCCTATCCGGAAGAACCTCGGCCCCCGAGGGCGCTCTATCCGATGTTGTCTGATTTTATTGGCGCTTGAGGGGTCGTCAGACCCCAGAGCCCGCGGTCGGCCCGCTCCGGCCCCGCTCGCCCCCGACGTGGGAATGACGGGATTTCGATGGCCTGCGCCACCCCCCGCGCCACCGCCCGCCACCCCGGTGCTGCGGCCCCTCCCCCGGGACTCCTGTCATACCAGAGGAGGATGCGGGCACGCCGGTGATCAGCCTCGAGTGGGCCGGTGAACGGTCACCACGGCTGATCCGGAGGGGGGTGGGACGCCGCGACGATGGGAACGTCCCGCCGATCCCCCCGCCGCAGCCCGAGGAGCCCCTCCCGTGACCACCATCAACCACGCCCCGTACACCGCTCAGGCCGTGGCCGCCCGCGCCACCGGCCTCTCCAAGGTGTACGGCCAGGGCGAGACCCGGGTGGTCGCGCTGGACGCCGTCTCCGTGGACTTCGCCCAGGGCCAGTTCACCGCCATCATGGGCCCCTCCGGCTCCGGCAAGTCCACCCTGATGCACTGCGTCGCCGGTCTGGACACCTTCTCCGCCGGCTCCGTGCGCATCGGCGACACCGAGCTGGGCTCCCTCAAGGACAAGCAGCTCACCCGACTGCGCCGGGACAAGATCGGCTTCATCTTCCAGGCCTTCAACCTGCTGCCGACCCTGACGGCCCTGGAGAACATCACGCTCCCCATGGACATCGCCGGCCGCAAGCCCGACCGGCAGTGGCTCGACACGGTGATCGCCATGGTGGGCCTCTCCGACCGCCTAAGCCACCGCCCGACCCAGCTCTCCGGCGGCCAGCAGCAGCGCGTGGCCGTCGCCCGCGCCCTGGCCTCCCGGCCCGAGATCATCTTCGGTGACGAGCCGACCGGGAACCTGGACTCCCGTTCCGGCGCCGAGGTCCTCGGCTTCCTGCGCAACTCCGTCCGCGAGCTCGGCCAGACCGTCGTGATGGTCACCCACGACCCGGTCGCCGCCTCCTACGCGGACCGCGTCATCTTCCTCGCCGACGGCCGGATCGTCGACGAGGTGCTCAGCCCCACCGCCGACGGCGTGCTCGACCGCATGAAGGCGTTCGACGCCAAGGGCCGCACCAGCTGACCGGCCGCCGGGGACCGCACCGCGGCGCCCGCAGCACGCCCTCCGAAGCCGCTCCGGCTTCCTCCGGACTCATCCAGCCCCAGGACTGATACCCCCATGTTCCGTACCGCCCTGCGCAACGTCCTCGCGCACAAGGCCAGACTGCTGATGACGGTGCTCGCCGTCACCCTCGGCGTCGCCTTCGTCTCCGGCACCCTCGTCTTCACCGACACCCTCAGCACGTCGCTCTCCAGCCAGTCCGCCAAGAGCTACGACGGTGTCGCCGTCTCGGTGACCTCGTACGGCGCCCTGCGCAACGAGGAGGGCCAGAAGGAGGGCGACCCCGGCATCAGCCAGGCCACCCTCGACCAGGTCAAGAACCTCAAGGGCGTAGGCGCCGTCTCCGGCCGCGTCTCCGGCTTCGCCGGCGTCGGCGACGAGGACGGCAGGCTGATCGGCTCCGGCTGGGCCAACAAGGGCTCCAACTACGCCCCCGCCAAGGACGGCAAGGACCCGCGCTACGCCTTCACCGAGGGCGCCGGCCCGGCCGGGGCGGACGAGATCGCCCTGGACAGGGCGACCGCGACCACCGGCGGTTACGAGGTCGGCGACAGGGTCCGCGTCGCCACCAACGGCCCGGTGAAGGAGTACACCCTCGCCGGTGTGTTCACCACCGAGGACGGCTCGGTCAACGCGGGCGGCAGCCTGGTCCTGTTCGACACCTCCGTCGCCCAGCAGCTCTACCTCCAGCCCGGCTTCTACGACGAGCTCTCGGTCGGCGCCGCGTCCGGCGCGTCCGCCGACCAGCTGCTCGCCGAGATCAAGCCGCTGCTCGACGCCGAGTCCACCCGGGCCCAGACCGGCACGGAGCTCGCCGCCGAGCAGGCCAAGAACATCGAGCGGGAGATGAGCGGCATGAGCACCATGCTGCTCGCCTTCGCCGGCATCTCCCTCTTCGTCGGCGTCTTCCTGATCTACAACACCTTCACCATGCTGGTCACCCAGCGCACCAAGGAACTGGCCCTGCTGCGCGCCGTCGGCGCCAACCGCGGCCAGGTGATGCGCTCGGTGCTCGCGGAGGCCCTGGTGGTCGGCGCCCTCTCGGCCGCCGTCGGCCTGGCCGGCGGCATCGGCCTGGCGGTCGCCATGCGCTCGGTGATCGGCTCCTTCGGCGCGAAGCTCCCGGCCGGCGACCTCGTGATCGCCCCGGGCACCGTGGTGGCCGCCCTGGTCATCGGCGTCCTCGTCACCACGCTCGCCGCCCTGGTGCCCGCCTGGCGCACCGGCCGGATCTCCCCGGTCGCCGCCATGGGCAGCGCCCACCTGCCGGCCAGCGCGAAGTCCCTGCTGCTGCGCAACGTCCTCGGCTCCCTCATCACCCTCGGTGGTCTCGGCACGGTCTTCCTCGGCGTCTCCATGGCCAGTGACGGCCGCATGGTCATCGGCGCCGGCGCGGCCCTGCTGCTCCTCGGCATGATCGTGCTGCTGCCCCTGCTGTCCAAGCCGGTCATCTCGGGCGTACGCCCGCTGCTGCAGAAGGCGTTCGGCGTCCCCGGCAAGCTGGCCGCGCAGAACGCCGTGCGAAACCCGCGCCGCACCGCCGTCACGGCGGCCTCGCTGGCCATCGGGCTGACCCTGGTCACCACCATGTCGGTGCTCGGCGTCACCCTGGGCAAGGCCGTCGACCGGATGAGCACGGACAAGCTCACGGCGGACTACAAGGTCAGCATGTCCGGCGGCATCGGCGGCCTGGACAAGTCGGTGGCCGAGACCCTGGCCGCGTCCCCCGGCATCAAGGCGGTCTCCCCGCAGGCCGAGGGCTACTTCAAGATCGGCGACAGCTTCCGGTCGGCCTCCGGCGTCAACCCGGCCACCATCGGCCGGCTCCTGAACATCGAGGTCCTCAGCGGTTCGCTGGACAGCCTCGGCAAGGGCGAGGTCGCGGTCGCCGAGAGCACCGCGAAGAAGCAGGGCCTGAGCGTCGGTTCCGCCCTGGACGTCACGTACGACGACGGCAGGAAGGGCGCGCTGAAGATCGGCGCGGTCTACGAGGACCTGGAGGGGCTGCTGTCCCCGTACGTCCTCGACAACAGGATCCTGGCCGAGCACACCGAGGACCAGTACATCCGCGAGGTGTACGTCAGCACGGTCGGCGGAGAGTCCAAGGCGAACCAGCAGGCCGTGGTCGACGCCCTCGGCAAGAACCCGGCGATGACCGTCGCCACCCGGCAGGACATGCGCAATGAGATGGGCGGCATCGTCAACACGGCGCTGAACATCATGTACGGCCTGCTCGGCATGGCACTGATCATCTCGGTACTGGGCGTGGTCAACACCCTGGCGATGTCCGTCTTCGAACGGACCCAGGAGATCGGCATGCTGCGGGCGATCGGCCTCGACCGGGGCCGGGTCAAGAACATGATCCGCCTGGAGGCCGTGGTGATCTCGCTCTTCGGCGCGGTCCTCGGTGTGGTGATCGGCGTCTTCCTCGCCTGGGCGGTCGGCACCACCCTCGCCAAGACGGTCCCGGACTACGAGCTCATCCTGCCCTACGACCGCATCGGCATCTTCCTCCTGCTGGCCGCGGTGGTCGGCGTCCTGGCCGCGCTGTGGCCGGCCCGCAGCGCCGCCCGCCTGAACATGCTGACGGCCATCAAGACCGAGTAGCCCCCGCGCAGGACGGCGCACGGCACACCGCAGGGCCCCGGGGCAGCACGCCCCGGGGCCCTTGTCCTGCTACCCGTTCCAGGTGCGCAGCCGCAGCGGCAGGCCCGCGGCGCCGCCCGCCGCCGGCTTCACCGCCAGCACCTGGTTGACCCCGAGCCGGCCCCGTTCGAAACCGAGCGCGGAGGCCGCCATGTACAGCAGCCAGACCCGAGCGCGGCCGGGCGAGGTCAGCCGCACGGCCTCGTCCCAGTGCTCCTGCAGCCGCGCCACCCAGGCCCGCAGGGTCAGGCCGTAGTGCTCGCGCAGGGCCTCCACGTCGCGGACCTCGAAGCCGGCCCGCTCCAGTTCGCCCACCGTGCTGCCGAGCGGGGAGAGTTCGCCGTCGGGGAAGACGTACGCGTCGATGAACCGGTCGATCCGGTACGCCTCCTCGTCGGGCGCCGGGCGGCGGGCGATCTGGTGGTTCAGCAGCAGGCCGCCGGGGCGCAGCAGGGCGTAGAGGGTGCGGGCGTAGTCCCGGTAGCGCTCCGCCCCGACGTGTTCGGCCATCCCGATGGAGGAAACGGCGTCGTACGGCCCGTCCCTGACGTCCCGGTAGTCCTGGACCCGGATCTCCACGAGGTCCGTGAGGCCCTCGTCGGCGACGCGCTTGCGGGCGTAGGCGGCCTGTTCGCGGGAGAGCGTGACCCCGGTGACCCGGACGCCGTGCTCGCGGGCCGCGTGCACGGCCATGGAGCCCCAGCCGCAGCCCACGTCGAGGAGCCGCAGGCCGGGCCGCAGGGCGAGTTTGCCGCAGACCAGGGCGAGCTTGTCCCGCTGGGCCTCCTCCAGGGTGGCGCCGGTGCTCCAGTAGGCGCAGGAGTACACCATCGAGGGGCCGAGCACCCGCTCGTAGAAGTCGTTGCCGACGTCGTAGTGGTGACTGACGGCCTGCCGGTCGCGGACCCGGGTGTGCCGGGCCCCGGAGCGCCGGGGCACCTCCTCGGCGGGCGGCCTGGGCGGCGGCAGCGGCCCGGCGAGGGCTATCAGCTCCCGTACGGCCGCCCGGCGTTCGGGGTCGCGCAGCAGGGCGCCCGCCGCGGCGGGCTCACGTCCCGGGTCGGCCGCCGCGCCGGCGCCGTCCGCCGGGTCCGGGGCGCCGGGCAGCGGGCCCCGCTCCCACAGCAGGCCCGCCACGCGCTCCAGCACGGCGTACAGGTCGCCCTCCGCCGACAGCTCGCCCGCCACCCAGGCGCGGGCCAGGCCGAGTTCGCCCGGTTTCCACAGCAGGCGGCGCAGCGCGCGGCGGTCGTGGACGGCCAGCAGCGGGGCGCCCGGCGGGCCCGCCTCGCTGCCGTCCCAGGCCCGGATGCGGACCGGCAACGGGGTGCCCAGCAGGGTCTCGGCAACAGCGGCCAACCGCGGCGCGGCGTCGGTCATGGCGCACCTCCACAAGGTCCGACAAAACCCTCTACCCATCCGCCGCCCCGGGTAAGCCGCGGCGGCCCCGCAGCGCCCTGTACGGCTCCCTGCGGCCCCGGCCGGGCCCCGGCCGGCCCGGGGACGGGCGTCGGGGGCGGCCCCGGGGGCTCGAGGGCGGCTCGGGGCCGGGCGCGGGGGCCCGGGCACGCCGAAGGGGCCGCCCGCACCACGGATGGCGGGCGGCCCCTTCGGGGTCGTGCTCAGGCTTTCAGCGCGTACGCCGGGTCAGGAGGCCTTGGCCTTCTGCGGGGTGTTCGCGGCGACGGCCGGGGCCGGGGCCGGCTTGGCGGCCTCGTAGAACTCCTCGCGGGGGGTCTCCAGGGCGCCGAGGGAGACGACCTCGCGCTTGAGGAACATGCCGAGGGTCCAGTCGGCGAAGACGCGGATCTTGCGGTTCCAGGTGGGCATGGCCATGCCGTGGTAGCCACGGTGCATGTACCAGGCCAGCCGGCCCTTCAGCTTGATCTTCATCCCGCCCATGACGATCATCGCGACGCCCTTGTGGACGCCGAGACCCGCCACTGCACCCTTGTTGGAGTGCGCGTACTCCTTCTGCGGGAAGCCCCGCATGCCGGAGATCACGTTGTCGGCCAGGACCTTCGACTGCCGCAGCGCGTGCTGCGCGTTGGGCGGGCACCAGGCGTTCTCGACGCCGGCCTTGCGGGCCGCCACATCCGGGACCTGGGCGTTGTCGCCGGCGGCCCAGATGTAGTCGGTGCCGGTGACCTGGAGGGTCGCGGCGGCGTCCACGTGGCCGCGCGGGCCGAGCGGCAGGCCGTAGCGGGCCAGCGCCGGGTTCGGCTTCACGCCGGCGGTCCACACGATGGTGTTGGAGTCGACCTCGAGGCCGTTCTTCAGCACCACGTGGCCGTCCACGCAGGAGTCCATGGAGGTGTTCAGGTAGATCTCGATGCCGCGCGACTCGAGGTGCTCCTTGCCCCAGGTGCCGAGCTTCGGCCCGACCTCGGGAAGGATCTTGTCCGCGGCGTCGACCAGGACGAAGCGCATGTCCTCGCGCTTGATCGTGGTGTAGTACTTCGCCGCGTCGCGGGCCATGTCCTCGACCTCGCCGATGGTCTCCGCACCGGCGAAACCGCCGCCGACGAAGACGAAGGTGAGGGCCTTGCGGCGGACGTCCTCGTCCGTCGTGGACTCGGCCTTGTCGAGCTGCTCGAGGACGTGGTTGCGCAGGCCGATGCCCTCTTCGACGCCCTTCATGCCGATGCCCTGTTCGGCGAGGCCGGGGATCGGGAAGGTGCGCGAGACGGCGCCGAGCGCGATCACCAGGTAGTCGAAGGGCAGCTCGTACGCCTCGCCGACCAGCGGCGTGACGACGGCGACCTTGCGGTCCTGGTCGATGGTGGTGACCCGGCCGGTGAGGACCTCTGCCTTGGGCAGCACGCGTCGCAGCGGGACGACGACGTGCCGAGGCGAGATGCTGCCTGCGGCCACTTCGGGGAGGAAGGGCTGGTAGGTCATGTACGAGCGCGGGTCGACGACCGTGACGGTCGCCTCGCCGAAGCGCATCTTCTTCATGATGCGCTTGGCTGCGTACAGGCCTACGTACCCACCTCCTACAACGAGGATCCTGGGACGCTCCGTGGTGCTCATGGAAACGAGTATCCAGCACCCGGGAGGGTGACGCTCGTGAGCCCCTTCACAAGGAGTCGGAGTGCCTCTGCTACACTGCGCGGCCCACGTGACCCAGCTCATGTTCCGCAACGGGAACCGCGGGGGCCCGGAGATCGTTGTTCACCCGTCCTGAACTGGCCTCCAGGCATTCGGGCGGACTGGACCACCGCGGTTCGTCGGTACCTCCGATACGGAACCCGTGGTCCCGTTATTCGTACGAACATGCGGTGAAAGGGGCCTCCGGGCCTCCGAAAGGGCCCCCAGGTCCCCTTCCTAGGCCCAACTGGCCCCTTTTCCTTGTGAAGAACTTCACGAACCTCGTGCGGAGAAGGGGACCAAAGTCCCCCGCCGGCCCTCCGCCCTGCCCGCCGGACGGGCTGCCGGGCCCCGCTCCGCGGCCCCGACGGCAGGCGCCGGGGCCGCGGAGCGGGGCCGTGCCGGAGGTCAGGAGGACCGTCGGACGCCCTCGGCCTCTTCCGCCGCGCTGATGGCGATCCCGTCGAGGATGTCGTGCTCGGAGACCACCACCTCCCGGGCTCCGATCCGCTCCATGACGGCGAGCAGCACCAGCGCGCCCGCACCGATCACGTCCACCCGGCCCGGGTGCATGACCGGGATGGCCGCGCGCTCCGCGTGGGTGGAGGCCAGCATCCGCCCGGTGACCTCGCGGACCTGCTCGTAGGAGATCCGGGAGTGGTGGATGGCCTGCGAGTCGTACGCGGTCAGTCCCAGCGCGATCGCGGCGACCGTGGTCACCGAGCCGGCCAGGCCCACCAGGGTGCGCGCCTCGGCCAGCGGCACGGACGCGGCGGCCAGGTCCAGCGCCGCGTCGATGTCGGCGCGTACGGCGTCGATCTGCGCCTCGGTCGGCGGGTCGGTGACGACCCCGTCCACGACCAGGTGGCGCTCCGTCATCCGTACGCAGCCCACGTCCACCGAGCGGGCCGCCCGGACCGTGTCCGCGCCGACGACGAACTCCGTGGAACCGCCGCCGATGTCCACCACCAGGAAGGGCTTGTCGAGGTGGTCGGCCCCGGTGAGCTCCCGGGTGGCCCCGGTGAAGGAGAACGCGGCCTCCTGGTCGCCGGAGATCACCTCGGGCTCGACGCCCAGGATGTCCAGGACGCCCCGGACGAACTCGTCCCGGTTCTCGGCGTCCCGGGAGGCGGAGGTCGCCACGAAGCGGATCCGCTCCGCGCCGAGTTCCTTGATGACCTCCGCGTACGCGCGGCAGGCGGCGAAGGTCCGCTCCAGCGCCTCGGGGGCGAGGCGGCCGGTGCGGTCCACGTCCTGGCCGAGCCGGACGACGGTCATCCGCCGGTCCAGCTCGACCAGTTCGCCGGTGGCCGGGTCGCAGTCCGCGACCAGCAGGCGGATGGAGTTCGTCCCGCAGTCGATGCCCGCGACCCTGGGCACCCCTACGCCTCCTTCTTCTCGGCGCACGGGGTGACGCAGGCGCCCTTGGCCCACCACTCGGGCAGCATCGCCAGGGCCTCGTCGCCGAACGGGTTCACGCCCGGGCCGGCCGCCAGGGAGTGGCCGACCAGTACGTGCAGGCACTTGACCCGGTCCGGCATGCCGCCGGCGCTCGGGAAGCCCTGCAGTACCTCGACGGCGTCACGGCGGCGGATGTAGTCCTCGTGCGCGGCCCGGTAGGCGGCGGCCAGTTCCGGGTCCTCGGCGAGCCGGGCCTGCATCTCCTTCATGACGCCGTTGGCCTCCAGGGTGCCGATGGCACCGGCCGCCCGCGGGCAGGTCAGGTAGTACAGGGTCGGGAAGGGCGTGCCGTCGGGGAGTCGCGGGGCGGTCTCGACCACGTCCGGCTGGCCGCAGGGGCAGCGGTGCACGATGGCGCGCAGCCCGCGCGGCGGGCGGCCGAGCTGCTGCTCGAACGCCTCGATGTCCGCGTCGGTCGGCTCGGTCCGGTCGGTCTGGGGCGGGGGCGTCTGCATGCCTGGAGGAAGTCTCTTCGTTCTCGTGGATGGGTGCGGTACTCGTCAGTCGCCGGGGCGGTCGGCCTTGTCGACGCCGTCCCAGACGTTGGAGTACCAGGGCCGGTCGGACCCGGACTGGCCGGTGCGGCGCGGTTCGGGGCCGCCCGCGCCGGGGTCGTTCATGATGTAGCCGGTCTCTCCCGGGCGGAGGTAGTGCAGGTGCTTGCGCGCCTGCTGCTCCGCGTAGGCGTCGTCCTGCCAGCGGGCCTTCTCGTCACGCAGCCGCTCAAGGCGTTCCCGCGCGGCGGTGGCGGCCCGCTGCTGCTCCGCGATCTCCGAGCGCTGGGAGACGTACTGGCGCATGGGATACGCGAGGGCGACGACCAGCGTACAGAGGACCAGCACGAGCAGGGCGGCCCGGCCGGTGAGCCGGCTGCGGCGGACCTGGCGGCGCGACTGGGAGCGGTAGACGTGGGCGGCGGTCCGCTCGCCGAGCTGCTTGAGCCTGGTCGCGGTGGAGAAGGTGGAGAACCGATCCCGGTTCCCGGCCATTGATCCCGCCTCCCCTTGTCTGCGCACTACGCAATACGTCCCCGCACACGGTACGGGACCGAGTGCGGGGACGTACGGAGGCCAGGCGCAGCCTTCGGTCAGAGCTGTCAGCCCTTGAAGCGCGGGAAGGCGGAGCGGCCCGCGTACACCGCGGCGTCGTCGAGGATCTCCTCGATGCGCAGCAGCTGGTTGTACTTGGCGACGCGGTCCGAGCGGGCCGGGGCGCCGGTCTTGATCTGGCCGCAGTTCACGGCGACGGCGAGGTCGGCGATGGTGACGTCCTCGGTCTCGCCGGAGCGGTGCGACATCATGCACTTGAAGCCGTTGCGCTGGGCCATCTCGACGGCGTCCAGGGTCTCGGTCAGCGAACCGATCTGGTTCACCTTGACGAGCAGGGCGTTCGCGGAGCCCTCCTCGATGCCGCGGGCCAGGCGCTCGGGGTTGGTGACGAAGAGGTCGTCGCCGACGATCTGGACCTTGGTGCCCAGCTTGTCGGTGAGGGTCTTCCAGCCGGCCCAGTCGTCCTCGTACAGCGGGTCCTCGATGGAGACCATCGGGTACGCGGAGACGAGCTCCTCGTAGTACTCGGTCATCTCGGCGGCCGAGCGGGACTGGCCCTCGAACTCGTACTTGCCGTCCTTGTAGAACTCGGACGCGGCGACGTCGAGCGCGAGCGCGATGTCCTTGCCCGGGACGTAGCCGGCCTGCTTGATGGCCTCGACGATGAGGTCGAGCGCGGCGCGGTTGGACTCCAGGTTCGGGGCGAAGCCGCCCTCGTCGCCGAGACCGGTGGAGAGGCCCTTGGTGTGCAGGACCTTCTTGAGGGTGTGGTACACCTCGGCACCCCAGCGCAGCGCCTCGGAGAAGGACTCCGCGCCGATCGGGGCGATCATGAACTCCTGGATGTCGACGTTGGAGTCCGCGTGGGACCCGCCGTTGAGGATGTTCATCATCGGGACGGGCAGCAGGTGCGCGTTCGGGCCACCGAGGTAGCGGAAGAGCGGCAGGTCCGAGGCCTCGGACGCGGCGTGCGCGACGGCCAGGGAGACGCCGAGGATGGCGTTGGCGCCGAGGGAGCCCTTGTTGTCGGTGGCGTCCAGGTCGAACATGGCCTGGTCGATCAGGCGCTGCTCGGTGGCGTCGTAGCCGACGAGCTCCGGGCCGATCTGCTCGATGACGGCGAGGACGGCCTTCTCGACACCCTTGCCGAAGTAACGGTTGGGGTCACCGTCACGGAGCTCGATGGCCTCGAATGCACCGGTGGAGGCGCCGGACGGGACTGCAGCACGGCCGGTGCTGCCATCGTCGAGGCCCACCTCGACCTCGACCGTGGGGTTGCCTCGGGAGTCCAGGATTTCCCGGGCTACGACGACGTCGATGGACGGCACGAGCATCTCCTTCTGGGATGTGACGCTGGGTGTGCGGTGGCAGGTGGGCCGTGGGACCGGCCTTGCCGCCTAGAGCCTAACCGGCTCCGGGCACTGGGCCTGCCGACCGCCCGGGTCCTGGGACGAAAAAGGGCCCGAATACCCCTGTTCCAGGACATAGGACTCTCGACCCGGGCGGTACGGCCGGTACACGCAGCACCGCCCGGCGCGTGGAAGGGACGCGCCGGGCGGTGGTGGCGTGCACGGCTCCGGCCGGGGCCGGGAGCCGTTTCGCGGTCAGGACCGCGGTGTTCAGTTGAGCTTGAGCTTCTGGCCCGGGAAGATCAGGTCGGCGTCCGTCACGATGTCCTTGTTGAGCTCGTGGAGGTGCTCCCAGCCGCCCTGGACGCCGTTGGCCTCGGCGATGACACCCAGGGTGTCGCCGGCCTTGACCTCGTACGAGCCGGTGCCGGTCTTCGGGGCGCCGGTCTTGGGCGCCTCGGTCTTCGGGGCGGCCGGCGCCTTCGGCTTGACCGGGGCGGGGGCCGCGGAGCGCTCGGAGCGGGTGACCGGGGCCTCGGAGCGCTTGGTCTCCTTCTTCGGCTCGGCCTTCTTCTCCTGCTTCTTCGGCTCGGCCTTCGGCTTGGCGGGGGCCTGGGCCGCGCCGCCGTTGTACGAGGAGTTCGACAGGCCGACACCGCAGGACGGCCAGGCACCCTTGCCCTGGCCCTTGAGGACCTTCTCGGCGACGGCTATCTGCTGCGACTTCGACGCCTGGTTGGCCTGCGCGGCGTACGCCTTGCCGCCGTACGCGGCCCAGGTGGAGGACGTGAACTGCAGGCCGCCGTAGTAGCCGTTGCCCGTGTTGATGGCCCAGTTGCCACCGGACTCGCACGCGGCGACACGGTCCCACTCGGAGACCGTGGCGGCGCTGGCGGAGCCCGCGGCCATCAGCGGGGCGGCGACTGCCACACCGGTGACACCGGCGAGCGTGACGATGCGAGCGGCCTTGGAGGCGCGGCGGTGCTTGCCCTTGCCGGAAAGCAGCATGGAGTTTCTCCTCACCGACGCCTGCGAGGTGAGCTGTCGGGTTCGGGCGAGTGAGTTGCCCGGCCGTGCGACCTAGCGCACGTCTTGACCCCTAGCCGGTGGCGTGACCGTCTCTCAACGGCCGCTCCCGGCGCTTACCTTGGTTCCCCCGCTCCTGCCTTCGGCGCTTGACGCGACGACTGTTCCCTCCGTCCGCCGGCAGGATTCGGCGATGCGGTCGAAGGAGCCCGCGGTGGCGAGCGATTCAGAAGGTAGACAGGTCTCCCCCCGATGTTCAACGAGCAACATCGGGGGAAAACCACCCCTACTTGCCCCCTTCGAGGGGGTGTTTGCCCAGGTGGGGACGGGCTTTTCCGCACCCGTACGGCGGGACACGCCAGTTGACCTGAAGAGACACATGTCTCACTTACAGAAAACGGACAATCAGGTTTTTACGGGTGTCCGAAGTGCCGGTCTTACTTGGTTAGATCCAGGTTTTGGCCGGGCTTGATGAGGTCGGCGTCCCCGCCGATGACCTGCTCGTTGGCCTCGTAGAGCGCGTTCCAGCCCCCCTGGAGGCCCTTGGCGTCCGCGATGGCCGTCAAGCTGTCGCCCGATTTGACCGTATAGGTCGGTTCTGGTGTCGCGTCAGGTGTGGCGGGCGCCTCGACGGCGGGCGTGCCGCGATGCTTCCCGCCGCCCCCGGCCGGGACCGAGGGGTCCGGTGAGGGAGCCGGGGCGGTCGGATCGGCCGGGGCGGTCGCCGGGACCGCGGAGCCGGCCGCGGGCGCGCTCGGGTCGGCGGGCGCGCTCGGGTCGGCGGGCGCGGACGGATCGGCGGGCGCGGAGGGGTCCGGGGTGGGGGCGGGGGCCGTGGGGTCCGCCGGGGCCGTGGTGGCGCCGTCCGGGGTCTGCGGGGCCGAGGGGTCCGCCTCTGCGGGCAGGTCCGGCGCCGGCATGACGGGCAGTCCGCTGGAGGGCGCGAGGGGGCCGTCGGGGATGACGAACGAGGGGCTGCCGGACGGGCTCGGCTCGGGAGTGGGGGCGCCGAAGTCCTTCGCCGGGGCTCCCTGGCCGCCGACCGGCACGGTCGCGTCCGGGCGGGACGGGGAGGGGGCGATGGGGCCGGAGCCGCCGGGCAGGCCGGTGTCCACCTGGGCGGCGGGGCCCTGCTGGGTGAGGCCGGCCGAGCTCGCGCACAGCGGCCACGCCTGCGGTCCCTGCGAGGCCAGCACCCGCTCGGCCACGGCTATCTGCTGGGAACGGCTGGCCAGGTCGGCCCGCTCGGCGAAGTCGAGCCCGCCGGCGTTCTTCCACTGCTCCTGCGTGAACTGCAGCCCGCCGTAGGCGCCGCTGCCGTGGTTCGCACTCCACGTGCCGCCGCTCTCGCACTCGGCGACCGCGTCCCACGTGGAGGTGTCGGCGGCCGTGGCGCCGGTGGCGGCGAGCAGCGGCAGGGCCAGCGCGGAGCCAGTGACTCCGGCGGTGACTACCAGCGCGGGGACCTGGCGGGGGCGTCTGTGGCGGCCGTTCCCGGAACGCATGAGGGTGCACCTTTCGCATAACGGCGGGGTAACGGCAGAACCTAGCCCCCTTCGAACGGTTGTCACAAGTTCGGCAGTTGCCTGACGTACGGTCAGCGCCCCTTCATGCGTTCCGGGGTGCGAAGCGGACCGGAAGCGTGCGCAGGCCACGCATGATCAGTCCGCCCCGCCAGCGCAGGTCCTCGGGGGGAATGGCAAGTTCCAGATCCGGCAGACGCGTCAGCAAACGCGCAAGCGCGGTCTGTCCTTCGAGTCGCGCGAGCGGAGCGCCCAGGCAGTAGTGGATCCCGTGGCCGTATCCGAGGTGCTGGTTGTCGCTCCGGGACAGGTCCAGGGTGTCCGGTTCGGCGAACCGCTCGGGGTCCCGGTCGGCCGCCGCGAGGACGACCAGCACCGGGTCCCCCGCCGCGATCCGGCAGCCGCCCAGGGCCAGCTCCTCGGTGGCGAACCGCCAGGTGGCCAGCTCCACGGGGCCGTCGTAGCGCAGCAGCTCCTCGACCCCGGTCTCCAGCAGGTCCCGCTCGCCGGCCGCGAGGGAGCGCTGGAGGCGCTCGCGCTGGTCCGGGTTCATGAAGAGGGAGTGGACCCCGTTGCCGATGAGGTTCACGGTCGTCTCGAAGCCCGCGAAGAGGAGGATGAACGCCATCGCGGTGGCCTCGGCCTCCGTCAGGTGGTCGCCGTGGTCGCTCGCCCGGATCAGGTCGGAGATCAGATCCTGTCCCAGGTCGTCCCTTTTGCGGTGGATGAGTTCCCCGAGGTACGTGCGCATCTGCTTGACCGACCGGGCGACCCCGCCCCGCGGACCGCCCCCGTGGCGGATCATCATCCCGGCCCAGTCGCGGAAGTCGTCCTGGTCCTCGCGCGGTACGCCGAGCATCTCGCAGATGGCGTAGATGGGCAGCGGGAAGGCGAACTCGTGGATGAGGTCGGCTTCTCCCCTGGCGCAGAACCGGTCGATGAGGTGGTCGGTCAGCTCCTGGACCCGCGGGGTGAACTCGGCGACCCTGCGCGGCGTGAAGGCCTTCGAGACCAGCCTCCGCAGCCGGGTGTGGTCCGGCGGGTCGATGTTCAGCAGGTGGGTCATCAGCTCCGCCTTGCGCTCCCCCGGGATGCCCGTCTTGCCGCGGGCGTGCGCGGGCTCCGCGTGGTGCGCCGGATTCTTGCTGAGCCGCTGGTCGGCGAGGGCCTGGCGGGCGTCCGCGTACCGGGTGACCAGCCACGCCTCGACTCCGCTGGGGAGCTTGGTGCGGTGCACCGGGGAGTGCTCGCGCAGCCAGGCGTACGCCGGATAGGGATCGGTGGCGAACTCCCAGTCGAAGAGGGTGGGGCCCTCGGTTCCAGGGGTGTCCGCCGGGGTTGCCGGTGTCTGCTCGTGCACCCGACGACCGTATCCCGGCCCGGCGCCGGCCATCCCCTATGGGGTGTTCGCCGCGGCTGTCCGCAGATGCTCCTTCCCTTGACCTGGCGCGATCGGACGTTCCTACTTTCGGTTTTGTGGATGTGAAGATCTTGAAGAGCAGCTTCGCGGTGGTCGAGAGAAGGGCCGAGCACGCGGTCAAGTACTTCTACTCCCACCTCTTCTGGCACCATCCCGGGATCCGCGAGCTCTTCCCGGACTCCGCCGAGGACATGGAACGCCAGCGGGACCGGCTCTTCGCCGCGCTCACCCACGTGATCGCCCGCCTGGAGGACGAGACCCTCCTGCCCTACCTCCGCGAACTGGGGCGCGACCACCGCAAGTTCCTCGCCGGCCCCGAGCACTACGCGGCCGTCGGCGCCAGCCTGCTCGCCGCGCTCGCCGAGGCCAGCGGCGGCGCCTGGAACGCGGACGTCGAGAAGGCCTGGGCCGAGGCGTACCGGGTGATCGCCGACACGATGACGGCCGGCGCCGCCGAGAGCGAGGACCCCCCGTGGTGGGACGCCGAGGTCGTGCGCCACCTCCGGTACGGGCAGGACATCGGGGTGCTGACCCTGCGTCCCCACGCGCCGCTGCGCCACCGGGCCGGGCAGTACGTCAGCGTCAGCAGCGACCGGGTCCCCCGGACCTGGCGCACCTACTCGATCGGCAATGCGCCCCGCCCCGACGGCACCGTCGACCTCCACGTCAGCCGCATCGAGCAGGGCCGGCTCAGCACCGCCCTGGTCCAGGAGGTGCTCCCCGGCGACCGGCTGCGGCTCGGCGCCCCCGGCGGCGGGCTCACCCTGCGCCGTGCGGACCGCCCGGTCAGCTTCATCGCCGCGGGCACCGGCTGGGCGCCGATCCGGGCCATGGTCGAGGAGCTCGCGGAACACCCTCCCGATCAGGACGTGCGGCTCTTCGTGGTCGCCCGGGACGCCGCGCACCTCTACGACCGCCCGTTCATCGACGCCTACGCGGACGCCTGCCGCCGGCTGGCCGTCACCTACATCACGCCCGCCCCCGGACAGCACCGCAACCAGGCCACCGACCGGCTGGCCACCGCCCTCGGCAACCGGGGCCTGTGGCCGGACCAGGACGTCTACCTCGGCGGGCCGCCGCAGTTCATCGAGGAGATCGCCGGCCTCCTGACGGAGCTGGGCGCCCGGCCGGACCGGATCTTCCACGACTCGGTGCCCGCCACCGGCCGCGGCGACGGCGCCGGGAGCCGCCCGCTGGGCTTCGGCGAGTGGTTCCTGAACCGCCCCGCACCGCACTGGCACAACCCCTCGGGCCGGGCGCCGCGGCCGGACTGACGGGCCCGCGGACCCTTCCGGAGGCGCTCGCGCCGGCCCTTACCGGTCGAGGCCCTCCGCCGCCCGGATCGCGTCCCGGTAGGCCCGGGCCGCCGCCCGCAGCGCCGTCTCCGGGTCGGTGCCCGCCTCCTCGGCGCGCGCCGCCAGCGCCAGCAGCTCGTACCCGATGCCCTCGCCGCGCGGCAGCTCCACGGGTACGCCGCCGGCGCGGGCCCGGCCGGCGAGCTTGGCCGCCAGCGCCAGGCCGGGCTGGCCGAGCGGGACCCCGTCGGTGACCGACTCCCGCTGCTTCTCGACGGCCTTGGTGCGCTGCCAGTGCGCGTGGACGTCCTCGGGGGTCTCGGCCCGTGCGTCGCCGAAGACGTGCGGGTGGCGGTGGACCAGCTTCTCCACGAGGGTCGCGGCCACGTCGTCGATCGAGAACGCCCCGACCGGGCCCTCTCCGCCGCCGCCCGCGCCGTCGTCGTCACCGTCGTCGCCGGGCTCCCCGCCCCCGTCCTCGCCCTCCTGCGCGATCCGGGCGTGGAAGACCACCTGGAGGAGCACGTCGCCGAGTTCCTCGCGCAGTTCCTCCCGGTCGCCGTCCTCGATGGCCTCGACGAGTTCGTACGCCTCCTCGATGGCGTACTTCGCCAGTCCCCGGTGGGTCTGCTGCGAGGTCCAGGGGCATTCGCGCCGGACCCGGTCCATCACCTGGACCAGGTCGAGCAGACGTGCGCCGGGCAGGTCGTAGGAGCCCGGGAGCAGTTCCAGGTCGGGCATCGCGACCCGGCCGGAGCCGGCCAGCCGCGCCAGCCCGTCGGTCAGCCGCCGGTCGCCCTCGCCGCCCGGCAGCACCACCACGGTCCGGCCGCCGGCGCAGGCGTCGACCAGCGCGGACGCGTCACCCGGGCCGTCCTGGACGACCTCGATGCCCGCCTCGCGCAGGTACGGGAGCTGCGGGTGGCCGGGGTCGGCGCACAGCACCAGGTCCGCGGCGTGCAGGGTCTGCCACGCCGGCCAGGACAGCACGCCGGGGGCGACCCGGTGGCTGGTGGTCAGCAGGACGATGCGGCCGGTGGGCTCGGCGGGTACGTGGTCGGTCACCCTCCGAACCTACCTCCGTCCGCCGGGGTCAGGCTCCCGCGGGTGCCGGCTGCTCGGGCGCGGTCCGCTGGAGGATCCACGGCGTGTCCCCCGCGCCCAGCTTCACCTGCTGGACGTCCCAGGCCCCGTACCGCGGGTTGACCTCGATGTCCAGGGCCTTCGCGGCGGCCCGGGCGGGCTCCTCCAGCTTCCCGTTGCCGTACTTGGCGGTCAGCTTCGCGAGGAGGACCTGGTTGGTGAGGAAGCGCTCGGCCTGGCCGGGGGAGATGGCCCCCTTCTGCAGGAGCAGCGCCTCGAACTGCTCGTCCCCCTTGTTCTCCGTCACGTACGACCGGCGCTCCTCCTCGACCTCCTTCTCGGTGGCCGTGACCCCGGCGGTGCGCGCCATCTTGTCGATGACCCGGCTCTGCAGGATCGAGTCGAGCTTCTGCCGCTCCAGGTTGGGGGTCTGCGCGATGAGTTCGGCGGCTGCCTGCCCCGACCGGTTCTGTGCGGCGCGGACGTCGTTGACCTGGGCCTGGAGCGCGGAGGTGGTGATCCGTTCACCGCCGACCACGGCCGCGGTGCCGGGGCGGGCCTGCCCCGAGCAGGCGGACAGCAGAGGGGCCGCCACAAGCAGGGCGGCGGAGACGGAGAGCGCTGTGCGACGGTGCAAAGGAGCCTCCAGGGCCGGGAGATTGTGCGTCGGTGCACAAGGGCCGTGCGGTGATCGATGGTATGAGGTCGGGGTGGTCCGAGCCACCGGTTCGACCAACGATTCCCGCGGTGTCGGGGTGCGCGTTCACCCTGCGGCCATGCTTCGGCCTCCCGGCGCTGCCAGGGTCGGCCCACCATGTCGACACCGCACCGCTCGCCGCGCCGCCTGAGCCTGACCGGCTCGGCGCTGGCCGCCCTGACCACGACGGCGGCCGTGTGCGCCGGGGACGCCGCCGCCCGCGTGTTCCCGTACGGACCGCGCCACCGCAGCGTCAACGACCTCGGCAACCAGTTCGTCCCCTTCCACGCGCACCTGTGGGACCTCCTGCACGGACGTGCGCACGGCGGCCTGCTGTTCAACTGGCAGTCCGGCTACGGCACCAGCTTCCTGCCGGACCTGGGCACCTATCTGGCCAGCCCGTTCGCGGTGCTCGTCGCTCTCTTCCCGCGGGCGGACATCGACCTCGCGGTGTACGTGGTCACGGTGCTGAAGACGGCTGCCGCCGCAGCCGCCATGGCCTGGCTGCTGCGCACCCTGCGGCGCGGACCGTGGTGGGCCGCCGGGCTGCTCGGCGCCTCGTACGCGCTGTGCGGCTGGTCGGTGGTCGAGGCGTCCTACAACCCGATGTGGCTGGACGGGCTGATCGCCTTCCCGCTGCTGTGCCTGACCGGCGAATGGGCCCTGCGCGGGCGGCGGCCGGCGGCGGCCGCGCTGGTGGTCGCGGCGTGCTGGACGGCGAACTTCTACACCGCCTACATGGCGACCCTGGGGGCCGCGCTGGTCCTGCTGCTGCGGGTGGCGGCGGCCCACCCGGGTGCGCCGGCCCGGCTGCGGGCCGTCGGCCGGGCCGCCGGGGCCACGGTCCTCGGCGTCGCCCTGGCGGCGCCCGTGCTGCTCCCCCTCTTCCTCAGCTCGGGGCGGGCCTACCCGGGGTGGGCCGGGGAGTTCCGACCGGCGCCCTGGGCCGACCTGTTCGCCCGGCTCCTGCCGGGCACGTACTCCTTCTCCTCCCCGGCCGTGTTCCTCTCCGCCGCCGCCCTGCTCCCGCTGGCCGCCCTGCCCTTCCACCGGGCCGTGCCGGTGCGCACCCGGCTGGGGTGGGCGGGGCTGACGGCGGTGGTCGCGCTCTCCCTCCAGTGGGCGCCCACCCATCTGGCCTGGCACCTGTTCGCCACGCCCAACGGCAGCCCGTACCGGCAGACCTTCGTGCTGGCCGGGATCGCCGTGATCGCCGCCTGGACCGCTCTGGCCGCGGGGCTGCCCGGGGTGCGGGCCCTGGCCGCGGGGGCCGGGCTGCTGACGGCGGCCGCCTGGTGGGCGCACCGCAGTGCGCTCGCCACGTCCCCCGGTCTCCTGCTGTTCTGCGGCGGGCTCGCGGCGGCCGGGGCGGCCTGGTGGGCGCTGCGCCGACGGGCACGGGTGGTGCCCGCGGCCGCCCTGCTGGCGCTGGTGGTGCTGGTCCAGGCCGCCGCGACCGGGGCGTACGGGCACCGCGGCAAGCTCGGCGGTCTCGATGACTATCCGTCCTGGGGCGCGGCCCACACGGCGCGCGCCGGGGCCCTGGCCGGGGCGCAGGGCTGGCCCGCGTACCGCACCGACGCGGGTCGGCCCGCGCTGTCGGGCAACGACCCGATGCTGCTGGGCGGGGAGGGCGGGGCGTACTACAGCAGCCACACCCCCGCGGTGTTCACGCAGACGATGGCGGCCCTCGGGGCGGGCTGGACCTCGCGGGGGCGCAACGTGCAGAGCCTCGACAACCCGGTGACCGACGCGGTGTTCGCGGTCGGGGCCCGGCTGCGGCCGGACGGGACGGTGGCCCGCGCCGAGGTCCCACCGCTGGTGACGGTCCGCCCGCCGGACCCGGCCGGCCCGCCCCCGGCGTACGGCCCCTCCCCCTTCGCGAACCAGGAACTGCTGCTGGGCGCGGCGGTGTACGAGGAACCGCTCGCGCCGGGGGTCTGCCGCGCGGGCACGGAGGCCTACCTGTGGGCGCCGGAGTACAACGCCACGGCCCGCCTCGCGGACGGCGCGGCCTTCCGGCTGAACGGGAGCGCCCCCCGCAACCGGGCGGCCCTGCAACCGCTGGGCCCTTCCCGGGGCGCCTCCTCGGCCCTGGTCTTCGACGCGGCCCCGCCGCCCCGGTGGGCCCTGTCCTGCCTGGACCGCACCCGTCTGGAGGCGGCCGTCGCCGCCCTGCGCGCCTCGGCGGCGCTCTCGCTGCACGTCGGCTCCTCCGGCATCCGGGCCGCACTGCCCCCGGGGGCCGCGGGCACGGCGGTCCTGTCGGTGCCGGCCGTCGCGGGGTGGACCTGCAACGGGCGTCCCGCCTCGGCCCGGCTGGGCCTCGTCGCCGTGCCGCTGGACGGCCGGACCACCACCCTGGCCTGCGCCTTCCGGCCCCCGGGGCTGCTCTCGGGCGCGGCTCTCGCGGCCGCGGCCCTGGCCGTCCTGCTCGGCCTGCTGCTGCGGGCCCGGCGCGGACCGCGGAGACTGCGTCAGCGCACCTGGCCCAGCCACTGAAGGGTGCGGCGGACCTCGGCCGGGAAGGGGTGCGCCGGGCCGTGCACCCGCTCGGCGTCGAACAGCAGCCGGGCCAGGGTGTCGTGGGCCGCCGGGCGGTCGCCCAGGGACAGCAGCAGGTGCGCTATGCGGCGACGGACCTCCAGGGGCAGGCCCGGGTCCGGGTTGGCGTAGTGGTTCTCGAAGAGCGGCAGCAGCGAGCGGTACTCCGCCAGGGCCGCGGCCGGCTCGCCCAGCTGCTCCAGGCACTGCGCCGCGTCGTAGCGAAAGCGCAGCGCCTGCGGGTCCCCGGCCGGGAACTCGTCGGCGAGGCGGCGCAGTTCGGGCAGGGCGCGGCGGTACTGGCCGTCGTCCATCAGCGTGGCCGCGTACTGCTTGCGCAGGGAGCGCACCACCGGCGAGTGCTCCCCGTGCTCGGCGGCGGCCGCCGGCAGGATGCCGCCGAGGATGTCGACGGCCCGGGTGAGCTGCCCCTGGTCCAGGAGGGTGCGGGCCTCGTCCACTGCGCCGGGGATGTCCGGCCGCGGCGGCGCCGGCGGGTCGGCCGGACGGGGCGGGATCACGGTGGCCCGGTCCGGCCAGGGCGCGTGGGGGCGCAGGAAGGGGCGGGTCGGGTCGAGCGGGCCCTTCGGGGCGGCGCTGCCGCGGGCGGGCAGCAGCGGCGCGAGCGCCTCGTAGACCTCTTGGGCGGAACCGGGCCGGTCCTGCGGGTCCTTGGCGAGGAGGTGCATCAGCACCGCCTCCAGAGCGGCCGGGATCTCCGGGCGCAGCTGGCGGACCGGGAGCGGGGGCTCGTACAGGTGGCGGTGCAGGACGCCGAGGGCGGTGGATCCGGCGAACGGCACGTTGCCGCTGAGGAGTTCGTAGAGCAGCACGCCGAGCGCGTACAGGTCGGTGTACGGGCCCACCGCGCCGCCCATGGCCTGCTCGGGCGCCATGTACGCGGGGCTGCCGATGGGCGTTCCGGTGCTGGTGAGGCGGGTGGTGTCGGTGTCCATCACGGAGGCGACGCCGAGGTCGAGGACCAGGACGCTGCCGTCGGGGCGCACCATCACATTGCGCGGCTTGAGGTCGCGGTGCACGATCGGCACCGCGTGCACGGCGGACAGCACCGCGCACAGCTGCGCGGCGACCGCGACCGCCCACGGCCAGGGGTACGGGTCGTGTTCCGCGAGGTGGTCGGCGAGGTCGGCGCCCTCGACGTAGCCCATCACCAGGTACAGCTCGTCGCCGTCGGTGCCCGCGTCGTGCACGGTGACCAGCCCCGGGTGGTCCACCTGGGCGGTGACCCGGCACTCGCGCACGAAGCGGCGGCGCAGCTCCTCGGCGACCGTGCCGGGTCCGGCGACCTTGTCGGGGCGGAGCAGTTTGACGGCGACCCGCCGGTCCAGGCGGCGGTCGTAAGCGGTCCACACCTGGCCCATGCCGCCCTGGCCCAGGACGGTCGCGAGCTGGTAGCGGTCTCCGACGAGGCGGTCGGTCACCGGTTGGGGTCCTGGTCGCGGGGAGGCTGCTTGCGCAGCAGCTCGCTGAGCTCGTCGAGTTCGGCCCGGACCTGCCCGATGCGCGGCGGCGGGGTGTGGTGCTGCGGCGGCATCGGCGGCTGCGCGGGCACCTGGGGCTGCGCGGGCGGGTAGCCGTACCCCTGGACCGGCGGCCGGTGCTGGGGGGCCGCGTAGGGCGCGGGGCCGGCCTGCGCCGGGTACCAGTGCGCGGTCCGCGAGGCGTTCTCGTAGTGCTTGATGTCCGCGACGAGGAAGTACACGCAGATCGCGAGGCCGCTGACGATCGAGCCGCCCGCGCCGAGGTTGCCCTGCCAGTTGCTGGCGTCCTCGGTGGGGTCCATCCCGATGAGGACGAGCCAGCTGACGGACAGCACGAAGCCGGCCACCGTGAGCAGCCAGTCGTGCGTCTTGCGGGTGACCAGTGCGAGCCGCAGCAACGACCCGAACGCGAAGAAGCCGCAGCTGAGGAGGGGCAGCAGCGCGAACAGCACGCGCAGCGTCACCACGCCCCCGGACGTGGGCTGGTGACCGTGCTGCGGCGGGAGGCCGGGGCCGTGCATCGCTGCTCCTGACAGGGCGTGCGGATGGAGTTCCGGGTCAGAGCGTATACAGCCGGTCGGGCCGTCGGTGAGGGGATGCCCCAACCGTTGTACGGTCGCCGCACAAGCTCAGTCCGGCGGGAGCGTGCCGTCCGACAGGCCGTCGTACAGGCCCTGCACCAGTTGCCCGCCGAGCCGTCCCGCCAGCAGCAGTGCCTCCTCGAACTCGGCGAGCGCGCGGAAGCGGATTCCGTAGCGCTGCTGCTGCTCCAGGGGCAGCCGGGGCAGCCGCAGGCGGCGCACGTCGAGCCGGGAGGCGGTGGAGGTGTGGCTGCTGGCGCGCCGGTGGTTGGCGGTGCCGCGCAGGAAGCCGGCCAGGAACCAGGGGTCGAGGGCGCCGGGGTCGGGGCGCAGCAGGGCCGTGCCGCGGCCGGGCGCGGCGCCGGCGGCCTCCGGGGAGACGACCCGGACGGGGGCGGCGCCGAGGACGGGGACCAGGACGTCGCCGGGCTGTGTCAGCACGGGCCCGGCGTCCGGCCGGGAGCCGTGGGCGGAACCGCTGTGCAGCATCAGGGCTCCGGCGCGGACGAGTTCACCGACCGTGGTCAGCGGCGGCCGGGCCGCGGGCCCCGCAGGCACGGCTGCGGACGCCGCGGCGGGCGGCGGGGCGAGGCGGGCGGCGCGGGCGAGGCTGTCGTCGAGGCGTCGGCGGACGGCGCCCAGTGCGGCCGGCCCGCCGCCCGCGCCCGGCGGCGGCAGGTGATGGGCCGGGGTGAGGTCCACGTCCTCGTCGAGGAGTTCGATGACCGGCACCAGGCGGCTGATGCCGGGCACCTCTTCGACCGAACCGGTCCGGTCGTACGCGCTCCAGGCCGCCTCGGCGGCCCCGTGCACGGCGGCCCACCGGGCCCCGGGCCGGTCCGCGACCTCCGGCGCGGCCGCGGCGGCCGCGCCGTCGACCAGCAGCAGCCCGGCGGGCGGGGCCGCCTGCGGTGCGGGCCGGCGCAGCACCCACAGGTGCAGCGGGACCCCGTACGGCGGGGCCGCTCCGGCCGGGAGCGCGACGACGGCGCGCAGCGCCCCGCGGCGCAGCAGGTCGGCGCGGATGCGGCGGCCGGAGCGGCGGGCGGCGACGGCGGCGGGCAGCAGCAGCACGGCGGTGCCGCCCTCCCGCAGGTGGGCCAGGGCGTGCTGGACCCAGGCGAGTTCGGATTCGGCGCGGGCCGGGAAGCCGTACTCCCAGCGCGGGTCGTAGGCCAGTTCCCCGTGCCCCCAGTTCCGTTCGCCGGACGGCGGGTGGCAGAGCACGGCGTCGACCGCGGTGCCGGTGAAGGCGTCGGCGCGCAGGCTGTCGGCCGCGGCGCCGCGGATCCGCGCGTCGCCGGCGAGGGCCAGCCGCAGCGTGGCGAGGGCGGCGAGTTCGGGCGAGGAGTCCTGCGCGTACAGCTCGGCCGCCCCGCGGACGGCCCGCAGCAGGGTGCCCGTCCCGCAGGCGGGGTCGAGGGCGGTGCGGACGGCGGGGCCGGCGAGGGCGGCCATCAGTGCGGCGGGGCCGTCCGGAGTGGGCGTGTGCCGGCGGGGGCCGGCGTCGGGGTGGCTGCCGAGCAGGAACTCGAAGGCCTGGCGGGCGCCCAGTTCGGCGGCGAGGGCGGCGGCGCCCCGCAGCAGGGGCACGTCGGCGGGTTCGAGCGGGGCGGGGGCGAGCGGCCGGGCGGACCCCAGGCGGGCGCCGAGCACCTGGTCGAGGAGGGGGCCGAGCAGGCGGGCGGTACCGGCGTCGGAGACCGCGGCCGCCTCCAGCCAGTCGGTGGGCCGGTCCCGTACGACGAGCAGCGCACCGCCCGCCTTCACCAGCGCGGCCGCCGCCCCGCCGGGGTGGGCGGCGACCTGGCGGCGGACGCGTTCGCGCAGCGGCACCTCGGCGTTCTTGCCCTGGGCCCGCAGCCACTCCTGCACCTCGGACAGGGCGAAGGAGGGGCTGGTCCCGCTCCCGCCGACGGGCCGGGGGAAGTCGGGGTGGCGGCGGCGCCAGTTGCTCACGGCGGCGCGGCCGACCCCGGCCAGGCGGGCAACCTCGGCGGCGGTGACCTCGGCGCCCGCGGGCGCTCGGGCGGGGACGGCCGGGTCGTCGCTCTCCTCGAACATGCGCGGAGCATACCGATGCACAGCGTGAACCGGCCATGGCACGTACACCGTGTTGACACGGTTCACAGGCGCCGGGCCCGGGCGCCGGGTGGCGGGCCGGCAGCCCCCGGCCCGGCGACCCGCCAGCCCCTGGCCCAGCGGCCCAGCGGCCCGGCAGCCCCCGGCCCCTCGGCTCAGGAGCCGAGGATCGTGCTGAGGAACTCCCCGGTCCAGGACAGCAGTTCCCGCCCGACCAGCGGCTTCCCGCCGACCCGGGCCGTCTTGGGCCGCGGGACCAGCACCTGCGAGGCCGCGGGCTTGAGCACGGCCCCCGGGTAGAGCCGCTTGAGGCGCAGCTCCTGCGACTCGCGCAACTCCACCGGCCCGAAGCGGATGTTGGGCCCCTGCAAGGTGATGTCGCCGACGCCGCAGGCCCGGGCGAACATCCGCAGCCCCGCCACCATCAGCAGGTTCTCCACCGGCTCCGGCAGCTTGCCGTAGCGGTCGGTGAGCTCCTCCCGGACGGCCTTGATGTCGGCCTCGGTGGTGGCGGAGGCGATGGACCGGTAGGCCTGCAGGCGCAGCCGCTCGCCCGGCGCGTAGTCGTGCGGGACGTGCGCGTCGACCGGCAGCTCGATCTTGACCTCCAGCGGCGGCTCCTCCTCCACCCCGCCCTCGACGGCCGCCCGGTAGTCGGCCACGGCCTCGCCGACCATCCGGATGTACAGGTCGAAGCCGACGCCCGCGATGTGGCCGGACTGCTCGCCGCCGAGCAGGTTGCCCGCGCCGCGGATCTCCAGGTCCTTCATGGCCACGTACATGCCCGCGCCCATCTCGGTGTGCTGGGCGATCGTCGCGAGGCGCTCGTGCGCCGTCTCGGTCAGCGGCTTCTCCGGCGGGTACAGGAAGTAGGCGTAGCCGCGTTCGCGGCCGCGGCCGACCCGGCCGCGGAGCTGGTGCAGCTGGGAGAGGCCGAAGTTGTCGCCGCGCTCCACGATCAGCGTGTTGGCATTGGAGATGTCGATGCCCGACTCGACGATCGTCGTCGACACCAGCACGTCGAACTTCTTCTCCCAGAAGTCCACGACCACCTGTTCCAGGGCCTGTTCCGACATCTGGCCGTGCGCGGTCGCGATCCGCGCCTCGGGCACGATCTCCCGCAGCTTCGCGGCGGCCCGGTCGATGGACTCGACCCGGTTGTGGATGTAGAAGACCTGCCCCTCGCGCAGCAGCTCGCGCCGTACGGCCGCGCCGATCTGCTTCTCCTCGTACGGGCCGACGAAGGTGAGCACCGGGTGCCGCTCCTCCGGCGGAGTGGTGATCGTCGACATCTCGCGGATGCCGGTCACCGCCATCTCCAGGGTGCGGGGGATCGGGGTCGCGGACATCGTCAGCACGTCGACGTTGGCCCGGAGCTTCTTGAGCTGCTCCTTGTGCTCGACGCCGAACCGCTGCTCCTCGTCGACGATGACCAGGCCCAGGTCCTTGAACTTCGTCTCCTGCGAGAACAGCCGGTGGGTGCCGATGACGATGTCGACGGAGCCCTCGCGCAGCCCCTCCAGGGTGGCTTTGGACTCGCTCTCGCCCTGGAAGCGGGACAGTGCCTTCACCTTCACCGGGAACTGGCTGTAGCGCTCGGAGAACGTGCCGAAGTGCTGCTGGACGAGGAGGGTGGTGGGGACGAGGACGGCGACCTGCTTGCCGTCCTGCACCGCCTTGAAGGCGGCCCGCACCGCGATCTCCGTCTTTCCGTAGCCCACGTCGCCGCAGATCAGCCGGTCCATCGGGACGGACTTCTCCATGTCCTCCTTGACCTCGGCGATGGTGGTGAGCTGGTCGGGCGTCTCCGCGTAGGGGAAGGCGTCCTCCAGCTCGCGCTGCCAGGGGGTGTCCGGGCCGAAGGTGTGGCCGGGGGCGGCCATGCGCGCGCTGTAGAGCTTGATGAGGTCGGCGGCGATCTCCTTGACCGCCTTCTTCGCCCGCGCCTTGGTCTTGGTCCAGTCGGCGCCGCCGAGCCGGTGCAGGGTCGGGGCCTCGCCGCCGACGTACTTGGTCACCTGCTCCAGCTGGTCGGTGGGGATGTAGAGGCGGTCGCCGGGCTGGCCGCGCTTGGCGGGGGCGTACTCCACGAGCAGGTACTCGCGGGTGGCGCCCTGGACGGTGCGCTGCACCATCTCGACGTAGCGGCCCACGCCGTGCTGCTCGTGGACGATGTAGTCGCCGGCCTCCAGGGTCAGCGGGTCGATGGTCTTGCGGCGCCGGGTCGGCATCCGGCCGAGGTCCTTGGTGGCGGTGCGCTGCCCCGTCAGGTCGGTCTCGGTGAGCACGGCCAGGCGCAGGGCCGGGTCGACAAAGCCGTTGTCGAGGCAGCCGCAGGCCACCTGGACCAGGCTGGGCTCCAGGGTGCGCAGGTCCGGCTCCAGCCGGGCCGCGATGCCCTCGCCGCCGAGCACCTCCACGGTCCGGGCGGCGGGGCCGTGGCCCTCGGTGAGGTAGACGGTGTGCCAGCCGTCGGCGATCCACGCCTTGGTGTCGGCCAGGGCCCGGGCGGTGTCGCCGCGGTAGGCCTCCGGGGCGTGCATGCCCAGCTTGAGGGTGTCGCCTCCGGCGCTCTCGTCGGCGGCGAACGGGGACACCGACCACCACATCATGCCCAGCTCGCGGGCCCGGTCGCGGACGTCCGCGATCCCGCGCAGCGAGGCCGCGCCGACGTCGATGGGCGCGTCGCCCCCGCCGGCGGTGGCCGCCCAGGAGGCCATCAGGAACTCCTGGGAGGTGGCCACCAGGTCGGCGGCGCGGGTCCGCACCCGCTCCGGATCGCAGACCACGGCCATCGACCGGGCCGGCAGCACGTCGATGAGCAGTTCCATGTCGTCGACGAGGACCGGGGCGAGGGATTCCATGCCCTCCACGGCGATCCCCTCGGCGATCTTGTTCAGCAGTTCGCCGAGCTCGGGGTGCGCCTCGGCGAGGGCAGCGGCGCGTTCGCGCACCTGGTCGGTGAGCAGCAGCTCGCGGCAGGGCGGGGCCCACAACCCGTGCTCCGCGATCTCCAGGGAACGCTGGTCGGCGACCTTGAAGTAGCGGATCTCCTCGACCTCGTCACCCCAGAACTCCACGCGCAGCGGGTGCTCCTCGGTCGGCGGGAACACGTCGAGGATCCCGCCGCGCACGGCGAACTCGCCGCGCTTCTCGACCAGCTCGACGCGGGCGTACGCGGCGGCGGCGAGCGCCTGGGTGATCTCGCCGAGGTCGGCGCTGCCGCCCTGCCGCAGACTCACCGGCACGAGGTCCCCGAGCCCCTTGACCTGCGGCTGGAGCACCGAGCGGATGGGGGCCACCACGACGGACACGGGCCCGGCCGCCGGATCGTCCGCGGACGGGTGGGCGAGGCGGCGCAGCACCGCGATCCGGCGCCCTACGGTGTCGCTGCGCGGGCTCAGCCGCTCGTGCGGGAGGGTCTCCCAGGACGGGTAGTCCACCACCTCGTCCGGCGGCAGGAACGAGCGCAGCGCGGCGGCCAGGTCCTCCGCCTCGCGCCCGGTGGCGGTGACCGCGAGGATGGTCCGGCCGGTCTCCCGGGCCAGCGCGGCGATGGCGAAGGGCCTGGCGGCGGGCGGGCCGACCAGGTCGACGTGCATCCGGTTGCCGTCCCCGGCCGCGGTGACCGCCTCGGCGAGAGCGGGGTCCCGGGTGACGGCGTCGAGCAGTCCGTGCAGGCTCATGAGGGGGGCTTTCCGTCCGGTGGGGGCAGTGAGGCAGCGAGGGGCGAGCAGGGGCAACGCGAAGGGCCCGACACGTCTCACGGGCCGGGGGTTCCCACCCTACGACGCCCCCGCACCCCTCGCGCGGGGGATGGGCGTCCCCGCGGGGTGACGGAGCCGGCGTCGGCTGCTCCGGTGCGCCTCCTCTCGGTCCAGCACTTGGTCCACCCCGCCGTCCCCGTCCCTGTCCCCGTCGTAGGAGTGCGCATGGAAGCGCGGCCCTCGGCAAGCTCGAGGGCCTGGAAGACCTGCCCGAGCGGGCCCGGGACTGCCGGCTCCGGCCGCTTCCCGTCACCGCGCTCCACGGCATCCGCGCGGGACAGCTCCCCTTCCACCACAGGGACCCCTTCGACCGGATGCTCGTCGCCCAGGCGCAGTCCGAGGGGCTGACCCTTGTCACGCGCGACCCGTACATCCCGCTCTACGATGTCGAGGTACTGACCGTCTGAGCTCGCCGCGTCGCGTCCGCAGGAGTTCACGCCGCCCGGCCGAGGAGCGCCAGACCACCGTGACGAGCGATGCGATAACCCTCCCTGCCCCCGCGGCCCCGGCCGCGGCGCGGCAGGGGCGGGTCCCGTGGCCGGGCCCCTACGCGGTGGCGGCCGGGCTGTTCCTCGTCTACCTCGTCCTGTCCGTCGGGCGCTTCCGGCGGATGGAGTGGGCCTCCTGGGACCTGGGGATCTTCGAGCAGGCCATCCGCGCCTACGCGCACTTCCAGGAGCCGGTGACCGACCTGAAGGGACCCGGGACCAACATCCTGGGTGACCACTTCAGCCCCGTCATCGCCCTACTCGCCCCCCTCTACCGGGTCTTCCCCGGGCCCCTCACCCTGCTGGTGGCCCAGGCCGCGCTGTTCGCGCTCTCCGCCGTGCCCGTGACCCGGGCGGCCGCCCGGCTGCTCGGCCGGACGCGGGGGGTCGCGCTGGGGGTGGCGTACGGGCTCTCGTGGGGGATCCAGCGGGCCGTCGAGTTCGACTTCCACGAGATCGCCTTCGCCGTGCCCCTGCTGGCCTTCGCCCTGGAGGCGGTCCTCGCCCGGCGCTGGCGGGCCGCCCTGCTGTGGGGGCTGCCGCTGCTGCTGGTCAAGGAGGACCTGGGCTTCACCCTCGCCGCCCTGGCCGCGGTGGTGGCCTGGCGGGCCCTGCCGACCGACCGGCGGGCCGCGTGGACGGCGGTCGCCGTCGCCGGCGCGGCCTCGGTGCTCGCGGTCCTCGTCTTCACCGTCGTCGTGCCCTTCTTCGCCACCGAGGGGTACGGCTACTGGGACAAGATCGACGGCGCGGGCCCCTTCGAGGGCATCGGCACCAAGCTCACCACCCTGGCCTGGGTGCTGCTCCCCACCAGCGGGCTGCTCGCGCTCCGCTCGCCGCTGCTGCTCGTCGCCGCCCCCACCCTGGGCTGGCGGTTCCTGTCGGGGGACGACCACTACTGGTCCACGGACTGGCACTACAGCGCGGTCCTCATGCCCGTGGTGACCCTGGCCCTGGTCGACGCCCTCGACCGGCTGCGGCACAGCGAGCGGCCCCGGCTGCGCGCGTACGCCCTCCAACTGCCCGCCGCCGTCCTCGCGGCGGGCCTGGCCCTGAGTGCGACCGCCCTGCCCACCGAGAAGCTCGCCCGGGCCTCCACCTACCAGAAGCCCCAGCGGGTGGTGGCGGTCGAGCGGCTCCTCGCCCGGATCCCCGACGGGGCGACCGTGGAGGCCGACACCGGCCCGCTGACCCGGCTGACCTCGCGCTGCCGGGTGTTCTGGATCGGCGGCAGCCGCGGGGTGGTCCCCGAGTGGATCAGCATCGACAACTCCTCGGCGTGGGCCGGCGAGAACCCCGTCGCCTACGCCGGCCAGCTGCACCCGGGCCACCGGTGGGAGCTGGTGGACCAGGCCGAGGGGGTCGTCCTGATCCGCAGGCAGTGAGACGGCGCCGGCCCCGGACCGTCCCTGCGGACGGTCCGGGGCCGACGCCCTCCCCTGTTTCCCTGCGGACGACCGCGCGGCGGCTATTCGCTCGCGATCGCGTTCAGTACGTTCATCCGCCCTGCCCGGAAGGCCGGGACCAGCGCGGCGAACAGGCCCACGAAGGCCGAGGCGGCGAACACCCCGAGGATCGTCGGCCACGGGATCTCCAGCACCTTCAGGCCCTGGAGGGCGAGCAGCTGCTGCGCGGTGGCCCCCCAGCCCATGCCCAGGCCGAGGCCGAGGAGCGCTCCGAAGAGGGCGATGACCACCGATTCCAGACGGATCATGCGGCGCAGCTGTCGGCGGGAGAGACCGATGGCCCGCATCAGGCCGATCTCACGGGTCCGCTCCACCACCGACAGGGCGAGGGTGTTCACGACGCCCAGGACCGCGATGACGATGGCGAGGCCGAGGAGCCCGTAGACCATGTTGAGCAGCTGCCCCACCTGGTCCTTGAGGGACTGCTTGTAGTCGGCCTGGTTGCGCACCTTGTACTGCGGGTACTGCGCCAGCGCCGTCTTGACCGCCGCGTAGGCGTCGGCGTCGGACTGGCCGCCCTTGGCCGAGGCCACCAGCATGAAGGGGCGCGGCATCCGGTCGGCCGGGACGTTCGCCTCGGCGACCGCGGTGCTGACGTACTTCATGCCCTTGTCGAGGTTGCCCTCGTCGCTGGTGATCGCCGCGACCTTCAGCCGGACGGTGCCGCCGCCGGTGAAGGCGACCGTCAGCTGGTCGCCGAGCTTGATGCCGTGCGCGGTGGCGTACTCCGAGCCGACCGACATGGAGTCCTTGCCGTACGCGTCGGCGTGCTCCCCGGCGACCATCTTGCGCCGCAGGTCCAGAGCGTACGTCGGGTCGGTGGCGCCCAGGGCGGCGTCCTTCTCGGTGGTGCCGTCCGGGGCGGTGACCGCGGCCTGCACCTCCCGGTAGGCGGTGACGTGGTCGAGGCCCGGGGCGGCGCGCAGCGCCTCCTCGGCCTGCGGCACGACGGGCTGTCCCGTCTCGGAGTTGACGATGTAGTCCGCGCCGACCGACTTGTCGAGCTCGTCGGTGGCGGAGGCCACCATCGAGGAGCCGACCACCGACAGGCAGGCGACCAGGGCGAGCCCGATCATCAGCGCGGCCGCGGTGGCCCCCGTACGCCGCGGGTTGCGCAGCGCGTTGCGTTCCGCGAGCCGGCCGACGGACCCGAAGGGCCGCAGGACCGCGCCGGAGAGCACCCGGACGACTCCGGCGGCGAGCAGCGGGCCGATCACGATGAAGCCGATCAGGGTGAGGACCACGCCCAGGCCCAGCCACATCGATCCGGGTCCGGCCTCCTCGGCGGCCGAGGCGAGGTAGAGGCCCGCCCCGCCGGCGGCGGTGACGGCGAGGCCGAGGACGGCCCGGACCACGCCGGCCTTGCGGTCGCCGGGGGTGCCGGACTCGCGCAGGGCCGCCATCGGGGAGACCTTGCCGGCCCGGCGGGCCGGGACGTAGGCGGAGACGATGGTGACGAGGATGCCGAGGGCCAGGCCGGCGACCGGGGTGATCCAGGTGACGGTCAGGTCGTCGGTCGACAGGTGCATGCCCATCTGGCCCATGAGCTGCATCAGCCCGACGGCCAGTCCGATGCCCGCGCCGACCCCGAGGACCGAGCCCACGACCCCGAGGAGGAAGGCCTCGACGACCACGGACTTCAGCACCTGGCCGCTGTCGGCGCCAATGGCACGCATCAGGCCGATTTCGCGGGTCCGCTGGGCCACCAGCATCGAGAAGGTGTTGAAGATGAGGAAGATGCCGACGAGGAAGGCGATGCCGGCGAAGCCGTACATCACGTACTTCATCACGTTGAGGAAGGAGCCGACGTCTTTGCGGTTGGCGTCCGCGGCCTCCTTGGCCGTCTGCACCTTGTAGGTGTCCGCGCCCACGGCCCGCTGGACGTTCTGCTTCAGCTGCTCGTCGCTCACCCCGTCCTTCGCGGTGACGTTGACGTGCGTGAAGGCGCCCGGGTCGCCGAGCAGTTGGCGCTGCGCGGTGACGGTGTCGAAGTAGACGACGGCCGCGCCCGGGTTGGTCACGGTGAAGGCGGCGATGCCGCTGATCCGCGCACGGATGTCACCGGTGACGGTGATGGTGCGCAGTTCGTCGCCGAGGGCGAGGTGGTGCTTCTCGGCGGTGTCGGCGTCGACCATCACCTCGGTGGGGCCGCGCGGCGCGTGACCGGAGGTGATCTTCATGGACTTGAGCTCGTTGTCGTTCCAGTTGCCCGCGAGGGTCGGGGCGCCCGTGGTCGAGCCCATGTTCGCGTTGTCGGCGTCGACGACCGTGACCGACATCGAGACGACGGCGCCCTCGGCGCCGCGCACGCCCTCGGCCTTCCCGATCTGCTCGACGGCCGCGCCGGACAGCGTCTCGGGCTTGCCGCGGTCGGAGATCTCCTCCCCGTCCTCGGCCGCCTTCGGGCTGACGGTCACATCGGAGCTGGTGACGGCGAACAGCTTGTCGAAGGTGGTGTTCATGGTGTCGGTGAACACCATGGTGCCGCAGACGAACGCGACGGAGAGCAGGACGGCGACGGCGGAGAGCGCCATCCGCCCCTTGTGCGCGACGAAGTTGCGCCGCGAGGTCTTCAGGACGGTGTTGCTCATGAGGTCCGTCCGCGGGCGTCGAAGTCCTTCATCCGGTCCAGGACCTGCTCGGCACTGGGGCTGAGCATCTCGTCGACGATCCGGCCGTCGGCGAGGAAGACGACGCGGTCCGCGTACGACGCGGCAACCGGGTCGTGGGTGACCATGACGATGGTCTGGCCGAGTTCGTCCACCGAGCGGCGCAGGAAGCCGAGGATCTCGGCCCCGGCCCGGGAGTCGAGGTTCCCGGTCGGCTCGTCGCCGAAGATGATCTGCGGGCGGGCGGCGAGGGCGCGGGCGACGGCCACGCGCTGCTGCTGGCCGCCGGAGAGCTCGGTGGGGCGGTGTTTGAGGCGGCCCGCGAGGCCCACGGTCTCCACGACCCGGTCCAGCCACTGCCGATCGGGCTTGCGGCCCGCGATGTCCATGGGGAGCGTGATGTTCTCCAGGGCGTTCAGCGTCGGCAGCAGGTTGAACGCCTGGAAGATGAAGCCGATCCGGTCACGCCGCAGCCGGGTGAGCTTCTTGTCCTTCAGCCCGGTGATCTCGGTGTCGTCCAGGTGGATCTGCCCGCTGGTCACCGTGTCGAGGCCGGCGAGGCAGTGCATCAGCGTGGACTTGCCGGAGCCCGAAGGCCCCATGATCGCGGTGAACTCGCCGCGCCGGATGTCCACGTCCACCTCGTCCAGCGCGACGACGCGCGTCTCGCCGGAGCCGTAGGCCTTGACGACCTTCCGCGCCCGGGCCGCGACGGCTTCATGGCCGCCAGTGCCTCCGTGCCTGGTCTCGGTCATAGCCGTTGTCACGGTGTTTCCCCTCGTCTGTGGGCGGGCGCTGCGGGCCCTGGTGGGCCCCTGCCGCCGTCATGGAGTCTGCTGGGCGCGGCCGCCCGACGCGCTGGTGCCCATCGCCGTATCCGCCCGGGGGTTAACCCCACCCCCGCGTCCCCTTGTCGTGGGAACCAGTCAAGGCCCCGCCCGGCCCCTCCACCTCCTCCGCCGGGACGAAAGACCCCTGGCTCCCGCGATGGAGCTGCCCCTAGGGGTTCTCCGCCCCAGGGAGGAGGGGTTCTGGGGGATACCGCCGGACGGACCCGCGGTGAGAAGGTGTTCCCCTCGGATGGGTGCAGGGGGAAGGAATTCCGGTGAGCGCAGGGGAGGGCTGCGGCGGCAGCCCGGACGGCCCGTCAGGTCCGGCGGCGCCCGGCCCCCGGCCGGGCCCGGGGGCCCGGGCACAGCAGCCGGCGGGGAAGGCCTCCGGGGCCGGTACGGCGCCCATGGCGCGGACGGCGGAGGAGGCGGCCGCGGCCGGCCGGCCGCCGTCCGCAGTGGTCGCCTCGCTGATGCTGGGCATGGCCCTGGTCGCCCTGGACAGCACCGTCGTCGCCACCGCCGTCCCGCAGATCGTGGGCGACCTCGGCGGGTTCTCCGTGTTCTCCTGGCTGTTCTCCGGCTACCTGCTGGCCGTCACCGTGAGCCTGCCCGTCTACGGCAAGCTGTCCGACACCCTGGGCCGCAAGCCCGTGCTGCTCTTCGGCATGGCCCTCTTCCTCGCCGGTTCGCTGCTGTGCGCGCTCGCCTGGAACATGGCCGCGCTGATCGCGTTCCGGATCGTGCAGGGCCTGGGCGGCGGCGCCCTCCAGGGGACCGTGCAGACCCTGGCCGCCGACCTCTACCCGCTCAAGGACCGCCCGCGGATCCAGGCCCGGATGTCCAGCGTCTGGGCCGCCTCGGCCGTCGCCGGACCGGCCCTCGGCGGGTTCTTCGCCGCGTACGCACACTGGCGGTGGATCTTCCTCGTCAACCTGCCGCTGGCCGCGCTGGCCCTGTGGATGGTGGGCCGCCACCTGACCGAGCCCGTCCGGTCCCCCGGGCGCCGCGGCCCCGTCGACTGGGCCGGGGCCCTGTCCGTCTTCGCCTGCGGCGGCGTCCTGCTCCTCGCCCTCGTGCAGGGCGGGGTCGCCTGGCCCTGGCTGTCGGCGCCCTCACTCGGACTGGTGGGCGCCGGCATCCTGCTGGCGCTCCTGGTGGTCCGGGTGGAGCGCCGGGCCGCTGAGCCGATCCTGCCCGGCTGGGTGTGGCGCCGGCGCACCATCGCCGCCGTCAACCTGGCCCTCGGGGCGCTCGGCCTGCTGATGGTGGCCCCGATGGTGTTCGTGCCCACGTACGCCCAGTCGGTCCTCGGCCTGCCGCCCGTGGCCGCCGGGCTGGTGATGTCCGTGATGACGCTGAGCTGGCCGCTCAGCGCCGCCCTGAGCCAGCACGTCTACCGGCGCATCGGCTTCCGCAACTCCGCCGCCGTCGGCATCACGCTGGCCGCCGCGGTCCTCTTCTCCTTCACCCTCCTCCCGCAGCCCGGCCGCCCCTGGCAGCCCGTCCTGGTGATGCTGCTGCTGGGCGCCGCCCTCGGCCTGTTCCAGCTCCCGCTGATCATCGGGGTGCAGTCCACCGTGGGCTGGTCGGAACGGGGGGTGACCACCGCCTCCGTGCTCTTCTGCCGGCAGGTCGGCCAGAGCGTGGGCGCCGCCCTGTTCGGGGCCGTCGCCAACGCGACCCTCGCGGCCCGGCTGGCGCACGCCCCGATGCCCGGCCTGCCGGACCGGCTCGACGGGGTGTCGAAGGCCCTGGACGACTCGGGGCTCTCCCCGGCCGCGGCCGGCTACCTGCGCGAGGCCGTGGCCGCCGCCGTGGACCACGTGTTCCTCGGGGCGACGCTGGCGGCCGTCCTCGCACTGCTGGTCCTGCTGCTGATGGCGCCGCGCACCTTCCCCGTGCTGCCGGAGCACCGCGAGGAGTGACCGGCCCCCGGCGGGGCGGCTTGTCATGCAACGCGCCAGTGCGTCAGGCTCGGGTACCGCAGGGCCGTTCTCCGGGGGGATGACATGGTTTCCGCGCTCTTCGCGCTCGCACTGCTGGCCGCCCTGGCCGGCCCGCTGCTCCGCCGGCTCCACCGCCACCCGGGTTTCCTCACCGGCCGCGACGGCCGCCTGTCCACCTCGACCACCCTGGCCCTGGCCTGGACGGTGGTCCTGGTCTGGCTGCTGCTCGCCGTCCTCGCGTACGGGCTCACCGCGGGCGGCGGAACCGGCTGGTTCCGCGGCGCCGACGGCCCGCTGTCCTCGCTGACGACGGTGTACCTGCCGCTCCTGGGCGGCCCGTACGCGGCCCTGATCGGCGCGAAGGCCGTCGTCGGGGTGCGCGTGGAGAACGGCAGCCTGGCCAAGCCGGCCGCGCGGCCGACCGTTTCGGGCCGGCGCCCGCTGCGCGAGCTGATCGCGAACGACAGCGGCCGGACCGACCTCGTCGACCTCCAGTACGTCGCCCTCAGCGCTGTCACCCTGCTGTACGTCGTGCTGTTCTTCCTCGCCGACGTGGGCGCCGGACTGCCCCGCCTGCCCGCGGAGATGTGGGCCCTGACGGGCGCCCCCGCGGGCGCCTACCTGCTGAACAAGATGGCCACCCGGGCCGGTCCGGTGATCACGGACGTCCTCGTCTGCGACGGCCTGCTCGGCGTCCGGGGCGGCGGCTTCACCGAGCCGCGCCTGACGGTGGACGACACCCCGCTCCCGGTGGCGGCCGATCCGCTGACCGGAGGTCTGACGGCGCCCCTGCCGGCCTCCGTACGGCCGCCGTTCACGGTGGTGGTCAGCTCACGGGGCCTGCGCAGCGACCCGTACCGGTACGAGGCGACCGCGCCCGCCCTCCCGGCGCAGCGAGGCCCCTTGCGCCGGGAGCCGGCGGCCGGACGGGGCGACGGCCCCGCGGGCTGAGCCGAAGCCCGGCACAGCAACCACCGTCGGCCCGACCAGCACCCCGCCCGCCCGGCGGGTCAGCCGGTCTACACGTCAGCCGGGTCCGGCCGTCAACCGGCTTGTTCCGTCAGCCGGTCCGGCCGTCAGCCGGCGGCCGGGCAGCGGTCCGCTCGTACGGCTCGTCAGCCGTCAGCCGGCGGCCCGCGGCCCGCGGCCGGGCAGCCTCATCCGGCCCGCCAGCCGATCCGGCCGTCAGCCGGGGACTGGCCGTCACCGGCGTGTTACGTCAGCCGGTCCGGCCGTCAGCCGGAGTGCCCGTCAGCCGGCGGCCGGGCAGCCTCATCTGGCCCGTCAGCCGGTCCACGCGTCAGCGGGGTCTGGCCGTCAACCGGCGTGTTCCGTCAGCCGGAGTGCCCGTCAGCAGTCCGCCCGTCCGGCTCGTCAGCCGGTCCGGCTCGTCAGCCGGCGTGCCCGTCAGCCGGCGGCCGGGCAGCGGTCCGCTCGTCTGCCCGGTCAGCCGCCGGCCGGGATGCGGCCCGTGAGGGCCGCCAGGCTGGCGCGGACGTGGTCCATGTGCGCCCGCATCTCCTCCTGGGCCTCGGTGTGCTCCCGCAGGACCCGCTCCGTCTCCCGGGCCACCCGCTCCTCCTGGACCCGGGCCGCCGCCAGGAGTTCGGCCGCCCGCGCCTCCGCGTCCTCCTGCCCGTGCCGGGCCGACTCCTCGGCCTCCGCGCACGCGCGCCGGGCCTCCCCGAGGCGGGCCTGCGCGTACCGCTCCAGCTCCGCGAGGCGGCCCTCCAGCTCCGCCTCGCGCGCCGCCAGCTCCCGCTCGGCCGCCTCCCGGCGCTCCGCCTGCTCCCGGTCCCGCTCCGCCAGCAGCGCATCCGCCCGCTGCCGTGCCTCCACCAGCGCCGCGTGCGCCTGCCCCCGCCACGCGTGCGCGTCCTCCCGGGCCTGCGTGCGCAGGCCGTCCGCCTCCCGCTGCGCCCGCAGCAGCCCCTGCCGGGCCCGTACGTCGGTCTGTTCGCGTACCGCCTCCGCGTCGCCCCGCGCCAGCTCCGCCACCCGGTCGGCGTGCGCCTCGGCCGCGCCCAGGGTGGCGCCCGCGTCCGCCCGCGCGTCCGCCCGGACGGAGTCCGCCTCCTCCTGGACCAGCAGCAGGATCCGGCGGGCGCGCTCGCTCAGCTCGTCGTAGGTCTGCGGGGCGAGGGCAGCCACCGCCTCGCGCAGGTCCGCGGCCTCCTCCTCCATCCGCTTCGCCAGGACGGTCAGCCGCGCCACGCGCTCCCAGGCCTCGTCGCGGCTGCCGGACAGCCGGGCGAGGTACCGGTCGACTTCTTCCCTGCGGTAGCCGCGGCCGCGCGCGGTCGCCATGGGTGCACTCATCCTGGAAGCGCCTCTCTCGCGGGGATTCCTGCCAAGGATGCGTCATTTGCTCCCAGAAGCCCGAATGGCCGGGCCGAGACCCTGTTCGAAGGGCTCGACCCGGCCACGGAAGTGATCATCCGATCAGCGGGACATCACAGCAGTCCGTCCCACATCTGCTCCAGCAGCACCGACCACCAGTTCTCCGCGGAGGCCAGCGCCGCACTGTCCAGCCCCGCCAGGTTCGCCTGGAAGTCGACCGTCCAGCGTCCGGCCTGTTCCGGCGTCAGGTGCTGGCGCAGCCGCCACATGTGGCCGAGCATCGCCATGCACCGGACGAACTGCGGCAGGCTGGAGTTCACGAACTGCGGGGGCACCGGCGCGCCGCCGGGGCCGCCCTCCACCGGCACCGCCACGATGTGCGCGGTCCCGTACTGCACGCAGAGCGCCTTGCCGAAGTCACTGCCGACCACGAGGTATGAACCCGCGTCCGAGGCCGGCTGCACCTGCCGCTGCGCGGCCAGTTCGGCCAGCGTCGGCACCGGCTGGCCCGGCACCGCCTGCGCCCAGAAGAACGGCCCGAAATCGACGGGCAGCCCCGAGTACATCAGCGTCTGCGCCACGATCTCCGGAACGCCCTGGCGGGAGACCGCCCGCTGGTCGAAGCGGAACACCCCCTGCGGGCCGAACGCCCCTGCCAGCTCCTGCGCGATCGCGTCCAGCGGGATCGCCGGCTGGAGTGGGACCTGCGGGAGGGGCGCCCGTACCGGCGCGGGGCGCGCCGGACCGTCCGCCACCTGGTGGAGCTCGCCCTGGTGGGTCAGCAGGTGCCGCATGCCCTGCTGACGGCCCGCGTGGTCCGTGCCGTACGGGGCCACGCTGGTGATCCGCACCTGCGGCCAGGTCTCCCGGATCATCCGGGCGCAGTAGCCGCCGGGGAGTTCGCAGGACGCCAGCTCCGTGTGCAGCTCCAGCACCTGCTGCGGCGGCACGTTCATGGCGCGCAGCTCGTGCAGGATCTGCCACTCGGGGTGCGGGGTGCCGGGTGCCGAGCGGCGGATGAGCTGCTGCTCGGAGCCGTCGGGCGCGCGGTAGCGGAGCACGGCCTGGTAGCCGGGGCCCACGAGGGGCACGCCGGCCGGAGCGGGCGGCTGCGGCGCGGGAGCCGCGGGCGCCGCGGGTGGCGGGCCGGGCGGGCCGGGCGGCTGGGGTACGCCGGGACCCGCCAGCATCGTCGCGGCGTGGTGGGCCCCGCCTCCCGGGGCGCCGGGGGGCCCGGGAGGACCGGGCGGCTGTCCGGTGACGCCCGGCCCGGCCAGCATCGTCGCGGCATGGTCGAGCCCGCCACCCGGAGCACCGGGAGCGCCGGGCGGACCGGGAGGCGTCGCCGGGCGTCCGCCACCCGGGGCACCGGGAGCGCCCGGCGGACCGGGCGGCAGGGGCACACCCGGACCCGCCAGCATCGTCGCCGCATGGTCCAACCCGCCACCCGGAGCACCCGGAGCACCCGGCGGACCGGGAGGCGTCGCCGGGCGACCGCCACCCGGCGCGCCGGGAGCGCCCGGCGGACCGGGCGGCAGAGGCACACCCGGACCCGCCAGCATCGTCGCCGCATGGTCCAACCCGCCACCCGGAGCACCCGGAGCGCCGGGCGGACCGGGAGGCGTCGCCGGGCGACCCGCACCCGAAGCGCCCGTCGGGGCGATCCGGGCCTTGCTCGTCGGCGCATCGGCGATGTCGCCGGCATGCGGGCCGGAGCCCGGGCCGGGACCCGCTCCCAGCGCCGGGGAGACCGCTGTCCTCGGGAGCTGGCTGCCCCCGGCCATCAGCGTGGTCTTCGCCTCCGGGGCCACCCCCGAGGACGGGGCGTCCTCCAGGTCGGAGCCCGACAGCGGCGGCGCGAACACGGTCGCGGGCAGCGGCACGGACACGTCGTCCGCGTCCGCGTTCACATCGGTGCCCGCCCACGGGGTGGACCCCGCGGGCGCGCCCGCCGGAACCCCGTCGTTGGCGGTCGGCTCGTACGGGACCTCTCCGCCGCGCCGCAGCGGCACCGCAGCCGCCGGCCCGGGCGCGGCCGCCGCGGGCACCGGCGCCTCGGCGGGCTCCCGGGCGGAATCCGGCGCCGGGGCGGGGGACGCGTCCGCGGCCGGAGCCGGGCGCGACGGGCCCGCCGGGATACCCGCCCGGTCCGCGGCCTCCTGCAGCCACTCCGGCGGACTGAGCATGAAGGAGGTCTGCTCGGAGTCGATCCGCGGCGTCGGCACCGAGGCCTGCGCCGCCGGGACGGCCGCCGACCCGTACTCCTCCTCGTACCGGCGGATCACCTCGCCCACCGGGAGCCCCGGCCACAGCGTCACCTCGCCGCTGTCGCGGGCGATGACCAGCCGCTGGCGGCCGCCGCCCGACACCGGGCCCGCCGCACGGTCCTCGGCCCACACCACGAACCCGAGCCCGAACTCCCGTACGCGCACCTCGCGGTGCTGGTACGCGGGCACGTCCCCGTTGATCCATTCCTCGGCGCGCTCCTGCGCCTGCGCGAAGGTCACCACCGCGCCGTCACCCCTCATCCGAGGCGGACCGCACCACGGGAACCGAGCGCGCGAATCCGCCGTCCACCATCAGACCGGCCACCGTCTCCAGCTCGGGCGGGTTCCCCGCCAACCGTTCCAGAAAGGCGTCGAAATCAACGCCGCACGGCAGCAACAGCCGCTCCACGCGCTCCTGCACCGACCAGCCGTCCTGGTCGCGGGCGTCGTCGTACGGGGAGAACCACACCGAACCGGTCGACTCCCCCTTGACCTTGAGCGCCAGCAGGCCGCCCTGGACGAAGGCCACGCACAGGTAGTCCTTCGTCAGGTGGTCGCGCAGGCACTTGTTGACGTAGACGAGGTCGTTGACCGCCGCCTCCTCGCGCACCGTGAAGAACGGCTGGTCCACCAGCAGCCCCAGGTCCACGTCCAGACCCGCGCCCACCGGTGCGCAGCCGCCCGCCGCCTTCAGGAAGGAGCGGTAGGCCTCCGGCAGCCGGTAGCCGAGGTCCTCCTCGACGCCCTGCACCTGGGACTCGGTCACCGAGACCACCGACTTGGGCAGCCCCAGGTGCGCCGGGCGCACTTCCTGCAGCGGGCGGGTGCCGCGCTTGCCGTGGTCCACCGGCGCCGTGGCGAGGCCCGCGTGGTGGCGCAGCAGCGCCTTCACCTCGACCGGCACCAGCTCCATCCGCCGGCTGCCCGCCACGTGGTGCCAGGTCCAGCCGTGCGGGGTGGCCACCGGTCCGACGGTGTCCCACAGCTCGTGGCGGGCCGCCTGCATGGCCGCGTTCGCGGAGACGTAGTCCGTCAGCCGCAGCTCGTCCACGCCGAAGCCCTCCGGCGGTTCGGCGATCTCCACGGCTGCCCGCGCGTACGGGGAGAAGTCGGGGTGGCCGCCCTCGCCCATGCGTACGCCGAGGGGATGCCGAGCGGCCCGGACCGGGTCCGGGAAGTGCACGACCTGCCCCGAGTACGCGGCGTTGGGTGGCGCGGCCTGCTGCCCGAGCCGGCCTGTCGTCATGGCGGTAGCCCCCTGCTGGATCTGGCTGGTTCGGCACAGCCTATGTGCTCGGGCAAGGCCGTCACCCGTCCGCGACCCGCACGTGCGTGCAGCGGCCAGGAACATCCGAATTGATACGAATATTCGACCCCGCTTCCGCACTACAGGTGACATTTGACAGGCTGTCCCCGCAGCACGGGGGCGTGCGCGACGGCGGCACCACCGCGGCCACGGGAGGGAAAGCACGACCATGCAGAACACGGCGACACGCACAGATCCGGCCGACACGGGACCCGGCACACCGGGAACCGCAGGCCCGTCCGGCCCGCCCGGCCCGCCCGGCCCCGCGGGGGCGGGTGAGCCGGCCGGCGACCCCCGCCTGCGCTGGGGCAGCGCCGACGGCCGCCCCGTGGTGCCCGTGCTGCGCTTCCGCCGCGACGGCATCCTGCCCACGGTGGCCGCCGCCCTCTCGGTCCGCGGCGAGACCCTCACCGGCACCGCGGGCAAGGCCGACCAGCCCCCCGTGCTCCACCCGCTCGTCCAGGACTTCCTGGACACCCTGACCAGCGGCCAGCGCGAACGTTTCACCGGCCGGTGCCCGGAGGCCATCCTGCTGTCCCGCCACCTGGCCGCGGTGGAGGGAGCCCGCAGCAAACGCGCCTCCCGCAAGCCGCTCACCCCCGGCGAGGCCCGGCGCTCCCTCAAGCACGCGCGGATCACCGCCCGCCGCATCCGCGAGGACGGCGACCCCCTCCACGGCAGCTACGCACCCCCCTGCCGCTCCTGCGACGCCCTCCTCACCCACTTCGGCGTACGCTCCGTCGACCTCACCGCATCCGAGTAGCCATGACCACGACCTCAGCCTCCTACGACCGCTCCTCCGCCACCCGGTTCCCGGTCGCGGTGGACTCCGCCCTGCGCACCGCCGGCTGGGAACCCGGCCGCTGGGACATCAAACAGGCCGAGTACTGGGCCGACGCCCTGCGCGACCACACCACCCCGGCAGGGCACCGCCACACCGTCTTCCCCGCGGCCGTCGAAGCCTGGGCGGAGTTCGGCGGGCTCACCGTCACCGCCGCCGGCCCGGGCCGCCAGATAGCGCCGACCCCGGTCCGGATCGACCCGCTGACCGGCCTGCACCTGGCCCGCACCTTCGCCGACCTGGGCCGCGCCCTGTCCACCCTGCTCTGCCCGCTGGGCGTCGAGGCCGACGGGGGCTCCCACCTGGCCGTCGACAGCGAGGGCCGCGTCTACGGCATCGACCACACCGGCGACTGGTACCTCGGCTCCAGCGTCGACGAAGCCCTCACCCTCCTGCTGACCGGCCTCCAGCCGACCCGCCTCACGACGGGTTAGGCCGCCCCGGGCCGGCAGCCGCCGGGCAGGACCGCCGAGACGCGGAAGCCGCCCGCGTCCGTCGGCCCGGAGACGAACACCCCGCCGAGGCCGAGCACCCGCTCCCGCATGCCGAGCAGCCCGTTGCCCCCGCTCGGCAGGCCCGCGCCGTCCGCCCCGGCGTCGCAGGGCCCGTTCTCGACCTGCATCGCCACCTCCCCGTCCCGGTGCGCGAGGCGCACCACCACCCGGGCCCCCGGGGCGTGCTTGTGGCAGTTCGTGAGAGCCTCCTGGACCACCCGGTAGGCGGTCTGCTCCACCTCCGCCGCGTAGGCGGCCCGCTCCCCCTGCACCACCATGTCGACGGCCATCCCCGCGGCCCGCGACTGCCCCAGCAGCGTCTCCAGCTCGGCCAGCGAAGGCCCGTCCTCGAAGCTCCCGAAGAGGGCGGCGGTGACGGCCGGGGCCGCCGCGGCGGTCACTGCGGCACCACCCGGTCCGCGCGATCCGCCCGCTCCACCCGGTCCGCCGTGTCCGCCCGGTCCGCCCGCACGGACACCCGCACCGGGCTTCGGGGCCTGCGCCCGCAGCACCCCGAGCATCTCGCGCAGCTCCGTCAGCGCCTGCCGGCCCATGTCCCCGACCAGCGCCGCGTTCCTCGCGGCCCGCGCCGGGTCCTTGAGCGCCACCGCCTCCAAGGCGGCCGCGTGCACCACCATCAGCGACACCCGGTGCGCCACCACGTCGTGCATGTCCCGGGCGATGCGGGTGCGCTCCTCGGTCCGGGCCCACTCGGCCCGCTCCTCCGCCCGGTCGGCGAGCAGCGACAGCTCCCGCTCCAGGGAGTCCGCGCGCTCGCGCAGGCTCTCCATCAGCCGGCGCCGCGCGCCCAGATACAGGCCGAGCAGCACCGGCGGCACGGTCAGCGCCACCGCCACGAACGCGGACAGCACGACCACCAGCATCGTGTCCGCCTCGACGTCCCCGCGGGTGCGCAGGTACATCACCACGAAGGTCGCGACCAGAGACATCGAGGTCAGGGTGGCGGTGATCCGCCGGGGCACGTCGGAGGAGGCCAGCGTGTACAGCCCCACCACCCCGAGGAGGAACCCCATCGCGGCCGGCGCCACGGCGATCCCCACCAGCACCACGGCGATCGGCCAGCGCCTGCGCAACACCAGCACCGAGCCCACCAGCAGCCCGAACAGCACCCCGGCCGCGGTGGGCACCCCCGCCTCGCGGGCGAAGGCAACCCCCTCCCACGCACACTCCAGGGCCGAGACCCCGGCCAGCCCCACATCCCCCACGGCATCACGGCGCCGCGCCCACCACCAGGGCGGCCGGACGCCGCCTTGCACTTCCCCCGTACCGGTCATGCCGCCCAGCGTACGCAGCGCCCCCCGGGCGGTGCCGCCGGTAATTCCCGCAAACCCCGGGGAGCGCACGGCGCATTGCCGTCGCTTCCGGGGCGCATGGTGCGGCATAGTAGGGGCGTCCGGTCGGACGGCGGAGAACGATGCCCACCGTCGGCTGGGCCGCCATCCCCTGTGGTGTAATTGGCAGCACTGAGGCTTTTGGTGCCTTATGTCCGGGTTCGAGTCCTGGCGGGGGAGCTTTCACACGTTCGGGTCCTGACCTTCGGTCGGGACCCGCGTTCGTTGAGGGGCCTTGAGCCCCCGGTATCCTTCGTGCGTCCACCCCCGAAGCCGAAGGGCCCACCCGTGAGCGCCAACCGCCCGGCAGCCGTCGTCGTACTCGCAGCGGGTGAAGGCACCCGCATGAAGTCGGCCACCCCCAAGGTCCTGCACGAGATCTGCGGGCGCTCGCTCGTCGGTCACGTGGTCGCCGCCTCCCGCGAGCTGGACCCCGCCCACCTGGTCGTGGTCGTCGGGCATGCCCGCGAGCAGGTGACCGCGCACCTCTCCGCCGTCGACGCCGAGGTCCGCACCGCCGTCCAGTACGAGCAGAACGGCACCGGCCACGCCGTGCGGATGGCCCTCGAAGAGCTCGGCGGCCCGCTCGACGGCACCGTGATCGTCGTCTGCGGCGACACCCCGCTGCTCACCGGCGACACCCTGCGCGAGCTCGCCCGGACGCACGAGGCCGACGGCAACGCCGTGACCGTGCTGACCGCCGAGGTGCCGGACTCCACCGGCTACGGCCGCATCGTGCGCGACGCGGGCGGGGCCGTGACGGCCATCGTCGAGCACAAGGACGCCAGCGACGGCCAGCGCGCGATCCGCGAGATCAACTCCGGCGTCTTCGCCTTCGACGGGACGCTGCTCGCCGACGCCCTCGGCAAGGTGCGCACCGACAACAGCCAGGGCGAGGAGTACCTCACCGACGTCCTCGGCATCCTCCGCGAGGCCGGCCACCGCGTCGGCGCGGCCGTGGGCAGCGACCACCGGCAGATCCTCGGCATCAACAACCGCGTCCAGCTCGCGGAGGCCCGCGCCCTGCTGAACGCGCGCCTCCTGGAGCAGGCCATGCTCGCCGGGGTGACCGTGGTGGACCCGGCGAGCACCTTCGTGGACGTCACCGTCACCTTCGGCCAGGACGCCCTGGTCCATCCCGGCACTCAGCTGCTCGGCGCCACCCACGTGGCCGAGGGCGCCGAGGTCGGCCCGAACTCCCGCCTGAAGGACACCCGTGTGGGCGCGGGCGCCCGGGTGGACAACACCGTGGCGGACGGCGCCGTGATCGGCGAGGCCGCGACCGTCGGCCCGTTCGCGTACCTGCGCCCGGGCACGGACCTCGGGCCGAAGGCGAAGGCCGGCACCTACGTGGAGATGAAGAACGCGAGGATCGGCGAGGGCACCAAGGTGCCCCACCTGTCCTACGTGGGCGACGCGACGATCGGCGAGTACACGAACATCGGCGCCGCGAGCGTCTTCGTGAACTACGACGGCGAGCACAAGCACCACACGACCGTCGGCTCACACTGCAAGACGGGGTCGGACAACATGTTTGTGGCGCCCGTCACCATCGGCGACGGGGCGTACACGGCCGCCGGATCGGTGATCACCAAGGATGTGCCCCCCGGCGCCCTGGCCGTGGCCCGCGGCCAGCAGCGCAATATCGAGGGCTGGGTGGCCCGCAAGCGTCCCGGAAGCGCCGCCGCGACGGCAGCCCAGTCGGTGGTCCCGGTGGACTCCGACGGCCGTTGAGGTGAACTGACCGGAAACAGGTACGTCCGGGACGGCGTACCGTGATAGGTGCACGCAATTCGGCTGGCTCACCGTGTGCGGGACGGACGCACATGGGGGCGAGCAGCTTTCCACACGTCTGAGGAGACAGTGCTGTGACCGGGATCAAGACGACCGGCGAGAAGAAGCTGATGCTCTTCTCCGGCCGCGCCCACCCCGAGCTGGCCGAGGAGGTCGCACACCAGCTGGGAGTCGGCCTCGTGCCGACCAAGGCTTTCGACTTCGCGAACGGCGAGATCTACGTCCGCTTCCAGGAGTCGGCTCGCGGCGCGGACTGCTTCCTGATCCAGAGCCACACGGCTCCGATCAACAAGTGGATCATGGAGCAGCTGATCATGATCGACGCGCTCAAGCGCGCGTCGGCTCGCTCCATCACCGTGATCGTCCCCTCCTACGGGTACGCCCGCCAGGACAAGAAGCACAAGGGCCGCGAGCCGATCTCGGCCCGCCTGGTCGCCGACCTGCTGAAGACCGCGGGTGCGGACCGCATCCTGACGGTCGACCTGCACACGGACCAGATCCAGGGCTTCTTCGACGGCCCGGTGGACCACCTCTCGGCCCTGTCGGTCCTCGCGGACTACGTCGGCGCCAAGGTGGACCGGACCAAGCTGACGATCGTCTCCCCCGACGCCGGCCGCGTGCGCGTCGCCGACCGCTGGTGCGACCGCCTGGACGCGCCGCTGGCGATCGTCCACAAGCGCCGTGACAAGGACGTCGCCAATCAGGTCACCGTCCACGAGGTCGTGGGCGAGGTCCGGGGCCGTGTCTGCGTCCTGGTCGACGACATGATCGACACCGGTGGCACCATCTGCGCCGCGGCCGACGCGCTGTTCGCGCACGGGGCCGAGGACGTCATCGTGACGGCCACGCACGGCATCCTGTCGGGTCCGGCCGCCGACCGCCTGAAGAACTCCAAGGTCAGCGAGTTCGTGTTCACGAACACCCTGCCGGACCCGTCCGACCTGGAGCTCGACAAGATCACCGTGCTGTCCATCGCCCCGATGGTCGCGCGCGCGGTGCGCGAGGTCTTCGAGGACGGTTCGGTGACCAGCCTCTTCGAGGAGCAGCAGTAACCGCTCCGCGGTAGATCCTTTTGGTGCGGCCTCCCCCGCCGGGTACACTCCATGAGTTGCTCGGCGAGGGAGGCCGCACCTGTTTTCCGGTGCGGATGCTCCGTTATCGACGCGCTCTTCGTAGCAGGCCGTTTCGGCCGGGTGACTGTCGTCCATTTCCGTCACCCCACGAGGAGTGAGCATGTCCGAGGTCAAGCTTTCCGCCAAGATCCGTGACACCTTCGGCAAGGGCTCTGCCCGTCAGGCCCGTCGCGACGCCCTGACCCCCGCTGTCATCTACGGCCACGGCACCGACCCGAAGCACGTCAACGTCGACGCCCACGCCCTGCAGCTGGCGCTCCGCACCCCGAACGTCCTGATCTCCCTGGACCTCGGCGACGCCGGCTCCGAGTTGGTCATCCCGAAGGCCGTGCAGAAGCACCCGCTGAAGCGCTCGATCTCGCACGTCGACTTCCTGATCGTCAAGAAGGGCGAGAAGGTTACCGTCGACGTCGCGATCGTCACCGAGGGCGAGCTGGCCGCCGGCGGCAACATGCTGGAGACCCTCCAGAACACCGTCTCCGTCGAGGCCGAGGCCACCCACATCCCGACCGAGGTCACCGTCTCCATCGCGGGCCTCGAGGCCGGCGCCACCATCCACGCCAAGGACCTGGTCCTCCCGAAGGGCACCACCCTGGCCGTCGACGGCGACATCGCCGTCCTCCAGGTCGTCGCCCCGCAGGCCGAGGAGCCGGCCGCCGACGCCGAGGCCGAGGGCACCGAGGCCTGAGCCTCGCTCCCCTTCCTCAGCAGTTGCTGACCGACCGCCGTCCGGCTCCACTGGAGCGGGACGGCGGTCGTCCTCGTACAAGGAGCTCTTGATGTCGGACGACGCGGCACCCTGGCTGATCGTCGGCCTCGGCAACCCGGGACCGGAGTACGCGGGGAACCGCCACAACATCGGGTTCATGGTGGCCGACCTGCTCGCGGAGCGGATCCGCGGGAAGTTCAAGGCGCACAAGGCCCGGGCCCAGGTGGTCGAGGGCCGCCTGGGGCCGCCCGGGCCGGCGAACCGCCGGGTGGTGCTGGCCAAGCCCATGACGTACATGAACCTGTCGGGCGGCCCGGTGACCGCGCTGCGCGACTTCTACAAGGTGCCGCTGGAACGGGTCGTCGCGGTCCACGACGAGCTGGACATCGACTATCCGACGCTGCGCCTGAAGCTGGGCGGCGGGGACAACGGCCACAACGGGCTGAAGTCCATGACGAAGTCGATGGGCGCCGACTACCACCGGGTGCGCTGCGGCATCGGCCGTCCGCCGGGGCGGATGCAGGTGGCGGACTTCGTCCTGAAGGACTTCTCCTCCGCGGAGCGCAAGGAGCTGGACTGGTTCGTGGACCGGGCGGCCGATGCGGTGGAGTGCCTGGTCCAGGAGGGCCTGGAGCGCGCCCAGTCGTCGTACAACTCCTGACCGGCCGTACGACTCCCGACCGGCCGGCGTCGGACCCTGTGCCCGGGGCCCGGACACGGGGAAGCCCCCGCACCTGGCCGGTGCGGGGGCTTCCCGGTGTCCGGGTCCGGGCGGGGCCGGGTCAGCCGGTGTTGCGCAGGCCGGCGGCCACACCGTTGACGGTGAGCAGCAGGGCGCGGGCGAGCAGCGGGTCGGGCTCCTCCCCGCGGGCGGCGGCGGCCCGCTGGCGGGCCAGCAGGGAGACCTGGAGGTAGGAGATGGGGTCCAGGTAGGCATCGCGCACGGAGAAGGTCTGCTGGAGCACCGGGTGGGAGTCCAGCAGCTTCTCGCCGCCGGTGATCCGCAGGACCTCGCGGACGGTCAGCTCGTGCTCGGCCTCGATGCGCGCGAAGACGTGCTTGAGGTCCTGCGGTACGAGCGTGTCCACGTAGTGGCGGGCGATCCGCAGGTCGGTCTTGGCCAGTGTCATCTCGACGTTGGACAGGAAGTTGCGGAAGAAGTGCCAGCGCTCGCCCATCTCCGTCAGGACGTCCTCCTGGCCGGCCTCGCGCAGGGCCTTGAGGCCCGAGCCGACGCCGTACCAGCCGGGCACGATCTGGCGGGACTGCGTCCAGCCGAAGACCCACGGGATCGCGCGGAGCCCGTCGAGGCCCGCACCCGAGTCGGGGCGGCGCGAGGGCCGCGAGCCCAGGTGCAGGTCGGCGAGCTGGTCGACGGGGGTGGCGGCGAAGAAGTACGCGGGCAGGTCCGGGTCTTCGACCAGCGCGCGGTACGCGCCGTGCGCGGCGTCGGACACGGTGTCCATGGCCGCGTCCCAGCGGGCGAGGGCGTCGTCGGACTGGCGGGGCGCGGTGTGCAGGGCGGAGGCCTGCAGGGTGGCGGCGACGGTCAGTTCGAGGTTCTCCCGGGCGAGCGAGGGGACCAGGTACTTGTCGGAGATGACCTCGCCCTGCTCGGTGACCTTGATCTCGCCTTCCAGCGTGCCCCAGGGCTGGGCGAGGATCGCGTCGTGCGAGGGGCCGCCGCCGCGGCCGACGGTGCCGCCCCGGCCGTGGAAGAGGCGCAGGCGCACCCCGTAGCGGTGGGCGACGTCGCGCAGTCGGCGCTGGGCCCGGTGGATCTCCCACTGGGAGGTGGTGATGCCGCCGAACTTGCTGGAGTCGGAGTAGCCGAGCATGACCTCCTGGACGTCCCCGCGCAGGGAGACCAGGCGCCGGTAGGAGGGGTCGGCGAGCATCTCGTCGAGGATGACGTCGGCGGCGCGGAGCTCGTCGGTGGTCTCCAGCAGCGGCACGATGCCGATCTTGGCCCAGCCCGCGTGGAGGTCGATCAGGCCGGCCTCGCGCGCCAGGACCGCGGCGGCGAAGACGTCGTCGGCGCCCTGGCACATCGAGATGATGTAGGACTCGATGACCTCGGGGCCGAACTTCTCGAAGGCGTCCTTGACGGCGAAGAAGACACCGAGGGTCTTGTGGCCGGCGGCGTCCAGCGGGGCGGGCGTGGGGGCCAGCGGACGGCGGGAGCGCAGCTCCTTGGCGAGCAGCTTGCCGCGGTAGTCGCGGGGCATGTCGGCGTAGCGCCAGGACTCCTCGCCGAGCCGGTCGAAGAGCTGCCCGAGGGCGTGGTGGTGGGCGTCCGCGTGTTCACGGACGTCCATGGTGGCGAGCTGCAGGCCGAAGGCGGCCAGGGTGCGGATGGTGCGGTCCATGCGGCCGTCGGCGAAGAGCGCGCCGCGGTGCTCGCGCAGGGAGGTCTGGATGAGGGTGAGGTCGGCCAGCAGCTCGGCGGTGCCGAGGTAGTCGCGGCCCTCCTCGTGCGGGATGCCGCGGGCGAGGCGCTCGCGGGTGTTGAGGAGCTTCTGCCGGATGCAGGTGGCCTTGAGGCGGTACGGCTCCTCGGCGTTCAGCCGCTTGTAGCGCGGGCTGATCTCGGGGAGGCGTTCCAGGTCGGCCTGGAGGGAGGACAGGAGTTCCTCGGTGGCGCCGGTGTAGCGGATGGAGTTCGACAGCAGTCCGCGCAGGAAGTCGACGAGTTCGAGGGCGTCGGTGATGCCGTGCTCGTGCTGGAGGATCAGGACGTCGCGGGTGACCTCGGGCGTGACGTTGGGGTTGCCGTCGCGGTCGCCGCCGATCCAGGTGCCGAAGGTCAGCGGGCGGGTGCCCGCGGGGAGCTCCACGCCGACGCGCTGCAGCTCGGCCGCGAGGTCCTCCAGTACGTCCCCGACGGCGCCGGCGTGCAGCTCGTCGAGGTAGTAGATGGCGTTGCGGGCCTCGTCGGCGGGCTCGGGGCGGACCACGCGCAGCTCGTCGGTCTGCCAGACGAGGTCGATGTTCTCGGCGAGGCGCAGGTCGTGGCGGCGGCGGTCGCCGGCCCCGGTGACGGGCTCCTCCAGCAGGGCGGCGATGCGGCGCAGCTTGTTGAGGACGCTGCGGCGGGCCGCTTCGGTGGGGTGCGCGGTGAAGACGGGGCGCACGTTGAGGTTGCGGACCGTCTCGCGCAGGTGCTCGGGGTCGGCGTCCTTGAGCATGTCCGCGGTGCGGGCGAGGAGCCCGCCCTCGGCGGCGCGGTGGGCGCGCAGCTCCTTGCCGCGGTGCACCTGCTCGGTGACGTTGGCGAGGTGGAAGTAGGTGGAGAAGGCCCGTACGAGCTTGGCGGCCGTCTCGAGGTCGGTGTCACCGAGCAGTTCGGCGGCGGCCTCCCCGTCGGTGCGGGTGAGGGCACGGACGCGTTCGACGAGGTCGAGGAGGTCCTGGCCCTCCTGGCGTACGAGCGTTTCGCCGAGGAGGTCACCGAGGCGGCGGATGTCCGCGCGCAGCTCTGCGTTGGCGTGGTCGGCCGGGGTGACGGGGGCCTGGCCCCGGGGGGCCTGGTCAGCACTGCTCACAGGTGCGGCTCCTTGCAGTGTTCGAGCGCTACTGGGCTGTGGGCTCCTGGGCGCGCGCGGCGTCGCCTCCCCCAGACTCCGTCTGGGAGGGGCCCCCGCCTGAAGCGCAGCTCGGGCTGCCCGTGCGGACCGCGCTGTCCGACGACAACAGGATAGGTGTCCGATCCGTGTGCCTGGGCAAATGTGTCACCAGGTGGTCGCGAACGGCTCGCGGCCGCCCGGTGCCGCCCGCGTGGCGCGCCCCGGTGCGGTGTCGGACCGGGCGCGCTCCTCTTGCCCCCGTCCCCGCCTTTGCCATACTTACGATGCCGTAGGTTACGGGTCCGTAGGGTCTGTGACCCTGGTTCCCCCCGGTTCCTGCCGGGGGCGCCCCCGCCGACTTCTCACCCCCCAGGGGAACCCTCATGACCACCAGCCCCGATCTGGTCGAGGACGCGTCCGCGCCCTCTTCCCGTACCGAAGGCGCAGCGCCCGCGCCGTCCGCGACGCTGGGCGGCGAGAACAAGCGCTCCGTCGAGCAGATCGCCCTCCTGCTGTTCATCACCGTTCCCTTCCTGGCCCTGCTGGCGGCGATTCCGCTGGCCTGGGGCTGGGGGGTCAGCTGGCTCGACCTCGGCCTGATGGTCTTCATGTACTTCCTGGCCTGCCACGGGATCACCATCGGCTTCCACCGCTACTTCACGCACGGCTCCTTCAAGGCGAAGCGGCCCCTGCGGATCGCCCTGGCCGTCATGGGGTCCATGGCCGTCGAGGGTCCGCTGGTGCGCTGGGTGGCCGACCACCGCAAGCACCACAAGTTCTCGGACCACGAGGGGGACCCGCACTCGCCGTGGCGGTTCGGCGAGTCGCTGCCGGCGCTGATGAAGGGCCTGTGGTGGGCGCACATCGGCTGGCTCTTCGACGAGGAGCAGACCGATCAGCAGAAGTACGCGCCGGACCTGATCAAGGACCCGGCGATCCGGCGGATCTCGCGTGACTTCATCTTCTGGACCATGTTCTCCCTGGCGATCCCGCCGCTGGTCGGCGGCCTGGTCACGATGTCCTGGTGGGGCGCGTTCACGGCGTTCTTCTGGGGCTCCCTGGTGCGCGTGGCGCTGCTGCACCACGTGACGTGGTCGATCAACTCGATCTGCCATGCGGTGGGCAAGCGGCCCTTCAAGTCCCGGGACCGCTCCGGCAACGTGTGGTGGCTCGCGGTGCTGTCCTGCGGGGAGTCCTGGCACAACCTGCACCACGCCGACCCGACCTCGGCGCGGCACGGTGTGCTGCGCGGCCAGGTCGACTCCAGCGCCCGGCTGATCCGCTGGTTCGAACAGGCGGGCTGGGCCACGGACGTGCGGTGGCCTTCCGAGGCCCGCATCGATGCCCGCCGCAGGGAAAACGACGCGAACCCGGCATGATGGGGGGCGTGGCGATCGACGGCAGCACTTCCAGCAGCGACAAGCCCCGGCGTGGCCGCCGGGTCCGGATGACGGGTGCGGAGCGCCGTCAGCAACTGCTGGACATCGGCCGTGCCCTCTTCGCGGAGAAGGGTTTCGAAGGCACGTCGGTGGAGGAGATCGCGGCGAAGGCCGGGGTGTCCAAGCCGGTGGTCTACGAGCACTTCGGCGGCAAGGAGGGCCTGTACGCGGTCGTGGTGGACCGGGAGATGCGCCAGCTCCTCGACGGGGTGACGGGGGCGCTGACCGCCGGGCACCCGCGGGAGCTGCTGGAGCAGGCCGCCTTCGCGCTGCTGGACTACATCGAGTCCTATACGGACGGCTTCCGGATCCTGGTGCGCGATTCCCCGGTCGCCCAGTCCACGGGCACCTTCGCCTCGCTGATCAGCGATATCGCCACCCAGGTGGAGGACATCCTGGGCCTGGAGTTCAAGGCCCGGGGCTTCGACCCGAAGCTGGCCCCGCTGTACGCGCAGGCGCTGGTGGGGATGGTGGCGCTGACCGGGCAGTGGTGGCTGGACGTCCGCCGCCCGAAGAAGGCGGAGGTCGCGGCGCACCTGGTGAACCTGGCCTGGCACGGTCTGGACGGCCTGGAGTCGAAGCCCCAGCTGGTGGGCCGCCGCAAGAGCTGAGCGGCCCCCGCGGTATGACGGCGCCCCGCCACCGGTCCTCCGGTGGCGGGGCGCCGTCGTGGGTCCACCGGGCGGCGGGTCCCCCGGGCGGCCGGTCCGTCAGGCGGCGGGTCCGGGGCCGTACGGCTCGGGGCCGTGCGGCTCCAGGAACTCCAGCCGGTTGCCGACGGGGTCCTTGCAGTGGAAGCGGCGGTGGCCCGGCAGCCTGTCGTCCCAGACCACCTCCGCCCCGCACTCCCGGAGTCTGTCCGCGTACGCCTCGATGCCGGTCACCCGCAGTCCCGGGTGCGCGGTGCGGGCCGGGCGGAAGTCCTCCTCCACGCCGAGGTGCAGCTGTACGGGTCCGGCCGCGAACCAGCAGCCCCCGCGGGCGGCGAGCACGGGCGGTTTGGGTACCTCGGCCATGCCGAGGACCTGCGTGTAGAAGGCGCGCAGCCGGTCCTCCGTACCCGGTGGCGCCGCGAGCTGGACGTGGTCCAGGGCGGTGAACACGCTCAGGCCTCCTTGCGGGCGACGGCGAAGATGCGGCGGAAGGGGAAGACGGTGCCGCGCGGGCCGGCGGGGTAGACCGCACGGAGCCGGTCGCGGTACTCGGTGAGGAAGGCGTCCACGGCGTCCTTGTCGTCGCCGAGGGCGGTCAGGACGGGCCGCAGCGCGGTGCCCTTGACCCAGTCGAGGACCGGGTCGGGTCCCTGGAGGAGCTGGTGGTAGGTGGTCTCCCACACTTCGGTGGCGCAGCCGAGCTCGGTGAGGCGTGCCAGGTACTCGGCGGGCTCCAGCAGGTGGGTGTAGCGGGCGCCGTGCCCGGCCAGCCGGGAGCGCCAGCGCGGGGCGTCGCACAGTTCGGCGAGCAGCGCGTGGCTGGGCGCGGTGAAGTTCCCGGGGATCTGGAAGGCGAACGTCCCCCCGGGGCGGAGCCCGTGGATCCAGGGGGCGAAGGAGCCGGGGTGGCTGGGGACCCATTGCAGGGCGGCGTTGGAGACGATCAGGTCGTACGGCTCCTCGGGGAGCCAGCCGGCCAGGTCTCCGGGCCGGAAGTCGAGGCTGCCGCCGCCGGCGGTGGGGCCCGCGTACTCCTCGGTCGCGCGGTGGAGCATCTCCGGGGAGAGGTCGAAGCCGGTGATCACGGCCTCGGGCCAGCGTCCGGCGAGCAGGGCCGTGACGTTGCCGGGGCCGCAGCCGAGGTCGGCGATACGGGCGGGACGGGTGGGGAGTTCGGGTATCCGGGTCAGGAGATCGAGGAAGGGGCGCGTGCGGTGGCCTGCGTGCCGCAGGTACTGCTGGGGGTCCCAGGTGGGTGCGCACGGGTCGGAGGGGACACGGGCCACGGGGATGTTGGCCTGGGCAGTATCGGAATGCATGTTCGAGCCTCCTTGCTGGCGGGGCGGTCGGAAGCGGAAGCCGTTTCAGCCCCCTCCATGCCCCATGGTCGCTTCATTTATATCTTGATGTCAAGATTCTTGGGAGCGAGATACTTGTGATGAAGAGACTTCATATCGACAGACCCCTTACACTGATCGGCATGGAGGACGAGGTCGACCGACTGGTCGCGGCATGGCGGCGGGAACGCCCTGACCTCGACGTGGAACCGCTCGAAGTGCTCAGCCGCGTCAGCAGGCTGGCACGCCACCTCGACCGGGCGCGCAGGCTGGCCTTCTCCGAGCACGGCCTGGAGCCCTGGGAGTTCGACGTCCTGACCTCGCTGCGCCGCGCGGGTGCCCCGTACCAGCTCTCCCCGGGCCAGTTGCTGACGCAGACCCTGGTCACCTCGGGCACCATGACCAACCGCATCGACCGGCTGGCCAAGAAGGGCCTCGTCGAACGGCTCCCGGACCCCAGTGACCGGCGCGGAGTCCTGGTCCGGCTGAGCGCCGAGGGGCGCGACCGCGCCGACCAGGCCCTGGCCGGGCTGCTGGCCCAGGAGCGGGCGATCCTCGCCCGGCTCTCGCAGAGCCAGCGCGGCGATCTCGCGGCCCTGCTACGCCGGTTGACCGCTCCGTTCGACAACATCCCCGGCTAGGTCCGCCGGCCGCACCCCGGCCCGCCGGGCCAGCGCGACGGCGGCCAGGGTGGAGTGCACGCCCAGCTTGCCCAGCACGTTCTGCATGTGGGTGCGGACCGTGTGCGGGGACAGGAACAGCCGGGCCGCCACGTCCTTGCGGCCCAGCCCCGCCACCATGCAGCGCAGCACCTCGTGTTCGCGCGGGGTCAGCGACTCCACCAGCCGTTCGCTGTCCGTCCGGTGCTTGCGGGCCGCGGTCAGCTCCCGCAGCACGCCCGTCAGCAGCGCGGGCGGCAGGTGCGTCTCCTCCCGCAGCACGCCGCGGACCACGGCCAGCAGCCGCGACAGCGAGCAGTCCTTGGCCACCCAGCCCGAGGCCCCGGCCTGGAGGGCGAGGGCGGCCCGGCGCGGGTCGTCGCGCTCGGCGAGGACCACCGTGCGCACGCCGGGATGGGACACCCGCACCCCGGCGACCAGCGCGATCCCGTCCGAGGAGGGCGGCGGCGGGCCTGCCTCCCGCTGGGCGGGCAGGGCGGCGGCGCCGAGGTCGGCGTCGACCAGGAGCACGTCGAAGCGGCGGCCCTCGGCCACCGCGCGTTCGAGGCAGCGCAGGGCGGCGGGGCCGCTGCCCGCCGCGGACACGTCGACGTCCGGCTCGGCCGCGAGCGCGGCGGCGAGCGATTCGGCGAAGATGCGGTGATCGTCGACGACGAGAACCCGGATACGGACCACAGAACCCCCAAGGGTCGGGGAAACGGACGACGGCGGGAACGGAGTCCGGACCGGGTGATCCGCAGCCGCCGCGGCCGCCGCCGTGACACCCCTGCTCTACCCCGGAGCGGACTCCGTACCCGACGGTCTCGACCCCTGAATCAACACCGGCCCCCACCGGTGTCACGCATCAGCGTAGGCCCGGATGCGGGCGGCAGTTGGCCGAATAGCAGAAGTTTTCCCGGGGATTTTCCGGTGCGCCCGCTCCGAACGGCCGTCGCGATGGCCTGAATTCACCGTTCCGCCGGGCCGGATGACGGCATCCCGGCCGGCGTGTGCCACGGGCAGGTGCACGGGGGGCATTTCACCCGGCGTGTGCACGCCGGGCGCCCGCGCACAGCGCCCGCCCTCGGCGCACGTCCCGCACGCACACGCCCCCCGCGCCGGTCGGCACGGGGGGCGGGCGGTGCAACGGACGGTCCGGGCGGGCCCGGGCGGGCCCGCGGGGCTCAGGAGGTGTGCGTACGCGCGAAGTTCCAGGCGTCCGTGATGATCCCGGTGAGGCCCGAGCGGCTCGGGGTCCAGCCGAGGCGCTCGTGCGCCGTGCGCGCCGAGGCGACCAGGACCGCGGGGTCGCCGGCCCGGCGCGGGGCGACCACCTCGGGGATCTCCCGGCCGGTGACCTTGCGGACCGTCTCGATGACCTCCCGGACCGAGAACCCGCTGCCGTTGCCCAGGTTGCAGACGAGGTGCTCGCCCTCGGCGGCCACCCGCAGCGCGTCCAGGTGCGCCTCCGCCAGGTCCGCGACGTGGATGTAGTCGCGCACGCAGGTGCCGTCGGGGGTCGGGTAGTCCTCGCCGAAGACCGAGATGGCCTCCCGCTTGCCCTGGGCCACCTGGAGGACCAGCGGGATGAGGTGGCTCTCCGGGTCGTGGCGCTCGCCGAACTCCTTGTACGAGCCCGCCACGTTGAAGTAGCGCAGCGAGACCGCCGCCAGGCCGTGCGCGGCGCACATCGCGGCGATCATGTGGTCCACGGCCAGCTTGGTGGCGCCGTACGGATTGGTCGGGGCGGTCACCGAGGCCTCGGTGAGCAGGCCTTCGCCCGGTTCGCCGTAGGTGGCGGCGGTCGAGGAGAACACCAGCCTGCGCACGCCCGCGTCCCGCATGGCGGTCAGCAGGGCGAGGGAGCCGCCGACGTTGTTCTCCCAGTACTTGGCCGGGTCGGCCACCGACTCCCCCACCTGGGAGGAGGCGGCGAAGTGCAGGACGGCGTCGTAGGAGCCGTCCAGGTGGCGGGCGGCGTCCTGGACCCGGCCCTCGATGAACTCGGCGCCCGCCGGGACGCCGGCGCGGAAGCCGGTGCTCAGGTCGTCCAGGACGGTGACCCGGTGGCCGGCCTCCAGCAGGTGGGCGGCCACCACGCTGCCGACGTAACCGGCTCCACCGGTGACCAGGCACTTGAGGACCGGCGTGTCTTGGATCGGCGTGTCGTTCACTCGCCTACTGCCTCTCAGGAAGGTACGCACGCGGGTACATCCACATGCCGCCCCTTGGCTTACCCGATTCCGCGCCCACGGGGAAATCGGGAGCCCTTTCCCCTCGTCAGCCGGCCGGACCCGGGAAGGGCGGATCCGGAACCGCCCGGTCCAGCAGGCCGGTGCGGGCGGCCAGTGCGGCGGCCTCCAGGCGGGAGCCCACGCCCAGCTTCATCAGCACCCGCTGCACGTGGGTGCGGGCCGTGCTGGGCGCGATCTCCATGCCCGCGGCGATCAGCCGGGTGTCCTCGCCCTCGGCGACCCGGACCAGCACCTCCACCTCGCGCGGGGTGAGCAGCCGCAGCAGCCTGCTGCCCTCGTCATCAGGCTGCGCGGACGGGTTCAGGAGCTCGGCGAAGGCGCTCTGGAGCAGTTGCGGGGCGATCGCCACCTCACCGGCCCGGGCCTTGGCCAGCGCCCGCTCCACGCCCTCGATCCGCTCGTCGTGGCGTACGTACCCGCCGGCGCCCGAGGCGAAGGCGGCGGCGATCCCGCGCGGGTTGGGCACCGGGCCGAGGACCACCACGGCGATCTGCGGCCGCTCCCGCTTGATCCGCACGACGGGCTCGAAGACCCCGGGGTCGGCCGGGGAAGCGGTGCCGAAGAGGCAGACCTCGGGGGCCCGGCTGATGACCAGCTCGGCGGAGCCCGCGGCAGGGGCGGTCGCGGCCAGCACCCGGTGGCCCCGCAGTTTCAGGGCCGAGGCGAGCGCCTCGGCCAGCAGCCGGTGCTCGTCGACCACCACGACCCGTACGCCCATTGGGCACCCCACCCCCACCCTTCTGCCCCGGCAAGCTACACGCTTGTTCGACGGCGCGCCGTCGATACCGCGCAGAAGCCCCCGGAAGGGCGGACCTTCCGGGGGCTCCTGGCGGACGTCGGGCGGGCGGGTCAGCTCGCCGTGTACGAGACGAACAGGTACTCGGGGTCGGGTTCGCCGGCGCTGCCGTACGGCTTGCGCGCGTACCAGCGGGCGATGAAGAACTTCCCGTTGTGGTAGCGGTACTCGGCGCCCGTGGGCGTGACCCGGGTCTCCGCGCGCTGGCTGGTCTTGTCCCCCGGGTTCTCCATGAGGAGGGTCTCCTTCATGGTGTTCCCGTCGATGCTGACGATCTGGCCGCCCTTGTCGTACGGCGGGATCTTGTAGGCGATGACGTTCGACCCGTCCATGCGCAGCGGCATCACCTTGTAGCGCTCGCCGGCCGGCGCGGCCTCGTTCGTCTGCTTGCCGGTCTCCAGGTCGAAGGAGAGCAGCTCGTTGGTGCGGGCGCCGCTGGTGTCCTGGCCCTGGTGCTCGTACGAGGGCACGTACACCTTGCCGTTGCCGACCACCATGTTCATGCACTGCTCGACCTCGGTGGCCGGGCACTGGGGGTTGAAGTTCCCGGAGGCCAGCGAGATGCGGGACTTCAGCTGGCCGCCGTCGTCGAGGACGAAGAGGTCGCTGACGCCGGTGGCGTTCTTCGCGGTCTTGCCGACGTCGGCCGCGACGATCAGCGGCTTGGTGGAGATGATCCCGGCCCATTCGATGCCCGGGGAGAGCTTGTACGAGGACTTGGGCGCGCCCGAGGCCGGGTCGAGGGACTGGGCGTAGAGGGTCTGGTTGGGGCTGCGGCCGCACTTGCGGAGCACGGCGAGGGCTTCGCCGCCGGCGTAGCCGAGGTCGTAGCAGCCCTCGTTGTCGACCTTGGGCTGCCACAGGTTCTTGCCGTCGGCCAGGTTCCAGGCGCCGCCGCCGGAGAGGCCGCCCGCGGCGACCGTCTGGCCGCTGACGGTGACCTCGGAGAAGGTGACGTTCTTGTCGCCGCCGGTGGCCGACTTGGCGGGCGAGGACCACAGGAGCTTGCCGGCCTCCAGGTCGATGACGCCGACCTGGGTGCAGGGCTGGTACTTCTTCTCGGCGCTCGGCATGCCCTCCTCGAAGAGGATGGCCGTCTTGTTCTCGCTGATGTGCTTGGTCGCGCCGCAGAGCTGGGCCGGGAGCGGGATCTCCCACTTCTTGCCGCCGTCGACGAGGTTGTAGCCGACGACCTTGGCCACGTCCCCCTTCACGTACGTGGTGTCGGTCAGCCAGGAGCCCTTGACCGTGACCTGCTCCTCGGGGGTCGGCAGGGGAACGTTGACGAGGGTCTTCGACTTGGGGTTGGCCGGGACCTTCTCGGTGCCGCCCGCGCCCGCCTTGGGCTTGTCGCCGTCCGAGGAGCCGCTGGGGCCGCCGTCCGCCGTGGGCTGCGTACCGCCGCCGCCGCTGTCACCGGAGACGTACCAGAAGCCCCCGCCGACGATGAGGACCATGGCGAGCAGGGCCGCGCCGACGATCATCAGCTGGGTGCGCTTGTCGTTGCCGCCGGCGCCGCCCGGGGAGCCGGTCGCCTGCAGGGGCGTGGTCGGCGCGCCGAACGGACCGGGGGCGCCGGGCTGCTGCGGGTAGCCGTAGCCGGGCTGGGTCTGCGGGTAGCCGTACGCGGGCTGCGTCGGGGCGCCCGGGGGCTGATGCGGGGGCGGCGGGGTCGCGGGTGCCTGCTGCGGGGGCGGCGGGGTCGCCGGCGGCTGCTGCGGGGGCGGCGGGGTCGCCGGGGCCTGCTGCGGGGGCGGCGGCACGGGCGCGCCGAAACCGCCTGCGGGCGGCGGGGCGCCGTAGCCGCCGGGCGGCGGCTGGTGGGGGGGCGGCGGGGTGCTCATCGGTTGCTACTGCCTCTCGTGGGCGGCTCGGTGGACGCGTTCACTTGCCGAAGACCATCAGGAGCTTCTCGTCCTTGCCCTTGGCCAGCAGGCGGGAGGCGGAGATGAAGAACCGGCCGTCCACGTAGTCGGTCTTCGGGGAGTAGAAGGAGCTCTCGACCGGGGCGGATGCGCCCGACGGGTGGCGCAGCACGGGGGTCGGCGTGCCGCCGGCCGCCGGGACGGTGAGGACCTCGCCGCCCTGGTCGTACTCCGCCTTGCGGTACAGGACCAGCTGGCCGTTCGCGGCCGCGATCGGGGTCAGGGTGCGCTTGTCCCCGGCCGGGGTGCGCCACTTGACCTTGCCGGTGCCCAGGTCGAAGGCGACGACCTCGTTGCCGGTGCCCGCGGACGTCGCCGTCGGCAGGTACAGGGTGTTGGAGTCGACCAGCCCGGTGGTGCACTGGAAGGAGCGGCTGAAGGCGCTGCCGCAGCCGGTGGCGAACTTGCCCTCGCCCGAGACCGTGGTGCGCTGCTTGCCGTCGGGGCCCAGGACCACGATGGAGCGCTCCTTCTTCGCCTCGTTGCCGATGTCGAGGACGAGCGGGTCCACCGAGTAGACGCTGGTGACCTTGAAGTCCTTGGGGAGCCGGAAGGACCAGGCCGGCTTGCCGGTGGCCGGGTCGGTGCCCTGCACCTCGACGGTGCTGTCGGCGTCCTGGCAGGTGGCGATGCCGATCATCTTGCCGTTGCCGCCGAGGTAGGTGCCGGCCTGGCAGCCCTCCGCCGGGGTGCCGAAGAGCCGGTCGCCGGTGCCGACCTTGAACACGGTGGAGCGGGTGACGCGGTTGACGGCGACGGTGTCCCCGCTGAGCGACAGGCTGGGGCCGGCGAACAGGTCGAACAGGCCCTCCTTGGGAACCTCCTTCGACCAGCCCTCCTTGCCCGCCTTGAGGTCGATCATCCGCATCTGGTTGCAGTTCGCGGAGTCCGATTCGCCGTCCTTGAAGAGGACGACGGTCTTGCCGTCGGTGGTCGTCCCGTCGGTGACGGCGCAGATCTCGGCAGGGAAGTCGATCTTCCACTTCTCCTTGCCGTCGGCCGCGCCGTAGCCCGTGACGGACTTCCAGACGCTCTTGGCCACGGTGTCGCCGACGACCCACTGGCCTTCGGCGTCGACGCCCGCGCCGGGTCCGTCGACCTTGCTGGTCTTCAGCCAGAGGACCTTGTCCTCACCCGGCTTGCGGCCGGCGTTCAGGTCCTCCTGCGCCGCGCCGTTTCCGCTGCCGTCGCCCTGGTCCACGGACGGCGAGCCGGACGGCTTCTCGTCCACGGGCGGGGAGGACTGCGCCACCGGCTGCTTCGGGTCGTCGCCGTCACCCCGGAAGAAGCCGACGTAGACGACGGCGGTGACGACGAGGGCGGCGGCCACCGAGGCGGCGATCAGCGCCGTCCGCTTCTTCTTCTTCGGCGGCATGCCGGGAGCCCCCGGCGGGACCCCCGGCACGCCGGGCGGCGGGGGCGGGTAGCCGTAGCCGGCGGGCGGGGCCGGCGGCTGCCCGTACGGGGAGGTCTGGGCGTACGGGTTGTCGCCCTGGGCCGGGTATCCGTAGCCGGGCTGCGGCGGGCCGGGCAGGTGGCCGTAACCGGAAGGTGTCGGCGGCTGGTTCGGCGGCGGGGGCGGCTCGGTCATCAGCGCACACTTTCGGCTTCGGAAGGTCGTGGAGGATGACCCTTTCTATCACTGACGACCGACACGCGCGGGGCCGGTCCGCCCCCTGTTCCCAAGGGAGGACCGGCCCGTGATGCCGCCGTTATCGCGCCAGTTGGCCGCTGCCCGGCGCCGCGCTCACGCGTCTTCGGCCAGTTCCAGCCAGCGCATCTCCAACTCGTCGCGGTCCGAGAGCAGTTCCCGCAGCTCCGCGTCGAGCTTGGCCACCTTGTCGTAGTCGGTGGAGTTCTCGGCGATCTGCGCGTGCAGGCTGCCCTCGCGGTCGGACAGCTTGTTGAGCTGCCGCTCGATCTTCTGGAGCTCCTTCTTCGCGGCGCGCGCGTCCCCCGAGGCGGTGGACTTCGCCGCCGGCGCGGCCGGGGCCGCCACCGGGGCGGCGGCCTCGATCATCTTCTGCCGGCGCTCCAGGTACTCGTCCAGGCCGCGCGGCAGCATCCGCAGGTTCGCGTCGCCGAGCAGGGCCATCACCGTGTCGGTGGTGCGCTCGATGAAGAACCGGTCGTGGGAGATCACGATCATCGAGCCGGGCCAGCCGTCGAGGAGGTCCTCCAGCTGGGTCAGGGTCTCGATGTCCAGGTCGTTGGTGGGCTCGTCGAGGAAGAGCACGTTGGGCTCGTCCATCAGCAGCCGCAGGATCTGCAGCCGGCGGCGCTCGCCGCCGGAGAGGTCGCCGACCGGCGTCCACTGCTTCTCCTTGGTGAAGCCGAACTGCTCGCACAGCTGGCCCGCCGTCATCTCGCGGCCCTTGCCGAGGTCCACCCGGTCGCGGACCCGCTGGACGGCCTCCAGCACCCGCAGGGAGGGGTCGAGTTCGCCGACCTCCTGCGAGAGGTACGCGAGCCGCACGGTCCGGCCGACGGTGACCTTGCCCGCGGCGGGCTGGACGTCGCCCTGGGTGCGGGCGGCCTCGGCGAGGGCCCGCAGCAGGGAGGTCTTGCCCGCGCCGTTGACGCCGACGAGGCCGATGCGGTCGCCGGGGCCCAGGTGCCAGGTGAGGTGCTGGAGGAGGGTCTTGGGTCCGGCCTGGACGGTCACGTCCTCCAGCTCGAAGACGGTCTTGCCCAGGCGCGCGTTGGCGAAGCGCATCAGCTCCGAGCGGTCGCGCGGCGGCGGCACGTCCGCGATCAGCTCGTTGGCGGCCTCGATGCGGTAGCGCGGCTTCGAGGTGCGGGCGGGGGCGCCGCGGCGCAGCCAGGCCAGCTCCTTGCGCATCAGGTTCTGCCGCTTGGACTCCTCGGTCGCGGCGATCCGCTCGCGTTCGGCGCGGGCGAAGACGTAGTCGCTGTACCCGCCCTCGTACTCGTGCACCTCGCCGCGCTGCACGTCCCACATGCGGGTGCAGACCTGGTCCAGGAACCAGCGGTCGTGGGTGACGCAGACGAGCGCGGAACGCCGCTCCTGGAGGTGGCGGGCCAGCCAGGAGATGCCCTCGACGTCGAGGTGGTTGGTGGGCTCGTCCAGGACCAGCAGGTCCTGGTCGGCGATGAGCAGCTGGGCGAGCGCGATGCGGCGGCGCTCGCCACCGGACAGCGGTCCGATGACGGTGTCCAGGCCCTGCTCGAAGCCCGGCAGGTCCAGGCCGCCGAAGAGGCCGGTCAGCACGTCGCGGATCTTGGCGTTGCCGGCCCACTCGTGGTCGGCCATGTCCCGGATGATCTCGTGGCGGATGGTGGCCGCGGGGTCGAGGGAGTCGTGCTGGGTCAGGACGCCCATGCGCAGGCCGCTGTTCTGGGTGACCCGGCCGCTGTCGGGCTCCTCCAGCTTCGCCAGCATGCGGATCAGGGTGGTCTTGCCGTCGCCGTTGCGGCCGACGACACCGATCCGGTCCCCCTCGGACACGCCGAGGGAGATGCCGTCGAGCAGGGTACGGGTGCCGTACACCTTGCTGACTGCCTCGACATTGACCAGATTGACGGCCATCAGACGCGCTCCAGGGAAGGGGTGTGGATCAGCCCCTCAGCCTAACCCTCCGGGCCGCGGCGGATCGTTCCACCAGGATCCACCCGCCCACGGCCATGCCGATGGCGGCCGGGGCGGTCAGCGGGACCGCGACCAGGGTGGCACTGTGCCCCTCCAGCAGGCCGCCGAGCCCGGTCATGGACAGGCCGAGGATCCCGAGCAGGCACAGGGTGATGCCGAGGGCGGCGCCGGGGCCGCTCGCCCGCGGGGCGGCGGCTGCCGGCTGCGGGGCTGCCAGCTGCGGGGCGGCCGGGGCGGGCTGCGGGGTGGCCGGGGCGGGGGCCTCGAAGCGGCGGAAGAGCGCGACGAGCAGGCCGGTCAGCAGGGCCGCCGCCGCCAGCCGGACCGGTACCTGCGCCCACCAGGCGGCACTGGCCGGGACCGGCAGCCGCAGGCCGAGCGCGAGCTGGATCCCGTACACCCCGAGCATGGCGGACAGGTGCCACAGGAAGGCGGTCATGGCGATGCCGTTCGCGGCGACGACCGCGCGCCAGACGCGGGGGCGGCGCAGCCAGGCCGCCGCGGCCCGGGCCGGCAGCTGCACGGCACCGACGAGCCACACGCCGTGGCAGAGCAGGGCGAAGGTCGGCGGGGCCATGTTGGAGACCTTCTCGCCGGGCATCCCCACCATGGACAGCGGGTACGGGCCGGCCGCGACCAGCAGGACGGCACCGGCCAGTCCGGCGGATGCCGGCAGGGCCGGTCGGCGGATGCGCCCGTCGGCGCGCAGGAAGCCCAGCTGGTGGACCGCGAGCCAGACGAAGGCGAAGTTCAGGAACTCCACGTACGGCACGCCGAACCCGAAGCGCAGGACGTCGACCAGCCCGGCCGCCGCGGCCAGCCCGGCGAAGGCGCCCCAGCCGTAGCGCTCGTGCAGCCGCAGCAGGGGCGGGGTGAAGGCGACCATCGACAGGTAGATCCCGATGAACCACAGCGGCTGGGTGACCAGCCGCAGCGCGGCGCCGCTGAGCCGTCCGCCGCCTGCGCCCGCGAGCTGGACGGCCAGCGCGAGGACGCTCCACACCGCGACGAACACCAGGGTGGGCCGCAGCAGCCGCTGGAGGCGGGCCCGCAGGAAGACGGCGTAGCGGGGCCCGTCGGCCCCGCGGGCCAGGGAGCGGTGGGACAGGGCGTGGGAGAACCCGCCGACGAAGAAGAAGACGGGCATGACCTGCAGGGCCCAGGTGAGCACCTGGAGCCCGGGCAGCAGCGCGAGCAGGTTCCCGATGCCGTCGCCGCTGACCGCCGCCATCAGCCAGTGCCCGCAGACGACCGTCCCGAGCGAGGCGACGCGGAGCAGGTCGACGTACCGGTCGCGGGTGTCGGGGGTGGCGGCGGCGAGGTCGCGTGCGCTGGCTGTCATGTCTCCACGCTCGCCCCGGCGGGCGCTCCCCCGACAGGGCGTACCTACTCATCCCGCTCTGAGTACCCCTCCCCGACCGCCTACGCCGATGCCCGGCGCGGCAGAGGCTCCGCCCGGCCTTCCGCCTCAAACGCCGGCGGGGCTGGGACGGCGCAAGCTCCGACCGACCCCGGCAACCAGCCCCCGACCCGCACCACCAGCCCCGCCGGCGCTTGAGGCGAGAGCCCGAGCGCAGCCGGGCCGGGCGGCCAAAGCCTGGCTCCGCAAAGCTACGGCGTAGCCCGGGCCGGGCGGCCAAAGCCTGGCTCCGCCACCACCAGCCCCGCCGGCGCTTGAGGCGAAAGCCCGAGCGCAGCCGGGCCGGGCGGCCAAAGCCTGGCTCCGCAAAGCTACGGCACAGCCCGGGCCGGGCGGCCAAAGCCTGGCTCCGCCACCACCAGCCCCGCCGGCGCTTGAGGCGAAAGCCCGAGCGCAGCCGGGCCGGGCGGCCGAGGCCTGGCTCCGCAAAGCCGCGGCGCAGCCCGGGCCGGGCTCCGGCGGCGGGGGGGTGTCGGGTCAGGGGAGGACGGTGGCTCCGGGGGCCGGGCCGGAGGCCACGTGGGTGGCGCGACAGGTGCCGGAGGCTTCGAGGGCGGCGGCGACCTTCGCCGCGGTCTCCGGGTCGGGGACGAGGAAGGCCGTGGTGGGGCCCGAGCCGGAGACCAGCGCGGCCAGCGCCCCGGCTCCGGTGCCCGCCGCCAGGGTGTCGGCCAGCGAGGGCCGCAGCGACAGCGCCGCCGCCTGGAGGTCGTTGGCCAGGGTGGCGGCCAGCGCCCCGGCGTCCCCGGAGGCGAGGGCGGCGAGCAGCTGCGGGGAGGCCTGGGGCTCGGGGACGGCCGTCCCCGCGGTGAGCCGGTCGAACTCGCGGAACACCGCCGGGGTGGACAGCCCGCCGTCGGCCACGGCGAAGACCCAGTGGAAGGTGCCCGCGTCGACCGGGGTGAGCAGCTCGCCCCGGCCGGTGCCCAGCGCCGCCCCGCCGACCAGGCTGAAGGGGACGTCGCTGCCCAGCACGGCGCAGATGTCGAGGAGTTCGCCGCGCGGGGTGTCCAGCCCCCACAGGGCGTCGCAGGCCAGCAGCGCGGCGGCGCCGTCCGCGCTGCCGCCGGCCATGCCGCCCGCGACGGGGATGCTCTTCGCGATGTGGAGGTGGACGGCGGGTTCGATGCCGGCCCGGGCCGCGAGCATCTCGGCGGCGCGCGCGGCGAGGTTGCCGCGGTCCAGGGGGACCCGGTCGGCGTCGGCACCGGTGCAGGTGACGGTCAGCGCGTCCGCGGGGGTGGCCGTGACCTCGTCGAAGAGGGAGACGGCGAGGAAGACGTTGGCCAGGTCGTGGAAGCCGTCCGGGCGGGCCGCGCCCACCGCCAGCCGGACGTTGACCTTCGCGGGGACCCGTACGGTCACGCTCACAGTGCGGGCCCCGCCTCGGGCTTGTGCTCGGCGATCGCCGCGAACTCCTCGACCGTCAGGGACTCCCCGCGTGCCTGCGGGGAGACGCCGGCGGCGACCAGGGCGGCCTCGGCGCCGGGCGCCGAGCCGGCCCAGCCGGCCAGGGCGGCGCGCAGCGTCTTGCGGCGCTGCGCGAAGGCCGCGTCCACGACGGCGAAGACCTCGGCCTTGGAGGCGCTGGTCTTGACCGGCTCCGTGCGGCGGACCAGGGACACCAGGCCCGAGTCGACGTTGGGCGCGGGCCAGAAGACGTTGCGGCCGATGGATCCGGCCCGCTTGACGTCGGCGTACCAGTTGGCCTTGACCGAGGGGACCCCGTACACCTTGTTGCCCGGCCGGGCGGCGAGCCGGTCGGCGACCTCGGCCTGCACCATGACCAGGGTCCGCTCGATGGTCGGGAAGCGGTCGAGCATCGTCAGCAGGACGGGCACGGCCACGTTGTACGGCAGGTTCGCGACGAGCGCGGTGGGCGCCGGGCCGGGCAGTTCCGTCACGAGCATCGCGTCGGAGTGGACCAGCGCGAAGCGGTCCCGGCGGGTGGGCATCCGGGCCTCGATGGTGGCGGGCAGCGCCGCGGCCAGGATGTCGTCGATCTCCACGGCGACGACCCGGTCGGCCGCCTCCAGCAGTGCCAGCGTCAGCGAGCCCAGTCCCGGTCCGACCTCGACGACCACGTCGTCGGGGCGCACCTCGGCGGTGCGCACGATCCGGCGCACCGTGTTGGCGTCGATGACGAAGTTCTGGCCCTTCTGCTTCGTCGGGCGGACACCGAGGGCTGCTGCCAGCTCACGGATGTCGGATGCGCCGAGGAGGGCGTCGGGGGTGCCGGAGGAGGCGGGTTCGGGCTGCTGCTCTGCGGTGCTCACCGGTAAAGCGTCTCAGATCACCGGGGGGATCCCGCGCCGGACCTGGGCCCGCCGCGGAGTCAGCCCCGGGTGAGCCTGCGCCCGCAGTGCGGCCAGGGGCTCGCGCCGCGCTGTACGTAGAGCTTCTTCGCCCGGTACGTCTGCTCCGCGCCGGGGGCGTCCTGCGGGCGGCCGCTGCCGCCGAGCGCCTGCCAGGTGCGGACGTCGAACTGGTAGAGGCCTCCGTAGGTGCCGGAGGCGTCGGTGGCCGAGGGCCGGCCGCCGGACTCGCAGTGGGCCAGGGCCGCCCAGTCGAGGCCGTCGGCGCCGGCGACGGAGTCGGGCAGCGGCCTGGTGCCGACCCTGACGAGCTGGGTGACGGGCTCGCGGACGGTCTCCTCGGCGATGCGGCGGGGTTTCTGGCGGACCCCGTTGACGGTGCGCAGGCTGTAGGTGACCCGGCGGGCCCCGGGCCGGCCGGCGCGTTCGACGACCTCGGTGCCGGCGAACAGGGTGCCGTCCTCGACCCGCTCGGTCGCGTACGGGAGGCGTTCCTCGCGGACCTCGCGGGTGCCGGTGATGCGCAGGACGGTGACGGTCTGGCCGTCGCGGGGGAAGGAGCCGGGCGGCACGGAGGTGGTGTCCTGTCCGTGGAGGGTGATCCCGGCCTGGCGCAGGGCTTCCTCGACGGTGGCGGCGTTGGTGCGCAGGGTGCGTTCGCGGCCGTCGGCCAGGAAGGTGACGCTGCGCTCGGTGCGGACGCTGAGGGTGAGTCCCTCGCGCGGGACGGGCGCGGTGCGCAGGGCGGAGAGGTAGGCACCTTCGGCGCGGATGCCGAACTGGCGCAGGGCTCCCTCGACGGTGCGGGCGGTGGTCCACACCTGGCTCCGGCGGCCGTCGACGGTCAGCCGCAGCGGGCGGCCGTAGCGGACGACGATCTCCTGGCCGTCGCGCAGGGGGGCGCCGGGGGCGGGGGCGACGAGGTCGTGGGGGCCGACGCCGAGGTCTTCGGCGGCGAGGAGTTCGTCCACGCCGTCGGCGAAGGTGTGCAGGGTGCGCGGTACGCCGTCCACGGTCAGGCGTACCGCCTTGTCCGCCGCGACGAAGGCGGTGGTGCCGCCGGCCAGGAAGGCGACGACCAGGGCTTGCGGGAGGATCCGCCGCCAGCTCGCGCCGGGGGCGGCGGACGGCGCGGCCGGGGGCTGCGGGCCGGTGCGGGCCGCGGCGCGGCGCCCGCCGGAGCCCCGGCGCCGGCCCGGCACCGCGGGCACCGGCGCGGGCACCGGCGCGGGCACCGGCGGGGCGGCGTACGGCCCGGATCCGGCATCGGAGCCGGCTTCGGCTCGGGGATCGGGCCCGGCTCCGGGATCGGGCTCGGCTGCCGGTCCGCGCCGTCTGCCGGAGCCCGCTGCGGCGGGCGGCGCGGCGGCGGCCGCGGCCGGCGGGGCGAGGAGGCCGACGTCGCCGCCGGCCCGCCGGTGGCTGCCCGCCGGGGCGGCGGGCGGCGCCGCCTCGGCTGCCGGTCCGCGCCGCCGGCCGGTCCCGCCGGGGGCCTGCGGTGCGGGGTCGGCCGGGGCCCGGCCGCGGGCGCGGCGGCCGCCGCGGGGGGCGGGGACGCCGGGATCCGGCTCCCCGGGGACGGCGGCCGCGGCGCGGTCCTCGTGTGCCCCGGGGAGGGGACCGCTTCGGCGGTGGCTGCCCTGCGTATCGCTCACGACGCTCGCTCCACTGGTCCGGCGCCCCTGGTCGGGGCAGGGCACCTTAGCGGAGCGGGCGTCACGGAAACAAAGGCGGACGACTACGCAGCGTGTCGTGCTGCCGGGGTGTCAGTAGCCGAACGCGCGGGCCGTGTTGGCGGCGAGGGCCGTGGCCATCGCGTCCTCGTCGATGCCGCGGACCGCCGCCATCGCCCGTACGGTCAGCGGAATGAGGTACGGGGCGTTGGGCCGTCCGCGGTACGGCGCGGGGGTGAGGTAGGGCGCGTCGGTCTCGACGAGGACGAGTTCCAGCGGGGCCACCGCGAGGGCCTCGCGCAGCGGCGCCGCGTTCTTGAAGGTGACGGTCCCGGCGAAGGACATGTAGTACCCGGCGGCGGCGCATTCGCGTGCCATCTCCGCGTCCCCGGAGTAGCAGTGGAAGACGGTCCGCTCGGGGGCGCCCTCCTCGCGCAGCACCCGCAGGACGTCCGCGTGGGCCTCGCGGTCGTGGATGACCAGGGCCTTGCCCTGCCGTTTGGCGATCTCGATGTGGGCGCGGAAGGAACGCTCCTGCGCGGCCATTCCCTCCGGGCCGGTGCGGAAGTGGTCGAGGCCGGTCTCGCCCACCGCCTTGACCTGGTCGAGGGCCGCGAGGGCCTCGATCTCGGCGAGCGCGTCGTCCAGGGCGCTCTCGCCGCCGCCGCGCCGCGCACCTTGGCGCGACCAGCCGTCGGGGTCGCCGTGCACGATCCGGGGGGCCTCGTTGGGGTGGAGGGCCACGGCCGCGTGCACGCCTGCGTGCGCGGCGGCCGTCTCGGCGGCCCAGCGGGAGCCCTTGACGTCGCAGCCGACCTGGACCACGGTCGTGACCCCCACGGAGGCGGCCCGGGCGAGGCTTTCCTCGACGGTGCCGGACTGCATGTCCAGGTGGGTGTGCGAGTCGGCCACCGCCACCCGCAGGGGTTCGGGCAGCGGCGGCAGGGCGTCCTTGGGCTGCGGCTTCCGCGGGGCCTGCGCCGCCTCGTCCGCTTTCTCCACGCGTGTCATACGGCCGATCTTATGACCGGCGGAAGATCCCGAGGAGCCGGGCGAGCGGGCCCCGGCGCTCTCCGTCCGCGCCGACGGCGACCGGGCCGGGGGCGTCGTGCCGGACGGAGGACTTGCGCGGCCGGGGGGCGCGGGGGCCGTCGGCGCCCGCCGGGACGGGACCGGCGATGCCGGGCGCGACCGGGTGGTGGTAGATGTGGTCGAGCATGCCGAGCACCGAGGAGACCTGGCCCGCCCGCATGATCCGTACGACGTGGCCCCCGCAGTTGAGGCAGGTGGGGTTCGACAGGGGGGACGGCACCCGTTCACCGTTGACCGTGTACATGATGAACGCCTGGCCCGCGGCGTCGGTGTGGTGCTCTATCGCATAGGCCTGCTCCCAGCCGTACCCGCACCGCATGCAGGCGAAGGAGTACGCCTCGTGCACGGTCTGCACTCCGGACGCGCGGGCGGGGGCGGGGGCCGTGGTGACGGGTACCGGGGTGTCTGCGATCTCACTCATGCGAGCTCCTCTTGTTCCACTGGTGCCATTGCCAGTGGACGCCTCTTCAGGCGGGAGCGCATCAGGCCCTGTCTAGTGTTGGACGGTCTTTGGGGCAGTCATGCCCAAAGCGCCCGGTGCGCGGTCTGAGCTTTGCTTTTCAGGTTAGCTCTTTACCGACTTACAGCACCTTTTGTGCCGCATTCTTTGCCGCCACCACCGCGTCGAAGACCTCCCGCTTGGGTACCCCGGCCTCGGCTGCGACGGAGGCGATGGCCTCCTTGCGGCGCTCCCCCGCCTCCTCGCGCACCCGCACCCTGCGCACCAGCTCATCGGCGTCCACGTCGCCGGGTCCGGGCGCGGCGGCGCCCTCCACGACGACGGTGATCTCCCCGCGGACGCCTTCGGCCGCCCAGGCGGCCAGGTCGCCGAGGCCGCCGCGCTTGACCTCCTCGTAGGTCTTCGTCAGTTCTCGGCACACCGCGGCCCGCCGCTCGGGGCCGAAGACCTCGGCCATCGCGGCCAGGGTGTCGTCGAGCCGGTGCGGGGCCTCGAAGTAGACGAGCGTGCGGCGCTCCTGCTCCACCTCCCGCAGCCGGCCGAGGCGCTCGCCCGCCTTGCGCGGCAGGAAGCCCTCGAAGCAGAAGCGGTCCACCGGCAGCCCGGAGAGGGCGAGCGCGGTGAGCACGGCCGACGGTCCGGGCACCGCGGTGACCTTGATGTCCTTCTCCACGGCCGCGGCGACCAGCCGGTAGCCGGGGTCGGAGACCGAGGGCATGCCCGCATCCGTCACCAGCAGCACGCGCGCCCCGCCGGCCAGCGCCTCGACCAGCTCCGGGGTGCGCGCCGACTCGTTGCCCTCGAAGTAGGAGAGCACGCGCCCGGTGGTGTGCACGCCGAGCCCCTGGGTGAGCCGGCGCAGCCGCCGGGTGTCCTCGGCGGCGACCACGTCGGCCCGTTCCAGCTCGGCGGCGAGCCGGGGCGGGGCGTCGGCGAGGTCGCCGATGGGGGTTCCGGCGAGGACGAGCACCCCCGCCTCGGCGGGGGCCGGGTGGACGGGTTCGCTGCCGCGGGGCTGGTCAGTGGTCACCCGGCCATCCTCTCATTGGGGCCCGGTGCGCCCCCCGGGCGCGTGCGGCCGGGGCCCGGGCGGGCGCCCCGCCGGCCCGCTCGCCCGTGGGGACTGGGGCTCCCACAGATCAGTTCCCTACGATGGCCCGGTGACCAGTACCGCGACGCCCCCGCCCAGCCCCGCGGGGGCCCCTCCCGCACCACCGGCGGGACGCGCAGACGAGCCGCCCGGCTGGCTGCGCCGCCTGCGCGGCTTCGGCTACGCGCCGTCCGCCGCGGCCGCGGCGGCCGCGGACGTCCGCGCCCGCCTGGTGCCGCCGTATGCACAGCCGTCCGCCCAGCTGTGGGCGGCGCTCGGCGTGCCCGCCTCGGCGGTGGGCACCTGGCAGCGCGTCCTCGCCTGGGCGGGTCCGCTGCTGGTGGCGCTGGTCGCCGGGGTGCTGCGGTTCGTGCACCTGGGCAGCCCGAAGGCGGTGATATTCGACGAGACGTACTACGCCAAGGACGCCTGGGCCACGATCCGGCAGGGGTACGAGGCGAGCTGGCCCAAGGACATCGACAAGTCGATCCTCGCCAACCCCGACGGCATCTCCCTGCCCCTGGACCCGGGTTACGTCGTGCACCCGCCGGTCGGCAAATGGGTGATCGGCCTGGGCGAGTGGATGTTCGGCTTCACCCCGTTCGGCTGGCGGTTCATGACCGCGGTCCTCGGCACCCTCTCGGTGCTGATGCTGTGCCGGATCGGGCGCCGCCTGCTGCGCTCCACCTTCCTCGGCTGCCTGGCGGGCGCCCTGCTCGCCGTGGACGGCCTGCACCTGGTGATGAGCCGCACCGCGCTGCTCGACCTGGTGCTGATGTTCTTCGTCCTGGCCGCCTTCGGGGCGCTGCTCATCGACCGCGACAGGGCCCGGGCCCGGCTCGCTGCCGCGCTCCCGGTCGACGACGAGGGGCGCACCCGCCCGGACCCGGAGACCGCGGGGACGCTGCGGCTGGGCGCCCGCCCCTACCGGATCCTGGCCGGGGTCTGCCTGGGCCTGGCCGCGGGCACGAAGTGGAACGGCTTCGTGGTGCTGGCCTTCTTCGGCATCCTCACCGTGCTGTGGGACGCCGCCGCGCGCCGCACCGCGGGGGCGGGCTCCCCGTACCGCGCCATGCTGAGCCGTGACGCGCTGCCCGCCTTCGTGTCCACCGTGCCGGTGGCGCTCGTGACGTACGTGGCCTCCTGGAGCGGCTGGATCTTCAGCCCCGACAACGGCAAGGGCGGCTACCTGCGGGACTGGGCCGCCAAGAACGACCAGGGCAGCTCCCTGTCCTTCCTGCCGGAGTGGCTGCGCAGCCTGTGGCACTACGAGACCGAGGTCTACCGCTTCCACGTGGGCCTGACCTCCGGCCACACCTACGAGTCCAATCCGTGGAGCTGGCTGGTCCTCGGCCGCCCCGTCTCCTACTTCTACGAGTCCCCCGAGCCCGGCACCGACGGCTGCCCGGCGACGGAGGCGGGCAAGTGCGCCCGCGAGGTGCTGGCCCTCGGCACCCCGCTGCTGTGGTGGGCGGGCTGCTTCGCCCTGCTGTACGTGCTGTGGCGGTGGTTCTTCCGCCGCGACTGGCGGGCGGGGGCGATCGCCTGCGCCCTGGCCGCGGGCCTGCTGCCCTGGTTCCACTACCAGGAGCGGACCATCTTCTACTTCTACGCCGTGGTCTTCGTCCCGTACCTGTGCCTGGCGGTGGCGATGATGACCGGCGCGCTGCTGGGCCCGGCGGGCTCGACGGAACGGCGCCGCGCCCTGGGGGCGATCGGCGCCGGGGTACTGGTGCTGCTGATCGTCTGGAACTTCATCTATTTCTGGCCGATCTACACCGGCCAGACCCTGCCGATGGACTCCTGGCGCGGCCGGATGTGGCTGGACACCTGGGTCTGATCCGGAGGTGCGGAAGGGCTCTCCCGCCGGGCGGGAGGGCCCTTCCGCCCATTTCCCCACCATTGCGGCCATCGATGTTCCGGTCCGGTAACAAGCGGGTGAGCGCGGGGCCGCACAGCGTAAGGTCTGCACCTGGAATTCTTTGAACACGTTCAGAGAACTGTGACACGGGGGAGACACATGAACGGGGCAGCCAAGGGCGCCGTCATCGGCGGGGTGTTCCTCGCGATGCTCGGCGGCGCCGGGTACGGGGTGTTCGCACTGGTCGGGGACGCCGGATCCGACGGCAAGGGGACCACCACGGCGGGGACCACCACCCTCTCGGAGAAGGGCAGCGGGCCGGTCACCGAGAAGGAGACCGCCGCGACCGCCAAGGCCTTCCTGGCCGCATGGGCGGCCGGGGACGACCGGGCGGCCGCCGACCTGACCAACAACGCCCAGGCCGCACAGACGGCCGTCGCCGACTACCAGGCCAAGGCCTACGTCTCCAAGGCCGTGATCACGCCGGGCACGCCGAAGGGCGACACCGTGCCCTTCACGGTGGCCGCGGAGATCACCTACGAGGGCACCACCAAGCCCCTGGCCTACGAGTCCCAGCTGACGGTGGTGCGCGGGACGACCACCGGCAAGGCGCTCGTCGACTGGCAGCCGTCGGTGATCCACCCGCAGCTCCAGAAGGACGAGAAGCTGCGCGCGGGCGCCCCGGCAAGCCCGCCGGTCAAGGCGGTGGACCGCAACGGCCAGGAGCTGACCCCTGAGAAGTACCCCTCGCTGCGGCCGGTCCTGGACGAGCTGCGCGGTACCTACGGCAGCAGGACGGGCGGGAAGACGGGCGCCGAGGTCTGGATCGAACCGGCCGCCGCGGACACGCCCAAGCGGACCTTGCTCACTCTGGTGGAGGGCGAGCCGAGCGTCCTGAAGACCTACCTCGACGCGAAGGTGCAGGCGGCGGCCGAGCAGGCGGTCGCCCGGTTCCCCGAGGCCTCCGTGGTCGCCGTGCAGCCGAGCACCGGGCACATCCTGGCCGTCGCCAACCACCGCAGGGACGGCTACAACGCGGCGATGACGGGCAACCGGGCCCCCGGCTCCACCATGAAGATCGTGACGGCGGCGATGCTGCTGGACCGCGGCAAGGTGGCGGCCGACAAGCCGGCGGAGTGCCCCAAGGACGTGTCGTGGGGCGGCCGCTCCTTCCACAACCTGAAGAACTTCGAGCTGACCGGCAAGACCTTCGCGACCAGCTTCGCGCAGTCCTGCAACACCGCCTTCATCAAGCAGATCAAGCAGGTCGACGACGACGCCGCGCTGCCCGACGAGGCCCGGGAGGTCTTCGGCATCGGCCTGGACTGGAAGACCGGCATCAAGTCCACCGACGGCAAGGTCCCGCCGGCGACGGGCGCCGAGGCCGCCGCCGAGTACATCGGGCAGGGCCAGATCACGATGAACCCGCTGAACGTCGCGTCGATCACCGCCACCGCGCGCACCGGGGTGTTCCGCCAGCCGCTGCTGGTCTCCCCGGAGTTGGACGGCCGCAGGATCGCCACGGCGGAGCGGCGCATGAAGCCCGCCGTGCAGCAGCAGCTGGTCTCCATGATGCGGCTGACGGCCACCGGCGGCACCGGTGCGAAGGCGATGGCCACGGTCGGCGGCGACAAGGGCGCGAAGACCGGTTCGGCGGAGGTCGACGGTGCGGGGAGCCCGGACAGCTGGTTCACCGGCTTCGGCGGGGACGTGGCCGCGGCGGCCATGGTCGAGGGCGGCGGCCACGGCGGCGACGCGGCCGGCCCGGTCGTCGCCGCGGTCCTCTCCGCCTCCTGACCGCGCCCACCCCCGGCCCCGGCGGCGCCTTACAGGGCTGAGCGCAGGGCCCGTACGAGGGCCTGTGCGCGCGGGTCGGCCGTGACCGACGCGGCCAGGGCGTTGGTGACGTAGCCGAAGCCGATGCCCGCTTCCGGGTCCGCGAAGGCCAGCGAGCCGCCGCGGCCGGGGTGGCCGAAGGAGGCCGGGGAGAGCAGCGGCGAGGCCGGGCCGTGCAGCATGTAGCCGGGGCCGAAGCGGGTGTGCACCACAAGGACCCGGTCCGCGCCCGCCGAGAGCTCGCGACCCGCGAGCGCGGTGGTGGCCGGGGTGAAGATCCGGGCGCCGTCCTCCACCACCCCGATGGTGGCCGCGTAGAAGCGGGCCAGGGCGCGGGCGGTGCCGATGCCCGCCGAGGCCGGCAGCTCGGCCGCCCGGTAGGCGGGGTCGTTCTCGTCCGGCAGGGGGTCGATGGCCGCGAAGGCGCGGCGGGTGAGGGATGCCGGGTCGGCGTAGGCCTCGGAGACGTTGCGCCGCGGCCGGGTCCTGAGCGCGCCCGCGCGCTGCGGTGCCTCGACGGCGGCCACCCGCCCGACCCGGTGGGCCTCGGCCTCGGGCAGCCCGATCCAGAACTCCAGGCCCAGCGGCTCGGCCAGTTCCTCGGACAGGATGCCGCCGAGGGTGCGGCCGGTCGCCCGCAGCACCAGCTCGGACAGCAGCCAGCTGTAGGTCTGGGCGTGGTAGCCGTGCTCCGTGCCGGGCTCCCAGAAGGGCCGCTGGGCGGCGACCGCGCGGGGGCCGCTGACCCCGTCGGCCGCCTGGGCCGGGGTCAGGCCCCGGTCCAGTGCCGGGACGCCGGCGCGGTGCGCGAGCACGTCGCGGACCAGGATGCGCTCCTTGCCGCCCGCCTTGAACTCGGGCCAGTACGAGCCCACCGGCGCGTCCAGGTCCAGCAGCCCGCGCTGGTGCAGCAGCAGCGGTACGGCGGCGGCAACGCCCTTGGTGGCGGAGCGGACGATCTGCGCGGTGCCGGCGGTCCAGGGGGCAGGGGCCCCGGCGGCGGGGAGCCCGGCGGCGGGGGCCCCGGCGGCGTCCGCGTCCCTGGCGCCGCCCCACAGGTCCACGACCTTGCGGCCGTCCCGGTACACGGCCACCGCGGCGCCCCGGTCCCCCAGTACCTCGAAGTTGCGGACGAACGCCTCCCGGACGGGCTCGAAGCCGTCCGCCACCACACCCTGTATCTCCACGACGGGGCCAACAACCCCCGGCGGGCGCTTATGCCACCGACACCGAGCGGGGGTCGAAGCCGAAGGGCAGCTCCAGGCGGTGGGCCCGCATCAACGGCTCGTCGCAGAGCAGGTCCTGGGTGCGGCCGTCCGCGGCGATGACGCCCTCGCTGAGGACCACGGCCCGCGGGCACAGCTCCAGGGCGTACGGCAGGTCGTGGGTGACCATCAGCACGGTGACGTCCAGCGAGCGCAGGATGTCCGCCAGCTCGCGGCGCGAGGCCGGGTCCAGGTTGGAGGAGGGCTCGTCGAGGACGAGGATCTCGGGCCGCATGGCGAGGACCGTGGCCACCGCGACCCGGCGGCGCTGGCCGAAGGAGAGGTGGTGCGGCGGCCGGTCGGCGAACTCCGCCATGCCGACCTGCTCCAGGGCCTGCCGGACCCGCTCCTCCAGCTCCGCGCCGCGCATTCCGGAAGCTGCCGGTCCGAAGGCGACATCCTCCCGCACGGTCGGCATGAACAGCTGGTCGTCGGGGTCCTGGAAGACGATCCCGACCCGCCGGCGGATCTCGGCGAGGTTCCGCTTGGCCACCGGCAGCCCGGCCACGGAGACGGATCCGACCCCTCCGGTCAGAATGCCGTTGAGGTGCAGCACCAGGGTGGTCTTGCCGGCGCCGTTGGGCCCGAGGAGGGCGACCCGCTCGCCGCGGGCGACGGTCAGGTCCACTCCGAACAGGGCCTGGTGGCCGTCCGGGTAGGCGTAGGCGAGACCCGAGACCTCCAGGGAGGCGGGGGACGGGTCCGTGGCGGGCCGGGGTGCGGATGGCGTGGTCACAGGGTCCATCCCATCAGACAGACGGCGAGCGCCGTCACCGGGAGCACGGCCGCGTACGCCCACTGGGTCCGGGTGGCGGCCACCTCGTCGATCACCGGCATCGAGCCGGCGTACCCGCGGCTGACCATCGCGAGGTAGACCCGCTCGCCGCGCTCGTAGGAGCGGATGAACAGCGCGCCCGCCGTCTTGGCGAGCACGCCCCAGTGCCGGATCCCCCGGGCTTCGAAACCGCGCGAGCGGCGGGCGACGGACATCCGGCGCAGCTCGTCGGCGATCACGTCCCCGTAGCGGATCATGAAGCCGGCGATCTGGACGAGCAGGGGCGGCAGCTTCAGCCGCTGCAGGCCGAGCAGCAGCGCGCGCAGTTCGGTGGTGGAGGCGAGCAGGACGGATGCGGCGACTCCGAGGGTGCCCTTGGCCAGCACGTTCCAGGCGCCCCACAGGCCCGGGACGCTGAGCTGGAGTCCGAGCACCACGACCTGCTCGCCCTCCGCGACGAAGGGCATCAGTACGGCGAAGGCGACGAACGGGACCTCGATCAGCATCCGCCGCAGCAGGAAGCCGGCCGGGATCCGGGCCGCGGCCGCGACCGCGGCGATGAGCACGGCGTACAGGCCGAAGGCCCACACCGCCTCGCGCGGGGTGGAGACGACGACGAGGACGAAGCCGAAGACCGCGGCGAGTTTGCAGTGCGGGGGCAGGGCGTGGACCGGCGAGTGCCCGTGCCGGTAGAGCGTGTGGGCATGGCCGGCGCCCACGTCAGACCGCCGTGGTGGAGGGCGCGGGAGCGGGGGCCGGCTCGTCGGTGCGGCGGCGACGCGCGATCCAGAAGACGCCGGAGCCGACGGCGACGGTCGCACCGACGCCGATGACGCCCGCGAGGCCGACGGAGAGGCTTTCGTTGCCGACGTCCTTGACCGCGTAGTCGGCGAGCGGGGAGTCGGCGGTGGCGTGCTCGTACTGGTCGGCCTTGGCGTCGATGCCCTGGTCGGCGGCGACCTTCTCCAGCCCGTCGGGGCTGCTGGAGGCGAAGGAGGAGACGAGGCCGGCGAGGACGAGGGCCGCGGCCAGACCGACGGCCCAGACCCTCTTGGCGGAGCGGGCCGCGACGGGCCGGACCGCGGCGGCGGGGGCGTCGACGAACTCTCCGCCCACGCGCAGCTTCAGCGGCGCGGTCAGCCCGCGGGCCCCGTGCACCAGGTCGGGCCGTACGGCGATCACCGCGCCCACGGTGGCGGCGGTGATCAGGGCCTCGCCGATGCCGATCAGCACGTGCACGCCGACCATGGCGGTGAACACCTTGCCGATGGGCACCTGGGTGGTCCCGCCGACGGCGTAGATGAGGGTGAAGGCGGCGGCGGCGGCCGGGACCGACAGCAGGGCCCCGGCGAAGGCGGCCGCGGTCACCGACCGGCGGGTCCCCGGCAGGACCCTGAGCAGCCCGCGGAACAGCGCGTAGGCCACGACGACGGTGACGGCGCCCATGACGGTGATGTTCACGCCGAGGGCGGTCAGGCCCCCGTCGGCGAAGAGGATGCCCTGCATCAGCAGCACCACGGACACGCACAGCACCCCGGTGAAGGGGCCGACGAGTATTGCGGCCAGGGCTCCGCCCAGGAGGTGCCCGCTGGTGCCTGCGGCGACGGGGAAGTTCAGCATCTGGACGGCGAAGATGAAGGCGGCGACGAGGCCGGCGAGCGGCGCGGTGCGCTCGTCCAGTTCCCGGCGGGCTCCGCGGAGGCTGACGGCCACCGCGCCGGTGGCCACCACTGCGGCCGCCACCGAAACGGGTGCGTTGATGAATCCGTCGGGCACATGCATGGAACGGCTCCGCTTCTCGCACAGTCTGGAACCGTTCAAGAATAGTGCCCACTTGCAAATGATTGGCAAGAGCGCTCGCGTCACAAAGAGGGGCGCGCAGTTTCGTGGGAATGTGCGAGGCTGGACAGACAAACAGGCTCAAATGCTCCAATTTCGAGGAGTCGTGTCGATGTCAGCGACCGCCGAGAACCCCGCCGCGCGGACCACCACCGCAACCGCCGCTGCGACCATCGACCTCGTCGAGGAGCGCTGCCGAGCCCGTGTGATCACCGACGACCCGCTCTACCGGACCGTCCCGGTGGCCCTGCGCTTCGTCCCCGCCGAGCCGCTGGCCGTACGGATCGTCTTCCCCGCCGACCTCTCCCCCGAGGGCACCGACAACGAGTGGGTCTTCCCCCGCGCCTTGCTGGAGGCGGGCCTGACGGCCCCGACCGGCACCGGCGACGTGCGCATCTGGCCGTGCGGGCGGGTGCAGGCCATCGTCGAGTTCCACTCCCCCGAGGGCGTCGCGGTGGTCCAGTTCGACATCGCGGCCCTGCGCCGCTTCCTGCGCCGCACGAACGCCCCGGCCCCCCGTTAGGCCAGACGGCCCCGGCCCCGTACCGCCCGGGTGAACGGGCGGTACGGGGCCGGGGTGCGGTCCGCGCCGGGGCGCGGCCGGGTCAGGCGTTGACGAGCTCGCGGTCCTTGCCCGGGTCCTCCGGGGAACCGGAGTCGTCACCCAGGTGGCGGCGCAGGCTCTCGCCTTCCACATCGACGTTGGGCAGGAGCTTGTCCAGCCAGCCCGGGAGCCACCAGGCCTTGTGGCCGAGCAGGGCGAGCACCGCCGGGACGATGGCCATGCGGACCACGAAGGCGTCGAAGAACACGGCGACGGCCAGACCGAAGCCGATCATCTTGACCATCTGCTCGCTGGCTCCGATGAAGCCCGCGAAGACCGCGATCATGATGACGGCGGCGGCCACGACCACCCGGGCGCTGTAGCGGAACCCGGTCACCACGGCCTGGCCGGGGCGCTCGCCGTGGACGTACGCCTCCCGCATCCGGGTGACGAGGAAGACCTCGTAGTCCATGGCCAGGCCGAAGACCACGCCCACCATGAAGATCGGCATCATCGACATGATCGGTCCGGTCTGCTCCACCCCGAAGAGCGAGCCGAGCCAGCCCCACTGGAAGACCGCGACGACCGCGCCGAGGGCGGCGACCACCGAGAGCAGGAAGCCGAGGGCCGCCTTGAGCGGGACCAGGACCGAGCGGAACACCAGCATCAGCAGCAGGAAGGCCAGGCCGACCACGAGCGCCAGGTAGGGCAGCAGCGCGTCGTTCATCTTCTGCGAGAAGTCGATGTTCATCGCGGTGGCGCCGGTGACGAGGACGTCGTCCCCGCTGCCGTCGCGGATCGAGTGGACCAGGTCCTCCGTCTGCGTGGAGGAGGGGCGGTCCTTCGGGATGACCGTGATGACCGCGGCGTCGCCGGCCTCGTTGGGGGCCGGCGGGGTGACCGCGGCGACGCCCTCCAGGCCCTTGATCCGGTCGGCGGTCTGGTCGGCCAGGGCCTTGTCGCCGTCGACGACGACCATCAGCGGACCGTTGAAGCCCGGGCCGAAGCCGTCGGACAGCAGGTCGTAGGCCTGGCGCTGGGTGGTGGAGACCGGCTGGGCGCCGTCGTCCGGCAGGCCCATCTCCAGCTTGCCCGCCGGGATCGCGATGACGCCGAGGCCGATCACGCCGGCCAGCAGGACGGTCACCGGGCGGCGCAGGACGAACCGGGCCCAGCGGGTACCGCCGTTGGGCTTCCCGTCCGGGTCGGCGGCGTCCTTGCCCTTGCCGCCCTTGCCGCCCTTGCCGAAGAGCTTGCTCTTCTCGCCGGCCGGCAGGACCTTCCTGCCCGCGAAGCCGAGGATGGCCGGGACCAGGGTGAGGGCGACCAGGACCGCGATGACCACGGTTCCGGCAGCCGCGACGCCCATCTTGGTGAGCATCGGGATGTTGACGACGGCCAGGCCCACGAGGGCGATGACCACGGTCAGACCGGCGAACACCACGGCGGAACCAGCGGTTCCGGCGGCCCGTCCCGCGGCCTCGTCCCGCTCGCGGCCCTCGGCGAGCTCCGCGCGGTAGCGGGAGACGATGAAGAGGGCGTAGTCGATGCCGACCGCGAGGCCGATCATCATCGCCAGGGTGGAGGTGGTGCTGCCGAGGTCCAGCACGTTGGCGAGCGCGGTGATCGAGGAGACGCCGATGCCCACGCCGATCAGCGCGGTCAGCAGTGGCAGCCCGGCCGCGATCAGCGAACCGAAGGTGATCACGAGGACGATCGCGGCGATCAGGATGCCGATGATCTCTCCGGACCCCGTCTCGGGGGCCGCCATCAGCGCGTCGCCGCCGATCTCGACGGTGAGCCCCTGCGCCTGGGGCTCCTTGCCGGAGTCCTTCAGCGCGTCACGGGCCACGTCGGTCAGCTCCATGCCGCTGACCTTGTACTTGGTGCTGATGTAGGCGGTGGAGCCGTCCTGGCTCACGGCCTGCGTCTGGTACGGGTCGGCGACCGAGGAGATCTGGTCCTTGCCCGGACCGGACTTCAGGTCCTCGACGATCTTCTCGACCTGGGCCTTGGTGCCCGGGTCGGTGACCTTCGCGCCGTCCGGGGCCTTGATGACGATGCGGGCGGTGGCGCCGTCGGCGGCCATGCCCGGGAACTTCTTGTCCAGCAGGTCGAAGGCCTTCTGGGCCTCCGTGCCGGGTATGGAGAACGAGCCGGAGGTGGGGGCGGACGCCGAAGCCGCGCCGAAGCCGGCGACGAACAGCAGCGCCACCCAGACGAGGGCGACGAATCGGCGGCGCCGGAAGGCGCCCCTGCCGAGTCGGTAGAGGAAGGTGGCCACGTCGGTGGTTCTCCCGTTCAGGTCGTGGGATGGATCCGGTGCGGATCAGGGCGTGGAGAGCCGGCCCGACGACGAGAGCGGCGTGTCAGGAACAGCGGCGGAGCTTCGGGGACGGGGTGGATCAGATGCCGAGGGCGGGGAAGACCACGGCTTCGATGAAGTCACCGAGGAAAGCCCGGTCCACCGAGCGGTCCTCGATCAGCGGGAGCGCGATGAACGCCCCGATGAGCATGTGCGGTACGAAGTCCAGGGCGGGGCAGTCCGGGCGGATCTCGCCCCGGTCCACCGCGCGCTGCAGCATCGCCTGGAGGCCGTTGAGCTCCGGGTCGACCAGGAGGTCGCGCAGCGCCTTGTGGAGCTCCGGGCTCTCGTGGACGGCGTGGGCCAGACCCCGCATCAGTGCGGTGTCCTTGGCCATCTGCGCGTCGTCGGAGTGCTCCACCATGCGCGCGAAGTCCCCGCGCAGGGTGCCCGTGTCGATCTCACGCAGCGAGACGGGCTGCGTGCACCGGAGGGCCTTGGCGACCAGCTCGGGCTTGCTCCCCCACTGGCGGTAGAGGGTGGCCTTGCTGGACTTGGTGCGGGCGGCGATCGCGTCCATGGTCAGCGCTTCGTAGCCGACGTCGCGCAGGAGGTCGAGCACCGCTTCGTGCAGTTCGGCCTGCCGCTCGGGGGTGATGCGGCTGCGCCGAGCCGCCATCGCTTCGGTCATCGCCGCATCTCCCGTCCGAACGAAACTGTTCCGTACACCGGAAACCATACCCCCGCACCCATCGAAACGAAACCGTTCCGTTTCGCTCGGGAGCGTGTCATGGATCACCTGTACGAGTTGCCAGGGCCCTCCCGCGCGGAAAGCATTGGGGGGTGAGTCACGACGTCGCGTACCTCCGTTTCCCGCACCTGCACGATGACCTGCTGTGTTTCGCCACCGAGGACGACCTGTGGGTCGCCCCCCTCGTCCCCGACGGACAGACTCCCGGCCGGGCCTGGCGGATCACCGTCGACCGGACGCGGGTCAGCCACCCGCGCTTCTCCCCCGACGGCCGCCACATCGCCTTCACCACCTGGCGCAGCCTCGACCCCGAGATCCACCTCGCCCCCGTCGACGGCGGCCCGGCCCGCCAGCTCAGCCACTGGGGCGCCACCGACACCCGCGTCTGCGGCTGGACCCCGCCCGACGAGGACGGCCGCAGCGACATCCTGGCCGTCTCCTCGCACGGCCAGCCCTTCTCCTACTTCGCCTGGGCGTACAGCCTCCCCACCGACGGCAGCCCGGGCGGCCGCCTGCCCTGGGGGCCCGTCTCCGACATCCAGGTGCACGCCGGAGCCGACGGCGAGCGCCGCTCCCTGCTCCTCACCGGCAAGCCCCCGCACGAGCCCGCCGCCTGGAAGCGCTACCGCGGCGGCGCCACCGGGCGGCTGTGGCTGCACGGCGTACGCCTGCTGGAGGACGTCGAGGGCCACCTCGACTCCCCGATGTTCGTGGGCGGCCGGATCGCCTTCCTCTCCGACCACGAGGGCGTCGGCAACCTCTACTCCTGCCGGCCCGACGGCACCGACCTGCGCCGGCACACCGACCACGACGAGTTCTACGCCCGGCACGCCTCCACCGACGGCACCCGGGTCGTCTACCAGTGCGCCGGGGACCTCTGGCTCGTGGACTCCCTCGCCCCGGACGCCGTCCCGCGCAAGCTCCGGGTACGGCTGGGGGGACCCCGCGCGGGCCGCCGCCCCTACCAGATCCCGGCCGCCAGCCACGTGGACTCGCTCTCCGTCGACACCACCGGCCGGGCCAGCGCGGTCGTGGTGCGCGGCAGCCTGTACTGGCTGACCCACCGCGACGGCCCGGCCCGCACCATCGCCGACTCCCCCGGGGTGCGGGTGCGGCTGCCCGAGATGCTCGGCAGCAGCGGACAGGTCGCCTACGTGACCGACGCCGAGGGCGAGGACGCGATCGAGATCGCCTCCCTGCCGCGGGCCTCCGGGGAGCGCGCCCCGCGCCGGCTGGCCTCCGGCAGGCTGGGCCGCGTCCTGGAGCTGCTGTCCGACCCGGACGGCGAACGCCTCGCCCTCGCCTCCCACGACGGGCGCCTGCTGCTCGTCGACGCCGCCGAGGAGTCCGACGGTGAGGTCACCGAGCTGGTGCGCTCCGACAACGGGCCCGTCACCGACCTGGCGTTCTCCCCCGACGGGTGCTGGCTGACCTGGTCGCACCCGGGCATCGGGCGCTCGCTGCGGTCGATCAGGATGGCGCGGATCTCCGGTCCGGGCGCGCCCACCGTCATCGACGTCACCAACGGCCGCTTCGAGGACGAGAGCCCGGTCTTCACCCGCGACGGCCGCTACCTCGCCTTCCTGTCGTGGCGCGGCTTCGACCCGGTCTACGACGTGCACACCGGCGACCTGTCCTTCCCGCTGGGCTGCCGCCCGTACCTGGTGCCGCTGTCCTCGGCGACCAACTCCCCCTTCGCCTTCACCCCCGACGGCCGCCCGGCCGCCGGCGGTCTCGACCCGGTCGAGGGCGACTCCGACTCGGGCGACGGCTCGGTGACCGTGGAGGTGGAGGGGCTGGAGAGCCGGGTCACGCCGTTCCCCGTGTCGGCGTCGAAGTACTCGGCCCTGTACCCGGTGAGCGGCGGCGGACTGGTCTGGCTGCGCTGGCCGATCTCCGGCGCGCTCGGCGAGACCTTCGCCAACCCCTCCGACACCAGCGGCAAGCCCACCCTGGAGCACTTCGACCTGACCAAGGCCCGCAAGACCGAACTGGCCTCGGGCCTGGACTGGTTCGCGCTCAGCGGCGACGGCACCCGGCTGGTGGTCAACGACGACGGCGACCTGCGGGCCGTCCCGGCCACCGAGTCCGGTGACAGCGACTCGACCGTCTACCTGGACCTGCGGCGGATCCTGCACGAGGTGGACCCGGCGGCCGAGTGGCGCCAGGCCTTCGAGGAGGCGGGACGGATCATCCGTGCCTACTTCTGGGAGCCGGACATGTGCGGCATCGACTGGGACGCGGTGCTGTCCCAGTACCGGCCGCTGGTGGAACGGGTCGCCTCACCGGACGAGTTCGCCGACCTGCTGCGCGAGGTCCTCGGCGAACTCGGCACCTCGCACGCCTACGTCTCCCCCGCCCGCCGCAACGAGGGCCCTCCGCACTACCAGCGGGCCATCGGCCTGCTCGGCGCCAACCTCGTCTGCCGGGACGGGGCGTGGGTGGTCAGCCGGATCCTGCCCGGCGAGTCCTCGGACTCCAAGGCCCGCTCCCCGCTGGCGGGCACCGGCATCCGCGAGGGCGCCGAGCTGACCCATGTGGACGGGCGCCCGGTGGACCCGGTGACCGGACCCGCCCCGCTCCTCGCGGCGGCCGGCGGGACCACCGTGGAGCTGACCTTCCGCCCGGTGGAGGGCCCGGAGCGGGCCCGCCGGGTCGCCGTCGTCCCGCTGATCGACGAACGGCCGCTGCGCTACCAGGACTGGGTGGCCAAGCGGCGCGCGGTGGTCCGGGAGATCAGCGGCGGCCGCTGCGGGTACCTCCACATCCCCGACATGGGCGGCTCGGGCTGGGCGCAGTTCAACCGGGACCTGCGCATGGAGATGTCCCGGCCGGCCCTGATCGTGGACGTGCGCGGCAATGCGGGCGGGCACATCAGCGAGCTGGTGGTGGAGAAGCTGACCCGGTCGATCCTCGGCTGGGACCTGACGCGCGGGGCCCAGCCCGTCTCGTACGCCTCCAACGCGCCCCGCGGTCCGATCGTGGCCCTGGCCGACGAGGCCACCGCCTCCGACGGCGACATGATCACCGCGGCGTTCAAGCTGCTGGGGCTGGGCCCGGTGGTCGGCCAGCGCACCTGGGGCGGGGTGGTCGGCATGACCGGCCGGCACACCCTGGGCGACGGCACGGTGATCACGGTGCCGATGAACGCCGCCTGGTTCCCCGAGTACGGCTGGTCGGTGGAGAACCACGGGGTGGAACCGGACCTCGCGATCCTGCGCACCCCGCTCGACTGGGCCGAGGGCCGGCACGCGCAGCTCGACGACGCGGTGCACCTGGCGCTGGAACTGCTGGAGCAGGACCCGGCCCTGCAGCCGCCCGGCTACACCGACGTGCCGGACCGGCGCCGCCCGAAGCTGCCCCCGCGCTGACCCCGGCCCCCCGCCCGGACCCCGTGGGGCCCGGCCCGCAGCAGCGCTGCGGACCGGGCCCTGCGGGGTGCCGACGGCGGCCGGGACCCGGTCAGTCCTCGAAGCCGCTGTCGAAGGAGTCACGGGCCCGGTCGGCCCGTGCCTTCGGCTCCTGCCCGGCCTGCGGGGAACGCTCGGCGGCCCTGCCCCGGGCGTCCTGCGCCCTGGCCTTGGCCTGCTCGGCGAGTTGCTTCGCCTTGTCCTGGAACTGGTCCTTGAGACCCATGCTTTCCCTCCTGGAAGGGTGTCGGGGCGTGGCCCCGCCCAGCCTGGCACGCAAGGACATCCTTCGCATTCCGGCTAGATGCGCCGGCTCCGCTCCTGCTCGTCCGCCGCCCCGCCGGCCCCCACGAGTCCCGTGGAGACCGTGCCGAGTCGGGGCTCGAACCGCTTCATCTCGCGCTGTCCGACCGCCCCGATGATCCCCGGCAGGTAGCCGCGCACGCCCTGCATGCCGCGCAGCCACCACTGCGCGTACACGTGGGCGGAGCGCCGCTCGATGCCCGCGACGATCCGGTCGACGGCCGGCTCCAGCGGGTACGTGCGGTTCGCGGGCCACGGCAGCCGCCCGCGCAGTTCCCGCATGACCTCGTCCTGGTCGGCGCCGCGCACCATGTCGGTGTCGGTCCAGGACAGGTAGCCCACCCCGACCTTGACGCCCTTGTAACCGACCTCGGCGCGCAGGCAGTGGGCGAAGGCCTCGACCCCCGACTTGGAGGCGCAGTACGCGGTCATCATCGGCGCCGGGGTGATCGCGGCGAGCGAGGCTATCTGCAGGAAGTACCCGCGGCTCTCCGTCAGGACGGGCAGGAAGGCCCGCCCGGTGACGGCGCCGCCGATGAGGTTGACCTCGATCACCCGGCGCCAGGCGTCGGGGTCGGAGTCCGCAAAGGGACCGCCGGAGGCCACGCCCGCGTTGGCGACGACGATGTCGACCTTGCCGAACCGCGCCTTGACCTCCTGCGCGACCCGGGCCATGGCCTCGTGGTCGGTGACGTCGGCGTGCCAGTGGTCGCTTTCGGTGTGCAGCCGCTCGGAGACCTCCTTGAGGGCATCCGGCTCCAGGCCGACGAGGGCGACCTTCGCGCCCCGCGCGGAGAGTTTGCGGGCGAGCAGCTCGCCGACTCCGCGGGCGGCGCCGGTGACGACGGCCACCTGGCCTTCCAGGCTCCTGCGAGGGCTCACGGGGTCTTCTCCTTCTGCGGTGCGGACAGGTGGCGGGCGCTCAGCTCGCGCACCGCGGTCGTGACGGCCTCGGGGGCCTCTATCGGGGTCATGTGGCCGATGCCGGGGAGCTCGGTCAGCCCCACGCAGTCGGGCAGCGCGGCGGCGATCGCCCGGGCGTGCACCACGGGGGTCAGCCGGTCCCGCGCGCCGGCGATGACCGCGGTGGGCACGGTCAGCCCGGCCAGCTCGGCCTCCAGGTCCAGCCCGGACAGCACCTGCGACCAGGCCCGGCGGACCCCGGTGGGGCAGGCGTGCACGATCCGGGCACAGGCCTCGACCTTGTCGGGCGCGGAGCCGGGGCCCATGGTGGCGTACTTGAGCACCTTGCGGGCGACCGGCGTGACGGGCCCCAGAGGGGCGCGGGAGCCGAGGATCGCGCCGGTGACGCGGGTCCGCAGCCGCCCGGCGCGCACCGGCAGGACGAGCGCCTCCTCCACCAGCCGGGCGCTGCCGGTGCTGCACAGCAGCACGGCCGCGGCGTGCTCGGCGAACTCCGGCCGGCCGGCCGCCGCCATGATCGTCATCCCGCCCATGGAGTGCCCGGCGAGCACCGCCCGCTCCCCGGGAGCGAGGACGGCGCCGAGGACGGCCACCAGGTCGTCGGCGAGGGCGCCGGTGCTGTGCGCCCGGGCGGCGGGGCTGCGGCCGTGGCCGCGCTGGTCGTAGGCGATGACCCGGTGGTCCTCGGCCAGGTCCCGCACCTGCGCGGCCCAGAACGCGGTGGAGCAGGTCCAGCCGTGCGCCAGGACCACGGCCGGCGCCCCGTCCTCGCCGTGCACCTCGACGTGCAGGCGGGCCCCGTCGGCGGAGACGGCGACGAGTTCGCGCCGCGCGGCGGGCGGGGCGTAGGGCCCGCTGGAGACGTGCATCAGGCGGCTCACGCGGCGCCCTCCTCGGCGGGCGCCTGCACGGCGGCCTGCGCGGGGGCGGGCGGCGCGGCGGACCCGGCTGCGCCGCCGCCCGCCGGGACCACCGCGGCGAGCGCGGGGGCCCGCTCCCGGTCCTTGATCCGCAGGACCTCGTACTCCGCGAGGTCGACGCTGCGCGTCTCGCGGCGGAACTCGCCGGTGGTGCCCGGCCAGACCGTGGTGTTGCGGCCCTGCGCGTCCAGGTACCAGCTGGTGCATCCGCCGGTGTTCCACACCGTGCGTTCCATGCGGGCCTGCACGTGCCGGTTCCACCGGTTCACGGCGGAGGGCCGGGCGGCGAGCGCCACCCGCCCGCCCAGCACGCCGAGCTGGCGCAGGTAGTCGGCCATGTAGGCGAGCTGGGACTCGATCATGAGGATCATCGAGCTGTTCCCGAGACCCGTGTTGGGCCCGATGATCGTCATCCAGTTGGGGAAGCCCGCCGCGGTGGCCCCGCGCAGCGACTGCATCCCGTCCTTCCACTCGTCCGCCAAGGTCGTGCCCTGCGCGCCCACCACCCGGTCGGCGATCGGCATGTCGGTGACGTGGAAGCCGGTGCCGAAGATGATCGCGTCGACCTCGGTCTCGGTTCCGTCCTCGGCGACCAGCACCGATCCGCGGACCTCCTTGAGCCCGGAGGCGACCAGGTCCACGTCGGGCCGGGCCAGGGCGGGGTAGTACTCGCTGGAGAGCAGGATGCGCTTGCAGCCGATGCGGTAGGACGGCGTCAGCTTGGCGCGCAGCTCCGGGTCCTTGATCGAGCGCGCCATGTTGGCCTTGGCGAGCGACTCGACCAGCCCCAGCTGCTTGGGGCGCTTGGTGAAGGCGCTGACCTGCAGCTCCCGGATCCCCCACAGCAGCCCGCGCCGCGCGGCGCGGGTGAAGGGCAGCCGGCGGTGCAGCCAGCGCTCCGCCGCGGTGATGGCCCGGTCGGTGCGGGGCATCACCCACGGCGGGGTCCGCTGGAAGAGCGTGAGCCGCTCCACCTGCGGCGCGATGGCCGGCACGATCTGGATGGCGGAGGCGCCCGTGCCGATCATGGCGACGCGCTTGCCGGCCAGGTCGTAGTCGTGGTCCCAGCGCGCGGAGTGGAAGACCTTGCCGGGGAAGCCGTCGAGCCCGGGGATCTCCGGCGTCTTCGGGTCGGACAGCGGGCCGGTGGCCGACACCACCACGTCGGCCGTCAGCCCGCCGGAGGAGGTCTCGATCTCCCAGCGCAGCTCCTGCGCGTCCCAGCGCATCAGCTGCACGTCCGAGTTCAGCCGGACGTGCGGCCTCAGCCCGAAGGTGTCGGCGACGTGCTCCAGGTACGCCCGGATGTGCGGCTGCCCGGAGAAGGTCCGGGGCCAGTCGGGGTTGGGCGCGAAGGAGAAGGAGTACAGGTGCGACGGGACGTCGCAGGCGCACCCGGGGTAGCTGTTGTCGCGCCAGGTCCCGCCGACCGAGTCGGCCCGTTCCAGCACGACGAAGTCGGTGATTCCCTCCCGGCGCAGCCGGACGGCGGCGCCGAGCCCGCCGAACCCCGACCCGATCACTGCCACTCGTACGTGCTCGCGCTCCTCGCGCCCGCCCATGCCGCCCATGCCCGCCGCCTTCCGCTTCCGCTTGATCCGCAGTCCCAGCCACGCCATGCCCTGCCATCACCGCGCCGCACACACCGCCGACGCTGCCAGCAATTACTGGCACAATCGGGAGAGTAGAGCAGCCCCGTACTCATGGGTAGGGGTCGCGACCGGAAAGTTACTGCCGGTACGCCATAGGCTGCGCCCGTGGCGAAGGATGAGACGGAAGCGAAGACCGTGCGCGAATACCGTACGGAGGAGCTGGCCGAGGCGGCCGGCATCCCGGTGCGCACCCTGCGCTTCTACCGGGAGCGCAAGCTGCTGCCGCCACCCCGTCGCGAGGGCCGCATCGCCTGGTACGACGACCACCACCTGGCCCGGCTGCACACCATCGCGGCCCTGCTGGAGCGCGGCCACACCCTCGGCGGCATCGCCGAGCTGACCGCCGCCTTCGAGAACGGCCGCGACGTCGGCCAGCTCGGCGAACTGCTGGGCATCGGCTGGTCGGAGGAGACCCCGGTCCGGCTCACCCCGGAGGCGCTGGCCGACTACTTCGAGGGCGAGGTCACCCCGGAGAACCTGGCCGCCTCACTGGACCTCGGCTACCTCGCCACCGACGGCGACGAGATCGTGCACGTCAGCAGGCGCCTGCTGGACGTCTCCTCGGCCCTGGTCCGCGAGGGCGTCCCGCTCGCGGCCGTCCTGGAGACCGGCCGCCTGGTCCGCGAGCACGCGGACGCGATGGCGGCCCTGTTCAGCGACCTGGTCTCGGCCCATCTGGCGCCGGACGCCCTGCCCCGCCTGCGCCCGCTCGCGAAGAGCGTCGTGGAGGCGGAGCTGGGCATGGCGCTGGACCGCCTGCTGGCCTCCGGTCAGGAGCCGAGTTCGTAGACCACGGTCACGGGTGCGTGGTCGGACCAGCGCTCGGGGTGCGTCTCGGCGCGCTCGACGAAGGCCTTCACGGCCCGGCCGGCCAGCCGCGGGGTCGCCACCTGGAGGTCGATCCGCCAGCCGGCGTCGTTGTCGAAGGCGCGGCCGCGGTAGGACCACCAGGAGTAGGGGCCCTCCGTGTCGGGGTGCAGCGCGCGCACCACGTCGACGTACCCGGCGCCCGCCTCGTCGTAGACCTGCCCCAGCCACTCCCGCTCCTCGGGGAGGAAGCCGGCGTTCCTGCGGTTGGTCTTCCAGTTCTTCAGGTCGGCTTCCCGGTGGCAGATGTTCCAGTCCCCGCAGACCACGACCTCGCGGCCGTCGGCGGCGGCCCGCGCCCGCAACTCCCGCAGGTACGGCAGGAACTCCGCCATGAACCGGTACTTCTCGTCCTGCTTCCCGGTGCCCGCCTCCCCGGAGGGCAGGTAGAGGCTCGCGACGGTCACCCCGGGCAGGTCCGCCTCGATGTACCGCCCGGCGGCGTCGAACTCGTCGCTGCCGAACCCGATCCGGACGGCCTCCGGCGCCCGGCGCGTGTACAGCGCGACCCCGGCACGGCCCTTGGCCGCGGCCGGTGCGAAGGCGGTGTGCCATCCCTCGGGCCGGTGGACCTCCGCCGGGATCTGCCCCTCCTCGGCCCGTACCTCCTGGAGGCACACCACGTCGGCGTCGGATCCCGCAAGCCACGCCCCGAAGCCCTTCTTGGCGGCGGCGCGGATCCCATTGACATTCACGGAGGTCACAGTGAGCATCCGAGCACCTTAGCCGGACCCTTCCGTACGATGTCCGGATGTCTCATGGGATCCGCCTCCGCACCGTGCCGTACGACCACCCCGACGCGGTGGAGCTCAACGACCAGGTCCAGCTCGAGTACGAGGCCAGGTACGGGGGCGAGGGTGATCTCACCTTCCTCGACCCGGCGATGTTCGTCCCGCCCAGGGGCCGCTACCTGCTCGCGTACGACGCCGCCGGCGTCCCGGTCGCCAGCGGCGGCTGGCGCAGCCACGAGAAGAACGAGGAGGGGTACGCGGACGGCGACGCCGAGCTGAAGCGCATGTACGTCATACCCGGGGCCCGCGGCCTCGGCCTGGCCCGCCGGATCCTGGCGGAACTGGAACGCGACGCCCGCGCGGCCGGCCGGGTCCGCATGGTCCTGGAGACCGGCGACCAGCAGCCCGAGGCGGTCGCCCTGTACGCCTCCGAGGGCTACACGACGGTGACGAAGTTCGGCTACTACCGCTTCCACGACTCCAGCATCTGCATGGCCAAACCCCTGCAGACCCCCTGAGCCGCCCGACGAGCCGGACCGGACCCCGGCGGCCCGGCCGACGCGGCCGGGCCCCGGCCCCGCTCCCCGCCAACTGCCGGGGCTTCCCGCTCCGTTGGGGCCGGCGGCCCCCAACTCCTCGCGCAAACGCAGAGATCCCGCCCGGTCTTGCGACCGGACGGGATCTCGTGACGTTCCCGGGAGCTACCCGCGAACTGTCGTGTGTGGACCTGTGGGGATTTGAACCCCAGACCCCCTCGATGCGAACGAGGTGCGCTACCAGACTGCGCCACAGGCCCTTGCGACGTGTGAAACATTAGCATCCCCGCGCGGGTGCTCCAAAACCGGTTTGTGTGAGCGTCCGCGCAGGTCACCGATCATTCGTTCGCAGCTCGTGGACGCTCGTCGCTCTCGTACTGGTCGAAGAGCGGCGTACGGCCGCGCTCCCGGCCCCGGGGGCGGGGCGTGGCCGGCTGGGCCTTGGGCTCCGGCGCGGGGGTCTGCGGCTGGGCGCGCAGCCGGGGTTCCGTGGGCTCGGCGGTGCTGGAGCGGGTCGCGCTCCAGGCGTCCGGCGCCGCGGGGCCGGTGGCGCGGGGTGCGACCGGGGCCGTCACGTACGTCGGCAGCGGGACCGGGACCGGCTCCCAGCTGTCACCGCGGGCGGGGCCGCGCTCACGCTCGCGCTGCTGGTCCACCCACTCCGCGTGGTCGGTCTGTTCGACCAGCGCCCGGCGGCCCGCTTCTTGCGGGGAGACCGGTGGGGCAGGGTCCGGTTCGGTGTCCGCCGCGGCCTCCGGCTCGCGCCGGCGCGGCCGGCTCTCGCGCAGCTGCCGGGCGGCCGCCTCGGCGCGCCGCCGGTCCATGGTGAACTCGTAGCGCCGCCGCTCCTGGGCCCGCAGGTGCACGATGTACGAACTCAGCAGCAGGGCCGGGACCGCGGGGGCCCACAGGTAGCCGAGCCCGCCGACCGCCGCGACGACCGCACCGAGGGTGAAGACGAGGAAGAGGAGCGCGGTGGTGCGCCGGCGCCGGGCGAGGACCTGGAGGCGCTGCTCGCGCCGGGCCCGCTCCGCGCGCTGCTCCCGCCCCGCGGCGGCCGACCGCGGCTGCTCCGTCCGGGTCGGGGGCACGACGAAGGCCCGGGCGTCCAGGTCGGCGGAATCGACCGATTCCGTGACCGCGTCCGGGTCCGCGTGGGGCGGGGGATCCGCTGCGTCGGTACCGCGTTCACGCAGCCCCTTGGCGTAACGGCGCTCCATTCCCGCCCGGCCGGAAAGCAGCCGGATGGCAGTGGAGAAGCGTTCCGTCGGACGGGCTTCGTTCAGCTCGTCCTGCCTCCGGAGCCACATGGGCACCAAGTAGGCGGCCCAGGCCCCCACAATGACTGCGTAGATGAGGCCGCTGCTGCTCACACCTCACACCGTAGAGGGGCGCGGACGAAGGGATCGGCCAATCGGGCCGGTGTGTCGCACGATCTCGCTGATATCACGGACTTTTTTTGTGATTCTTCGGATCAGGTTATGGGCGAATCGGCTCGCCGGGCCCTGAATTCGAACTGGCATTCGCTTTTCATTTCGGCGGGATCTCCCGGTGCCGCGTCCGGTGCCAGCGGCGCAGCAGCCCTTCCGGCGCTTCCTCGACCGTGACGGCGTACACGAGGTGGTCGCGCCAGGCCCCGTCGATGTGCAGGTAGCGCGGCCGCAGTCCCTCCTCGCGGAGCCCCAGCTTCTCCACCACCCGCCGGCTCGGGCCGTTCTCCGGCCGGATGCACACCTCGATGCGGTGCAGGCCGACCTTGCCGAAGCAGTGGTCGACGGCGAGGGCGACCGCCGTCGGCATCACCCCGCGGCCCGCCACCTCGCGGTCAACCCAGTAGCCGACGTGCCCCGCGCACATCGAGCCCCAGGTGATCCCCGCGACCGTCAGCTGGCCGACGAGCCGGCCCTCGTACTCGATGACAAAGGGCAGCATCCGGCCCGCGTTCGCCTCCGCCCGCAGGTGGCGCACCATCTGGCGGTACGTCGGCCGGTGGACCACCGGGCCCCAGGGCGCGGGCGGCGGGATCGTGGCCTCCCACGGCCGCAGCCATTCCCGGTTGCGCCGGTTGACCTCGCGCCAGGCCTTCTGGTCCCGCAGCCTTATCGGGCGCAGCGTGACGGGGCCGTCCGTCAGGACCACCGGCCAGGAGGGGCCGTTCAGCTCGCGCTCCCGGAGGGTCTCGCGTCCTCGCCCGGCCGGGGGTGGTCGCCGCCCCGGATCTGGTCCACGGCGTGCAGGAGCAGCCGGGAGAGCACGGCGAGTCCGTCGCGGACCCCGCCCGTGGAGCCCGGCAGGTTGACGATGAGGGTGTGCCCGGCCACGCCCGCCAGGCCCCGTGACAGGGCCGCGGTCGGTACCTTCGCAAGCCCTTCGGCGCGGATCGCCTGCGGGATGCCCGGGATCTCGTAGTCCAGCACCTTCGCGGTGGCGTCCGGGGTCCGGTCGGTGGGCGAGATGCCGGTGCCGCCGGTGGTCAGGATGACGTCGTAGCCGGCGGCCACGCCCTCGCGCAGCGCCTGGCCGACGGGATCGCCGTCCGGTACCACCCGGGGCCCGTCCACGGCGAAGCCGAGTCCTTCCAGCGCCGCGGTGAGCAGCGGGCCGCCCCGGTCGGCGTACACGCCCTGCGAGGCCCGGTTCGAGGCGGTGACCACCAGGGCCCGCAGTGAGGGGCCCGCGGCGGCGCGGGGCGGCTCGGCCGCCCAGGCCTCACCGGTCGCGGGGAGGTGGCTGTGCACCTCGCCGCCGCGCGGGGCGTTCACGAGCGGTTCCAGTCGCCGGACTTGCCGCCGGTCTTCTCCTCCACCCGGACGTCGGTGATGACGGCGCCCTTGTCGACGGCCTTGACCATGTCGACGACGGTCAGTCCGGCGACCGCGACGGCGGTCAGCGCCTCCATCTCGACCCCCGTGCGGTCGGTGGTCTTCACCGTCGCGAGGATCTCCACGGCGTCGTCGGCGACCGACAGGTCCACCGTGACGCCCGAGACGGCCAGCGGGTGGCAGAGCGGGATCAGGTCCGGGGTCCTCTTGGCGCCCATGATCCCGGCGATCCGCGCGGTGGCGAGGGCGTCGCCCTTGGGGACGCCCTCGCCGCGCAGCAGTTCGATCACGCGGGGGGACACGAGCACCCGTCCGCTGGCGCGCGCCGTGCGGGTGGTGACGTCCTTCTCGGACACGTCGACCATCCGGGCCGCGCCGGCCTCGTCGATGTGGGTCAGCCTGCTCTGCGTACTCATGATCTGCGCGCCGCTTCCGTCCGGGCCCCCGGGGGCCTGTGTGGTGCAACACGCTACCCGCACCGGCCCCGCTTCAGCCGAGCAGGACCACTTCCAGCTCGGCCCCGGGCTCCACCGAGGTGACGTCCTCCGGGACCACCATGAGGGAGTCGGCGTGCGCCAGTGCGGCAATGAGATGGGAGCCGGATCCGCCGACCGGGCTGACCGTGCCGCTCTGGGCGTCGTACGCGCCGCGCAGGAACTGGCGGCGGCCGGCCGGCGAACTGATCCCCCGGTCGGCCTTCAGCACCGCGCGCACGCTCGGCCGGCTCACCTCGGACTCCGGCAGGCCCATGAGCGCACGGATCGCGGGGCGCACGAACAGCTCGAAGGAGACGTACGAGGAGACCGGGTTGCCCGGCAGCGCCAGCAGCGGGGTGTGGTCGGGGCCGACGGAGCCGAAGCCCTGGGGCTTGCCGGGCTGCATGGCGAGCTTGCGGAAGTCGATGCCGGCCCCGTCTACGTCCTCGTCGCCGCTGGACACGGCGGTCAGCGCCTCCTTCACCACGTCGTACGCGCCGACGCTGACCCCGCCGGTGGTGACCAGCAGGTCGGCCCGGATCAGCTGGTCCTCGATGGTGGCGCGCAGGACCTCGGCGTCATCGGCCACGGCCCCCACCCGGTAGGCGATGGCCCCGGCGTCCCGCGCGGCCGCTGCGAGCGCAAAGCTGTTGGAGTCGTAGATCGTCCCGGCGGCCAGCGCCTCGCCGGGCTGCACCAGCTCGCTGCCGGTGGACAGGACCACCACGCGGGGGCGCGGCCGCACCCGGACGGTGCCCCGCCCGACGGCGGCCAGCAGGGCGATCTGCGGCGGCCCGAGGACGGTGCCCGCGGCCAGCGCGAGGTCCCCGGCCTGGACGTCGCTGCCGCGCGAGCGGACGTGCGCCCGGGCCTCGGCCGCCCGGTGCACCCGCACCTCGCCCGCCGCGCCCTCGGGGGCGGCGCTGGCCGGGGTCATGCCGGAGGCGGCGCCGCCGCCGGTCCCGCCGTCGGTCCACTCGACCGGGACGACGGCTTGCGCACCGGGTGGGAGCGGGGCGCCCGTCATGATGCGGGCGGCCTCGCCGGGGCCCACGGTCGGCAGCTCGCCGCTGCCGGCCGCGACGTCCCCGATGACCGTCAGCACCGCGGGGAACTCCTCGCTCGCCCCCTGGACATCGGCCGTGCGGACGGCGTAGCCGTCCATGGAGCTGTTGTCGAAGGGCGGCAGGGCGACGGGCACCGTGACGTCCTCGACCAGGACGCAGCCCTGGGCGTCGAGCAGCTGGAGCTCGATGGGCTCCAGCGGCCGGACCGCGGCGAGGATGTCCGCGAGGTGCTCGTCCACCGACCAGAGGCGCTGCTCGTCCTGCTGCCGGCCGGTGTCCTGCGGTGCGGAACTGCTCAAGGTGCTACATCTCCTCCGTGACGTAACGGTGAAGCCAGGTGCGGAACTCCGGGCCGAGGTCCTCACGCTCGCACGCGAGTCGGACGATGGCCCGCAAATAGTCCCCGCGGTCGCCGGTGTCGTAGCGGCGGCCGCGGAAGACCACGCCGTGCACCGGGCCGCCGACGCTCTCGTCCGCGGCCAGCTTCTGCAGGGCGTCGGTGAGCTGGATCTCCCCACCGCGGCCCGGCTCGGTCTCCCGCAGTATGTCGAAGATCGCGGGGTTGAGGACATAGCGTCCGATGACCGCGTAGTTGCTGGGGGCGTCCGCCGTGTCCGGCTTCTCGACGAGTCCGGTGATGCGGACCACGTCGTCCTCGTCGGTGGCCTCGACGGCGGCGCAGCCGTAGAGGTGCACCATGGCCGGGTCCACCTCCATCAGCGCGATGACGGTCCCGCCGGTGCGGGCGTGGATGTCGGCCATCTGGCGCAGCAGCGGGTCGCGCGGGTCGATGAGGTCGTCGCCGAGGAGGACGGCGAAGGGCTCGCGGCCCACGTGCGGCTCGGCGCAGAGCACGGCGTGGCCCAGGCCCCGCGGGTCGCCCTGGCGGACGTAGTGCATGGTGGCCAGGTCGCTGGACTCCTGGACCTTCTTCAGCCGGTCGTCGTCGCCCTTGGCGATGAGCGCGGATTCCAGTTCGTAGTTCCGGTCGAAGTGGTCTTCCAGAGCGCGCTTGTTACGCCCCGTGATCATGAGTACGTCGTCCAGTCCGGCGCCCACGGCTTCCTCGACCACGTACTGGATGGCCGGCTTGTCCACGACAGGAAGCATTTCCTTCGGGGTCGCCTTGGTCGCCGGGAGGAAGCGAGTACCGAGGCCCGCGGCCGGAATCACGGCCTTCTTGATCACGGGGTGCAACATAGTCATGCCCCGAACGATAGTGGGTCCTGCCGAACACCTGACGCGATCGCAGCAGGTAGATCCAGTTATGTACCTATTTACCGAAGAAATTGGCATCCGCTGTGACCGAGAACCTCTCCTCCGCTTCCGCGAAGGCCGCGCTGCGCCGAGAACTCCTGGCCGCGCGCCGCGCCTTGTCGCCGCGGGACCGCGAAGGGGCCGCCGCCGCCCTCGCCGTACGGGCGCTCGGACTGCCCGAACTGGCCGGCGCCGCCACGGTGGCCGCGTACGTCTCCGTCGGCTCCGAACCCGGCACCCGCGAGCTGCTCGACGCCCTGCGGGCGGCCGGCAAGCGCGTCCTGCTGCCCCTGCTGCTGCCCGACAACGACCTGGACTGGGCGCCGTACGAGGGCCCCGGCAGCCTCGCCGCCGCCGCGCACCCCGGGAAGATGCAGCTCTGGGAGCCGACGGGGCCGGCGCTCGGGCCGGACGCGGTGGCCGGGGCGGACGCCGTCCTGCTGCCGGGGCTGGCGGTGGACCGGCGCGGTGTGCGGCTGGGGCGCGGCGGGGGCTCCTACGACCGGGTCCTGGCCCGGCTGGAGCGGGCCGGCAGCAGCGCGGCGCTTGTGGTGCTCCTCTACGACGACGAGGTGGTCGCGCACGTCCCGGAGGAACCGCACGACCACCCCGTCCGGGCGGTGGCCACCCCCTCGGGGGTGGTCCGCTTCAGCTCATGAGCCCTCGGGCTTGAGGGTCAGCGTGTCGACCGTCGCCTTGTCGACGGCCTCCTTGCCGAAGGGCCAGTCCAGCAGTTCGCCCTTGGCCCACATCGTGGTCTGGTCGGTGTAGTGGCCGTTGTAGGCGTGGCCCGAGGCGCCCGTGAGGTTGATCCAGCGGGACTTGTCCAGGTCGTTGAGGTTCACGACCATCCGCATCGACGGGACCCAGGTGACCCCGTACCCGCTGGAGGCGTTCCAGCCGGTCGCGTTGACGGTGGCCTCGCCGCCGCCCAGGTTCCACGGCCCGCGGTTGAGGAGCCACTGCAGGAAGCCGGGGCCCTCGGTGCCGATCGTCTGGTTCTTCAGCGTCAGCTGGTGCAGGCGGCCCCAGCTCCAGGTGGACTGGTCCTTGCCGAGCGTGGCCGTCAGCTCCCAGCGGGCGTCCGCCATGGCGCGCGCGAACAGCTCGTCGCGGGTGGTGGCGGCCGGCTGGTTGCGGGCCGCGGGCGACTGCCACCAGGGCGACTTCTCGTCCTTGACCAGGCGGCGGACCACCTCGAACCAGCGGTCGCCGCCGTCCGGCTGCGCCGAGTCCGCGGCGCGGGTGCCGCATTCGCGGACCGTCTTGGCCAGGTCGTCGGCGGGGCCGGTGCCGTCGCCCTTGACGTTCATGCAGCTGCCCTCGATGCGCAGCTCCTTCGGCATCTTGTCGCCGAAGGACAGCTTCAGGATGTTGCGCCAGACCGCGTTGAAGTACGCGGCGGCGGCCGAATCGGGCTCCTGGGTGTAGTTCCACCCGTCGAGGAGCTTCTGCGCGGAGCGCACGGCCGGGTCCGACACGTCGACCTTCGCGAGCATCGGCGTCAGCAGCGCGGCGATCTCGCTGCTGTTGTCCATCTGCATGGTGCGCATGTCGTCGGTGGAGATCTTGCCGCTGTCCTTGATCTTCGCCTCGATGAGGTCGTTGATCCGCTGGCTGCGGGCCCCGTAGCCCCAGTCGGTGGTCAGCAGGTTCGGGTACTTGCCCGAGCCGGTGCCGCCTTCGACGACGGCCTGGTTGGCGGTGACGATGTAGCCGCGGGCGGGGTTGAGGTCCCAGGGCAGCTCGCCCTGCGGGATGTAGCCGGCGTTGCCGTCCCTGCCGCCCTTCCAGGCGTACTTGGAGTCCCAGCCGGGCGCGGGCATGCGCCCGTCGCCCTGGCCGCGGACCGGGATGCGGCCCGGGGCCTGGTAGCCGATGTTGCCGCTCTGGCCCTTGTTGTCGGCGTAGATCAGGTTCTGGGAGGGCACCTCGAAGTCGGCCGCGGCGGCGCGGAAGCTGTCGAAGTCCTTGGCCCGGTCGAGCTTGAACACCGCGTCCATGGACTTGCCCGGGTCCAGGGCGGTCCAGCGCAGGGCGACCGCGTAGCCGTCGCCGCGGTCGGGGGCCGAGCTGGCGACGGGGGCCCGGGCGCCGACGGTGCCGAGCTCCTCGCTGCGGTCGGAGATCAGCGGGCCGTTGTTGGTGGTGCGGACGGTGATCTTCTTGCTGGCGCCGCCCGCGACCTTGATCTCCTCTTCACGGGTGGTGAAGGGGAGGACCTTGTTGTCGTAGACGTAGCCCTCGGGCCTGACCTGCTCCAGGTAGAGGTCGGTGACGTCGGCGCCCAGGTTGGTCATGCCCCAGGCGATGTCGGCGTTGTGGCCGATGACCACGCCGGGCATGCCGGAGAAGGTGTAGCCGGCCACGTCGTACTGGCACTGGGCCGAGACGGCGCGGCAGTGCAGGCCCATCTGGTACCAGACCGAGGGGAGCTGCGGGGACAGGTGCGGGTCGTTGGCGAGCAGCGGCTTGCCGGTGGTCGTGTACTTGCCCGAGATCACCCAGGAGTTCGAGCCGATGCCGCTGCCGTTGGGGCCGAGGATCGCCGGGATCTCGTCCAGGGTCTCGGCCAGCGAGGTCAGCTGGGTGCGCAGGCCCACGGTCGCGCCCTGGGCGGTGGCGTCGCCGGCCAGCCCGGTGGAGGTGCCGCCGCCGGCGGAGGCCAGCGATCCGGTCCCCGTGCCGGTCCCGGTGCCGGTGCCCATGCCGGTCCCGGTGCCGCGGTTCGAACCCGAGCCGCCGGTGCCCTGGGGGGCGTACTTGCCGCCGTCGGTCTTGCCGCCCTCGACGATCGGCTTGTTCCGGTCGAAGGGGTAGGGCGGGTAGAGCTCGTCGATCTGCTGCGGGGTGAGCTTGCTCGACATCAGCGCACGGTCGATCTCGTCCTGCATGTTGCCGCGCAGGTCCCAGGCCATCGCCTTGAGCCAGGCCACCGAGTCCACCGGCGACCACTGCTCGGGCCGGTAGTCACCGCTGAGCTTCAGCGCCGCGTGCTCGACGGAGAGGTCCTTGCCGGACTTCCCCTTGAGGTACGCGTTGACCCCGTCGGCGTAGGCCTGCAGGTACTTCTTCGTCTCGGGCGAGAGCTTCTTGTCGAACTCCTCTTGCGCGACCTGCCGCCAGCCCAGCGTGCGCAGGAAGGCGTCGGTCTCGACCTGGCCGGAGCCGAACATCTCGGAGAGCCGCCCGGACGTCATGTGGCGGCGTACGTCCATCTCCCAGAACCGGTCCTGGGCGTGCACGAAGCCCTGCGCGCGGAAGAGGTCCTCGTCGTTGTCCGCGTAGAGCTGGGGAATGCCGTGGTCGTCACGCTTGACGTCGACGGTCCCGGTCAGGCCCGGCACCTTGAGGGAGCCGGTCGTCTGGGGGAACGAGGCGCGCACGCTGTCGACGCCCCAGTACGCCCCGTAGCCGAGGCCCGCGAGCAGCGCCAGGACCAGTACGAGCACGATCAGACGGGCACGTCGCCCCTTCTTCTTGGCGGGAGGAGCGGTTTCGTTGGCGGGCATCGCTGTCCTTCGAGGGGCAGGGTGGTCCTGGGAGTGCTGGGAGCAACCATAGGCGCAGGACCCGGCTCGATGATCCGCCAGGGGTGGAGCTGGTGAGGACAGGGCCGAACAGGCGTTTCACAATGTGGGTATCGCGTCAAGAAAGCGTCAAAGATTAGGTAAGGTAACGAAACACTTGCCGAACGCGCCGATCGAGCCGATCCTCCGGCGCTTTGAGGAAAGGGTCGCCCACTGACTGTCCACACGCTCAATGAGCTTCTGCTGGTCTGCTCGCTCGTGCTGCTCGTCGCCGTCGCGGCGGTACGCATCTCTTCACGCAGCGGCCTGCCCAGCCTGCTCATCTACCTCGGCATAGGCATCGCGATAGGCCAGGACGGCATAGGCAACGTCGTCTTCGACAATGCCGAGCTGACCCAGGTCATCGGGTACGCCGCACTCGTCGTCATCCTCGCCGAGGGTGGTCTGGGCACCAAGTGGACAGAGATCAAACCCGCCCTGCCGGCAGCGGTCGTGCTGTCGCTGGTCGGCGTCGCCGTCAGCGTGGGCGTGACCGCGGCGGGCGCGCACTACCTCGTCGGGCTCGAATGGCGCCAGGCCCTGCTGATCGGCGCGGTCGTCTCCTCGACCGACGCCGCGGCCGTCTTCTCGGTGCTGCGCAAGGTGCCGCTGCCGTCGCGGATCACGGGCGTACTGGAAGCCGAGTCCGGGTTCAACGACGCTCCCGTCGTCATCCTCGTCGTCGCCTTCTCCACCGTCGGGCCGGTGGACGACTGGTACGTCCTGCTCGGGAAGATCGCCTTGGAGCTGGCCATCGGCGCCGCGATCGGCCTGACCGTCGGATTCGCGGGGGCGTACGGACTGCGGCACGTGGCCCTGCCCGCCTCGGGCCTGTACCCCATCGCCGTGATGGCCATCGCGATCACGGCCTACGCGGCGGGCGCCATCGCGCACGGCTCCGGCTTCCTCGCCGTCTACCTGGCGGCCATGGTGCTCGGGAACGCGAAGCTCCCGCACTGGCCCGCCACCCGCGGTTTCGCGGACGGCCTCGGCTGGATCGCCCAGATCGGCATGTTCGTCCTGCTCGGTCTGCTGGTCACCCCGCACGAGCTGGTGCACGACTTCTGGCCCGCCGTGGCCATCGGCCTCGTCCTCACCATGGTGGCGCGGCCGCTGGAGGTCTTCATCAGCCTGCTGCCCTTCCGAATCCCCTGGCAGGAGCAGGCCCTGATGTCGTGGGCCGGCCTGCGCGGGGCCGTGCCCATCATCCTGGCGACCATCCCGATGGTGTCCGGGATCGAAGGCAGCGACCGGGTGTTCAACATCGTCTTCGTGCTGGTCGTCGTCTACACCCTGGTGCAGGGGCCGACCCTGCCGTGGCTGGCGCGCAAGCTGAAGCTCGGCGACTCCCAGGAGGGCGCCTCCGACCTCGGCATCGAGTCGGCCCCGCTGGAGAAGCTGCGCGGACACCTGCTGTCCTTCGCGATCCCGCCGGCCTCGCGGATGCACGGCGTCGAGGTGGGCGAGCTGCGCCTCCCGGCCGGCGCCTCGGTCACCCTGGTGGTCCGGGACGCGAAGAGCTTCGTACCGGCGCCCTCGACCGTGCTGCGGCGCGGGGACGAGCTGCTGGTGGTGGCCACCGACCCGGTCCGGGACGCGGCCGAGGCGCGGCTGCGGGCCGTGGCCCGCGGCGGCAAGCTCGCCGGCTGGCTCGGCACGGGGAACGGGGCGGCGCGGTAGCGGCATCCGGAGCGTCGTTCGGAAGAGTCGTTCCGGAGCGTCCCGCTGGAGCGGCGCTTTAGAGTGACGTTCTAGAACGACGTTCCAATTCTGCCAATTTTCGCGCGGTGTGGCCTGATATAGCCCCGTTTACGGGGCCCTGGAATGCGAAGTTCCAGTTAATCGCAGGTGAAGAGATCCATTGTCGGCACAATCACAGGGCGCACTTGCGCCGTCCCCTGTATGATTAAGGCACACCATATCGAACCAACTCTGCCTGACGCAGAGCTGGCGCGACCGCAAAGCGGCCGTGGCACCCCCCGCAGTGGGCGCCCAGGTATCACTCGGTTCTGCGCAAGAGGACAGCTCTCGGGGCTCCCACATGTACGGGTGCGGCCGCTCACAAGGCGGAGCATCGTCCGCAGACGGGGACGCTCTACCAGGCAGCGGAAAGGCCAGGCCGTGACATCCGCGGTCACGACCGACACGTCCGCCCGACCCGGCTACGGGCAGCTCCTGCGCACGCCCGGCGCCCTCGGCTTCCTTCTCCCCGGCTTCGCCGCCCGGCTGCCCTTCGGCATGCTGACCATCAGCATCCTGCTGCTCGTCCAGCACACCACCGGCTCCTACGCCAACGCCGGCATCGTCGCCGCCGTCACCGGCGTCTCGATGGCGCTGTGCGCCCCCGTGATGGGCAACCTGACCGACCGGCGCGGCCAGAGCGCCGTGCTGCTGCCGGTGGTGCTGGTCCACGCCGCCGCCGTGAGCGGCCTGGCCGCCCTCGCCCTGGCCGGCGCGCCGGTCCTGGCGCTCGCGGCCGCCGCGATCCCGGCCGGCGCCTCCGTGCCGCAGGTCGGCCCGATGGTCCGGGCCCGCTGGGCCGCCAAGCTCGAAGGCTCGCCGCTGCTGCCCACCGCCGCCGCGTTCGAGTCCGTCACCGACGAGTTCACCTTCGTCGTCGGCCCGGTCCTGGCGACCGCGCTCTGCACCGGCCTGCACCCCTCGGCCGGCCTGATCACCGAGGCCACCCTGACCCTGATCGGCGGCCTGCTGTTCGCCGCCCGGCGCGGCACCCAGCCCAAGCCCCACGTCCAGGTCGCCGGCGCCGCCAAGCGCGCCTCGGCCCTGTCCTTCCCCGGCCTGCGCGTCCTGATCGTCGCCTTCCTCGGGATCGGCGCCGTCTTCGGCGGCATGCAGGTCTCGCTGGCCGCCTTCTCGAACGAGATCGGCAACCCGGGCGCCAACGGCCTGCTGTACGGGATCTTCGCGGCCGGCAACATGGTCGCCGGCATCGCCATGGGCGCCATCGCCTGGAAGATCGGCCCGCGCCGCCGGCTGCTGCTCGGCTACATCGGCCTGACCGCCACCGCGTCGCTGCTGTGGGCGGCCGACTCGACGGTCCTGCTGGCCGCACTCGGCCTGCTGGTCGGCCTGTGCATCGCCCCGGCCCTGATCACCGGCTACACCATGGTCGAATCGCTGATCCCGGCGAACGCCCGCACCGAGGCCTTCACCTGGCTGACCGGCGCGGTCGCCTTCGGGCAGGCCATCGCCGTGGTCGTGGCCGGACGCCTGACGGACGCGCACGGCTCCTCGTACGGGTTCCTCGTGCCGCTGGCGGCCACCGCCGTGGCCCTGGTCACCCTGCTGGCCCTGCGGGGCAAGCTGGCTCCGAAGGCGCCCAGCCGCATCGTGAACGCCTCCGGGAACACCTCGGGCGGCGCGGCGGAGAAGGCCTCGGGCAGCGCGGCAGGGAGCGTCGGCACGCAGGCCCGGCCGCGCGACCTGAGCACCGTCTGAGCACCGGTCCGAGCGCGGTTCGGGCGTGCTTCGGGCGTGGTTCGGGCGTGGTTTGGGTCACCGCACGCCGAGGACGGTGGACTGAACGGCCGGAATACGTCACCATGGAGCGTCGTTAGCACTCATTGAGTGAGAGTGCCAGGAGGAAATTCGTGCCGACCTACCAGTACCAGTGCACCGAGTGCGGTGAGGGCCTTGAGGCCGTGCAGAAGTTCACCGATGACGCACTGACCGTGTGCCCGAACTGCGACGGACGCCTGAAGAAGGTGTTCTCCGCGGTCGGCATCGTCTTCAAGGGCTCCGGGTTCTACCGGAACGACAGCCGCGGTGCTTCGTCGAGCAGTACGCCTGCCACGAAGCCGGCCCCGGCCTCGTCGTCCACGCCGTCGACCGCTGCCGCCCCGGCCGCCTCGTCGTCCTCGACGTCCGCCTCCAGCGGCAGCTCCACCTCGGCTGCCTGACCCGCCGGCTTCCTCCTGAGGCCCCGCCGCCCCGCTTGGGCGGCGGGGCCTCAGGCATCCGCCGGGACCTGCCCGGTTAGGGTGACCGCATGGCGAACGCAGAGATCGGTGTCATCGGCGGTTCGGGCTTCTACTCGTTCCTGGAGGACGTCTCCGAGGTCCGGGTGGAGACCCCCTACGGCCCCCCGAGCGACTCCCTCTACCTCGGTGAGCTCGCGGGCCGCCAGGTGGCCTTCCTCCCCCGGCACGGACGCAGCCACACCGTCCCGCCGCACCGGATCAACTACCGCGCCAACCTGTGGGCGCTCCGCTCGGTGGGCGTCCGCCAGGTGCTCGGCCCCTGCGCGGTGGGCGGCCTGCGGCCCGAGTACGGCCCGGGCACGCTGCTCGTCCCCGACCAGCTGGTCGACCGTACGAAGTCCCGGGCGCAGACGTACTTCGACGGGGAGCCCCTGCCCGACGGCAGCGTCCCGAACGTCGTGCACACCACCTTCGCGGACCCGTACTGCCCCGTGGGGCGCTCGGTCGCCCTGGCGGCGGCCCGGGGGCGGCAGTGGGAGCCGGTCGACGGGGGCACGATGGTCGTCGTCGAGGGCCCGCGCTTCTCGACGCGCGCCGAGTCGCGGTGGCATGCCGCGGCCGGCTGGTCGGTCGTCGGCATGACGGGGCACCCGGAGGCGGTCCTCGCCCGGGAGCTGGGGCTCTGCTACACCTCGATGGCCCTGGTCACGGATCTGGACGCGGGCGCGGAGACCGGTGAGGGCGTCTCCCACACCGAGGTCCTCAAGGTCTTCGGCGAGAACGTCGGGCGCCTGCGGCACGTCCTCTTCGACGCGGTGGCGGCGCTGCCGGCGACGGAGACCCGCGACTGCCTGTGCACGCACGCGCACGACGGCTGGGACCTGGGCATCGACCTTCCGTAGCAGCCCGGGCCGCGCGGGACGCGTACGGGGCGGCGCCGTGCGGGGTACGGCGGCGTGCGGCGCGGGGCTCTTTGCGGGGCGTGGCCGGACCGGTCCCGGCACCCGTGGGGGTGACGGGGTTTTCCCCATGCCGGGGGCTGTCCACAGGCGCGGGCGGGAGGCGGCGGGAGCCGGGATCGTGAGGGGTGTCCGGGCGCCGGGTCCGGACACGGCATCCGACCTGCTTGGCGGTGTACCTCATGTCCCGTACCCCTGCGACCCGTTCGCCTTCACCCTTCCCCACCCGCTCCCCCGCTTCCGGTCCCTCCCCCGCCCCCTCCTCCGCCAGGGCCGGGGCCGCTCCGGCCTGTTCCGCGGGCGCTGCGCCCTGCACGCCCGCCCGGCCTGTCCCGCCGTTCCCGCCGCTGCGCGTGGAGCGGTGTGGCGGCCGGCTGCGCCGGGCCGTGCGGCGCAGGCGGCGGGCCGTGGCCACGGGGCTGACCGTCGTGGCGGCGGCGCTGGCGGTGGGCGGGGCCGATGCGCAGGCCTCGCGGGGCGGCGCGCCGCCGCCCGAGGTGAAGCGCCCGCCCGCGGTGGTGCGGACGGTGTCCGCGCCGGTGCGGATCGCGGACGCGGCCACCGTGCGGCTGCTGCGGCCCGGCGACCGGGTCGACGTGGTCGCGGCGGAGCGCACCGGGCCGCCCCGGGTGGTGGCCTCGGGGGCCAGGGTCGCCGAAGTGCCCGAGCCATCGGAGGGGGGCGCGGCCGGAACCGGGGACGGGGGCGCACTGGTGGTGCTGTCCGTGGACCGGGAGACCGCGCGGGAGCTGGTGGGGGCCGGCGCGGTGACCCGGCTGGCGGTGACCCTGTGCTGATTCGTACGGACGGCCGGTCACGTCCCCTTCACGTGCGCCCTGAATGGGCACACCGAGCCCGGACTGCCGTAACTTTCGGAACCGTTGGCTCCGTGTTCGGCACATGCGTAGAAAGGCTCAGTGGTGAGCGAGAAGAAGAAGGAGAGCGTCCTGGCGGGCTTCAAAGCCTTCCTGATGCGCGGCAACGTGGTCGACCTCGCGGTCGCCGTCGTCATCGGCGCGGCGTTCACGAACATCGTGAACTCCATCGTCAAGGGGATCATCGGGCCGCTGGTGGGAGCCATCGGGACGAAGAACCTCGACGTCTACAAGTCGTGCATCAAGAACCCGTGCGGCGTCGACGCCCAGGGCCAGGCGACGGGGGTGGAGATCCTCTGGGGCTCGGTCCTCAACGCCACCCTGACCTTCGTGATCACCGCCGCGGTCGTGTACTTCCTGATGGTCCTGCCGATGGCGAAGTACCTGGCCAAGGTGGAGGCCCGCCGCAAGGCCAAGGAGGGCGTCCAGGAGACCATCGAGCTCACCGAGCTCCAGGTCCTCAAGGAGATCCGGGACACCCTGGTGGCCCAGCGGGGTGCTCCCGGCGACGCCCCGGCCGGCAGCGCCGGTCCGGCGGGACCGCGCAACGGGTTCTAGCAGCACCGGCCGCCACGGCGGCTCAGATGTGGTGCGGGGGCTTCTCGTCGAGGAAGCGGGCCAGGTCGGCCGCGCTTCCGCCGGCGGGCGGCCGCTCGCCCCAGCCCCGGTCGGTGTCGTCCGAGGACTGCTGGTCCAGCGGGTCGTCGAAGACCAGCCGGGGCCGGGGCGCGCTGCCGCCCTGCTCGGGACGGTCGCCCTTCGGTGCGGGCGGGGGCTGGGGGGCGGGGGCGCTGCTCATTCCTCCAGGGTACGGCCGCCCCCGCCGGCGGCGACGGTCAGCTGGGGGCCTCGGCGCCCTTGCGGGCGTAGAACCACCAGCACACGGCCAGGCAGGTGGCGTAGAAGCCGATGAAGAGCCACAAGGCGTGGGTGACGGCCATGGCGGCGAACATCGCGGGGATGAAGAAGAAGCCGTAGGCGGCGATGGCGGAGGAGAAGCCGGTGACGGCGCCCGCCTCCATCTCCGACTGCTTCAGGGCCGCGGCCTGCACCTCGGGGCCCTTGCCCTCGGCCTCCCGCATGTGCTGGTCCCGGAAGATCACGGGGATCTGGCGGAAGGTGGAGCCGTTGCCCAGGCCGGAGAAGGCGAAGGCCACCAGGAAGCCGATGAGGAAGGCCCAGAAGCTGCCCTTGTCGCCGCCGCCCGGCAGCGCGAAGATCACCACGACCAGGGCCACGGCCATGCCCACGAAGGACAGCATGGTCACCTTGGCTCCGCCGATCCTGTCGGAGAGCCAGCCGCCGGCCCAGCGCATGAGCGCGCCCACGAAGGGGCCGAGCCAGGCATAGGTGGTGGCCTGGTAGCCCTGGCTCTCGAAGTTGTTCTTGATCAGCAGGGGCAGGCCCGCCGCGAATCCGATGAAGGAGCCGAAGGTGCCGACGTAGAGCCAGGTCATCAGCCAGTTGTGCTTGCGCTTGAAGATGACCTTCTGCTGGCTGAAGGGCGCGGCGGCCACCTTGAGGTCGTTCATCAGGAACCAGGCCAGCAGCGCCATGATGACGAGCAGGGGCACCCACAGGAAGGCGCCGTTCTGCAGCCAGATGTCGGTGTTGTTCTTGGCGTCGTACTGCGGGCCGCCCGCCGGGGCGCCCAGGACGGCGGCGGTGACCACCAGCGGGGCGACCAGCTGGACCACGCTCACACCGAGGTTGCCGAGGCCGCCGTTGAGGCCGTTGGCGTTGCCCTTCTCCCGCTTGGGGAAGAAGAAGCCGATGTTGGCCATCGAGGAGGCGAAGTTGGCGCCGCCGATACCGCAGACGGCGGCGATCAGGGCCAGCTCCCAGTACGGGGAACCGGTGTCCTGGAGCGCGAAGCCCAGCCACAGCATGGGCACCACCAGGATGATCGTGCTGAAGGCGGTGAACTTCCGCTCGCCGACCATGGGCCCGATGAAGGTGTAGAGGATGCGGAAGGTACCGCCGGTGAGGCCGGGGATGGCCGTCAGCCAGAACAGCTGCGACTTGGAGAAGCTGAAGCCGACGTTGTTCAGGTTGACCACGGTGACCGACCAGACCTGCCAGACCACGAAGCCGAGCATCAGCGCGGGGATCGAGACCCAGAGGTTGCGCTGGGCGACGCGGCGGCCGGTCGACTCCCAGAAGCCGTCGTCCTCGGGGCGCCAGTCGCCGATCGTGGCACCGGGCTTGTAGGTCTCCGCGCGGTGCGAGGGCACCGTGCGCGAGGTGGGCGTGGGTATCGACATGGTCACCGGTCCTTGGGGTCGAGGAGCCACAGCACGATCACGACGAGGAAGGACAGGACGAGGAATCCCGCCCCCCACCACGCCGTGCCGGTGTTGCCTTCCATCCATTCGTTGACGGTCACGGTCAGGGCCCAGAGCTGCCCGATGACGACGCTGAGGGCCAGGACCAGACGGGCGTTGAGCTTCGAGGCACGCTCCGGTTCCTGGTCGGTGCCGGCGCCCGGGCCGGGGCCCGTGTGCCGGACCCGCGGGTCGCCGTACCCGCTGGTGGAGCGGATCTGCGGATACCGCTCCCGCACCGGTCTGTTCAACCGGGGGTCGGCGCTGCCCGGGCGGTACTCGGGGCGGGGCGGCAGCTGTGCGTCGCTCATGTCCGTCCGCTCCCGGTCGCGCCGGCCGCCCCGGGGCAGCCGAGCTGCTGCGCCATCTCGGGACGGGAGTCGAGGAACTGCCGGCACAGGGCTTCCCTGGCCGGTTCTCCCGACCGGGCGGTGGCGACGGCCCAGACACTGCCGTCGGGCCGTTCGGTCAGGAAGATCCGGGGCAGCGGCCGGGGCGGCGGGCCCGCGGTCACCTCGCCGGTGCGGGCGTCGAAGACACCCTCGTGGCACGGGCAGTACAGCTCCCCGTCGTTGCCCCGGTCCTCACGCCACAGCACGGCGCAGGCCAGGTGGGTGCAGACGGCCGAGTAGCCGACGAGGGAACCGTCGGCCAGCCGGACCGCGAGCGCGCGGTCCTCGTCACCGGGGAAGCGGAAGGCGACGGACTGACCCGGGGCCAGTGCGTCGGTGACCTTCTTGGGCTCGGGGAGCTTCTCGCTGTCGCCGTGCCGGTGCAGGATGCCTGCGGCAACGCCGACACCGCCGATGGCCAGGCCGCCGGAGACGGTGGCGACGATCCGCAGGTAGTCGCGGCGGGTGGTGAGCGAGTCGGCGCTGATCCGGTCGCGGAGCGCGGCCGCGGCGGCGTCGCCGTCGCCCGGGTCGGGGACCCGTCCGGGAGCGGGTTGTTCGGTCACGCTCATCGCACATCCACTCCGTTGATCTCGACGACGGGGAGGCCCCCCGGGACCGGCCACTGGACCTTGTCGGCGGGCACGACCATGGCCACGCCGGTGCTGACCATCACGTCGCCGAAGGCGAAGGAGTCGGCGACCTGCACGCCGGGCCGCTCGGCCTGGAGCTCTTCGAGGGTTCCGTAGAAGAGGGCGCCGGTCGGACAGACGGTGGCGCACATCGGGGCCAGCCCGTAGGCGGTGCGGTCGTAGCAGAGGTTGCACTTCATCTGCAGCTTCGCCTGGAGGTCGATCTTCGGGACGCCGAAGGGGCAGGCGTTGACGCAGTTGGCGCAGCCGATGCAGCGGGTGGTGTCGGCCTGCTGCACCACGCCGTCGGCGGTCACCAGGATGGCGTCGGCGGGGCAGACCTCTGCGCAGGGTGCGACCGGGTCCTCGCAGTGCATGCACACGGTCGGGAGGGAGGCGACGGACATGCCGGGGTCGGTGTAGTCCAGGTGGATCATGGACTTGCCGCGGTGCGAGTCGCATTCGCGGCAGGCCGAGACGCAGGCCTGGCAGCCGATGCAGCGCCCCGGATCGATGAAGATCGTTCGTCCCATCATGGCGGGGTCAGTTCCTCTCCGCCGTGCCACGGCCCTGCGGGGACGTGGGAGGCAGGGGGTCGGTGCGGGACACCTGGGTCTCCGGGTACGCCTGGCGGCCGGGGGGCGTGGGCGGTGCCGGGACCTCGTCGATCTGCGCGGCGGCTTCGATCCGTGCGGCGCAGACCTTGTACTCGGGGATCTTCGAGCGGGGGTCGAGGGCGTCGATGGTCAGGGCGTTCGCGGCCGTCGGATAGGGCCAGTGGTACGGGATGAAGACGGTGTCGGGCCGGATGGCCTCGGTGACCAGCGCCGGGAACACCTCGCTGCCGCGGCGGGTGACCACCCGTACCGGGTCGCCGTTGCGGAAGCCGTGCGAGGGGTGCACCTCCACCCAGGGGCGCGGGGTCTGCTCGACGAGGGCGCCCAGGCGGCGCGTCTGGTTCCCGGAGAGGAAGTGCGCGACGGTGCGTCCGGTGGTGAGGGAGAGGGGGAACTCGTCGGTGTACGGGTCCATCGGCGCGTGCCACTCGACGACCTGGAGGTGGACCTTCCCGTCGGGGTGGTAGGTCCGGCCGCCCTCGAACAGCCGGGGCGTGCCCGGGTGGTCGGTGGAGGGGCAGGGCCACATGATGCCGCCCGTCTCCTCCAGCCGTTCGTAGGTGATGCCGTAGTAGTCGTTGACGGTGCCGGCGGAGGCCACCCGCAGCTCTTCGAACACGTCGCGGGAGCCGGGGAAGTCGAACTTGTCGCCCACGCCGAGGCGGCGGGCCAGCTCGCACAGCACCCAGGTGTCGGTGCGGACTCCGGCGGGCGGCTCCTGCGCCTTGTTGTGCTTGACGACGCGGGCCTCGGTGTTGGCCATGACGCCTTCGTCCTCGGCCCAGACGGTGACGGGGAAGACCACGTGCGCGTTGGCGGCGGTCTCGGAGAGGAAGAAGTCGAACTGTGCGTGGAATTCGAGGGTGTCGTAGCCCTCCTTGACCGTGCCGTAGTTGGGCAGGGACACGAAGGGGTTGTTGCAGACCCCGATCAGGCCGCGGATCTCCTGGCGCTGCATCTGCCAGACCATCTCCATCATGGAGGTTCCGGCGGTGGGGAGTTCGGACTCCTCGATGCCCCAGATGGCGCAGATCTGCCGGCGGTGCTCCTCGTTCAGGATGGAGCGGCCGCCGGGCAGCAGGTCGGACTTCTGCCCGTGCTCGCGCCCGCCCTGGCCGTTGCCCTGTCCGGTGATGGTGCCGTAGCCCGCTCCGGGCTTGCCGAGGTTTCCCGTCGCCACGCACAGGTTGATGATCGAGAGGCAGTTCTCGACGCCCTGGGAGTGGTGCTCGACCCCGCGGGCGTGGAAGGCCATGGCCTTGCCGGCGCGGCCGAAGGTGCGGGCCACGTGGACGATCTGCTCCTCGGGGACACCGCAGATCCCGGCGGAGCGGGAGGGCGGGTAGGACTGGACGGTCTCCCTGACCTCCTCCCAGCCGGTGGTGTGCGCCGCGAGGTAGGCCTCGTCGGTCAGGCCCTCGGCCACGATGACGTGCAGGACGGCGTTGAAGAAGGCCGAGTCGGTGCCGGGCTTGAGGGCGACGTGGATGTCCGCGGTCCGGGCGATGGCGGTTTCCCTCGGGTCGACCACGATGAGGGTGGCCCCCCGGTCGCGGGCGCCCCACACGTACTGGGTCATGACCGGGAAGCACTCGCCCACGTTCGAGCCGGCGATGAGCAGGCAGTCGGTGAGCAGGATGTCGGAGAAGGGGTTGGCGGCCCGGTCAATGCCGAAGGACAGCTTGTTGGCGCCGGCCGCGCTGACCATGCAGAGCCGGCCGTTGTAGTCCACGTGCCGGGTCTTCAGCGCGACCCGGCCGAACTTGCCGACCAGGTACGTCTTCTCGGAGTACAGGCTGGCGCCGCCGAGCAGTCCGAAGGCGTCGTTGCCGTGGGCCGCCTGGATGCGGCGGATCTCGGCGACCGTGAAGTCCAGGGCCTCGTCCCAGGACGCCTCGCGGAACTCCTCGTCCCGGGTACGGCGCATCAGCGGGGCCGTCAGCCGGTCGGGGTGGTTGACCTGCTGGTAGGCGTTGATGCCCTTGGGGCACAGCCGCATCCGGTTGATGTCGTGGTTGCGGGGCTCCACGCCGAAGACCTTGCCGCCGCGGTCCACGCGCAGGTACATGCCGCACTGGACGCCGCAGAAGCAGCAGTGGGTGGGGACGAGGGTCTCGCCGTTCTGGTCGGCGTGCCACTGGTCGGCCGGGATGCCGCCGGCGTCGCGGAAGTTGCGGGTGCCGGGCGGGGCGATCGACGGGTCCAGGGGCACCGGCACCGCCTTGGCGGGGTCCGTCGCGGTCACTTGAAGCCCTTCTTGACGTGGTTCAGGTAGGCGGTGCCGCGCAGTACCCGCTTGCACCGGGGGCAGTACTCGGCCCAGGCGTCGAAGTCGAGCTTCAGGTCCCGCATGGTGCCGCGCAGGTTCTCGACGTACGGGGCGGTGTCGACGGGCTCACCGCAGCGCTTGCAGGCGAAGACCTGCTCGCCCTCGTCCTTGCGGGCCGTGTACTTGAACAGCTGCATGCCGACGGCGGCGGGGCGCTGGACGATGTGGAAGAACTTCCCGAAGGGGATGTAGATGAGGGTGAACACCACCGACACCATGTGCAGCAGGGCGAGGAACTCGTAGCCGCCGCCGTGCAGGAAGATCGAGGAGAAGGTCAGCAGCAGGCCGGTCACCGAGATCACGATCAGGCAGATCAGCGGCAGCAGGTCGTAGGCGAACCGCTGGCCGGTCATGGCCCCGCGGTCCTTCATCCGGCGCCACAGGAAGTACGAGGCGCCGGGGATGACGAGGACCGCGGCGATGTCCAGGCCGTGGAACATCAGCCAGCCCAGGATGTTCAGCGAGTTGAAGCCGAGGACCTTGATCCCCCAGATCCGCATGGCGTATCCGGGACCGGATCCGCTGTCGGAGGTGAAGGTGAACCAGCCCCAGGTCAGCGGGAAGGTGATCAGCGCCGCCAGGATGCAGCCCCAGAAGATCAGCTGGTGGGCGGCCCAGCGCGCGCGGGAGCGGGCCCCGAGGAACTTCTGGAAGCCCAGGTAGGTCGCGATCATCTTCGGCAGGGCCGTGGGCGCCTTGCGGAAGTTCTCGACGGAGAAGAAACTGCCGAAGCCCTTCTTGAACAGCCGGCGGGCGCCGGGCGCGGAGACCCAGACCGTGTACCGGTAGGCCACGCCGAAGGCCAGGAAGACGGTGGCGACGGCGTACGGCAGCAGCGCCGAGTCGAAGTCGCGCAGCAGACGGCTGCCCAGCACGATCGCGACGACGAGCAGCAGCGAGACGACGGCGCCGGCCAGGGTGGCCCGTGCGGTGACGGATCTCCCGGCGGGCGCTGGGCTCTCGGGGTCGCCGGGCGGTGGCGGGGCTTCGACGAGGACTTCTGAGGGCTCGGACACAGCACCACGCTAAGTGGTCTGTACCGTTTAGGCCCGTTATGCCACCTTTACGGGTGGGCTGAACGGGTCAGACCGCGGCGAGCCCGTGCGCCGCGAAGACGGATGCGGCCTGCGCCACCTGTCCGGCGGTGGGCGACGGGGTGTCATGGAGGCTGAAGTTCATGTCCAAGGCCTGCCACTTCCCCTCACCCAGCTTGTGGAAGGGCAGGACGTCGACCCGCGAGACGTTGCCGAGGCCCGCCGCGAACGCGGCGACGCCCTCCACGTTCTCCGGGGCGTCGGTCAGCCCGGGCACCAGCACGAACCGCAGGTGCACCTCCTTGCCGAGGCCGGCGAGCCGGCGGGCGAAGTCCAGGGTGGGCTCCAGTGGGCGGCCGGTGACCTTCCTGTAGGTCTCCCGGTCCCAGGACTTGATGTCCAGCAGGACCAGGTCCACGTCGCGCAGCAAGGCGTCGGTGGCGCGGGCCCCCAGGAACCCCGAGGTGTCCAGAGCGGTGTGCAGGCCAAGCTCGTGCTTCATCCGGTGCAGCAGCTCCCCGGCGAACACGGGCTGGAGCAGCGGCTCTCCGCCGGAGACCGTGGCGCCGCCGCCGGATGCGGCGATGAACCGCCGGTACTTGGCGGCTTCGGCGATGACGGCGTCGGCCGAGGTGCGCTTGCCGTTGCGCATCTTCCAGGTGTCCGGGTTGTGGCAGTACAGGCAGGTCAGCGGACAGCCCGACAGGAAGGTCACGAAGCGGGTGCCGGGGCCGTCGACACCGGTCGACAGGTCCCAGGAGTGCACCGAGCCCTCGCTGGGCCGCTGGGTGGCGGCCGCGGCCGGGGTCTGGCCCGCGCTGACGACGGCGGCGGCGGCCCGGCCGACGGGGATGCTCGTTCCGAAGAGGACGGTCATGGCAGGTGCTCCAACTGATCCGGTGTCCGCTGGTTCGCGCGGGCCCCGGGGCCGGGGCGGGGCCCGGCCCCGGGCCGCGCGGTGGGGGGTACCGCGGCTCTAGAGGGAGCCGTGGAAGGTGCGGTTCAGCACGTCGAGCTGCTGGTCCCGCGTGAGACGGACGAAGTTCACCGCGTAGCCGCTGACCCGGATGGTCAGCTGGGGGTGCTTCTCCGGGTGCTCCATGGCGTCCATGAGCGTGTCGCTGTTGAGCACGTTCACGTTCATGTGGAAGCCGTCGCTGGCCATGTAGCCGTCGAGGACGCCCGCCAGGTTCCGGATCCGCTCCTCGGGGGTGCGGCCCAGGCCGTCGGGGGTGACGGTGTTGGTCAGCGAGATGCCGTCCTCGGCGTCCTCGTAGGGCAGCTTGGCGACCGACAGGGCGGAGGTCACGTAGCCGTGGGTGTCGCGGCCGTTCATCGGGTTGGCGCCCGGGGAGAACGGCTCGCCGGCCCGGCGCCCGTCCGGGGTGTTGCCGGTCTTCTTGCCGTAGACCACGTTCGAGGTGATCGTCAGCACGGACTGGGTGTGCTCCGCACCCCGGTACGTCTCGTGCTTGCGGATCTTCTTCATGAACTCCTCGACGAGCCAGACGGCGATGTCGTCGACGCGGTCGTCGTTGTTGCCGTAGGCCGGGTAGTCGCCCTCGACGGCATAGTCGGTGACCAGGCCCGTCCCGTCGCGCAGGGCCGTGACCCTGGCGTGCTTGATCGCGGACAGCGAGTCGGCCGCGACGGAGAGCCCGGCGATGCCGCAGGCCATCGTGCGGCGCACGTCCCGGTCGTGCAGGGCCATCTCGATGCGCTCGTAGGCGTACCGGTCGTGCATGTAGTGGATGACGTTCAGCGCGTGGACGTAGGTCTGGGCGAGCCATTCCATCTGCGCGTCGAACTTCGCCATGACCTCGTCGTAGTCCAGCACCTCGGAGGTGAGGGCGCCGGTCTCGGGGCCGACCTGAGCGCCGGACTTCTCGTCCCGGCCGCCGTTGATCGCATAGAGCAGGGTCTTGGCCAGGTTGACCCGTGCGCCGAAGAACTGCATCTGCTTGCCGACCGGCATCGCCGAGACGCAGCATGCGATGGCCGTGTCGTCACCGAAGCGCGGACGCATCAGCTCGTCCGACTCGTACTGGACCGAGGAGGTGTCGATCGAGACGCGGGCGCAGAACTCCTTGAAGCCCTGGGGCAGCTGCGGCGACCAGAACACCGTCATGTTCGGTTCGGGGGCCGGGCCGAGGTTGTAGAGCGTCTGGAGGTAGCGGAAGGAGGTGCGGGTGACCAGCGGACGGCCGTCCTCGCCCATGCCCGCGATCGACTCGGTGACCCAGGTGGGGTCGCCCGAGAACAGCTCGTCGTAGTCCGGGGTGCGCAGGAAGCGGACGATGCGGAGCTTGATGATGAAGTCGTCGACCAGCTCCTGGGCCTGCTCCTCGGTGAGGCGGCCGGCCTCGATGTCCCGCTGGAGGTAGACGTCGATGAAGGTGGAGGTACGGCCCAGGGACATGGCAGCGCCGTTCTGCTCCTTCACGGCGGCCAGGTACGCAAAGTACAGCCACTGGATCGCCTCGCGGCCGGTGGCGGCCGGGCGGGAGATGTCGTGGCCGTACGAGGCGGCCATCGCCTTCAGCTCGGCGAGGGCGCGGATCTGCTCGGCGAGCTCCTCGCGCAGCCGGATCGTCTCCTCCAGCGAACGGCGGCCCGCGGGGCAGGAGTTCAGCTCCTCCTTCTCCTCCTTCTTGAAGGCGATGAGGCGGTCGACGCCATAGAGGGCCACGCGGCGGTAGTCGCCGATGATGCGGCCGCGGCCATAGGCGTCCGGCAGGCCGGTGACGACGCCGGCCTTGCGGGCGGCGCGGATCTCGGGCGTGTAGGCGTCGAAGACACCGGCGTTGTGGGTCTTGCGGTACTCCGTGAAGACCTTCTCCAGCTCCTCGGAGACCGGATAGCCGTAGGTCTCCAGGGCGCCGGCGACCATCCGCCAGCCGCCGTACGGCATGATCGCGCGCTTGAGCGGGGCATCGGTCTGCAGACCCACGATCAGGTCCCTGTCCCGGTCGATGTACCCGGGGGCGTGCGCGGTGATCGTCGAGGGGATGTCGTGGGCGATGTCGTAGACGCCCTTCTCGCGCTCCTCCGGGAACTTGTCGGTGATGGCCTTCCACACGGCGGTGGTGCGCTCGGTCGGGCCGGCGAGGAAGGTGTCGTCGCCTTCGTACGGCTCGTAGTTCTGCTGGATGAAGTCGCGGACGTCGATGGCATCGCGCCAGAGGCCGCCCTTGAAGCCCTCCCAGGCTCCGCCGTTCTTCGTGGTTTCCGCAGGGGTGGCAGTCATCGCCCGCACCTTCTTCGAGTCGCCTCATTGCTTGTGTCCATTGCACGCCTTTTGATCGATCATCGGTGGCCGCGTAGGTCCCGACCTGCCGCCCGAAGGTCCCCCGACCCCCTCGGCCTGCCCCCGCAGACCCCTCGCTGACCTGGGGTTTCAGCGGGGACCTAGGTCCCTCGTGCGCTTGTGAAAACTTTCACAAGAATTCCGTCCTGTCGGACCATATGAAGAAGGGCGGGGCCTGTGGATACCGCGAGGCACGTCGTGGCGAGCCCCGGCAGCATGAAGAAGCGGTGGACGACGAACCGGCCGACGCGGCTGGTGCGGGTCCGGCCGAAGTCGGCCGCCGCGATCAAGGGGCCGTAAGCGGGGAGCAGGGCGGAGAGGAGCAGCACCATGACCGCGAGGAATCAGAGTGGGCCTGGCGCCGTGACCGGAAAGGTGCGCCGGGTCGCGGCGCCCGGCACGGCACTAGCTGGGGGCTTCGGCGCCCTTGCGGGCGTAGAACCACCAGGCCACCACCACGCACGAGGCGTAGAAGGTCACGAAGCCCCACATCGCGCTGGTCACGGCGAAGTTGGCGAACATCGCCGGGATGAAGAAGAAGCCGTAGGCGGCGATGGCGGCGGTGAAGCCGGTCACGGCGCCCGACTCGATCTCCGACTGCTTCAGGGCGGCGGCGTACTCCGCGGTGCCCTCCGTCAGGCCCTTGAGGTGCTGGCCTCGGAAGATGACCGGGATCTGGCGGAAGGTCGAGCCGTTGCCCATGCCCGAGAAGAAGAAGGCGGACAGGAAGCAGAGGAAGAAGCCCTGGAAGGAGCCCTGGTCGGAGCCGGCCGGAAGGAAGGTGATCACGCCGATGATCGACGCCGCCATGCCCACGAAGGACAGGATCGTCACCCGCGCACCGCCGAGCTTGTCGGCGATCCAGCCGCCCGCCCAGCGGGCCAGCGCGCCCAGCGCCGGGCCCATCCAGGCATAGGTGGCCACCGAGTACGCCGGGAAGGTGGTCTTGATCAGCAGCGGCAGCGCCGCGGCGAAGCCGATGAAGGAACCGAAGGTGCCGACGTAGAGCCAGGTCATCAGCCAGTTGTGCTTGCGCTTGAAGATGATCTTCTGCTGGCTGAAGGGGGTGGAGGCCACCTTGAGGTCGTTCTGGCCGAACCAGGCGACGGCCGCCAGCACGATCAGCACCGGTACCCAGACGAAGGCCGCGTTCTGGAGGTAGATCTCCGAGCCGTTCGCTTTCTCCTGGCCGGCGCCGATCGCCAGGACCGAGGAGGTGATCAGGATCGGGGTGAGCAGCTGGACCACGGATACGCCGAGGTTGCCCAGGCCGCCGTTGATGCCGGTCGCGTTGCCCTTCTCCTGCTTCGGGTAGAAGAAGCCGATGTTGGCCAGCGAGGAGGAGAAGTTCGCGCCGCCGATGCCGCACAGGGCGGCGATGGCGACCATCGTGCCGTAGGGGGTGTCGGGGTTCTGCACCGCGAAGCCCAGCCACAGCAGCGGCACGATCAGCACGACGGTGGAGATCGCCGTGAAGCGGCGCTGGCCGACCATCGGGCCGATGAAGGTGTAGAGGATGCGCGCGGTACCGCCCGTGATGCCGGGCACCGCCGTCAGCCAGAACAGCTGGGACTGCGAGAAGCCGAAGCCGACGTCCTTGAGGTTGGTCGCCGTGATGCTCCACACCTGCCAGACCACGAAGGCCACCAGCAGGGCCGGTACGGCGATCCACAGATTGCGGGTCGCGACCCTCTTGCCGGTGGACTGCCAGAAGGAGGGGTCCTCCGGCGTCCATTCGGTGATGGTGCGGCCCGGTCGGTACTGCGCGGGATCGGCTTGTGGCCGTACCGCTTCCTGTGTCGCGGAGCTCATGGCATGTCCTGGAACGTCGAGGGGTGTCCTTGCTTATCCAGATTCCGCCCCCGACGACGGCCCGCGGCAGAGCAGAACGCACCGGAAGGGACGGGACAAGGTCCCGCCGCTGTCAGTGCGTTGGTCCGCCCGCGGCAGTCCGGCGCGAGGACGGGCAGGTGCACGCCCGGGTCGTCCATACAGACACCGGTCCGCAGGCCGCAGTCCTGCTTGCGCATCGGCGAGGCCACCACCGGCACGCCGTCACGACTGCCCGTGATGCCGCCCGCGATGCCGCCCGCACCCGAGAAGGGGGCCCGGGCGGGCTGCGGCGCCTGGACGGTGGCGCAGCCCCTGGCCGGCCATCCGCTCGTAACCCGGCTGGTACTGGACCGGTACGAGTCCGCCCGGGGCACGCGGGTGCCCCGAGCCGCGCGTCTGGCCTGCCGAAGCGCCCTCCTCTGGTCTGCTGGCCGGCATGGCCTACGTACCGATGACCGCACGCAGCCGCGAGGAGCACCACCGCGCGGCCACCCCGCTGGAGCTGTTCTTCGACCTCTGCTTCGTCGTCGCGATCGCCCAGTGCGGGGCCCGGCTCGTGCACGCGCTGGCCGAGGGTCATCCCGGGACCGGGCTGATCGGCTACTTCTTCGTCTTCTTCGGCGTGTGGTGGGCGTGGATGAACTTCACCTGGTTCGCCTCCGCCTACGACTGCGACGACGTGCCGTACCGGATCGCCACGCTCGTGCAGATCGCCGGTGTCCTCGTGTACGCCGCCGGGGTCGGCCGGGCCTTCGACGACAACAACTGGACGGTGGCCGTCGTCGGCTACCTGATCATGCGGGTGGCACTGACCGCGCAGTGGCTGAGGGCCGCGGCCGGGGAGAGCGGTCCGGCGCGCACCGCGGCCCTGACGTACGCGGCCGGGCTCGTGGTCTGCCAGGCGGGCTGGGTGGGGCTGCTGTTCGCCCCGCAGGACGTACGGCGCTGGCTGTTCCTGGTGATGGTGGCGGCCGAGCTGCTGGTCCCGGTGCTGGCCGAGCGCGGCCACCAGACGCCTTGGCACGCCCACCACATCGTGGAGCGGTACGGCTTGTTCACCATCATCGTGCTGGGCGAGACCATCTCCGCGAGCACGGTCGCGGTGAAGTCGGCGCTCGACGAGCACGAGGCCCTGGGCGAGCTGCTGCCCATCGCCGCGGGCGGACTGCTCATCGTCTTCGCCGCGTGGTGGATCTACTTCGCGGTCCCGATGCACGCGTACCTGATCTCGAACCGGCAGGCCATCCCCTGGGGTTACGGACACCTGCTCGTCTTCGCCTCGGGGGCGGCGATCGGCGCGGGCATCGAGGTCGCGGTCGAGCACGCCGTGGGCACGGCGCACATCACGCAGGCGGCTGCGAACGCCGCGGTGACCGTCCCCTCCGCCCTCTTCCTCCTGATGGTGTGGCTGCTGCACTCCCGGCACTTCAAGCGCGGTGCGGCGCAGCAGCTGACCCTGCCGCTGTCCGCCCTGGCGGTCTTCGCCTGTACCTGGGCGGGTACGTACGCGGTGCTGTACGCGGGCCTGGTCGCGACGGCCACGGTGGCCGTGGGCGTCACTCTGGCCACCCGCGCGGCCCGCCCCGCCGTCTGAGCCCTGCGCCCGACGCCCCGCCGTCTGAGCCCTGCGCCCGACGCCCCGCCGGGAGCCCCCCCGGCGGGCCGTTCCCGCCGGGCCGTCACCCCGGGCCGCCCCCGGCGTTCTCCAGCTCAGGACCACGCGCACACGCGCAGCGACTGGAGGCAGGCCATGACACTCCCGGCACCCCGCACCGGCCCCGTCCCCCCACCCGGGGCCGCCCCCGGGGCGGAACTGGCCGAACCCGGCTTCTGGCAGCGGCCCCCCGCCCACCGGCTGGCCGCCTTCGCCCGCCTGCGGGCCCTGGACGCGCCGGTGTTCGTCCCCGAGGGGGCCAAGGGGGCAGGGCACTGGGCGCTGGTACGGCACGGCCAGGTGCAGGAGGCGAGCCGGCTGCCCAAGCTGTTCGCGAGCGCCCCCGGGGTGACCACGCCCGAGCCGGCCCGGTGGGTGCGGGCACTGTTCGGGGACTCGATGGTCAATCTGGACGGCCCCGACCACGCCCAGCTCCGCAAGATCGTGCAACGGGCCTTCACGCCCCGGCTGCTGGCCGCCGCCGAGGAGGACATCCACGCCGTCGCGGCGCGGATCGTGGACGACGTACTGGACCAGGAACCCGACGAGTTCGTCTCGGCGGTGGCCTCCCGGCTGCCCCTGGAGGTCATCTGCAACATGATGGGCATCCCGGAGCACTACCGGGCGGAGATCGCCGACCGCGTGAACCACGCCTCCGAGCACATCGGTGTGGAACGCGCCCTGCTCTCCCGGCTCCGGATGCCCGGCCGCGGGCTGCGGGCCCTGGCCCGGATGCAGCGCATGGTGGCGGGCATCGGGCGGGAGCGGCGCAAGAACCCCGCCGACGACCTGATCTCGGCTCTCGTGTGCGCGAACGTCGACGGCCAGGCCCTCGGGGCGCGCCAGCTCGGCGCCTTCTTCAGCCTCCTGATGGTCGCCGGGGTGGAGACCACCCGCAACGCGATCACCCACGGGCTGACCCTGCTGACCGACCATCCGGACCAGCGGGACCTGCTGCTCTCGGATTTCGAGGCGTACGCGGACGGGGCGGTGGACGAGATGATCCGCCACTCGACGCCGATCATCCAGTTCCGCCGGACGGTCGCCCGCGAGCACACCCTGGACGGGCACCTGTTCCGCCCGGGCGACAAGGTCGTCCTGTACTACGCCTCCGCCAACCGCGACGAGCGGGTCTTCCCGGATCCCGACGCCTTCGACATCACCCGGTCCCCCAACCCGCACCTGGGGTTCGGCGGCGGGGGCCCGCACTTCTGCCTCGGCGCGCACCTGGCCCGGGTGGAGATGAAGTCCCTCTTCCGGGAGCTGCTGACCCGGCCGGTCGGCCTGCGCGCGGTGGGCCTGCCGGACCTGGCGGGTTCGAACTTCGACAACCGGGTCCGCTCCCTGCGGTTCGCCTTCGAACGCCCCGGGTGCCCGTAGTGCCGGGGAGCGGGCGCTGCGCAGGACCGGCCACCGGGCAGGCTGGGAGCCCGGCGGCCGGAGCGGGGGGGCGGGGCGGGCCGGGGCCCCGCCGAAGGGCTACTTCTGCAGGCGGCGCACCGACAGGACGCAGTGCGCGCTCCCGGTGAGGACGGCCTCGTCGCCCGCGAACGCCTGGAGGGTCTCAGCCGTGACCGGCTGGCCGGGAACGGCCTCCGGCCAGGCGCGTGTGGCGAAGAGGAAGTAGGCCTGACCGCTCTCGTCCGCCGCGGCGACCCACTCGTCGGGCGCGGTGCACTGCGCGTTCATCCCGGGCAGGGTCAGCGCGATCTGATTGCCTTCCAGCAGGATCTGCACCGGGAAGCCCGAGGGGTTGCGGGTGCCGTCCATGACGACGTCTCCGATGGGCAGGCCGATCTCCTCCAGCAGCCCGCGGGCGGCCGCCTCCCCGGCTTCCCGGCCCTTCGGGCCGTCACCGAGGGTGTAGGCGAGGAGGTACGGGATGTCGTGCGCCTCGGAGGGGTCGCCGATCCAGGCGAGCACCGAAAGGGTGCCGAGCTGGGACCGGTCGATTTCGGCTTGAGTAGAAGTCATGCGCCGCACCCTAGTGGTCTCTCCCCCGGCTCTTTCACGGCCTTTCACCCGGGCGGGCTAGACACCCCAGAAACCACCTCCGGAATTCGGCTGGATGTTCGCGTCCTGGTACTGGAGCCGCACCACGCGGGCGTTTTCCGGGATTTCGAACACCACCCATCCCTCGGCCCGCTCACCGACCTCCAGGGAATCGAAGACGAGTGGTTTGCCGGTCGTCAGTTCACCGGTGGGCACCACCGCGTAACGCTTCCCCGCGCTGTCGTACGCCCACATGCGCCCGAGCGCCCCGTACGAGGCCCCGCCCACGTTGACGAACGACATGGAGGCGGCCGCCCAGCGCTTCCCGGCTGGCGGCGCGAAGTTCTTGTCCACGCTGACCGCCGGATCCACGTACGCGTTCAGCACCACCTGGAGGTGCCGCCCGACCTGGGCGCCGCGCACCCGTACGGCATCGCCCACGTGGGCGTCCTGCACGGCGGCGGGCAGCGGCCCGGCCGCCGCGGCCCGCCCCGGTGCTCCCACGGGGTCCTCTCCGGCGCCGGGCGCCCCGTCGTCCACCGGGACGGCGGGGGCCGCGGCGGGCGCGAGCGCGGCGCCCTCGGGTGCGTGCCGGCAGGCGGCGGCGCCGAACAGGAGGAGCGGGAGGAGGGCGGCGGCGAGGAGAGGGGTCGTGCGGAGGGGGATGGTGCGGCGGGGCATGGTGCGGCGGGGCATGGTGCCGAGAGGGGTGGTGCGGCTGGGAGTGGTGCGGCTGGGGGTGGCCGACTGACGCATGCGGATCCCTTCGGGGACGGATTGCGGTCAGTCTCACGCCCGCCGGCGGGAAATTGCACACACCGACACGGGTGTGCGGAGCCAGTTGCCGTCCAACTGCCAGCACAATGCGTTCCGGCGGAATCCCGTCACCCGAATCGACCCGGAGGAACAATGCGTATTCACGGAACCCGCATGGCCCTGGCGGCGCTCTCGGCGCTGGCCGCGACGGCCGCATTCAGCGCCCCGGCCCAGGCCACCGTGTACGACCAGGGGATTTCCGTACTGTCGCACGGTCACATCCACCCGGACGGCACGGTCACCCTTTCCGGCACCTACCACTGCACCAACCCGTCACCCGTGGGGGCGAAGCTCCAGATCTCGGCGTCGGTCCGGCAGGAGGGCACGCGGCTCGCCTTCGGCGGCGGGGAGGCCGACTGCGACGGCCGGGAGCACGCGTGGGAGGCCACCGGCTCGCTCAGGTACACCCCGGGCATCCACGCGGGTGCGGCGCTCGCCGAGGCGAAGCTCGACGAGGTCCACTTCTCGGGCCTGATGCCCCGCTCCGTGGACACGGTCGCCGAGGACCGCCGCGAGATCCGGCTGATCACCCGGGGCTAGCCCCGGTGGGGCCCGGCCGCGCCCGGCCGGTAGCCGCCGCTACCGGCACTCGGGCGCCACGCCCGTCATCGACATGAAGGCCACCGCCTGGCACCCGGGCTCCGCGTGCGGGCGGCCCGTCGTCCAGTCCACGACCGTCGGCACCCCGGCAGCCAGCAGGAGCAGCGCCAGGATGCCCGTCGCGGCGCCCCTGCTCAGCCTGCGCACAGCACGTTCCGTCTCATGACGGCATCATCACCCGGCACGCCGCCCCTCACAACTCGGGGTGACGGCCTGCTCACACCGGGTTCCTCGGGCTGCCACCGGCGGTGAACTCGCACCACACCGCTTTGCCGTCGCCGCGGGACTCCACACCCCAGTGCGTGGCGAGCGCGTCCACCAGGAGGAGTCCGCGCCCGGTGGTGGCCGCCTCCCCCGGGGTCCGCCGGCGCGGCCACACGCTGGAGCGGTCCTTGACCCACAGCCGGATCCGCCGGACCGGCTCGGGCAGCACCTCCATCGTCAGCACGGCCCCGCCGTCGGTGTGCAGCAGGGCGTTGACCAGGAGTTCCCCGGCCGCCAGTTCGACGTCGTCGGCAAGTTCGGGCATGCCCCAGTCCCGCAGGGCGTGCCGCAGCGCGTACCGGGCCTCGGACAGGCCCTCGGGGTCGGCCTGGTGGATGTACTGGTGGATCCGCGGGGCCCGGTGGGTGCCCGGGTCGGGGGCCCGGCGCAGCACCAGCAGGGCCACGTCGTCCCCGGAGCCCCAGCGCTCCCAGAGCCGGTCGGAGAGGTGGTCGGCGAGCGCCCCGGCCTCCTGCGGTCCGCTGCGGACGGCGTGGGCGAGGGCCTCCATGCCCTGGGTGATGGCGGTGCCGGGCTCCTCCACCAGCCCGTCGGTGCACAGCACGAGCGTCTCCCCGGGGACCAGGTCGAGCCGGGTCTCGGGGAACTCCTCCTGGGCGAAGGCCGTGGCCAGTCCGAGCGGGAGCCCGCCGCGGACGTTCGGCCAGCCCGTGCGGCCGTCGGTGTGCCGGATCAGCGGGCCGAGGTGGCCTGCGCGGACCGCCCGTACCCCGCCGGTCTCCAGGTCCACCTGCGCGTACATGCAGGTGGCGAAGCGTTCGGTGTCGAGTTCGGCGAGGAAGCGGGAAGCCCGGGCCAGCACCGTGGACGGGGGGTGGCCCTCGCCCGCGTAGGCCCGAAGGGCGATCCGCAGCTGGCCCATGATGGCCGCGGCGTGCGTGTCGTGCCCCTGGACGTCGCCCACGACGATGCCGACCCGGTCGCGGGGCAGCGCGATCACGTCGTACCAGTCCCCGCCGACCTCCCGGCCGCTCCACGCGGAGTGGTAGCGGACCGCGATCTCCCCGCCGGTGATCTCCGGGATGCGCCGCGGCAGCATGGCGGCCTGCAGGCCGGTGGCGAACTCCCGCTCCTGGTCGAACAGGAGGGCCCGCTGGAGGGACTGGGCCACGATGCCCGCCAGGCCCAGGCAGAGGTTGCGCTCCTCGGGGCTGAACTCGCTGCGCCGCCGGTAGAACAGGACCAGGCCGCCGATGGCCTTGGCCTGGGCGATCAGCGGAAGGTAGGCCGCCGCGTCGTACTGGATGCGGTTCAGGTAGTCGCTGAGCAGCGGGAACTCCTCGCCGAGCGCGGCGAGCGAGGTGACGAAGCGGGCCTTGCGGGTGAGGACGGCCCGGGACAGCGGCAGCGAGCCGTCGAGCCGGGTGAGGTTGCGCTCGCTGAGGATCTCCAGCGTCTCGCCGCTCAGCGCGATCATCTTGATGGTGCCGCCCTCGACCAGTCCGAGGGCCAGCCCGTCGGCGCCGAGCCGCTCCAGTGCGCCGGCCCCGGTCAGGGCGGCCGTCACGTCGTCGACGGTCACCGCCCGCGACAGGGCCTCGGTGGTGCGCTGCACGATCGTCGTCTGCTGGATGCGCGCCGATTCCAGCTTGCGCAGCACGGTTGCGTGGGCCAGTTCCGCCGTCGCGTCGCGGACGATGCCGACGATCCGGTACGGCTGCCCCTCGCCGTCCCGCAGGATGCGCCCCTGGGTGTGCGTCCACTGGTCGCGGCCGTCGCGCCGCTGCACCGTGAAGTAGGAGCCGTAGGTCTCCCCGCCGTCGTCGAGGACCGAGGCGACCGCCTCCCCGAGGCGTCTGCCGTCCTCCTCGGGGATCCGCAGCCCCAGCCCCTCCGGGGTGTCGTCGAACTCCTCGGGCAGCAGGTCGAACACGGCCATCCCGGCCTCGTCCAGCAGCAGCGCCCCGGTGCCCAGGTCCCATTCGAAGCTGCCCATGCCGTTCAGTGCGAGCCGCTCCGCGGCCCCGGTCACCGGTGCCGTCCGGCCCTGCCCGGATCTGTCGTGCTCCGCCGCTGCCACGCGTCACACCACCTAACGGCCGGGCCAGCACGGCTGGGAGATGAGCCGCTCCCACTCTTCGTCAGGATGCCCCGGAAGGGTGCGCCCGGCCTCCCGCCAGCGCCTGACGAGCGAGAGGTAGATCGTGGCGGGGTCGGTGGCCGCACCGCCCCCGCGGGGCGCCCCGTACGGAGCGCCGTACGGTCCGGGGGCGTACGGGGCCCCGTACGGCGCCGCGTACGCGCCCGGGGCCTGCCCCCCGGGTCCCGGCGTCCCGGGCTGTTCGGCCCGGCTGGCCGGGATCCGCACCCAGCCGCGGCCCTGTGCTCGCTCCGCGCTCATCGAGGACCCCTCTCACCGCAGATCTCACGGAGATCTCATCGCAGGTACGTCGTCGCCCGGTCGGGCGCGGTCCGTCTGCCGCCCGGCACGGGTCCCCGGGCGCCGAGACGCCCCAGGACTCCTTTCACCAGTCTCCCCGCCGTGAAGCCCGCGCCGTGCACGAATCGCATGGAAGGGCCGAATGAGGGAGCCGTCAGCAGTCCCGCGAAGAACAGGCCGGGCCAGGAGGACTCGAAGCGGGCGCTCAGCTCGGGGGTCCGGCCGGCCCCCACCGTCGCCAGCGCGCCCCGCAGCCCCGCGTCGAGCAGGCCCAGCCGGGCCAGGTCCGGGGTGAACCCGGTGGCGGCGATGACGTGCGCGGCGTCCAGGACCACGGACTCCCCGGTCCTGGTGGTCAGTCCCAGCCGGGTCCGGTCCCCCACCGCGGACGCCCGGTGCAGCCGGTGCCCGAGCAGCACGGGGACGCGCTGCTCGAACCGCTCCCGCAGCCACCAGGCGCCGGCGGGCCCCAGCGCGGTCGCCGCGATCCGCTCCCGGGTCCGGGCGGGCAGCCGGCGCACGGCCCACGGCAGCTCCGACCACGCCCAGCTGCGCCATCCGGTGCCGAGCCCGCTGTGCGGGTCGCGCAGGGACCGCAGCACGGGCCGCTCCAGGGGCTGCGGCACGGTGTTCCAGTTCAGCCGGGAGCCGCGGACCACCAGGCAGGGCCGGGCGCCCTGCTCGGCCAGCAGCGCGGCGGTCTCCAGGGCGGCCTGCCCGGCGCCCAGCACGGCGACCTCCTGCCCGGCGAAACGGGCCAGGTCCCGGTGGCCGCTGCTGTGCGAGTAGTGGGCGGGCGGCAGCTCCCGCAGGGCCCGCGGGTGGTGGACGAAGGGCATCACCCCGACCGCGACGGCGACCGTGCGGGCGAGCAGCTGCGGGCCCTCGGCGGTGCGGATGCGGAAGGCCTCGCCCTGCGGGGCCACCTCCGTGACGGTCACCTCCTCCACCTCCGGCGCGGCGTTGCGGGCGAACCACATCCCGTACGCACTGAACGTGCCGATCGGCAGCGGAGTGCCGTGTTCCGCGGCCAGTCCCCGGGTGGCGCAGTACGCGGCCAGGGTGTGCCGGCCGTCCGGGGCGGACAGATTGGACGACCAGGGCTCCGACTTCAGGTACATGCCGTCGGGCATGTGGTCGCGCCACGAGGCCATCGGCCGGCCCAGGACGCGGACGTCCAGTCCCGCGCCCGCGGCGTGCGCGGCGACCGACAGCCCGTACGGGCCCGCGCCGATCACCACCAGATCGTCCATCCGCGTCACGGCCGTCCTCTCCTCGTCCAGCTCAACGGGTCACCAGCTCATCCGGCTCCGCCGGGGTCTCGGGCGGTGCGGTGCGGGAGGCCGGACCGGCGGAGCCCTGGTCCCGGCCGCGCTGGCGCGGGGCCCGGACCGCCGAGAGGGCCGTGCGGCGGCCCTGTCCGGGCACCCCGCGCAGGACCCGGGCGCCCTTGCCCACCCCGCGTCCGAGGAAGGCCAGCAGCATCGCCAGGAACGGCCCCGGGTCGTCGGCGGCGTACCAGGCCGTCTCGATGCGCCCCCGCTCCCCGGCGCGCCGCCCGCCCGCCGGGCCGCGTGCGGGAGCCGGCGCGGGCGCGGCCCGGCGCTGCGCCGGGCGGTCCGCGGCGGTCTGCGCCGCGGGGCCCGGCGCCGTCCGGCGCGGCAGTGAACGCCCCCGGACCGCGGCCAGCAGCGCGTAGTTCTCGGCGACGAACAGCCGGCCCGGGCCGCCGGAGGGCTGCGGCACCTGCTGGCCCGTCAGGTCCAGGTACATCGCCTGGACGACGTCCAGCCCGGAGGCGTCCGTGAACAGCCGGAACTGCGCGCCGGGGCGGGGGTTGAAGTCGACCAGCCGGAAGGTGCCGTCCTCGTCCCGGCGGAAGTCCAGGTCCAGGATGCCCTGGTAGCCCAGGCGTTCGGCCAGCCGCAGCCCGGCCTCCTCGACCGCCGGGTCCGGCAGCCAGCGCCCCACGGCCGTCAGCCCGGTGCGCACCGGCCAGGACAGCTCCTTGCGGCCGGAGCCGGTGAGCAGCGGGTGCCCGCCCCGGGCGAAGGCGCCGTGGAAGAACCAGTCGGTGTCCGGTCCGGCGGGCAGGAACCGCTGCAGCAGCAGCCGGCTCCCGGCTTCGGCGGACCGCTCGTAGAGCCTGCGCACCTCGGCGGCGGTGTGCACCAGGGTGGTGCTCCGCAGCCCGTCCGCTCCCGCGGGCAGCAGCCAGGGCCGGCTCCACTTGGCGATCACGGGCAGGCCCAGGCGCCACGCCGCGTCGGCCGCCTCCGTGCCGCTCGCCGGGATCACGGTCTCCGGGTGGGCGATGTCCCAGCGGGCGCAGAGCCGGGACAGTTCCGCCTTGTCGGCCACCCGGGCGGGCAGGTTGTCGGGCTGATGGGGGATCCGGAAACGGTCCGTCAGCCCGGGCGCGATCCGGGAGACGGCGATCGCGCTCAGGTCGTCCATCGCGAAGAGCACGGCGGGCCGCCCGATCCGCTCCGACACCCCGGTCAGGCACGTCAGCAGCGCCTCGGGGGCCTCGGGGTCCAGCCCGCCGGCCGGCCCGGGGTGCACGGCACGCAGGTACCGCGAACGTCCCACGGGACCTCCCCCGGCTTCGACGACGGCATGGACCTCCACGCTTTTGCGGCCAAGGGATCTGACGGCGCCAAGGGTTCCGTGGTGGAACGGGTTCCGATCGAGTCTGAGCAGGACCGCGGGGGCATGGGGGGCGAACGCGTGCATGGAGGCGGTGTCTTTCACCTAGTCGGACCAAGCGGGGGTGGTGCGCAGCTGCGAATGGCCTACCCGTCAGTCACCGAACAGGCCATTCGTCATATCTGCTGTCTAACGTCTTTCGTAAGCACACCGATTCAGGAAAGCCCGGGAGACGCCATGCCCACACCACGTCGCCGACTGGCGAGCACCTGCGTCGGTACGGTCACGGCCGGACTGCTCGCCACCGGAGCCGCGCTCGCGGCGCCCGGGGAGGACAGGCCCGCGGGAGCCGGCACCGCCATGGGCGCCTATCTCGACTACGGCCCGTCCGGGGTGGCGCGCATCCCGCAGCTGTCGCGGTGGCTGGGCGGCAGGGAGATCCGGGTGGGCCACACCTACCTCCCGGGTGACGTCTGGCCCGCCATCGAGGGCAACGTCTCCTTCCTGTCGTCCTGGGCGGCCTGGCGGCTGGCGGACGACGACCGGATGTTCGTCCTGAACGTGCCCATGCAGGCCCGCAACGAAGCCCGGGTGTCCGACCGGGAGGTGGCCCGGCTGATCCGGGAGGGTGCGGACGGCCGGTTCGACCAGCACTTCACGAAGCTCGCCGAGCGGCTCGTGGCCCTCGGCGTCCCGGACACGGTGATCGTGCTCGGCTGGGAGATGAACGGCACGACCTACACCCACCGGTGCGGGCCGGACCCGGAGAACTGGAAGGCGTACTGGAGGCGCGTGGTCACCGCGATGCGCGCGGTGCCCGGCCAGGAGTTCAAGTTCGACTTCGCGCCGAACCGGGGTACCGACGCCATCGGCTGGACCAGGTGCTATCCCGGCGACGACGTGGTCGACATCGTCGGGATGGACTCCTACGACCAGGCTCCCGGCCGCACCTTCGACGACCAGATCAGCCAGCCGTACGGACTCCAGCAGCACGTGGACTTCGCAAGAGCACACGGCAAGGAGATCTCGTACCCGGAGTGGGGGCTCTTCCGCAACGGGGACAATCCGGAGTACGTGCGGCGCATGCTGAAGTGGATCGAGCAGCACAAGCCGCTCTACCACACCATCACCGACTACTGCCCGCACGGCGTGTGGCAGTGCAAGCAGAACCCGGACTCCGCGCGGGTCTTCCGTGACGCGCTGACGCCGGAGAAGCCCGGCCCGGTGATCCCGACCCCGGTGGTCCCCACCCCCGTGGTCCCGACCCCGGTGGTCCCGACCCCGGTGGTCCCCACCCCGGTCATCCCGACCCCGCAGGTCCCGACCCCCCAGGTACCCACCCCGCAGGTCCCGACCCCGGCGCCCACGCCCGACGTCCCGGTGGTCACCCCCACTCCGACCCCCACTCCGATCCCGACCCCTGCGGTCCCGAGCCCCGTCCCCAGCACCGAGGCCCCGGTGGCCACCCCGACGCCGAAGCCCGTCCCGACACCGAAGCCCACCCCGACACCGAAGCCCACCCCGACACCGAAGCCCACCCCGACGCCGAAGCCCAGCGCCCCCTCCCCGGAGGCCACCGTCCCGGTCCCGCTGCCCTCGCCCGCGACGCCGAGCCCGGTCGCACCGAAGCCGGACCCGAAGCCGCAGCCACCCGTCAACAGCAAGCTGTGGTGCGTGCCGGTCAACTTCGGCGAATGGCTGTCCAAGCTGGTCGGCAAGCAGTCCGTCTGCGTCCAGCTCGGCTGGGACAAGGGCAGTGGCTTCTGGCCCTTCTAGGCGCGGGCGTCCCGGACGGCGGCCGGGCGCGGGCACGGTCACCGGACCCGGAGTTCGTTGATCCGGGCCCGCCAGTCCCGGGCGGCCGGCAGGGTCTCCCGCAGCCGGTCCACCGCCCGCTCGCGCCCCGTCAGCTGCGATTCGTGCAGTCGCAGGAGGGGTGCGAGCGGGGCCGTGGCCAGCAGCAGCCGCTGGTTGACGACCGTCTCGGGCCGCCAGTGGTTCTTGTACGGCTCGCTGCCGCGCAGGAAGGACACCACCGGGCGGCCGTCGTCGAGCGCCCGCCCGACCTCGTACCGCAGCAGCAGCGTCGCCACGTCCACCTTGCGGGTCCGCAGGTCCGGGTCGGCCCCGTACAGGTAGCCGCCGCTGAGCCCGGCCGAGAGCAGCGTGACGTTGGCCGCCACCGCCTCCCCGTCCAGCCGGAACTCCGTCAGCCGGGCCTCCCCGGTCCGCACCATCCGCCGGGTGGCCCGGGTCAGGTGCTCGGCGAACCGGGGCCGCAGGTGCTCGGGGGTGACCCCGCGGCCGCGCCACTGCTTCTCGTGCAGCCGCAGCAGGGTCCGTACGGCGTCCGGCACCTCGGCCTCGGTGGCCTCGTGCTCGACGATCCCGGCCGCGTCGGTCTTGCGGAGCTTGGCCCGCACCCGCTGCCCGCCGGAGGCAGGCATCCGCTTGACCAGCTCGTCGAAGGGCAGCGCGGGCAGCTCCATGCAGGTGGAGTCGGCGAGCCGGGCGCGCGCCCCGGACCACTGCCCGTACAGGGCCTCGGCCGCCGCCCCCGGACGCACCTCGCGCAGGTCGACGACGGCGCCGCGGGCGGCCCGGTGCAGCCCGCGGGCCAGCGCCGGGAGGACCTGCTCGGCGCTGTCCGCGGCCACCAGCACGTCGAAGTAGTCGGTGATGGGACCCCCGAGCGGCACCAGCAGCGGCAGCGGCCGGTGCACGAGCATCAGCGCGGCCGCGCCGACCAGTTCCTCCCCGCGCCGCACGAGGACGATCCGCAGGCGCCCCTCCTTCCCGTACGACAGCCACCAGGAGTGCAACCAGGCATGGCTCTGGAACGGAGTGGCGGTGGGGCAGCCGCGGACGAGCCGGTTCCACGGCTCTTCCAGCGCGGCGAACTGCCGGGGGTCGCGGCACAGCGTCACCGACAGGGCCCCGGCGGAGCCCGGGGTCATCGCACGGACTCCTTCTCCTTGGTCTCGGAGTGCTCGCCCTGCGCCGGCAGCGAGGCGTACTCCTCGACCGGCGTGGCGGCGGGCCCGCCGGGCAGGCCGGGCTGCTCCCGGCGGCGCCCGCGGTGCGGCCGGGCCAGCAGCCACAGCCCGCCCAGCAGTCCGCCCGCGCACAGTCCGACGGCTGCGCTGACCGGGGCGGACGGGGAAGACGGCTCCGCGGGGGCCACGGCCTGGTTGAACAGGAGCAGTTGGACCCCGGTGTTCTTGGCGGCCTGATTGCTGCTCAGGGACAGGGCGTCGGCCACGGCGTTGGCGATGTCGGCGGCCTCGGCCGGGCTCGTGGAGGTGCCGGTGACGGCGATCATCGGGGACTCGGGGGAGGTCTCGGCCCGGACCTGGGTGCGCAGCCGGCCGGCGCTGAGGCCGGCCCGCGGCTGGGCGTAGGCGAGGGTGGAGCTGCTGGTCGCGATGCGGGCGTAGGCCTGCGCGAAGCCGAGGGCGGTGGCCGGCTCGGTGGTGTCGTCGGGGACGGCGACGACGTAGCTGGTGGCGGCGTACTCGGGCGCCTTGAGCACCCCGTACGCGCCGCCCGCGGCGAGTCCGAGGAGGGCGCAGGCGGGCAGCGGCCACCAGGCGGGCGGCTTCGGCAGCCGCCGCCGGGGCTTCTTCTCGGAGCGGTGGTCGGACTTCTTGTGGTCGGCGGTGTCGGCCATGGGCGTACTCGCTTCCTGGGTGGGGGGTTCGTTCGGATCCCGGCCGGGACGTCCGGGAGGGGGCTGGATCAGCCGGCGCCGCCACCGGCGCGGGCCGGGTCCTCGGGCGCCCGAGCCGTCGGGGGCCGGGGTGCGGGGGCCGGGGCGGCGGTCAGGGCGAGGTCGTAGACGTCCAGGAGCCGCCGGGCGCTGCCTGCGATGTCGTAGCGGCGGACGACCGGCGGCGGGGGCAGGCGCCGGGCCCCCGCCTCCATGTGGCCGCGCAGCGCCCCGACGAGTTCCTCCGTGCCCGGGCCGATGCGCCGGGCGCCGGGGGCCTGGTCGGCCGGCAGGTCGTCGACGGCGGGGCAGGTGACGTGCAGCACCGGCAGTCCCGCGGCCAGCGCCTCGACCACGGCGAGGCCGAAGGCCTCCTCCCGCGAGGCGGAGACGAAGACGTCCATCGCGGACAGCAGGGCGGGAATGCCGGGGGTGCGGCCGTCGGCGCTGTCCCCCAGCGGGTCGCGTTCGCCCAGCAGGTGGATCCGGTGCTGGGCGCCGAGCTCCCCGGCCAGCCGGCGCAGCTCGGCGCGCTCGGGGCCGTCCCCGGCCAGCAGCAGGTGCGCCCCGGGGAGGGCGGCGACGGCCCGCACGAGGACGTCGAACCGTTTGCCGGGGACCAGCCGGCCGACCCCGCCGACGACGAAGGCACGCTCGGGCAGTCCGGTGCGGGCCCGGGTGGCCCGCCGCGTCCCGGCGTCGAAGTGGAAGCGGGCGGCCTCGATCCCGTTGGGTACGACGTGCACCCGTGCGGCCGGCACCCCCCAGCCCTCCAGCCGGGCCGCCACCGTGTCGGAGACGGCGACCGTCGCGGCGCCCAGGCGTTCGCTGGCCAGGTACAGCGAGCGGACCCCGCGCGTCAGCGGGCGGCCCTCCATCTCGCCCTCGCCGAGGGAGTGCTCGGTGGCCACGGTCGCCCGCACCCCGGCGAGCCGGGCGGCGAGGCGGCCGTAGACGCAGGCCCGGTACAGGTGGGTGTGCACGAGGTCGTACCGGCCGCGCCGGATGAACGCCGCCAGCTTCGGCAGCGCCCCCAGGTCGCGGTTGCCCCGCATCCCCAGGTGCACCACGCGGACCCCGTCGGCGCGCAGCCCCTCGGCGACCGGTCCCGGGTTCGTGAGCGTGAGCACGTCGGCCTGCATCGGCAGGTGCCGCAGCAGCAGCCGCAGCTGCTGCTCGGCTCCGCCGACGCCGAGCCCGGTGATGACGTGGAGCGCCCTGACGTCCTTCACCGGCGCACCGCCCGCCGCAGCTCCCGCGCCTGGTGGCGGACCTGCTTGAGGCGCATCCGCGCGGCGCCGTCGGCCTGGCTGACGTGCGTGCGCGGCAGGGCGTGCAGGCCTGTGAGCGGGCCGGGGTCGATGGCGCAGGCGTACCCGTAGCCGGCCTCCCGGGCTGCCGCGACCACGCGGGCGTCGATGTGCCCGTACGGGTAGCAGAACCCCTCGGGCCGGGTGCCGGTCAGTTCGCGCAGCAGGTCGCGGCTGCCCCGCAGCTCTTGGAGGAGTACGTCGTCGGCGGCCGCGGTGAGGTCCTGGTGGAGCAGCCCGTGCGAGCCGACCTCCTGTCCCGCGGCGGCGGCTTCGCGGATGCCCTCGGCGGTGAGCAGGGACTTGCGCGGCCCGAGCGGGTCCCACACGTTGTCGACGCCGAGCCGGCCGGGCAGGACGAAGAGGGTGGCGGTGAAGCCGTGGCGGAGCAGCAGGGGCAGCGCCCGGGTCAGGAAGTCGGTGTAGCCGTCGTCGAAGGTCAGACCGACCAGTCCGGCGCCGCGGCCGGCGGCGCGGGCCCGCAGGAGTTCGCCGACGGACACCCCCCGCAGGCCCCGGGAGCGCAGCCACAGCAGTTGGGATTCCAGGGCGCGCGGGGTCACGGTGATCCCGTACGGGTCCTCGGCGGGGTCGGTGAACTCGGCGACGGAGTGGTACATGAGGACCCACGGCGAAGCGGTCCGGCGGGCGGGGCCCACCGCGGCGGGCGCCGTCTCGGTGTCAGCGGGCATGGCGGAACCTCTGGGTGAGCTGGGAGATCTGGGCGGGCAGGGCGGTGACTTCGAGGGCCTTCATGGCCGTGCCGGTGGCTCCGAACATGGCGGGGACGAGCAGGCAGCCGAGGGCGGCGCTGAGCAGCGGGTCGGGAACCATCGGCCCGGCGATCCAGCCGGTGGCGCAGGCGGCCGCCGCGGACACGGCGAGCCGGCCGATGCTGACGGCGACCCGGCGGACCTGGATGGAGATGATCCGGGAGCCGAGTCCGGTGAGGAGCAGGGCGGCGGTCGTGGTGATGCCGGCCGCGTTGGCGGCGGCGATGCCGTGGATCCCCCACCAGTCGACGGCGAGGGCTCCGGCGACGATGTTGACGAGCAGGCCGGCACCCATCGCGAGCGCCGGGAACCAGATGGGCCGGGCGGTCGAGAAGAAGGGCCGGGACAGCGCGCCGACGAGGCAGTGGCCGAGGAGTCCGAGTCCGTAGACCCGCATGACGGAGGCGGTGGCGAGGGTGTCCTGGTGGGTGAAGGCCCCGCGTTCGAAGAGGACCTGGATGATCTGCGGGGCGTACCCGATGACCATGGCGGTGCCCGTCAGGACGGCGAGGGAGGCGAGGGCGAGGTCCTGTTCCACGCGCCGCCGGGCCTTCTCCAGCTCGCCGCCGGCCATGGCCTGGGCCACCACGGGGAAGGTGACGGTGCAGATCATCAGGGAGAGCACCATGGGCATCTGCGCGACCTTCTGCGCGTAGTTGAGGTGCGAGATGGCCCCGGACGGCAGCGAGGCGGCGAGGAACCGCTCGACGAGCACCTGGGACTGCCGGAAGACGGCGAAGAAGATGACGGGGGCGATGACCCCGAAGGCGATGAGGGTGGGCCGGTCGCGGTCGCGCTGGCTGCGGGGGGTGCGCGGGGCGCGGGCCGGGCCGAAGCCCACGTTGCGGGCGAAGGCGGGGAGTTGGACCAGCACCATCAGCAGCCCGCCGGCGGCCACCCCCGCGGCGGCCGCCCGGACCCCCCACAGGGTGTGCAGGGCCACCATCGTGCCGATGATGCCGACGTTGTACGAGACGTAGATCGCGGCGGGCGGGACGAAGGAGCGGTGGGCCCGCAGGGCGGCGCTGAAGTACCCGGCGACGCCGAAGGAGAGCACGGTCAGGGCGGTCAGCCGGGTGCACTGGACGGCCAGTTCGGGGTCGGGCAGGCCGGGTGCGAGCAGGGCCACGACCAGCGGGGCGGCGAGGACGAGCAGGGAGGCGACCGCGGCCAGCAGGACGGCGAGCCGCGGCAGGGTCGCCCCGACGAGCAGCCGTACGGGGTCCTGGGCGCGGGCCTGAAGGCGGGTCAGCCCGGAGCGGGCGGCCGCGCGCCGGGCGAGGGCCTGGCTGAAGGCGGGCACCATCAGCAGGGCCATGGCGTCCTCGATCAGCAGCGTCGAGGCCATCTCGGGCACGGTCCAGGCGATCAGGAAGGCGTCGCTGTCGTGCCCGGCACCGAAGAGGTGGGCGATGGTCTGGTCCCGCACCAGCCCGAACACCGCTCCGGCGGCGGTGAGTCCGGCGGTGACGGCGGCGGCCTTGGCGAGGAACCGGCCGAGCGGGGCGGGCGCGTTCGCGTCGGGCGGGGTGCGCCCGCCGGAATCGGCCGCGGCGCGTCCCGCTCCGGGCCCGCCGCGCGGCGCGGACGCTGCGGCGGGGGGCCGCCGGCCGGTGCTCCGGGGGGCGGTGGCGACCCGCACGGAGCCGCGCGGGGTGCGTTCGCTGCCGGGCAGGACCGGCGCCCTCGACCATCCGGGGGCGTCGGTGGCGCCGGTGGCGCCGGATGCCGCGCCGCCCCGGGCGTCACCGGCCGCGGGCGCTGCGGCCGGGCCGGCACCGACGGCCGGAGCGGGGCCCTGCCGGACCCCGGCGGGGCCGGCGAGGACGGGACCCCAGAACGGGCCCCGCGGGCCGGGGCCGCCGCCGGTCCCGAGGACGGCGCCGGGCGGCGCGGCGGGGGCGGGCGGCACGGCGGGGGGCGCGGCGGGGACGGGGGGTGCGGACGCCCCGCCCGGCCCGGCGGCGGACGCCCCCGCGGGGGGCGCCGGCGGCATGGCGGGATGCGGCGGACGGCCCGCGGCTGGGGCGACCTCGGTCGCCGCAGCCGCGGGCCGCCGCCTGGGCGTCGTGTCCGTCACCGGGCCGCCGGCCCGTCGTGGGCCTGCCGGACGGGGCCGCCGGGCGGGGCGTCCCCGCGGACCGGCGACGGCAGGGCCCACCACGCGGCCAGTCCGATGATCACTCCGGTGAGGACGGTGGACGGGCCGCCGATGTCCGCGTACAGGAAGTCGGTCAGCTGCCACACGAGCAGGCCGGTCGCGATCAGTCCGCAGTCCCGCAGCGCAGCGCCCCCGGCCCCCGCGCCGGACACCGCCCGGCGCAGGCCGGCGGCGAGCAGCAGTGCCCAGCCGCCCGCCAGCGCGGTCAGCCCGATCAGACCCTGCTCGCTCAGGATCAGCAGGTACATGTTGTGCGGGGAGAGCAGCGGCTGGCGCAGGTACGCCTGTCCCGCGCCGGCGGTGTCGCTGCCGGAGGACAGGCCCAGCGAGGAGTGGCCGTCCCGGTGCGCCGGGAAGCCCTTGAGGCCCACCCCGGCGGCGGGCCGCTCCCGCCACATCGACTCGGCGGCGGCCCACATGGTGTAGCGGTCGGTCACGGACTGGTCGGGGGCGCTGGAGACCTGGGTAATCGAGGTGAGCCGCTCGGCGACCATGTCGGAGCCGACGCCGAGCCCGCCCACCAGGACGACCGCGGCGGCCGCCAGGGCCGCCAGCACCGCCAGGGCGCGCCGGATGCCGGCCAGCACCATGACCAGCACGGCGGCGCCGAGGGTGGCGATCCAGGCTCCGCGGCTGAAGGACAGCACGAGCGGCAGCACCAGCGCCAGGGCGCAGGCCCCCGCCGCCCGCCGGACCCGCCGCGGCAGCCCGGGGGCCAGCGCGGCGGCGGTCGCGACGATCAGCCCGTACGCCACCACGGTGGCCATGCCCATGACGTCGCCGGGGCCGAAGGTGCCCACGGCGCGGACGTCCTCGCCCTGGTAGGAGGCTCCGGTGTGGGTCGCGTACTGCACGACGCCCACCGCCCCCTGCACCAGTGCCAGGACCACGAAGCAGCCGGCGGCGAGCCGGAACTCGCCGGCGTCGCGCACCAGCAGCACCACGGCGGCCGGGACCAGTACGAACACCTGGAGGTAGCGCACGAAGCCGGGCAGGGCCGCGTACGGGTCGCCGGCGGTCACCGTGGCCACGGCCAGTCCCACGGCGGGCATCCCCAGCACCAGCACGCCCAGCGGGCTGAGGGTGCGCACCCGTCCGCGCAGGGCCTGCACCGCGCAGACGGCCACCAGCAGCAGCGAGGCGGCGTCGGCCGGGCCGACCTTCCCGGAGGCGGTCGCGTCGCCCGCCGGGAGCGGGGCCAGCAGGAAGAGCACGGTCGCGGCAAGCGGCAGCAGCGGCCAGTGCCGGCGCAGCAGGTCCGGCAGACGGGGCCGTACGCCGGGCAGGGAGGCGGCGAGGCTCATCAGCTGCCCCCCAGCCGGAACCGGAAGAAGGAGGCCGCGGTGCGGGCGAGGATCCACAGGTCCTGCCAGAGCGACCAGGTGTCGATGTAGTGGTTGTCGAAGCGGGCCCGGTCCTCGATGGAGGTGTCCCCGCGCAGGCCGTTGATCTGCGCCAGGCCGGTGATGCCGACGGGCATCCGGTGGCGGGCCTCGTATCCGGGGTGGATGCTGCTGAACTTCGCGACGAAGAAGGGCCGTTCGGGGCGGGGTCCGACCAGGCTCATGTCGCCCCGTACGACGTTCCACAGCTGCGGCAGCTCGTCCAGCGAGGATTTGCGCAGGAAGGAGCCGACCGGGCTCATCCGGCGGTCGCCCGCCACGGTCCAGCGGGTGGCGGCCTCGTGCTCGTCCGCGCGCAGGGTACGGAACTTCAGCAGGGTGAAGGGGCGCCCGTACAGGCCGACCCGCTCCTGGCGGAAGATCACCCCCGGGCCGTCCCAGACCCGGACGGCCACGGCGCAGACGGCCATCACGGGGGCCGCGGCGACCAGTGCGAGCGCCGCCAGCAGCCCGTCGATGCCCCGCTTGACCCAGCGTTCCAGCGGCCGCGACGGGCGCGGCAGCAGCGGCTGCACGGCGTACCCCCACAGCTGGTCGGCGGGGTGCGGCAGCCGCATGCCGGTGATCTTGGCGGTACCGGCCGGGTCGGCGAGCCACAGCCGGCAGCCGTGGTCGTGGAAGAGCCGGACCAGCGAGGCGGTGCGCTCGTCGGCTTCCGCCGGGCGGGTGAACACGGCGTGCCGGACGGAGTTCTGGATGACCGCGCGCCGTACGTCCTCGTGGGTGACGAGCACGGGCAGCGCGCCGGGCCGGACCGGCTGCGGTTCGCCGTCGCCGGCCGGGGTGTCGGCCAGGCCCACGGGGCGCAGCCCGTACTCGGGGCGGCCGTGCAGGGCGGCGGCCACGGCGGCGGCCCCGGCGCCGGGCCCGACCACGAGGGCCGAGTCGGGCCTGCGGCGGGCGGTGCGGCGGCGCAGCTGGTGGGCGAACCCGCGGCCCGCGCACACCAGGACGGTCTGCAGGCAGACCGCGGTGAGCAGCGCGCTCCAGGCCAGCGCCCGGTGCGGGTCGACGGCGGCGGCCACCGCCGCGGCGGCGCACCACAGGGCGGCCGACCGTCCGGCCAGCGCGGGCAGGTCGCGCAGCGCGGACGGGGCCAGCCGCGGCCGGTACAGCCCGGCCTGCGCGTGCAGCGCGGCGAGCACCGCGGCGGCCGGCAGGACGGCCGCGGCCGGCAGGGCGGGGCCCGGCAGGGCCGTCGCGGTGAGGACGGCGGCCAGTGCGTCGGCGGCCAGCAGCGGCAGGACCCCGTCGCCGCGGCGGATCCGCTGCGGCCGTGCGGCGGCGCGGGCCTGGCCGGTCCGGGGGCCGCGCGGGGGGTGGATGGCGGTCGTGGAGCGGCGGGCGACCGGGGGCGGCGGCGCGAAGGCGCTGCCGCCGGCGGGCCCGGTGCCGCCCTGCCCGGTGTGCCGGGCGGGTGCGCTGTCCATCGTCATCGGCTGATGCGCTCCTGGTTCGAGGGCCGGGGCCTGCCCAGCAGTTCGTGGTACAGGCCGGTGACCGCTTCCGTGGTCCGCCGCACGTCGAAGTCCGTCCGGGCGTGCTGCCGGGCCTGCTCCCCGAGTTCGGTGAGCAGCCGCGGTTCGGAGAGCAGCCGTCCCAGGGCCTTGGCCAGGGCCGTCGGGTCCTCCGGCGGCACCAGGCACAGCCGTCCCTGGCCGGGCGGCAGGCTCTCCCTGGCACCGCTGACGTCGGAGACCAGGACGGGCCGGCCGCAGGCCATGGCTTCGAGCGGGGCGAGCGCCATGCCTTCCCACCGCGACGGCAGTACAACGAGATCGGCGGCCCGAAGCCACGGTCGGATGTCGCGGGCGGCTCCGGCGAAGAGCACTCCGGGCGGCGCCGTGCGGCGCAGCCGTTCGGTGTCGGGGCCGTCGCCGACGAGGGCGAGGCGGGCTCCGGGGACGGTCGCCACCAGCTCCGGCCAGGCCCGGAGCAGGACGTCCTGCCCCTTCTGCCGGCACAGGCGGCCCACGCAGACGGTGAGCGGCCCGTCGCCTCGGAATCCGGCGGGCAGGGGCAGTCCGGCCCGGGCCCGGGCCTTGTCCTGGTCGGGGTCGGCCACCCCGGGGCGGAAGTGCTCCAGGTCCACCCCGTTGCGGACCACGGACCAGTCGGCGGTGATGCCCTCGGTCGCGCCCGCGCGGCGTTCGGCCTCGCTGACGCAGAGCACCCGGTCGGCCCAGCGGGACCCGAACCGCTCCCAGCGCAGGGCCAGCGCGGCGGTGGCCCCGCCGACGGCGTCGAAGGACCAGGCGTGGGGCTGGAAGACGGTGGGCAGGGTGCCGCGGACGGCGAGGCGGCCGGCGAGTCCCGCCTTGGCGCTGTGGGCGTGCAGCAGGTCGGGCCGGGCCCGGCGGACCAGTCGGCGGGCGCCGAGCACTTCGGCGGGCAGGGCGGGCCCGGGCGCCCGGCCCGCCCGCCAGGGGAGGACCTGCGCCCCGGCGTCGCGGGCGGCGTCGGCGAGGGTGCCGCCGCGGGGGCAGCCGACGACGGTGCGCAGCCCGGCGGCGGTCTGGGCCCGGACGAGGTCGACGACGACCCGGGCGACACCGCCGTCCACGGGCTGGACGAGGTGCAGCACGGTCAGGGGGCGGTCGGGGCGGGGCGGGGCGGAGGAAGGCTGTGTCGGCACGCGGAGTGGTCTCCTACGTTCAGCGGCGCGCGTCTGTCTGAACGAAGAGCACACCGAGGAAATGACCCTGGCTTTCGCCCGTGAACCTGAAGTTCAGGCTGCGGGCACCACCGGACAGGGCGGGACTCAGGTCGAACACGTCCGCGTCATATCCGAGGTTATTCATATGTTCGGGCTGTCGCACGAACGGGCGACGGCCGAATTCCGTGATCGTGGAATTCATAACATCATTAAAAGGATTTTCTGCATCACTGAGGCTCACCCGGCGCCCGCTGTCCGCGGTCACGGTCAGTGAGTCCCCGAGGCTCCCCCGGTCCCCGTCGTAGCCGACCACCCCGGCCCGTCCCGCGGCCCCCGCGGGGGCGTCCAGGCCGCTGATCTCGACCGTCTCCCCGGCCGCCTCGCCCCCGCCGGCGGCCAGCGGCTCGAAGCCGTCCCACAGCGAGATCCGGCGCAGCGGCTCCTGCGGGTGCTCGTAGGCGACGACCAGCGTCCAGCCGCCCCAGGCACCCGCTTCGGAGTGCCCCATGGCGATGTTGAGCTGGGAGACCGTCCACATGCCGGCCCCGCCCCCGCGGACCAGCGGGGTCACGTCGGCGGAGGCCTGGTAGGCGTCGCTGCCCGCGTCCACGCGGTGGCCGATCACGGTGTCGGCCAGCACCTCCTTGTACGCGCCGCCGGGCTCGGCGACGAGCACCCGGCCGTTGTCCTCGGGGGGCTTCTGCTCCCCGACCCGCAGGTTCCCGCCCCAGTACAGCCGGGCGTACGAGACCTTCGCGCCCTTGGGGACCTTCAGCTCGGCCCGGGTCGAGTTGTAGGTGTCCGGGTCCTTGTCGACCTCGCTGTAGAACATCTCGTAGTCGCCGTTGACCCCCGCCGCCCCCCGCTCGACCTCGGCGCACGGCTCCGCCTGGGGGGACTGCACCCCGCGGCAGCCGATGCCCGCATTGGAGGCCCGGACCAGTCCGCCGTGCTGCACGGCCTGGTAACGCTGGGTGAACGGGATCCGCGGCAATTCCTTCGGGGCGGGAGGAGCGGCCCAGGCGACCGGGACGTTGACGGAAAGTGCGAGGCAGGACAGCAGACCGAGCGTGCCGAGGATTCTGCGGGAGGAACCCATGACCCTGTCTCCATATTCGATCAAGGGGACAAAACAGGAGTGCACTTTGTCAGAAATCGGGCTGGAAATCACGTCGGACTCGCTCGTACGGCCTTTTGGGCGATGGCACGCACCCTCACCGCCGGCGGGTCGTTATGGCGTGAACCATTGCCCGGACGAAAAAGCGCGCCGCGGCCCTCCGGGACCCTTCTCCCGCCCCGCTCCGGGCCCGCCCGGCGAACGCCTGAGCGTCAACCCCGCCGTCCGAAACGGCGGCATCCGGGTGAAGCCACGCAACCCGAACCGCTGCCGGCCCGTTGTTCCGGATGCTCCAGTACCGGGCAATCCTGCAAAAAAGGGACGACAATGATCAAGAAGATGATGGCCACGGCAGCGGTTGCGGCCTCGGTCGTGGGCATGGGTGCCGCCATGGCGCCGCAGGCGATGGCCATCGGGAACGACAACGGCATCAACACCGTGAACGGCAACGGCGCCTCGCAGATCTACGGCAACCAGGCCACGTACGGCAACATGAGCCCGCAGATGGCGCTGATCCAGGGCTCGTTCAACAAGCCCTGCATCGCCCTGCCGGCGAAGGCCAACGTCCAGTCGGTCCTCGCGCTCGTCAACGTCGGCGTCCAGGACATCCCCGTCCTGTCCAGCCCGCAGAACCAGCAGTGCACCGAGAACTCCACCCAGGCCAAGGGCGACGAGGCTCTCTCGCACATCCTCAGCAACATCCCGATCCTCTCCGGCAACGCGTCCGCCGGCAGCTGATCGCGCACCGCGCCAGCGAGGCCGCCGCACCTCCGGGTCGCGGCGGCCTCGCCGCGTGTGGGGCGGCGGCGCACTCCGCGCATACCGCCGCCGCCACCGCCAGCGGCGCCCCGCGAATTCCGGCGGACGTCGGGGCGAATTACCGGACACCCGCCGAAAAAATGCGGTTTCTTTTTCCGGAGCCGCTCGTTGTTGATTTTGCAGTGGATACGCCTCTGCGGGAAAGGATCGAAATCAAATGACGTACAAGAAGGCAGTGGTGCTGGCCGCCGGCGTTCTGATGGCCGCCGGTGCCGCCTCCCCCGCCATGGCCGACGCCGGCGCAGCGGGCGCGGCCGTGGGCTCCCCCGGCGTGCTGTCCGGCAACCTGCTCCAGGTCCCGGTGCACATCCCGGTGAACGTCTGCGGCAACACCGTCAACGTGATCGGTCTGCTGAACCCCGCGTTCGGCAACACCTGCGTCAACGCCTGACGTCACGCGCCCGCCAGGGCAGACCTCCTCGGGGTGGCCTCGGAGTGCACGGCGGTGCACTCCGAGGCCGCCTTCGATCCAGCCACCGGCGGCTGTGCCGGTAGACAGGGAAGGACCCATGCGACAGGTACTGAGCCGACAGGTACTGGGCAAGGGGATGCTCACGGCGGCGGCCGCGTCGAGTCTGCTGTCGATCGCGACCGGCGCGGCGTACGCCCACCCCGGAGCGAGCGCCGAGGCCGCCCACTCACCGGGCGTGCTGGCCGGCAACAGCGTCTCGGTACCGATCACCTTCGCCCCGAACGTGTGCGGCAACAGCGTCGACGGCGGTGCCGCGCTCAACCCCGCGATGGGGAACACCTGCGCCACCACGACCGGCGCGGACACCCGGCACTCCCACGAGGAGTACGCGCGCCACCTCAGCCCCGAGAACGCGCAGGCCCTTGAGCGCTACCTCGACGAGCGCGAGGCGCGGCACGCCCTGCCGCAGCAGCGCCACGAGGAGGCCGAGCAGGAGGCCCCGCGTGCCCACCGGCCCCGGCATGCCGCCCCGCGGCACGCCGCCCCGCGCCACGAGGAGCCGCGCCACGAGGACGGCTACGGCGACTCCGGCGAGGGCGGACAGCCCGAGGAGGAGTGCGACGACCACCCGCGGGCCACCCCGCCGCCCCCGGCGCAGCACGCTCCCCCGGCCCCCGCCCCGGAGCCGGTCCAGGAGGCTCCCGCGCCCCTGCCGGAACCCCAGCCTGAGCCCGTGCCCCAGCCCCTCCCGGCGCCCGGTCCCGTCCACGAGGCCCCCGCCCCGGAGCCGGTACCGCAGCCCGCCCCGGAGCCCCCGCCGCACACCCTGCCGGCGCCCGCCCCGGCCGAGGAGGCGCCGCACACGCTGCCGGCCCCCGCCCCGGCCGAGGAGGCGCCCGCGCCCCGGCCGCCGCACGGCAGCCAGGTCGTGGAGCACCCCGCCCCGGCGCCCGCGCCGGAGGCCGTGCCCGCGGACCAGCCGCCCGGCTCCCCCGCCGGCGACACCCCCGTGCACCTGCCCCCGGCCCCGGAGCCCGGGCCGCAGCCGCTCCCGGCACCCGCCCCGGCTCCGGCGCCCGGTTCCGGCACGGTCCCGGCTCCCGCTCCGGCCCACGTGAGCGCGCCGGTGCTGGCCGAGACCGGAGCCGGCCAGCCCGCGGCCGCGGCGGTCCTCGCCTCGGCCCTGATCCTGGGCGGCGCCATCCTCTACCGGCGCTCCCGGACCGTCTGACCGCCGTACCGGTCATCGGAAATGGATATCGGCCGGAGAGTCCTTTGTCGGATTCTCCGGCCGCTGCCGTGTACATACGCCCCTGCGTTTCCGCAGCGGCCGCCCATCGTTACCCAAGGCGAATGCAGCGCGACGGTCGCCGCTCCCACTTCCGTTCACGAAAGAAAGAGGATTTCGAAATGAAGCTCTCGAAGGTCGCCGCCGTCCTGGCCGGCTCCGTGGCCGCACTCGGCGCCTCCGCCCCCGCCTTCGCCGCCGATGCCCCGGCCGCCATGCCGATGAGCCTGACCAGCGGGGTGACGGCGGTGACGGATGCCGTGAACCCCGTCTCCGAGTCGCTCCCGCAGACGGTGGGCAACGGGCTCGCCGAGCAGGGCGGCCACGTCGACAAGGTCCTGGGCACCGTCCAGAAGGTCAACAAGGTCCGCAACGACGTGCCGGGCGAGGTCCTCGGTCTGGCGAACGGGGCCACGCAGGCCTCCCCGGAGCTCCTCGGCGGTGTGAAGCTCAACGGCGGCGCCCACTGAGCGGGCCCGGACATGACTGTGGGCGCCACCGGCGAGGCCGGGGCGCCCACAGTCTTGTGTGCGCTGACGTCAGTCGTTGACGCAGACGTTGCCGAACGCGGGGTTCAGCAGGCCGATGACGTTGACGGAGTTACCGCAGACGTTCACCGGAATGTGGACCGGGACCTGGGCCAGGTTGCCCGAGAGGACACCGGGGGAACCCACGGCCGCGCCCTCGGCCGACGCGTCGGCGACGGCGGAGCCGGCGGCACCGGCCGCAGCGAGACCAGCGGTGGCCAGGACCAGGGCGGCCTTCTTGGCAGAGTTCATGGGAAGTGCACCTTCTGTTCGATGTTCTGCCCCGATGCGGGGCGCACACCGAGCGAAACGGTCCAGCTTCCCAGACGACACGGTTCCGCGCACGATCAGACCTGTTCAGCCCAATCGTCGTAACCTCTGCGCGCCCCCGGACCGTTAGGGGAGGCTGCCGAGCCCGTCCGGGAGCTCCGGCAGGTCGGGGACCTCCGGGAGCTCCGGCGTCAGCTCCACCGGCGCCGCCGGGCTCGGCAGGGCCGGCGGGACGAGCGCGGGCAGCTCCGGCAGTTCGACCCCGGGGATCTCCGGGAGTTCCACGCCCGGGATCTCCGGCAGCTTGATCTCGGGGAGCTTGATCTCCGGGATCTTGATGTCCGGCAGCGTGACCCCGGGCGGCAGCAGGCCCTTGATCGCGTCGAGGATGCCCTTCACGAGGTCGTCGACGGGGCCGGCGGCTGCAGCGCGCGGCGCTGCCGCGCGGTCCCCGGCGTCGAGGGCGCTCGCCGGAGCCGCCGCGCCGAAGAGTATGGCGGCGGCGAGGGCCGAGGGGACGAGGATCCGGGCGCGGGACGGCTTCGTGCGGTGCATGGGTGTTTCCTTCTCGTGTCGCGCAGATAAGCGGAACTGATCGATCCGCCTTCTCACCCACCGTGCGAACACCTTGCACGGAGCGCAACCGGAGCGATCCGCGCTGCGGGCTGCGTACGGGCTTCGCGCAGGCGTCCGGGGGCCTCTCACCCGGGCCGGGGAAAACCACTCCCGGCGCAGGCCGTTTGAGTGAAGCAGCGGAACCAACCCCCCGTCAGGGCAGTTGACCAGGACGCTCCATCAGCGGGCACTCGTGCGACAGAAGGATCAAGATGTTCAAGAAGTTCATGACCGCCGCCGCGGTCTCCGCCGTTGCCGTCGGCGCGGGCGCTGCTGCTGCTGCCCCGGCCATGGCCATCGGCAACGACAACGGGATCAACACCGTCAACGGCAACGGCTCCCAGCAGATCTACGGCAACCAGAAGACCGCCGGCGACCTGAGCCCGCAGCTCGGCCTGGTCCAGGGCACCCTGAACAAGCCCTGCATCGGCCTGCCGGCGAAGGTCAACGCCCAGTCGATCCTCGCGCTCATCAACGTCGGCGTCCAGGACATCAACGTCCTGTCGAACCCGCAGAACCAGCAGTGCACCGAGAACTCCACCCAGGCCAAGGGTGACGAGCCGCTCTCGCACCTGCTCAGCAACATCCCGGTCCTCTCGGGCAACGCCTCCGTCGGCAGCTGAACCCCGCTCCCGCGCCCTGACGAACGGCGCGGGCCCCCGCGGCCCGTGGAGCGCTGAGACGAGGGCCCCGGCAGCCACCGGCTGCCGGGGCCCTCGCGTGCGCCCGTACGGATGCGGGCCCGCCGGCCCGTCGGATCAGGAGGTCCAGAACTCCCACCACCGGGTGAGGATCAGCATCCCGATCACCCCGGTGTGCAGCACGGGCGGAACCCAGGCGAACTCGGCGAAGAAGCCGCGCAGCGGGCCGGGTGCGGGGAGGACCCGGGTGCGGAGGTTGTGCGCGGTGACCGCCCAGAACATCAGCAGGGTCGCCGCCCAGGCCAGGCAGCACCAGAGGCAGAGCGCGTTGATCTCGTAGAGCGACTGGACCATCAGCCAGGAGCAGAAGCCGACGCCGAAGAGGGTGCCCGCGTTCAGGCCCAGCCAGAACCAGCCACGGTAGGCGGCCCCCGCCAGCAGACCGGCGCCGGCGCACACGACGACGGCGTAGGCCGCCAGGCCCAGCATGGGGTTGGGGAAGCCGAAGGCCGCCGCCTGTTCGCTCTGCATCACGCTGCCGCAGGAGACGACCGGGTTGAGACTGCAGGCGGGCTTGAAGTCCGGGTCCTCCAGCAGGAGGAACTTGTCGAGGGTGATCACCCAGGAGGCCAGCACCCCGGCGGCCCCGCTGAGCACCAGCAGCCAGGCCAACCCCCGCGGTACGGGCTGCTGTTCGCCCTCGTGTCCGGTTCCGGGCCGTCCCTGCTGGCGGGGAACGCCCACTGTATTCGTTGCCATGCGGCCCATAGTCCCGCGCTCCACCACAGAGCAGGCCGAACCATGCTGATTCCGCTGCAAGTTGACCTGAAGGTGTGGCGGGAACCCCCGGCGCTTCCCGGACGTTTTACCGAACCCCGGACGTGATGTCAGACCCAGGGGCTACGTTGTGCTTCCGCTGAGTGACAAGCTGCGACGGCCTGGAGACCCACCTTGAGCGATCCGTACGAGACAACCGAGGCCCACCTCGATCGACTCCTGGGCCGCGCCCTCAACTCCTTCGACCTGCCGGACCGGTTGGTGGAGCGCCTCACCACGGCGCTCGCCCACAGCTCCTCACTGCACACCGCCCACCACAGTCCGGCGACGGGACTGTGGCGGGAGATCCACCAGCACACCCACCTGCTGGCCGACGGCGGATCGGCCGCGCTGTGGGAGCTGGTGTACCGGCAGGAGGGGGACCGGTCCGTCCGGCACGAGCTCTTCCTGAGCAAGGCGGAGGCCTGCCTGGCGGTGGCCCGGCTGTTCGGCGAGGCTCCCGCCGAGGCCGGCCTGGATCCGGCCCTGCTACCCGGGGACGAGGAGCCGGATGACGACATGGCGGCGCTGAGCGCGCTGTTCGCGGCCTCGGCCCCGGCGCGGGGGCACCGGGAGTACGCGGTGGAGGAGTCAGCCGACCACGCCCGGCGGGTGCTGCGCCGCGCGGAGAACGAGGACCGGCCCGGCGAGGGGACGGCGCAGCTGCTCCGTTCGGCGTACGCGCACCGGATCACCCAGGCGTTCGGCGGCCGCCGCACGCCGTCGGACGGACGGGAGGGCGGCTTCCAGCTCTACGAGCACGCCTTCGTCCTGCTGGACGGTTCGGAGGTGAGCCTGTGGGAGGTGGAGCACACGGCGACGCCGGACGGACGCCACATGTGCGAGGTGTACGAGAGCGAGGCCGCCGCGCGGGGCGCCATGGAAGTGCGCGCGCGGGTGCGCTGAGGAGACAGGCCGTCCGGGTCAGAGCGCGGCGGGCTGGGACAGCGGGAGGTCCAGGGGCGGTTCCTGGCTGAGGTGCACCGCCCCGGGGCGCAGGTCCGCGGGGGTCGGCATGGCGCTGCCGGGGAGCCGGACCGCGGCCGCGCCATGGGCCAGCGCCGAGGCCAGGGCCCGTGCGGGGCGGCCCGCCGCGGGGCCGTCGGGACCGGCGGCGATCAGGAAGCCGGCGAGCGAGGCGTCGCCGGCGCCGACGCTGCTGCGCACCGCTTCGGCGGGGGCGGTGCCGTGGAAGGCGCCTTCGGCGGAGACCAGCAGCTGGCCGTCCGCGCCCAGGGTGGCCAGTACGGCGCCGGCCCCCAGCGAGCGGAGCTCCTCGGCCGCCTTGAGCACGTCGCCGAGGGTGGCGAGGGGGCGGCCGACGGCCTCCGCCAGTTCCACCGCGTTCGGCGTGACGAGGTCGGGCCGGGCGGGGAGCGCCGCCAGCAGGGCCGCGCCGGAGGTGTCCAGGGCGACGCGGGCGCCCGCCTCGTGGGCGCGCTCGACGAGTTCGGCGTACCACCCGGGGCCGAGGCCGGGCGGCAGGCTGCCGCAGCAGGCGATCCAGTCCGGGCTGCCGGCGCAGGTGCGTACCGTCTCCAGCAGGAGCGCGGACTCCTGTGCCGAGAGCTCCGGGCCGGGCGAGTTGACCTTCGTGAGGGTGCCGTCCGGTTCGACGAGGGAGACGTTCGAGCGGGTGCGGCCGGCGACCGAGACCGCGGTGACGTCCACGCCCTCGATGCCGAGCAGACCGGCGAGCAGGGTTCCCGTGGCACCGCCCAGCGGGAGGACCGCCGTCGTGCGCAGGCCCGCGGCGGAGACCACCCGGGAGACGTTGACGCCCTTCCCGCCGGGGTCGACCCGGTCGCCTTCGGCGCGCAGCACCGCACCGCGGTCCAGTGAGGGGATCTCGTAGGTCCGGTCGAGGGAGGGGTTGGGGGTGACGGTGAGGATCATACGAGCACGACTTCCGTACCGGCGGCCTCGATCGCCGCTTGCTGTTCCGGGGCGAGCCCGGTGTCGGTGATGAGCAGGTCGACCTCCGTGAAGGAGGCGAAGCGCGCGAAGTGCTCCCGGCCGGCTTTGGCGGAGTCGGCGAGGAGGACGACGCGGCGGGCGGCGCCGATCGCGGCCCGTTTGACGGCCGCCTCGGCGAGGTCGGGGGTGCTCAGGCCGCGGTCGGGGCAGAAGCCGTTGACCGCGAGGAAGAGCACGTCGGCGCGGATCTCGGCGTAGGCGCGCAGCGCCCAGGCGTCGACGGCGGCGCGGGTGCGGTGGCGGACCCGGCCGCCGACCAAATGCAGCTCGATGCCGGTGTGGCCGGCGAGGCGGGCCGCGACCGGCAGGGCGTGGGTGACCACGGTGAGCGCCGTGTCCGGGGGGATGCCGGCGGCGAGGCGGGCGACGGTGCTGCCCGCGTCGAGGACGATGCTGCCGCCGTCCGGGAGTTGGGTCAGGGCGGCGGCGGCGATGCGGCCCTTCTCGTCGGCGGCGGTGCCCTCGCGTTCGGTCAGGTCGGGCTCGAAATCGAGCCGCCCGGCCGGTATCGCCCCGCCGTGCACCCGCCGGACCAGGCCCGCCCGGTCCAGAGCCGTCAGGTCCCGGCGGACGGTCTCGGCCGTCACCTGGAAACGGTCGGCAAGAGACAGCACCTCCACCCGGCCCGCCTCACGGGCGAGGCGGAGGATCTCCTGCTGACGCTCCGGTCCGTACATGGCGCCGTCCGCTCCACTCGGGGGCGGTGTGCCCGAATCTGTGGGTTCCCGTCCACCGTACGCCGCTTCCCTGACAAAGCCAAGCAAACGGGCATGTCTGCCAACAGAAGCAGACATGCCCGTGGGGGTCTCAGGACCGCCTAACCGGCCGGTACCCGCTCCGGCGCGGGGGCGGCGGGCTCGGCGGCGGCGCCGGGGCCGCCCTCGCGCTGCTCGACCGGGACCTGGCGCCGCGGCAGCATGAACATCACCGCGAAGATGACGACCAGGACGGCCACCACCCACCACAGCGCGCCGCGGAAGGCCTCCACGTACGGGGCCCCGAACTGCCGGTCGTCCTCGATCAGCCCGAAGAAGACCACCGAGGTGAGGGCGAGGCCCAGGGCGTTGCCCATCTGGCCGGTGGTGTTGATCAGGCCGGAGGCCGAGCCGGCGTGCTCGCGCGGCACCTCGGACAGCACGGTGTCAGTCAGCGGCGCCACGATCAGGCCCATGCCGAGGCCCATGACGACCAGCGGGAGCGCCATCTGCCAGGAGGCGATGCCCATGCCGTAGCGGTCGGACTCCCAGATGTAGAGGAGCAGGCCCGCGGCCATGGTCAGCGCGCCGGCCTGGAGCACCTTGCGGCCGAAGCGCGGGACGAGCTGCTGCACCGAGAGGCCTGCGGCGGCGGACACGGCGATGGAGAAGGGGATGCCGGTGACCCCGGCGCGCAGGGCGCTCCAGCCCAGGCCCATCTGCATGTACAGGGTCCACACCAGGAAGAAGATGCCGGTGGCGATGCCGAAGGTGAGCTGGACGGCGATGCCGCCCGCGAAGCTCTTGACCTTGAAGAGGGAGAGCTCCACGAGCGGGGAGCCGTCTTTTTCGATCTTGTACTTCTCGTACGCGAGGAAGCCGGCGAAGACGAACGGAGCCGCGCCCATGCACAGGAAGCCCCACAGCGGCCAGCCGTGCTCACGGCCCTGGGTGAGCGGGAAGATCAGCATGACCAGGGCGAGGGTCGCGAGGACCACGCCGACCAGGTCCAGGCGCAGCGCCTGCGGGGCCTTGGACTCGGTGATGAACCGGCGGCCCAGGATCACGCCGGCGATGCCGACGGGCAGGTTGATCAGGAAGATCGGGCGCCATTCGAGGCCGAACAGGTTCCACTCGGTGAGCAGCGCGCCGAGCAGCGGGCCCGAGACGGCGCCAAGTCCCACGATCGCGCCGAACATGCCGAAGACCTTGCCGCGCTCGTGTGGCGGGAAGGTGACGTGGATGATCGCCAGGACCTGCGGGACCATCATGGCCGCCATCGCGCCCTGCAGGAGGCGCGAGGCGACCAGCATCGCCGGGTCGGCGGCGATGCCGCAGAGCAGCGAGGCGGCGGTGAATCCGGAGATGCCGACCAGGAAGAGGCGCTTGCGGCCGTAGATGTCACCGAGACGGCCGCCGGTGATCAGGCCGGCGGCGAAGGCGAGGGCGTATCCGGCGGTGATCCACTGGATCGCGCTCGTGGACGCGCCGAGGTCCTGGCGCATGCTGGGTATCGCGATGTTGACGATGGTGACGTCGACCAGGTCCATGAAGGCCGCGGTCATCACGATGGCGAGCGCCAGCCAGCGGCGGCGGTCGGCGGTCGAGCTGCTGCTCGGTGCGTCGTTGTGGGTGTCGTTCCGCTCTTCTTGTACGGGCCCGTTCTCTCTTTCGGGCGATGCCTTGGACGTCTCGGTGCTCATGGAGAGAAACCTAGACGGCATCTAGGTCAGCCTGTGTCCTCTTTCGCTGGCAGCCTGGATCCCATGACCGACACCCCGGCACGGCTGCTCTCCCTGCTGTCCCTCCTGCAGACGCCCCGCGAATGGCCGGGGAGCGAGCTGGCCGGACGGCTCGGGGTGAGCGCCCGCACGATCCGGCGCGACATCGACCGGCTGCGGGAGTACGGGTACCCGGTGGAGGCCACGCTGGGCGCGGAGGGCGGCTACCGGCTGGTGGCCGGGGCGGCGATGCCGCCGCTGCTGCTCGACGACGAGGAGGCGGTGGCGATCGCGGTGGGGCTGCGGGCCGGAGCCGGGCACGCCATCGAAGGGGTCGAGGAGGCCTCCGTACGGGCCCTGGCGAAGCTGGAGCAGGTACTGCCCGCGCGGCTCCGGCGGCGGGTGGGCGCCCTCCAGTCGGCCACGGTCGCGCTGACCCGCGGGGACGGGGCCCGGGTGGACCCGCGGACCCTGACGACGATGGCGGCCGCGGTGGCGGGACCGGAGCGGCTGCGGTTCGCCTACCGGGCCCGCGACGGGGCGGAGTCCAAACGGCTGGTGGAGCCGTACCGCCTGGTCAGCACCGGCAGCCGGTGGTACCTGATGGCCTACGACCTGGAGCGGGAGGACTGGCGGACCTTCCGAGTGGACCGGGTGAGCGATCCCTTCGCCACGGGGGCCCGGTTCGCGCCGCGGGAGCTGCCGATGGACGCGCGCGAGTTCGTGGGCCGGGGGCTGCGCGGCGGCGAGAGTTACCCGGTGGACGTGACCTTCGCGGCGCAGGCCGCGGAGCTGCCGCAGTGGCTGCACTCCGAAGGCCATGAGACGGCGCCGGCGCCGGGCGGGGTGCGGGTCCGCTTCCGGACCGCGGAGCCGCCGCAGTGGCTGGCGGCGCGGCTGGCCCTGACCGGGCAGGTCTTCACGGTGCACGGCCCGGCGGCCCTGGCGGAGGCGGCCGCGGCGCTCGGCGCCCGCCTGTCGGCCGCGGCGGGCACCGCCTGAGGCCGTGGGCCGGGCGGCGCGTGCGGTGCACGGGGGAACCCCGGCGCCTGGGGGGGGTAGGCACCGGGGCTCGTTCGGGGGTGGAGTGGGCGGGGCTCAGGCCACCGCGTCGAAGCCGGTGTCGCGGGCCATCCGCTTGAGCTCCAGCAGGGCGTGCTTCTCGATCTGCCGGATCCGCTCGCGGGTCAGGCCGTGCTGCTTGCCGACCTCGGTGAGGGTCCGCTCGCGGCCGTCCTCGATGCCGTAGCGCATCTTGATGATCGAGGCCGTGCGCTGGTCGAGCTTGCCCAGCAGGTCCTCCAGCTCCTCACTGCGCAGCAGCGAGAGCACGGACTGCTCGGGGGAGATCGCGGAGGTGTCCTCCAGGAGGTCGCCGAACTGCGTGTCCCCGTCGTCGTCGACCGACATGTTGAGGCTGACCGGGTCGCGCGCCCAGTCCAGGACGTCCCCGACGCGCTTCTCGGTCGTTTCGAGTTCGGCGGCGATCTCGGCGTGCTCCGGGTCCCGGCCGTTCTCGCGGTTGAACTCGCGCTGGATGCGGCGGATCCGGCCGAGCTCCTCCACCAGGTGGACGGGGAGCCGGATGGTGCGGGACTGGTCGGCGATGGACCGGGTGATGGCCTGGCGGATCCACCACGTGGCGTACGTGGAGAACTTGAAGCCCTTCGCGTAGTCGAACTTCTCGACGGCGCGGACCAGGCCCGCGTTGCCCTCCTGGATCAGGTCGAGGAGCGGCAGGCCGCTGCGCGGGTAGCGGCGAGCGACGGCCACCACGAGGCGCAGGTTGGAGCGGATGAAGACCTCCTTCGCGCGCTCGCCCTCCGCGGCCAGCGCCTCCAGTTCCTCGCGCGCGGGGCTCGGCCCCTCGGCGTCCTCGCGGACCGCGGCCCCGTCGAGGAGCTGCCGGGCGTACACGCCCGCCTCGATGATCTGGGACAGCTCCACTTCCTTGGCGGCGTCGAGCAGCGGGGTGCGCGCGATCTCGTCCAGGTACATGCCGACCAGGTCGCGGTCTGCGATCTCCCCGCCCACGGAGCGGGCGCTGCTCGTGGACTGACGACGGGCGACGGCGCGGGTTGCCATGCGTGCTCCCTTGCGATGAGTTCGGTCGCGGTGCGGCTGCCGGACGTCCACCGGTGGGCGGTGGTGCATCCCCGGACACTCTCCCGAGTGCCCGCTTCCGAAGGAAACAACGATGGGAATCGGGACAGAATTCCCACGCCGGCCCCTGTTTCCCGAGATCTTGCAGTATCCTGCCCCGCCACGAGACGGGGCCGGATCCTGTCGGAACCGGGAGAGGTGCAGGTCAGGCCCGTGAGGGGGCCGGACCGACCACCGTGACGGGAGTGCGCGACCACCGGCCGGATGAGACCGCCGTCACCTACCCGGACATCGGGGTCCCACCGGGACGGCGCCGTTTCTCGGCTGCGCTCCCCTCCTCAAGACGGGCTCCCTCCGCATCCGGTTGCCTGGACTGGCGATCGAATGGCCGGATACCCGACAAAGGTGCGATTCACCCCAATACCGATGGACCTCGGCCCGGCTCAGCCGAACTGGAGGGAGCGCTTGGACAGGCCCATCCAGAAGCCGTCCACCGTGTCGCGGCGCGCGCCGAGGTCCCCGGACGCCTCGGCCGCGCCCAGGGTGACGAAGAGCGGAGCGAAGTGCTCCGTGCGGGGGTGGGCCAGCCGGCCGGAGGGCGACGCGGCCTCGAAGTCGAGCAGGGAGTCCACGTCCTGCGCTGCCAGCGCCTCGTGCCCCCAGGCGTCGAACTCCGCCGACCAGGCGGGGGTGCCCGGGTGCCGGAGCGCGGCGAGGTTGTGGGTGAAGAACCCGCTGCCGACGATCAGCACCCCCTCGTCGCGCAGCGGCGCGAGCCTGCGGCCGAGGTCCATCAGCCGGCGCGGGTCCAGGGTCGGCAGGGACATCTGGAGGACCGGAATGTCAGCATCCGGATACATCTCGACCAGCGGGACGTACGCACCGTGGTCCAGGCCCCGGTCGGGCAGGTCCTGCACCGGCATGCCGGGGGCCCGCAGCAGTGCCCGTACCGAGGCGGCGAGCTGCGGGGCGCCCGGGGCCCCGTACCGCACCCGGTAGTAGTGCTCGGGGAAGCCCCAGAAGTCGTACACGAGCGGTACGCGCTCGGTGGCGCCGAGGGCGAGCGGGGCCTCCTCCCAGTGGGCGGAGACCATCAGGATCGCCGAGGGGCGGGGCAGGGCGGCCGACCAGGCTGCCAGCTCGGCGGGCCAGAGCGGGTCGTCCGCGAGCGGGGGCGCGCCGTGGCTGAGGTAGAGCGCCGGCATACGGGCGGGGGCGGTGGTCACGGGGCGCTCCTCGGTCGTCGGTACGGGGAGGCCGGGGCCGCATACGGACCGACCCCGCCTCGTTCAAATTTGAACGAAGCGGGGTCGTCAGTCATTCCCGGGTGCCGGGGCGGCCCGTCAGTGGGCGATCACCGGGACCTTGAGCTCGGCGGCCTCGCCGGAGCCTGCGGCGACCGGGGCACCCGTGCCCGGACGGCCGGTGTTGATCAGCGTCAGGGCGATCGCGGAGCTGGCGGCCAGGATGCCGACGGCCCACCAGATGGCGGAGGAGTAGCCCTCGACCATGGCCTGGGCCTGGATCAGCCGCGCGGCCGGCCCGCCGGCGGCGGCCTCGGCCGCGTGGTCGGCCAGGTACGCGGTGGTCGCCGAGGCGGCGATGGTGTTCAGCAGCGCGGTGCCGATGGCGCCGCCGACCTGCTGCGAGGTGTTGACCATGGCGGAGGCGACTCCGGCGTCGGCCGGGTCCACCCCGTGCGTGGCCAGGGACATGGCCGGCATGAACGCCGTGCCCATGCCGAGGCCGAGCAGCAGCTGCGCGGGCAGGATCAGCGCCGGGTAGGAGGACCCGACCTCCAGTTGGGTCAGCAGCAGCATGCCGGTGGCGGCGAGCAGGAAGCCCGGGCCCATCAGCAGGCGCGGCGGGACCCGGGTCATCAGGCGGGCGCCGATCTGGGTGGAGCCCGTGATCATGCCGGCGATCATCGGGAGGAAGGCGAAGCCGGTCTTGACGGGCGAGAAGCCCTTCACGACCTGCAGGTAGTAGGTGAGGAAGAGGAACAGGCCGAACATCGCGATGACGGCCAGGCCCAGCGAGAGGTAGACACCGCCGCGGTTGCGCTCCAGCAGGACGCGCAGCGGCAGCAGCGGGGACTTCACCTTGGACTCGACGAAGACGAAGGACGCCAGCAGCGCCGCCGAGGCGACGAACATGGCCACGGTCACGCCGTCCGACCAGCCGGCCGACTCGGCGCGGGTGAACCCGTACACCAGGGCGACCAGGCCGAGCGTGGAGAGGAACACGCCGGGGATGTCGAGCGGCGCGCGGTTGCGGCCGCCGGCGGGCTCCCGGATGACCAGCCAGGCACCCACGGCCGCGGCGATGGCGAAGGGGATGTTGACGAAGAAGGTCCAGCGCCAGTTCAGGTACTCGGTGAGGAAGCCGCCGAGGATCAGGCCGACGGCGCCGCCGCCGCCGGCGATCGCGCCGTAGATGCCGAAGGCCTTGGCGCGCTCCTTGGCGTCGGTGAACATGACCGCGAGCAGCGACAGGGCCGCCGGTGCGAGCAGGGCCCCGAAGGCGCCCTGGAGGGCCCGGGCGCCCAGCATCATCGCCTCGCCGGTGGCGGCGCCGCCGAGGGCGGAGGCCAGGGCGAAGCCGATGAGGCCGACGACGAAGGCGTTCTTGCGGCCCCACTTGTCGGCGATGCGGCCGCCGAAGAGGAGGAGCCCGCCGAAGGCCAGCGCATACGCGGTGATGACCCACTGGCGGTTGCCGTCCGAGATGCCCAGGTCGGTCTGGGCGGAGGGCAGGGCGATGTTCACGATGGTGGCGTCGAGGACGACCATCAGCTGGGCCAGGGCTATGAAGACGAGTGCCTTCCAGCGGCTGGGATCCGCAGCCGGCGGCAGGGTCGCGGCTGTTCGGGGCATGGGGGTACCTACTTCACTGTGCGGAATGACTGGATTAACCGGAAAAAGATAGGTAAATGGCCGGGCCGGGTCACGGGGTTTTCCGCCGCAGCCCGTCGAGGGTGGCGGGCGAACCGGGCAGATCGGAGCGGGCCGGAGCCCGCAGCCCGTCCAGGAAGAGCTGGAGGTGGCGGTGGACGAAGCGGTCGGCGTCGGGGCAGGCGGTGCCGGGGAGGGGGCGGCTGAGCTGGGAGAGGGCGACCATCAGGTCGCCGACGCCGATGTCCGTACGGATCAGTCCGGCGGCCTGGCCGGCGGCCACCATGGCCTCGGTGACCTCGGTCAGGACCTGGCTCGCCTCGACGAGTTCGGGGTGGTCGCGGTCGAAGCCGTCGCCGAGCATGGGGCACAGCGCGCCGATGCGCTCGTCCGCGGCGGCGTGCGTGAACCGGCACAGCGCGGCGAAGGCGTCGGGCTCCTCGGCGAGGGCCGCCTCGGCCGTGGCCGTGACCCGGTCCATCACGAAGAGCACCACGTGGTGGACGAGGCTGCCGCGGTCGGGGAAGTGCCGGTACAGGGTGGCGTTGCCGATGCCGGCGCGGCGGGCCACCTCGTCGAAGGGGGCGCCCGGGCCGAACTCGACGAACACCTCGCGGGCCGCCTCCAGGATCCGCTCGCGGTTGCGGACGGCGTCGGCGCGCGGCCGCGGGACCCGGCAGGCCGCCGGGGCGGTGCACGGGGAGTCGGCGGTGCTCTTCATTGCCGGGGCCTCCCTGGGGGCTCGTACGGCCCACCCAAACGGGGAGCCGGTCCCCACTTCGTGGGACTCACGTACAAACGGGGAACCAGTCCCCGGTTATTTCACCCGCGCGTGTGAGCTGGGTCACAGGGGTGCGCACGTTCGGCCTCTCCCGGCGCGCGGGCGCGCCGCAGCCGTCGGAGGGTGGGCGGACAGAGCGCAGACCGGGCCCGGCCGGCTGCCGCGGACACGAGGGCGATCTCCATGCCGCAGACCCGCCACCGGATACGCACATCCCGCCGCACCAGCGCGTTCATCGGCCTGACCGCGCTGGCCCTCGGCGTCACGGCGACGGCGAGCACGGGGATATCCAGTCGCGGTCACTCGGCAGCCGGCCCCGTGGCCAACACCGCCGAATCGGCGCTCGCCCCCTGCCGGATCGCCGGCACGATGGGCGTGCAGATGTCCGAGGGCCTGCCGACGCCGCCCGGGTACTCCCGCTCCACCGGCGAGGTGCGGGCCCTGAACCTGATGATCGATTTTCCTGACACCAAGGGCGAGGGCGCGGCCCTGGACCGGATGGCGGAGTTCTTCCCCCAGACCTCCGACTGGTTCCGGACCAGCTCCTACGGCCGGCTCAGCTACCGCGCCGAGGCCCCGATAAGGAGCTGGCTGCGGATGCCGATGCCGTTCGCGGCGTACGGGATCGAGCGCGGGTCCCCGTACGAGCCCGGCTACCGGCAGCTCGTCGAGCACATCGCCAAGGCCGCCGACTCCGAGGTGGACTTCAGCCGCTACGACCTGATCAACATCCTGGTCACGCCGAACGCCGGGCCGTCCGCCCTGGACACCGTCCTGTCGGTGACCTTCTCGAGCAACAGCGAGGCCCCCGTCGCCGACGGGGTCCCCCTCGGCAACACGTCCTTCGTCTACAGCCGCCAGGACGACGGATCGGGCTCCTACCGCGAGACCGGGTACCGGGTGCTCCCGCACGAGAACGGGCACGTCTTCGGACTGCCCGACCTGTACACCTCCGACGGCGGCGGGAGCGTGGGGCACTGGGACATCATGAGCGAGGACTGGGGCGCCAACAACGACCTGCTGGGCTGGCACAAGTGGAAGCTGGGCTGGCTGGACAGCACGCAGATCAGCTGCGCCGCGAAATCCGGCACCAGCGACCACGTGCTCTCCCCGCTGGCGGTCGGCGGCGGCACGAAACTGGCCTTCGTACCGCTGTCGGAGAGTTCCGGCTACGCGGTGGAGGTGCGCACCCAGGCAGGCAACGACGAGTCCGTGTGCAAACCCGGGGTGCTCATCTACAAGGTGGACTCCGATGTGGACACCGGACGCGGACCGGTGATCGTCTCGGACAGTTCGGACGCGAGCGGGGGCTGCACCCGGCGGCCCAATGTGCACGCGGAGCTGTCGGACGCGCCGTTCCGGCCGGGCGAGACCTTCACGGACGAGAAGGCGGGCATCAGCGTCTCGGTGGTGGGCGAGCTGCGCAACGGCAGCTTCCAGGTGCGGATCATCCGCCCCTGACGGTGGCCGGGCCGGGTCGCGCCCGCCCGTCCGTCCGCCCGTCCTACGGGTTCAGCCGCCGGCGGCGCCGTTCGCCACCGCCAGGGATTCGGCCAGTGCGCGCCAGGCCTCGGCCGAGACCTCGACGTTCCCGGATGCGCGGGCCTCCTTGGCGATCCGCTCCATGGCGCTCCGGGCGGCTGCCCGGTCGCCGTCGATGACGGCCAGTTGGTTGCGCAGGATCTCCAGCGCGGTCTGGTCGCGCCGGCCCATGCCCTCGGGCCGGTCGCCGAGCCGGTCGACGATCTCCCGGGCGTCCCCGAACCGGCCTTCGTGGAAGGCGAGCTGGCCTTGCAGGAGCAGGACCTCCAGCTGGTGCAGGGGCATCCCGACCAGCGTCGCTGCGGAAGCGGCCTCGCCCAGACATCGCCGGGCCTCGGGCAGGTCGCGCGGGTCCATCTGCAGGTACATCGATGCGGCGGCGAGCCGCAGCCGCATCCACAGGACGGGGTCCTCGTTGCTGGGCATGCTCTGGAGCGCGCGCCGGAGCAGGTCCGCCGTGCCCTCGCGGTCGCCCTGCCGCACGGCCACACCGGCCGCCGTCCACAACACCTCGACCTGGAGGCGGGTGGAGATCAGCTCGGAGAGCGGGCCCTCGGCACCCTCGGCGAGCGACCGGGTCAGCTGGTCGGCGCGTCTGCGCGCTTCGGCCAGCTGACCGGTCTCCGCATCCAGGGAGATGAGGGTGAGGGTCGCCTCGACGACGTCGCGGAACGACAGCTTGTTCTCGGTCGCGAGGTCGAGGGCGCGGCCCGCGGCGGCGCGTGCCTCGGCGAGTTCGCCGGAGGCGCGCAGCTTGCGGGCGAGCCGGACCTGCGACCGCGCCTGGATCTCGGGCAGGTCGATCTCGTCTCCCAGCGCGACCAGGTCGCGCAGGGTGCGCAGTTCGTCGTCCGCACGGCCCTGCCCCTGGTAGGAGCGGGCGAGGAGCCACATGACCTGCCAGCGCAGAACGGCGTCGCCCTCACCGTCCCGCCGCAGGGCGTCCTCCAGGACGGCGGCGGTCTGCGGGGACTCGCCGACCGTGGCGGCCGTCGCGAGGGCCTGGGCCAGCGGACTGCTGACCGGGGACAGGAAGTCCGCCGGGGCGACCTCGAGGCGGTCGCACAGCAGTGAGAGCACCCGCTCGGTGGGCGGACGGGCGCCGGACTCCAGCCGCGACAGGTAGGCGGCCGAGATGTCGGTGCCCACGAGTTCGGCTTGGGAGAGGCCCCGGGCCACTCTCAGTTCACGAAGCCGACGACCGAACATCGGCTGTTCCGGGATGCGACGCACACGACCTGGCATACGTACCAGGCTGCCCTTCATTCGACAGACTTGTCAATTCGAGGTTAAAAATTGCCAAACATGACATTTTTGTTGACCCGGCAACGGGATGATCATTTCGCGCCCGTCCGGGCGTCAGGGCCAGCCGATCTCGTTCTGGGCGCTGGCCACCGTGGCGGTCACGGCGACCTCCTGGCCCGCGGTGGAGCCTTCCTCGACCGTCACGCCCAGGGCGACAGCCAGGAACATTCCGACCAGAACAGGTATGAATTCCACGCGCAGCTTCACAGATTCCACTCCCTTGAACACACGGTGTGCCATCGCCCCGATGTGGCCGCTTCCTGCCCTGTGGCACGCCGCTACTCAATCACGAGCCGACTTTGATTGACAAGGGTTTGGCAAGTAATTGACAAGTGTAGGCAAGTCCCCCTAAGGTCTGGACCGCAACCGAAGCGGAGGACTGGGGGAGCTGGGACATGCAGATCAACATCGCCGGTGCGACGCAGATCCGTCACGCCATCCAGAACGCACGGTCGGAGGTCCTCCTCGCCCTGCCGGCCAACTGTGCCTTCGAGGGCCAGGTCGATGTCGCCGCCGCCCAACTGCTCTCCGCCGAGACCGGGGTCAGCGTGAAGGTGTACGTCCCCGCGGCCGCGCGCGGCACCGGCGACCTGCCCGAGTACCGGCTCACCGCCCTCGCCAAGGACGGCATGGAGATCCACTCGACGCACGACACCACCCCGCGCATGGCCATCGTCGACCGCTCGGTCGTCGTCCTGGCGCGCAACCAGGAGGACTACAGCCACGGGGCCCTGATCGGCCGCGAACTGATCGTCACCCGGATGCTGGTGCGCTCCCTGACGGCGCCCGCACCGACCGAGCAGGACGCGGCCGCTCCCGAAGCGGAACTGCACCCCCTCTCCCGCGAGGTGCTGCGGCAGCTGGCGCTCGGCTCCACCGACGAGACGGCCGCCCGGCAGATCGGCATGGCCCTGCGCACCTACCGCCGGGTGGTGTCCCGCCTGATGGACTCCCTGGACGCGCGCAGCCGGTTCCAGGCCGGCTATCTGGCCGCCCAGCGGGACCTGCTCCTGTGACGGCCGGGCCCCGACACGATCCGAAGGGGTCGGCTTAGGCCGGGACCGCCCGCCGGAGCCGGGCCGCGGGCTCCCCGCGGGCCGTGTGCGCCCGCGCCAGCCCCGTCTCGATCCTCCGGTTCGTGGTGACGGCCAGGCCGACCACCGTGCCGGCGGCCAGGAAGACCGCGCCGGCCAGGTACGGGGCCCGCAGGCCGGCCGTGCTCGCCACCCAGCCCCCGAGGACCGCACCGAGCGGAGCGGCGGACACGGCCAGCAGGCGGCTCGCCGCGGTGACCCCCGCCGCCGCCGAGGGCGCTACGAGGCCCTGCCGGACGGCGGCGGCCGGTACCAGGGCGGCGCCCACCGCCGCCCCGCCCAGGGCCAGCGCGGCCCCCGCCGCGAGCGGGTGCACGGCGAACCCGAGACCCGCCTGGGACAGCGCCAGCAGTCCCGCCGTCAGCGCCAGCGTGCCGCCGATGCCGATCCGCTCGGCGATCCGGGCCGACAGCACTGCGCCGAGGAGTCCGCCGACGGCCTCGGCGACCAGCAGGAGGGCGAACCCGGCCGGTCCGAGGCCCAGTTCCTCGCGGGCGAAGAGCACCAGCACGGCGGTCCCGGCGGTCAGCGCGAGGTTGCCGAGTGCGGGGCGCAGCGCCAGGGCGAGCAGCAGCGGGTCCCGTACGAGGTGTGCGGCGCCCGCGCGGGCCTCGCGCAGCCGCGGCCCGCGGGCGGCGCGGGCCGGAGGCGGCCCCGGCGGCAGGGAGCGGAGCAGCAGCGCGCCGAAGAGGAACGAAAGGGCTTCGGCGGCCAGCGGCACGGCCCGTCCCAGGGTGAACAGGAGTGCACCGGCGGGAGGGCCCGCCATCCCCTGGGCGGCGTCCGCGGTGGCGTGCAGCCGCACGCGGGCCCCGCGCAGGGCGGGCCCGTCCCCGCGCAGGAGGGGCCTCAGACAGGCCGACAGGGCGTTGCCGGACAGGAGGTGGACGGTCCCGAGGAGGAAAGCCAGCACGGTCAGCAGCGGCAGGCCGAAGGCTCCGGCCGCGGCGCAGCCGGCCGCCGCGAGCAGCAGCACGGCCCGTACCGCGTGCAGCGTCCGCAGGGTGCGGCGCGGGTCCCGGCGGTCGGCGGGGCCGCCGCCGGCCAGGGCGAGCAGCGGCCAGGGCAGCAGGGCGGCGGCGGTGGCGAGGGACAGCAGGAGCGGGTCGCGGGTCAGGCCGAGGGCCAGCAGCGGCAGGGCCGTCCGATGGATGCCGTCGCCGAAGGAGGCCGCGCCGGAGGCGGCCCACACCCTCCCGAACGCCCGGGGCACGCGGTGCCTGCTGGTCATGGTGGACTCCTTCCGCGCCCCGGGCAGGGGGCTCAGCGTCCTTCGACGCGGATGATGCCGGTCACGCCCTGGACGCGGGCCGAGGCGCGCAGTCCGGCCACGGCGGCGGACAGGGCGGCGTCGGTGGCGGGGTGGGTGGACAGGGCCAGCCGGCAGCCGCCGTCGCGGCGCTCCTGGTGGAAGTGCTCGATGGACACGCCGTGTTCCCCGAAGACGGTGGCCACCTCGGCGAGCACGCCCGGGCTGTCCGCCACGTCGATGCCGAGGTGGTAGCGGGTCACGACCTGTGCCATGGGGCGCACGGCCAGCCGGGCGTACGCGGCCTCGCCGGGGCCGGTGGTCCCGGCCAGTTTGTTGCGGCACACCGCGACCAGGTCGCCGAGCACCGAGCTCGCGGTGGGCGCTCCGCCCGCGCCGGGGCCGTAGAACATCAGCTGCCCCGCGGCCTCGGCCTCCACGAAGACGGCGTTGTAGGCGCCCCGTACGGCGGCCAGCGGGTGGTCGAGCGGGATCATCGCCGGGTGGACGCGGACGCTCACGGAGGCGCCGTCGGCGTCGCGGTCGCAGATGGCGAGGAGTTTGACGACGCAGCCCGCGGCCCGGGCGGCGGCGATGTCGGCGGCGGTGACGGAGGTGATGCCCTCGCAGTGGACCTCGTCCAGCCGCACCCGGGTGTTGAAGGCGATCCCGGCGAGGATCGCGGCCTTGGCTGCGGCGTCGTGGCCCTCGACGTCCGCGGTGGGGTCCGCCTCCGCGTAGCCGAGGGCGGTGGCCTCCTTGAGCGCCTGGGGGTAGTCGGCGCCGAGGACGTCCATCTTGTCGAGGACGAAGTTGGTCGTGCCGTTGACGATGCCGATGACCCGGTTGACGCGGTCCCCGGCGAGGGACTCGCGCAGCGGCCGCAGCAGCGGGACGGCCCCGGCGACGGCGGCCTCGTAGCAGAGGTCGACGCCGTGCGCGGCGGCCGCCGCGTGCAGGGCGGCCCCCTCGGCGGCGATCAGGGCCTTGTTGGCGCTGACCACGGAGGCGCCGTGGGCGAAGGCGCCGTTGATCAGGTCGCGGGCCCGGTCCGTGCCCCCGATGACCTCGACGACCACGTCGACGTCCGCGCGGGCGACCAGGGCGTCCGCGTCCGTCGTCAGGAGGTGCTCGGGGATGCCCGGGCGGGGCACCCCGGCCCGGCGCACGGCGATCCCGACGAGTTCGACCGGGGCACCGATGCGTGCCTCCAGGTCGGCTGCGTGGGCCGCCATGTACCGGGCGACGTCGCTGCCGACCACTCCGCACCCCAGCAGCGCTACCTTCAGTGTCCGCATCGTCCGACTCCGTTCCCATGGCCAGTGTGTGTGGGTGTTCCGCGGGGGGTTCCGGACGGGCGGGGGCGGGTTGTGCCCCGCCCGTCCGGAGGGTTCGAGCAGGACTAGCCGGAGATCAGCCCGGCGATCGCCCGCACGCTCGAGTCTTCGAAGACCTTCTTGATGCGCAGCCGGACGCCGGTGCGCTCGTGGAGCTGGTTGATCAGGCGGCTGGCGAGCAGGGAGTTGCCGCCCAGCGAGAAGAACTCCTGCTCCACACCGACCGGCCCCGCCCCCAGGAGCTCGGTGAACAGCCCCGCGACGAGGACCTCTTCGGCGGTGGCGGGCGCCGGGCCCGCCTGCACGGCCGGCGCCTGCGGCCTCGGCAGCGCCTTGCGGTCCAGCTTCTCGTTCGGCGTGAGCGGCAGCCGCTCCAGGACGACGAAGGCGCTGGGCACCATGTAGTCCGGAAGCACCGCCGCGGCCCGGGCGCCGAGCGCCTCCAGGTCCGGCTGCGCGCCACTGCCCGCCGCCGGGACGACGTACGCCACCAGCCGCTGGTCGCCCGGCACGTCCTCGCGGACCAGGCAGACCGCCTGCCCGATCTGCCCGTCCTGCAGCAGCACCGACTCGATCTCCTCCAGCTCGACCCGGAAGCCCCGGATCTTGACCTGGTGGTCGAGGCGGCCGAAGAACTCGATGACGCCGTCCGCGCGCCAGCGGGCGGCGTCGCCCGAGCGGTACATGCGGGCGCCGGGCTCCCCGTACGGGTCCTCGACGAAGCGTTCCGCGGTGAGGTCGGGGCGGCCGAGGTAGCCCTCGGCCAGCTGTACGCCCGCGAGGTACAGCTCGCCCGTCACACCGGGCGGCAGCTGGCGGCGCTGCTCGTCGAGGACGTAGAGCCGCGTGTTCCAGACCGGCCGGCCGATGAGCACCGGGCCGGGCTCGGGGTTCCTCGGGCACAGCATGGACGTGACGTCCACGGCGGCCTCGGTGGGACCGTAGACGTTGTACAGGTCGGCTGCCAGCACGGAGGCGAACCAGGCCTGGAGCTCGGCGGGCAGCGCCTCGCCGCCGCACACCACGCGGCGCAGGCTGACGCAGCGGGCCGCGTCCGGCTCCTGGAGGAAGACCTTCAGGCCCGAGGGGACGAAGTGCGCGATGGTGATGCCCTCCGCCACGATCGTCTCGGCCAGGTACGCCGGGTCGCGGTGGCCCTCGGGGTCGGCGACGACGATCGAGGCGCCGGCCAGCAGGGGCCAGAACACCTCGCGCACGGTCACGTCGAACCCGGCGGGGGTCTTCTGCAGCAGCCGGTCGTCGGGCCCGAGCGGGATCTGGTGCTGCATGTGGTGCAGCCGGTTGGTGATCGCGCGGTGGGCGACGACCACGCCCTTGGGGCGGCCGGTGGAGCCCGAGGTGTAGAGCACGTACGCCGGGCTGTCGGGGGTGAGCGGGGCCCGCCGGTCCTCGTCGGTCGGCGCCGCCGGGTCGGCCGCGGCGAGGCGGGCGGCGGTGGCCTCGTCGTCCAGGACGAGCTGCTCCGCGGCCACCTGCACCGAGCCGGACAGGCCGGTGGTCGTCACCACGTGGGAGACGCCCGCGTCGGAGAGGACCTGGTTGATGCGCTCGACCGGGTATCCGGTGTCGACGGGCAGGTAGGCGGCGCCCGTCTTGACGATGGCCAGCGCGGCGACGACGTAGTCCACGGACCGGTGCAGGACCATCGCCACGATGTCCCCGGCGCCGGCGCCGCCGGCGATCAGCAGCCGCGCGATGCGGTTGGCCCGGGCGTCGAGTTCGGCGTAGGTCAGCCGCTCCTCGTGCCGGCTGACGGCCGGCCGGTCGGGGTGGGCGGCGGCGTTCGCCTCGACCAGCTCCGCCAGGGTCAGGTCCGGCACCGGGTGGGCGGTGTCGTTCCACTCGTGCATGAGCCGGTGGTGTTCGGCCGGGGTGAGCAGGTCGATCCCGCCGACCTCGGCGGCCGGGCCGCCCTCGAACAGCCGCCGGGTGAAGTGGCCCAGGCGCTCGGCGTGTTCGGCCGGCCGGCCGGCCGGGTCGGCCGGGGTGAGCAGGCGGGCGCCCGCGGGGTCGAAGGCGAAGGCCAGGACGGGGCGGTCCGGGTGGCCCGCGCCGTCCGCGGGCCGCGCCCGCGGGACGGCCCCGGGACCCTCGGCGAAGACCACCTCGGCGCCGGCGGGCGGGGCGTCCGGGCCGGCTGCGGCCGCCCCGTCCTGCGCGCGGGCCCCGCGTACCTCGGCGAGCAGCCCGGCCACGGTGGTGGCGGGGGTGACGGTGAGCCGCAGCGACTGCGGGCCGACGGCCAGCACGACCTCGTCGGCCGCGGTCATCCGGTAGAGGTAGGCCGCGGCGGCCACCAGGGCCAGGTCCGTCCAGTGCGCCTGCGTGGCGTCGAGGAGGGCGGCGACCCCGGCTGCGGCGGCCCGGCCGGCGGAGCCGTCGGCGGGTGCGGACGCGGCTGCGGCGGCGGGTGCGGCAGCCGGTGCCGAGGCGGGGGTCCAGGGGCGCAGGTCCGCGTCCCGTACGGCGGTGTCGGTCAGTTCCATGGCGGTCTCCTGCAGGCTCACGCGCCGCGCTCCTCAAGGAAGCGGTGCACGGCTTCGGCCACGTTCCGGTCGTTCAGCAGCTCCCCGGTGGGGAGGGGGAAGCCCTGTTCCCGCAGGGCCAGCGGGGCGCCCGGGCTGGACCCGGCGGAGGTCAGGGCGACGGCGGTGGCCCAGCCCGGCGCGGGGTCCAGTCCGCGGGCGGCGGTCAGGTAGGAGACGTAGGAGCGGAACATCCCCATGAGGTCGTCGGCGGTCTCCTCGTCCAGCCCCAGCCGCTCGAAGGCCGTGCCCGCGGCGGTCTCGTACACCTTGACCACCTGCAGGGCCGTGGCGCGGAACGCGTCCGCCCCGGTGCCCGCCGCCGTGCAGAGGGTCAGTGCCTCCGCGGCGTGTCCCGCGCGCTCCTCCTCGGAGAGCACCGACATCGCCCCGACGGCCTTCTCCAGGTCCCGGTACAGGCTCATCGCCTCGACCGGCTCCGGGTCGAACAGCAGCAGCGCGGGGCGGACGCCCTGCCGCTGCGCGATGTCGTCGGCGAGGGCCGCGGCGAAGACGCTGCCCACGCAGTAGCCCATCACGGTGTCCACGTGCGCGTCGGCGCCGCCGGGCAGTGCGCGCCACCGGCTCAGGTACGCCTCGGCGTCCAGCAGGCGGCTCTCGGCCTCCTCGGGCTGGCCGGTCAGCCAGATCTCCCGGCCCGGCGGCAGCAGCGGTGCCAGGCGGGGGAAGCCCGCCTCGGGGCGGGCGGAGGAGTCGAAGTCGACGGCCAGGACCGTCCGGTGCGGGTCGCCCTCGCTGAGGCGCCGCCAGGATCCCGTGCTCATCGGCCCTCCCCGGCCGTCTGCAGGACGTCCGCTTCCTCGGCCGGGGTCAGTCCGGCCTTGCGCTCGCGGTCCGGCCCCAGTTCCCGTTCGTGGGCGAGGACGTCCGCGAGGACCTCCGCCAGCGGCCGGTGGTGCAGTCCCGCGGCCTGGGCCCGGGAGTGGTCGTGCGCCATGAACCCCCAGTCCTCCGGCGGGACCCACACGGGCAGGGACTTCTCCCCCCGCCACACCTGGACCCCGGCCGCGGCCAGGACCTCGGGGGACACCGGCACGAGCTCGGTGTCCGGCGCGCCCACCGCCTCCACGACGGCGTCGAGCAGGGCGCCGAGGGGGCGGCTGGGCCCGACGCCGTTGTAGGTGCCGGAGGTCTTCTGCTCGCCCGCGTCGACGATCCAGGAGGCCAGGTCGCGTACGTCCACGTACTGGGTGGGCTGGTCGAGGGTGTCGGGTACGACGACCCGGCCGCCCCGCGCGATGCGCGCGGGCCAGTAGCCGAACCGGTCGGAGACGTCGCCGGGGCCCACGATCAGCCCGGAGCGCACGATGAGCGCGCGGTCGCCGAGGGCCTCGCGCACCGCGTTCTCGCAGGCGACCTTGATGCCGCCGTAGAGGTGGGGGTGGCGGATCCGCTCCTGGGCGTCGGCCCCGCTCTCGGCGGGCTCGTGCAGGGCGCTGTCCTCGTCCTGGCCGGTGGTGACGGCGTCGGCGTAGACGTTGATGGAGGAGACGAAGGTCCAGTGGCCGGCGCTCGCGCCGAGCGCCGCGAGCGCGTCGCGGACCCACGGGTAGGACATGGTGGCCACGTCCACCACCGCGTCGAAGTGCCGGCCCGCCAGCGGGGCCAGGCCCTGCGGGTCGTCGCGGTCGACCGTGACGAGCTCGGCGCCCTCGGGGACCCGCCCCGAGGTGCCGCGGGCGGCGCAGACCACCTGGTGGCCGCGCCGGACCGCTTCGGCGGCGACGGCGTGCGAGAGGAAGGCGGTCCCGCCGAGTACGAGGGTCTTCATCGGGTCACACGCTCCCGTGGGCCACGGGGCAGCCCGCCTCGGCGGGGGCGCCCGCGTCCCGCGGCAGCCGGCGGTCGTACCGCACGGGCAGCGAGGCCAGGCCCCGGCTGACGGAGTTGTCGTACACCCACTCGGTGTCCTCCTCCGGGATGGCCAGGGCCAGTCCGGGCAGGCGGCGCAGCAGGGTCGGGAACACCACGTGCCCCTCCAGCCGGGAGAGCGGGGCCCCCGGGCAGTAGTGGGCGCCGTGGCCGAAGGTGAGGTGGCGGTTGGACTCGCGGGTGATGTCGAGGCGGTCCGGGTCCGCGAAGACCTTCGGGTCGCGGTTGGCAGCGGCGATCAGCAGGTGGACGAAGGCCTCCTTGCCGATCTCGGTGCCCTCGATCTCCATGTCCTGGGCGGCGACGCGCAGGGTGCCGCGGTAGCTCGGGGACTCGAAGCGCAGGAACTCCTCGACGGCCGGGACCACCAGCTCGGGGCGGGACTTCAGCAGGTCGAACTGGTCGGGGTGGGTGAGCAGGGCGTGAGTGCCGTTGCCGATGAGGTTGGTGGTGGTCCGCTGCCCGGCGATGATCACCAGGGACATCGTCGAGGCGATCTCGTCGATGGTGAACTTGTCCTCCTCCTCGGCCGCGACCAGCAGTTGGCTCACGAGGTCCTCGCCCAGATCGGAGCGGCGGTCCGCCAGCAGGTCGAGGATGTACTTCTCGAAGGCCGAACTGACTTGCTTCAGACGGGCGTTGCCCGCCTCGTCGGCGTACGGGGCGCCGCCGAGGACGTGCGACCACTCGTAGAGCATCTCGCGGTCGGCCACGTCCACCCGGAGGTACTCGAAGATCACCATGACCGGGAGGACCCGGGCGAACTCCATGAGGTCGACCTCGCCCGACTCGGGGAAGGCGTCGATGAGGTCGTCGGCGATCTCCTGAATGCGCGGCCGCAGGTTCTCCATGCGGCGCGGCACGAAGGACTTGCTGACGAGCTTGCGCAGCCGCGAGTGCTCGGGGGCGTCGGCGATGAGCATGTTGCGGGACTGCACCGGGCTGTTGTCGTACAGCTGGTCGCGGAACCACTTCGGGGTGTTCTCCAGCGACTTGGAGATGCGCGGGTCCCCGAAGGCCTTCAGCGCCATCTCGTAGTCGGAGACGATGTACGCCTCGGCGCCCGGCGGGTGGTTGATGGCGCGGACCGGGCAGGTCTGCCGCAGGCTGGCGTACTGCGCGTTGCGGTCCTCCAGCGGGTGCGTGAAGAACTCCGGCGGGAGCGGCTCGGCTGCCGCGGGGGTGGCCGGCGCTGCCTCGAGGGCGTCCTGGGTCATGGCGTTTCCTTTGCTGTCGTTCACGGGGATGCCTCGTCGAGGGAGGCCAACGTCCGGATGCTGCGGCTCAGGGTCGGCAGGGCCGCCAGCGTCGCGATCACGCCCACGGTGGCGAACACCCAGGTCGGACCCCAGGCGTCGAAGATCGTTCCGATGGCGAGGACGCCGATCGGCGAGATGATCGTGGAGGTGAAGACGATGGCGCCCAGGACCCGGCCCTGGAGTTCGTCGGGAACGGTCTTGGCCGCATAGGTGAGGAACAGGGCGTTGATCAGCGGGCCGCGGACGTACACGCAGGCGACGACGATGCCGAGGGGGATGACCCCGGGGACCGTCATCAGCAGCACGGCCGCCGCCGGTCCGACCCAGTACCCGGCGATGAAGATCGTCGAGGGCCGGACCCGCTTGATGACCTGCGCCGCCAGCAGCGCGCCCACCAGGGCGCCGGTACCGGCCACCGAGAGCGTCAGACCGATGAAGGAGTCCGACGCGCCCCGGTCCTTGCCGGTGGCGATCACGGCCAGCGACATGCCGACCGTGTTGAAGGCGAGGTTGGAGAGGGTGATGCTGATCATCAGGGGGCGCAGCACGGGGTCCCGCGTCAGGTAACGGAACCCTTCGAACAGCCCCTTCTTCCCGTCGGCGGGCGCCTCCGGCAGGGGGGTGCCCCTGACGAACAGCATCAGGGCCGTCGAGGCCGCGAAGGAGACGCACGCGCCCAGGAAGGGCAGCGCCCGGGCGAACCCGTACAGCACGCCGCCGATGGAGGGGCCGGCGGTGATCGCGCCGAACCACCTGATCTGGTTCTGTGCGGTGGCCTGGGCCAGCTGGTCCGGGCGGACCAGCTGCTTGATCATGGCCATCCCCGCGGGCATGGACAGGCCGTGGCAGCAGGCCGAGACGATGGCGATGACGAAGGTGGCGAACACGTTGGCCTGCCCCGCGAAGAGCAGGACGGAGAACAGCCCGAGCAGGACCGCCCGGACCGCGTTGCAGCCGATGAGCAGCCGCTTGCGGTCCACCCGGTCCGCGAGGATGCCTCCCCAGAACGACATCAGCCCGTTGGCCAGCAGCTGCGCCGAGCCGACGGCGCCCGCGTAGGCCGCCGAGCCCGTCGTCGCGAGGACCAGCAGCGGGTAGGCGATCCCGGCCGCGTTCTCGCCGATCCCGGCGAGGGCCTCGCTGCTCCACAGCGACTGGAAGGAGCGGTTGCGCAGCAGCGAGGGCCCGGGGGCCGGTGCCGGCTCCCCTTCGAGGGTCTTCGTCCCGCCCGGGGTGTCATCGAGCGCCATGGGACACCCCGTCCGCCGCCGCGTCCGCCGCGTCCGCCGCCGCGTCCCCGTCCGCCGGGAGCGCCCCGGCCAGGGCGGCCGCGAGCCCGTCGACGTGCGGGGCCCGGAGCATCGACCAGTGGTCGCCGGCCACCGGGAGGACGGCCACGCCGCCCCGGTACAGGCCGCGGACACCGCGCCGCAGCTCCTCGGCCTCCCTCCGGTCCACCTCCACCTTGAGCACCACGGCAGGGCAGTCGACGGGGCGCGGCCGGTAGCGGGCCAGGACCCGGAACTTGTCCGCCAGCAGCCTGCGCAGGGCGGGGTTGCGCCGGGCCTGCGCGCCGACCTGGCCGAGGCCGAGGGCCGCGCTCGCCATGAGGCGCAGGTGCCCGAGGACGAAGGCGGGGTCCGCCGCGATGCGCCGGCCCGCGCGCCCGGGTACGTACGCGTCGAGGCACACCAGCAGGTCCACGCGTTCGCCGCGGGCCGCGAGCTGGAGGGCCATCTCGTGCGCGACCACGGCCCCGAAGGACCATCCGCCGAGGGTGTAGGGGCCGGCGGGCTGGGCCTGCAGCAGGGACTGGAGGTGGTGCGCCGCGATGTCCTCGACGGACATCCGCGAGGAGTCGGCGATCCTCGGTTCGAGGCCGTGGACGGGGCGCGGGGTGTCCAGGGCCGCCGCCAGGGCCCGGTAGCTGAGGGAGGACTCGGCGGCGTCGGCCACCAGGAACAGCGGCCGTCCGGCGCCGTCCCGCAGGACCACGGAGCCGCCGGGGCCGGTCGGGGCGGCCGCCTCGGCGCCGCCGTCCGCGGCCTGCTGCCGTCCGGCGAGCTCCAGCAGGTGGCCGAAGGTGGCCTCGCGCAGGAACTCGGCGGCCGAGACGGGGACTCCGGCCTTCTCCCGCAGCTGGGTCACCAGGTTCAGCACCATCAGCGACTCCCCGCCGAGGGCGAAGAAGTCGTCGGCCGGGGAGGCCGAGGCCACGCCCAGTGCCCGGCACCACAGCTCCTCCACCTGGGTGCGCAGCGGTGTGCCCTGCGCCCCGGCGCCCGGGCTGCGGACGGTCTTGCCCGCGGGGCGGGGCTGCTCGGCGCGCGGGTCCCGGGCGGCGAAGGGGTGCCCCGGCAGGGAGCAGCGCAGCGGCGGCTCCCCGGTGCCCGCGAACACGTCCTCCACGACGTCCAGGCCGTGCTCCCACAGCGTGCCCAGGGCCCGCAGCAGTCCGCGGTCCCCGTCCTCGGGCCTGCCGAGCATGGGCACGCCGGTGTGGGCCGGGTCCCATTCCCCGCGGAAGCGCAGGGCGCCGAGCATCGTGCTGCCCGGTCCGAGCTCGATGAAGGTGTCGCAGTCCGAGCCGAGGAGGGTCTTCATCCCCTCGTCGAGCTGTACCGGCCGGCGTACCTGCGCCGCCCAGTAGTCGGGGCCGCACACGGCCGCCGGCTCGGCCCAGCCGCCGGTCACGTTGGACACCAGGCGCAGGGCGGGCAGTTGGGTGGGCGTGCCGTTGATCAGTTCGGTGAGCCGGTCCGCCACGGGCGCCTGGATGTCGCAGTGCGCGGCGCGGTCCACGTTCAGCGGCCGCAGGTCGAGGCCCCGCAGGGCGTCGCCCTCCAGCAGTTCCGCCATGTCCCGGGCCGGGCCGGACAGGACGACGCCGCCGCGGCTGACCATGGACACGGCCACCCGGCCGTCCAGCGGGACCCGGCGGGCCACCTCGTCCAGGGGTGCGTTGACGGCCACCATCCGGCCGGGCTCGGTGGCGCGCAGCCCTTGGGCCCGCTCGTAGACCAGGGCCGCCGCGTCCGTCGGGGACCACACCCCGGCGAGGGCCGCGGCCGCGTACTCGCCGACGCTGTTGCCGAACAGGGCGGCGGGCTTGAGCCCCCACTCGTTCAGCTGGCGGCCGAGCGCGTAGCCGAGCGCGAACAGGCCGACCTGCTGGTGCGCCCAGTCCTCGTACCAGCCGGCCGGCACCTCGGCGCCGGTGACCACCGGCGAGAGGTCCACGGCGTAGGCGTCGCGGACGAAGGCGCCGATCTCGTCGAAGTGGGCGCGGAACTCGGGCAGCAGCCGGTGGGCGGCCGCTCCGGCCGCGTGCCGCAGCACTCCGTGCCCGGGGAAGAGGAAAGCGACCTGTGCCAGGGAGCTCGGGACGGCCGACCGCGGTGCACCGCGCAGCAGTTCCGCCGCCTGGGCCCGGTCCTGTACGACGAAGGCCTGGCGGTGGCGGAACCCGCGCCGGCCGGCCAGCGTGCGGGCGGTCTCGTCCAGCGCGGGCCCGTCCGCGCCCTCCAGGCGTCCGGCCAGGTCCTCGCGCAGCCGTCCCAGGGCTTCGGGCGAGGCCGCGGACAGGGTGAGGACGCGGGGTCCGGGGGCGGCTTCCGGGCGCTGCCGGGCGGGCGCGGCCTGCAGGACGACGTGGGCGTTGGTGCCGCCGACGCCGAAGGCGCTGACGGCGGCCGTCGGCGTGCCGCCGGCGGGCCAGGGGCGGGTCTCGGTGCACACCTCGAACGGCGAGTCGGCCAGGTCCAGCAGGGGGTTGGGGCTGGTGAAGTGGAGGGTGGGGACCAGCTCCCGGTGCTCCAGCATCAGGACCGTCTTGATGAAGCCGGCGACGCCCGCGGCGGCGCTGGTGTGGCCGATGTTGCTCTTGACCGCGCCCAGCCAGGTGGTGGCCCCGCCGGGCCCGGTCCCGAAGGCCTCGGTGAGCGCGGCCACTTCCACCGGGTCGCCCATCGGGGTCGCCGTGCCGTGGCACTCCACGTAGTGGATCTCCTGCGGGGCGACCTCCGCGACCTGGTGGGCGTACCGGATCACCTCGCTCTGCCCGGGGATGGACGGGGCGGTGAACCCGAGCTTGTCGGCGCCGTCGTTGTTCAGGGCCGAGCCGCGGATGACCGCGGCGATCCGGTCCCCGTCGCGCAGGGCGTCGTCGAGCCGCTTGAGGACGACGACTCCGACGCCCTCGCTGGGTATGGTGCCGCCCGCCTTCGCGTCGAAGGGCCGGCAGTGGCCGTCGGGCGACAGGATGCTGCCCTGCTCGTGGAGGTAGCCCCACTCGCCGGGCGGTGACACGGCGACGCCGCCCGCGAGCGCGGCGTCGCACTCGCCGCTGCGCAGCGCCTGCACGGCCATGTGGACGGCGGTGAGGGAGGTGGAGCACGCCGTCTGGACGGTGACCGCGGGTCCCCGCAGGCCGAGTTTGTACGCGACGCGAGTCGCCACGAAGTCCTTCTCGTGGCTGACCACGCGGGCCAGGGGGCTCAGGTCGTCGCCGGCGTCCAGGAGGGTCCGGTCGGAGCCCGCGTAGACGCCGATCCGCCCGGGGAACCGGCCGGGGTCGATGCCCGCGTCGTCGATGGCCGTCGAGGCGCATTCGAGGAAGACGCGCTGCTGCGGGTCGATGTGGCCGGCGTCGGCCCGGTTGTACCGGAAGAACTCCCAGTCGAAGTTCCCGGAGTCCGCGAGGACGCCCTTGGCGGGGACGAACTCGGGGCGCCGTACGAGCGCGGGGTCCGCGCCGCGGGCGACGAGGTCCTCGACGTCGAAGCGGGTGATCCCCTCGACGCCGCCGCGCAGCATGTCCCAGAACTCCCGCACGTCGGCGGCGCCCGGGTAGCGGCAGGCCGTCCCGACGACGGCCACCGCCCGGCCGGTGTCCGCAGCGGCGCCGGTGTCCCGGGCGCCGTGCGTGTACGTGTCCGTGTCCATGTCCACGGCCTCCTTCTGCGTCGCCGGGCGGGTCACTTGTCCTGCGCCTTGTCCACGAGCAGCAGCACGCCGGCCGGGGTGGGTGCCAGCAGGAGGCTGCGCAGCTTCACGGTCACGCCCAGCCGGTCCTTGACCAGCCGGATGAGCTGCACCGCCCCCAGGGAGGTGCCGCCGCAGGCGAAGAAGTCGGTGTCGGCGCCGATCTCCTGCTCCTCGCCGTCCGCGCGGCTGCCCGTCCGGGCGATGGCCTCCGCGAACAGGCCCGAGATCCGGGCCAGGGTGTCGTCGGCCGCCGTCCGTGCCGCCTCGGTGGCGGCGGGGGCCGAGGGCCCGGCGGGTCCGGCGACCGCGGCCAGCGCCTTGCGGTCGACCTTGCCGTTCGGGGTGAGCGGGATGCTGTCGACGACCGTCCACAAGGTGGGGACCATGTAGGCGGGCAGGGTGCCCGAGAGCAGGTCCCGCAGTTCGCCGGTGCCGACCGTGCTCCCCGCTGCGGGGACGACGGCCGCCACGAGCCGCTTCTCGGCGCTGTGGTCGCCGGTGACGACGACCACCGAGTCCTTGACCCGCGGGTCGGCCTTCAGGGCGTCGCTGATCGCGGTGAGTTCGATGCGGTAGCCGCGCAGTTTGACCTGGTCGTCGGAGCGGCCCAGGTAGGCGAGGCGGCCGCGGGTGTCCAGGCGTACGACGTCGCCCGTGCGGTAGAGCCGCTCCTGGACGTCGGCGCTGAAGTGGCCGAACCGCCGGTCGGTCTCGGCCTCGTCGCCCGCGTAGCCGTCGGCCAGGCCCTCGCCGCCGGTGTACAGCTCGCCGACGGCGCCGGGCGGGACGCGCCGGCCGCGCTCGTCCAGGACGTACACCCGCGTCCCCGGGACGGGCGTGCCGATGGGCAGCGGGCCGGTGATCTCCTGCGCGCTGCGCACCGTGTGGGTGGTGGTGAAGGTGGTGTTCTCGGTGGGCCCGTAGCCGTTGGTGACGACCAGCTGGGGGTGGCGGGCGAGGGCGCGCGCGGCGTGGTCGTGCGGGACGACGTCGCCGCCGGTGAGCAGCTGCCGGAGCCTGCCGAAGGAGTCCGGTGCGAACTCCTCGACCAGCCGGAACAGGCCCGCGGTCAGCCAGGCGACGCTCACGTCCCGCTCCAGCAGGAACGCGCCCAGTTCGCTCGGCGAGGGCAGCGACGACGCCGGGTAGACCTCCAGCGTGGCACCGGTGAGCAGGGCTCCCCAGAGTTCGAGGGTGGAGGCGTCGAAGGCCAGCGGGGACAGGCGCAGCATGGTCTCGCCCGGGCCGGTCCGTACGTAGCCGGCCTCGTGGACGAGGCGGACGACGGCGCGGTGCGGGATGCTGACGCCCTTGGGCTCGCCGGTGGAGCCGGAGGTGAAGGCCACGTACGCCTGGCGGGCCGGGTCCGCCTTGGGCAGCGGGGCGTCCTCGTCGGGCACGGGCTCCCAGGAGGTGTCCCAGGTCGCGACGAGCGGGACCCCCTGCAGCCCTTCGTGGGCGGCGGCCTCCGGGCCGGCCAGGGCGGCGGCCGGTGCGGCCTTCGCCACGATCAGCCGGGTGTGGGCCGCGGGCAGGCTCAGGTCCACGCCCACGTAGGCGGCGCCCGCCGTCACCGTGCCGAGGACGGCCACCGCCTCGGCGAGGGAGCGCTCCACCCCGACCAGGACCGTGTCGCCGGGCCGTACCCCGGCCTCGGCCAGCAGCCGCGCCTGCTCGGCGACGGCCGCCGCCAGCTGCGCGTACGTCAGCTCGACGCCGGCCTCGCGGACCGCCACCGCGCCGGGGTGGCGGCGGGCGGTCTCCCGGAACAGCTCGTTGAGGGAGGTGGCGGGGAAGTCCTCGCGTACCGCGTTGACGGCGTCGAGCCGGGCCAGGCGCGCGTCGGACAGGCAGCGCACCTCTTCCAGGACGCGTTCGGGGGACGCGGCCAGCTGCTCGGCCGCCGCCTGGAAGTCGGCGACGAACCCGTCGGCCTCGGCCTCGTTCCACACCGCGGTCGCGTACTCGACGTGGCCGGCCAGCGAGGGCTGCGACCGGCCCACCAGCAGGGTGAGGTCGAACTGGGCGCCGCCGCCGTGGCCTTCCTCGATCCGGACCTCCAGCGGTCCGGCGGCCAGGTGCTGCGGGACCAGCTGGTCGTGCATGCCGAAGCAGACCTGGACGAGGGGGTGGCAGCCGATGCTGCGCTCCAGGCCGAGGCGGGCGACCAGTTCCTCGAAGGGCAGCAGGCCCGCGTCGATGCTGAGGGTGAGGGAGCGCTGCACGGCGCGGAGGTACTGCGCGGCGGTGGCGTCGTCGTCGATGTCGATCCGGACGGGTACGAGGTTGCCCGCGACCCCGACGAGGCCCTCCAGCTCGGCGGTGCCGCGCCCGAGCACCGGTACGCCGACGAGCAGGCTGCGCGCGCCGGTGGTCCGGCCCAGGGTGAGGGCGAACGCACCCAGCAGCAGCGCGAAGGGGGTGATGCCCAGGTCCCGGGCCCGTGCGGTGACGGCCGTGCTCACGGCCGCGCCGAGGTCCAGGGGGGTGCGGGCGCCCGCCGCGTCCTGCACGGGCGGCCGCTGCCGGTCGGCGGGCAGTTCGAGGACGGTGGGGGCGCCGGCGAGGTGCCCGGCCCAGAACGCGGCCTGGCGGTCCCACGTGCCGTCGGCGCGCTGCGCCTCCTGGCTGCGGATCAGGGCGCTGAGGGGGACGCCGGGCCCGTAGGCCGCCGGCGTTCCCCCCGTGAGCTCCTCGTAACGGGCGAAGAGCTCCTTGAGGACGAGGCCCACCGCCCAGCCGTCGAGCACCATGTGGTGGGCGATCAGGACGACGGCGTCGTGTCCGGCGGGGTGCGCGAAGTGCAGGAACCGCACGGCCGGGGCGGCCGTCAGGTCGAAGGGGCGGCGCGACTGCGCGTCGGTGGTCAGCCGTACGTACGCCTCGAAGCCGGCCGGGTCGCCCGCGTAGGTGAAGGTGGTGGTCTGCGGGGTGTGGTCGTCCAGGACCTCCCGGACCACGCCGCCGGCGCCCTCGGCGAAGACGGTGCGCAGGCCCTCGTGCCGTGCGGCGGTCGCGGCGACCGCCGTGCGGAAGGCCGCGGGGTCCAGCTCGCCCGCAACCGTGAAGGCGGTGAAGACCAGGTTGTAGGGAGAGCCCCCCGTGATGCTCTCGATCAGCCACATGCCGCGCTGGGTGTGCGAGAGCCCGTTCAGGTCCTCTTCGGCGGGGGCGCCGGCCCCGGCGAGGACCGGTGCGCCCGCCGGGACGGCCTCGGCCCGGCGCAGCGCGTCGGCCAGCGGGCCGGCGCCGAGCAGGGCCTGCACGGAGAGCTTCAGGCCCAGCTGCTCCCTGGCCAGGGCGTCCAGGCGCAGGGCGCGGAGGGAGTCGCCGCCGAGCTCGATGAAGCTCCGCGTTCCGAAACCCGTACTGTCCGCGTCCGTGCCCAGAACGGCGGAGGCAAGATCATCAAGCGTCATTGGTCATTTCTCCAGAGAGGAACGGGAAGGTGGCAGCGCCCGCGGCCCGCGGAGCGCGGGCCGCGGACGGATCAGCCCTGGCCGCCGGCCCGTGCGGCTCCGAGCAGGCGCTCGCGGGCACTGGCGCCGGCGCCCGCGGTGGCGGCCGCGGCCGGGGCGGCCAGCAACTCGGCGTGGCCGCGCACCGTTCCCGCGCGGAAGATGTCCATCGTCTTGACGGAGCGGCCCGAGGCCTGGGTCATGCGCTCGACGAGGACGATCAGGAGCAGCGAGTCGCCGCCCACGTCGAAGAAGCTGACGTCGTCGGCGACTTCGTCGGTCTTGAGGACCTCCTGCCACAGGGAGCGCACCAGGGCGATGCGCGCCTCGGGGGTGGAGAGGTCTACCTCGGTGGTGGACTGGTCGGTCACGGTTTCCTCCAGGGAGTGGGAGAGGGCAAGGGCACTTCGCCGCAGGTCCGAAAGGAACGCGGCCACGGCGTCGTCGCCGTAGAGGGCCTTCGTGTAGTCCACGGAGAGCTCCAGCCGGGTGCGGCCGGACTCCTCGGCGAGGCACACGAAGAGGCCGAGGTCGTACTTCATGTGCAGCGACGGCAGCGGCTGAAGCCGGCCCAGCACGCCGGGCGCCAGCTCCATGTCCGCGGGGACCTCGGCCATGTTGACGAGGACCGCCGACAGCGGGGGCCAGATGACGTCGCGCTCCGGCTTGAGGGCCGCGGTCACCGCGTCCAGGGGCACGTCGGCGTCGATGAACGCCTCCATGGACCCGAGCCGCGCGCTGCGCAGCAGCTCGCGCCAGGTCGTGGAGTCGTCGAGCGTCACCCGGACCATGACCGTGTTCATGAACATGCCGATCGCCTCGGCGACGGCCGGGTCGTCCCGGCCCGGCCAGCCGAAGGCGAAGAGGAAGTCCCGCTGGCCGCCGGTCCGCGCGAGGGTCCCGGCGAGCAGGGCGACCCCGGTCATGAAGGGGGTGCAGCCCTCCTCCCCGGCTGCCGCCAGCAGGGCTTCGGTCAGCTCCGCGTCGAACCGGGTGCTGAGGGTGCCCCCGGCCAGCGAGGTGTCGCCGGTGTCCCGGCGGAACGGCACCTCGACCTCGATCGGCGCGCCGTGCAGCCGCTCGACGACGTCCGGCAGCCGCTCCTGGACCTCGTCCGGGCCCAGCATGGTGACGACCTCGCTGGGGTGCGGCGGATCGCTGAGCTCCGGCTCGCTCCCCGCGAGCAGCGCCCGGTACACGGTGGCGATCTCCGCCATGAGCAGGCTCCGCGACCAGCCGTCGCAGACGATGTGGTGCACCGTGAACACGAGCAGCGTGGTGTCCGCGTCGAGCCGGACCACCTCGGCGCGCACCGGGGCCTCGGCCGCGAGGTCGAAGGGCGCGTAGCACAACACGTCGACGAGACGGGTGAGTTCCTCCTGCGACCAGCCCTCCTGCGCGGCGTCGATGAAGCCGGCCTCGGCGGACGGGCCGTCCGTGCGGTACTCGATCCGGCGGCGCCCGATGTCCAGCCGGAAGCGCGAGCGCAGGGCCGGGTGCCGGTCGAGGACGCGCTGGACCGACTGCGTGAACAGCGCGTGGTCCAGGGCGCCGGTGAACTCCACGACGGTCGGGATGAGGCTGGTGGGGCGCAGCTGCTCGACCTGGTCGAGGACCCACAGCCCCTTCTGCGCCGGATTGGCCTCGTACCACACGGGGTCGGCGGGAGGGTGCGCGGAAAGTGCAGACAAGGCAGGACCTTTCGGGGGCACGCGGCGTTCCTACTTGCGCAGCCGCGCCGTGATCGGCACGTGCTTGTAGCCGGACGCGAAATTCGAGATGAGCCGCTCGGGTTTGCCGGCCAGCCGGAAATCCTCGTACCGGCCCAGCAGTTCCTCGAAGAGGATGCCGATCGTGACGCGGGCGACACTGTGGCCCACGCAGTAGTGCGGTCCGATTCCGAAGGCCAGGTGCTTGTTGGGCTTTCGGCGGATGTCGAAGGTGTGGCTGTCCTCGAAGACCTCTTCGTCGCGGTTCGCCGCACCCAGCCAGGCCACCACCGCTTCGCCCGCGGCGATCTTCGTACCGCGCACTTCGGTGTCCCGGGTGGCGTAGCGCAGGATGTGGTTGACCGGCGAGGCCCAGCGCAGCGCCTCCTCGTAGGCGGTTCCGTTCACCTCGGGATGGGCGGCCCAGTCGGCCAGCACGTCGGTCTCGGTGAATTCGGCCATCACGAAGGTCGGCGCGTGCGGGGTGGTGACGTTCGCGCCGAGCAGCAGGCTGTAGCAGTTCGCGACGATCTCGCTGGCGGACATGAGCCGGCCCTCGAAACGCGTGGAGATCAGCACGCTGAGCAGGTCGTCCCCAAGGTTGTCCCGGCGGTGGCGCATCAGGTCCTGGAAGTACCCGAAGAGCTCGCGGTGCGCCGACTTGAGGGTGGCCTCCTTGCCGCCCTCGTCCTGGAACTCCGGGTCGTCGGCCGCGATGCACACCGTGGTCAGGCGGCTGAGCCAGGCCCAGTCCTCCTCGGGCAGGCCCATCATCGTGCCGGTGACCGACATGGGCAGCCCCAGCATGGCGGCGCCGAAGTCGAAGGCCCCGCCGTCGGCGAGGGGCGCCAGCAGGTCGACGACCTTGGGCCGGATCATCTCGCGCTGGCGGTCCACCGCCTTGACGGCCAGGGCCTTCTTCAGCCGGGCCTGCCGCTCGGTGTGCCGCGGCGGGTCGGTCACGGCGAGCTGCTGGCCGCCGGCCGGGTCGTCGGTGCCCAGGAGGTCGAGGAGGGTGCCCCGTTCGGAGGTGAAGGTGTCGGTGTCCCGCAGGACCAGGTCCGTGTCGGCGTACTTCACGACGGACCAGAATCCGCGCTTCTCGTCGACCTGGTGCCAGGCGAGGCCGTCGGCCTGGCGCATCCGGCGCCAGATCTCGTGCGTGTCGCCGTGGCTGTACAGGGTCGGGTCGACGAGATCGGCCGATCCCATGTCAACCGGACATCCGGACGTACGAGTGTCGTGGATGGAGATGGCCGATTCCTTTCACTAAGGCGTCGCGGCTACCGGATGGGCGTGTGCGGTATCGACAGGCGCATATCGGCCCACGCGAAATTGCTTCAGGGCGCTGGGGGCTGCGTCGGGGAAAAGCGCACCGGCGGACGGCCGGCAGAGAACGCAACCCGTGCTCGCGGCACGGCTTCGACTCTAGGGCGGGTCGGAAGCACCCCGAGGGGGCTGGCAAGTAGATGCCACTCCCCCGGTACGGAGCCTCGTGAACTCCCCGAACGCCCTTCCCGTGGGGCAGTATCGGAAGCCCGGGACGACCGGCGCCGGGCACTGCCGGGGCATTCCGGGGCCCCATTGACAAGCCGTTCGCCACGACCCACCCTTTCGCTCGGCGCCTGCCGTGCACCCCGGGGGCCGCCGGACGGGAGCCCCCGCCGTTTCCGCTCCGCCACCCCCTCGCCGCTTTCCGTTCACCTTTCCCCGTTTCCCGTCCCCCCTTTGTCCGCCACCCCCTTTCCACCCCCCTCTCCACACCCTTTCCACACCCCTTTCCGCACCCTCCCCGGCCCCCATACCGCCGCCCTCCCCCGCTTTCCCGCCGTCTTTCCGCACGGCCCCGCCGCCCGCCGCCCCGCCGCCCCGATAGGAGACCGCCTGTGCACCACGACGACCACGCCACAGAGCGGACGGATTCGTTCCGCCCCGCGATGCACCGCATGGAGACGTACGAACGCCCGGTCGCCCGGACCCCCCTGCGCCCGCTGCACGGCTCGCACCACGCGCCCGACGGCGACGGCTGCGCGGGCATCGACCCGGCCTACCGCGGGCTCTGAAACCCGCCCCGGCCCACCCCGAGCACCCCGCCCGCCCGATCCGCCGGGCGGCCGGGCATCCGCGGCCCGGACACGGCGATCCCGTGCGAGGGCCGCGGACCCATCCCGTCCACCGCGTACCGCACCCGCACCCACCGCACCGCACCGCTGTCGAGGAGGAACCGCCGTGGCTGTCCAGGACGATCTCTCGGGCATCACCGATACCGCCGTCGTCGACCCGCTGTCGCTCTACCGCATCGCGGTGGGCCACACCCCGAAGGGAGCGGCCCTGCGGGACTCCGTGCGGTCCGGCAGGACCCGCCTGGTGACACCCGCCGTGTCCTTCGCCGTGGCCTGCTCCATGCGCACCTGCTGGGACGAGGAGTGCGAGCAGGGCCACCAGCACGGCGCGGGCGTCCCGCTGCGCAGGTTCCAGGAGCTCGGGGGCGTGGACATCGTCGACATGAGCCCCACCGACACGCTCTCCGCCGGACAGCTGTACGCGGGCTGCTCGGACCGCAGGGTCGTCGGCCCCGAGGTGCTGGCCGCCTGCCACTCCGTCCTGCTCGCCCGGTCGCTGCGGCTGCCGCTGCTGTCCGCCGCGAGGGCCGCGTACTGCTACTCGGCCCTCGCGGACGCGGGCACCAGCTACCGCGTCGACCTGATCTGACCCACCCACCCCGGCACACCGGCCCTCCGGCCGCCGGCCCCCCGGACAAGGAACAGCAGAGTGACCTACGTAATCGCCCAGCCCTGCGCGGACGTCAAGGACAAGGCCTGCATCGACGAATGCCCGGTCGACTGCATCTACGAGGGCCGCCGGTCCTTGTACATCCACCCGGACGAATGCGTCGACTGCGGCGCCTGCGAGCCGGTCTGCCCGGTCGAGGCCATCTTCTACGAGGACGACACCCCGCCGGAGTGGCACGCCTACCGCGAGGCGAACTCCGGCTTCTTCGCCGAACTGGGCTCTCCCGGCGGCGCGTCCAAGCTCGGCATGGTGGACCACGACCACCCGGTCGTCGAAGCCCTGCCCGTACCGGCATCCGCCTGAGGGAGGACCCGAAGATGCCCGAGTCCTCCGCCTGGCTCAAGTACCTGAACCCGCCCGCGCCCCCGGCCCGCGCCCCGGGGCACGCGCCGCACGCGGAGCCCGGCACCCGCGTGCCGCAGCTGGTCTGCTTCCCGCACTCGGGAGGGGCCGCGAGCGTCTACCGGCCACTGGCGGCCGCCATGGCCGGCGACGCCCGGGTGGTCGCCGTGCAGTACCCCGGACGCCAGGACCGGCACGGCGAAGCCCTCGTCACCGACCTGCACGAACTGGCGGACGGGGTCGCCGGGGCCCTGCGCGCCGCGCCCGCGGACGTGCCCCGGATCTTCTTCGGGCACAGCATGGGCGCCATCCTCGCCTACGAGGTCGCCCAACGCCTGGGCGGCGAAGGCCCCGTGGCCTTGATCGCCTCCGGCCGCCCGGCGCCCTCCCGGGTCCGGCTCACCACGTCCTACCTGCTGGACGACGAGGCCCTGGCCCGGCAGGTGGCCTGGCTGGGCGGCACCGCGGGCGGGCTGCTCGATCATCCCGAGATGCGCGCCCTGCTGCTGCCGCTGATCCGCGGCGACTACCGGGCCAGCGAGACCTACCGGCCCCGCGGCGACGCCCCGCTGGACTGCGCCCTCGTCGCCCTGGGCGGGGACGTCGACCCGGTGGCCCCGCTGGAGGACCTCCGGGCGTGGTCGGAGCACACCACCGGGCCCTTCCGGCTGGAGGTCCTGAGCGGCGACCACTTCTACCTCCAGGACAACTGGCCGGAAATCGCCGACCTCGTCCGCTCCCTGGCTCTCGTAACGGAACACTGAGGACGGATGAAATAAGATGCCCCGCATGGTTCTTTCAGAGAAGGTCGATCCCTTCCGGATCAGTGTCCCGCAATCCGATCTGGACGATCTCCATGAACGTCTGGACCGGACCCGGTGGCCGGAGGAAATTCCCGGGGCCGGATGGGATTACGGAATCCCCGGGGACCACCTGAGAGAATTGGCGCGGTATTGGCGGCACGAGTACGACTGGCGGGCCGCCGAGGCGCAGCTGAACACCTGGCCGCAGTTCACCACCGTCATCGACGGGGCGCAGGTCCACTTCGCGCACGTGCGGTCGCCCGAGCCGGACGCCACACCGCTGCTCATGACGCACGGGTGGCCGGGCTCCATCGTCGAGTTCACCGAGATCGCCGGCCTGCTCACCGACCCGGCCGCCCACGGGGGCGATCCGGCGGACGCCTTCCACCTGGTGCTGCCGAGCATCCCCGGCTTCGGCCTGTCCGGTCCGACCCGGGAGAAGGGCTGGGAGTTCCGCCGGGTCGCGGCCGCGTTCGCCGAACTCATGGGCCGCCTGGGGTACGAGCGCTACGGCGTCCAGGGCGGCGACTGGGGCGCGGCCATCTCCCGCGAGATCGGGCGCACCCGGCCCGAGGTGATCGGCGTCCACCTGAACCTGATCCCCAACGCGTACATGTCCCAGGAGCCGGACGACCTCTCGGACCTCTCCCCGGAACAGGCGCAGCGCACCCGGGAGTCCTGGGAGCGCTTCAAGGAGTGGGCGCGCGACCGGCAGGGCTACGCCGACATCCAGTCCACCCGCCCCCAGACCCTCGCCTACGGGCTGACCGACTCCCCCGTCGGGCAGCTGGCCTGGATCGCCGAGAAGTTCCACGAGTGGACGGACGGCCCCGTCGACCGCGACCTGCTGCTCACCAACGTGATGCTGTACTGGCTCACGGGCACGGCCGGCTCCTCGGGCCGCCTCTACTACGAGCGGGCGCACGCCGACTACTGGGGCGGGCCGCCGGAGCCCTCCGAAGCCCCCACCGCCCTGGCCCACTTCCCCCGCGAGAACTTCGTCCTGCTGCGCCACCTCGCCGAGCGGACCGACGCCATCGTCCGGTGGACCGAGTACGACCGCGGCGGCCACTTCGCGGCGATGGAACAGCCCCGTCTGCTGGCGGGCGACATCCGCGCCTTCTTCGCCGGCCTGGCGGGCCGGACGGCCGGTGGGAACGTTATGGATCGCGAATAGCGTGAATACGGATTTCGACCTTCCGAAACATCCCGGGCGCAGCGGATAACCGGAGGGCATTGCCAGATCCGGCAGCCGCGACGTAGGGTCATTTTTCAGTCATGATCACTACGTTCGGGGCTTCGGCGGACCGCCGGGAAGCCCGCCGCCGGGACCGGGGGAACACATGGACCGACTGTTCTCTCCCCTGACCCTGCCCAATGGCTCGGTGATTCCCAACCGGGTCTGCAAAGCCGCGATGGAGGAGAGCCTGGCCGGACCCGGCCGCCTGCCCGACGACCGCATCCTGCGGCTCTACGGGCGGTGGGCGGCCGGCGGCGCCGGACTGCTGATCACGGGCAACGTCATGGTCGACAAGAGGGCGCTGACCGCCCCGGGGGCCATCGTGCTCGACGCGGACGCCCCGCTGGAGCCCTTCGAGCGGTGGGCGGCAACCGCCCGCAGCGGCGGCGGCCGGGTGTGGATGCAGATCAACCACCCCGGCAGGCAGGTGGGTTCGGAGATGCCCGGGGTGTCCTGGGCACCCTCGGAGGTCGCGGTCAGCATCGGCCGGCACAGCCGCCGCTTCGCCCGGCCGAGGGCCATGACGGAGGCCGACATCGCCGCGACGGTCGAGCGCTTCGCCGTCACCGCGCAGCGGGCGGAGGCCGCCGGCTTCGACGGAGTGCAGATCCACGCCGCGCACGGCTACCTCATCAGCCAGTTCCTCTCCCCGCTCGTCAACCGCCGGGAGGACCGCTGGGGCGGCCCGCTGGCCCACCGCGCCCGGCTCCTCGTCGACGTCGTCGAGGCCGTGCGCCGGCGGGTGTCGCCCTCCTTCGCCGTCGCCGTGAAGATCAACTCCTCCGACTTCCAGCGCGGCGGCTTCGACGCCGGTGACGCCCTCGCCGTCCTGCGGCTCCTGTCCGCCTTCGACATCGACCTCGTGGAACTGTCCGGCGGGAACGTCGAGAGCCCCGTGACGGCCGTCCCGGACGCGGCGGGCGACGAGCGCGCCCTGGCCCGCGAGGCCTGGTTCCTGTCGATCGCCCGCGAGCTCCTGGCGGCGCAGCTGCCCGTCCCCCTGATGCTGACCGGGGGCATCGCCCGCCGCTCCGTGGCGGAGAACGTGCTGGCCGAGGGCATCGGCATGGTCGGCATGGCCACCGCCCTGGCCCTGGTCCCCGACCTCCCCCAGCGCTGGGCTCAGGGCGAGGCGCCCAGCACCCGGGTCGAAGCGGTGACGTGGCGGGACACCTCCCTCAGGGCCGCGGGCCACATCGCGGTCGTCCGCCGCCACCTGCGGCGCACGGCCCGGGGCCGGGCGCACCGGCCGGGCATCTCCCCCCTGCTGACCTTCCTCGGCGACGAGGTGCGCCGCCGCCAGGCCGTGAGCCGGTACCGGAGCGAACTGACGAAGCAGGCCCGCTCCACGGCCCTGGCGGGCGCCGGCTCCCCCTGAGGCCCGGGGGCCCGTCCCCGCGGGCCCCGCCGAAGGGCGCCTACCCGCCCGTCCGGTGGACCGGGACGGCCCGGCCGAGGGCCGAGGCCACGACGGGAGAGTGCGCGAACTCGGCGGCGAGGGCGGCCAGCGGCTGGTCGTCCAGGCGGTGCTCCGCGGCCTGCACCCCGTCCCGTACGGCCTGCCCGTCCTCCCCCGCGGCGGCCTTCGCCCGGCAGGCGACGGCCAGCATGGCCGCATCGGCCACCAGCAACGCCCGCGGCTCGTCCATCCCCTCGCGCACCGCGGCCTCGTAGGCCTCGCGGCGTACGGACTCCTCACAGAACGGCGCCACGGCGAGGATCCCGTCGTCGATGACCGACTCCCGGTGGATCAGCCGGATGCCGATCGGCGACCACCACTGCAGCGGAACCGTCGTCACGTTGACCGCCGCGAAAGCGTGCAGGGCCTTCCACAGCGGGTGCAGCCGCCGGTACTGGCGGTAGTCCCGCCAGGCCTTGGAGTCGCCGACCAGGGGGGCGATGAACCCGGCCCCGGACAGCAGCGCGGCGGCCGACGCCAGCGGCGGCGCCAGGTCGGTGGACAGGGTGTCCCAGTCGGTGCCCGTCCAGCGGGCGCCCACGGCGGTCCACTTGGCCGCCAGGTAGCCGAGGTCGAAGACCCCGCCGACCGTCAGCAGGGCGAGCCCGGTGCGCAGCGGGCGCAGCGTCGGGTGGACCCGCAGGAACCACCGCCACGACAGGGTGGTGAAGGCCACCGTGCCCACGGTGTGCGCGAGCAGGTAGAGCACGATCATCAGCTGGATGTACGGGGTGTTGGCGTAGTACGTGTCCAGGGTCCGCAGCTGCTCGACGGGTGCCTCCCCGACCACGAAAGCGGCGATGATCAGCGCGGTGACGGTGCTGTAGGCCGTCACCGTCCAGATCGTGGCCCGTCTGAGCTGCTCGGCCGGTCCGCCGCGCCAGTGCAGGATGACCACGATGGAGGCACCGGAGAACGCCGTCAGCACGCTGTACACCAGCGGCGCCGCCACGTTGGTGATCCCGGTGAGGCGGTTGACCGCCTTGATGGTCGGCGGGGCGGCGAGCACCAGGACGAGGCAGCCGACGAACAGCAGCGCGCACACGGAGCGGATCAGCGGCTGCTCCCAGTTCCGCTTCATCGCCGGGGCCTTGACGGCCAGCGCGACGATGAGCAGGGCGCCGGGAAGGTAGAGGATCAGGCCGTCGTCCACGGTGCACCTCCTCCGCGGCGGGCTCCGGTCCGGCGGGCCGCGCCGTCCGTGCGGTACGGGGGGCGGGGCTGCGGGCGGCGCATCACGGCTGCCTGAGCTGGGCGTCCTGCAGCCCGGCCACGGCGCGTTCCTCCACGGTCAGCGGAGGGGCCGTCAAGGCGCCCCGGGAGGTGGCGCGCAGCACCCTCCAGACGACACCCGGCCGCAGCCAGTCCGCGGGGCGCTCGCTCATGGTGATGACGCGCAGGAAGTCCCCGGTGGAGGCCGGGTTCGTCGTGGCACCGGTGACGAGCCGGTTGACGTACGCGTTGAGCAGGGACGATCCGGGGCGCGGGCTCATGCCCCGGGCGTCCGGGTAGAGGCAGTCCTGCGAGGTCGCCAGTGCCCAGGCGTCCCCCACGATCGGGGCGATGGCCCGCTGGGCGCGTCTGCCGAAGGCGGGATCGCCCAGCCCCCTGCTGCGCAGCACCTTGCGTACCTCCAGCAGGCCCCTGGCGGCCACGGTCATGCCCTGCCCGTACAGCGGGTTGTAGGTCGCCACGCTGTCGCCGATGGCGAAGAAGCCGCGCGGCAGTTCGGCCTTCTCGTAGTAGTTGCGCCGGTTGGCCGTCCCGGGCCACAGCGTGATGTCGGACAGCGGCTGCTTGCCGGCCAGGATGTCCCCCACGACCGGGTCGCGGATGTCCCGGGCGAAGCGGATGAACTCCTCCGGGTCCGCCGTGGGCTCGCCGCCCCGCGTACCGGAGAGGGTGACCTGCCACTGGCCGTCCTCGACGGGGACGATCGTCGCCGTCTTGCCGGGCACGGGGTCGCCGGGGTCGGACTGGACGTTGACGATGGGGAAGCCCATCCGGTGGGCGCCTTCCGGCGCTTCGAACATGCGGCTCGCGTAGACGAGCCCGGAGTCCACGTGGGCCCGCTTGATGCCGGTGACGCCCAGCGATTCCAGCCAGGCCCGCGCCCGGGAGTTGCTGCCGCTCGCGTCCACGACGAGGTCCGCGGCCAGGAAGTGGCCGGTGGCCTCGGGGGTGTCCACCCGGACCCCGCGGACCTCGCCGGCCGTTCCCTCCAGGCCGCGCACCCGGCTCCGTTCCAGGATGGAGACCCCGTCGAGCGCGGCCACGTGCCGGCGCACCACCCAGTCCAGGCGGTCACGGGTGCAGGAGATGTTGTACTGCTGGGGGCCGTAGCGCGGTATCCAGCCCTGCGCGGTCATGGTGACGAGGTCCGTCGGCAGGTTCCGCCGCATGGCGCCCGCTTCCAGCCAGCCCTTCGTCACGCCCGGCAGGATCTCCTCGATGGCCCGCGCGCCCCCCGACCACAGCACGTGCACGTGCCGGGCCTGCGGCAGCCGTTCGCGTGCGTGCGGACCCTCGGGCAGCGAGTCCGCCTCGATGATCGTCACCTTCGCCCGCTCGGCCATGACCGCGGCCGCGAGGAGCCCTGCCATGCTCCCGCCGATGACGATGACGTGGTACGAGGGTGCGTCGGTCATGATCTCATGCTCTCTGTCAGGGCCCCTCGTGCGCCGAGCGGCCGGATGCGGCAGGTGCACCGCCAGGCATTCGCAGGAGCACGGCTGCATCGAACATAGGCCTCCAGCTCGACGTCATTGTCCATGCCGGGGTGTCAGGGTGTGTCAGAAGGTCGCGGAACGACATGCGCCGGCCGCGCCGGAGCCGCAGCTCAGCGCCCCGGTACGGCAACGCCCGCCGGGTCTGCGCCACTTCGCTGCGGTCAGCCGCCCCAGCCCAGGGTCTTGTGGACGCGCCGGATCTCCTCCGGGACGGCAGCGGCCTGGGAGCCGGGGAGGTACGGCTTCAGCTTCTCCCCCAGGTACAGGCCGAAGGTCTCGGCCTCCACCTCGGCGGAGGCGACGGCGTGCGCCCGCGCGGCCGCGCGGTGCACCACTTCGCTCAAGCCCGCTTCCGAGGCGAGCAGTTCCGCCACGGAGGAGTCTCCGCCCGCCAGGCGCGCCGCCACCGAAAGGCCGGAACTGTGCTCGTCACACGTCCCCTCCTTCGCGTGCCACAGCTCGTGGCACGCGATGACCAGCTGGAGTTCGGGGCGGGCGCGCTCCTCGACGACCACGAGGTCCCGGTCGGGCAGGTCGATCCACAGACCGCTGGCCGTACCGGGCGGGAAGCGGGTGAACATGTGGTCCACCGGACGGCCCGACTGCCGTCCGAACGCCGCGCAGAGGGAGCCGATGATCCGGGCCGCGTCGGCCGGGGCCGTCAGCGCCGCCTCCTTCAGCAGCCCGCTGCCGAATCTGCGCATCGCCTGCGTCGTCCTCATCGCGTCCCTCCCTCTCGCGGTCGTGTGTACGGCCGCTGCGGCCGGACGTGCGGGGAGCGCGGCGGCGTCAGCTTAGCTGGCGGTAATCCGCAGATCCAGGGCGTCCCTCACGCACCGTCACGTTCACGTCAAGGCACGTGCACCACGGTCGGCTCGCACCGCGGCGCCGGTGGCCGCGGGGGCCCGCGAGAGCGGAGCCGCCGCCTCGGCCCCGGCCGGGAGCCCCCCCGGCGGCCCGCGCCCGCGGACGGCGGATGCGGATCAGGCGCCACCCGCTACACTGACCGCGGTGGCCAGGCCTCACGGCCCGGTCTCCACGCAGCGCCTTCGTAGCTCAGGGGATAGAGCACGGCTCTCCTAAAGCCGGTGTCGCAGGTTCGAATCCTGCCGAGGGCACATCCGAGGGCCCCCCGCCGCATGCGGCCGGGGGCCCTCTTCGTGTCTGCCCGGAGCCGGGCGGGTCAGCTCAGGCCTCTGCTGCGCTCGCCGATCCGGTCGCCCTGGGGAGTCCCGGCCCGCTTCAGGGCCGCCTTGGTGTGCGCCCCGCCCTTGACCTTGCTCCGCAGCGGCCCCTCGAAGCCGTGGCCGGGGGAACGCGGCAGCTGGACCGGCTCCTGTGCCTTCGCCATGACCGCCCGGACGTCCTGCTTCTGCTCTTTGCTCATCCCGTCGTCAACTCCCTCGGGAAGCACCCAATCGAACTACTCGGATCGTATGCACATATACCGAGCAATGCACCCGGACCGGTATGCAAAGAATTCCGGATCAAGGCGCCCGTCCGGGGTCCTGCGGGGCCTGCGGAAGCCGGCCGGGCCCTACGGGGCCGGTCGGGCCGGGGCCCCCGGCGACTGGTGGACCAGCTCCTCCGGGCAGGGCGTGCCGCGCGGCAGCTGGTACTTCGCCGCCACCCGGTACTCCCCCGGCGCGGGCGCGAGCAGCTCCGTCCACACGTCGCCCTCGTCGTCCGGGGCCGCCTTGAGCAGGCACCCCGCGGTATTGGCGTACTCCTTCGGCGGACTGCCCGCCGACCGGCCGCCGCCCCCGCCGCGCGCCTTCGACGCGAAGGTCTCCTGCGGCGGCGGCACGGCCTTGCCGGCCGCGTCCACCAGCCCCAGCCACGGGGAGTGCGGGATCCGCACCAGCACCCGCCCGGGCCGGCGCACGTCGATGACCAGCTGGTCCGCCCCGGCCCGCACCACGGTCGCCGCCCCCGCGACCAGGTTCGCCGGGTCCTGGACCTTGAAGAGCTGCCAGTTCGCGTCGCCCCACACCTGCTGGAGGTAGGGCAGCCCCTCGCGGACCAGCTTCGCCTCGTCCTTGCCGCCCGAGTCGGGCGGGTCGGCGGGCAGCACCACGTAGTGCACGGCCCAGCGGTCCAGCCAGGTCCGGTAGCTGTCGGCGGTCAGGGTGTCGTCGTAGAAGAGCGGGTTGCGCTCCAGGTCGGCCTGCCGGTTCCAGCCCCGGGCGAGGTTCACGTACGAGGGGAACGCGGAGGACTCCCGGTGGCTGCTCGCCGGGACCACCTCGACCCGCCCCCGCTCGGCGCCCGCCTTCTGCAGCTGGTCCACGAGCGGCGCCAGCTCGCGGCTCCAGGCGGCCAGCGGGGTCGTCCGCACGATGTCGGTGACGCTGTTGGTGGTGATCCACACGTTCAGTCCGGCGAAGGCGAGGAGCACCGCGTACCAGCGGCGCGAGCGCGGGACCTCGTACGGCAGCGCCGCCAGCAGGACCGCCCCGCCGAAGAGCATCACCAGCCGGGTGACGTTCGACCCCACCTGGGAGTCGATCGCCCAGGTCAGGAAGGTCCCGACGGCGTAGACGACCGCGGCGATCCGGACGGTCTTCCACCGCTTCGGCACCAGGAAGAAGATCAGCAGCCCGAACATGAACGGCAGCCACGCCGAGCCCAGCTTCATCGGCTGCGTCCCGGAGAACGGGAACAGCCACGCCGACAGCCCGACCACGGCCACCGGGGCCAGCCCCAGCGCGTACGCCCCCGGCCGCCGCCCGCTGAGGAACAGGGCGGCCGCCACCACCCCGAGGAACAGCCCGGCCACCGGGCTGGAGGCCGTCGCCAGCCCCGCCAGCGGCGCCGCCACGGCAGCCTTGGCCCAGCGCCGCTCGGCCCATTTGCGCGGCCAGCAGAAGACCGCGGCCACCGCACCCAGCGCGAACACCACGCCGAGCCCGAAGGTGACCCGGCCGGACAGCGCATTGCACAACAGCCCGAACACCCCGGCCAGCGCCGGCCACAACGGCTCGCGCACGGCGCCCCGGCAGCGGGTCAGGACCAGTGCGAGGAGCCCGGCGGAGACGGTGCCGGCGACCATCATCGTGGTCCGGACGCCCAGCACGTGCATGAGGTACGGCGAGACCACGCTGTACGAGACGGGGTGCATGCCGCCGTACCACGCCAGGTTGTACGCGGAGTCGGGGTGGCGGCCGACGAACTCGGCCCAGGCGTCCTGCGCGGCCAGGTCGCCGCCGCTGTTGGCGAAGCTGAAGAACCAGGCGACGTGCAGCACCCCGGCCAGGACGGTGGCCACGGCGACCGGATGGCCCAGCGCCCACCGCAGAACGCGGGAGCCCGTGCCCGACGGGCTCCGCGGCACGCCTGCGGAGCCGTCGGCGGGCGCCGACGGACTCCGGGCCCCGTCCCGGGCCTGACTGCGGTCCTGCTGCTCAGCGGTGGTCACTGCCGCACTCTCCAACACCTGGCTCCACGCTCGCACCCCGCACTGCAGGACGCGGCCCGGCGCCCCGGGGTTGCCCGGGGCGCCGGTTCCACGGTCCCATCCGGGGTCAGCCGACGCGCGTCAGCTTGCTGCCGACCCCCGGGGCGGCCAGGTCGGCCTGCAGGGCCACCGGCACCTTCACCTGGCTGGCTCCCTCGCCGACGGTCAGCATGCCGATCTCGGTGCCCGCCTTCGCGGTCTGCGGGACCGGGCTGCCGCCGTCGGCCAGCTTGACGTCCACCGTGAGGCCCGCCCAGCCGACCGCCTGCACGTCGCCGGTGGCGACCACCGGCGTGTGGCCGCCGAGCCCGTCGTCCACGTACCCGACGACCTCGCCCTTCTTCACGACGGGCGCACCCTCCAGGGACTTCTGGGTGGCGATCATCAGCTGCTTGCTCGCGGCGATGACACTGTCGATGATCGGCGGCTTGTGCTGGCCGAGGACGGCCCCGACGATCAGCTGGTTGGTGTTGCCGATTTTCTTCTGGGCGGCGAAGAGGAGGTTTCCGCCGGCCTTCGTCGTCGTACCGGTCTTGATGCCGAGCGAGTCGTTGTACGGGACCAGGCGGTTCCAGTTGTCCCACTTCTTGCCCGACGGGTCGATCCAGCTCGGCTTCTTCGTGATGTCGAGCAGCGTCTCGATCTCCACGAGCTTGAGTCCCAGCTTCACCTGGTCCTCGGCGGTGCTCACCGTGGTCGCGTCCAGACCCGAGGGGTCCGTGTACGTGGTGTTCTTCATGCCGAGTTCCTTGGCGGTGTCGTTCATCTTCTTGACGAACGCCTCCTGGGAACCGGAGTCCCAGCGCGCGAGCAGCCGCGCGATGTTGTTGGCCGACGGGATCATGAGGGCGGCGATCGCGTCGTACTCGGAGATCTTGTCGCCCTCCTTGACCGTGTCGAGCGTGGACTCGTTGTCGGTCGAGTTGTTCTTCTTGCCCTCGGTCTCCGCCGTCTTGTCCACGTCGATCATCTGCCCCTGCTCCCCCTTCTTGACGGGGTGGTCGCGCAGGATGATGTACGCCGTCATCGACTTGGTGACGCTGGCGATCGGTACGGGCTTCTGCTCGCCGGACTGGCCGAGCGTGCCGAGCCCGGCGGCCGCCATGTAGGCCTGCCCCTCGGCGGGCCAGGGCAGCTCGGGCCGGGCCCCGTCGAAGGCGTACGAGGACTTCGCGGTCATCACGAGCTTCGGCGCGGGCAGCGGGCGCACCAGCTGTACGACGGCCAGGACGACCGCGAGCAGCACGACGAGCGGGAAGTAGATCTTGAACCGCCGGACCGCGGTGCGCATCGGGCTCGGCGGCGGGGGCGGGTTGTTCGTGAGGTCCGCGAGCATGTCGAGCGGCGGCTTGGGCGGCAGCGGCTGCTGCGTGGTCCGCTCGGCGGAGTCGAAGACGGAGCGCGCCGCCGGGGCGGGCGCCTTGACCGGCGGCGCGGCGGGGGCCGGGGCGGACGCCTTGGCGGACGCCTTGGCGGGCGGCGCGGCGGGCGGCGCCGCGGAACCGGCGGGGGCGGCCGGAGCCGCCGGGGCCGCCGGAGCGGTCGGCTTGCGGTCGGCGGGGTGCACGCCGGGACCCGTGGGGGCCGTCTTCGGCTGCTGTCCGGCATCGGGCCGCGCGGGCACGTCGTCGGTGCGCAGCGGCACGAAGGTGCTGGCCCTGGGCGGCGCGGCATCCGGCTTCACGGCGCGGAACACGGCGGTGCGCTCGCTCTCGCCCGCCTCCGTCCGGTCCGCCGGAGCGGAATCGGCGGAGCCGGCCTCGGCGGGTGCGGCGGGTGCGGAATCCGGCCGCACGGCGCGGAACACGGCCGTCCGCTCGCTGTCGGCAGGCTTCGCTCCACCCGTGGAAGCGGAATCCTCTGCGGGAGCCGGCCGACCACCCTGGGCCGGAGCGCCGGCGGCGGGCTTCACGGCACGGAACACGGCCGTGCGTTCGCTGCCGACGGGCTGGTCGGCGGCGGTCTTCTCGGCCTCCGCCGGCGGCTTCGCCACCCGGAAGACCGCAGTCCGCTCGCTGTCCGCCGGCTGCTTCGCATCGGCCGGAGCGGAACCGGAACCGGTGGGATCGGCAGGCGCCGGGACCGGCTTCGCCACCCGGAACACGGCCGTCCGCTCACCGTCGGCCGGCTTCTCCCCGTCGACGGAAGCGGAATCTGCGGAGGCGGGCGCCGAAACCGGCCCGGCGGGCTCCTCGGTCTCCTCGGGCTTCCTGGTGCTGTCGGGCTTCCCGGGCTGCTGCGCCGCCGCGGCGGCGGGCGCGTCGGGTTCCGGCTCGGCGGAGTCGTTCCCGGCGGTCGCGACCCAGGCCGCCACGGCCTCGCGCAGCGGGTCCGGCTTCCCGGAGCCCTCGCGGACCTCCGCGTCGGCGTCGGACTCGGACTCGGGGCCGGACTCGGGGCCGGGGCCGGGTACGGAGTCAGGTCCGGCGCCGGTCACGACGTCGGGTCCGGCCGCGGCGCCGGCGGCGGCGGACACGGCAGCAGACCCGGACCCGGACCCGGAATCCGTACCCGCCTCCGCGGGACCCGGCTCCGGCGCGGGCTCCGTCTCCGGCTCCGCACCGGAGCGGGCCCCGGAACCGTCCTCCGGATCTCTCGGCCGGAACACCGAAAGCCGCGGATCGCGCCCCTCGGAGGATTCCGCCGCCCCCGGCGTTCCTTCATCTACCGACTTCTCGGGGGACTCGCCCGCCACCAGTTCCTCCTCGATCGCCGCCACGTCCGGCTGTCCGAATGTCTAACAGTGTCCCGTCTCGGGGGCATCGCCCCCGTGCCAGACGAGAACGACATAGCTGCAAGTTCCCCCACAAAGCGGCCACGCGCTCTCGACAGATGAATGTGAGAGGCGTCACCCTGTCACTCATCCACGCGGGGAGGCATGGATGGGCAGGAGCCGCAGAACAATTCCGGAGGAGCTTCTGCTGCTCGCCTTGGACCCGGCCACGGGTACCACGGCGCAGCCGCAGTCGCTCGACCTCGGCCTGGCCGGGGCACAGCTAGTGGAGCTGGCTCTGGCAGGACGGATAGCCCCTGATGGGGATCGTATCGCCGTGGTGATGCCACGGCCGACAGGAGATCCGACTCTGGACTCCGCACTGGAACTGCTGCGCAGGCGCGGCAGCCCGGTACGGGCCGTCCACTGGATCGGCGGACCCCGGCTGGGGCTCCGCCAGATTTACCTCGCGCACCTGGAGCGCTGCGGCATGGTGCATGCCGTCGCGGGCCAGATGTGCGGGGTGCTGCCGACGACTCGCTACCAGGCGACCGACACGGCGATCAGCCGGGAGATCCGTGCCCGGCTGGACAGTGCGATCCGCACCGGCGTACCGCCGGACCCGCGGACCGCGGCGCTTGCCGCACTGGCCCACGCGGTCGGACTCGGCAAGCACCTGTATCCCGGCAACGAGGGACGGTCGTCCAGGTCCCGGTTGCGGGACCTGATCAGGCACGACCCGATGGGCGGACTCGTGGCGCACGCCGTGATGGACGTCCAGAACGGTGTGGCCGCACCGCCACGCCGCGACCACCCACCGGCGCCGCCCGCCCGGGCCACGGCCGGCGGGGTCCCGCTCCAGCCGCGCCGGACGGGTGCGATGGCCCGCGCGGCCGCGCACTGACCCACGCGCACCGATCCACCCGCAGCACCGCACCACCAGGCTCGGATCCACAGCTCCATCGCAACGCCATCGCCGTGACCGGCGTCCCCAGGGACCCGGTTCGGGAGCCGCCAGCGCGCGGGGCGGTGCGGCCGGTCCGCCGGTCGCACCGCCCCGCGCGTCTGTTTTCCGGACCGTTCCCCAGCGGCGCCGCACCCTTCGGTGGCAGTCTGCTCACCAGCAGACACGCAGAGAGACAGCAACAGAAGAAGGCGGAGGTGCCGTTCACGTGGCGTCCAATGTCAATCCCACCGTCCGACGCCGCCGGCTGGGCATGGAGTTGCGCAAGCTGCGCGAGGACAAGGGCATGACGGCCGAGCAGGTCGCCGAGCGCCTCCTCGTCTCCCAGTCGAAGATCAGCAGGCTGGAGAACGGCCGTCGCTCGATCAGCCAGCGCGACGTCCGCGACCTGTGCGACGTGTACGAAGTCGAGGACCGGCGGCTCGTCGACTCCCTGATGCAGATGGCGAAGGACTCCCGCCAGCAGGGCTGGTGGCACGCCTTCGGCGACATCCCGTACAGCGTCTACATCGGCCTGGAGACGGACGCCGCCAGCCTGCGCACCTATGAACCCCTGGTGATCCCCGGGCTGCTCCAGACCACCGAGTACGCGCAGTCCCTGGTCCGCGGCGCCTGGCCGGAGACCGCACCGGCCGATGTGGACAAGCGCGTCCAGGTGCGCATGCACCGCCAGAAGCGGCTCTCCGAAGCGGACAACAACAACCCGGAACTGGGTCCGCTGCGGTTGTGGGCGGTCATCGACGAAGCCGCGCTGCGCCGGCGCGTGGGCGACGCGGAGCTGATGATCCGCCAGCTCCAGTACCTGATAGAGCAGTCGGAGCAGCCCCACGTCACCGTGCAGGTCATGCCGTTCTCGCTGGGGGCGCACCCCGGAGTGAACGGCCAGTACGCCATCCTGGAGTTCCCGGACGCCTCCGACTCGACCGTGGTCTACATCGAGGGCGTGACGAGCGACCTGTACCTGGAGAAGGCCAATGACGTCCAGAAGTACAGCGTGATGTACGAGCACCTGCGGGCCCAGGCGCTCAATGTCGACCAGACGCGGGAGTTCATCTCCGGCATCATCGAGCACTATCAGGGCAAAGCCGTGTGAACGGACGGAATACGGGCCGGTCCGCGCGGGCGGGCACGCACCGTACACCGTCAGTCCCCGGCCACAGAAGGGCTGAATGGAATATGCCACTCGGTCGGGTGAATGGCCACTTCGCCCGTCCGGAGCTGCGGGTAGCGTCGATCACGTCGGCCGGGGAACTGGCCGGCGCGACACCGGAACTACTCGCTGAACCGGAGAGAAACATGGCTATTCGCCAGGGCGCCAACGCCAACTGGGTCAAGTCCTCCTACTCTGCCAACGGCGCCTGCGTCGAGGTCAAGTCCCCCGTCACGGAGGCCGTCGCGGTCCGCGACTCGAAGGTGCAGGACGGCCCGTCCCTCACCTTCGCGCCGGGGTCCTGGACCTCGTTCGTCGCCGACGTCACCGAGGGCCGGCTGGGCCGCCTCGTCTGAAGGTGACGGTGCACCTCCCCGCCGTCCCGCCCGCATTGCTGACTGGAGCCCTCTCGACCGGCCCGCCGTCTTGGCCGAGGGGGCTCGGCCATGCCGGCCGGGAGACGGCTCCCGCTAGCGCAGCCGGTCGACGTACCGATCGGTTCCCGGCACCGTCGGGATGAAGGGGGCCACCAGCTCCACGCGCCCCAGTCCCGTTTCGGCCACCTCCAGGTCCAGCCCCTGGAAGCGGTCCCAGCAGGCCGCGGGGTCCTCCTCCAGGAACCACAGCAGCGTGAGGCGGCTGTCGACCCCCTCGACCTGCTTGACGTACGTCATCCGGTCTCCGGGCAGCGGAGTCGGCCGGAAGACCGTGACCATCGCGGCGGGCGAGCCCTGGAGCCGCGCCGGCAGGGCGCGGGAGCGCAGCCATGCAAGCAGGTCCGCCCGCTGTCCGGGCCCCTCCGCGTCGACCACCTGGAGCACCAGTCCGGCGTACGGATGGTCGAGGGCGTGGAAGTCCCGGGGTCCGTCGGCTCCGTCGCGGTAGACGGTCGCCTCGTGGTCCTGGAAGGCCGTGAAGACGTGGGTGCGGTCGCGGTAGACGCGGTCGTCGCGGTTCAGCCGCTGGTTGATGCCGACGGTCCACTTCATGTGCTCGTCGTAGCGGCCCTCGGTGACCCAGTAGACCGACAGGTAGCAGCCGGCGGTGACCGGCTGGGCGACCGCGGACTTCTCGGGGTAGCGCAGCTCCTGGAGCTCCCGGGTGGCCACCCAGCGGCGGCCCGCGTACATCCAGGGCATGGCCATGGCGCCGGCGTAGTAGTGGTCGTCCTCGTACCAGCGGTTGTACGCGTGCTCGTGGCCCGGGTGCGGTTCGACCATCGTGATCAGCGCGTGGCCCGGGCGCACCCCGTACGGGCCGACGGCCGCCAGTCCCGCGTAGTCCTCGACCCGGGTGTCCTGCGGGTCGGTCTGCTGCCTGCTCTCCGGTGTCGTCATGGGACCGGTCTAGCTGATGCAGCGTCAGATCGGGAGGGGTGCGGCGGAGGGGCCGGTTCCGTCGTCGGACGGAACCGGCCCCTCCGGCCGTGCGGCGCTGCGGTCAGACCCGGTCGGCGGCGATCAGCACGTACTGGAACGAGCCGTCCCGGTAGGAGTTGATGAAGGCCTCCTCGATGCCGGTCACCAGGGAGGACGTGGCCCGCAGTTCCCAGTACGGCAGGGTCGCCGGGGTCAGGTCGATCACGGCCTGGGGAACGAGCCGGTTGTCCGCCATCGCGCGCAGGTACTCCCGGCGGGAATGGATGTTGCACTCGAAGTGCGCGTTGATCTGGGAGACCCACTTGGACGGCTGGCCGTAGCGCGGGTTCCAGCAGCCGGTGATCGTCACATACCGGCCGCCCACCTTCAGGACGCGGGAGTGCTCCGCGAACAGGTCGTGGAGGTCGACGTACATCGTCGACTCGTTGTTCCACGAGCCGGCCGCACCGCCGGTCTCCAGCGGCAGCTGGAGCATGTTGCAGACGCGGGCGCGCACGGAGTCGGCGATGCCGAGCTCCCCGGCCCGACGGTTGGCGAACTCGGCCTGCTTGGCGGACAGCGTGACGCCCTCCACCGTGCAGCCGAACCGCTGGTGGGCCATGACCATCGAGCCGCCCCGGCCGCAGCCGGCGTCGACCAGGGTGTCTTCGCGGCCGATGGTGCCGAGGTGGTCGAGGAGGACCTCGGCCTGCGCCGACTCCAGCCGGTGCAGCTCGGCGATCAGCCGCTTATCGTACGCGCTGTCCGCGGGGTCGCCCAGGGCTGCGTGGTCGACGTCGCCGATCCCGTAGTGGTGGTGGTACAGGCCGTCGACGTCGCCGAGGCGCAGGTTGACGGGCCGGGCCTCGTGGTCCCAGTAGCGGGCGATGTCGCCCTGGTAGGGCGTCGCCGGGGAAGGGACGAAGGCGGTCGCGCCCTCGGTGCCGGAGACGGTCGTGGTGAGTTCGGAGCTGGACAAGATGAGTCCCCCTCTTACCAGTAGTCGGGAAGGCTGTAGCGGTAGGTGTTGGTCATGTGCCAGTAGTGGTTGCCGTCGACCCACACGGCCACGCCCCGCAGGAAGCGCAGCAGCCGCGGGTCGGGGCAGGAGGCCGCGAGGTCGGCGGCTTCCGACTCGAACGCGCGCATGAGCTCGTTGTGCACCTCGACCGACTTGAGGTAGGCCTCCTTGTCGGAGACCCCCTCGCACGCGGCGACCACCACGGGCAAATTCAGGTGCATGCCGGGGCTGTCGAGTTCCTTGGTGTAGGAGTAGAGGTCGTTGACGATGGTCGTCGCGTTGCCGGCGAGCGCGATGACCCGCTGCACGGCGGGCTGGGCGTGCAGGTCCGCCGGCAGTTCGTAGCCGCCGACGGTGTCGGTGATGGTGGGGCAGGGGCGGAAGTTGTTGAACTGGCGCATCGCCAGGTACTCCCACACCTGCGGTACGTACGCGGTCTGCGCCCAGGCGGCCTCGGCGAGGTAGCCCAGGTGCAGGCGGGCCATGTCGTGCCGGTAGCGGTCGGCCTGGGAGGCGGTGGCCTGCCGCAGGAAGTGCTCCATGGCGGAGCGGTAGGCGCGCCGGGGTGCGTCGCACTGAAGGGACTGGGCCCAGGCCGGTGCGTACTCCTGCACGGTGTGCAGGGGGTCGAGTGCGGTGTGGGCGAGCAGGAGGCGGCCGCCGAGGCCGACGGGCGAACCCCCGTGGTCCTCGCAGTAGCAGTCGTCCAGCACGTTCTCGGCGACCATCAGCCGCGTCGCGGTCATCAGGTGCTCGACGGTGGGGGCGTCCGGGTGGCAGGCGACCATGTAGCGGCCGACCGAGAACCCGTCGAACTGCTCCTCCCACTCCGGGGGGTACACCTCGGCCTCCTCCACCGCCCACACCTTGATCCGGCGGCTGACCTCGGCGACCCGGACCGGATCGGGCTCCGGCACCGGATGGTGGTAGAGCCCGGGCACCGGCCGGCCCTGTGCCGGGGCGCCGGGGCCGGCCGCCGCGGGGGGCGGCGGCGGGGCCAGGCGCAGACCCGCCGTACCCAGCCCGCCGGGGCCGCGCAGCAGTCGCTCCAGGGCCGGGCTCCGCACCCCGGCCCCGGGGCCGGCGGCCGGCCCCCCGGCGGGCGCGGCCGGGTCCGGCGCGTGCACCTCCGGTACGGGGGCCTGCGCCGGGGGCGCGGCCGGCACGGGCGGTTCGGCGGCGGGCGGACGGGGCGCGGGCCGGGCGGCGATGCCCAGGCCGAGGGCCGCGAGGCGGCTGACGGCGTCGGACGGACGGGGCGGCAGGGGGGAAGGCCCGGGCTCGGGCATCCGTGGCTCCTTGGTGTGGTGGGGCGGGCCGGACCGGCGGGGTCCGAAGGAGGCGGCTCAGTCGCGCCTGCGGGCGATCTGCACGTTCTCCAGCACGCCGAGGGCGTCGGGGACCAGGACGGCCGCGGAGTAGTAGGTGGTGACCAGGTAGGAGAGGATCGCCTGCTCGCTGATGCCCATGAAGCGCACCGACAGGCCCGGCTCGTACTCCTCCGGCAGACCGGTCTGGTGCAGGCCGATGACGCCCTGGTTCGCCTCGCCCGTGCGCATGGCGAGGATGGAGCTGGTGTTCTCCCGGCTGATGGGGATCTTGTTGCAGGGCAGGATGGGCACCCCGCGCCAGGCCGGGACCTGCTGCCCTCCGACGTCCACGTGGTCCGGGTAGAGCCCGCGCGCGTTGAACTCGCGACCGATGGCGGCGATCGTCTTGGGGTGGGCCAGCAGGAGCTTGGTGCCGCGGCGCCGGCAGATCAGCTCGTCCAGGTCGTCGGGGGTGGGCGGGCCGGAGTGGGTCTGGATCCGCTGCTTGAAGGCCGCGTTGTGCAGCAGGCCGAACTCGCGGTTGTTGACCAGCTCGTACTCCTGCCGCTCGCGCAGCGCCTCGATCGTGAGCCTCAGCTGCTCCTCGGTCTGGTCCATCGGCCCGTTGTAGAGGTCGGCGACCCGGGTGTGGACCCGCAGGACCGTCTGCGCGAGGGAGAGTTCGTACTCGCGCGGCTTGAGTTCGTAGTCCACGAAGGTGCCGGGCAGCTCGGGCTCGCCGGTGTGGCCGGCGGACAGGGCGATCTCGGCCTCGCCGTGCCGGTTCTGCCGCTGGAGCGGCAGCGTGCGGAACCGGTCGGTGTGCGCCTGCAGGTTCGGCGCGCTGTCGCGTACGGCGGCGAAGTCGGCGCGGGAGAGGGTGAGCAGGGTCCCGGCGGTCTCGGCGGTGGCGGTGGAGTCCCAGGTGGCGTCGGCGTCCAGCAGGGCGTGCTCGCCGAACCGGTCGCCGTCCGCGAGGACCGCGACCGCGACCTCGTCGCCGTACTTGCCGACGGCGCTCTGGGCGATCCGGCCGTGGGCGATCAGGTGGATCTGCCCGGCCGGGGCGCCGCGCTCGGCCAGCACCTCGCCCGCACGGAACTCGCGCTGGACGCACCGCGCGGCGAGGGCTGCGAGCACCTCCTCGTCCTCGAAGCCGCGCAGCAGGGCCAGTTCCCCGAGCTCGCGGGGGATCACCCGGACCGTCGCGCCGTCCTGGACGAACTCGATGCGGCCGTCGCCGACGGTGTAGGTGAGGCGCCGGTTGACCCGGTACGCACCGCCCTTGGTCTCCACCCAGGGGAGCATCCGCAGCAGCCACCGGGAGCTGATCTCCTGCATCTGCGGCGCGGACTTGGTCGTGGTGGCGAGGTTGCGGGCGGCCGCCGTGCTCAGGCTGGCCTGTGCGGGCTGCGCCGGGGGAGCCTCGGGGCTGCTGTCAACGGTCATCGGGCGGGCTCTCCTTCATGAGGGCGGTGACCGGCACGCCTGCGCGTCACCGAGGACAGAGCGAGGAGGGGAAAGAAAGGGGTGATTGTCCGGGATTCCGGTCAGATCCGGGGGAACACTAACGGCCGCTCCGAAGGGCCCGCCCGGTGAAGGAGTCGGCATTACCTCCATGCAGTGATCTTGGGCCGCGCGGTGTTTGACCGGGCGGCCGGTGAGGTTTCGGCCAGCCCGCATGGGTGTGCGGCCGCGGCGGGAGCAGGTCGCCGCGCCTCTTCCCTCCGCGGCACGACACCCCTAACCTGACGAGTCGTCAGACACGGTCGGATGCCGGGAGGCCATGCGCATGCTGCTGCAAGGGAAGACCGTCGTGGTCTCCGGCGTCGGGGCCGGACTCGGGCACCAGGTCGCCGCCGCCGTCGTGCGGGACGGCGGGAACGCCGTGCTCGGGGCGCGGACCGAGGCACATCTGGCCAAGTCCGCCGCGGAGATCGACCCCGACGGCGCCCGTACCGCGTACCGGCCCACCGACATCGGCGACGAGGCGCAGTGCACGGCCCTCGCCGCCCTCGCGCAGGAGCGCTTCGGCGGCGTGGACGCCGTCGTGCACGTCGCCGCCTGGGACTCGTACTTCGGCGGGATCGAGGACGCCGACTTCGGGACCTGGCAGCAGGTCCTCGACGTGAACCTGCTGGGCACCCTGCGGATGACGCGGGCCTGCCTGCCGGCGCTCAAGGTGAACGGCGGCTCCGTCGTCATCATCGGCACCCAGTCGGCGATCGCCGCCCCGAGCGAGGTGCAGCAGACCGCCTACGCCGCCTCCAAGGGCGCCCTGACCTCCGCCATGTACGCGATGGCCCGGGAGTTCGGCCCGTACCGGATCCGCGTCAACACCGTCCTCCCCGGCTGGATGTGGGGCCCGCCGGTACAGGCCTTCGTCACCTTCGCCGCCCACTCCGAGGGCGTCCCCGAAGCCGAGGTCCACGGCCGTCTCACCGCACGCATGGCGCTGCCCGACCTGGCCACCGACGGGGACGTGGCCGATGCGGCGGCCTTCCTCGCCTCCGACCGGGCCCGGGCGATAACCGGCCAGTCCCTGCTGGTCAACGCCGGTGAGGTGATGCGGTGACCCCCTCCGCGGCCGGCGGGCCGGATCGTATGCTCACCGTATGACCACTGCGAGTGACGCTCCGACCGACAACGCGATGCGCCGCGCGCTCCGGCGTGCCCGTGACGGCGTCGCGCTCGACGCGGCCGAGGCGGCCGTACTCCTCCAGGCGCGCGGGCCGCACCTCGACGACCTCGCCGCCTCCGCCGCCCGGGTCCGCGACGCGGGCCTGGCCGCCGCCGGCCGGCCCGGCGTGATCACGTACTCGAAGAGCGTGTTCATCCCGCTGACCCGCCTGTGCCGCGACAAGTGCCACTACTGCACGTTCGCCACCGTCCCCGGCAAACTGCGCCGCAGCGGCCACGGGATGTACATGTCCCCGGACGAGGTGCTGGAGATCGCCCGCCGCGGCGCCGCCCTGGGGTGCAAGGAAGCCCTCATCACCCTCGGGGACAAGCCCGAGGACCGCTGGCCCGCGGCGCGCGAGTGGCTGGAGGCCCACGGGTACGACGACACGATCTCGTACGTGCGGGCCGTCTCGATCCGGATCCTGGAGGAGACGGGCCTCCTGCCGCACCTCAACCCGGGCGTGATGTCCTGGTCGGACTTCCAGCGCCTGAAGCCGGTCGCCCCGTCCATGGGCATGATGCTGGAGACCACGGCCACCCGCCTGTGGTCCGAGCCCGGCGGCCCGCACCACGGCTCGCCCGACAAGGAGCCCGCCGTCCGGCTGCGCGTGCTGGAGGACGCGGGGCGCTCCTCGGTCCCGTTCACCTCCGGGCTGCTCATCGGCATCGGCGAGACCTACACGGAGCGCGCCGAGTCCCTCTTCGCGCTGCGCCGGATCTCCCGTGCCTACCACGGGATCCAGGAGCTGATCATCCAGAACTTCCGCGCGAAGCCGGACACGGCCATGCGCGGCATGCCGGACGCCGCACTCGACGACCTGGTGGCCACGGTCGCCGTCGCCCGGCTCCTCATGGGCCCGTCGGGCTGCCTCCAGGCACCGCCGAACCTGGTCGACGGGGAGTACGCCCGCCTCATCGGCGCCGGGATCGACGACTGGGGCGGGGTGTCCCCGCTGACGCCGGACCACGTCAACCCCGAGCGCCCCTGGCCGCAGATCGACGCGCTGGCCGAGCAGTCCGCGGCGGCCGGTTTCGAGCTGCGCGAACGGCTGTGCGTGTACCCCGAGTTCGTGCAGCGCGGCGAACCGTGGCTCGATCCCCGGCTGCTGCCGCACGTACGGGCGCTGGCCGACCCCGCGACGGGGCTCGCGGACGCGGGCGCCCCCGTCACGGGCCGGCCCTGGCAGGAGCCCGACGAGGGCTTCGCCTCGTTCGGCCGGACCGATCTGCACACGAGCATCGACACCGAGGGCCGCACCGGCGACCGCCGTGCGGACTTCGACCACGTCTACGGCGACTGGGAGGCCCTGCGCGAGGCCGCCGCCCCCGGCATGGTGGCGGAGCGCATCGACACGGACGTGCGCGCGGCCCTGGCCCGCGCCGCCGACGATCCGACGAAGCTCACGGACGAGCAGGCCCTGGCGCTGCTGCACGCGGACGGACCGGCGCTGGACGCACTGTGCCGGGTCGCGGACGACCTGCGCCGGTCGGTGGTGGGCGACGACGTGACGTACATCGTGACCCGGAACATCAACTTCACCAACGTCTGCTACACCGGCTGCCGCTTCTGCGCGTTCGCGCAGCGGCGCACGGACGCCGACGCGTACACGCTCTCCCTGGACCAGGTCGCGGACCGGGCCGCGCAGGCCTGGGACCTCGGCGCGGTCGAGGTGTGCATGCAGGGCGGCATCCACCCGGACCTGCCGGGGACGGCGTACTTCGACATCGCCCGGGCCGTGAAGCAGCGGGTTCCGGGCATGCACGTGCACGCCTTCTCCCCGATGGAGGTCGTCAACGGCGCGACCCGCACCGGGATGTCCGTACGGGACTGGCTGACCGCGGCCAAGGAGGCGGGCCTGGACTCGATTCCGGGCACGGCGGCGGAGATCCTCGACGACGAGGTGCGCTGGGTCCTCACCAAGGGCAAGCTGCCCGCGGCGGACTGGATCGACGTGGTGACCACGGCGCACGAGCTCGGGATCCGCTCCTCGTCCACGATGATGTACGGGCACGTGGACCAGCCCCGGCACTGGCTCGGCCACCTCCGCACGCTGGCCCGGATCCAGCAGCGGACGGGCGGGTTCACGGAATTCGTGACGCTGCCGTTCATCCACACCAACGCGCCCGTGTACCTGGCGGGCATCGCGCGGCCGGGGCCGACGGTCCGTGACAACCGGGCGGTGACCGCGATGGCCCGGATCCTGCTGCACCCGCACATCACGAACATCCAGACGAGCTGGGTGAAGCTGGGTGCGCAGGGAGCCGCCGAGATGCTCCGGTCGGGGGCGAACGACCTCGGCGGGACGCTGATGGAGGAGACCATCTCGCGGATGGCGGGGTCCGGTTACGGTTCGTACAAGTCGGTGCAGGACCTGGTCGCGGTCGCGGCGGCGGCGGGCCGGCCGGCGAAGGCCCGGACGACGCTGTACGGGGAGGTCCCGCAGGAGCGGCAGGACGCGGCGCGCGCCTCGGACGGGCACCTTCCCGAGCTGTTGCCCGTGCTGGACTGATCGACGGGGGCGGGGCGGCCGGGCCGGAAGTATGCGGATTCCGGCCGTTCAGCGAGCGCTTACCCGCCTTCTGACCCACTGTTTCCGAATCTGACCGATCCTGTCCACTACAGTGCGCGCCAAACCCTGCCGCGACCGGACACACGGAACGCACCGAACGCAGGCGAGCAGGGCAGCAGCAGGCACGGTGGGGGGACGATGGAGACGACGGCGCAGGACCGGACCGGCGCGGGCAGAGCCACGCTCGGGACGGCGGCGGAGCCGGGCGCGGACGCGGGCGCGGACGCCCGGACGGCGGCGCCCCCCGGCGCCGCCGACGGCCAGGGCGGCACCGCCCTCGGCACGGTCACCACCGGACTGTGGGGCCGGGCCGAGCAGCAGGACTTCCGCAGCCGGGTCCGCGGCACGCTCCTCGGCTCCGCCATCGGCGACGCCCTCGGCGCACCCGTCGCCGGGCTGTCCCTCGACGGCATCCGCGAGACCCACGGCCTCGGCGGCCTGACCGAGCCCGCCCCCGCCTACGGACGCCGGGGCACGGTCACCGCCTCCACCCAGCTCGCCCTGTTCACCGTGGACGGGCTGATACGCGCCCACGTACGCCGCGACACCGGCGCCTGGCACCCGCCGACCGACGTGCACCGCGCCTACCTGCGCTGGGCCGCCACCCAGCACGACTGGGGCCCCGACGAACGCCGCAAGGACAACGGCTGGCTCGCACAGCAGGAGTGGCTCTACGCCCGCCGCGGCCCGGACCGCGCCTGCATGACCGGCTTCGCCGACGAGATCCTCGGCACCCTGGAGCAGCCCAAGAACCCCACGGCCCGCGACGCGGCGGCCGCCGTCCGCTCGGCGCCCTTCGGGCTGCTGGTCGGCTGGGAGCCCGCGCTGGTGCTGCAACTCGCCGTGGAGTGCGCCGCGCAGAGCCACGGCCATCCCACCGCGTACCTCTCCGCCGGGGCCCTCGCCGTCATCGTGCACGGCCTGACCCGCGGCGACTCCCTGGACCCCGCCGTCCAGCGCGCCCTGGGACTGCTGGGGTCCCGGGCGGGGCACCAGCCCGTCACCGACGCCCTCCAGCGCGCCCTCCAGGCCGTCACCCAGGGCCCGCCCAGCCCCAAGGCCGTCGAGTCCCTCTCCCCCGGTGACGGCCGCGACGCCGAGGACGCCCTCGCCGTCGCCGTGTACTGCGCGCTGGTCGCCGAGGACGTCCCGCACGGCCTGCGCCTCGCCGTCAACCACGGCGGCGACTCCACCGCCACCGGCGCCCTGTGCGGGGCCCTGCTGGGCGCCCTGCACGGCGAGACCGCCCTTCCGGCGGCCTGGCTCGCCGACCTGGAGGGCCGCTCCACGATGCTGGAGCTCGCCGACGACTTCGCCCTGGAGATGACCCAGGGCCCGTCCCTGCACGGCCCGGCGGTCTCGGCGCCCGGCTGGCTGGCCCGCTACCCGCGCAGCTGACCGGCGGAACACCCCGAGGACACCTGACGCCCCCTCAACAATGAGGCCCGCAGCCCGTACCGTGGCGGTCCCACGTCTCGGAGGTGCCAGGGCCCATGCGGATCGCCACGACCGTCTTCCTCACCGACCGCACCATCCCGCCCGTACGACTCGCCCGGAGCCTGGAGGAGCGCGGGTTCTCCGGGCTCTACCTCCCGGAGCACACCCACATCCCGGTGTCCCGCGACACCCCGGCGCCCATGGGCGGCGAACTCCCCGAGATGTACGGGCGCACCCTGGACCCCTTCGTCGCCCTCGGCCAGGCCGGTGCGGTGACCGAGCGGCTGGAGCTGGGCACCGGCATCACCCTGGTCGCCCAGCACGACCCGATCGGCCTCGCCAAGCAGGCCGCCACGCTCGACCACCTCACCGGCGGGCGCCTCACCCTGGGCATCGGCTACGGCTGGAACGTCGAGGAGGCCGCCGACCACGGCGTCGAGTGGCGCACCCGGCGTGAACTGGTGCACGACCGCATGGCGCTGATGCGAGCCCTGTGGGCTCCGCAGCCGACGGCGTACACCGGCGCGTTCTCCTCCGTCCGGGCGAGCAGCGCCCATCCGAAGCCGGCCCGCGCCCCGCGTGAACTCGGCGCCGGACTCCCCCTGTACGGGCCGCGGACCCTGATCGGCGGCGCGGCCGGCCCGAAGCTGTTCGCCGCCGTCGCCGACCACGCCGACGGCTGGCTCCCGATCGGCGGAGGCGGCCTCACCGAGTCCCTGCCCGTGCTGCGGCAGGTCTGGGAGGCCGCCGGCCGCGACCCGAAGTCCCTCCAGGTGGTCCCGTACGCCGTCCGCCCCAGCCCCGGCAAGATGAGCCACTACGCCGACCTCGGCATCGAGGAGGTCGTCCTCCAGCTGCCGTCGGCGGCGGAGCCGGAGATCCTGCGCTGCCTGGACGGGTACGCGCAGTACCTGTGACCGACCCGGCCGGGCCCGTCCGGACCCGACCCCGAAATCCGTTCGACCGGGCTGGCCGCCGTGACCCACCATGGCGGCATGCCAGGACAGTTCACGCGCAGCGGCCGCAGGGCGCAGGCGCCGTCCCCCACGGGGACACCGGGCCGCTGGGAGCGGCTGTTCGCCGCCGAGGACGAGGCGGACTTCCACGCGCACCTGCGGACCATGCGTGCGCCGCACCCCACCACCACCCCGGGGCGCGTACGCCCGCACGCCCTGTACGGACGCCTGATCGGCCGGGCCGCCTACCTCTTCGGCGCTTCCGCGCCCTCCAGCCGGGCCGGGTCGTGACCGCCGTCTGGCACGCCCTCCCGGCGGGCATCCGCACCCAGGTCGACGGGTACGTCCTCCAGGACGGGCACATGCAGGCGGTCCGTACGCTCTGGCAGGCCGGGCGGGCCCTCGGGATCGGCCTGCACGACGCCCAGCTGCTCGTCCACGAGCGGTACCTGCACTTCGGCGACCGGGTGGCCCGCACGCCCGACTCCCCCGTCGACCTGGACTCCCTCGCCGTCCGGGCAGCCGGCCTGCCCGGCCGGATCGTCGCGGTCGAGGCCGTATGGGACGGGGACACCGTCCACGACTGGTTCGTACTGCTGTACGCCGTCACCGACGAGCCGGCCGGCGACCACCACCTGGCCACGGTCCACTCCCGGATGGGCGGCGCCGGCGTGGCCACCGCCGCCGGCACCACCCTGGCCGCCCACCTCGCCGTGCCCTTCCACTTCGGCGCCCCGGACGACCCCGGCTGCGAGTCCCCCCGCTGGCGGGACCTGCCCGGCTGACCGGTCACCGACCGGCAGTTCGGCCCAGACGGTCTTGCCGACCACCCGGTCCGCGACCCCCCACCCGGCGGCGACGGCGGCGACGATGCGCAGCCCGTACCCGGACTCGGCCCGATCGGCCGGCGGCCGTTCGACGGGCCGCCGGTCGGCGCGGGCGTCGGACACCTCCACACGGAGCACGGACTCCAGGAGCGTCATCCGCAGCTCGAAGTCCCGACCGGGGACCCGGCCGTGCGTGACGGCGTTGGCGGCCAGCTCGGCGACCACCAGGCCCGCGTCCGCGGCCAGCCGGCTCGCCGGCGGGACCCCCCAGTCGTGCAGCTCGACGAGGACCAGCTGCCGGGCGAGGCGGGCCCCCCGGCGGGTGGCGCTGAAACGCTGAGTGAACAGGCGTACGAGGGCCGCGGGCGGCCCGAAGGGTGCGGTCATGGCCTCAACGTCCCGCGCGAACTGGGGCGTTCAACAACACCGGAACTCGTACAAAGCAACTGTACGAGTTCCCTCCCTGGACACGCGGAGTCACGGTGCGTGAACATTCCTGGCGGGGAGGTGACCGCCATGGCAAGTGCCGACGACAGCGGTGACGGCGAGGTCGAGCCCGACGACAACCTGCGCTCCTTCGGGGAGACGGTCAAGGCCTCGCGCAGACGGGCGGGCCTGACACAGGAGCAACTGGCGTTGCTCATCGGCTACTCGGTGCAGTACGTCGGCTCGGTGGAACAGGGCCGCCGCCACCCGTCGCAGAAGTTCGTCAACAAGACGGAGGCGGTCCTCGACACCTTCGGTGTCATCGGCATCGCGGCGAAGCAACTCACGCGGCGGCGCGGCCTGGCGTCCTGGTTCCGGCGGTGGGCGGAGCTGGAGGAGGGCGCAGTCACCCTCAACACGTACGAGTGCCGGTCGGTACCGGGGCTGCTGCAGCCGGAGTCGTACGCGCGGGCGCTGATCGACAACGTCCCGCCCCTGGCGACTCCGGAGGAGGCAGACGCCCGGATCACGGCCCGTACGGAACGCCAGAAGCTGCTGCTCCGCACCCCGTACGTCCTGTTCAGTTTCATCATCGAGCAAGCGCTGATCGAACGGCGGACGGGCGGCATGGAGGTCACGCGGGAGCTGATCGACCGGCTGCTGGCGTGCGGTGCGCTTCCGAACGTCGACGTCCAGATCATGCCGCTGGCCCAACCGGTTCACTCGGGCACGGACGGGCCCTTCCAACTCCTGGAAACCGACGAACACGAGTGGCTGGGGTACAGCGAGGGACAGAAGACGGGGCAGGTGATTTCGGACCCGAAAGCCGTCAGCGTCCTCCACCAGCGATATGCCAAACTTCGCATCCAGGCCCTCAATCCGGCGGACAGCGCCGACCTGTTGATGCGAATGCGAGGCTCCCTGTGAACAGCACCCCTCTGCGGTGGTTCAAGAGCAGCTACAGCGGCAGCGAGGGCGACAGCTGCGTCGAGGTCGCCCTCTCCTGGCACAAGTCCACCTACAGCGGCAGCCAGGGCGACAGCTGCGTCAAGGTCGCCGCCTGCGCCGCCGCCGTCCACGTCCGGGACTCCAAGGTGACGGCGGGCCCCGAGCTGGCGGTGACCCCCCGTACCTGGACCGCCTTCATCAGCGGGGTCGCGTCCCGGCGGGGCTGAGCCGGCGGGTCAGCCCGCCTTCGGGGGCTGCGGGAGGCCCGACGCGAGGGCCGTGCCGGCGCCGGAGAGGGAGCTTTCCGTGGCTTCGGTGGCGGAGCCGGCGGCGGCCGTGGTCACGCCCACCGCCGTCTTCGTGTCCTGGACCGCCTGGCCCGGGTGATCGACGATGTCGGTGACCCGCTGGGTGATCGGCGGCCCCTGGATGGCCGGCTCGTCGGCCGCGAACGCGGCGGCGGGGGTGAGTGCGAGGGCGGCGCCGCCGGTGAGGACCAGGGCGGAGAGGGTGCGCTTCATGGCATTCATGCCCCGCCCAACGACCCGGCCGCGCCCCGGGTCACTGCGACGTCACCGCTGCGTCAACGCGGCGCCTGGAACGCCGCCGGCCCCGGATCGGGGGGACCGGTCCGGGGCCGCGGGCGTGACACAGCTGGGTGCAGCGGGTGGGGTCAGTCCTCGACCACCAGCGCCGGGGTGGACTTGGTCAGCACCTGGCCGCGGAAGAAGGCCGGGCTGCGGCGCTCGGTGACGACCATGATGACCAGGCCGAGGGCCAGCAGGCCCACGCCGATCACGAAGACGCTGCCGACGCCGAGGACGGTGGAACCGGATCCGTAGGCCGGGTCCCACATGTCGATCAGGGTCTTGAAGAAGACCGTGGCCAGCAGCAGTCCGCCCAGGACCGGGAAGACGCCCTTGAAGAAGAGGTCGCGGGCGGAGCGGCGCAGTTCGCCGCGGAAGTACCAGGCGCAGGCGAAGGCCGTCAGCGAGTAGTAGAAGCAGATCATCAGCCCGAGGGCGAAGATCGTGTCGGTGAGGACGTTCTCGCTGACCAGGGTCATCACGGTGTAGAAGACGCCGGTGGCGACGCCCGCCATGATCGTGGCGCGGCCGGGGGTCTTGAACCTCGGGTGGACCTTGGCGTACGAGGGGGGCAGGGCCTCGTAGGTCGACATGGCCAGGACGGTGCGGGCCACCGGGATGAAGGTGGTCTGCAGGGACGCGGCGGCCGAGGCCAGCACCGCGACGAAGAGCAGGATGCCGAGGGCGGGTCCCATGACGGGGCCGGCGAGCGCGGCGAAGACGTTGTCGGAGGTGTCCTCGTTGGCGAGGCCGAGGCCTTCGCCGCCGGAGCCGACGGCCATCTGGGCGGCGATGCCGGTGGCCAGGTAGGAGCCGACCAGGACGACCATGGCGATGAGCGAGGCGCGGCCGGGGGTCTTGGCCGAGCCGGTGGTCTCCTCGTTGGTGGCCAGGCAGGCGTCCCAGCCCCAGTACATGAAGATCGAGAGCGAGAGTCCGGCGGTGAAGGCGGCCATGGACTCGACCGCGAAGGGGTTCATCCAGGACCAGGAGAAGTCCAGGCCGGTGTCGAAGGTGCCCGCGGAGGCCTTTTGGAAGGCCATGGCGACGAAGAGGGCGAGGACCACGAGCTGGAGGCCGACCAGGGCGTACTGGATGCCCTTGGTGGCGGTCATGCCGCGGTAGCTGATGGCGGTGGCCACGGCGATGAGGGTGAGGCAGGTGGCGATGTGGACGAGCTTGTTGTCGTCGAGGGCGGCGATCGACGGATTGTTCGTGATCTCGCCGGCCAGCAGCCAGAAGTAGGACGTGGCGACGCCGGCCAGGTTGGAGAGCACGATGATCGTGGCGATCACCAGGCCCCAGCCGCACATCCAGCCGATCCGCGGGCCGAAGGCCTTCACGGTCCAGGTGAAGGAGGTGCCGCAGTCCGGCATGGCCTTGTTGAGCTCGCGGTAGGCGAAGGCGACCAGGAGCATCGGGAGGAAACCGGCGAGGAAGACGGCGGGCATCTGCATGCCGACCTCTCCGGCGGTGGACCCGAGGGTCGAGGTCAGGCAGTAGACGGGGGCGACGGTGGAGATGCCGATGACGGCGCTTCCCACGAGTCCGACGGACCCCTTGCCGAGGCCTTTCCCACGGACATCGCCCTCGGCGACGCCGCTTACCGTGTCTCCGACCTGAGGCCGGACGTCCAGCTGTGTCATGGGTCAGGACGTTAGACGCTGCGTTTTCCACATCCGGAGGTCACAGCTCCGGAACCGAAGTTCCGGGAATGCCTTGGAATCCTGAGACCGATCGCGTTCACGAGCACGTAATACAAGGTTCACACCAGATTACGTCCATGGTTCAACAGGCACTGGACGCAGGGTTTCGCCATACGGAAACCGTAGGCATGTCCGATATGGGCGTTTTCAAAGTTTCCTTCGTTACTTTGCGGTGCGTGGCGGTGACCGCAGGGCCCGGCCGGTTTGCCGTGCACATGACTCCCGCCTAGAGTCGCCGCCGTTCAAGGTCATTCACGGGGGAGAACCATGCGCATGCGTACCCAGTCACTGCTGGCCTCGGCCGCCGCCGTCACCGCCCTCCTCACCGGCCTCACCGCCTGCGGCGGCGACAGCCCCACGACCTCCGGGGGCAACCCGCTCACCGGGGACGGCGCCATCGCCGGAACCGGAGACGGAACCGGGGCCGGAACCGGGGGCGGAGCCGCCGGCACCGGCGACGGCGGTCCGCACGAGGGCACCCTGGAGAACCCCACCAAGAACGGCGGGGTCAACGGGAACGCACCCAAGAACGGGACGGCCTTCCAGCAACTGCCCAAGGCGGGCACCATGGCCGCCGCCGCCCGCTTCATCAACGGCTTCACCCCGTGCGAGCCGGTCAGCCGCACCCCGACCGGCGGCAAGCCGAGCGAGGGCCCGGACACGGCCTTCGGCCCGGCCTTCTCCGTCACCGAGACCGGCTACTGCGGCCGGCGGGGCATCACCACCATCGTCCTCATCAAGGATCCGAAGGCCTTCCAGACCGCCTTCAAGGCCGAGGTCGACGCGGAGAAGGGCAGCGGGAACGCCAACAGCGGCATCGTCGTCGGACAGGACTTCGCCATGGGGTCCGAGAGCTCGGACGCCATGAGCGCCCTGCTCCAGCCGCAGGCCGGACTGCTCATGCTCAACTGCCACCCCGACTTCGACCCGCCGAGCGGCTACCGCAAGGAGCCGGCCCTGGTGAAGGGCTGCGTCCTCACGGACTACTACAAGGACTGAGCGGCACGGTTGCGGGCGGTCCCGGACCGGTCATCGGGCCGGGACCGGAACAACGGGCGGGGCCACGGCGACGGCACTCCGCCTCAGCCGGTCCACACGATCGACTGCACCTCGCTGTAGGCGTGCAGGGCGTACGAGCCCACGTCCCGGCCCACCCCCGACCGCTTGAACCCGCCGAACGGCGCCTCCATGTTGCGGCCGACGGTGTTCACGCCGACCCCGCCCGACCGCAGCCGCCGCGCCACGCGGAACGCGCGCGCCGAGTCCCCCGACCACACGTAGCTGATCAGCCCGAAGTCACTGTCGTTGGCCAGTGCGACGGCCTCCTCCTCGTCCCCGTCGAAGGGGACGACCACCACGACCGGGCCGAAGATCTCCTCACGGACCACCCGCATGTCGTTCGTGCAGTCCACCAGCAGGGTCGGCGCCACGTAGAAGCCGCGGCCGTCCCCCACCACCGGGCGCTCGCCGCCGTAGGCGATCCGCGCACCCTCCTTCCGGCCCAGTTCCACGTACGCCTCCACCCGGTCCCGGTGCGCCGCCGAGATCACCGGGCCGACCACCGTGGCCCGGTCCGCCGGGTCGCCGACCTTCATGAAGGCCAGGTAGCCGGTCAGTTTCTCGACGAGCCGGTCGTAGACCGCCCGATGGGCGATCACCCGGGTCGGGGCGGTGCAGATCTGCCCGGAGTAGAAGGAGAAGGTCGTGCCGATGCCCATCACCGCCGCGTCCAGGTCGGCGTCCTCGAAGACGATCGCCGCGCCCTTGCCGCCCAGCTCCATCAACTGCCGCTTCATCGTCCGGCCGCACACCTCGGCGATGCGCTGCCCGACCGCCGTGGATCCGGTGAAGGACACCATGTCCACCTCCGGGGCGTCCACGGCCGCCTCGCCGACCTCCACCGCCTGCCCGCCCACCACGTTCACCACACCGGGCGGAACCCCGGCCTCGGCGAGGGCCTCGGCCATCTTGAACACCGACAGCGGGTCCTGCGGCGCCGGTTTGACGACCACCGTGTTGCCCATGGCCAGCGCCGGCGCCACCTTGCCCGCCGGGTTCGCCCAGGGGTTGTTGTACGAGGTGATGCAGGTGACCACGCCGACCGGCTGGCGCACTTCCAGCGCGCCGAGGACGGCGGCCCGCCCCATCGGGCCGGCCTCGGTGACCTGCGGCGCCAGCCCCCGTTCCACGGGTTCCATGGCCCCCCTGGCGTACCGGCGGAACCGGGCGACACCCACTCCCACCTGCATGCCGCGGGCAATCGCGGCGGGTGCGCCCGTCTCCTGCCGGGCCAGCTGCGACCAGGGCTCGTACGCCCGCTGGATGAGGTCCGCGGCCCGGTCGAGGACCGCTGCCCGCGCCTCGGGGGTCGTACGGGACCAGGGCCCGAAGGCCTCGGCGGCGGCGCGGGCCGCCTCGCGGACCTGCTCGCGGGAGGCCTCGGGGGCGAGGCCGACCACCGATGCGTCCGCCGGGTCGATGACCTCGTAGTGGCCGCCGGCGGGCTCCACCCACTCCCCGCCGATGAAGAGCCGCTGAGCGGTCATCGGGTGCTCACCGTCCTCGTGTCCCGGCCCGAGCGGAGCACGGTCCCGGGGACCGCACCCGTCACCTCGTCGTCGCGGATGGTCTCCACGCCGTTGACGCGGACGGAGACGATCCCGATGGCGCGCGCGTCCAGCCGCGGGCTGTCCCCGGGCAGGTCGTGGACCAGGGTCGCCGGACCGGCCTCGATGCGCTCGGGGTCGAAGAGGACGAGGTCCGCGTGATGGCCCTCGGTGATCCGGCCGCGTTCGCGCAGCCCGAACAGCCGGGCCGGGTCGTCGGTGAGCATCTTGACGGCCTGCTCCAGCGGCAGCAGCTTGCGGCCGCGCAGGCAGTCGCCGAGGAAGCGGGTCGTGTAGGGGGCGCCGCACATGCGGTCCAGGTGCGCGCCCGCGTCGGAGCCGCCCAGCATGACGTCCTCGTGCTGCCAGGTCTCCTGCCGCAGGGCCCAGCTGGCCGGGTCGTTGTCGGTGGGCATCGGCCAGAGCACCGTGCGCAGTTCGTCGTGGGCGCAGATCTCGACGAGGCAGTGGAAGGGGTCCTGGCCGCGTTCGGCGGCGATGTCGCCCACGACGCGGCCGGAGAGGCCCTCGTTCTCCTTGCTGTACGTGTCGCCGATGACGTACCGCCGGAAGTCGGCGAGGCGGCGGAAGACCCCGGCCTCCTTGCTGTCGGCGCGCCGCAGCATCCCGGCCCGTACGTCCGCGTCGCGGAGTCTGGCGATCCGTTCGGGGACGGGCAGGCCCAGGACCTCGCCCCAGCCGGGGATGAGGTTGAGGGCGCAGAACGTGCCGAGGGACATGTTCATGGGCGTGAGGATCGGCATGGTCAGGGCGACGATCCGGCCGCCCGCCCTGCGGGCGCGTTCGCTGGGGATCAGCTGGCGGGGCACCCGTTCGGGAACGGAGGCGTCGATGGTGAGGACGTTCCAGTTCAGGGGCCGTCCGGCAGCCGCGCTCATGTCGACGAAGAGGTCGATCTCCTCGTCGGAGAACTGGTCGAGGCAGCCCGCGACGATCGCCTCCAACTGGGTGCCCTCGTGCTCGGCCACGGCCCGTGAGAGCGCGAGGAGTTCGGCGGGCTTCGCGTGCCGGGAGGCGACGGGGGCGCCTGCGCCGTCCGAATGGGTCGAGGACTGCGTGGTGGACAGCCCCCAGGCGCCGGCGTCCATGGCGTCGTGGAAGAGGGCGAGCATGTCCTCCATCTGCTCCGGTGTGGGCTGCCCGCCGACGGCGGCCTCGCCCATGACGTGGCGGCGCAGCGCGCAGTGGCCGACCATGAAGCCGGCGTTGACGGCTATCCGGCCCTCCAGGGCGTCGAGGTACTCGCCGAAGGTGGACCAGGTCCAGTCGACGCCCTCTTCGAGGGCCTTGAGGGCCATGCCCTCGACCTTGCTCATCATCCGGCGGGTGTAGTCGGCGTCCTCCGGGCGGTCCGGGTGCAGGGGGGCCAGGGTGAACCCGCAGTTGCCGCCCGCGACGGTGGTCACCCCGTGGTTCATGGACGGCGTGGCGTAGGGGTCCCAGAAGAGCTGGGCGTCGTAGTGCGTGTGGGGGTCGATGAACCCGGGGGTCAGGACGAGGCCGGTGGCGTCCTCGGTGGTCCGGGCGGGTTCGGTGACGGTGCCGGGGTCGCCGAGGACGGCGATCCGTCCGTCGCGGATGCCGACGTCGGCGACGCGGGCGGGCGCGCCGGTGCCGTCCACGACGGTCGCGCCCTTGATCAGGTGGTCGAGCATGACGTCCCTTCTGCCGGTGTTCGCTGTACGGGCCGGGTCCCGGGACCGTGGAACGCCCGCGTGCCCCGGCCGGAGGCCGCCGGACCGGCCGCGGCCACGGCATGCCTCCGGCCGGGGCCGGTGCGGGACGGCGGTCCGGGAAGACGCCGTCCCCGTACGGGGAGCCGGGCGGGGGCCCGGCGCGGCGGCCTACGCCGATTCGCGGAAGCGGGTGGTGCGGTGGACCGGGTCCGTGTCGATGTGCGGGATCACGTGCTCGCCGATGAGCTTGATGGTGGTCATCGTGTCCTCGTACGAGACCCCGGTCGGCAGGCCGAAGGAGAGCTGGTCGGCCCCGGCCTGCTCCCAGCGCTTGCACTGGGCGCGGACCTCTGAGGGATCCCCGCAGATCAGCAGTTCCTCCGCGATCAGCAGCTCGATGATCTCCGCGTTGTACTCGGGGAGGGTCTCGGGCCACTGAGGGATGGCCTCGGGCCGCGGGAAGGTGTCGTGGTAGCGGAAGACCAGCGACTGGAAGCGGTTCATGTGGGCGTTGACGGCTATCTCGACGGCCTTGTCGTGGGTCTCGGCGCAGATCGCGGTCGAGGTGACCATGACGTTGTCGTTGACGAACGCCCCGATGGCCTTGGCCTCCTGGATGGCCGTCTTGTACTGCTCCAGCACCCACTCCATGTCGGAGACCTTCTGGACGCTGAAGCCGAGGACGCCGAGGCCCTTCTTGGCGGCCATCGCGTACGAGGAGGGGGAGCCGGCGGCGTACCACATGGCCGGGTGGGCCTTGCCGTACGGCTTGGGGAAGACCTTGCGCGGGGGCAGCGACCAGTGCTTGCCCTGGAACCCCTCGTACTCCTCCTGGAGGAACATCTTGGGGAACTCCGCGATGGTCTCCTCCCAGATCTCCTTGGTGTGGTTCATGTCCGTGATGCCGGGCATGAAGCCGAGGATCTCGTGGCTGCCCGCGCCGCGGCCGGTGCCGAACTCGAAGCGGCCCTTGGAGAGGTGGTCCAGCATGGTGACCTTCTCGGCCACCTTGACGGGGTGGTTCACCGGGGCGAGCGGGTTGAAGATCCCGGAGCCGAGGTGGATGCGCTCGGTGGCCGCGGCGAGGTAGCCGAGGAAGACCTCGTTCGCCGACAGGTGCGAGTACTCCTCCAGGAAGTGGTGTTCGGAGGCCCAGGCGTACTTGAAGCCGGACTGGTCGGCCTGGATGACGTACTCGGTCTCCTCGACCAGCGCCTTGTGCTCTGCCTCGGGGTCGACCCTGGACCGCGCCTCAGGCACGTATCCCTGCACGAAGAGCCCGAATTCCAAGGGGGTTCACCGTCCTTTGGTTTCTGACGTGGCGTCAGATTGGATGTCCCGACTGTTCCACCGCGGAGGCGGGAGCGTCAATACCTGACGCTCCATCAGCTGACCTCAGAGGAGGCTGACACCCGCCATCCAGCCGCCGTCGATGACAAAGGGCTGCCCGGTGATGTACGAGGAGTCCTCGCTGGTCAGGAAGAGGGCCAGCCGGGCCACCTCCTCCGGCCGGCCCACCCGGCCCAGCGGCACGACCCGCTGGTAGAGCTCCGCCATCGCCGTCCGGGCCTCGTCCGTGATCCCCGCCGGATCCAGCAGGCCGGGGTTGGCCATCGGGGTGTCCACGGCCCCCGGGCACATCGCATTGACCCGGATCCCCTTCGCCGCCAGCTCCAGCGCCGCCACCCGCGTCAGCCCGAGGATCGCCGCCTTGGTCGCCGCGTACGCGCCGACGTACGCCATGCCCGTCAGACCCGTGTACGAGGACGTGTTGACGATCGTCCCGCCCCCGGCCGCCTCGATCTCCGGAGCCAGGGCCTTGATGCCGAGGAACGCGCCGACCTGGTTCACCTGGACCAGCTGCTGGAACTCCTCCAACGGGGTCGAGGCCAGCTCGTTGAAGCGCAGGATGCCGGCATTGTTGACCAGCCCGTCGACCCGGCCGAAGGACTCCTTCGCCGCCGCGACCGCCGCCGCCCAGTCCTCCTCCCGGCTCACGTCCATCCGCACGTACCGGGCCCGGTCCGCGCCGATCTCCTTCGCCACCGCCGCACCCTGCTCGTCCAGCACGTCCCCGAGGAGCACCGCGGCCCCCTCCGCGGCGAACAGCCGCGCCTCCTGCTCCCCCTGCCCGCGCGCCGCACCCGTGACGAGGACGACCCGCCCGTCCAGCTTGCCCATGCCGTACTCCTAGTCGTTGAGGTGCGGCGCGACCTCCGCGCCGAACGCGGCGATCTGGTCCACGAGTTCGGCCCGGTCCCGGCTGCGGAAACGCACCTGGATCTGGTCGACGCCGAGCGCCCGGTACTCCCGCAGGGACTCCGCGAGCACCTCCGCCTTGCCCGTCAGGGTCCGGCGGCCGGTGTCCCAGCCGGGCTCCCCGACGTAGAGCGGCTCGGTGATGGCGCCGAACTCCATCGGACCGGTGATGCCGGCACCGGCCCGCAGCTCCCTGATCCGCGCGATCTGCACGGGCAGCCGCTCCCGCGGGTCACCCTGCGGAAGCCAGCCGTCACCGCGCAGGGCGGCGCGGCGCACGGCAGGACCGGAGGAGCCGCCCACCCAGACGGGGATCCGCTCCTGGACGGGGCGGGGCAGCTGGCCGAGGTCCTTGAACGCGAACAGCTCACCCTCGAACTCCGGGTACTCCTCGGGACCCAGCGCAACCCGCAGCGCGTCCAGGGTCTCGTCGAGCACGGCCCCGCGGCGCGCGAAGTCCACCCCGAGCACCTCGAACTCCTCCTGCACGTGCCCGGCGCCGACCCCGAGGATCAGCCGGCCGCCGCTGAGGTGGTCGAGCGTGGCGTACTGCTTGGCGCTGACCAGCGGGTGGCGCAGACCCAGGATCGCCACATGGCTCAGCAACCGCACGTGCTCGGTGATCCCGGCCAGGAAGGCCAGGGTGGCCACCGGGTCGTACCAGACGGTGCTCATCGGGCCGGCCAGCCGCCGCGGGATCGCCACGTGGTCACAGCCGGCCAGGTACCCGAAGCCGGCCCGGTCCGCGGCCCGCGCCACCTCGGCGAGGTCGGCCGCCGTCGCCGCCGCCTCCCAGGGCTCGGCGTAGATGGTGCTCTGCGACTGGATCGGGAGCTGCATCCCGTAGACCAGCCGTCCCTCGGTGAACACGCGCGCCATACCGGCCCCGCCTCGCCTTCGTCTGCCGATTCGCCCTACCGGTGCGGGGCCATCGTCGTAGCTGACGGGGCGTCAGACAAGGGGTGCGTCGGACATGGGGGCGTCGGACGGGGGGCGGCGGCGGCAGGGGGTGGGGCGGGCGGGGGCGGCGGCGGCAGGGGGTGGGGCGGATACGGATCCCTCCCGTCCCGGTCCCGCCGCCCGCCGCCCGCCCCCTTCTGCGCGGGGGCGCTCTTCTGCGCGGGGGCGCTCTTCTGCGCGGGGGCCTACGCCGGACCGCTGCGCCGCCCCCGGTTCAGAAGCCTTCCGGCCCCATCACGATGACCGGCTTCGCCGCCGGGTCGAGGGTCTGCAGAACCTTCTGCATCGCTTCCTTCGGGATGCCGACACAGCCCTGCGAAGGACCGTCATGGTCCACGTGCAGCCAGATGTTGCCCCCCTTGGCCTCACCCTCCGGCTTGGCCGGATCCAGCGGGGAACGGCCCGGCCTGCGGTTGAAGTCGATCGCCACGACATAGTCGAAGGAGCCTTCGAGGGACTCGCCGTTCACCCCGCGGCCCGACGCGACGAAGGAACGGTTCTCGTCGTACGGGAGCCGCGTACCCGGCGGCGGCGACAGCAGGCCCCCCGCATCCGTCAGCGCGAAGACCCCCTGCGGGGAGGTCAGGTCGCCGTAGCTCCGCTCCGTGGACCAGCCCTTGGCCCCGTTGCGGGCCGGCCAGCTCGCCACGCGCACCCAGTCGGCCCCCGCCGCCGGACGCGTGTACAGCGTCGCCGTGGACTCCGAGGAGTCCACCGCCTTGCCCGTGACCAGGACGAGCTGGCGCGAGTCCACCGGAATCCCGGCCCGGGTCTGCTCACTGATGCCGGTCAGCCCCTGCATGACGTCCCGTTCCGCATCGCGGGCGGCCCGGCCCTGCGCCGGAGGCCGCGCATCCGAACGGGCCTGGACCGCCGCACCCGCGGCATCGGGATCCTGGGCGGCGTACAACCACCCCGCCCCCAGGGTCATCAGGCCGAGGGTGGCGGCGAGAGCCACACGACGGGACGGCCTCGTCGCGGGCGTCGTACGGGGCCTGCGCGGGCTACGGGAGCGGGCTCGGGCGTGCTTGCTCATTGGACCGACCGTACATCAGCCGATCTTCGGAGGCGGGCAGCAGCAGGACTGCGCGCCTCGGGAGCGGCGGGCGCGGCGCGGCTCCGACTGCGGGCGGCTGGGGGGCGGGAGGCGGCCGTACGGGTGCTCCATGTCGCGTACGGGTCCGGCGCGCACGGGTCGCGCACGGCGTCGCGCGCGGGTCGCGTACGGGTCGCGTACGGGGCCGCCGCGCACGGGTCGCGTACGGGGCCGCGCACGGCGCGCGCACGGGCCTAGTGATGCACGCGCACGGGCCTCGTCATGCACGCGCACGGGCCTCGTGATGCACGCGCACGGGCCTCGTCATGCGCGCGCACGGGCCTCGTACGGCTCGCGCACAGGCCTCGTCATGCGCGCGTACGGCCTCGTACGGCTCGCGCAGGGGTCTCGTACGGCTCACCCGCGGCTGGGGGCGCCCGGGTCCGGCGGACCCCTCCGCAAAGCCCCCGCCCCCGGCTTACGCTGGTCTGATGCGAACTCCACGCCACGCAGCACGCGTTGTCATCATCTCCCCCGACGGCTCCGTGTTCCTCTTCCGCGAGAACAACGTGGAGGTCGGCATCCACTGGCTCCCGCCCGGCGGCGGCATCGACCCCGGCGAGAGTCCCGAGCAGTGCGTCCTGCGGGAACTGCGCGAGGAGACCGGCTGGACCGACCTCTCCCCCGGCCGGCTCCTGTGCACCTGGGAGCACGACTTCACCCACCAGGGCATACCGGTCCGCCAGCACGAGCACATCTACGTCACCACCGGCCCCCACCGCGAACCCGTCCTGGAAGAGCCCGGCATCCACTGGCAGTGGCTCTCACCCCAGCGCCTGGCCTCCCTCGGCGAACCCCTGTGGCCCCCGCGCCTGGCGGACCTGCTCGCGAACACGCCCGCGGAACCCGTCCACCTCGGACTGCTGGCCTGAGCCCGCCCCGGGGCTACCCCGCACGGCGGCCCAACACCGCCCGCACCTCGGCGACCAGGGCTCGCGCACCGTCCACCACGGCCACCAGCTCCTCGGAGCTCCGGCCCGGCGCCGCCAGCAGCCCGCGCACACGCGGACCGAAACCGGGCGGTGCCGACGGCAGCGCCTCGGCCACGGCCAGCGCACCCTTCTCGTTGAGGCACCAGCGCCGGTCCTCGGCGTACATCGCCTGCACCAGCACACCGACGGCCCGGGACAGGCACAGCGCGACGTAGAGGACGTCCGCCCGCGCCGCACCCTTCACCGCGCCCTCGACCAGGAACTCCGCCTCCCAGGCCCCCGCCACCAACGCCTGCCGCAGCGCCTCCGGGTACTGCCCGGCCCGCCGCCGAAGGTCCGTCAGCTCACCCCCCGGATCCGCCAGCACCCGCCCGAGCGCCACCTCGCCGGCGTAGCACGGCGACCAGAACCCGAGCGGGTGACCGGGCTGCACCCCCACCTCGTACCGGCCCTCGGCGCACTCGGACCACACCCGTTCGACCCGGTCCAGGTCCCGCAGGATCCAGTCCACGGCCACCCCGTCCACCCGCAGCCACGCCCCGCCGTCCACCCACGGCCCCCACCCGCCGGGCCCGGCCACCTCCACCCCCGGCCCCGCGAGCTCGCCCATCGCGGCCAGGTCGAGACCGCCGCGGTAGTACACGCCGAGGTCCCAGTCCGACTCCGGCCGGTGGTCCCCGCGCGCCCGACTGCCACCGAGCATGACGCCCACCACACCCGGCACCTCGGCCAGCCGGCCGGCCATCTCCTCAACGATCTTCAGCACGGCCCGATCCTCGCACCGGACACCCGGGCCGCCCGGCCCGCCGGGTGTGAGCCCGGGACGCGGGTCCAGGGCCTGGGGCGGGGGCTCAGGGCGGGGGCTCAGGGCGGGCGCTCAGGGCGGGCGCTCAGGGCTTGGGTGTGGGCGTATGCGTCGCGGTCGCGGTGGCGGTGGCGGTGGCGGTGGCGGTGGGCTTGGCCGTAGCGGTGGCCTTGGCGTAGAGGGAGGCGGCGTAGTCACCGAGGACCGTGCTGGTCGACACGTCATCGGTGTCACCACCGGTGAGAATGCCGATGATCTTCCCGTCGGGGGCGATCCACGCGCTGCCGCTGGTCCCCCCGGGGAAGTCAGGGCAGTCGAAACGCTGCTCGGTCGCGCTCTGCCGGACGGCTACCGCGGTGCAGGTACGGGGGACCTTGCGGTCGGCCGGGTACCCCGTCACCGTGACCTCCCCACCCGCACGACCACTGGTGTCCAGCACGGCCGCGCCCGTCACGTCCTCGATCGCACGACCCTTCCCGTCCGGGGCGAGGCGGGCGAAGGCGAGGTCGTACGCGTCGTCCGTCCCCTCGGCCCACCGGTCGTCCTCGAAGACCTTCTCAAGCTTCCATGTGCCGTAGGGGGCGAAGCCGTTGGCGTACGCCGGCACGAACACGGCATCACCGCCCGTCTGATCCCCGTCGAGGAGGCAGTGCCCGGCCGTGACGATCAGGTTCCGCCCCGGGCTCTGCACCACCGTCGCGGTACAGAAGTGATCGCCGTCCACACCCCCCGTGAACAGGGCCCCGGTAAAGGCCGCAGGGCCCCCGGGCTGAGGCGTGACGGGCGGCGGCAGCGTGGTCGCGGGCGGGGACGACAGCTGCGGCTTCGCCGCCTGCGTCCGCCCCGGATCCGCCACCGCCCCGGTGGGAGCCGCCTTCGCCCGCACGGACGCGCCCCCCTCGGGCGGCGGCACCAGCACGGCCACCCCCGCAGAAGCCCCCAAAGCCGCCGCGGCACACAGCACCGCCGTGACCACGTTTCGCCTGTCCACCGGCATGCTGACCCCTCCGCTACGCCCGGCCGAAGCATGCCCCGCAGCCGGGCCGAGAGGCAAGACGGAGCGGGGACGGGGGCGCCGCGGGGCGGGGGCGCCGCGGGACGGGGGCGCCCGCGGGACGGGGACGCCCGCGGGACGGGGACGCCCGCGGGACGGGGGCGGTGGGGCGGGGCGGGGGCACCCGCGAGACGGGGGCACCCGCGGGACGGGGGCGCTGAAGGGCGGGCGGGGGCTTCGGGGGGCTCTGCGGTGCCTGGGCGGTATCAGGGAGGTGTGGGGGTTTCCCGTCAGTCCCAGGGTCCTTCCGGGTCGGGCCGTCCCCTCAAGGGCGCTCCTTCGTCGCGTCGCTACGCGATGGCCTGCGGCCACCCTTGACCGGCCGTCCCGCCCCGGAAAGACAAGGACTGTCGGGAACCCCCCAAAAGGACGCTCACCGGGGACCGGTAGCCCTTCGCGGCGGCCAGCGATGGGCGGCCGAGTCGGGGGCCGCATCAGACCATGACCCCTGCCACTCGGCATAGCGCCTGCACCCCGCCTGTGGCCGTACATAGGCCGCAAGCTCCCCGGTGCCCCCTGCCACTCGGCTCAGCGGCCGCCGGTCGCCGGTGGCTGGGCATAGGCCGCCCACCGTCCACTGCCCTCCGGCGCCCGGCTTGGCGGCCGCCGGTCGTCTGGGGTTGGGCATAGGCCGCAGGCCTCCCGCTGCCCTCCGGCGGCTGGTTTAGCGGCGGTCCGCCGTCTGGGGCTGGGCATAGGCCGCAGGCCTTCCGCTGCCCACTGCTGCGAAACTTGGCGGCCGCCGACCGCACCGAGCTGGGCATGGGCCGCAAGTCCTGCGGGGGTGGTTGCGGCGAGCGGGCGGCGATCGGGCGGTGAGCGGCTCGATGTGGAAGGCGCACAAGCCGCCTTCCGACGGCCGTAGGGGCCGTGAACGGCCATCGGCCGTTGCGGGAGGGAGCCTTGGGGCTCAACTAGGCGCTTAAAGGGCCGCATCGGGGGTCGAAGGTGCTCTGACGGAGTCAGAGACCACTTCGCTCGCTGTCACACTCCGGCAAGACACCATCCACGCCCAGACCGGCACCCAAAAGGGATAAGTGGGGGGAGGTGGCTCTCCTGGGCCGCGAGCGGCCTGTGCCCACCCCCGGACGGCTCGCAGACGCCCGCGGCGGGGAGCACACCCCGCCTACGGCGGCCCGCACCTCGGCCACGGACGAGGCGGCAGCCGCCAAGCCGGGCGCCGGAGGGCACCGGACCGTGGGCGGCCTATGCCCAGCCCCAGGCGACCGGCAGTCGCCGAACCAGGCGCCGGAGGGCAGCGGAGGGTCTGCGGCTTATGCCAAGCCACAGACGGGCGGCAGTCGCCAAGCCGAGTGGCAGGAGGCAGCGGAGAGCCTGCGGCCTATGTACGGCCACAGGCGGGTGGCAGTCGCCAAGCCGAGTGGCAGGGGGCACCGGGGAGCTTGCGGCTTATGTACGGCCACAGACGGGCGGCGGCCGCTATGCCGAGCCGCAGGGGTCATGGTCTGATGCGTCGCCCGACTCGGCCGCCCATCGCTGGCCGGCCCGAATGTTGGCCGGTCCCCGGTGAGCGTCCTTTTGGGGGGTTCCCGACAGTCCTTGTCTTTCCGGGGCGGGACGGCCGGTCAAGGGTGGCCGAAGGCCATCGCGTAGCGACGCGACGAAGGAGCGCCCTTGACGGGCCGTCCCGCCCCGGAAGGACCCTGGGACTGACGGGAAACCCCCACACCTCCCTGATACCGCCCAGGCACCGCAGAGCCCCCCGAAGCCCCCGCCCCACCCCACCGACACCGCCCCGCCACCCCAGACCCTCCGAAGCCCCCGCCCCGCGAGCCCCCCACCCTCACCGGCCCGGCCACAACCCCTCCGGGGTCAGGCCGAGGAGGTCGATGGCGTTGCCGCGGACGATGCGGTCCACCACCTCCGGGTCCAGGTGGCCCATCTGGGACTCGCCAACCTCGCGGGACTTGGGCCAGGTCGAGTCCGAGTGGGGGTAGTCCGTCTCGTAGAGGACGTTGGCGACGCCGATCGAGTCGAGGTTCTTGAGGCCGAAGGGGTCGTCGAAGAAGCAGCCGAAGACGTGCTCGGCGAAGAGTTCCGACGGCGGCCGGTGGACCTTGTCCGCGACGCCGCCCCAGGCGCGGTTCTCCTCCCAGACCACGTCGGCGCGTTCGAGGATGTACGGGATCCACCCGATCTGGCCCTCCGCGTACATGATCTTCAGGCGGGGGAAGCGCTCGAACTTGCCGCTCATCAGCCAGTCCACCATCGAGAAGCAGCAGTTGGCGAAGGTGATGGTGGAGCCGACGGCCGGCGGGGCGTCCGCCGAGGTCGAGGGCATCCGGGAGGACGAGCCGATGTGCATGGCGATGACCGTGCCGGTCTCGTCGCACGCCTGGAGGAAGGGGTCCCAGTCGTCCGTGTGGACGGACGGCAGGCCGAGGTGGGGTGGGATCTCCGAGAAGGCGACCGCGCGTACGCCGCGCGCCGCGTTGCGGCGCACTTCGGCGGCGGCCAGGCGGGCGTCCCACAGGGGGACGAGGGTGAGGGGGATCAGGCGGCCTTGGGCCTGGGGGCCGCACCACTCCTCGACCATCCAGTCGTTGTAGGCCCGTACGCCGAGCAGCCCCAGTTCGCGGTCCTGTGCTTCGGTGAAGGTCTGTCCGCAGAAGCGCGGGAAGGTGGGGAAGCAGAGGGCGGACTGGACGTGGTTGACGTCCATGTCGGCGAGCCGGTCGGGAACCGAGAAGGACCCGGGGCGCATCTGCTCGTAGGTGATGACTTCCAGTTTGATCTCGTCGCGGTCGTACCCGACGGCGGTGTCGAGGCGGGTGAGGGGCCGGTGCAGGTCTTCGTACACCCACCAGTCGCCTATCGGCCCGTCGTCGCCCTTGGCTCCCATCACGGGGGCGAACTTGCCGCCGAGGAAGGTCATTTCCTTCAGGGGGGCGCGGACGACGCGGGGGCCGATGTCCTGGTACTTGGACGGGAGCCGGTCCCGCCAGACGTGAGGGGGCTCCACCGTGTGGTCGTCCACCGAGATGATCTTCGGGAAGGTCTCCATACTCGCTACGGTAGCGCCTATCTGACGAACCGTCAGCTAGTTGGGAGCCCATCGGTCCGCTACGGGCTGACGTGTACGCGCATGACAGGGCAGACTGGCCCTTACACCGACGGAAGGCAGGGGGACGACAGATGGACGGCGTACCGGCCATCCCGCACCCGCGGAAACACCCCGAAGCAGCCCGGCCCACCGCCCTCGCCGCCCAACCGGCCCCCGGAGGTCCGGTTTCCGCCGGCCGCCCGGCCGCCGCCCCCGTCACGGGCGCGCCCTCCGCCGGGTCTCCCGTCACCGGGTCGCCCGTCACCGGGTCTCCCTCCCCCGGGGCGCCCTCCTCCGGGTCCCGGTTCGCCGTCCTCGGACCCATCCGCGCCTGGCGCGGCGCCGACGCCCTGCCCTCCGGCACCCCCCAGCAGCGCGCCCTGCTCGCCGTGCTGCTGCTGCGCGACGGGCGCACCGCCACCGCGCCCGAGCTGATCGACGCCATCTGGGGCGAGGACCCGCCGCAGCAGGCCCTCGCCACCATCCGTACGTACGCCTCCCGGCTGCGCAAGGTGCTCGACCCGGGGCTGCTGGTCACCGAGTCCGGTGGCTACGCCGTCCGGCTGCGCTCCGCCGCCACCCTCGACCTCGGCGTCGCCCGCGGCCTCGCCGCCGACGCGGAGGCGGCCCGGACGGCCGGCGACCGCACCCTCGCCCGTACGCTGCTGGCCCGCGCCCTGGACCTGTGGGAGGGCGAACCCCTCGCCGGGGTGCCCGGTCCGCACGCCGAGACCGAACGCACCCGCCTCGCCGAATGGCGCCTCCAGCTGCTGGAGACCCGCCTCGACCTGGACCTGGAGGTGGGCCACCACGCCGAGGCCGTCTCCGAGCTCACCGCCCTCACCGCCGCGCACCCGCTGCGCGAGCGGCTGCGCGAGCTGCTCATGCTCGCCCTCTACCGCAGCGGGCGGCAGGCGGAAGCCCTCGCCGTGTACGCCGACACGCGCCGGCTGCTGGCCGACGAGCTCGGCGTCGACCCGCGGCCCGAGCTGTCCGCGCTCCAGCAGCGCATCCTGAACGCCGACGCCGACCTCGCCCGCGCCGAGGAACCGGTGGCCGCGGCCGCTTCCGTCCACGTAAGGCCGGCCCAATTGCCCGCCACCGTGCCCGACTTCACCGGCCGCGCCAGTTTCGTCGACGAGCTCGGCGCGATCCTCTCCGGCGGCGCCGAGGGCCAGGTCATGGCCGTGTCCGCGCTGGCGGGCATCGGCGGCGTCGGCAAGACCACGCTCGCGGTGCACGTGGCCCACGCCGCCCGCCCGCACTTCCCCGACGGGCAGCTCTACGTCGACCTGCAGGGCACCGAGGCCCGCCCCGCCGAGCCGGAGGCGGTCCTCGGCTCCTTCCTGCGCGCCCTGGGCACCCCCGACAGCGCCATCCCCGACTCCTCCGCCGACCGGGCTGCGCTCTACCGCTCCACACTCGACGGCCGCCGCGTCCTGGTCCTGCTCGACAATGCCCGTGACGCAGCGCAGGTGCGTCCCCTGCTGCCCGGCACCGCGGGCTGCGCCGCCCTCGTCACCAGCCGGGTCCGCATGGCGGGCCTGGCCGGGGCGCACCTCGTCGACCTCGACGTGATGAGTCCCGAGGAGGCCCTTCAGCTGTTCACGCGCATCGTGGGCGCGGAGCGCGTGCGCGCCGAGCGGCAGGCCGCCCTCGACGTCGTGGGCGCCTGCGGGTTCCTGCCGCTGGCCATCCGCATCGCCGCCTCCCGGCTCGCCGCCCGGCGGACCTGGACGGTGTCCGTCCTGGCGGCCAAGCTCGCCGACGAACGGCGCCGCCTCGACGAGCTCCAGGCCGGCGACCTCGCCGTGAAAGCCACCTTCGAGCTGGGCTACGGACAGCTGGAACCCGCTCAGCAGCGGGCGTTCCGCCTGCTGGGGCTGCCCGACGGCCCGGACATCTCGCTGGCTGCGGCGGCGGCCGTGCTCGATCTTCCCGAGTACGACACCGAGGACCTGCTGGAGGCTTTAGTCGACTGCTCCCTGCTCGAATCGGCCGCGCCGGGCCGCTACCGCTTCCACGACCTCGTACGCCTCTACGCGCGTGCGTGCGCCGAACGCGACGAGCAGCCGGCGAGCGCCCGCGGGGACGCCCTGGACCGGCTGCTGGACTTCTACCTGGCCACGGCCTCCGGGGTGTACGCCCTGGAGCGCCCGGGCGACCGCCTCCCGGCGCACCTGTCGGCGACCCGCCACCCCGGGCTGTCCTTCACGGAGCCGCGCGCCGCCCTGGACTGGCTGTACGCGGAGGCGGACCCGCTGCTGGCCTGCGTACGGCAGGCGGCGGCGCGCGGCGGTGGGGCGCACGTGCTGCGCCGTGCCGTGGACCTGCTGTGGGCGGCGAAGGACCTCGCGGAGTCGGGGGCGAACTCCAAGCAGTACGAATCGGCCGCGGGGGCGGTGCGTGACGCGGCGCGGGCGGCGAAGGACCCGCGGGCCGAGGGCCGGGCCCGGACCACGCTGACCATGGTCTACCTGGTCTCGGGCCTGAACGCCGAGGCCGACGACGAGGCGCGGCAGGCGATGGCGCTCGCCCGGGAGGCCGACGACCCGCTGCCGAGCTGCTGGGCGCCCAACGACCGCGGGATCATCGCGCTGCACCAGGGCCGGTACGCGGACGGCGAGCGGTTCCTGCTGGAGGCCATCGAGAACTTCCGGGCCGACGACAACAACATCGGTGAGGCGAGCGCCCTGTGCAACCTCTCCCGCATCCACGTGATGCTGGGGCGGTTGAGCAGCGCCATAGACCTGGCCCAGCAGGGCATCGCCATCTACGACCGGATGGGCCTGACCCTGCGGCTGGCCAACGGCCGGTACGCGCTGGGCATCGCCCTGACGCAGGCCGGGCGGCTCGGGGAGGCCCTGGCGCAGCTCACCGAGGCGCTGTCCCTCTTCCACGAGAACCGGCAGCCGCTGTGGGAGGGCGTGACCCACTTCCGGCTGGCGGAGGCGCACCTGGCCGCGCGCCGGCCGACGCTGGCGGCCTCGCACGCGGAGCAGGCCATCGCCCTGCGCGGGATCGGCGGGGAGTGGCGGCGGGCCACGGTGCTGACGGTGCTGGGCAAGGCGCTGCGGCAGCTGGGGCAGAGCGACCGGGCGCGGGCGTGCTGGCGGGACGCGGAGACGGTGTTCGCGCAGCTGGGGTCGGCGGAGCTGGCCGAGGTGCGGGCGCTGCTGGCTTCGGAGCTGGCGGCCTGAGCGGGGGCTGTGGCCGCTGAACGCGGCGTTCATCGTTCGTTTATCGCTTCCCGGCACGATAGGTGCATCGACCCGGCGCGTCGGGGGGCCTACCGGGTCGGTCGGAGGATTACCCGTTCGGCGGTCATCGGGGGAATCGCCGAGCGGGCCCGACCCATCCAGAGGAGATCCGATGACGACGAACGAGAACATCCTGCCGAACGACGGCGACACGAAGCCGCTCGACAACCACGCCTCGGGCGTCGAGATCGAGACGCTGGACAACCACGCTTCGGGCGCCGAGATCAAGCCGCTGGACAACCACGCCTCGGGCGAGGAGATCCAGACGCTGGACAACCACGCGTCCGGGCCGCGTCCGTAGGGACACGGGCACACCGGCACACGGGGACACAGGACGGCCCCACGCCGCACGGGGGAACCACGGGGGGACCGGGGGGACACGGGGAGCGGCGGCGCGGGGCACGGGGGGTACGGGGGACGGGGGTCCCGGGGGGGGGGAAGCACGGGGGAATGGCGGTCGCGGTGGCCCGGAGGGGGAGCCATCGCGGCCGCCGCATCCGTGTGTCCGCCATCGGGCGGGGCGGGGCGGGGCGCATAGGGTGGGCGCGTGTTCACCTCCCAGGGGCCGAGCGTCCGCGAGCTGACGGTGCAGGCCCTCTCCTCGGTGGAGCGCGGGTACGACCTGCTCGCTCCGAAGTTCGACCGCACGCCGTTCAGGACTCCGGACCGGATGCTCGACGCCGTGGAGGAGACCCTCGCCCAGCGGCTGGGCTCCTTCGGCCCCGGGCTCGACGTGTGCTGCGGTACGGGTGCCGGGCTGGGCATGCTGCTGCGGTTGTGCGGTGGCCGGGTGACCGGGGTGGACCTCAGTGCGGGCATGCTCGCCGAGGCCGGCCGGGCCCACCCGGACGAGCGCGTGGACCTGGTGCGGGCCGACGTACGGGAGCTGCCGGCGCGGCTCGGCGGTGCGTACGACCTGGCGGTGAGCTTCGGGGCGTTCGGGCACTTCCTTCCGGCCGAGCGCCCCGCGGTGTTCGCGGGGGTCCGTGCGGCGCTGCGCCCGGGCGGGCTCTTCGCTTTCCCGATCGGGGCGCCGATCCCGCCGAGTTCTCCGGTGTGGTGGGCGGTGTCCGGTTTCGACGCGGTGATGCGGGTGCGCAATGCGGTATGGCGGCCGCCGTTCGTCATGTACTACCGGACGTTCCCGTTCGGCGGGGTGCGCCGCGATCTGCTGGCGGCGGGCTTCACGGTGGAGACCGCGCCGCTGGAGCACTTCGGCCGGCTGCCGTCGGGTGCGCCCCGGTGGCGGCTGGTCCTGGCGCGGCGGCCGGACCGGCAGGACGCCGTCCGGGGCGGCTGAGCCGGCCCCAGGCTGCCCGGACCGGCCAAACCGTCCAGTCCGGCCGGATCTGTCAGACCGGCCGGTCCGGCCCGGCCGCCTGTCTTCGTTACGCCCGGGTGCGCAGTTCCTTCGTTACGCCCGGGTGCGCAGTTCGCGTTTGAGGACCTTTCCGCCCGCGTTGCGCGGGAGTTCGGTGACGAATTCGACGGTGCGCGGGACCTTGTAGTTGGCCATCTCCCGTCGGCTCCAGGCGATCAGGTCGTCCGCGGTGAGGGTGGAGCCGGGGCGCCGGACGGCGAAGGCCTTGCCGACCTCGCCGAGGCGGGCGTCCGCGACGCCGATGACGGCGACGTCGGCGATGTCCGGGTGGAGGCACAGGAGTTGCTCGATCTCGGCGGGGTAGGCGTTGAAGCCGCCGACGATGAACATGTCCTTGATCCGGTCGGTGATGCGCAGATTGCCGGCGGGGTCGAGGACGCCGACGTCGCCGGTGCGGAGCCATCCGTCGGGGGTGATCGCCCGGGCCGTCTCGGCGGGGTCCTCGAAGTAGCCCCGCATGACGTGGTGGCCGCGGACCCACACCTCGCCCGCGGTTCCGACGGGCTGGGGGGCGCCGTCCCGGTCGGCGATGCGCACCTCGGTGCCGGGGACGGGGCGTCCGGAGGTGGCGGCGATGACCTCGGCGGGGTCGCCGCGGCGGCACATGGTGACGATGCCGCCGGCTTCGGAGAGCCCGTACGCGGTGAGGACGACGTCGATGTGGAGTTCGCCGCGGAGCCGTTCGACCAGCCGGAGGGGGACGACGGCGGCGCCGGTGACGACGAGGCGCAGGGCGCCGAGGTCGTGCTGGTCGCGGTGGGGGTGGTCGAGGAGGGACTGGTGGAGGGTGGGCGGGCCGGGGAGCACGGAGATCTGTTCGGCGGCGATGTTGGCGAGGACGGTGTCCACGTTGAAGACGGGCTGGGGGATCATCGTGGCGCCGCGCATCAGGCAGGCGATGATGCCGGCCTTGTAGCCGAAGGTGTGGAAGAAGGGGTTCACGATCAGGTAGCGGTCGCCCTCGCGGAGTCCGGCGAGTTCGCTCCAGACGGCGTAGCAGCGCAGGGACTGGGCGTGGGTGATGACGGCGCCCTTGGGGCTGCCGGTGGTGCCCGAGGTGAAGATGATGTCGGAGGGGTCGTCGGAGGGGATGGCGGCGGCCCGGGCCCGGACGGTGGCCGCGGGGACGGCGTCCGCGCCGGCCAGGAACTCCTTCCAGGTGCGGAAGGTGTCGGGGGCGTCGTCGGCAAGGACGACGACCTGTTCCAAGTGGGGCAGGCCGGGGAGGGGTCCGGTGCCGGGGCCGTCGGCTGCGGCGCGGCGGAGGGAGGCGACGTAGGAGGTGCCGAGGAAGGTGCCGGTGACGAAGAGGAGCCGGGTCCGGCTGCGTTGGAGGACGTAGGCGGCTTCGGCGCCCTTGAAGCGGGTGTTGAGGGGGACGAGTACGGCGCCGGCCGTGACGGCTCCGAGGGCCGAGACGATCCACTCCAGGGTGTTGGGGGCCCAGACGGCGACGGTGTCGCCGGGGGCGACGCCGGCGGCGATGCAGGCGGCCGCGGCGCGTTCCACGCGTTCGCCGAGGTCGGCGTAGCTGATCCGGGTGCGGCCGTCGACGACGGCTTCCCGGTCGGCGAAGCGTGCGGCGGCGTCCTGGACCAGAGCGGCGATGCTGCCCCAGCGCAGGTCCCCGCGCGGATCCTCCGAAGCGTCACCGCTCTGCGTCCCGTACTCCCCGTACGCGGCGCCCTGCCAGGCTTCGTACGCGGTACCGCGTGCAGAGCCGCGTGCGGAGCCGCGCTGCGCCTGGTGTCCGTCCTCGCCCATCGTCCACCCTCCCCGGTGCCAGTAGCTGACTATCCGTCAGATTAGCTGTAGCCTTCGCGGCTGTCAGTACTGGCGCACCCCCGGAGGTGGCGATGGCGGCAACGCTCAAGGACGCTACGGCGATAGTCGGCATCGGGCAGACCGCCTTTGCCAAACGGCTGCCGCAGTCCGAGAAGGAACTGGCCTGCCGCGCCATCCTGGCGGCCCTCGACGACGCGGGCATCGACCCGTCCGAGGTCGACGCCTTCTCCTCCTACACCATGGAGGAGACCGACGAGGTGGAGGTCGCCAAGGCCATCGGCGCCGGCGACGTCACCTTCTTCTCCAAGATCGGCTACGGCGGCGGCGGCTCCTGCGCCACCGTCGGCCACCTGGCCTCCGCCGTCGCCACCGGCCAGGCCTCCGTCGGCGTCGCCTGGCGCTCCCGCAAGCGCGGCTCGGGCCCGCGCCCCTGGAAGAACACCGCCGTCCAGCTGCCCACGCCCGGCCAGTGGACCCGGCCCTTCGGCCTGCTGCGCCCCGCCGACGAGATCGGCATGCTCGCCCGGCGCTACATGCACGAGTACGGAGCCACCCGCGACCACCTCTTCAACGTGGCCATGGCCTGCCGCAACCGGGCCAACGAGAACCCGGCCGCGATGATGTACGAACGCCCGCTGACCCGCGAGATGTACATGACCTCCCGCATGATCAGCGATCCGCTCTGCCTCTTCGACAACTGCCTGGAGACCGACGGCGCCCTCGCCTGCGTCATCGTCTCCGCCGAGCGGGCCCGGGACTGCCGGCGCAAGCCCGTCTACGTGCACTCCGTCGCCCAGGGCCTGCCCGCCCAGCACCACGGCATGGTCAACTACTGGAACGACGACCCGCTGTCGGGGCCCGCCTGGACCGCCGCCCGGCACCTGTGGAAGCAAGCCGACTTCGGGCCCGGGGACGTGGACGTCGCCCAGATCTACGACGCGTTCACCCCCCTCATCCCGCTCTCCCTGGAGGGCTACGGCTTCTGCGGTCGCGGCGAAGGCGCCGCCTTCACCGAGGGCGGGGCCCTGGAGATGGGCGGCCGGCTCCCGCTGAACACCGGCGGCGGCGGACTGAGCGAGGCCTACGTGCACGGGTTCAACCTGATCAACGAGGGCGTGAAGCAGCTGCGCGGCAGCTCCACCGCCCAGGTGCCGGGCGCTGCGACCTGCCTGGTCACGGCGGGCGAGGGTGTCCCGACGTCCGCGATCCTGCTGCGCGCCTGAGGAGGCGACCGATGACCACCACGACTTCCGGCGGCGACGACCGGCTGCTGCTGCCCGTGCCCGACGAGGACGGCGCCCCCTTCTGGGAGTACGCCGCCCGGGGCGAGCTGCGCGTGCAGGCCTGCACGGCCTGCGGCCGGCTGCGCTTCCCGCCCCGCCCGTGCTGCCCGCACTGCCGGTCCTTCGACGGCGAGTGGCGGCTGATGAGCGGGCGCGGCCGGATCTGGTCGTACGTCCGGCCCCATCCGCCGCTGCTGCCCGCATACGCCGCGCAGGCCCCGTACAACGTGATCCTCGTGGAGCTCGCCGACGCCCCGCACATCCGGCTCGCGGGGAACCTCGTGGCCTCGGCCGACGCCCCCCTCGACTCGGTGGACCCGGTGCGGCTGCGGATCGGCGCCCGCGTCCAGGTGGCCTTCACCGAGACGGACGGGATGGCCGTGCCGCGCTGGATCCTGGAGAAGCCGTGACGCTGCGGGTGGACCGGGACCAGGCGCCCGGGGTGGCCGTCCTCACCCTGGACCGGGAGCACCGGCACAACGCGATCGACCTGGAGACGGCGGGGCAACTGTCCGCCGCATGGCGGGAGTTGCGTTTCGACCCGGACGTGCGGGCGGTCGTGCTGACGGGCGCGGGGTCGGCGGCGTTCTGCACCGGCATCGACCGCGGCGTGCAGGTGCCGCAGCCGCCGTCCCCCTACTCGGTCGACGATCCGCTCCTGGCGATCGGTCCCAAGGCGTGCGACCTGTGGAAGCCGGTGATCGCCGCGGTCAACGGCATGGCCTGCGGCGGGGCCTTCTACCTGCTGGGCGAGGCGGACTTCCTGATCGCCTCGGACAGCGCCACCTTCTTCGACCCGCACACCACGTACGGGATGGTCAGCGCCTACGAGGCCGTCTACATGGCGCAGCGGATGCCCTTCGGGGAAGTCGCCCGGATGTCCCTGATGGGCACGGCGGAGCGGCTCTCCGCCCGGCGGGCCCACGAGATCGGCCTGGTGTCGGAGCTGACCGGGCCGGACGGCCTGCTCCCGGCGGCGCTGCGGGCGGCGCAGACCCTGGCCGGCTTCCCGACGGAGGCGGTGCAGGGCACCGTACGGGCCCTGTGGTCGGCGAAGCAGGCCGCGCTCCGGCAGGCCCTGGCCCAGGCGCCGGCCCTGATCGCCCTGGGCAACCTGGCCCCGGAGCGGCAGGCGGAACTCTTCGGCTCCCGCCGCCTGGGCCCGGAGTTCCGACTGCGCTGAGGCGCACGGGCCGGCTGCCCGGTGGCGCTACCCCTTCTCGACGGGGCCGACGGTGCAGTCCGCCACCTGCGCGGCCGCGCCGGGCAGCGTCATGGCGACGGTGACCGTCTTCGTCTCGCGCGCCTTGAGGGCGACCCGGACGGAGGCGGTGTCCAGCGGGACGCGCTTCCCGTCCTCGAAGACCACCGGGACCCTCACGGTGCGTGCGGCGTCGACATCGGAGGTGACCTTGACGGTGGCCTCGGTCCGTCCCGCGCCGACGCAGGTCACGACGACCGCGTGGGCGGGCGGCGCGGTCCGGCTGGGCGAGGGGCCGGCGGAGGCGGAGCTGCCGCTGCTGCCGTGGGACTTCTTCTTGCTCTTGGAGCTGGAGCACCCGCCCCCGCTGCTGCTCTTGCTCTTGCTCTTCCCGCTGCTGCCGCCGCTGCTCCCGCCGCTCGACGAGAACCCGGTCAGGGCGAACACGACGGCCACCAGCACTGCGGTGAACCTGATCCGGCGTCTTGCGTTCATGGCGCGCTGCCTCCCCCTCGGACGGACGGCGGGAACGGTACCGCACTTCCCACGCGCACCGGGGAAACGTCCGTGCGGCCGCCGCGCGGCCGTGGGCGGGGGCGTCGTGGGGTCCACCGGGTGGGACGGCGCCGCCGGATGTGACGGCGGCCCCGGCCCCCGGGAGGGGGCGGGGCCGTCCAGTCGTGCGGGTGGGCCGGGGATCAGGCCTCGACGACGCCCGACTTCGCGATCTGGATCTTGCTGCGGGTGCCGCCCGAGGGGGAGCCGAGCTTCTCGATGGCGTCCACGACGTCCTGGCCCTCGACGACCTCGCCGAAGACGACGTGCTTGTTGTCCAGCCACGAGGTGACGACCGTGGTGATGAAGAACTGCGAGCCGTTGGTGTTGCGGCCGGCGTTCGCCATCGACAGGAGGTACGGGCGGTCGTGCTTCAGCGTGAAGTTCTCGTCCTCGAACTTCTCGCCGTAGATGCTCTTGCCGCCGGTGCCGTTGTGGTTGGTGAAGTCACCGCCCTGGAGCATGAACTGCGGGATGACGCGGTGGAAGCCGGAGCCCTCGTAGCCGTAGCCGTTCTGGCCGGTGGCCAGCTCGCGGAAGTTGCGGGCGGTCTTCGGGACGGCCTCGTCGAAGAGGTTGAAGACGATGCGGCCCGCGGGGGCACCGTCGATGGTGATGTCGAAGAAAACGTTGCTCATGGGGTCCATCCTGTCACTCCCGGTGCGTCGCGCGACCCGGCGGGGCCCGCCGTGGTCAGGCGCTGGTACGGGTGCCCGTGCCTTTCGCCGCATCGAGGGCGTACACGCAGCGGTCCTTGCTGCACGCGTAGACCACGCCCGCCTCGGCGACCGGGGCGCCCGTGATCTCCCCGCCGGTGGCCAGCTTCCAGCGGAGCTGGCCGCCCGCCGCGTCCAGCGTGTACAGGCAGTGGTCGGCCGAACCGAAGTGCACCCGGCCGTCCGCGACGGCCGGCAGGCCGGTGATCTCACCGCCCGCGGCGAAGCGCCACTTCGGGGTGCCGGTGACGGCGTCGAGCGTGTACAGGGCGCTGCCCGCGCCGAGGTGGACGTTCCCGTTGGCCACGAGCACCGGGTCCGCGCAGGTCCGCGTCTCGGTGGCGATGCGCCAGCGGTCCTTGCCGGTGGCCGCGTCCAGGGCGTAGACGGTGCCGAGGTGGTCGGCGAGGTAGACGCCGCCGCCGGTGACGGCGGCGCCGGGGGCGAAGGCCGGGGGCGCGAGGAAGGGCGCGGGCGCCTCGAAGTGCCAGCGGACCCGGCCGGAGGCCCGGTCCACGGACAGCACCCGGGTGCCCGCGCAGACGTAGACGTTGCCGTCGGGGGCGGGGGTGACCCGTACGGGGACGTTTCCGCAGGAGCCCGCGTCGCCGACGGGGTAGGACCAGGACTCGCGGCCGCTGCGGGCGTCCAGGGCGCGCAGCCGCGCGTCCTGCCACACGTACACGGTGCCGTCGTGCAGGACGGGGGCGGCTTCCGGGGTCTCGAAGTCGCTCTGGGCGCCGGTGAGCTCCCACAGCTTCTGGCCGTTGGAGGACTCCCAGGCCTGTACGCCGCCGCCGCGCGTGGCGGTGACGACGGTGCCGCGCTCGGCGCGCAGGGCGTACACCCACGCGTCGGTGGACAGCCGCCAGCGTTCGGCGCCGTCGGAGGCGTCGAGGGCGTAGAGGGAGGGGCCGTCGGAGGCGTGGATGCGCCCGTCGGAGACGGCCATGGACCAGGCGACGTCGCGGGTCTTGAACTGGCGGCGGCCGCTGGCCACGTCCAGGGCGTGCACCTCGAAGGAGGTCACGTAGAGCAGGTCGCCGGAGACGGTGGGGGTGCCCCAGACCTCGTTGGACATGCGGAAGCGCCACGGGCGCCAGCGGCCGCTGTCCGGGCCTGCGGCGGGCGCGGGCACCGTCGGCCCGGTGGCGGGCGGGCCGGACGGCAGGGCGGCGGTTCCGCCCGGGGGGCGGACCCATGCGGTGGCCGAGTCGGCGGCGGAGTGCCCGGCGGGCGCCGCGGCCGTGGCCCGCGGGCCGGGGCCGATCGGCACCGGGGAGCCGCCGAGGCGTACGGGGTCGCCGGAGGGCGCGGGGGCCATCGGCGGGTGGTGCGGGCGCTGCGGGACGGCCTGGCCGGTCCGCGGGTCCAGCCAGGGGTCGACGCCGCGCTGGCGGCGGTGGGTGGCGGGCCCGGAGATGGGCCCCCGGGGCCCCGCGCCGCCGGCGGCGGGACGGGATCCGGACGAGGGGCCCGGGGAGGGCAGCACGGGCGCGGGGGGCGTACGGTGCCCGGCCCGGCGGGCCTCGATCATCGCGACGGCCCGGCCGGGCAGCCACGCGGAGGCGGTCCCGCTCTCGTCGTCGCCCTCGAAGAGGTGCGGGGCGAGCTGCGCCTGCAGGTCGGCCGGGGTGGGCCGCAGGGTGGCGTCCATCTGCATGCAGGACTCGATCAGGGGCCGCAGTTCGTCGGGCAGGCCCTCCAGGTTGGGTCCCTCGCGCAGCAGCATGAAGACCGTCTCGACCGGGTTGGCCCCGTGGTAGGGCGGGTGCCCGGTCGCGGCGAAGACCAGGGTCGAGCCGAGGGAGAACACGTCGCTGGCGCCCTTGACGCTGCGGGAGTCCTTGGCCTGCTCGGGAGACATGTACGCGGGGGTGCCGACGGCGACGTTCGTCATGGTCAGGCGGGTGTTGGAGACCCCGCTGGCGATGCCGAAGTCGATCACGCGCGGCCCGTCCTCGACGACGAGCACGTTGGACGGCTTCAGGTCGCGGTGGACCAGGCCGGCCCCGTGGATGGACTGCAGGGCCTCGGCGATCCCGGCGGCGAGCCAGCGCACGGCCTGGGCGGGCATGGGCCCGCACTCGTTGACGATCTCCTCCAGGGAGGGTGCCGGGACGTACGCGGTGGCCAGCCAGGGGACGGCGGCCCGCGGGTCGGCGTCGACGACGGCGGCGGTGTAGAAGCCGGACACGGCGCGGGCGGCCTCGACCTCGCGGGTGAAGCGCACGCGGAAGAGCTGGTCCTCGGCGAGCTCGGTGCGCACCGTTTTGATCGCGACCCGTCGTCCGGACGCCGACCGCGCGAGATAGACCAGCCCCATGCCGCCGGCGCCGAGCCGTCCCAGCACCTCGAAGGGGCCGATCCGTCTCGGGTCGTGCTGCGTCAGCTGCTCCACCACTCGCCTCCACACCTCCCCGTACGAGCCCTCGCCGGACCCGCTTCCACCAGCACGCGCACCGGCACGGGGCCTGCCCCGTGCAGCGTCTCACCCCCGGACGCAGCCGGGTCGCGCAACCCCGATTCTGTCAGGCCCGCGCCGGGTACGGCCCCGGCTACGCGGCCGGCTTCGCCGCGGGTTGCGACAGGAGCCCGAAGACGGCCCCCTGATTGTCGGCGACGACGGCGATCCGGCCGTACGGGGTGTCGAAGGGATCGGCGGTGACCCGGCCGCCGAGCCGCTGCACGGTGATGACGGCCTGGTCGCAGTCCGGGACCGCGAAGTAGGCGAGGAAGTGGGCGGGCATGACCTCCGGGAAGGCGTCGGTGATCAGGCTGCGGCCCATGACGGCGGTGTCCGCTCCGGGGGTCCTGCCGGGTGGGGACCAGATGCGGTATTCGACGCCGGCGTCGTCCTGGTCCTGCGGCACGTAGCCGAAGACCTTGGCGTAGAAGGCGTCGACTGCGTCGCGGGCCCGGGTGTAGACCTCGGTCCAGCAGTACGCGTTCGGCTCCTGCCGGGCTTCGAAGCCGTGGTGGGTACCGGGCTGCCAGAGGCCGAAGACGGCGCCGCCGGGGTCGGCGGCCATGCCGGCGGTGCCGTAGGGGCCGACCGGCATGGGGTCCATGACGAGCTGGCCGCCGGCGGCGCGGATGCGCTGGGCGCAGGCGTAGGCGTCGGAGGTGTAGAGGTAGACGCCCCAGACGGTGGGCATACGGCCGTCGGGCTTGGGGGCGAGGGCGGCGACGTTGCGGCCCTGGCTGTAGGCCTGCGTGTAGCCGCCGTACTCGGTGCCCGCGCCGGCGCCGAAGGTCCATCCGAAGAGCTCGCCGTAGAAGCGCTTGCCCGCCTCGACGTCCGGCAGCGAAGCGTCCACCCAGCAGGGTTCGCCTTCCGCGAATGCGGCCATGAGCCCGGTTCCTTCCGTTGCGCGGGGGTTTGCCCCCTCCCACCCTCTCCCAGCCATGATCCGTCCGAAAACTTGTCCACAGCCTGTTGATAAGACTATTCGGGGGACATCCTCCGCCTGACCAGGCAGGACCGGGCGGGCCGGACGGCAGGGGAGTCGGCGCGTAACCGGCGCGGGGCCGCCGGGCAGCCGCCGCGGGGCCGCTCCGCAGCCGCCGGTGGGGCTGCCGCCGGAGCCCGCCCCGGCCCGCGCGGGGGCGGGCCGGGGCGGGTCCCGGGATCGGCCGGAATGCACCGCCCCGCCCGCCCCGGAGGGGCTCCGGCCCAGGCCACGCACCCCGTAACCCCATTTGCAGGCGGCCGAATAGCGCGCCGATCACCCCTCGGTAAGCTGACGGCATGACAGGACAAGTACGCACCGTCGACGGGCGTGTCGCCGGCCGGCGCGGCCAGGCGACGCGGCAGAAGCTGCTCGACTGCCTGAGCGAGATGCTCAGCTCCTCGCCGTACCGCGACGTCAAAGTGATCGACGTCGCCCGCAAGGCCGGTACCTCCCCCGCGACCTTCTACCAGTACTTCCCGGACGTCGAGGGTGCCGTCCTGGAGATCGCCGAGCACATGGCCACCGAGGGCGCGCAGTTGACCTCGCTCGTCGAGGGGCGCACCTGGGTCGGCAAGGCCGGCTGGGCGGCGGCCGAGGAACTCGTCGAGGGCTTCCTGGACTTCTGGCGGCGCAACGACGCGATCCTGCGGGTCGTCGACCTCGGCGCCGCCGAGGGGGACAAGCGCTTCTACAAGATCCGCATGAAGATCCTGAACTCGGTCACCAACTCCCTCACGGAATCGATGAAGGAGCTCCAGGCCAAGGGCAAGGTCGACAAAGACCTCAGTCCCGCGGCGATGGCCGGCTCCCTGGTCGCCATGCTGGCCGCGGTCGCCTCGCACCAGAAGGGCTTCCAGACCTGGGGTGTCAAGCAGGCGGAGCTCAAGCCGAACCTGGCGCTCCTCGTCCACCTGGGCATCACCGGCAAGAAGCCGGCCAAGTAGCGGCGGACCCCCTGCGGGTCCGCCGCCCGCCCTGCCGTCCCGGCCGGCCCTCCCCGCCGCTCACCCCTCCCGGGTGACGGTACGTCACATCCCGCCTGCGATCAGCGACGCTCCAGGCGGAACAGCCGGATCTCGCGCTCGATGCGCGCCTGGTACGTCGCGTACGGCGGCCAGAACTCCAGCGCCGCACGCCAGGCCTCGGCGCGTTCCTCGCCTTCCAGCAGTCTGGCCCGCACGGCGATGTCCCGGCCCTTCCAATTCACTTCCGCGTCCGGGTGCTTGAGCAGGTTTGCGGTCCATGCCGGGTGCCCGGGCCGGCCGAAGTTGGAGCCGATCAGCAGCCAGGTCGCCCCGTCGCCCTCCGGCATGCAGGCGAGGGGCGTGGTGCGGGGCTCGCCGGTCCTGGCGCCCTTGGCCGTCAGGATCACCCCCGGCAGCATCCGGGCGCTGAGCAGCACCTTGCCGCGGGTCAGCCTGTGCACCGCCTTGTCCATGGCGGGGATGACGTGCGGTGCGAGCCTGGCGAACAGCAGGGTCGAGGAGACCTTCTGGATCAGCTTGACGCCGGGAGCCATCAGACGGCCACCCTTTCGGTGGGGGAGGTCGGGGTCGTGGTGGGATCGGGGCCGGCCGGAGCCGGGCCGGCGGACGCGGGGGCTGCGGACGCGGGGGCTGCGGGCGCCGGGGGTGCGGCTGCGGGGGCGAACAGGCCCGCCCGGTCCGCGGCGTGGGCGCGCAGCCGGTGGACGGGGCCGAAGAGCAGCTCGTCGGCGGCGGCCCGTTTGAAGTAGAGGTGCGCCTCGTGCTCCCAGGTGAAGCCGATGCCGCCGTGCAGCTGGACCGCCTCGCCCGCCGCGTTTCGCTGGGCCTCCAGGGCCTGGGCCAGTGCGAGACCGCCCTGCTCGGGGTCCCAGGCGGCGTAGTAGGCCGCGGACCTGGCCGCCTGCACCTGGACGTAGAGGTCGGCGAGGCGGTGCTTGACGGCCTGGAAGGAGCCGATCGCCCGGCCGAACTGCTCGCGCCGGCCCACGTACTCCACCGTGCGGGCCAGGGCCTGCCCGGCCGCACCGACCGCCTCGGCGGCCAGGACGGCCGCGGCGGTGCGGCCGGTGGCGGCGAGGGCCCCGAGGACGTCGGCCCCGTCCTCGCCGAGCAGTTCGGCCGGTACGTCACGCAGTTCGACCCGGGCCTGCGGGCGGGTCTCGTCGAGGACGCTCTGGCGGGTGCGGACCAGGCCGGGCGCGTCCTCCCGGACGAGGAAGAGCAGCGTACGGCTGCGCGGGAAGCCGCCGGTGTGGGCGGCGACGAGCAGCAGGGGGGCGCTGTGCCCGTCGAGCACCTGGGCGCTCTCCCCGTAGAGCCGCCAGCCCCCGCCCGCCGTGTCGGCGCGGGCCTGCACCCCGCCCGCCCGGCCTCCGCCGGCCCACTGCCCCGCGGTGTCGTCCCCGGTCAGGGCGAGGGCGGCGGCGAGCGCCGGGCCGGGGACGGCGAGGGCGGCGGTCAGCCCGCCGGCGGCGAGCACGGGCAGCAGGGCCGTGCGCTGGTCCGGGGTCCCGAGGGCGGCGATCAGTGGCACGCAGAGGGCGGCGGTGGCCAGCAGCGGCGAGGGCAGCAGCACCCGGCCGGTCTCCTCGCAGGCCAGGACCAGGTCGGCGGGGGCGCAGCCGATGCCGCCGTACTCCTCGGCGACGGCGATGCCCGGCAGTCCGAGCTGCGCGGCGAGCTGCTGCCACAGGGCGCGGTCGTGTCCGGCAGCGGTGCGGACGGCGACCTTGACCTCGTCCGGACCGCAGCGTTTGCCGAGGATCTCGCGCAGGGTGCGGCGCATCTCGTGCTGCTCCGCGGTGAAGGCGGCATCCATCGTCGGGCTCCTCCCGGTGGCGCCTCCCAGCGGTGGCTGGGGCGGTAGCTGACGGGCCGTCATGTTAGGGGCCGCGACGGCAGATGCACAGGGGGTGGTGGCACGGGGTCGGGCCGGTGCGCCCGGATGCACCCCGCGGCGCCGGGGTCTGGCACCTGACGGCCCGTCAGATGTACCGTCGGTGCATGCCTGCACCCACGCCCGGGCCCCTGCGCGGGCCCGCATCCGCCGCCGCATCCGCCCCGGCGCCCCGCCGCCGGGTCGCGGTCGTCGGTGTCGCCCTCTCCGACTGCGGACGGGTGGACGGCCCCACCCCGTACGCCCTGCACGCCCAGGCCGCCCGCCGGGCGCTGGCCGACTCCGGTCTCGACCGCTCCGTCATCGACGGCTTCGCCTCCGCCGGCCTCGGCGTCCTGGCTCCGGTCGAGGTGGCCGAGTACCTGGGCCTGCGCCCCACCTGGGTGGACTCCACCTCCGTGGGCGGCTCCACCTGGGAGGTGATGGCCGCGCACGCCGCGGACGCCATCGCCGCGGGGCACGCCAACGCCGTGCTGCTCGTCTACGGATCCACCGCCCGCGCCGACATCAAGGCCCGCCGGCGCACCTCCGACCTCTCCTTCGGGGCCCGGGGCCCGCTGCAGTTCGAGGTGCCGTACGGCCACACCCTGGTCTCGAAGTACGCGATGGCCGCCCGCCGCCACATGCACGAGTACGGCACCACCCTGGAGCAGCTGGCCTCCGTGGCCGTCCAGGCCCGTGCCAACGCGGCCACCAACCCGGACGCGATGTTCCGCGCACCGATCACGGTCGAGGAGGTGCTGGCCGGGGAGATGATCGCCGACCCCTTCACCAAACTGCACTGCTGCATCCGCTCCGACGGCGGCTGCGCGGTGCTGCTGGCCGCGGAGGACTACGTACCGGACACCGCGAAGGCGCCGGTCTGGGTCCTGGGCGCCGGCACCTCCGTCTCCCACACCGCCATGTCGGAGTGGGAGGACTTCACCGTGTCCCCGGCGGCGGCCTCCGGGCGCCTCGCCTTCGAACGGGCCGGCCTCACCCCGGCGGACGTGGACCTGGCGGAGATCTACGACGCCTTCACCTACATGACCCTGGTGACCCTGGAGGACCTCGGCTTCTGCGCCAAGGGCGAGGGCGGCGCCTTCGTGGAGAAGGGCCGGCTGCTGCGCGAGGGGGAGCTCCCGGTGAACACCGACGGAGGGGGCCTCTCGGCCTGCCACCCCGGCATGCGCGGACTGTTCCTCCTCGTCGAGGCCGTCCGCCAGCTCCGCGGCGAGGCGGGTGCCGGGCAGGTCACCCGGGCGGGCGGCCGGCTGCCGCAGGTGGCGCTGGCGTCCGGCACCGGAGGCTGGTTCTGCTCCTCGGGGACGGTGCTCCTCGGCCGGGACTGACCCGTAGGGGCCCGCTACCAGGCCGGTGCGGTCAGCGGGCGCCCCTCGGGGGACAGCACGACGTCGTGGGCGGTGCGCTCGAAGTCGTACAGGCGGACCACGTCCCGGGACAGCCACTGCGCCTTGACGACCCCCTGGGGCCAGGGCAGCGACTCCGGGTAGCGGCCCACCGGCCAGCGGCGGGCCGTCGGGAAGCCGCCCTCGTCCACGTACACCTCCCAGACCGGGTCGGTCAGCGGCGAGGTGCGCTCCACCACCAGCCTGCGCCCGGCGCCCCCGGGGGCCGGGATGTCGTACTCCACGCCGGGGAAGGGGTCGGCGGCGATCAGGTAGACGGGAACGCACGAGGCGCCCAGCACGAGGGCCCAGACGAGGCCGTGCGCCCCGACCGTACGCAGCACCGGGCGGCGGGAGGAGAGCAGGACCGCGCCGGCGAGGACGAGGGCCGCGAGGGAGCCGAGGGCCACCGGTTCGTCGAGTTCGGCCACGACGGCGAGGCCGCCGGGCCGATGGAACGGCGGGGCGAGGGCCGCCGCCCCGGCGAGTACCCCTGCCAGGGCGAACAGTCCCCGCGCCACGCCTCTGTGCACGTCCATGGGGCCGCACCCTAGCCTGGCGCCATGACGAGCGAGACCGGCAGGCCGGCCGAGACCGGCGACGAAGAGTTCCACGCCACCCTGCACTCCCTGCGCGTCTGGGCGCACCCGCTCCCCTCCTTCGACGCGCAGGCCGCCCCGGCCGAACCGCTGCCGCTGTTCCGGGAGTGGCTCGTGCACGCCGCCCGGGCGGGGCAGCCGGAGCCGCACACCATGAGCCTGGCCACGGTGGACGGGGCGGGCCGGCCCGACGTGCGCATCCTGATGCTCCACGAGGCGGATGCCCGCGGCTGGCACTTCGCCTCGCACGCCACCAGTGCCAAGGGCCGGCAGCTGGCCGAGCAGCCCGAGGCGGCCCTCGCGTTCTACTGGCCTGCCGTGGGCCGGCAGGTGCGCGTACGGGGCTCCGTCACCGCCTGCGGACCGCAGGAGAGCCGGGAGGACCTGGCCGTGCGCTCGCGCGGGGCGCTGGCCGCCGCCCTGACGGGACGGCAGAGCGAGGTGCTCGGCTCCCCACAGGAGCTGGTCAGGGCCTCGGAGGCCGCCTGGGACCGGGCCGGGACGGAGCCGGATGCGCCGGCTCCGACCTGGACGCGGTACGTCCTGGAGCCGCGCGAGGTCGAGTTCTTCCAGGGCGACGCCGCCCGCCGGCACATCCGGCTGCGCTACCGCCGCCCGGCGGGCGGCAGCTGGACGGCCGAACTGCTCTGGCCGTGAGGCCCGTCCGGGCCCGGGCGGCCTGACTGCCGTGGCCGTAAGGCCCGTCCGGGCCCGGGCGGCCTGACTGCCCTGACCGTGAAGCCCGTCCGGGCCCGGGCGGCCTGACTGCTGCGGCCGGGAGGCCCGTCCGGGTCCCGGCGGCCGAACTGCTCTGGCCGTGACGCCCGTCCGGGTCCCTGCGGCCTAGTTGCCCTGGACGTGACGCCCGTCCGGGTCCCTGCGGCCTAGTTGCCCTGGCCGTGACGCCCGTCCGGGTCCCTGCGGCCTAGTTGCTCTGGCCGTGAGGCCCGTCCGGGTCCCGGCGCCGCGGCGTGCGGGCCCGGACGGGCCGGCGGATCACCGGGCGGGGCGGCGGCGCTTGCCGGTGCCCGCGACGAACGCGGCGCCCATGGCGACGGCCAGGCCGGCGCCGCCGAGGGCCCAGGCGGCGGCCGGGTCGGCGCCGGCGGTGGCGAGCCTGCCGCCGACGGTCGCGGCAGCCACGCCGCCCCCGGGGCCGGCGGCCGGCCGGGCGGCGCCGTGGGGCTGCGGCTGGTCGGCGCCGCCACCGGCCCGGGCCCCGCCGCTGCCGTCGCCGGTACCGGTGCCGGTGCCGATGCCGGTGCCGGTGCCGGTGGCCGGTGCGAGGATCCGGGTGGGGACGGACACGGTGCCGGAGGAGACGAACTGCCCGCTCGGCGCGTGCGCGTACCCGTCGAACAGGACGTGGAAGTCCCCCGGGACGGTGTCCCCGGTGAAGCGCACGCGCAGCTTCAGGGTGGTCTGCTCGCCCGCCCTCAGCGGCACCGCGCCGATGTCGCCGCCCAGGGTCTCCTCGGACCCGTCGATCGCGATGTCGTACCAGCCGGCGGCGCCCTGCGCCTGGAGCCGGACCTGCGAGGCCGTCACCCAGGGTCCCTCGCCGGCGCCTCGGCCCATGTGCGCGGCGACCAGGAAGTCCGCGAGGTCGGCCTTGCCCGTGTTGTCGAGCTGGAGTTGCAGCTCATGCCAGTCCCCGCCGGCCCGGAAGCCCCCCGAGGGGAAGCCGTCCACCGCCATCCGCGGCCCCTCGACGTCGGCGCTCTCCGACGGGGAGCCGATGTGGGAGGAGTACGCGACGGGGTCGGCGGCAGCGCCGCCGTGCTGCGCGCTGCCCGTCCCGGAGAGCCGCAGCGAGAAGGAGGTCGCGGGGGTGCCCTGGGCGAATCTGACCTGGAAGACGAGGTCCCGCTTCTCGCCCGCGCCGTACTCGCCGCCGTGGTCGAAGATCCGGAGCTTGCCGTCCTCCATGCGGACCTCGACGGGGTGCCAGTACGACTCGCCGTGGACGGTCGTGGCGAGGAACTCCACCTGCACCTGGTCGGGCCGGATCTCCGCGCCCTCGGTCACGAGGTCGACCCCGACACGGAACTCGCCGGTGCCCGGGCGCCCGGAGTTGTCCACGCCCAGGGTGAGCACGCGCCCGTTGGGGTCGCCCGCCGTGAAGCCGGCCGGCGGCAGTCCGCCGAGCCTGATCCTGGGGGCGTCGGCGGGGGCCTGCTGCCGGCGGGTGGTCTTCGAGGTGTACCTGACGTCCTTGGAGTCGACCTCGAGGTGGTTGCTGCCGGTCAGGACGATGTCGAGGGGCGCGGCGGGAGCGTCGGCCGCCACGCGGACGCGCACCGGGATCTGGATGGACTTGTCCTGGGCGACGGGTATCCCGGCCAGCAGGTCGAACACGGCGGAGTCCGGGCTCGGCCCCACCCGCTCGGCGGCCTGCCACACGCCGGCGTAGCGGTGCTCGACCTCGATCATCGAGGCCTTCACGGGGGCGCCGCTGCCGGCGATGTGCAGCGCGATGTCATAGCTCGTCAGGGCTTTGCCGGCGCTGTTGTCCATGCGCAGGGTGAGTTCGGTCCACTCGCCCCCGGCCTCGAAGCCGTCCTTCGGCAGGCCGTCGAGGGCCAGTACGGGGCCGCTGTAAGGCTGCTCCGCGGCCGGCGCCCCGCTCTGCGGACCGGCGTCGGGGGCGGTGACCGCGGGGCCCTTGGCCTCGTCGGCCATCGCGGGCGTGGCCATCAGCACACCGGGGCCGACCACTGCGGCGGCGGCCACGACGGCCATGCGCGTGAACTTCATCTGTACTGCTTCCCCTCCGCACGGCTCCGGAGGGCGCGAGGCGCCCGCCCGTCCCCCCGAACCGGTCCACCGATCGAATCGAACACGCGCAGACTAGTTCAGCGGCGCGGGCGCGTACGCCCAGGTCCGGATCGAAGAGGGGGAGTTGGGCGGGCTGCGCCGCCCGTCAGGGGGCGGGGCGGAACACCGCGACCGCCACCGCGTCGGCGGCCTCGCGGAAGACGGCTTCCAGCGGCATCCCGATCCGCAGGTCCTGCGGTGCGCAGTCGACGACTTCCGTCATCATCCGCGGGCCCTCCGCCAGGTCGACCACCGCCGCCGTGTACGGGACGCGGGTGGCGAAGGGCGGGAGGTCGTTGCGGTGGACCACCGACCACGTGTAGAGGGTGGCTCGGCCGGTGGCCGTCTCCCAGCCGACGCGTTCCTCGCCGGCCCAGCAGAACGGGCAGAACTCCCTGGGGTAGTGGTGGGCCCGTCCGCAGTCCGCGCAGCGGCGCAGCAGCAGCCGCCCCTGCGCGGCCGCCTCCCAGTAGGGGCGGGTGAAGGCGTCGGCCTCCGGGAGGTCGTACCGCGCGGCGGTCACCGGAAGAGTCCGATCGCCGCGTCGAGGGACCAGGTCTGCCAGCTCATGGCGAGCAGCGCCACGAGGGAGATGAGGGCCATCATCGCGTTCTGGCCCTGTTCGGCCCAGTCGTGGATCATCAGCACCAGGTAGAGCAGGTTCAGCAGCAGCCCTCCGATCAGGGCGACCGGGGTGAGGAAGCCGAGGACCAGTCCGAGCCCGAGGGCGAGTTCGGCGTAGACCACGAGGTATGCCATCGCCTTGGGCCGGGGCTGGACGATCCGGGCGAAGCCGTCCCGGACGAAGGTCCAGCGGTGTCGGCCCGCGACGTCCGCCGCCCAGGCGATGCCGGTGCCGCGCTCGAACCAGCCCTTCTTGTCCTTGTGGCGCCAGCTCTCCAGCCACCACAGGCCGAGGCCTATCCGGAGTACGGCGAGCCATTCGGCCCCGCTGAGCCAGACGGTCTGCATCGGCAGCCTCCACCCCTCGCACTGATCTGACGGTACGTCAGTTCAACCGATCCGCGGCCCCGGCGCAAGGCCCCGGGGCCCTCCGGACCGGCCCGGGAGCCCTCCGGAGCGGCGGCGGACGGTCGCGGACCGGCCACGGACCGGCCGCCGACCGGCCTGCGGACCGCCGCCGGCGCCCACCGTGATCGATCCGCAATCGATTCCCTCCTTGACCGAGACCCATCAACGCTGCGTGGCGATACGCTCACACCTCATGTCCGGAGCCCCCACAGCACTTGAGATCAGCACCCAGCCCCGCCCCGTGTACGTGATCGGCGCGGGCCCCGGCGGCCTCGCCGTCGCCGCCGCGCTGCGCGCCCGAGGGGTCCGTGCGGTGGTCGTGGAGAAGGCCGACACGGTCGGCGCCTCCTGGCGGCGCCACTACGACCGGCTCCACCTGCACACCACGCGCCGGCTCTCCGCCCTCCCGGGCCTGGCCGTACCGCGGCGCTTCGGCCGCTGGGTCTCGCGCGACGACGTGGTGCGGTACCTGGAGAAGTACGCCGAGTTCCACGAACTGGAGATCGTCACCGGTGTCGAGGTGACCCGCATCGAACCCGCGGCCGCATCCGGGGACGGCGGCGACAGCGGCGGCTGGACCCTGCACGCCAGCGGCGGACGGGTGCTGACCGCGGCCGCCGTGGTCGTCGCCACCGGCTTCAACCACACCCCCGCCCTGCCCGACTGGCCGGGCCGGGAGGGGTTCACCGGCACGCTGCTGCACGCCGCCGACTACCGCAACCCCCGCCCGTACGAGGGCCGGGACGTGCTGGTCGTCGGCGTGGGCAACACCGGCGCGGAGATCGCCGTGGACCTCGTCGAGGGCGGCGCCGCCCGGGTCCGCCTCGCCGTGCGCACCGCCCCGCACATCGTGCGCCGCTCCACCGCCGGCTGGCCGGCGCAGCGCACCGGGATCCTGGTGCGGCGGCTGCCCGTACGGCTCGTGGACCGGTTGGGCGCGCTGGTCGCGAAGGCCTCGGTCCCGGACCTGTCGGCGTACGGGCTCCCGCGCCCGGCGACCGGCCTGTACAGCCGGGTCCGGCAGGGAGCCATCCCGGTGCAGGACGTCGGACTGATCGACGCGGTCCGCGGCGGGCGGGTGGAGCCGGTCGCCGCCGTCGAATCCTTCGACGGGGCCGAGGTGGTGCTCGCGGACGGTTCGCGGATCACCCCGGGCGTGGTGGTCGCGGCCACCGGGTACCGGCGCGCCCTGGAGGGCCTGGTCGGGGACCTCGGGGTGCTGGACGAGCGCGGGCGGCCGTGCACGCACGGCGCCCGGACCCCGGCCCAGGCCCCCGGCCTGTACTTCACCGGCTTCACCAACCCCATCAGCGGCATGCTGCGGGAGCTGGCCCGCGACGCCGAGAAGATCGCCGCGGTGGTGTCCCGCCGGGTGCGGCCGGTGGCCTGAACGGCGCTCTGGACCCGTACGGAGGAGGTCTGGCACCGTTCACCACATCTCCTCCACCAGCTTTCCTGCGCAGCCCTGTTCCTGACGGCACGTCAGTTCAGTAATCTGACTGCACGTCAGTTATTGCGGTTCCATCGAGGTTCATCGAGCAGGAGCGGGCGGAACGATGCTTGGATCTACTCACGGCACCCTCACCACCGACTTCCGCGCACGTGTCGAGGCCTGCGGGGAGACCCCCAGGACGGCCGTCCACTCGACGGCGGCGCCGTCCGCCGAGGACGCCGTTCCGCTGGACGTCAGCGGACGGCCCCTGCACTCCGATGTGCCCGACCTGGACCGGTTCTTCCGGCCCGAGTCGGTGGCCGTCGTCGGCGCCTCGGACACCGAGGGCAGACCGAACACCGGCATCACCCGCCAGCTCATCGCCTGGGCCGAACGCGTCGGCGCCCGGATCCACCCCGTGCACCCGACCCGCGCGTCCGTCTTCGGCCTGCCCTGCGCGCCGAGCGTGGCGGACCTGCCCGAGCAGGTGGACCTCGCCGTCCTCCTCGTCGCCGACCCGCTCCCCGTCGTCGAGGAACTCGCCGAGACCAAGGTGAAGTTCGCCGTCGCCTTCGCCTCCGGCTTCGCCGAGACCGGCGACGAGGGCGCCGCCGCCCAGGCCCGGCTGAGCGCGGCCGTCCGCCGCTCGGGCCTGCGCCTGCTGGGCCCGAACACCAACCTCAACGCCTTCGAGGCCTTCCGGGAGGACCTCGACGGCCCGTCGATCGCGCTGATCACCCAGTCCGGCCACCAGGGCCGGCCCGTGTACACCCTCCAGGAACTCGGCATCCGGCTCTCCCACTGGGCGCCGACCGGCAACGAGGCCGACCTGGAGACCGCCGACTTCATTTCCTACTTCGCCGAGCAGCCCGAGGTCGGCGCGATCGCCTGCTACGTGGAGGGCCTCAAGGACGGCCGGTCCTTCCTGCTGGCCGCCGACCGGGCGGCCCGGGCCGGGGTCCCCGTCGTCGCCGTCAAGGTCGGCCGCACCGAGACCGGCGCCCGGATGGCCGCCTCCCACACCGGGAAGCTGACCGGCGCCGACACCGTCGTGGACGCCGCGATGCGGCAGTTCGGCGTCATCCGCGTCGACGGCCTCGACGAACTCCAGGACACCGCCGCCCTGCTCGCCCGGGCCCGCAGGCCCCAGGCCGAGGGCGTGGTCGTCTACTCCATCTCCGGCGGCACCGGTGCACACTTCTCCGACCTGGCCACCGAGGCGGGCCTCACCCTGCCCACCCTGTCCCCGGCCAAGCAGCAGGAACTCCACCAGTGGATACCCGGCTACCTCAATGTCGCCAACCCCGTGGACAACGGCGGCCACCCCGTCGGCGACTGGCGCGGCCGCAAGATCATCGACGCCCTGCTGGCCGACCCGTCCGTCGGGGTGCTGATCTGTCCCATCACCGGCCCCTTCCCCCCGATGAGCGACCGCCTCGCCCAGGACCTGGTCGACGCCGCCGAGGCCAGCGACAAACTGGTCTGCGTGATCTGGGGCTCCCCCGTCGGCACCGAGGAGGCCTACCGCACCACCCTCCTCGGCTCCTCCCGGGTGGCGACCTTCCGCACCTTCGGCAACTGCATCACCGCCGTCCGCGCCTACCTCGGCCACCACCGCTTCACCACCGGCTACCGCTCCCCCTTCGAGGACGCGCCCCGTACGCCTTCGCCCTCGTACCGCAAGGCGCAGGCCCTGATGCGGCCCGGACAGCAGCTCAGCGAACACGCCGCCAAGCAGCTGCTGCGCGCCTACGGCATCCGGGTACCGCGCGAGCAGCTCGTCACCAGCGCGGCGGCGGCCGTCCGCGCGGCGGGCCTGGTCGGCTACCCGGTGGTGATGAAGGCCTCGGGCCCGCAGCTCGGGCACAAGACGGAGCTGGGCCTGGTGAAGATCGGGCTGACCTCGGCGAGCCAGATCCGCGACGCGTACCGGGAGCTGACCGACATCGCCCGCTACGAGAACGTCCCGCTCGACGGCATCCTGGTCTGCCAGATGGTCGAGCGCGGCGTGGAGATGGTCGTCGGCGTCACCCAGGACGACCTCTTCGGGCCGACGGTGACGGTCGGCCTCGGCGGGGTCCTCGTGGAGGTCCTGCACGACGCCGCGGTCCGCGTACCGCCCTTCGGCGAGGACCAGGCCCGGGCCATGCTGGCCGAACTGCGCGGCCACGCCCTGCTGGAAGGAGTCCGGGGCGCGCCCCCGGCCGATGTCGACGCCCTGGTGGAGGTGGTCCTGCGGGTCCAGCGGATGGCACTGGAACTGGGCGACTCGCTCCGCGAACTGGACGTCAACCCGCTGATGGTCCTCCCCCGCGGCCAGGGCGCCGTGGCCCTGGACGCCCTGGCCGTGTGCCGCTGACCCGGGGCACGCGGGCTCCGCGGGGCACCCGCACCCCGGCCCGTACACCCACCCGCTCCGGCACCCATCGCTCCGGCACCCACCGCTCCAGCACCCATCCCGAACGGGAGCCCCGCATGCCCAGCGCCCCCGAGGACGACGTCCTCCACCGCACGGAGAACGGCGTCTCCTGGATCACCCTCAACCGGCCCGAGGCCATGAACGCGGTCACCTGGGACCAGCGGGAACGGGTCATCGCCCTCCTCGCCGAGGCCTCCGCCGACCCGGCGGTCCGCGCCGTGGTCGTCACCGCCACCGGCAAGGGCTTCTGCGCGGGCGCCGACCTGCGCGGGACACCGGCCGCCGGGGAGCGGGTCGCCGGGGACGTGGCCCGCATGATCCGGCTCGGCGCGCAGCGGCTCATCACGGCCGTACTCGACTGCGAGAAGCCGGTCCTGGCCGCCGTCAACGGCACGGCGGCCGGCATCGGCGCCCACCTCGCGTTCGCCTGCGACCTGGTGATCGCTGCCGAACCGGCGCGGTTCATCGAGGTGTTCGTCCGTCGCGGGCTGGTCCCCGACGGCGCAGGCGCCTACCTGCTGCCCCGGCTGGTCGGCCCGCAGAAGGCGAAGGAGCTGATGTTCTTCGGTGACGCCGTCCCCGCGGCCGAGGCCGAACGCCTGGGCCTGGTCAACACGGTGGTGCCCGCCGAAGCCCTGGAGGAGACGGCCCGCGCCTGGGCGGAGCGGCTCGCCCAGGGGCCGACCCGGGCCCTGGCGATGACCAAGCAGCTGGTCAACGCCTCCCTGGACGGCGGCCGGGCGGCCGCGCTGGCCGCCGAGGCCACCGCGCAGGAGCTCAACATGGGCACGGCCGACGCGAACGAGGGAGTGGCGAGCTTCGTGGAGCGCCGCACGCCCACCTACCTCGGCCGCTGACGGCGGCCCCGCTACGCCCGCGGGTCGGGCTTGAGCAGGGCGAACACCGCACCCGCCGGGTCGGCGAGCCACGCCACCCGCCCGACCTCGGGCACGTCCGCGCCCGGCATCAGCACGGAGCCGCCGCTCCGCTCGGCGGCTGCGGTGGTGGCGTCGACGTCCGGCGCATGGAAGTACGGGACCCAGCGCGCCGCCTCCCGCGTCCCGTCACCCGGGCCCTGTTCCAGGGGTGCGACCCCGCCGAAGGACCCGTCCTCCTGGTCCCCGTCGGCGATGCTCAGCACCCGGTAGGTCATCCCGGGTGCCTGCATCTCGGCGTGGCGCCAGCCGAACACCCCGTGGTAGAAGGCGATGTCCCTGACGGGATCGGGCACGTGGAGCTCGGCCCACACCAGGGTGTTCTCGGCGGAGGCCAGGTCCAGTCCCCCGTTCCCGCCGGGCTGCCAGCTCGCGAACTGCGCCCCCTGCGGGTCGGTGTACTGCGCGAGCCAGCCCTGGCCCATGACGTCCATGGGCTCCATCCGGACGGCGCCGCCACCGTCCCGGACGGCCCGGGTGGTGGCCTGGATGTCCGGGCTCATGAAGTGGACCATCCAGGCCGACGCCGCGCCCTCCTCGGTGAGCGGGCCGAGAGCGGCGACGGTCCTGCCCTGCAGCTGGAAGAAGCCGTATCCGCCCGCCTCGGGGCCCGCGGAGGCGAACTCCCAGCCGAAGAGGGCCCCGTAGAACCGCACGGCGGCGTCCGTGTCGGGACTGCCGAGGTCGAGCCAGTTGGGCGATCCGGTGCGGAAGTCGGTGCCGAGCATGGGGTCCTCCGGGAGGGGGTGCGGCGGGTACGGGTCCCGGGCCACGATGCCGAGCCCCCGCGGGCGGGGCTGCGCACGGGCCACCGGGCAGCGGGGGTTTCACCCGTCCGGCCGCCCGCCGGGGGCACGGGGGCGCGCTCTGCCGGGCCGGTGGCGGCCCCGGCCGCCCCGTACCGCCCCTTCCTATCTGACGGTGCGTCAGGTTCAATCGGGGCGTGATGGGACACGCAGGGATGGCGGCCACCGTCGTCCGATACCTCAGATCAGTGGGCTCCCCCACCTCCGCCGCCGCACCGGAGCCGGAACCCGTCGATGCTCTGCCGCGCCCCGACCTGCGGGCCGTCGGTGAGGACGAGCGCACGCCGGTCGGCGCCGCCGAGTTCCGGGCCGTCCTCGGGAACTTCGCCAGCGGGGTCACCGTCATCACCGCGCCACCCGGCGAGGACGAGGACGGGCCGGCCGGCTTCGCCTGCCAGTCCTTCGCCGCGCTGTCCCTGGACCCGCCGCTGGTCACGTTCATGGTGGCCCGTACGTCGACCACCTGGCCGCGGATCGCCCGCGCCGGGGTGTTCTGCGTCAACATCCTCGGCGCCGAGCAGGGCCTGCTGTGCCGGTCCTTCGCCGTCAGCGGCGCCGACAAGTTCGCCGGGGTCGTCCACCGCCCGGCGCCCGTCACCGGGTCGCCCCTCCTGGACGCCGTGCCCGCCTGGATCGACTGCCGGATCCACGCGGTCCACACCGGTGGGGACCACCTCATCGTGGTGGGCCGGGTGGCGGCCATGGGCGCGGCCGGCGAGGGCGAGCCGTTGCTCTTCCACAAGGGCCGCTTCGGCCGCTTCAGCGACTGACCCGGCGCCCCGGCGGCGCCGCGCCCCGACGAAGGGGCCCGGTCGCCGCAGGGCCCGGCTCGCGCCGTCAGAAGGCCAGCACGCCCCGCGCCACCCGTCCGTGGTGGGCGTCGTCGGCGGCCTTGGCGAAGTCCTCCACCGGGTAGACCTCCGTCACCAGCTCGTCCAGCAGCAGCCGGCCCTGCCGGTAGAGCTCGGCGTAGAGGGCGATGTCCCGCTGCGGGCGGGAGGACCCGTACCGGCAGCCCATGATCGTCTTGTCCAGGTAGAGGGACGAGACCAGGAAGGACGCCTCCTCCGTGAACCCGGGCACGCCCAGCAGCACCGCCTGCCCGTGGCGGTCCAGCAGGTCGACGGCCTGGCGTATCAGCCGGACGTTGCCCACGCACTCGAAGGCGTGGTCGGCGCCCGTCGGCAGGACCTCCCGGACCGCTGCCGAGGAGTCCGCGACGGCGGAGGCGTCGACGAAGTGCGTGGCGCCGAACTGCCGGGCCACCGCCTCCTTCGCCGGGTTCGCGTCCACCGCCACGATGGTCGTGGCACCCGCGATCCGGGCCCCCTGGAGCACGTTCAGCCCGATCCCGCCGGTACCGATGACGACCACCGACTCGCCCCGGTCCACCCTCGCCCGGTTGAGCACGGCCCCCACGCCCGTCAGGACCCCGCAGCCGATCAGCGCCGCCGAGGTGAAGGGGATCTCCTCGTGGATCTTCACGGCCTGGACGGCCCGAACGATCGTGCGCTCGGCGAAGGCGGAGTTGGAGGCGAACTGGAACAACGGTTTCCCGCCCCGCGAGAAGGGCCGGCCGGGCATCCCGATCGCCTTGCGGCACATCGTGGGCCGGCCCCGGTCGCAGTCGGCGCACGCACCGCAGTTGGCGAGGGTGGACAGCGACACGTGGTCGCCGGGCACGACGTGCGTGACGCCCGCCCCCACGGCCTCGACCACTCCGGCGCCCTCGTGCCCCAGCACCACCGGCGCCGGGAACGGTATCGTCCCGTCGATCACCGACAGGTCGCTGTGGCACAGCCCGGCCGCCCGGACGGCCACCAGCACCTCCCCCGGGCCCGGGTCCCGCAGCTCCAGGTCGTCGACCACCCGGGCCTGCTTGCCGTCGAACACGACGCCTCTCACCTGGACTCCTTCGGCAGGCCGAGCACGCGCTCGGCGATGATGTTGCGCTGGATCTCATCCGAGCCGCCGTAGACGGTGTCGGCGCGGGTGAACAGGAACAGCCGTTGCTCCTCGTCGAGTCCGAGCTCGTACGGGAGGTCCGGGGCCCAGGGCAGCGGTCCGGCCGCCGCCGCCGCCCCGCGGACCTCCACCGCGAGTTCACCGAGCCGCTTGTGCCAGCCGCCCCACAGCAGCTTCGCCACGCTCGGGGCTCCCGGGTCGTCCGCCGCACCCAGCGTGCGCAGGGCGTTCCACCGCATGGTGCGCAGCTCGGCCCACTGCCGTACGAGGCGGGCGCGCAGCACCGGGTCACCGGCCGGTGCGGACCCGGCGGCGCCCGGTCGAGCGGGCCCGGCAGCGGTGGCCGCCGCGGCCGAGGCCCCGTACACGGCCAGCACCCGCTCCAGTTCGGCGGCGAACCCGATCTGCTGGACCAGGGTCGAGACCCCCCGCTCCAGGGCGAGCAGCCCCATGGCCACGGTCCAGCCGGCGCCTTCACCGCCGACGACGTCCTCGGCCACCGCCCCGTCGAAGAACACCTCGTTGAACTCGGAGGTGCCCGACAGCTGGCGGATCGGCCGGACCTCGATCCGGCCCGGCTGGTCCATCCCGACCAGGAGGAAGGACAGCCCACGGTGGCGCCGGGAGCCGGGCTCGGTGCGGGCCAGCACGAAGCACCAGTCGGCGTCGCGGGCCAGTGAGGTCCAGATCTTCTGCCCGGTGACGCGCAGCCGCCCGTCCGCCGGGTCCCGGACGGCACTCGTGCGGACGGCGGCCAGGTCGGAGCCCGCGTCCGGTTCGCTGTAGCCCTGGCACCACAGCTCCTCACCGGCGGCGATGCCCGGCAGGAAGCGGTCCTGCTGCTCGCGGGTGCCGTAGGCGATCAGGGTGGGGGCGAGGAGGTTCTCACCGATGTGGCCGACCCGGCCGGGCGCGCGCTGCGCCGCGTACTCCTCCGCCCACACGACCTGCCCCGTCAGGGAGAGGCGCTGCTGCCCGTAGGTCCCGGCCGGGATGTCCCAGCCCTGCCCGATCCAGCCGCCGCTGCCCAGCTCGCGCTCCCAGGCGCGCCGTACGCCGACCCCCTCGTGCTCGCTGCCCGGCCCGCCCCGCCCCCGGGCCTGCGCGTACGGGCCCACCAGGTGCTCCGCCAGCCAGGCGGCTGCCCGGCCCCGCAGCTCCTGCTCCTCGGCCCCGAAACTGAAGTCCACGCCGTTCCTCCTGTCGTCGGGTCCGGCGTCAGGCGTTGGGGCGGTCCTTGGCGGCCGCGGCCTTGGCCATGGCCTCCAGCTGCGCCAGCATCGGCATGGGGTCGGTGCCGACCGTCCCGGGCAGGAAGTCGGCGATCTTCTCCGGGGTCCAGCCGCCTTCGGCGTACCCGGCGCGCAGCTCGCGCGGCTGGGCCCAGACGGCGATCTTCGGGCCCGCGACCGTGTAGACCTGCCCGGTGATCCGCTCGCCGCCGGTGGCCACGGCCCGGTCGCTGAGCAGGTAGGTCACCAGCGCCGCGACGTCCTCGGGCTCGCCGATCTCCTTGAGCTCCATGGGCACGTTCGCGGACATGCGGGTGCGGGCGACCGGTGCGACGGCGTTGGCCGTGACCCCGTATTTGGCGAGGCCGAGCGCGGCGGAGCGGACCAGGGAGATGACTCCGCCCTTGGCGGCGCTGTAGTTCGCCTGGGCCACCGAGCCCTGGTGGTTGCCGCTGGTGAAGCCGATGAGGGTCCCGCCGCCCTGACGGCGCATGACGGCGGAGGCCGCGCGGAAGACGGTGAACGTGCCCTTGAGGTGGGTGGCCAGCACCGGGTCCCACTCCTCCTCGGACATGTTGAAGAGCATCCGCTCGCGCAGGATGCCGGCCGTGCAGACGACGCCGTCGATGCGTCCGTACCGGGCCAGGGCGGTGTCGACGATGCGCTGGCCGCCCTCCATGGTGGAGACGTCGTCCGCCACGGCGGCGGCCTCACCGCCCGCGGCGGTGATCTCCTTCGCCACCGCCTCGGCGATCTCGCTGGTGGGCTGCGCCCCCTCGATCCCCACGCCGTAGTCGTTGACGACGACCCGGGCGCCCTCGGCGGCCGCGGCGAGTGCCACGGCCCGCCCGATGCCCCGGCCGGCGCCGGTGACGGCGACGACCTTGCCTGCCAAGAAGTTCCCCACGTCCGGCCCCTTCCCGCGTTTTCTGACGGACCGTTAGATTCTATGACCAGTCAGATGCCCCTGCACAAGACCCGGTTGCCCGCCACCTTCCCGAGGAGCTGATGGAGTCATGGCCCTGCCCGAGGAGTTTCACGACATCGCCAAGCGCGTCAACAACTGGGGTCGCTGGGGAGCCGACGACGAGATCGGCACGCTCAACCTGATCACCGACGAGGTCGTACGGACGGCCGCGCGGGAGGTCCGCAGCGGCCGCCGGATCCCCCTGGCGCTCCCCCTGAAGGAGGACGGGGTCCAGGCCGGCCTGATCCCCGGCCGGGTCAACCCCCTGCACACGATGGTGCAGATCAACCAGGAGCTCTTCGGCCCCGGCACGGTGGCGTGCAGCGACGACGCCGTGACCATGGGACTCCAGTCGGCCACCCACTGGGACGCCCTCACGCACGTCTCGCACTCAGGGAAGATCTACAACGGCCGGCCGGCCTCCTCGATCACCGCCCACTCCCGGGCCGAGTACAGCGGCATCGACAAGGCCGGGCACATCGTGTCCCGCGGGGTACTGCTCGACGTGGCACGCGCCAAGGGCCTGGACCGGCTGGGGGGCGGCCACGCCGTGACCCCGGAAGACCTGGCCGAGGCCGAGGAGTTCGGCGGGACCGCCGTCCGTCCCGGTGACATCGTCCTGGTCCGCACGGGACAGGTGCAGGTCTACCTGGCGGGCGACAAGCACGGCTACGGCTTCCCGTCCCCGGGCCTGTCCGTGCGCACCCCCCAGTGGTTCCACGCCCGGGACGTCGCGGCGGTGGCCAATGACACGCTGACCTTCGAGATCTTCCCGCCGGAGATCGAGAACCTGTGGCTGCCGGTGCACGCGCTCGACCTGGTGGAGATGGGCATGCACCAGGGCCAGAACTGGAATCTCGAAAAGTTGTCCACAGCCTGTGCAGAAGAAGGGCGCTACTCCTTCCTGCTCTCCGCGATGCCCGAGCCCTTCGTCGGCGCGGTGGGCACCCCGGTGGCCCCGGTGGCCGTGCTCTGACCTCCCGGGACCGGGCACGGGGCCGGACGCGGGAACCGTGAGGTGTCCATGACGCGTCACTCCCGGGGCGCCACCACCCGGCCCCCACCGCCCCACCCCTGGAGGAAACCCATGGCCAACCCGTACCAGGTCAACCCGCCGCAGCCCCAGCAGCCCCAGCCGCCCCGGCGGCGCTCCGGCGGCCGGCTCGCCGGGTTCCTGACCGTCGCCCTGATCGCCGGCGGGATCTACGGCGCCTCCCATTGGCTCGGCAAGGACGACGGCAAGGACGACGGCAAGCCCTCGGCCGCCGCCTCGGCGTCCCCCTCCGCCAAGCCCTCGGCCGCGGACCCCGGCTCCGCCGAGTCCTCCTCCGACACGTCCAGTTCGTGGAAGGTCGGCGACTGCGGCGGACCCGACCCGGACAACCAGCCCGACGGGTACCGCCCCCAGAAATGCTCCGCCTCCGGCGCCACCTTCAAGGCCGTCGACATCAAGGACGCCGGCATCCTGCCGGGGACCATCCAGTGCCCGCCCGGCACCGACCTGATGATCCAGGTCAGCATTTCCTACGGCGGCAGCAAGAAGGGCGGTGGCATCCCCACCAACACCGTCTGCGGCCGCAACCTCTCCGGCGGCCACCCCGGTGACGCGGGCGCCGGCGGCGGACAGCTGGTCAAGGGGGACTGCGTCACCGACCGGGCCCAGGAGGTCGCCTGCGCCACCGGCGGCCCCGGCACGGCCAAGGTGCTCGGCCTCGTCAAAACCGAGGAGGAGTGCCCGGCCGGGACCACCGAGCCCATGAAACTGACCCTCGCCGTCGGCCGCCCGTACGACGTGATCTGCACCGGCACGGTCTGATCCCCCCGCCGCCAGGACCCTTCCCGGGCCCCGGTACCCTGCGTTGCCCCCGACCGCCGGGGGCTCGTTCTTCCCGCTCAGGAGTCCCCCATGGCCCTCAAGAAGGCCACGATCCAGCAGCAGGTGGCAGAAGCCATCGCGCAGGCCAACCCGGCCGACCGCCCCCTCGTCACGATCCAGGCCATCGCCGGCCCCAGCGTCTGGCTGATGAGCATGCTCGGCCTGATCGGCCAGGCCTTCCTCACGTACTACTTCATCACCGTCACCGAGCAGGCCGTGGTCGTCCACAGGGCCGCCCGGCTGAGCAACCGCCCGCAGGAGATAGCCTTCGCGATCCCCTCCGCCCAGGCGGTGGGCCTCGTCTCGCAGGTCAACCGCAATGCGCTGTGGAGCAACTTCCGGATGCAGCTCCCGGGCCGCGAGGCCCCGGTGCGGATGAACGTCCACCGCACCTGGCGCTCCGAGATGGACCAGCTGCTGGGCCTGCTCACCGGCCAGCCGGTCGCCTGACCCGCCCGCCGCCGGCGCCGGCCTCCCCACCGGCCCGGCGGCCCCGGCAGCAGCCGGGACGGCCGACACGCGGCCGCCCCGGCCGGAAGACCTGCGGGTGGCGGCGGCGCGCATGCACGCCCCGAGCGCGGCACGGCGGCCGCCACCCCGCGACCCGCACTCGTCAAGGCCTGCCTTGGCGTCCCCTCGCGTCGAATCGCTCCCCACCAGGGTGATCAAAATGTGACGGAACGTCAACACCTCGTTAGAGGTACACGCGCGGTTCCCGGATCGGGCCGGATTTCTGCGACGCTCCACCGGGCGCGTCCACCGCACAGTCCGACGCCGCCTTCCGCGCCCGGTCGACCTCGCACCAGATCCGCTTGCCCGCACCCTCGCGCTGCCAGCCCCAGCGGTCCGCCAGACCGTCGACCAGTTCCAGGCCGCGGCCCCCGGTGTCCTCCCCGGACGCCTGGCGCGGGGCCGGCGCACGGTCGCTCGCGTCGGCCACCTCCACCCGGACGCCCGGTCCGCCGAACAGCATCCGCAGCACCGCGGGGCAGCCCGTGTGCACCACCGCGTTGGTGACCAGCTCGGAGATCAGCAGGATCAGCGTCTCGGCGAGCGGTTCGTCGTCCCCTATGCCGGAACCCGCCAGCCGCGACCGCGCCCATCGGCGGGCCCGGCCGACCTCGGCGGGATCCGGTCCTACCTCCAGCTGAACCTGAAGCACCTGCACCGCTCACACCATCCGAACCGGCGGACACTTCGCCTCGCGACAGGACGGGATCACCCAGTGTGATCCCCTTGCGGAGCAGCTTGGTTGACATACAGTCACGACAACAAGCGCTTCGGGCATATTCGCGCGCGAAGGACTGGGCGTGGTGCATACTGTGCGACGCCTGCGCCGCTCAACCGCTCGCATTCGTGGGAGCGTACCGGAGCCGACCCCTCGCTCCGGTCCGTAATGCGGCGGACGAAGGACACAAACGGATATCAACTCTCTGTAATCGGACATGCGTCCCGCGTCGTCCCCGCCGTGCCCCGCCCGCACCTCGGCCCGCTCCGTCGTCACAGCGCGCTACGAACCTCCGGCCGGCTCCCGCTCCGCCTCCGCCTCCGCCTGCCCCAGCAGCTCGGCCGCGAGCAGCTCCTCCGCCTGCGCCCCGGTCCGCCACTGCTCGGACCGCACCCAGGCCCGTTTCAGGTGCAGGTGCACATCGGCTTCCCAGGTGAAGCCCATTCCGCCGTGCACCTGGAGGCAGTCCCGGGCGTTGCCCACCGCCGCCTCGTCCGCCAGCAGCTTCGCCGCGGCCCCCTCGCCCGCGTCCCCGGTCACCGCTGCCGCGTAGACCGCCGTACGGGCGACCTCGGCCCGCACCAGCATCCGTGCGCACAGGTGCTTGACCGCCTGGAAGGCCCCGATGGGCTGCCCGAACTGCTCGCGGCCGCCCGCGTACCCCACCGCCAGCTCCACCGTCCGCAGCGCGCTGCCGAGCTGGAGCGCGGCCGTCAGCAGCGCCCCGGTGGCCCGGTACGGCCCCGCCTCCCGGTACGGGTCAGCCTCCCCGGCCGAGGGCACCCGGTGCAGCGGCGTCAGCGGGTCCGCGCCGGCCACCGGCTCCCCGGCGGGCACCCGGTCGGCCCCCAGCACCGCGTCCGCCTCTCCCAGGTACGCCACCAGCCGCCCCCCGAGGTCGAAGGCCGTCACCACGGCCGCGCCCTCCGCAGCCCCCGGCACCAGCCCCGCCGCCAGGTGCGTGGCCACCAGCGGGCCCGGCAGCAGCGCCCGTCCGGCCTCCTCGAAGACGAGGACCGCCTCCGGCAGGCCGAGCCCCACGCCCCCGGCGGACTCCGGCAGCCGCAGCGCGAAGAAGCCCGCCGCGCCGAGTTCGCGCCACAGGGCCCGGTCGACCGCGGCCCCGGTGTCCACCGACTGCCGCAGGGCCGCCCGCCCGTACCGGCCCGCCAGCAGGCTCCGTACACCCGCCCGCAGGTCCCGCTGCTCTTCGGTGGGCTGGAAGTGCACGCCCCTCACCGGCCCTTCGGGAGGCCGAGGATGCGCTCGGCGACGATGTTCCGCTGGATCTGCGAGGTGCCCGCCGCGATGGTGTAGGAGAGCGAGGAGAGCCGGTCGCGCACCCATTCCTCCTCCAGCGAGAGGGAAGCGGCCCCCAGGACCTGCGCCGCGGCCTCGTACAGCTCCTGGCGGGCGTGCGAGTAGGCCAGCTTGAAGACGGAACCGCCGGTGCCGGGGACCCCGCCGGAGCCCTCCGCCTCGCTGACGTTCCACTGGGTCAGGCGCCACAGCGCACCGAACTCCCCGTGCAGGCGCCCCAGCCGGCGCCGCAGCACCGGGTCGTCCCAGCGGCCGTTCGCCTTCGCCAGGCGGGCCAGCGCGCCCAGGGTGCGGCGGCAGGCAACGACCTCCCCGACGAAGGCGGTGCCCCGCTCGAAGGACAGGGTGACCATGGTGACGCGCCAGCCGTCGTTCTCCGCCCCGACCCGGTTGGCGGCCGGGACCCGCACCTCGTCGAGGAACATCTCGGCGAACTCGGTGGACCCGGCGAGGGTGCGCAGCGGCCGGACCGTCACCCCGGGCGCGTCCATCGGCATGGCCAGCCAGGAGATGCCCCGGTGCTTGGGGACCGCGGCACTGACCGGCTCCGTGCGCACCAGGAGCTCGCACCAGTCGGCGACCTCGGCGTGCGAGGTCCAGATCTTCGAGCCGGTGACCACGTAGTCGTCGCCGTCGCGGACCGCCCGCGTGCGCAGGGCCGCGAGGTCGGAGCCCGCGTCCGGCTCGCTGAAGCCCTGGCACCACACCTCGTCGCCCCGCAGCACCGGCGGCAGCCAGCGCGCCCGCTGCTCCGCGGTGCCCTCGGCGGCGATGGTGGGGCCGGCGTGCAGCAGGCCGACGAAGTTCGCGCCGACGTAGGGGGCGCCGGCCCGCTCGGTCTCCTCCAGGAAGATCAGGTGCTGGGTCGGGGTGGCCCCCCGCCCGCCCGCGTCGACGGGCCAGTGCAGGCCCGCGTACCCGGCCTCGTACAGCCGGCGCTGCCAGCCGAGGTCGTAGGCCCGCCGGCCCGGCCAGTCGTCCGGGGAGGGCCGGGCCGGCAGCCCGGGCAGCTCCTTGGCGAGCCACGCCCGCAGCCCGGCGCGGAACTCCTGCTCCTGCGGCGTGTACGTGAGGTCCATCAGCGGCCCTGGCGGTCCTGGTCGAGGGGCAGGCCGAGCATGCGGATGGCGTTGCCGCGCATCAGCTTGTAGACGGTCTCGTCGTCGAGGCCCTTGACGTGGTCCAGGGCGACCTCCCTGGTGTGCGGAAAGGTCGAGTCCACGTGCGGGTAGTCCGTCTCGAAGGTGGCGTTGTCCCGGCCGATCACGTCGAGTGCGGCGATGCCGTGCTTGTCGCGGAAGAAGCAGCAGAAGATCTGCCGGTAGTAGTAGGTGGACGGCGGCTCGGGGATCAGGTCCTTGACCCCGCCCCAGGCGCGGTGCTCGCGCCACACGTCGTCAGCCCGCTCCAGGGCGTACGGGATCCAGCCCATCTGGCCCTCGCTGTAGGCCAGCTTGAGCGCCGGGAACTGCACCAGCACCCCGCTGAACAGGAAGTCCATCATCGAGGCCATGGCGTTGTTGAAGCTGAGCGAGGCCTGCACGGCGGGCGGCGCGTCCGGGGAGGCCGCGGGCATCTGGGAGCTGGACCCGATGTGCATGTTGACCACGGTGCCGGTCTCCTGGCAGACCGCGAAGAAGGGGTCCCAGTAGCCGGAGTGGATGGAGGGGAGCCCGAGGTGGGTGGGGATCTCGGAGAAGGTGACCGCCCGGACCCCGCGGGCCGCGTTGCGGCGGATCTCGGCGACGGCCAGGTCGATGTCCCACAGCGGGATGATGCACAGGGGGATGAGCCGGCCGCCGCTGTCGCCGCACCACTCCTCGACCATCCAGTCGTTGTAGGCGCGCACGCAGGCCAGGGCGACCTCCTTGTCGTGGGCCTCGGCGAAGGTCTGGCCGCAGAAGCGCGGGAAGGTCGGGAAGCACAGCGAGGCCTCGACGTGGTTGAGGTCCATGTCGGCGAGGCGCGCCGCGGGGTCCCAGCAGCCGCGTCGCATCTCCGCGCGGGTGATGCCCTCCAGGGTCATGTCGTCGCGGTCGAAGCCGACGGCGGCGATGTTGCGCTTGTACGGGAACTTCAGGTCCTCGTAGATCCACCAGTCGGTCGGCGGGCCGTCGGGGTCCATGGAGATGACGTACCTGCCTCCCGTGTACTCCAGCTGTCCGATGCCCGCGGTCAGGGGGCGGGGGCCACGGTCGCGGTACTTGGCCGGCAGCCAGACGTCGAAGAGGTGGGCGGGTTCGATCACGTGGTCGTCGACGCTGATGATCCGAGGCAATTCCAGTTCCATGACCGTCTCCCCAATCTGATGGATCGTCAGAAACAAGCTAGCCCCGCCACCTCTGGACCGGCAAGCACCGGCGCTCTACGCTCTCCGCTTGATCTGACTATCCGTCAGCTACTGCGCTCAACGGGAGGTCCGGGATGAACGGGAGGTCCGGGATGACGGACATGACGGACACCGCCACAGAACTGGGCCGGTCCGCGACCCTGTGGGAGCTGGTCGCCCGCCGCGCCGCACTGACCCCGGACGCCACCGTCCTCGTCGAGGCCGCCGAGGACCCCGCCAACGACCGCCGCCTGTCCTTCGGGGAGCTGCACGACCGCGCCGAACGCGTCGCCGCCGGCCTCCACGGCGCGGGCGTACGCCCCGGCACGGTCGTGGCCTGGCAGCTCCCCACCCGCATCGAGACGGTGCTGCTGTCGCTCGCTCTCGCCCGCATCGGCGCCGTCCAGTCCCCCGTGATCCCCTTCTACCGGGACCGCGAGGTCGGCTTCGCGCTGCGCGAGTCCGCGGCCGAGTTCTTCGCCGTCCCCGGCGTCTGGCGCGGCCACGACCACACCGCGATGGCCCGCCGGCTCGGCGCGCGCGGCATCCTCCAGGCGTACGCCGACCTCCCCGAAGGCGACCCCGCCGTTCTGCCCCCGCCCCCCGGCAACGGCACCGACGTCCGCTGGATCTACTGGACCTCCGGCACGACCTCCGACCCCAAGGGCGTCCTGCACACCGACCGCTCACTGATCGCCGGCGGCTCCTGCCTCGCCCACGCCCTGCACCCGACCCCGGCCGACGTCGGCTCGATCGCCTTCCCGTACGCGCACATAGGCGGCCCCGACTACCTCGTGATGCTGCTCCTGTACGGATTCCCGGCGGTCCTCTTCGAGAAGTTCGCGATGCCGGACGCGCTGGACGGATACCGCCGCCACCAGGTCACCGTCGCCGGCGGCTCCACGGCCTTCTACTCCATGTTCCTGGCCGAGCAGCGCAAGGACCCGGGCGTGCCCGTCGTCCCGAGCCTGCGCCTCCTGGCGGGCGGCGGAGCCCCCAAACCGCCCGAGATCTACCACGCCGTCGTCCGCGAGCTGGGCTGCCAGCTGACCCACGGCTACGGCATGACCGAGGTCCCGATGATCACGATGGGCGCCCCCGACGACACCGCCGAGCACCTCGCCACCACCGAGGGCCGCCCCCCGGCCTCCATGTCGATCCGCATCACGGGACCCGACGGGTCCGAGCTGCCGGCCGGCGCCGACGGCGAGGTACGGCTGCGCGGCGAGGCCGTCTGCCAGGGCTACCTGAACCGGGACGAGGCCACCGAGGCCTTCGACGCCGACGGCTACCTCGTCACCGGCGACCTGGGCCACCTGACCGGGGACGGCTACCTGGTCCTCACCGGCCGCAGCAAGGACGTGATCATCCGCAAGGGCGAGAACATCTCGGCGAAGGAGGTCGAGGACCTGCTCCACCAGCTGCCCGGGGTCGCCGACGCGGCCGTCATCGGCCTGCCCGACCCCGACCGCGGCGAACGCGTCTGCGCGGTCGTCGAACAGCCCCCCGGGGCCGCCCCGCTGACCCTGCCCCAGGTGACCGCGTACCTGCGCACCCAAGGCCTGGCCACGCACAAGCTCCCGGAGCAGCTGGAGCTCCTGGAGTCCCTGCCCCGCAACGAGGCCCTGCGCAAGGTCCTGAAGTACCGGCTCCGCGAACGCTACGCCGCCCCCGCCGGATGACCCCGCAGGCCCTCCCGGCAGGGCTCACGGCGCGGCACGGACCCGCGGCCCCCCGCAGGGGGCACAGCGGACGGCGGCGCTACGCGTCCGGGGCCTCCACCCCGCAGTAGCCCGCGAAGGCCGCCAGGATCTCCTCCTCGGAGATCCGGCCGTCGCCGTCGGTGTCCAGGGCGGCCGCCACCCGGGTGGCCACCTCGGGGGCGGTGCCCAGCACCCGCAGCACCCGGGCGGCAGCCGGCGGCGTCGCCCCGGCGCCGTCCTCGTCCGCCACCGCGATCACGGCCCGCAGGAAGGGCCGCGCGATCTCCGCGAACCGGTCCGGGCTGTCGCGCAGCCGCTTGGCCGCGCCGGTGATGAACTCCTCGCGGGACACCCGCTGGTCGCCGTCGACGTCGGCGATCCCGGCCATGCCCTGCCAGAAGGCCTCGGCGCCCGCGAAGACGGCCTGGCCGCGGTCCGACCGGGCCGCGGTGCCGAATTCGGCCAGCACCGCCTTCGCCGCGATGCTGAAGTCCTCCCGGTCGATGTAGCCGGAGCCGTCCTGGTCGAAGGTGGCGAACCGGGCGGCGATCTTGCGCTCGTACTCTGCGCTGTCCATATGCGGCGTTCCGCCTTCACATGTGCGGTGGGTTCGGTTTCAAGACAAGGCAGGAGCGTACGTCCTCCGTGGCCTGCACGTTAAGCGAAGCGGTCACAGAGGCGGCCGCATCGAACCCGCGCACGGGAAGCGCGGCGGGGCGCGCACACCAGTACCCATGTGCCGCCTCCAGCCGCGCGGTTGCGGCCGGGCACGGCGAGGAAGGCTCGTACCACGGAGGGCACTCTCCGGGGACGGGCTTCGCCCAAAACAGGCGCGCTGCCCCATGTGCCCGTTACATTCGTCGTGTCGACACACGGCTGGGGGCACTGATGCCGAAGGACGTACCACCGCGCTGGGACCGCCGCATGCAGCAGCGGCTCGCCCGCGGCGAGGCCGCCGCGCTCGGGGAGCTGTACGACCGCTTCGCCTCGCTGGTGCACAGCCTGGCGCACCGGGTGCTGGGAGACGAGAAGGCCGCGGACCGGATCACCCGTGAAGTCTTCGGCTACATCTGGGAGAACCCGGACGCCTACGACCCCAAGCAGGGCTCCCTGCGCTCCTGGGTCGCCCGGATCACCCAGGGCCAGGCCGTGGCCCGGCTGCGCCAGGCGGAGCTGGGCCGGGGCTCGCGCGAGGAACTGGAGCAGAAGGTGCGCAGCGCCAACGCCGCCGCCCGCGCGGACTACATCGTCACCTCCATGCCCGCGCCGCTGCGCGCCGCGCTCGAACTGGCCTACTTCAAGCGGCGCGACTACCGCCAGGCCGCCGCCGACCTCCAGATCAGCGAGGACGAGGCACGCCGCCGGCTGCGGCTCGGACTCCAGCTCCTGTCGACCGCCAACGCCCTCCCGCAGGAGGACGCCTCCCGGCCCGGACACGGCCCTCGCGAATACGGAACGCCCCGATGAACGGCCCCGCCCAGTCGCCCGACGACGGATACGAACGTCCCGGCGGCCGGCCCCGGATACCGGGCCCGCGCGGAGCCGCCGACGACCTGGACCCGCAGCGCGCGCCCCGGCTCCTGCCGGACCCCGAACCCGCGGCCGTGCCCGCACCGCCGCCCACGCACGCCGTGCTGAAGTCGCTGCTCGGCGCGTGGGCGCTGGCAGCGTGCTCCGCCGAGGAGACGCAGGCGGTGGAGGACCACCTCACCGAATGCGCACCCTGCGCCGAGGAGGCGCTGCGGCTGCGCGACGCGGTCGGCCTGCTGCACCCGGAGGAGACCCTCGACCTCAAGCCGCTGTTGCGCTCCCGGGTGTTGGAGGACTGCCTGGGCAAGCGGCCGGCCCGCATCCCGGTTCCGGTGTGGGCGAACCCGTACGACACCGAGACGGCACGGCTCGACGCGCTGCTCCAGGACTTCGGGGACTCGGAGTGGCACACCCCGGTGCGCCTGAAGTGGTTCGAGGAGGAGCAGCGCCGGTCCCGCCGCACCACCGTGGCGGGGGTGATCGGGCACCTGATGACGGTGGACGGCCTGGTCGCCACCGCGCTCGGCCTCGACGACCCGCTGGGTTCCGACGCACCGCCCGGCGGCCCGTCCGTACGCACCGAGCACTACTGGAACGCCTCGGCGTACCCTCCGACCCGGCAGGTCCGCACACCCTGGCGGGAACAGGGCCACACCCTGGTCCGGACGGTGTCCTTCGCCGGACGCGGCGTCGCGGAACTGGCGGTGGACTACGGCAACTTCGCGCTGCCGCTCGGGGACGCCCTGCTGGAGCGGGCCTTCGAGTGCTGGGTCCACGCGGGGGACATCGCGGAGGCGGTGGACTACCCGTACGAGGCGCCGTCCGGCCCCCATCTGCACGGGATGATCGACCTGGCGGCCCGGCTGCTGCCGAGTGCGCTGGCCCAGCGCCGCCGTGCGGGCCTGGCGGCCCCGGCCCGCGGCCTGGTCGCGGCCGGCGCACCGGGACGGACCCTGCACCTGGAGATCGAGGGCGCGGGCGGCGGCGGCTGGGACATCGCCCTGGACTCACCCGGGGCGAAGCCCTCACCGGACCGCACGGTCGCGGAGATCGCCCTGGACGGCGTCGAGTTCTGCCAGCTCGCCGCGGGTCACATCGCCCCCGAGGAAGCCGCGGTCGGCCAGCACGGCGACCGCGAGGCCATCCGCGACGTCCTGTTCGCGGCAGCCTCCCTCAGCCGCCTCTGACCCCCGACGCACAGCCTCCGCCCCGCCGGCGACCGAGGCGCGGGGTCCGGGGCGGAGCCCCGTGCAACGGCTCCGCACCCGGCCCCCGCGCAGCAACCCCGCAGGGGATCAGGCGAAGACGACCGTCCGCGACCCGTTCAGCAGCACCCGGTGCTCGCTGTGCCACTTCACGGCCCGCGCCAGCGCCTGGCACTCCACGTCCCGCCCGACCGCCACCAGCTGGTCCGGGGTCACCTCGTGGCCGACCCGCTCGACCTCCTGCTCGATGATCGGGCCCTCGTCGAGGTCCGCCGTGACGTAGTGCGCGGTCGCACCGATCAGCTTCACCCCGCGCGCGTGCGCCTGGTGGTACGGCTTCGCACCCTTGAAGCTCGGCAGGAACGAGTGGTGGATGTTGATGATCCGCCCGCTCAGCGCCTGGCACAGGTTGTCGGACAGCACCTGCATGTACCGCGCCAGGACCACCAGCTCGACGTTCTCGGTGCGTACGAGTTCGAGCAGCTCGTTCTCCGCCGCCGCCTTCGTGTCCTTGGTCACCGGGATGTGCACGAAGGGGATGTCGTACGAGCCGACGAGCTCGGCGAAGTCGGTGTGGTTGGAGACCACCGCCGCGATCTCGACCGGCAGGGCCCCGATGCTCGTGCGGAACAGCAGGTCGTTGAGGCAGTGGCCGAACTTCGACACCATCAGGACGATCCGCATGCGCTCCTCGGAGCGGTGGATCTGCCAGTCCATCCTGAACGATTCGCCGATCGCGGCGAAGCTCGCTCGCAGCTTCTCCAGGGTCACCGCGGGCTCGGCCTCGAAGTGCACCCGCATGAAGAACAGGCCGGTCTCCCGGTCTCCGAACTGCTGGCTGTCCTCGATGTTGCAGCCGGTCATGAAGAGGTAGCTCGACACGGCGTGCACGATGCCCTGCTTGTCGGGGCAGGACATGGTCAGGACGTACTGGGACTGGGGCTGTGGGTCGTCGCTCATGACCGCACAGCCTTTCACACCGTGCGCGTCAGGATCCTCAGGACTTCCAGCGAGCGCGGCCGCGCGTCCGGGTCCTCCCCGTCGGCCGTCGCCAGCCGTACGTGCGCCTCGCGTGCCGCCCGTACCGCCTCGGGCCAGGCGTGGTGCTCCAGGTAGGCGGAGACGGGGGCGTCCGGCCCGACCTGATGCAGGATCCGCAGCACCCGGAGCACGGCGAGGTCCACCAGGGCCGCCTCCTGCGCATCGCGCAGGACCGTGCCGACGTACTTCTCGGCCGACCAGCTGTCGAGCCAGGTGTCCTCGACGAGCCGGTACACGGCGTCGGTGACGTCGCCGTACCCTTCGGCCCCGGCCAGCCAGGTGTCCTCGTGGAAGACCGGATCGGAGAGCATGTGCAGCGCCGAGCGCACGTTGCTGCGCCAGCGCCACCACGGCATGTCGTTGAGGGGCATGCCGCCCATGGTGGAGGAGCGGCCACCGCGACGGGAAGAGTTCTTCGAACCTTGGGCGAATGTCACGCTCGCGATCGTACGTTCCCGTCGGCAGCGATCTTGAGGCGCCCGCATCCGGCGGTGCTCCCGCAATTCACCTGGGCGTCACCCGATGTTGTGCCCGTCTCACTCCTGAGTTACCTCCGGAGCGGAATGGTGCATGGACATGACCATGTCGCGCCGCGCAGCCTCCTTCTCCCGCACCCTGGTGGCCACGGCAGTGGGTGCCTGTCTCGTCGCCGGATGCGGGGTGGTGCCCGGCGGCTCCGACGGTTCCGCGGGCACCGTCACCGTGATGACCTTCGCCCCGGAGGACACGGGAGCCACCAACATGCCGGGCATGCCGGGCATGGCCAGGGCGTACGAGCGGTGGGTCAACTCCAAGGGCGGCATCAACGGCCACAGGCTGCGCGTGCTGACCTGCAACGAGAAGAACACCCCGACGGGCGCCGCCGACTGCGCGCGCAAGGCGACAGCCGCGAAGGCCGTCGCCGTCGTCGGCTCCTACAGCCAGCACGGACGCGCCTTCATGGCCCCGCTGGAAGCCGAGGGCATCCCCTTCATCGGCGGGTACGGGGTCTCCCCCGAGGAGTTCCAGTCGACGCTGTCCTACCCGGTCAACGGCGGCCAGCCCGTGCTCCTCGCCGGCGCCGGGCACCAACTGGGGAAGGCGTGCAGCCAGGTGGCCCTGGTCCGTCCCGACACCCTTGCGGGCGATTCGCTGCCGGTGCTGCTCAATGCCGGGCTGAAGGCCAACAAGGTCGCCGAGGCCAGCGACATCCGGGCCGCCGAGGACTCCGCGGACTTCACCCCGCAGGCCCGCGAGGCCCTTGCCACCACCTCGGGCGGCAAGGACGCCAACGACGGCAAGGACGGCAAGGAGAAGGACAAGGACAAGGACAAGGGGCGCGGCTGCGTGACGGCCGTGCTCGGCGAGCGCACCGAGACCTTCTTCGACGCCTTCCGCCGCCTGGACGCCCAGCAGCGGACCCCGCAGATCTCCTCGGTCCTGGGCAGCGTCAGCCAGTCCCTGGTCGACCGCACCGGAGGCCGGGAGAGCCCGTTCGAAGGCGCGTACCTGACCAGTTGGTACCCGGTGTCCGGCGATCCGCTGTGGGAGCCGATGCGGAAGGTGATCTCCGAGCACGCCTTCGGCGACGACAGCGTCGACCCCGACGACAGCGGGGCGCAGACCACCTGGATCGGCTACACCGTCCTCGGCGAGATCGTGAAGCGCTTCAAGCCGGGCGAGGAGGTCACCGCCCGCAAGGTCGGCCGCATGCTCAACCAGTCGGAGTCGGTCACCACCGGCGGCCTGACCCCCGACCTGAGCTGGCGCTACCAGGACATGCGCGCCGTGGCCGGCTTCCCCCGCATCGTCAACGGCCGGGTCACCTTCCAGATCGTGCAGGCCGGCCGGCTCGTGGCGCAGCCGGGCGAGCAGCCGCTGGACATGACGCCCGCCCTGGAGCAGGCCCCGCGCGCCGCCTGACCCCCGCCGGCCCCGCCGGTCACAGCTGGGTCTTGTCCCGCTTGGTGAGGCCGTACTTGGCGGCGATCGAGTTCCACAGCGCCGCCGCCGACTCCTTGGCCTTCGTGGCCTCGCCGCTCGCCTTGTTGCCGGCGGAGGCGTTGTCGGTGGACTTGGCTTTGCCGTCCTTGCAGTTCTTCTCGTCCTTCGCGTCCTCGGCCCACGCCGCGTAGCTGTTGTCGGCGTTCGCCGAGGACTTCCACGCCTTCGTGAGGGACGCGGAGAGCTTCGCGTGGTCGGGCAGCTTGTCCACCTTCAGCTCCTGGAGCCGGGTGACGAGCTCCTCGCGCTGGCGGGCGGCGTCCCGCAGGTCGCCGGCCGCCTGGTCGAGGTTCTTGCAGCTCTTGATGTCCTCCACGGCCTTGATCACCGAGGCCCGGCTGTCGTTGCTGTCCGCGAGGAGCTTGTCGAGCTGCACGGCCTGCGGGCGGGCCGGGTCGACGGGGGCCTCCCCGGCCGCCGCGGAGCCGCTGGCGCTGGGGGCGGAGGACACCGCGCCCGGGTCGTTGTTCTGCGGCTTGCCGCCGCCGAGCAGCGAGCCGACGCCGAGTCCGACGACGATCAGGCCGACGACGACCGCCACGATGATGGCGGGCGAGACCCTGCGCGGGCCCTCCGGCGGGGCGGGCGGGGGCGCGTACTGCTGCGGCGGCGGGTACTGCTGGGCCTGCTGCTGCGGGTACGGGCGCTGCTGCTGGTGCTGCGGCGGCGGCGGTACGGGGGCCGGGCCGCGCGGCGGGCGGGGCCGAGGCGGCCGGCGCAGCACCGGCTCCTGGACCGGCGGCAACTGCTGGGTGTGCCCGGCGACACCGTCACCGCTGCTGTCGCGGAACAGCCCGTCGAACTCGGCGGCCGGCACCGGCGGAATGTACTGCGTCGCCGCCTCCCCGTGGCCGGGAGCCGCAGGCACCGGCGGGATGTACTGCGTTGCCGCCTCCCCGTGCCCCGGAGCCGCCGGAACGGGCGGTATGTACTGCGTCGCCGCCTCACCATGCCCCGGGGCCGCCGGAACCGGCGGGATGTACTGCGTCGCCGCCTCACCGTGCCCCGGAGCCGCCGGCACCGGCGGGATGTACTGCGTCGCCGCCTCCCCGTGGCCGGGAGCCGCCGGAACGGGCGGTATGTACTGCGTCGCCGCCTCACCATGCCCCGGAGCCGCCGGAACCGGCGGAATGTACTGCGTCGCCGCCTCACCATGCCCCGGAGCCGCCGGAACGGGCGGGATGTACTGGGTGACGGCCTCCGGCAGCGGCGGGTACCCGTAGCCGTGCGGCTGCCCGGGGCCCTCGTACCCGGGCCCCACCACATGCCCGGGCCCCTGCCCGGGCGCAGGCGCGGGCCCGGGCGCAGGCTGGGTCTGCGGGTAGCCGTACGCGGGCCCGCCCTGCGCCGGGTACCCGTACGCGGGCGCCTGCCCCTGCTGTCCCGGCTGCTGCCCGCCCGGGTGGCCGGACTCCGGCTCCGGCTGTCCCGGGTAGGCCGGGTCCGGACCCCACGACGCACCCGACTGGGGGGCACCCCCCTGTCCGCTCTCCGTCACCGGGACTCCCTCTCCGACCTGTCCGAACCTACGGAACCGTCGGGTAACGCTACCCGGTCACCCGCCTCCCCCGTCAGCCCCGCCCCCGATTCCGTCCGCGGTCTCACGCGGCCGCCCGCGCCTCCAGCCGCGCCCCGAACTCCCTGACCGCCGCCTCCTCGCGGTACGGCTCCAGCCGCACCCGGAAGTCCGCCAGGTACTCCGCACCGCGGTTCGAGCGGAGCCCCTCCAGCAGATCGGCCGCCTGCGCCGCCGTCCGGCAGGCCTGTTCCACCTCCCGCTGCTGGACCTGCGCCGCCGCGAGCAGCAGCATCCCGATCGCCCGGCGCCGCGCCTTCTCCTCCGGCAGACCCCGCAGGGCCTCCTCCGCACGCCGCGCCGCCTCCTGCGCCTGCCCCAGGTCCCGGTGGCAGTGCGCCAGTTCGTCCGCGAGGTACGCCTCGTCGAAGTGCCGGATCCACACCGGGTCGTCCCCCGACTCCGGCTCCGCCCGCTCCAGCGCCGTCAGCGCCCGCGAGGACAGCACCGCCGTGGCCCGGGCGTCGCCGAGCAGCGCGTGGCCCCGCGCCTCGGCGGCGTAGAACATCGCCTCCACCCGCGGGGTCACCTGCCCCCGGGTGCCCTCCTGCGCGGCCCGCGCCAACTGCGCGATCTCCCGCGGATTGCCCAGCTCCGCGGCGAGGTGGCTCATCGACGCCGCGAGCACGTAGCCCCCGTACGCCCGGTCCCCGGCCGCCTGCGCCAGCCGCAGCGCCTGGATGTAGTACCGCTGCGCCAGTCCCGGCTGGCCGGTGTCCACGGCCATGTACCCGGCGAGTTCGGTCAGCCGGGCCACCGCCCCGAACAGTGCCCGGCCCACCGGTTCCCGGTAGGAACCGCCGATCAGCCCGGACACCACGGAGTTGAGGTAGTGCACGACCACGGGCCGCACGTGCCCGCTGCCGAAGCGGTGGTCGAGTCCGGTCAGGGCCTGGGTGGTCGCCCGTACCGCTTCCACGTCGGACATGCCGACCCGGGAGCCGCCGCTGCGGGCCACCTGCACGTCCGCGCCGGTGATCAGCCAGTCGCGGCTCGGCTCGACCAGGGCCGAGGCGGCCACGCTGGAACCGGCCAGGAAGTCGCGGCGGCCCACGTCGCTGCGCCACAGCTCGCAGACCTGCTCGATCGCGCCGACGACGGTCGGGGAGAACTGCAGGCCGACCCCGGAGGCGAGGTTCTTGCCGTTGGCCATGCCGATCTCGTCGATGGTGACGGTGCGGCCGAGTTTGCGCCCGAGCGCCTCGGCGATGATCCCGGGCGCCCGTCCGCGCGGCTGCTGGCCGCGCAGCCAACGGGCCACGGAGGTCTTGTCGTAGCGGAGGTCGAGGCCGTGCTCGGCCCCGCACATGTTGACCCGCCGGGCTAGCCCGGCGTTGGAGCACCCGGCTTCCTGGATGAGCGCCTGCAGCCGTTCGTTCGGCTGGCGGGCGACGAGAGGCCTGGCTGCCATGAAAACCCCCTGCTGACCGCGGGTGATCCGTTGGAATGATCACTTCCCGCCTGATGTGCGGAGAATCTTCCGCTCTGCGTCTTGTCGGTACCCAACGACCGCGCCCCGGCCTCCCACGCGCCCCCGTCCATGCACCGATGCGCCCCGCATGCAGGATCGATGCTCCGCCCACCGGCCGGTTTACGCCCGTAACCCCCGGTGACCCCGGGAGTTGTGATGGGCGTGGAAGAGACCATCGCAGTCACGGAGACCGCACCCGTCCCCCAGCAGCGCGGCGAGCAGCTGCTGGACCATGCCGTGCGGTACGCGGAAGAACGGCACTGGGACGTCTTCGCCGGCACCTGGCTGGAGGTGGCCGAAGGGCGCGAGCTGTGCTCCTGCGGGGCGGCGGACTGCCCGGCGCCGGGCGCGCACCCGGCGGTGAAGGACTGGGCCGCCCACGCGACCGGCAGCGCCGTGCAGGTCCGGCGGGTGTGGGCGAAGCACCCGCAGGCCTCGATCCTGATGCCCACCGGCCGGACCTTCGACGCGCTGGACGTACCCGACTCCGCGGGCTTCCTGGCCCTGGCGCGGCTGGAGAGGATGCAGCGCACGCTCGGCCCGGTGGCCCTCACCCCCGACCACCGGATGCTGTTCTTCGTCCTGCCGGGCGCCGGGGCGAAGGTCCCCGACCTGGTCCGCAAGCTCGGCTGGTCGCCCGCCTCCCTCGACCTGGCCGCGCGCGGCGAGGGCGAGTACGTGGCCGCCCCGCCCACCCGCTTCGGCGGCCGGGGTTCGGTGCAGTGGGCGCGGCGCCCCACGCCGGCGAACCGGTGGCTGCCGGACACCGAGGAGCTGATCGACGCCCTCGCGTACGCCTGCGGCCGGGAGGCGGCGGCGGCCCGCGCCCGCACCGGGGCCTGACCGTGAGGTTCGTGCCCGGAAGTTCATGACATACGTAACGGCCCGGCCCTTCCCCGTCCTCCTATGGTGAGGAGAGAACGACCAACGGGGACGTGAACGGGAGGCGGGCGCATGCCGGACCAGGGCGATGCGACGGGTGGGGCACAGGATGCGGGTGGTGCGCGATCCGCGCCGGCCGCCGTGCGGGTGGAAGGCCTGTGGAAGCGCTTCGGGGAGCAGGTCGCCGTCGCCGGCGTCGATCTCGAACTGCCCGCGGGCCGGTTCATCGGCCTGGTGGGGCCGAACGGCGCGGGCAAGACGACGACCCTGTCGATGGTGACGGGCCTGCTGCGCCCGGACATGGGGCGGATCACGGTCGCCGGCCATGACGTGTGGGCGGACCCGGTCGCGGTCAAGTCCCGGATCGGCGTACTGCCGGAGGGCCTGCGGCTCTTCGAGCGGCTCTCGGGCCGCGAACTCCTCGGCTACATGGGCCGCCTGCGGGGCCTGTCCGGTGAGGAGACCGACAAGCGGGCCGCGCAGCTGCTCCAGGTCCTCGACCTGGCGGGCTCGCAGCACAAGCTGGTCGTGGACTACTCGACGGGCATGCGGAAGAAGATCGGTCTGGCCGCCGCCCTCCTGCACAACCCCGAAGTCCTCTTCCTGGACGAGCCGTTCGAGGGGGTCGACCCGGTGTCGGCGCAGACCATCCGCGGAGTGCTGGAACGCTACACCGCGTCCGGCGCCACCGTCGTCTTCTCCTCCCACGTGATGGAACTCGTCGAGTCGCTGTGCGACTGGGTGGCCGTGATGGCCGCCGGGCGGATCCGCGCCGCGGGCCCGCTGGCCGACGTACGGGGCAGCGCGCCCTCCCTGCAGGCCGCCTTCCTCGAACTGGTCGGCGCGCACGGGCGCGACACCGCCGGGGACTCCCTGGAGTGGCTGGGCGGGGCGGCGCAGTCATGACCACCACCGCCGACGCCACCGCCACGGCCGCCGCACCGCACCGCACGGCTGCGGTGGCGCTCACCCCGGTCTTCGTCCGGCTGAAGCTGTCGCTGCTGCGCAACGGCCTCAAGGGCTCCTCGAAGCGCAAGGCCGCCTACGTCACGTCGCTGGCCTTCGCCCTCGTCGTGGGCTTCCTCGTGACGCTCGGCCTGGCCCTGCTGCACGGCCGGGCACACGCCGGCACGGTCGTCGTGGTCCTGGCCGCGATCCTGGCCCTCGGCTGGGCCTTCATGCCGCTGTTCTTCCCCACCGGCGACGAGACGCTCGACCCGAGCCGCCTGGTGATGCTGCCGCTGCGGCCGCGGCCACTGGTCCGGGCCCTGCTCGTCTCCTCGCTCGTCGGCATCGGCCCGCTGTTCACGCTGTGCCTCGCCGTGGGCTCGGTGATCGCGGTCGCGCGCAACGCCGCGGGCGTGGTGGCGGGAATCCTGTCGGTCCCGCTGCTCCTGCTGGTCTGCGTGGCCCTGGCCCGGGCCGTGGCCACCGCCAACGTACGGCTGCTGACCAGCCGCAAGGGCCGCGACCTCGCCCTGCTGAGCGGCCTGCTGATCGCGGTGGGCGCGCAGGTGGCCAACTTCGCGAGTCAGCGCCTGTTCGAGACGGGCGGGTTGGCCCGGCTCGAACCGGTGGAGGAGGTCCTGCGGTGGCTGCCGCCCGCGACCGCCGTCGGCATGGTGGACTCGGCGAGCGAGGGCGCCTACGCCCGGGCCGCGGCGCAGCTGCTGCTGACCCTCGCCGCGCTGGCCGGGCTCCTGTGGTTCTGGGAGCGCGGCCTGACCCGGCTGATGGTCACCCCGGACGGCTCGACCCTCACCGCGGCCGAGCCCGCGAAGGGCCGCGGCGCGGGCGGCTTCTGGGCGCTGCTGCCCGGCGGCCGGACGGGGGCGGCCATGCAGCGCACCCTGCGCTACGCGGTCCGCGACCCGAAGACCAAGGCTTCGTGGGTGTCCGCGCTGGCGATCGGCATGATCGTGCCGGTCTTCAACGCCCTCCAGGGCACCGGCTCCGTCTACCTGGCCTGTTTCGGCGCGGGCATGCTCGGCATCCAGATGTACAACCAGTTCGGGCAGGACACCTCGGCGTTCTGGATGGTCGCGCAGACCCTGTCGACCCCGCGCGACGCGTACGTGGAACTGCGCGCCCGGGCCTGTGCGCTGGCCCTGGTCACGGTCCCGTACACGGTCCTCGTCGCGACCGTCACGGCCGCGCTCGTCGGCGACTGGCGGGGCTTCCCCGCCGCGCTGGGCCTGTCCCTGGCCCTGCTGGGATCGATGCTGTGCACGGGCGCGGTCGCCTCGGCCCGCTTCCCGTACTCGATCCCGACGGACGGCGCCTTCAAGAACGTGGCCCCCGGCCAGGCCGGGCTGGCCTGGATCAGCATCTTCGGCGGCATGCTGGCCTCGGCGCTGTTGTGCGCGCCGGTCATCGCGCTGACCGTGTGGCTCGGCCTCGCGGACCACCAGGACGCCTACTGGCTGCTCGTCCCGCTGGGCGTGGGCTGGGGCCTGCTCGCCTCGTGGGCGGGCCTGCGGCTGGCCGCGCCGACGGTGGTGCGCAGGCTGCCGGAGATCCTCGCGGCGGTCAGCAAGGGCTGAGGGCACCTCGGGCTCAGGAAACAGGGCGCGCGGGCGGGGCCGGGGGGAACCCGGCCCCGCCCGCGCGCCCGGATCCGTCCCGGCGCGTACGCCGCGGCGGAGGCCTCAGCGGGCTTCGCGCAGCCAGCCCGCCGCTTCGGTCGCCCAGTAGGTGAGGATGGTGTCGGCGCCGGCCCGCTTGATGCCCAGCAGGGTCTCCAGCACGGCCCGTTCCCGCTCGATCCAGCCCTTCTCGGCGGCCGCCTCGACCATCGCGTACTCGCCGCTGATCTGGTAGGCGGCCACCGGCACGTCCACGGACTGCGCGACCCGGTACAGGATGTCGAGGTAGGGGCCGGCGGGCTTGACCATGACCATGTCGGCGCCCTCCTCCAGGTCCAGGGCCAGCTCCCGCAGGGACTCGCGGGAGTTCGCCGGGTCCTGCTGGTAGGTCTTGCGGTCGCCCTGGAGGGAGGAGCCGACGGCCTCGCGGAAGGGGCCGTAGAAGGCCGAGGTGTACTTGGCCGTGTAGGCGAGGACGGCGACGTCCTCGTGCCCGGTCTCGTCCAGCGCATCGCGGATCACGCCGACCTGGCCGTCCATCATGCCGCTCGGCCCCACCACGTGGACGCCCGCGTCGGCCTGGACCTGCGCCATCTCCGCGTACCGCTCCAGCGTGGCGTCGTTGTCGACCCGGCCGTGCTCGTCGAGGACCCCGCAGTGCCCGTGGTCGGTGTACTCGTCCAGGCACAGGTCCGACATGATCACCAGGTCGTCCCCGACCTCGGCCTTCACGTCGCGGATCGCGAGCTGGAGGATTCCGTCGGGCTCGGTGCCCGCCGTGCCCAGCGCGTCCTTGTTCTCGTCGGCCGGAACCCCGAAGAGCATGATCCCGGAGACCCCCGCCGCCACCGCCTCGGCGGCGGCTTTGCGCAGCGTGTCCCGGGTGTGCTGGACCACGCCCGGCATGGCGGCCACCGGCACGGGCTCGCTGATGCCTTCCCGTACGAACGCCGGGAGGATCAGGTCCGAGGGGTGCAGCCGGTTCTCGGCGACCATCCGCCGCATCGCCGGGGTGGTGCGCAGCCGCCGGGGCCGCGAGCCGGGGAAGGATCCGTAGGTGCTCATGTTCCAGTCGCCTCTTCGAGCATCGACAGCAGTCGCGTCCAGCCTAAAGCCCACCCCACGGCTCGCCCGCGCCGACCGTCCCGGGCACCCCGACGTCGAACTCGCACCACGCCACCTTTCCCGGCAGACCGCTCACCGGATGAAGCGGCAGGAGATCCTGCACCGAGCCGTCCCGCCCACCCTCAGCTTCGTCATCTGGGAGGCGGCTCTGCAAGACCGCATCGGCGGCGACGAGGTCTACCGGGAGCAGGTCCGGCACCTGCGCACCTGCGCCGAGCGCCCGGCCATCTCGATCCAGGTGCTGCCCCTCGGGCTCACCGCCCACGCGGGCCTCAACGGTGCCTTCATCGTGCTTGAGACACCCGAGTTCCAGCACCTCGCCTACTCCGAAACCCAGCGCGGCAGCTTCCTCGTCAGGGACAGGTCTGTTGGACCGGTTGCCAGGAGAGACATGAGCACCCCACTGAAGTGGTTCAAGTCCAGCTACAGCGGCGATGAAGGCGGCGCCTGCGTCGAGGTCGCCGCCTGCCCTGCCGAGCAGGTGCACGTTCGCGACTCCAAGGTCGCCGACGGGCCCGTCCTCACCCTCGCCCCCGCCGCCTGGAACGGCCTCACCCGCTGGGTTCGTTCCTGAGCTTCCAGCGCCACAGGCCGTCCACCCGGCTGTCGCACTCGCGCTCGGTGCGGCCCAGCGGGCCGACCCGGGCGTACGCGTCCGGTGTGCGCGGGTCGTCGCGCAGGGCCAGGCCGTAGGCGGCGCTGAGCCGGACGTCCTGGTCGTCGGCGCCTAGGAGGCGCGCCAGTGCCTCGGTGATCTGCGGTGAACGGTCCGCGCCCCGGGCGGTGGCGTAGGCGGCCTGGGACGCCACCTGCGGGTCGGCGTCTTCGAGCAGGGCCAGGAGCAGCGGCCGGTCCTCGGCCGACAAGGCCTCGCCGCCCAGTGCCTCGGCGGCAGCCGCCCGGACGCCGGCGTCGGGGTCGTGGCACAGGTCCCGTACCGCTTCGGCCGTCCGCGGGGTCAGGGGCCGGGCGAACAGGTTCGGCACCTCGCGGCGTACGCGCGCGTCAGCGTGCCCGGCGTGGCGCAGCCCGAGGGCCTCGGCTCCGGGGAAGCCCTCGTCGGACAGGGCCCGCAGCAGGCGGGCCAGGACGACGCCGTCGTCCTCCACCTCCACCCAGGTACCCAGCAGCGTCAGACGTTCGCGTGCGTACCAGCGGGCGTGCTGCGTGAGCCCCTCCGTCAGGGTCTGCAGGCTGAGCACGTCGGCGACGAAGAGGCGGGGCAGCGGGTCGGGGTGCCGGTGGAAGGCCACCACCTCCGCCCAGGTCTCGGCGCTGCGCCGCTCCGTCAGGATCCACTCGGACGCCCACCAGTCGGCGTGCTCCGGGTCCCCGTGCCGAACCGCGCGGGCCACCAGTTCCCCAGGCTGGGTCATGATCCGGAAGGCCCATTCCAGGCCGGTCAGGATCCCGCCGTGGCCGTCGCGGACGCGCCGGCCGCCCAGGGTGAACTCGGTGAGGGTGCGGTACTCGCCCTCCGGGACGGGCCGCGTGCGCACCGGGCCCGGGTCGCCCGTCAGGTAGCGGAGCCGGGCCTGCGGGCCCTCCTCGTACCAGGCGCGGGCCGCCGTCAGCAGTTCCTCGCGCCGCTCCGGGGCGAGCCGCAGCCGTGGCTCGCTGCCGAGGGTGGCCTCGAACACCGCCGGGGAGCCGCCCCCGATCGCCCGCAGCAGCGGGGTCGTCCCGTCGGGAAGCCGCCGGTCCGGGTCGGCCCCGGCCTCGACCAAGGCTTCGACCACGGCCGCGTCGCAGGCCGCCACCGCCGCGCACAGCACCGGCAGGCCGTCCTCCGCGGCCGCATAGGGGGCCGCGCCCGCTGCGAGGAGGCCGCGTACCCGCTCGGCGTCGCCCGCCCGTACCGCCGCCGCGAGTGCGGCGTCCCGCTCCGTCATCCGCTCCCCGTCTCCCCGTCCCGTCCGGCGATGATCCTTTCCGGGCAGGGGTTCGCCGCACAACGGGATTACGGACAGAGGGGCCCGGGTGCGTGTGCACCCGGGCCCCTCGACCGCTCCACCGGACCGCGTCCGGCCTGCTAAGCCGCTCACGTCGTACGACGCCGCCGCGCCCCCGGCCGCCGCTCGCTCGGCCGGAACACCGTTTCGCCGGCCTCCTTGGCGGCCTCGCGGCGGGCCGCGCCGTACTCGGCCAGCGCCTCCGCCAGCTTCGACACCGAGGGCTCCGGCGACAGCACGTCCACGCGCAGCCCGTGCTCCTCCGCCGTCTTGGCCGTCGCCGGTCCGATGCAGGCGATGACGGTCACGTTGTGCGGCTTCCCGGCGATGCCCACCAGGTTCCGCACGGTGCTCGACGAGGTGAACATGACGGCGTCGAAGCCGCCGCCCTTGATCGCCTCACGGGTGTCCGCCGGCGGCGGCGACGCCCGCACGGTCCGGTAGGCCGTGACGTCGTCGACCTCCCACCCGAGCTCGATCAGCCCGGCGACCAGCGTCTCCGTCGCGATGTCGGCCCGCGGCAGGAACACCCGGTCGATCGGGTCGAAGACCGGGTCGTACGGCGGCCAGTCCTCCAGCAGCCCGGCCGCGGACTGCTCCCCGCTCGGCACCAGGTCCGGCTTCACACCGAACTCCACGAGCGAGGCGGCGGTCTGCTCGCCGACGGCGGCGACCTTGATGCCCGCGAAGGCCCGCGCGTCGAGCCCGTACTCCTCGAACTTCTCGCGGACGGCCTTCACGGCGTTGACCGAGGTGAAGGCGATCCACTCGTAGCGGCCGGTGACCAGGCCCTTCACGGCCCGCTCCATCTGCTGCGGGGTGCGCGGCGGCTCCACAGCGATGGTCGGCACCTCGTGCGGCACCGCACCGTAGGAACGCAGCTGGTCGGAGAGCGAGGCAGCCTGCTCCTTGGTGCGCGGTACGAGCACCCTCCAGCCGAACAGCGGCTTCGACTCGAACCAGGCCAGGTCCTCGCGCCGCGCGGCGGCGCTGTGCTCGCCGACCACGGCTATCACCGGGCGGGCGCCCTCGGGCGAGGGCAGCACCTTGCCCTGCTTGAAGACCTGGGCGATCGTGCCCAGCGTCGCGGACCAGGTGCGCTGGCGCGTGGTCGTGCCGGCGACCGTGACGGTCAGCGGGGTGTCGGGCTTGCGCCCGGCGGCCACCAGTTCGGCGGCGGCACTCGACACGGTCTCCAGCGTCGCGGAGACGACGAGCATCCCGTCGCTCGCCCCCGCCTCGCTCCAGCAGCGCGCCGAGGCGCCCCGCGCGTCCACGAAGCGCACGCCGTTGTCGTCGCCCCGCTTGTCGCGCAGCGGCACCCCGGCGTACGCGGGCACGCCCACGGCGGTCGGGATGCCCGGGACCACCTCGAAGGGGATGCCCTCCGCGGCGCAGACGAGCATCTCCTCGGCCGTGTTCCCGTCGAGCCCGGGGTCGCCGGTGACGGCACGGACGACCCGCCTGCCGGACCGTGCGGCCTCCATGACAAGATTGGCGGCGTCCCGGATCACCGGGACACCGGCGGCTGCTGACGCTTCGTCAGCGACCGTCAGCTGCGGCGTGTCGACGCCTGCGCGCGCATGCGTGCGCACGACGTCGAGCACTTCGGGCTCCGCGATCAGCACGTCCGCTGCCGCGAGCGCCTCCACGGCGCGCAGCGTCAGCAGACCCGGGTCGCCGGGGCCGGCACCGAGGAAGGTGACGTGTCCGTGGGCGGTGACGCCCGGAAAAGCGGAGGTGGTCGGACGTGTGGGGTTCAAAGCGATCGCTCCCCCATCAGACCGGCCGCGCCCTTGGCCAGCATCTCGTCCGCGAGTTCGCGGCCGAGCGCCATGGCCTCGTCGTACGACTGGGGCACGGGACCGGTGGTGGACAGCTGCACCAGCGTCGAGCCGTCGAGCGTGCCGACGACGCCGCGCAGGCGCATTTCATTGACGATCTGACCGTCGGCCAAGAGGTCGGCGAACGCACCCACAGGTGCGCTGCAACCGGCCTCCAGAGCGGCGAGCAGGGAGCGCTCGGCAGTCACGGCGGCCCGGGTGTAGGGGTCGTCGAGTTCGCCGAGCGCGGCGATCAGGTCCGCGTCGGACGCCAGGCACTCCACGGCCAGGGCGCCCTGGCCGGGAGCGGGCAGCACGCTGTCGACCGGCAGCAGCTCGGTCGCCTCCGCACTGCGCCCGATGCGGTTGAGCCCGGCCGCGGCCAGGACCACCGCGTCGAGCACGCCGTCCCGTACGAAGCCGATGCGGGTGTCCACGTTGCCGCGGATCGCGACCGTCTCGACCCGCTTGCCGAGGGACAGCGCCAGGTGGTTGAGCTGCGCCATGCGGCGCGGCGAACCGGTGCCGATGCGGGCGCCGTCGGGCAGCTGCTCGAAGGTCAGGCCGTCCCGCGCGACGAGCGCGTCCCGGGGGTCCTCGCGCTGCGGCATGGCCGCGACCACGAGGTCCCCGGGCTGGGCGGTCGGCAGGTCCTTCAGCGAGTGCACGGCGAAATCCACCTCGCCGCGCAGCAGCGCCTCGCGCAGGGCGGTGACGAACACGCCGGTCCCGCCGATCTGGGCGAGGTTCTCCCGCGAGACGTCCCCGTACGTCGTGATCTCCACGAGTTCGACCGGGCGGCCGGTGACCGCCCGGACCGCGTCGGCGACATGGCCTGACTGGGACATGGCCAGCTTGCTGCGCCGCGTGCCGAGCCGGAGGGGCTGGTCGAGACGTGGATTCATGATGCCCGTCCTGAGTCGTCGTTCTTGTCGGCCGCGTCGGCCCGGCTGACGGAGGCCACCGTCAGGGGGTCGAGATCGAAGAGTTCGCGCAGTGCGTCCGCGTACCCGGCGCCGCCGGGTTCGCTCGCGAGCTGCTTGACGCGCACGGTCGGCGCGTGGAGGAGCTTGTCGACGACGCGGCGCACGGTCTGGGTGACCTCGGCCCGCTGCCGCTCGTCGAGATCGGGGACCCGTCCGTCGAGGCGGGCCACTTCCATGGCCACGACCTCGGCGGCCATCGCCCGCAGGGCGACGACGGTGGGCGTGATGTGCGCGGCCCGCTGGGCCGCACCGAAGGCGGCCACCTCCCCGGCGACTATGGCGCGCACGGCGTCGACGTCGGCCGCCATCGGTGCGTCGGCGGACGCCTCCGCGAGCGACTCGATGTCCACGAGCCGCACCCCGGGGATGCGGTGCACGGCCGCGTCGATGTCCCGGGGCATGGCCAGGTCCAGCAGCGCCAGGCGGACCGCGCTGCCGTCGCCGTGGGCGCGGGCGCTGCGCCGGGGCTGGCGGTGCGCGGCGGCCTCGCCCTGGTCGGCCCAGGTGCCGTGCAGCTCCAGCGAGTCGGCGTCGACCCCGGTCAGCGCGGCGCGGCCGTCGCCGGCGGGTGCGTCGGGGCCGACGGGGCAGGCGTCCGCCCCGGACACCGCCGTCAGGGTCCGCACGGCTCCGGCGTCGGGGATCCGCCCGCCGTCCTTGGCCGCGGCCGCCAGCCGGGCCACGACGGCGGCGTCCAGCCCCGCCCCGGGGGCCCGCCCGGCAGCAGCCGGGGGTGCCTGCGGCGCGGGGTCCGGGGCGACGTCCCGGCCGGCGCCCTGCACCGCAGCGGCGGCGTCCTCGGGCGAGGGCAGGGCGACCGCGGCAGCCACGTCGTCGGCGGTCAGGACCAGCCCGGTCGCGCCCGTACAGGACACCACCACGTCGACTCGTGTCAGCTCGTGCGCGACCTCGGACATGGCGACGGCCGAAGCCTTCACCCCGGTGCCCGAGGCAACCAGAATTTCAGCGAGACGCGCGGCGCGCTCCGCGGTCCGGTTGGCCACCACGATCTCGGCCACCCCGACCCGCGCCAGCGTGGCCGCGGCCAGCGAGGACATCGAGCCGGCGCCGATGACCAGCGCCCGCTTGCCCGCGGCCCATTCCGGCACCGGCAGCCGCCCGCCGCCGAGCTGCTCCAGCCCGAAGGTGACCAGCGACTGGCCCGCCCGGTCGATCCCGGTCTCCGAGTGCGCCCGCTTGCCGACGCGCAGCGCCTGCTGGAACAGGTCGTTGATCAGCCGGCCCGCGGTGTGGAGTTCCTGGCCGAGCGCCAGGGCGTCCTTGATCTGGCCGAGGATCTGGCCCTCGCCGACCACCATCGAGTCCAGGCCGCACGCCACCGAGAACAGGTGGTGCACCGCCCGGTCCTCGTAGTGCACGTACAGGTAGGGGGTGAGCTCTTCCAGCGCGACACCGCTGTGCTGCGCCAGCAGGGTCGACAGCTCGGCGACACCGGCGTGGAACTTGTCCACGTCGGCGTACAGCTCGATCCGGTTGCAGGTGGCGAGCACCGCCGCCTCCGCCGCCGGTTCGGCGGCGAGGGTGTCGTGCAGCAGCTTCGCCTTGGCGTCCGCGGAGAGCGAGGCGCGCTCCAGGACGCTGACGGGTGCACTGCGGTGGCTCAGTCCCACGACGAGCAGACTCATGCCGGCATCACCGCCGGCACGTCTCCCTCGGGACCGCCCTTGCGCGCCTCGGCGGCGGCCCGCCCGGCGGGCGGGACCACGGCCGCGGCGGGCGCGGCGCCGCCCATGGAGGAACCGCCGGCGGCCGCGGCAGCGGCGGCTTCCTCGCCGGCCTTGCGCTGCTCGTGGAAGGCGAGGATCTGCAGCTCGATGGAGAGGTCGACCTTGCGCACGTCGACGCCGTCCGGCACGGAGAGCACCGTCGGCGCGAAGTTGAGGATGGAGGTGACCCCGGCGGCGATCAGCCGCTCGCTGACCTGCTGTGCGGCGCCGGCCGGGGTGGCGATGACGCCGATCGAGACACCGTTCTCCTCGATGATCTTCTCGAGTTCGTCGGTGTGCTGCACGGGCATCCCGGCGACCGGCTTGCCGGCCATCGCGGGGTCGGCGTCGATCAGCGCGGCGACGCGGAAACCGCGCGAGGCGAAGCCGCCGTAGTTGGCGAGCGCGGCGCCGAGGTTGCCGATGCCGACGATGACGACCGGCCAGTCCTGGGTCAGGCCGAGTTCGCGGGAGATCTGGTAGACGAGGTACTCGACGTCGTAGCCGACGCCCCGGGTGCCGTAGGAGCCCAGGTAGGAGAAGTCCTTGCGCAGCTTCGCGGAGTTGACTCCGGCGGCGGCCGCGAGCTCCTCGGAGGACACCGTCGGCACCGATCGCTCGGAGAGCGCGGTGAGGGCGCGCAGGTACAGCGGAAGCCGGGCGACAGTGGCCTCGGGAATACCTCGGCTGCGGGTCGCCGGTCGGTGAGTTCGGCCAGTTGCCACGATGCTCCTGCGGGATGAGCGGGGCTGCAGGCGGCCACTTGTCCCAGGACCGCCCCGTCGACAGCAGGCTATGCCTTTGTGAACGCGTGCACAAAGATTGTGTCCGTTTTGTCCGCGCAAAGTGACCGGGGTCACGCAACTCCGGCGCCGATCGCCGGAACCGACGACCCGCCGAACCCGTTCAAATCCCGAAGGGGGCAAAACCGTACACACTCCTCACAGAAACGCCCCCGAGGCCCCGCAAATCACCCACGACGGTCATCGCGGCCCCGGGTCAGCCCTGCACGGCCCGTCGCAGCCGGTCCGGGTCCACCCGCCAGAAGGTGTGCTGCTCGCCGTCGACCAGCACCACCGGAATCTGCTCCCAGTGCGCCCGGTAGAGCTCCTCGTCCTGTGAGATGTCCTTCTTCTCCCACTGCGCACCGGTCTCGGCGCAGACCGCCTCCACCACGGCCTGGGCGTCGTCGCACAGATGGCAGCCCGGCTTCCCGATCAGCGTCACCAGCCGCTCTTCGGGGCGCTTCTTTTCCTTGCGGCGCAACAGAGGAGTCATGGCCCCATTCTCGCGCGCCCGAGCGTCACGGCCGTGCCGTGCAGAGTTCACGCCCCCGCATCCCATCGGTTCGGGAACTCCCGAACACAGTGGCTATGCTCGCGTCATGGCCGCTCTGGGATGGCTCACCCCCCGTAGGCGCTCCGCCACCGCGCGCAGCGTTCTGGCAGGCGAGGCCTCGGCCGAGGCCGCCCGCAAGACCGCGCTGGCCGAGTCGCCACCCCTCACCGGGACGGCGCAGGCAGCGGAACCGGAAGCACCCGAGGCACCGGCCGAGCCCGCATTCCCCGTCGCCGGCGACGACCTCGCCGCCGCGTTCTTCGACCTCGACAACACCGTCATGCAGGGCGCCGCGATCTTCCACTTCGGCCGCGGCCTGTACAAGCGCGCGTTCTTCCAGCGCCGCGAGCTCGCCCGCTTCGCCTGGCAGCAGGCCTGGTTCCGGCTCGCCGGGGTCGAGGACCCCGAGCACATGCAGGACGCCCGCGACAGCGCCCTGTCCATCGTCAAGGGCCACAAGGTCTGCGAGCTGATGGACATCGGCGAGGAGATCTACGACGAGTACATGGCCGAGCGGATCTGGCCCGGCACCCGCGCCCTGGCCCAGGCCCACCTGGACGCCGGGCAGAAGGTGTGGCTGGTGACGGCCGCCCCCGTGGAGACCGCCACGATCATCGCCCGCCGGCTGGGCCTGACCGGGGCGCTCGGCACCGTCGCGGAGTCCGTGGACGGGATCTACACCGGCCGCCTGGTCGGCGAGCCGCTGCACGGCCCCGCCAAGGCCGAGGCGGTCCGCGCGCTGGCCGCCGCGGAAGGTCTCGACCTCACCCGCTGCGCCGCCTACAGCGATTCGCACAACGACATCCCGATGCTGTCCCTGGTCGGACATCCGTACGCGATCAATCCCGACACAAAACTGCGCAAGCATGCCCGTACCAACGACTGGCGGCTGCGCGACTATCGGACCGGCCGCAAGGCCGTGAAGGTCGGCGTCCCGGCCGCCGCCGGCGTCGGCGCGATCGCGGGCGGCGCGGCCGCCGCCGTCGCCCTGCACCGCCGCCGCAAGTAGCCCCGGCAGGCCCCGTACGGCCCGGAACGGGCCACCCGGGCCCGCCCGGCCGGGGGCCAAGCATTCCCACAGCCATACCCGCCCTCCCGGCGCGGCACTCCGGCCTGCCCGACCCGGTCGCGGCCCTCGGTGGAAGCTTCCATTCCGTGCACCCAAGTGATCACGAACCGATCACCAACTGCGACCGAATATGCCCTCGACACGAAACAGAAGTGTCGGAACCGGTGATTTGAGCAACTGGGTGTAGCGCTGCCTGTACGAAGCGTTATTCTCCTCAAACGCATGCCACCGGTCATCTGTCGCCACGACGGGTGAACGGTCCCGCACTGCACGTGATGGAAGCTCTGCCTCTGGGAGTCCCGTGTACCCACCTGTCGGGGTTGACGCCTCGGGCCTGGCTACGCTGCGCGCAACGGTCCTCGACCACCTGCGTGGCTTCGTCCCCACCGCGTACGCCGTCCCCGCTTTCGCCGCCGCGGTGCCTGCCGGCCTCGGCCCGGCCGGTCCCTGCTATGCCCTGACCGACGGCGGCGCGACGGTGGGCAGACGCGGCCGCTCGGGCGCGGCCGCCGGCACGAGCACGCAGACCACCCCCCGCCGCCCCACGGCCGACAGCGACCAGGCCCGCATGATGGACCTGGTCGAACGCGCCCAGGCCGGCGAGGCGGACGCCTTCGGCCGGCTCTACGACCAGTACAGCGACACGGTCTACCGCTACATCTACTACCGCGTCGGCGGCAAGGCGACCGCGGAGGACCTCACCAGTGAGACCTTCCTGCGGGCGCTGCGCCGCATCTCCACCTTCACCTGGCAGGGCCGCGACTTCGGCGCCTGGCTGGTGACGATCGCCCGCAACCTGGTGGCGGACCACTTCAAGTCCAGCCGCTTCCGGCTGGAGGTCACCACCGGCGAGATGCTCGACGCCAACGAGGTCGAGCGCAGTCCCGAGGACTCCGTCCTGGAGTCCCTCTCCAACGCGGCCCTGCTGGAGGCCGTGCGCAAGCTCAACCCGCAGCAGCAGGAATGCGTGACCCTGCGCTTCCTGCAGGGCCTCTCGGTCGCCGAGACGGCCAGGGTGATGGGGAAGAACGAGGGCGCCATCAAGACGCTCCAGTACCGGGCGGTCCGCACGCTGGCCCGCCTCCTCCCCGAAGACGCCCGCTGACCCCTCCGACACGACAACACAACCTCACACTCGGTGACCCCTCGATGACGCTGTGGTCCGATCATCCTTCGTCCGTAACCCAAGTGCCGCGACGCTCGTTGTGCGGAATGCAGGCTCCCTGTGGACAAGCCCTGCCCCAAGCCGCTCACCCGAACGGGTGGATGTGCTCAAGGAGGGCAACCTTCCGGACACCCTGGGGAGTCGATCGTCATGACGAGAGGAGGTGCCGCCAGTGATCGCGAACGTGACTCCGCACCGGCGGGCGAACGCCTTCGCCCAGGCCCTGGAGGATCGGACCCCGTCCGATCTTCCGGAACCGGACCCGGCGGCCGAGCAGTCCGAGGCACCTGCCGAACCTGCCGACCACGACCGGCTGTTGGCCTTGGCGAGCGCACTCGGCGAAATGCCGCGCCCGGTACTGGACGCAGACGTCAAAGTGGTGCAGCGAGCCCAGCTCGTTGCAGCCATGGAAGCCATGGTGCTGGAGGAGAGGTCCGGGGGCGGTGCCGCCTCGGACCCTCTGGTGCCCGAACAGCGGACCGGCCGCGGCGCCCACCGGGCGACCTCGCTCCGGAAATTGCGGCCCCGCTCCCGCTGGTCCAAGGGCATCGCAGCGGGCGGCCTCACCGTGGGTGTGGCCGCAGGGGCCTTCAGCGGAGTGGCCGCTGCCAGTTCGGACGCCCTGCCCGGTGACCACCTCTACCCCGTGAAGCGGGGCATGGAGGACCTGAAGCTCGGGTTCGCCGAGGACGATTCGGACCGGGGCGAGCTCTTCCTCGACCAGGCCTCGAACCGCCTCTCGGAAGCCCGCCGGCTGATGGAGCGCGGCCGCACGGGCGTACTGGACCACGAGTCCCTGGGCGAGATCCGCCGCGCACTGGCGGGCATGCGGCACGACGCCTCGGAGGGCCACCGGCTCCTCCAGGCGGCGTACGAACGGGACGGCTCGCTCGGCCCGATCCAGACGCTGTCGTCGTTCGCCCAGTCCCACCGCGACGCATGGGGCAGGCTCCGGGAGAAGCTCCCGGCGCAGCTCACCGACGTGAGCGGGGAAGTCGAATCGGTCTTCCAGGCCATAGACCATGACGTGGCGCCGCTCCAGGGTCTGCTTCCCAAGCCCCCGGAACAGACCCGCGGCTCGGGGTCGGGCACCCCGGCGGCCCCGGCCAAGCCCAGCACCCCCGGCGGCAAGCAGCACTCCGCGCCGGCCTCGGGTTCGGGCACCCCGTCGGGCACCAGCAGCGCCCCGTCCCCCTCGGGCAGCACCACGCCCCCGGCGTCCGGTGGCCTCCTGGGCGGTACGGGCGACCTGCTGAACCCGCCCGCGGGGCAGTCGGCCCCGCCGCCCTCGGTGACCCCGGACCCGCCCAAGCCGGAGATCACCCTCCCGCCCCTGCTCCCCGGCCTGCTTCCGGGCCTGGGTCTGAAGGCGGAGGACACCGAGTAGCACATACGGAAGCGCCGGCCGGGCAGAACGCCCCGCCGGCGCTTTCGTACGCCCGCTTCCATACGCCCGCTTTCGTACGCCCGCATCCGTACGCCCCGCGAGGACGGTCAGAAGAGGACGGTCAGAAGAAGACGGAGCGCCGCTGCACCAGCAACTTGTAGAGGGTGTGCTGGATCTGCTCCCGCACCTGGTCCGTCAGGTTGAACATCAGCATGGGGTCCTCGGCCGCCTCCGCCGCGTACCCCGCGGTGGAGATCGGCTCCCCGAACTGGATCGTCCACTTCGTCGGCAGCGGCAGCACCCCGAGCGGGCCCAGCCACGGGAACGTCGGAGTGATCGGGAAGTACGGGATCCCCAGCAGCCGGGCCAGCGTCTTCGCATTGCCGACCATGGGGTAGATCTCCTCCGCACCCACGATGGAGCACGGCACGATCGGCGTGCCCGCCTTCAGCGCCGTCGACACGAAACCGCCCCGCCCGAAGCGCTGCAGCTTGTACCGGTCACCGAACGGCTTCCCTATCCCCTTGAAGCCCTCCGGCATCACACCGACCAGCTCCCCGGCCTCCAGCAGCCGCTGCGCGTCCTCCGCGCACGCCAGGGTGTGGCCGGCCTTGCGCGCCAGCTCGTTCACCACCGGCAGCATGAACACCAGGTCCGCCGCCAGCAGCCGCAGGTGCCGCTGCGCCGGGTGGTGGTCGTGGACGGCCACCTGGAGCATCAGGCCGTCCAGCGGCAGGGTCCCCGAGTGGTTCGCCACGATCAGGGCGCCACCCTCCTTGGGGATGTTCTCGATGCCCTTGACCTCGACCCGGAAGTACTTCTCGAACAGCGGCCGCATCAGGGACATCAGGACCTGGTCCGTCAGCTCCTTGTCGTAGCCGAAGTCGTCGACCTCGTACTCCCCGGTGACCCGGCGCCGCAGGAAGGCCAGACCGCCGGCGATCCGCCGGTCCCAGCCGCCGCCGTCGGCGCCCGCGCCTGCCGTGCCCGCCGCAGCAGCTTCCGCGGCCGGCTCGGCCGGCTCGGCCGGAGCCACCGGGTCGGGCGCCGGTGCGGGCCGCACCCGGCGCCCCGCGGGCCGCCTGCGCGGCCGGTCCTCGTCGAAGGGAATGACCTTGGCGTCCGCCACTAGCGCTTCGCTCCTTCCACCGCGTCCACGTCCGGATCCACCCCGTCCCCCCTGTCCAGCCCGCCCGCCCCGGCCGCCTTCAGCACCGCGGCCAGCCGCTCCACGGCCCGCCCCGCCCGCTCCGGCGGCAGCAGTCCCCTGCCCCGGCTCCGCGCGAAGTCGGCGAAGGTCTCCGCGGTCGTGTACATCGGCTCGAACCCGAGCACCTCGCGCATCTGCGAGGTCTCCACGACCCGGCCGTGCGTCAGAAGCCTTATCTGCTCCGGCGAGAAGTCGGTGACCCCGATCGTCCGCAGCGCCGATCCCGCCCACGTCACCGCGGGCAGCAGCAGCGGCAGCGTCGGCCGCCCCAACCGCCGCGAGCACTGCGACAGCAGCAGGACGCCGTCCCCCGCGATGTTGAAGGTCCCGCTGTTCAGCGTCCCGCGCCGCGGCTCCTGGGCCGCCAGCCGCAGCACGTCCAGCACATCGTCCTCGTGCACGAACTGCAGCCGCGGATCGTACCCCAGCACGGTCGGCAGGACGGGGATGGAGAAGTACTCGGCGAGCGCCGAATCGGCGTAGGGACCCAGGATGTTCGCGAACCGCAGCACGCACACCGCCACGTCCGGCCGCCTGCGCGCAAAGCCCCGTACGTACCCCTCGACCTCGGCGGCGTCCTTGGCGAAACCGCCCGCGGGCAGGGACTTGGGCTCCGTGTTCTCCGTGAAGACGGCCGGATCCCGGGAGGTGCCCCCGTACACGCTGGTACTGGACTTCACCACGAGCCGCCGTATCGTCGGCGACTTCTGGCACGCCCCGAGGAGCTGCATCGTCCCGATGACGTTCGTTTCCTTCACCGTGCTGTGCGCACCGCCGGTGCCCGCACCGCCCCCGGTGACCGCCAGATGGACCACCGTGTCCACGGCGTGCTCGGCCAGCACGCGGGCGATGGACGACTGCCGGATGTCCGTACGGACGAACTCCGCCGACCCCAGCCGGTGCGGCGGCGTCACCGCGTCGACCGCGATCACCCGCTCCACGTCGGGATCACGCTGGATCCGGCGCACGAAGCGCCCTCCCAGCTGCCGGGCGGCCCCGGTGACGAGCACGACCTTCCCCACGAGCTCAGCGCCTCCCTAGAAGAAGTCCCCAGGCTGCACCGCAGCCCCTCCACCAGGATGGTGAAGGGGCTGCGGAGAACACGTACAGCTGCCGTTTACTTCTTGTTACGGCGCTGGACGCGGGTGCGCTTGAGCAGCTTGCGGTGCTTCTTCTTAGCCATCCGCTTGCGCCGCTTCTTGATAACAGAGCCCACGACTACCCTCGCTCACTTCTCTTCACTGGTGCGGGGCGTCTGGGCCCACACGACCTACGTCGGCCTAGCCTACCCGCCCAAGCTCTGAGCTTGTAATCCGAGCCCTTTCAGGGTGCCCCGGGCTTCAGTCTCAGGCCGTCTCCACCCCCACATAGGACTCTCGGAGGTACTCGTGGACCGCCTGCTCGGGCACCCGGAAGGACCGGCCCACCCGGATCGCGGGCAGATGACCGCTGTGCACCAGGCGGTACACGGTCATCTTCGACACTCGCATCACCGAGGCGACCTCCGCCACGGTAAGGAACACGACCTCGTTGAGAGGCCTCTCGCCTGCAGCCATGACACACCTTGACCTTCCGCGCATGACGGGCACCGGCTTCCCCTCCGGTTACTCCTCGTCGTCGCACGCTCACTCCCCAGAGTAGGGGCGCGTGATACGAGTGGGGAAGAGGAGCTACAGCCACTCCTGGCCGGCCGACAGACTGGCCCGATTGAGTACATAGCGTGTGAGCGGTCTGTAGAAGGCCGCACGTACCGCGTCATCCAGCGGGACGGTCACCGAGACCAGACCCTCGGCCTCCGCGACGAACAGCGCAGGATCGTCGGTGTCCGCCAGCCCGATCGTCTCCACACCCAGCTGACCTGCGCCGCAGACCCACCCGTGGTCCCCCACCACCAGCTCCGGCAGCGGCCCCCCGGCCTCCGCCAGAGCCCCCAGCGCGACCCGCACCGGCAGCGGCGAATGGGTGTGCACGCCGGTGGCACTCCCGGGCCGCCGCACGCCGGGTTCACGCACCAGTGCGACCCCCCGTACGTAATCGATGGTGTGCGTGCGTACGCCGAACCGGGTCACGATGTCGACAGCGGCCCCCCGTGCCGGGGTGAGGACAACACATCCCGCCGCCGACAGCGCACCCGCCAAGCAGGCGTAGAACCCCAGGAGCCGATGCGGGTGCCCCGTCCCGAACAGCACCGGCGAGCGCGCCCCGGCCGCCGCGCGCAACCGCCGGGCGAAGGCGTCCAGCGCGGCCACCGTCCGTTCCGGATCGATCTCGTCCGGGCCGCTGACGTGCGCCGGATCCGCCGACACCCCGCACTTGCGCGCCATCAGCCCCAGCAGATCACCTTCGCCCCAGTTCCGCTCGGGTTCCAGCCCCAGCAGCACCCGCGGGTCCCGCGCCGCGAACAGGCGGTAGCTGCGCAGGCTCTCCTCCCGGGAGGTGGCGACGGGCCCGGCCAACCGGGCGGCCAGCAGATGCGCACGCAGCGCGCCGGTGCTCAACACCCTCCGATGCTCCCCCACCCCACCTGGCGGATCATCAGTTCACGCCGACCGCCCCACAGTTGGCGTAACACCCCGCCGTCAGGTCAGCATTCCGCGCAACGGGAAGACGGCCCGCCGGGTCGCCAGAACGGCCTGATCCGTACGGTCCGCAGGGTCGTAGCCGGCGTCCCAATCCCGCCATGACGGCGTCCGCCCGTCCGTCATCCGGGCCGGCGCCACCTGCCGGGTCCGTGCATACGCCTCCTGCCGCCACGAGGCCGGGACCGCCGACTCCGGGTCCACCGGCCGGTGCGCCGCGATCCCCACCAGGTGGGTCCACGACCGCGGCACGACGTCGACGACCGCGTACCCGCCGCCGCCCAGCGCCAGCCACCGCCCGTCCGCATGCGCATGCGCCAGCTCGTGGCAGGCCTCCTGCACGGCCCGCTGGGCGTCCAGGGAGACCGCCAGGTGGGCCAGCGGGTCCTCGAAGTGCGTGTCGGCCCCGTGCTGGGTCACCAGGACCTGGGGCCGGAAGTCCGCCAGCAGCTCGGGCACCGTCGCATGGAAGGCCCGCAGCCACCCCTCGTCGCCGGTACCCGCCGGCAGCGCGATGTTGACCGCCGATCCCTCCGCCGCCGGGCCGCCCGTCTCCTCGGGCCAGCCGGTCTGCGGGAACAGCGTCCGGGGATGCTCGTGCACGGACACCGTCAGCACCCGCGGATCGTCCCAGAACGCCGCCTGCACCCCGTCCCCGTGGTGCACGTCCACGTCCACGTACGCGACCCGCTCCGCGCCGAGCTCCAGCAACCGCGCGATGGCGAGGGCCGCGTCGTTGTACACGCAAAACCCGGCGGCCGAGCCCGGCATGGCGTGGTGCAGCCCGCCGGCGAAGTTCACCGCGTGCTCGGCCTCCCCGCGCCACAGCGCCTCCGCACCGGCCACGGACTGCCCGGCGATCAGCGCCGACGCCTCGTGCATCCCGGGGAAGGCCGGGTCGTCGAGCGTCCCGAGCCCGTACGAACCGTCCGCCGCCCCCGGGTCGGCCGACACCTCGCGGACCGCGGCCACGTAGTCCTCCCGGTGGACGAGCCGCAGCGTCGAGTCACCGGCCGCTCGCGCCGCCCGCACCTCCACGGCCCGGTCCAGGCCGAAGGCCCGCACCAGCCCCATGGTCAGCGCCAGGCGCACCGGGTCCATCGGATGGCTCGGCCCGAAGTCATACCCCGTGACCGCCTCGTCCCACATCAACAGCCCGCGCCCGCTCATGCCCGACACCGTATCGGGCCTCCCCCGCACCGAACGAGCGGGCATGGAACAGCGTGACCAGCACCAGGACCATCGGTACGAGCATCGCCCCCCGGTAGCTCCAGGCGTCGCCGATCCCGCCGACGAGCGGCGACCCGATCAGGAACCCCACGTAGTTGAAGATGTTCAGCCGGGCTATCGCGGTGTCCGAAGCCCCCGGGAACAGCCGCCCGGCAGCGGCGAAGGTCTGGGGCACGATCACGCACAGCCCGATCCCCAGCAGCGTGAACCCGAGCATCCCCACCCACGGCCCGGGCGCTGCCGCCACCACCGCGAACCCCGCCGCGGCGACCACCGCCCCGCCGCGCACCACGGCCGCCGCCCCGAACCGGCGCACCCCCAGGTCCCCCACGGCCCGCCCGAGGAGGGTGGTCACCATGTAGACGTTGTAGGGCACGGTCGCCAGCTGCTCGGAACTCCCGAGCACGTCCTGGAGGTACTTGGCACTCCAGTTCGCCACCGTCGAGTCCCCGATGTACGCGCACGCCATCACCAGGCACAGCGGCAGCAGCAGCGAGAAGCCGCCGGGCCCGAGCCCCTTCGCCGCGTCGCCGGGTCCGCCGCCGCGGTCCATCCGGTCCACGTACGACCGGCTCCCGAACAGCGCCGACGGCAGCAGCACCGCCACCGCGGGCAGGTAGCTCACGAACAGGTCGAGGTGCCAGTGCGCCCCGGCCCAGGCCGCCGACGCCCCGACGATCCCGCCGAGGCTGTACGCAGCGTGGAAGCCCAGCATGATGCTGCGCCCGTACGCGTGCTGCAGACTCACCCCGAGCATGTTCATCGAGGCGTCCAGCGCACCCACGGCCAGCCCGAACGCCCCCAGCGCCACGGCCACGTGCCACATCCGGCTCCCGGCCCCGACCCCCAGCAGGGACAGCAGCACCAGCGGCTGCGCCCACCGCAGGACGACGCTGGGCGGTACCCGCTTCACCAGGTGCTCGGTGGCGACGCTGGACGCCCCTGCAAGCACGGGCACGGCCGCCAGGAAGGCGGGCAGCAGGCCGTCGGATATCCCGTACCGGTCCTGGATGGCCGGGATGCGGGTCACGAGCAGCGCGAAGGCGACTCCCTGTACGAAGAAACTGAGCCCCAGAGCGCCGCGCCCCCGGCGCAGCCGCACATCATCCGTCATGGCGGGTCAGCGTAGGCCCCGGGGCTACCCGTGGGTAGAGCGATCACACGGGCAGTTGCAGGAGCCCCGGCAGCTGCATCATGTCCCCGAAGTACCCGGTCGCTCCGGGGAGCCGCTCGGCGGGCAGCATCGCGGTGAACGCGTACACGTCCATGCCGGCGGCCGTGGCGGCCTGGATGCCGAGGGGGCTGTCCTCGATGACGACGCAGCGCGAGGGCTCCACCCCCATCTGCCGGGCGGCGTGCAGGAACAGGTCGGGAGCCGGCTTGCCCCGGCCCACGTCGTCCGCGCTGAAGATCCACTCCTCTTCGAACCATCCGTCGAGCCCGGCCGCCAGGTGGCCGACGCGGATCCGCTGATGGGTGCCGGAGGAGGCCAGGCAGTAGCCCACACCGCTCGCGGTGAGCGCACCGAGTACGTCCTCCACCCCGACGACCGGCTTGAGCTCCCGCTCGAACGCGGCGAAGGTCCGCGCGTGCAGGTTCTCGTCGAAGTCCGCCGGCAGCTTCTCCCCCGTCCGTTCGAGGACGAGGTCGTGCACCCGGTGCACGGCCGCCCCCATGTAGTCGCGGAGCGACTCCTCGTAGGAGGTCGCGTGCCCCAGCTCGCTCAGGTACCCGGCGAGGATGCTGTTGGCGAGTGGCTCACTGTCCACCAGTACGCCGTCGTTGTCGAAGATGACGAGGTCATAGCCCATACCCCCACACTACGAGCGCGCACCGGCCTGACCGCCGCGACGCCCCCGATGAGACGATCAACAGACTCAGGCGGCGGAGTACCGGCGCCGCCGGCCGTTCGTATCCGGTCGGGAACGCAGAAAAGCCCCGCACCGTGCCCGTGAAGGGCTGGTGCGGGGCTTTCCCACAATGATTGTTCGGCGGCGTCCTACTCTCCCACAGGGTCCCCCCTGCAGTACCATCGGC